>CAVULJ010000009.1:0-209133 GCA_963742215.1 uncultured Alphaproteobacteria bacterium
GCCGTCGCCGTGGCGCAACCGGGACCAGTCGAGCGGCTCGCGCCGCCTGCCGCTCACCATCGAAGGCGAGCTGGTCGCCAAATCCACCGGCACGGTTTCCGCCTTCACGCTCGGCGACCGCGTCTTTCACCAGAAATTCGGCAACGGCAACGTCACCGCCATCGACGGCAACAAGCTGACCATCCAGTTCGACCGCGCCGGTGAGAAGCGGGTGGTGGATAGTTTTGTCGAGAGGGTATGAGACGAGTTTAATATGTTGCTATGGCACCAATCGATCCCAGAAATCTCGGCCCGACCCTCGAAAAAGCTGCCACCAAATTCCGAGCTAACTCAGACAAGCGGATGGCCAGGCGCAATACAATAAAAAAAATTCGCCAACCAGAAACGCTCTTCCACTATACGTCTCAGGCTGCATTCGAGAGCATAATCAGTACTGAGGAGTTTTGGTTCACTAGCATCTACCACATGGACGACACCGAAGAACTAACATTCGGGTTTGATGTATGTAAGCACCATGCTCAACTCTCTCTTTGCGAGCGTCATTGCCTCTGAGCGAATTGGTCGATTACTTCAATTATTTATTGAGCCGCTAATCGAAACTGGTTTTCGCGAGGAGATAAAATCCATCGTTGAGTTTTATTCTGCCAGCTTCGGTGCACGAGATGATACCCTGAGCAGTGGGCTCGATATGGCGGATAAAGAAAACGGCGTCGCAATCGGGTTGTCGGCCAAAATTCTTCATCCCACTTGCAATTGAAAATCCAAAACCGGAAGAAGGCGTATTTATTTTGGAAAGGTGATCTACGGCGAAATAAAAATGTTAAAGCGCAACATTCGCCCGGGTAATCCAATCCGCCGTTGATTTCATTAAGAAAGAACATCGTGCAGGAACAAATAACAGGAGGAGAGGTTGCGCAAGCTCTCTTCCGTCGGTTGATGGCCGAAATGTACTGTGAGGTTTTATGGAATTGCGTCATTACCAAAGGTGATGGTTGGAAACATCAAAATGAGACCAGGCTGCTTGTCCTAAACTCTAAGAAGAAACCAGAGCTGCAAGTGCACCTAAATGGTCAGCGTCCGTTCGTGAAAATTTTCCAACCGACACTTAGGCAGCATCTTGATGAAGTTATGATCGGATCGAAAGCAAGCGAAGCTGTGGAAGATCAAGTCCGGCTATTCCTAACCCAAAATGGCCTCGAAAAGGTTCGTGTAAGTCGGTCGGTGTCGGTCGGACGGCAGTAGCCAAACGGCAGTCCCTTACCGAAGCTTCGTTCAGTGCTTTGTCACGCGGCGTTGCCGCTCCGACCTCATGTACACTTCAATCTACAGCCTATGGATGTTAGGTCATCACTCATGCGACCCAATACTAATTCTGATAGTGAGGGGCTTCCAACTCCCTCGCCGCCGACTTAATGTCGGCGGCAATCTTGTTTTCGCCGCGCTCTTGGGGGCGTTTGCGACGCTTTTGCTTCAAAGTATTGGTCAGTTTTTCAAAGATCCTCTTTGGCGAGCAATTTTTGCAATTGTCGGCCTTTGCGGCCTGATTGTGATGTTGTTCGGGCGACGGTGGTTATTAGATTTTTTTCGAAAGCCGTCGCCAATCCTGGTGGTGGCGGCATTCGCCATCCTTTTTATCGTCGTTATCTTTGGCCCATTTGTGCAACAGCAGGAATGGCCAATAATTCCCTTCTTTCGGCTGCAGCCCTCGGATCGATTGATCAGCGAGCAAGACCTTCCAACTCCTTTTGCAAAAAATCAAATCATCGCGCCGATGGCTCCGTCCAACAACACCACCAACGTCCTAGTCCTTTACACGGCAGAGCTGACTGCAATGGGAGATAATCTTCGCGTTTTTCGTCGATTACTCGCTGCTCATTCCGAATGGTTTGGGGTGGTCGCAAAGAAATCGGGTCGAGATCGCTCAATTTAAAAGCTATGTTCGCGGTCAACGATTGTTTGTGACGGTAATTTCAAAATATGATGATGGTGAGACTAAAAACTTAATGCGCTGGGGAGCGGTGAAATCCACGCCCCCAGATGCAGAACATAGATTTGCACTTCCGAATACGATGCGAGCTCGAATGGTGTTGCTCGGCTCTGATGGGACCGAGCAACATCATTACTTTCAAATTATCCGTGGCAGCTATGGCTCGAATGACATCATTCCGTATGCAGTCCCAGAAGAAAGCTTCGATAGCTATCGAGGCGTCTGGGAACAGTCCGATAAATAGCGGTCTCATTCCACGTCATCTCTGTTCGAGTGTTTCGACGGCAAGAATCGTCGGCAAGTGACGTGCAATCTCCTGCCAAGTCTCACCTTCGTCGACACTTCCGAACACTGAGCCACTGTTTGTGCCGAATAGAGTTCCGCTGGATCGCGGTCGTCACCGGCCATCGCTTGACGGAGAACGGTGAAGAAACAGTCCTTCTGCGGCAGGCCTTGTCGCATCGCCTGCCAGCTTTGGCCGCCGTCGCGCGATCGCCAGACCGCTGCGGCCGCGTCGGGTGGAAAACGTCCGGCTGTGTCACCGTTAAGCGGCAGTGTCCAGATTGTGTTCGGATCCCGTGGATGAACGCGGATGGGAAAGCCGAAGGTCGACGGCAGACCTTTGGTGCAATCGTTCCAGCTCCGGCCGCCGTCCGCCGAGCGCCAGACGCCGTAGTGGTTCTGCTGGTAAAGGACGTCGCTTGCACCTGGCGCACGGATCATGTTGTGAACGCAGTGCCCGATGTCGCCATCGCGTGGCGCGGCAGGATGCTCGGAGTGGGTACAGGCTTCGGCGTTTGAGAGACGATTGCGGCGCTCCCATGTTGCCCCGCCGTCCTCGGTCGCAAAAACGCCGGCCGCCGAGATTCCGACCCAGAACTTTTTTCGGTTAGCCGGATCGGGGACGATGCTGTGCAGCGTCAGCCCTACGCCACCGGGAGTCCAGCTATCGGCGGAAGGGTGATCCGTCAGGCCATGTAACTTCACCCAATCTTTGCCGCCGTTCGTACTGGCCAGGAGGCTCGCCGGCTTGGTGCCTGCATACAGCGTTCCGTGCGCGTAGCTAAGCGACCAGATCTGCGCGAACGAGTCGGTGAACGGTAATGGTTCGCCGGTCCAGCCGATCATCTTTGCGACAGTGGGATCTTTGGCGGCCCAATCGTCCATCCTCCCCTTGGTGAGACGGGTGACTTTCCAGGTCGCGCCGCCGTCTTCGCTGCGCCAGATGCCCGCGCCATGCCATTCGCCGCCGCCGCCGGCCCAAAGCGTGCCGGTCTCAGGGTCTCCAATCATGTGGTTGATCGGCCAGCCGTCACAGTAAGGACCTCGAATCGCCCAGCCGCTACGGTCGTTCCCGCCGGAAAGCAAAAAGGCGCCCTTGGTTGTGCCGATTAGCAGCGTTGTGCGCGTTGCGGACATCGGATTTTTGCTCTCCATCGAAAGCAACAGTGGACTATAAGACCGCCGTCTTACCCTCAAAAGCTAGCACAGGCGGGTTCTCTCAGAAATGATTTCCATCTTCATTGATGCGGATGCCTGTCCGGTGAAGCGGGAGGTTTATCGCGTCGCCGCGCGACGTTTTCGTTGGCGGGCGGCCGGACGCAAAACCGGAGACCACTTTTGCTGGCCGCCCGCTGATCCTGTCCGATTTGTAATCGGGCGTTTTTGAACCCGGCTATTCCCCGCGCGCTACCAATCAATAAGGCGGCGCGTTTAAAATGGAGGATATCCGATGAAACGGATCGTTCTGGTTGCGGCTTTGCTGCTCGGCGGCGCAATGACCGCGCAGGCGGACACCACACACTGGACGGCGATGCACCCGCCGCAGAGCGACGCCCAGCTCAACGCTGCCGGGCGAAGCTGCGACCTGCAATATGGTACCGGGCTGCATAACCCTCTGTCGGCGGCCTATAAGCAATGCATGCGGGCGCAGGGCTGGATTTATACCAACACGACGCTCGACAACTCCTGGGTCAACCGCAGGGGAATGGTCTGTCATCCCATTCTCAATGGCGGCGGCTCGGAATGCGACAGCGTGTGGTAAAAAGGGACGCCCTTACGCTTGGGGAAGACGCGCACCGCTACGACCCATGATCCGATCAAGTTGATCGGATCATGGTCTGGTTGTTTAGTGGGGCATGATCTTTTCGGAAAACCGGTAACCACCCCCGGATCAAGTCCGAGGGCATGCTTTTCCGGATCATGCCCTAATTCCCCCAGTACCCTCGCTGCGCCGGATAATAGGACTGGCCGCGGCGGGACTGTCCGTACGACGGCTGCGCATACGACGGCTGCGCATAGGCGGGTGAGCCGAACCAGCCGTATCCAAATCCGTTGTCATCCTGGTTGCGCGCGTCGAGCATGTCGGGCGACTTCGCCCGGGTGATGAAGCCGCCTTGCGGCTGGTTGCTGAGCACCGCGACGAACTCGGTGCGGTAATTGGTTTCGCTCGACAGTGGCTCGTCCGAGATGATGATCGAGGACAGCGGCAATGCGGTGGGCGCGATGTTGTCGAGCACCTCCTGCGGGAAGGTGATGCGGTCGAGCGCGTTTTGGGCGTTGTCGCCGTTGTCGATCGAGACTTCGGTCCAGCGCAAACCACCGCCGTCGCGCGCCACCGCGGTGAAGATGTGGGTGCCGAGCGGCTTGTCAGGATCCTTGATGGTGACCGGGAACTCCTGGCTGAAGTCGTACACCTCGCCGCCGTCCGGCCATTTCTTGTGCGTGTCGCGCCGCACGTAAAGCTTATGCGTCGCGCGGCTGATGAAGATCGAAACCGGCTCGCCGGCGAGCTTCGCGTCCGCCGCGGCTTTTGCAGTCTCGATCCGCTTGGCCTCGGCGGCCTTGGCGGCTGCTGTCGCGGCCGCGGCGGCGTCCTGCTTCGCTTTCAGATCAGCCTTGGCGGCGTCGAGCTGATTGGCCAGATCTCCTGCTTTGGCGGCGGCCTTCTGCTGCATGTCCTGCGCTGCGGCCTTGGCCTGGTCCGCTTTGGCCTGGTCTGCTTTGGCTTGATCTATCTTGGCTTGGTCGGTCTTAGCTTGGTCCGCATCGGCCGGATCGGTTTTGGCCTGATCCGCCGTTGCTTGGTCCGCCATGGCTTGGTCCATCTTGGCGGCGTTGGCGCTGGCGGCGGTGAGCACCTTCTCGGCGTAGGCGAGCTCGGCATCCGCGCGTTGCTTGAGAGAGGTGAGATTGCGCACCGCCGCAGGCGCCGTGGCGGCGGCGCGCTTTGCCGGCGCGACAGCGGCCTTCGCGGCGACGGCAGCCTTGGCGGCGTCGTCCGCGTCGTGGGCCAGCGCTTGCGCGCGCGCCGGCATCGCGTCGATCACATCCTGCTTCGGCTGAAACAGCGCCGGATCGGAGAACGCGACCGGCTCGGTGTCGTTCGGCGAGATGATCACCCGCATCCCCAGCGGCGCCTTGTCGAACACCTTCTCGGCGAAATCGAAAGGCATGCGCACGCAACCGTGCGAGGCGGCGTAGCCGGGCAATGGGCCGCCGTGCAGCGCGATGCCGTTCCAGGTGATGCGCAGCATGTTCGGCATCCAGGCATCGTCATACATGCTCGAATGGTGATCCTTGTCCTTCTCGATCACGGCGAAGACGCCGGCCGGCGTCTCGCGCCCCGTCGTGCCGGTCGAGACCGGCGCGCGCAGGATCCAGCCGTCGGCGTCATAGAAGGTCACCTGCTGGCTCTTGATCGACACGATTGCCATGATCGGGTCCGCCGCCGGACGCGGGGCCGTCGTGGGGCCCGCCTGCTTGGCATCGGCGGGCGGCGCCGCGGTCAGCGCGGCCAAGAGTGTCGCAATGACCATCGCAACGGCGGCAGATGCGCAAAAGCCCGCAGCGCGAAGGCGTGTGGATCGCGCCGGCGTCAATCGATTGGTCATCTATTCCTCGGTGGAAGCGGGATTCTCGAGACGAAGTCCAAAGATCGCCCCCAAAGCCGTGGCATATGGTACCGACTCTCACGGCTTGCCGAAAGCGACATGTGTTAGTCGAATAGGATGATCACTCTCTACATCGACGCCGATGCCTGCCCGGTAAAGCAGGAGATTTATCGCGTCGCCGAACGCCATGCGCGGAAGGGCGTCGCGCTTAAAGTCTTCGTCGTCAGCAACAGCCCGATCGCGGTGCCGCGCGATGAGATGATCGAGCGCGTCGTCGTCGGCGCCGGCATGGACGAAGCCGACAACTGGATCGCCGAGCGCGCCAAGCGCGGCGACATTGTCATTACGGCCGACGTGCCGCTGGCGAGCCGCTGCGTCAAAGCCGGCGCCGAGGTCATCGCGCCGAACGGCAAACCCTTTAGCCGAAGAGTCGATCGGCATGACGCTGGCGACGCGCAACCTGATGGATTCGTTGCGCAGCGCCGGCGAGATCACCGGCGGCCCAAAGCCATTCGCGCCGCGCGACCGCTCGAGCTTTTCTCTCCGCGCTCGACCGGGCCATCGTGCGGCTTACGCGGGATGGATTTGGGCGGACGGCGTAGGCGCTTTCCGGGTGAGCGGATTGCACTCGACGCCCTTACGGCGTCATGGCCGGAACAAGTCCGGCCATGACGAATGCGAATTAATGGAGCCCGCCATGATCCGCAAACTGCCATCCGGCAAATACCGGCTCTATTCGCGCAAGGTAAATCCGAAAACCGGCCGACGCCGCAATCTCGGCACCTTCGCCAGCCGCGCCGCCGCCGAGAAGCACGAGCGGGCGGTGCAGTATTTCAAGCGGCATTGACGGCATTCATCCTCCCCCGCTTTCGCGGGGGGTAGGAGAAGCGCGTCACATTTCCATTGACACCAGTCACCATTTCAGTTACATCATAACGAATCTCGCTCATGAAGGGCGCTTTCTAGAGGCGATCCTGAAAGTGGGGCGGGTGCGGTGCCTGCGGGCGGATTCGCAATCCGCTCCCGGGCGGCTTCGGGCATCACTCATGCCGGTACTACGGCCGGTGGGGGAGGTGCTGTCCCTGGACTGGGACAGGAAAAGGGCGGGTAACGCCCGTCTGGATCCGGGTCCCAGGAAGCATGGCCTGAAGCTGAGCCAGTCAGGGTAAAGCCTCTGGCGAGAACCGCGGTGGAGCGCCGAGAGGCGAGCGGGCTGCGATCAGCCCGCTGCCGCATCCGACGATGCGGCTCCAAAGACAATGCGCCTGTCGGCGCTCCGCCTCCCTTCGTTGGGAGGAGCTCTTTGAACTTGCCAGCAAAGCTCGGACGCTCAGACGCGCCGCGAGAACGATGTCACTCGTTCCGTTGTCTTACCTATCCCGCCTTATTCCGTTCACCATCCCGCCCGAGAGCGCCGCAGCACTCTTGATTTGAACCAAAGACTGGCGAAAGACTTCTAGGAGTTGGGTGACCGTCCGTTCGGGTATGTTTATGCGTTCCGCCACAATTTACGCTTCCAGTCTTGCCGCCGCGCTGTTCGCCGCGGCTTTTGCGTTTACCAACTCCGCCCGCGCCGATATCGTTATCGCGATCGACAAATCGACGCAGCAGATGTCGGTCGCTGTCGACGGCGCCCAGCGTTACGTCTGGCCGGTATCGACCGGACGGCCCGGCTACGACACGCCGAACGGCAGCTTCAAGATAAACCGCATGGATGCCGACCATTATTCCCAGGAATGGGACAATGCGCCGATGCCGCATACGATGTTCTTCGACATGCGGGGCCATGCGGTGCACGGCTTTTTCGATGTGAAACACCTCGGCCTCGCCGTCTCGCATGGTTGTGTCAGGTTGTCCCCGGACAATGCCACCGTGCTGTTCGATCTGGTGAAGGCGGAAGGCATGGCCAACACCACCGTCATCATCGATGGCCGCACGCCCGCTGGCGGCTACGGGCCGGTCGCGCGGTCGCGTCCGCCGATGAACGAGACTGTGTCCGACCAGCCGCAGCCGATCGCGCCGCAATACCAGCAGCCGCAGGGCTATTATGGCCAGCCCTCTTACGGCCAGCGCTATTACGCGCAGCCTTATTACGGGCAGTATTACGCTCAGCCCTACGGTCAGTCTTATTACGGCCAGCCGGCTTACCGGCAGTGGTAGGACGTCCGTTCACGGCGTGTTGAGAGGCGCTGCCGCAATTCGGCAATCCGAAATGGAATAGGCTTTCGGGTCCGCTGTTATTTGTCAGCCAAAACTTTTATCGGGAGGTTGCAATATGTCGTTAGTCCGTTTCGTCGCCGTTCCAGTCATCCTTGGCACGCTTGGCATGTCGGCTCCCGCCGGCGCCGCGCTGATCACACACAAGGATCTGTCCTACAGCGTCGCCAAGACCATCGCCGAAGCCGTCATCGCCGCTTGCACGACCAAGGGCTATGCAGAGTCTGTCGCCATCGTCGACCGTGACGGCGAGACGATGGTTGCGATGCGCGGCGACAATGCCAGCCCGATGACCATGGAGAATGCGCGGCGCAAGGCCTATACGGCGCTGGCCTTCAAACAAACCACGGCGGATTACGCCAAGAAGCTGCAAGACCCCAACTCGGTTGCCCACCAGCAAGTGACGCTGCCGAACGTGATCGCCATTCCGGGCGGTCAGCCGATCAAGATCGGCGACGAAATCATCGGCGGCGTCGGCGCCTCCGGTTCGCCGGGCTTCGATGACGATTGCGTCAATGCCGGCCTCGACGCAGTGAAGGACCAGCTGCAGTAGGCTCAGTTCGGTTTCTGAAACTTCAGCACGAAATTATCGACCGGCATGTCCGCCTTGTAGCTCGGGAAGTCGTGGGTGTCGGCGGCGTTGCGCCAGAAATTGCCTTCGGCGACGAATTTGAAGCCGGCGGCCTCGACCTCCTGGCGCAGCGTGCTCTCCTCGATGCGGTGCAAGGTGTGCGCGACCGAGATGCCTTGGCCCGGCAGCGCCGAATGATCGGCGATGATCAGGACGCCGCCGGGCTTGAGCGCGGCGAACATTTTGCGGTCCATTGTGGCGCGATCGACGGTCATGTAGCTGGTGTCGTGGTAGTAAAACAGAAACGTGATGGCATCGAGATTGCCCACGCCGGGCGGAATTGGATCGTCGTAGGGCGCGGTGTCGGCGACGATGTTCTTCGCCGCCGGCGTTGTCATGCGCGAGGCAAAAGCCGCCTTCGGCTTGTCGCCGAGATCGGCGGGGTTTTGCGCGTAAACGACGCCGTCCGACGCCACGGCGCGCGCCACGAGCTCGCTCGAATAGCCGCCGCCGGCAGCCATATCGAGCACCTTCATGCCAGGGCGGAGACCCGCGAAGACGAGAAACGGCAGCGGATCGCGGCGCTTGTCGGCGTTGCGGTCGGCGTCGCTGCGGTCCGGCGCGGCGAGCAAAGCGGCATAGTCAGGTGCGGCCTGCGCCCGTGCACTGCCGGCGCCAAGGCATGCGGCCAAACCAATGGCCGCGATCATGGATAGTCTGCGCGCGTAATCTGCGATCATGTCATGCTCCCGGCATCGAGACGTTCACTGGCTATGAACATCCTACGGCGTCCATTATTCGCCGATTATGACCGTTGGCGCGAGCGCCGAAAGCGCAGAGGGCCATGCAGGGGGCCATGCAGAGAGCCATGTGGAAACGCTGTGGAGAGATTGGGGAGATTACGTGGATAAGCGCACGGATAATCGGTGGATGACGCTGTTGCCAACTGGTAGTGTCTCAGTTTGATTGTGACGGGGATGATTGTTCGGAGGCTTCAATAACTGCCTGCCGCTTCTCGACTAATCGGTGTCGATCATCGGCGTCCATTGTTGTGAGTAAGTCTGTGAATTTCAGCGGGGTTTCGATGAGGCCGGCGGCTATCGCCGGAGTTATCCCCAGCGTCTTGTGATTACGAACCCAGTTGTACCAAAAGAAATACAGAGCCAGCGCGTGACAATGATTCTCGAATTTCTTTGAGAATGCGTTGGTTAACCGCGTGAACCGCCGCATTGCCATCCGCATTGTCATGTTTTGCCTTTCGACAAATGACGTATTGATGAGCGCCGGGTCTGGATTGCCCATGATCGGCTGCTTGATCGCGCCAATGCACTTGGGCGGACTGTAGCGGCCCGGTCCGGCGTAATCGGTCGCAAAAATCTTGCTGAGCATGGCGTAGTCGGCATCAAAGTCGACCACCTCAACGGCCTTCAAGTAGGCTTTATGGCCGTCAGTCGTTAGCTGGACGCGATTGGCGAGTCGCGCCTTAAGATCGCCCATAAACGAAATGCCGGTGTGCTGGCTGCGGTCACCGACATGCCATGACACGATCAGCTTGGAGTCGGCGTCGATAGCAGTCCAAGTCCAAATGTCGCCCGCGCCTTCTGGCGCGCTTTTGGCGAACTTTACGTTCTTGGCCTTGGCGTAGCCGAACGACCAGATTTCATCGCATTGGATGGCCTTTGCTGCGACGTTGCGGACCTTTTCATCGTGAAGGGCCGCACAAGCCGTCCCAGCGTCCACCAGTAACTTTGTGACCGTATTGATCGACACGCCGCAAACTCGCGAGACCGAACGCATGGACGATCCCTCGACCAGCATGGTCAGGATTTGAACGCGCTTTTCCAATGGGACCTTGTTCATGCCCCGCATGATATGAACTTTCATGCTTAGCGTCAAGTAAAAAGTTCACTTAACTTGGGTCATCCTCTCCGAAATTAGGCGGTGGGGTGCCCGTGTCGGCTTGCCGCTCTGCGGGAGGATTAAGCTCAATCAAACCGTAAGTGTTTGGTGCTGGTCGCGTGAAAATCTCACTACGTCTTACATAGGCCGCCAGCGAACTGGAAAGTGCCGCCTTAGTCTCTCTAGTCACCTCTTTTCCTAAAACCCTAAGTATTTCATCGATATGAAGAGGACTCCCATGCGTTTTAATGGCTATGCGGGCCTGACTTACCAGGCTTCCAGCACGCAACATTGCATCTGGGGTAGTCTCCCCGTCGGCCTCCCGAGGGAGAAGCTTTAGAACGTCCTGGAGCGCCTGAATGTAAACCTTGGCGTCCTTGATTTGGTCCTCTAGGAGCTGAATTTCCTGCTCTTTTCGTCTCAGCCGATCTTCAATTTTCCGTCGTTCATTCATTGGTGCAAATCCCGTCCATGCATGTGACGACAAGTAAGAGATGTGATAGGGTGTGGCAAGCAGGATGGGATTCGCACGGATAAGAGGTGTTCCTTATGGATACAACTGAAATAGAAAAACTCCCAGAATATCAAGCGACTATGCAGAAATTAGAGGCCGTAAAACGCAAGACGGCAGGTGGAAAAGACTATTGGCGTGCGCGGGAAATTCACGAAATCCTCGGCTACCCGACCTGGGCGCAATTCGAGGATGTGATCGCGAGGGCTAAAGCGGCTTGTGCAGGAGCCAGCATGGCCGTGGAACATCATTTTGCTCAGACGAGCATCATGATGGAAGTCGGCAAGGGTGCCCGACGGCAGGGCAGCGACTATTTTCTCAGCAGGGGTGCCTGCTATCTCGTAGCGATGAACGGGGAGCCGTCCAAGCCGGAGATCGCCGCCGCGCAAGTATATTTCGCGATCCAAACCCGGCGAATGGAAAAAGCCGATCAGCTCGCCGCCGACCGCCAACGGCTAGATATGCGCGAGAAGGTCACGGAGTCGTTCAAGAAAATCAGCGGCGTAGCTCAAGACGCCGGCGTAGTGCGACAGGGCATTTTCCACGACGCGCGTTATCGCGGCCTATACGGTATGCCGCTACGGGACGTGAAGCGCAGAAAAGGTGTCAGCGACAAAGAGAATCTTCTTGATCGCGCTGGCGCTTTGGAACTCTCCGCAAATGATTTCCAGATGCTCTTAGCCGCCGACGTGATTACGACGAAAGGCATCAAGGGTGAAGCTGCTGCCGTGGTCGTCAACGAGCGAGTGGGTAAGGAAGTCCGGGAGACCATGCGAAAAGAGGGCGCTACACTGCCGGAGAATTTACCAGTTGAACCGCCGATCGCGGTAGTGCGGAAGCGGCTCGCGCAAGATGCGCCGACGGCCATTGAGCCCCCTAAGTCCGATGGGACTTCCACCGAGCCGTAGCAGCCTTCTTAGCAATTTCGGACCTTTTTCGTTTGCCGAGCAATTCCGCGCGTGCTTTCCCGCCCATGCGCCCTAATGCTACGGCCGCGGCGTTCTTGCCGTCATCCGTGATTACGTCTGCGACCTCGCCCGTTGCGATCTTGGCGATCATGACGGCGCGGGCATTCACGTCAGCAGGGCGGTTTTCGCCTTTTGGGCCACGGGGCACGGCTCACTCCATGCTTTGCGCTAAGCATAGCAAGTTTGCGTAGAAAAGGCTATCTAACTATCCTAGCGGTTGAGGGAGTAGCGTTCAGGTTGTGTAGGGGCGTGCCATGAATTTCGATGAGTATCAGGCGGGGGCCAAGCAAACGGACACCCTGCCACTCGACGACCAGGAGAAGCTGCATTTCCTTGTTCACGGCCTCGTTGATGAAGTTGGAAAGTTCGCGAGCCTGCTTAAGAAGTGCATGCGGCAGGACATAGAGATCGGCACGCAAAAGCCTGAGTTTATTTCCCGACTGGGCGATGTGCTGTGGTACGTCGCCGCGATCGCCAGCCATCTTGATGTAACTCTTACAGAGGTGGCGGAAACAAATCTCGAATTTGTAAAAGAGCGGTGGACGGTCCAGCCCAATGTTTTGTTCTCCCCGGGACGCGAGTTTCTATCGCAACCCGCCGAGCAATTCCCGGATCATCTAGAATTTACCTTCGAGAGGCATGAGGAGGGAGGCATTGTCAAAATGAAACTCCTGTTGCCGGACGGCCAACAAGTTGGCGACATCGTCGACGATAACGAATACAGAGAGGACTTTTATCGTTTTCACGACGTCATCCATATTGGATTCATGGCCGCATTTCGTTGGTCGCCAGTATTCCGGAAACTACTGGGTCTAAAACGCAAATCAGACCCTACCACTGACCGAGTAGAAGACGGCGCAAAGGCGCGCGACATCGAGGAGGCAATGAGTCGCCTAATATTCCTGTACTTTGAGCACAACGACTTTCTTGAACACGCTACAAGTGTCGATACCTCGTTCCTGAAACAGCTTAGACTCTTTTCCGGTGAACGTGAAATTGGGTGGGTAACTGGGCGCGGCTGGCAGGACATGATGCTTCAGACCGCCGCCGCCATACGTGGCATGATCGCCGCCAGCAAGCAGGGCAACGGTGGTAAGCTGATAGCGGATATGAACGCTAGAACAGTCGAGTTCAGGCCGACCGCTTAGCCATTTGAGGAAAGAGCTTGCTCAGATAATACACGTCCTTGCCCCGCGACCGTGCAAACTCGATTTCGCGCGACGTGCTTGAGCCAATGTAGCCATTTACGTCTAGAACGAAGATTGCGTCGCTATTTTTGATCTTGAGAAGATGGACCTCATCCAGCAGGACCTTCTCCTTTTCTGTCGGTAGTGCCTCGCGCGCTTCGCCATGTGCATCCACGGCAACCGAATAGACGGCGTTTCCGGCCAGGGTGAGATGGGTGTTCCAGAAATCGAAGTGCTCTCGAAACCGCGTTGAGCCGCAGAGGGTAATGCGCTGTCCGTGGATCGGGATGGCCTGATACAAGTCCCGGTCGATCATCACCCAACTCCCCCGCGCCGGATAGTTGCATAGCACGGGCGTACTAACCTCAGACAAACGCTGATCCTGCATATTGCTCCCCATTCTCCACAGCAAACGTGAACGAAAAGTGAACGAAAGGCAAGGAGGATGGCGCCACAATCAAACTGAGACACTACCTGCCAACTTGCTCCAGCGCGCCGCGGAGCGGTTGAAATCCTTCCCTGTGAACTGCGTGGGATTGTTCTGAAAACATCTATTTTTCAATGTCTTATAAACAAACAGACAGCATTCCAGCCACCCCCGTCGCGGTGCTTTTGACCGATGAGCAATCGGCCCGCAAATTCGCAAATATCGTTGCCGAGAGCCTGGACGCCGACGAGATAGCGGTCGGCCTTGTGGATGTGGGCCACGGCCGTTGGCAGGTGACGGTTTATTTTCGCGCGCCGCCGGACCGGCGGAAGCTGCGGGAATTGGCGGTTGCGGCGGCCCGGCCGCAAGCAGGCAGCGCGCTCCGCTTCACGCGGGTTGCGGCGGAGGATTGGGTCGGCGCGAGTTTGGCCGCGCTCAAGCCGGTCGCGGCGGGCCGGTTTGTCGTCCACGGCGCGCACGACCGCGCCGGCATTGCAGTCAACCGGATCGGCATCGAGATCGAGGCGGCGCTGGCCTTCGGCACCGGCCATCACGGCACCACGCGCGGCTGCCTGTTGGCGCTGGACCGGCTGTGCCGATCGCCGGGCGGCGGCACCAGTCGATTGCGCATCCTCGATCTCGGCACCGGCTCGGGCGTGCTCGCCATCGCCGCCGCCCGCGCGCTGCGCCGGCGCGTGCTGGCGACCGACATTGATCCCGGCGCGGTGAGTGTCGCGCGAGGCAACGCCAGGCTTAACCGCGCGATGGTCGAGGTTTTGCGGGCCAACGGTCTCGCCGCGCCGGCAATCCGCGCCGCGTGCGCCGTTCGATCTCGTCTTCGCCAATATCCTGCTCGGCACCGCTGCAACGCCTCGCCGCGCCGCTGACCGAGATCATCGCGCCCGGCGGCCGTCTCGTCCTATCCGGACTGCTGGCATCGCAGGCCAATGCCGCGCCGCACCGCCTATCACGGGCTGCGGCTCGAACGCCGTATCACGCTCGATGGCTGGACGACGCTGGTGCTCAGGCGGGCTTCGGCCTGCTAGATTGCGCCGCATGTTCGAGGCCCAATTTCAATCGTTCGAGGATCGCGGCGACAGCGCCGCCGTCGCGCCGCGGCTCGCGGCGTTGCGGGCGGAACTCAAGCGGCGCGGTCTCGATGGCTTCATCGTGCCGCGCGCGGACCGCTATCAGAACGAATATGTGCCGCCCTGCGCCGAGCGGCTCGCCTGGCTCACCGGTTTCACCGGCTCGGCCGGCGCCGCCATCGTGCTGGCCGACCGTGCCGTCCTCTTCGTCGATGGCCGCTACACCGTGCAGGCGCGCGAGGAAGTGGACGCGTCGGCCTTCGCCATCGCGCATCTGGTCGAACATCCGCCGGCGCAATGGATCGAAGACAATCTGCCGTCCGGCGCCAAGCTGGGCTATTCGCCGTGGCTGCATACGCTCGATGGCGCCGAGCGGCTCGCCAAAGCCTGCGCGGCGGCCGGAGCGAGCCTCGTTGCCGTCGACGACAATCCGATCGACACCGGCTGGCATGACCGGCCGGCGCCGCCGTCCGCCGCGGTCGTGCTGCACGATCTGCGCTATGCCGGCGAAGAGTCGCCGGGCGAAGCTCGCGCGCGTCCGCGCCGAGATCGAAAAACTCAAGGCCGACGCGCTGGTCGTCTCCGATCCGCAAGCCGTGTGCTGGCTGTTCAACATCCGCGGCAGCGATGTTCCGCACACGCCGGTGGCGCTCGCCTTCGCCGTGATGCCGGCGAAGGGCAGGCCCACGCTCTATATCGACACCCGCAAGCTCGGCAACGACGTCCGGCATTATCTCGAGGGTCTTGCCGAAGTGCGCGCGTCCGCAGATTTCGAGCGCGACCTCGCGGCGCTCGGCGCGCAACAGCGCGCGGTGCGGCTCGATCCGGCGGCCTGCCCGGAGGCGATCGCGCGGCTCGTCACCGAGAACGGCGGCAAAGTGTTGCGCGGCGGCGACCCGATCGCGCCGATGAAGGCGGTCAAGAACGCGGTCGAGATCGACGGCGCGCGGGCGGCGCAACGGCGCGACGGCGCGGCGGTGACGCGCTTTCTCGCCTGGTTCGATCAAGAGGCGCCGCGCGGACGGCTGACCGAGATCGACGCGGTCGAAGCGCTGGAGAGTTTTCGCCGCGACACCGGTCTGCTCAAGGATATTTCCTTCCCGACCATTGCCGGCGCGGGGCCGGACGGCGCCATCGTGCATTACCGCGTCAGCCGCAGGAGCAACCGGCGCATCGCGCCGGATGAACTTTTCCTCGTCGATTCCGGCGGTCAATACGAGGATGGCACCACCGATATCACCCGCACGATCGCCGTCGGCACGCCGACCGCCGACATGCGCAGGAATTTCACTCTCGTGCTCAAGGGCCATATCGCGATCGCCCGCGCGGTGTTTCCGGACGGCACCACCGGCGCGCAGCTCGACACGCTGGCGCGGCAATTTTTGTGGCGGGCGGGGCTCGATTTCGATCACGGCACCGGCCACGGCGTCGGCAGCTATCTGTCGGTGCATGAGGGGCCGGCGCGGATCTCGAAGCTCGGCGGCGCGGCGCTCAAGCGCGGCATGATTCTATCGAACGAGCCCGGCTATTACCGCACCGGCGCCTACGGCATTCGCATCGAAAACCTCGTGCTGGTGACGGAGGCGCGGCCGGCCGCCGGCGCGGAAAAGCCGCTCAATGCGTTCGAGACGCTGACGCTGGCGCCGATCGATGCGCGGCTGATCGATCCCGCCATGATGACCGGCGAGGAAATCGCCTGGTTCGACGCCTATCACGCCC
Organism: uncultured Alphaproteobacteria bacterium; assembly: GCA_963742215.1. Taxonomy (GTDB): domain Bacteria; phylum Pseudomonadota; class Alphaproteobacteria; order Rhizobiales; family Xanthobacteraceae; genus BOG-931. The sequence goes on from CAVULJ010000009.1 coordinate 16,468, forward strand.
GCGTGCGCGAGAAGCTCGCGCCGCTGGTGGACGCGCCAACGCGCGAATGGCTGATCGCGGCAACCGCGCCGCTGGCGTGAGTTCCGCGCCAGCGCCTCAACCTATCAGCTTCGCCCACTCGTCTTCCGTCAGCACCGCGACGCCGAGCTTCTTCGCCTCGGCGAGTTTCGAGCCGGCGCCCGGACCGGCGACGACATAATCGGTTTTCTTCGACACCGCGCCGGATACTTTCGCGCCGAGCCGCTCGGCCGAGGCCTTGGCCTCGTCGCGCGTCATCTTTTCCAGCGTGCCGGTGAAGACCACGGTCTTGCCGGCGATCTTTGAATCGCCGCGCGGTTTTTCGGCGTCGCGGATGCGCACCTGCGCGGCAAGCCGCTCGATACGCCGGCGATTATGCGCTTCGCCGAAATAATCGTGCAGGCTCTCGATCACGGTGTCGCCGATCTGATCGAGCGCATCCATCTCCTGCTTGGTCTCCTCGTCGTCCTTGGCAAGCTTGAGGCAGGCGGCGTGGAACGCATCCCAGCTGCCGTAGCCGCGCGCCAGCGCCACCGCCGTCGTCTCGCCGACATGGCGAATGCCGAGCGCATAGATGAACCGCTCCAGCGAAATTTCGCGCCGCGCCGCGATGGCCGCGAACAGGTTGCGCACCGAGGTCTCGCCGAACCCTTCGACCTCTTCGAGGCGGATTTTATCGTTGCGCTCTTCGAGCGTGAAAATGTCGGCCGGCTCCTTGACCCAGCCGTGCTCGTAGAACAGTTCGATCTGCTTCTCGCCAAGCCCGTCGATATCGAAGGCGCGGCGCGAGACGAAATGTTCTAGATGCCCGACGGCTTGATAAGGGCAGGCGAACTCGCCGGTGCAGTGGACGCGCGCGCCTTCCGCCCCGCCGGCGATGATCTCGCGGACCACATCGGTGCGCAGCGGGCATGGGCATTTCTTTGGAAATTCAAACGGTTTTGTGCCGCGCGGGCGCTTGTCCTGGACGATGCCGAGCACTTGCGGGATGACATCGCCGGCGCGCTGGATCGTCACGGTGTCGCCGATGCGCACATCGAGCCGCGCGATCTCCTCGGCATTGTGCAGGGTGGCGTTCTGCACCACGACGCCGCCCACCGTTACCGGCTCGAGCTTGGCGACGGGCGTGAGAAATCCGGTGCGCCCGACCTGAATTTCGATGTCCCTGACGATTGTGGTCGCCTGCTCGGCCGGGAATTTGTGCGCGATCGCCCAGCGCGGGTTGCGCGACACAAAACCGAGCCGCTCCTGCCAGTCGAGGCGGTCGACTTTGTAGACGACGCCGTCGATGTCGTAGTCGAGCGCGGCGCGCTGCTCCTCGATCTCGCGGTGGAATGCAAGCAACTCCTCGACCGAGCGGCACATCTTGGTCAGCGGATTGGTTTTGAAGCCGCATGTCTCGAACCATTTGATCATGCCGGACTGCGTGTCGGCCGGCATTTCGCTCATCTCGCCCCAGGCATAGGCGAAAAATCCGAGCGGCCGCGACGCCGTGATCGTCGGGTCGAGCTGGCGCAAGGAGCCGGCCGCGGTGTTGCGCGGATTGACATAGAGCTGCTTACCGGCCTCCGCCTGCTTGCGGTTCAGTTCGAGGAACGCAGCTTTGGTCATGTAGACTTCGCCGCGCACCTCGCACACCGCCGGTAATTTTTTTCCCTTCAGCTTCTTGGGAATGTCGCCGAGCGTTCTCACGTTGGCGGTGACGTCCTCGCCTTCGGCGCCGTCGCCGCGCGTCGCGCCGGTGACAAGCACGCCGCCTTCGTAGCGCAGCGACATCGACAGGCCGTCGATCTTCGGCTCGGCGGAAAATGCGATCTCCTCGTCGTCCGGCAGCCGCAGGAAGCGGCGGATGCGGCCGACAAAATCGACGACGTCCTCGTCCGCGAACGCGTTGTCGAGCGAGAGCATCGGCACCGCGTGGCGGACTTTGGCGAATCGCGCCGACGGCGCCGCGCCGACGCGCTGGGTGAGGCTTTGCAGCGTGCGCAATTGCGGAAAGCGCGCTTCGATCGCGCCGTAACGCCGCCGCAGCCGGTCATATTCGGCATCGCTGACGCTGGGCGCGTCGTCCTGGTAATAGCGCCGGTCGTGCTCGGCGATTTCGGCCTCAAGCCGCGCGTGCTCGGCCTTGGCCTGCTTTTCGCTGAGATCGTCGACGGACGTTTCGGGCTTGTCGCGGCGAGCCATGACGACGATCAGCCGACCGCCGCGCGGATCAGGCGTTCGGCGGCGGCGCGGGCTTCGGCGGTGATTTCGGCGCCGGCGAGCATGCGGGCGATCTCCTCGCGGCGGTGCTCGTCTTCAAGTTCGGCAACGCGGGTCGCGACCCGTTTGCCCTTGGCGAGCGCATCCTTGGTGATGAGGTAATGCCGGTCGGCGCGCGCCGCCACTTGCGGCGCATGCGTCACCGCGATCACCTGCACGCCCGAGGCGAGCCGCGCCAGCCGCACGCCGATGGAATCCGCGACCGCGCCGCCGACCCCGGTATCGATCTCGTCGAACACCAGCGTCGGCGCCGAGCCGCGATCGGCCAGCACGACTTTGAGCGCGAGCAGGAAGCGCGCCAGTTCGCCGCCGGAGGCGACCTTCATCAGCGGGCCCGGCCGCGTGCCGGGATTGGTGCGCACCCAGAACTCGACGCGGTCGAGGCCGTCCGGGCCTTCGCTCTCGCTTTCGATCTGCGGTGGAGAATTGCGCCCGTTCGAGCTTGAGCGGTTTGAGTTCGGCATTGACCGCCTTGTCGAGCTTCTGCGCGGTCCGGCGGCGCGCGGCCGACAGCGCTTCCGCCGCGGCGCGGTAGCGTGCCGCGGCCTCCTGCGCCTCGCGTTCTCCAGCGTGGCGAGCCGCTCGGCGCCGGCATCGATCAAGGCGAGATCGCCTTCGTAGCGGCGCGCCAGTGCGCCGAGCTCGTCGACCGGCACATTGTATTTGCGCCCGGCGGCGCGCAGCGCGAACAGCCGCTCCTCGATGCGCTCGAGTTCCTCCGGATCGAATTCGGCCACCCGCAGCGCCTGTTCGAGCTGCAGCGCGGGCTTCATCCAGCGCGTTCAGCGCGGCGTCGATCGCCTTCACCGCCGGCTCGATCAGCGCCGGCGCCTGCGCCGCGCGGCGCTCCAGACGCCGCACCGCGGTCGCCAGCGGCGGCACCGGCGAATTCGGCCCGGTGACGCTGTCATAGGTGGCGCGCAAATCCTCGGCGACTTTTTCCGCCTGCATCATCACGGCGCGGCGCTCGGCGAGCGTCGTTTCCTCGCCGGTTTGCGGCGCAAGCTTCGAAAGCTCTTCGACCGCATGGCGCAGCCATTCGGCCTCGCGGTCGGCGCGCTCGACGGCGGCGCGATGGCTTTCGACGGCGGCCTCGCTGGCGCGCCGCTCGGTCCACAGCCGCGCCACCGTCGCGGCTTCGTCTTCGATCCCGCCATAGGCATCGAGCAGCGCGCGATGGGTCGCGGCATCGACAAAGGCGCGCTCGTCGTGCTGGCCGTGGATTTCCACCAATGCCGTGCCGAGCGCGCGCAGCACTTGCACGCTGACCGGCTGATCGTTGACGAAGGCGCGGGTGCGGCCGTCGGCGAATTGCACGCGCCGCACGATCAGTTCGTCGTCGCGCCGAGACCGCGCCAGATCGTTGTCGGCCAGCACGCGGCGCGCCGGGTGGTCCTCGGCGACGTCGAACGCGGCGATCACCTGGCCCTGTTCGGCGCCCTCGCGCACCAGCGCCGCGTCGCCGCGTGCGCCGAGCGCCAGCGCAAAGGCATCGAGCAGGATCGATTTGCCGGCGCCGGTCTCGCCGGTCAGCGCGGCAAGGCCGGAGCCGAAATCGATATCCAGCCGGTCGATCAGGACGATGTCGCGGATAGAAAGGCGAGCGAGCATGATGATGGACTGGACAGGCGGCGGAAGCCGCGCCGAGGATGATATTCCCGATTCTCCGGTTCTGTCGTCCGCCGTGTCCGCAGTCATCCGGACTGCGAGCTCGCCAGGCCCATTTTCTGGAAAGCGCGGCTGATCCAGGAGCCCTTGTTCTCGGTGGTCGGCTCGCCGCCCGCCGTCTTCACGAGATTATAGGCGTCCTTGTACCAGGGGCTGTCCGGGAAATTGTGGCCGAGCACGGCGGCGGCGGTCTGCGCCTCGTCCATGATGCCGAGCGACGACATAGGCTTCGCTCAGCCGCATCAGCGCTTCCTCGACATGGCGCGTGGTCTGATACTGCGTCACCACGACCTTGAAGCGGTTGATCGCGCCGATGAAGTCGCGCTGCTTCATGATAGAAGCGGCCGACATCCATTTCCTTGCCGGCGAGCTGATCGCGCGCCATGTCGATTTTTTTCTTGGCGCTGATGGCATATTCGCTGTTCGGATATTTGCGCACCACTTCTGCAGCGCGTCGATCGCCTTGTCGGCGCGCGCCTGGTCGCGCGAGACGTCGAGGATCTGATCGTAGTAGGAGGCGCCGATCAGGTATTGGGCATAGGCGGCGTCGGGGCTGCCGGGATGCAGCGCCACGTAGCGTTTCGCCGAATTGACGCAGTCGTCGTATTCCTCCGCCTGATAATAGGCGTAGGCCGACATCAACAGCGCCTTGCGCGCCCAATCCGAATACGGATTTTCGCGGTCGACTTCGTCGAATTTCTTCGCCGCCGCCTTGTAGTCCTGCTTGTTGTTCAGGAGGTAGAGACCCTCGTTGTAGAGCATGTCGGCGGGAGTGTCGGGAACGTAGTCGTCGTCCTGTTTGAAAAAGCTGCAGCCCACGAGCGACGCAGCGGCAAGCGCAAGCGCCAGGCAACCCGCCAGCGCGCGCAGCCTGCAACCGGATCGCGGCGATCCTCGTAACTGCAACATCATGAGCGTGATTTAAGCCCCGTCCGCGTCGATGCCCTGCCGCGCCCCCAGCGCCCGGGGTCAGGGCACCGCAGCCCTATGACAATATAGCAATTATGGCCGACAATCGGCCCGGATTAAGGCGTAAAAGTTAAGGGAATTAAGAGACGTCCGGCCCGTAGGCCGGGGTCGGCAAGCCGGCCGCCAGATCGGCATGGCCGCGCGGGCGGCGGCTTTCCGGCATTTCGACATAGGCCCAGGCGCTGCGGTCGGCCATCAGCGCGGTGAGCACCGCGTGATTGAGCTTGTGGCCGCCGCGCACCGAACGATAGGCGCCGATCAGCGGCGCGCCGGACAGCGCGAGATCGCCGATCGCATCGACCGCCTTGTGGCGGACGAATTCATCGGGAAAACGCATGCCTTCGGGATTGAGCACGCGGTTCTCGGCGATCACGACGGTATTCTCGAACGAGGCGCCGAGCGCATAGCCCGCGCTCCACAGTTTCGCGACGTCGCGCATGAAGCCGAAGGTTCGCGCCCGCGCGAGTTCGCGGCGGAACAGATCGGGCTCGACGTCGACCGCGAAGGTCTGCCGGCCGATCAGCGGATGATCGAATTCGATTTCGGTTTCGATGCGCAGGCCGCGCTGGTGCGGCCGCAATTCGCCGTAGCTGTCGCCTTTGGCGACGCGGACCGGCTTGAGCACCTGGATGTAACGCCGCGACGCCGGCAGCGTCACGATGCCGGCTTGGTCGATCGCGGCGACGAACGGCGCGGCGCTGCCGTCCATGATCGGCACTTCGGGGCCGTCGACTTCGACGACCGCGTTATCGACGCCGAGGCCGTGCAAGGCCGCCAGCACATGTTCGGTGGTCGATACCGCCGGGCCGTTATGGTCGCCGAGAACGGTGGCGAATTCGGTCGCCGTCACGGAGCGGAAATTGGCGCTTAATTCGCGGTCGGGCTGGCCGTCGGTTCCGCAGCGCAGGAAGACGATGCCGGTATCGGCTTCGGCGGGATGCAATGTCAGGGTGGCGGGCGCGCCGGAATGGACGCCGATGCCGGCAACGGTCACATGATCTTGCAGCGTCGTCTGCCTGCCGGCGTGTACGCCCCGCGTCATGCTTTGGTCCCACACTTTACGGCCAAACTACGCGAGCAGTTGCACTTCGCGAACAATATGGCCACCCCAACGCGAGGGAAACGCAGTCTGTCTGCAAGCTTGAGGGTTGGTCGGCGTAACCGCCGATATGCCCCGATCCCCCAAACCATCCCCTCTGACGTTAAAACCTTACCGGTGCAGCGCAATCAGGCCAATTCACGCTTTCTTACCGACTGTTACCTTTTTCCGGCCGCACTCTTGTCGGCTCGCTGCCCCAAAATCGCACAGGCTCGACGTGCCTGAGCTGCCCCCAAACGCACAATCCGCCCCGTCGCGACGACGGAGCGGATTGCATTGGGGAACCCGAAATATGTCGCTTATCAGTTACTTAGCTAAGCTGCGCGCCGCTGCCTGCGCCCGCATCCTCGATGACAAAGGATGCGGGCGGGGTTTGCGCGAACGATCGGGCCGCTCTCAGTTCGCTTGCCGGCGCAGGAACGCCGGAATGTCGAGCTGGTCCTCTTCGCTGGGGTTATGCACAGGGCTCTGCCGGCCATGCTGGTCGAGCCCCTGCGGGGCCGGCCGCTTGGCATATTCGGAGACCGGCGGTTCGTGACGCGGTTCGTGACGCGGTTCTTGTCGCGCTCCTGGCGCATTCTTGGCGCGGCTCGGCTGGGCGGGCCATCGGCCGGCCAGCGAGCCGCTCGGTCGGCGGCGGGCGCTGACCGGCGCGGGCCGCGGGCTCGGCGGTGCTTCATGCTCTTCCTGCTCGCGGCGGCCGAAGCCGACCGAGGCCAAGCGCTTCAACAGCGACCGCGGCCGGTTCTCCGGATGGCCATCCTCCGGCAGTTCGCCGCGCCGGGCGCGGATCTCGTTCTGCGCCGGCACCGGCAGCTCATCGATCCGCGGCATGCGCGGCGCCCGCATCGGCAACCGCTCCGGCTGCGGCGGAATGAACGCCGCCGGCTCCAGTTCTTCCGGTTCGTACGTCTCCGGCTCGCTCGCGGCCGGATCGATGAACAGTGACGGCTTTGGCGCCAGCGGACGGATGGTGACGTCCTCGACGGCCGCGGCGATCGCCGCCTTGGCCGCCGATTCGATCGAGGCGTTGACGCTCGGCGGAGCGGCAACGGCGGCGACAACGGGTATCGGCGGCGAGGCCGCGGCGGGTCGCGCCGGTTCGGCCCGTTCGATGCGTTCGGCGATGCGCTGATTCTCGGTGCGCATGCGCTGCGCGACTTCCGCCATCCGCGAATCCGCCGCCGGCAGCGGCGGCCGTTGCGCCATCGGCCTGGTCGATGCCGGTCGCCACGACCGAAACGCGGATCATGCCGTCGAGGCTTTCGTCGAAGGTCGCGCCGACGATGATATTGGCGTCCTGGTCGACTTCCTCGCGGATGCGCGTCGCCGCTTCGTCGACTTCGTAAAGCGTCAGATCGCGGCCGCCGGTGATGGAGATCAGCAGGCCGCGCGCGCCTTTCATCGACGCGTCGTCGATCAGCGGATTGGAGATCGCGGCTTCGGCGGCGGTCAGCGCCCGCTTTTCGCCCTCGGCCTCGCCGGTTCCCATCATCGCCTTGCCCATCTCGCGCATCACGGCGCGGACGTCGGCGAAGTCGAGATTGATGAGGCCTTCCTTGACCATCAGGTCGGTGATGCAGGCGACGCCGGAATAGAGCACCTGATCGGCCAGCGCGAAGGCGTCGGCGAACGTCGTCTTTTCATTGGCCACGCGGAACAGGTTCTGGTTGGGAATGATCAGCAGCGTGTCGACGCATTTCTGCAGTTCGGTGATGCCGCCGTCGGCGATGCGCATGCGGCGCTGGCCTTCGAAGTGGAACGGCTTGGTCACCACGCCGACGGTGAGGATGCCGAGGTCGCGCGCCGTCTTGGCGATGACCGGCGCGGCGCCGGTTCCGGTGCCGCCGCCCATGCCCGCGGTGACGAAGACCATGTGCGCGCCGGAGAGATGATCGCGGATCTCGTCGATCACTTCTTCCGCGGCGGCGCGCCCGACGTCGGGCTGCGAGCCGGCGCCGAGCCCCTCGGTCACCTGCACGCCCATTTGCACGACGCGCTCGGCTTTCGACATCGTGAGCGCCTGGGCATCGGTATTGGCGACCACGAAATCGACGCCTTGCAAGCCGGCGGTGATCATATTGTTGACGGCATTGCCGCCCGCGCCGCCGACACCGAATACGGTGATGCGGGGTTTAAGCTCACGGATGTCGGGGATATTCAGATTGATGGTCATGATTGCCTCTTGTTCGTCGCGCGGGCGTTGTCCACGCCAAGCCCCGTCCGGTCCGCCACCGGCTGCTGAGATTTTCTGGCTTCGCATCTGGGGGCCATCAGAAACTCTCGCGAAGCCATCGTCCGACCCGGGCGAAATAGCCGCCCGTGCCGGTCATGAGTTGCCGCCTGCGCCGCGACTCGAAATGTTCGAGATGCGCCGCTTGCGGGTAAACAAGAAGTCCGGCGGCCACGGCAAATGCCGCGCCTTTGGCCGCGTCCGGCGCGCCGGCAATGCCGAGCGGCCGTCCGATGCGCACCGGCCGGCCGAGAATGCGCGAGGCCAGATCCGGCAGCCCGTTGAGCTGGCACGCGCCGCCGGTGAGGATGACATGGCCGCGCGGATCGGCGGCGATCGAGGATGCGGCGAGCCGGTCGCGCACCATTTCCAGGATTTCCTCGACGCGCGGCTTGATGATGCTCACCAGCGTCGCGCGCGATACGAATTGCGCCTGCTCGCGCTCGTCCTCGCTCAGCGGCGGCACCGTGATCATGTCGCGCTCGTCCGATCCTCCGCTGAGCACACTGCCATAAAGCGTCTTGATTCGCTCGGCGTCGGCGATGCGGGCGTTGAGCCCGCGGGCGATGTCCATGGTGACGTGATGGCCGCCGAGCGCGAAACCTTCCAGATGAACCAGCCGTCCGCCCGCGAAAGCCGCCATCGTGGTGGTGCCGGCGCCCATATCGACGACGGCGGAGCCGAGATCGGCCTCGTCGTCGGCAAGAACGGCAAGTCCGGCGACATAAGGCGACGCGACCATGGCCTCGACGTCGAGATGGCAGCGCTCGACCGCGAGCATCAGATTGCGGGCCGCGGCGATGTCGGTGGTGGCGACATGCATGTCGACGCCGAAACGCGAGCCGAGCATGCCGCGCGGATCGCGGATGCCGTCGACGCCGTCGATCGAGTAGCCGACCGGCAGCGAATGCAGCACCGCGCGGCCGTCGCGCAGCGAATGGCGGCTGCCGGCGGCAAGCACGCGGGCGATATCGCCCTCCGAGACCGCGGAGCCGACGATTTCGATATCGGCGGCGAACAATTCGCTGGCCAACCGTCCGGCCGAGAGCGACAGCACAACCGATTCGATCTCGACACCGAGCCATGCGCTCGGCGCTATCGACGGCCTGGCGGATGGCTTCCTCGGCCTTGCGCGAGATTGACGACGCTGCCCGCCTTCATGCCGCGGGCGACGGTATGGCCGAAACCGATGACCTCGATGGCATGGCTGCGGCGGGTCAGAACCTGCTGCGGCCCGTGCGGCCGCAGCCGCGCAATCAGGCAGACGACCTTGCTCGAACCGACGTCGAGCGCGGCGACCAGCGCGCTGCGGCGCGGCGAGATCGGCTTCATCTTCGGGGTCAGGCCATAACGGAGGGCGTTCATGCGTCGCCGCCCTTCTTCTTCTTCATATTGGCCTTGAGCGCCTCGTCGCGGGCCTGCGCCGCCGCATCCGACAGGCGCACGGTCACGCGATCCGGCAGGCGCAGATCGACCATCGTGATGTCGCGCGACAAAAGCTTCTTGTCGCGATCGAGCGCGACCAGCCGATCGAGCGCGTCGTCGACATTGGTTTCCGGCAGGCGCACGTCGATGCCGTTGGTCAGCCGCAGATTCCAGCGCCGCTCGGCCACCAGGATCGACGCCCGCAACGCCGGCGCGGATGTCGGGATAACGATCGAGGACGGCGAGGAAGTCCTTGGCCTGCCGTTCGGCGCCGGCGCCGACCACAAGCGGCAGGCCGAGATAGCGGTCCTCGACGAACGGTTCGAGCACCGTGCCGTCGGCGGCGATGACGCTGACGTGGCCGTCCTTCTGCCAAAGCGCAAAGGCGAGGCGCTCGGTGATCGTGATCTGCAGGCGGTCCGGATAGAGCTTGAGCACGGCCGCGTCGGCGATCCAGGGATTTGCCATCAGCCGGGCGCGCGCGGCGTCGGCATCGAGGAACAACAGCGAGGCGCGCCCGGTGACGCCGGCGGTGGTGAGGACTTCCTCGCGGCTGACTTCTTTCTCGCCGGCGAGCGAGATCGCGGCGATGCGGAAGCCGAGCGAATTGGCGGCGACATCGCGCGCGTCCTTGAGCCAATCGGTGACGGCGGGGACGTGCTGGCCCCTGACCGCGCCATAGCCGAGCGCGGCGGCAATGAGCAGCATGGATGCCGCGACGCCGGCGCCGCGCGGCAAATGCGCGACCCGCGCGCCCCAGCGGGCGCCGCCCGGCGATAGCCGTCGAACCAGGCGAAGCGGCTCGTGCGACGGCGAACGCGCGCAGCAGACGGCTCGTCAACCGGCGCGCCGTCCTGTCCTGCCGCTGATTGCCCCGACCGCGTCAGCGGTTGGTCGAGGCGTCCTCCACCATCCATTGCACCAGCTCATCGAACGCGATGCCCGCGTATGCGGCTAGCTCGGGCACGAGCGAGGTCTCGGTCATCCCCGGTTGTGTATTGACCTCAAGACAGATCAGCTTTCCCGTCCCCGATCGTCGTAGCGGAAGTCCGCACGGCTCACGCCGCGGCAGCCAAGCGCGCTATGGGCAGCCAATGCGAGTCTTCGGACCTCCTGGTAAACATTTGGTAAAATTGGCGCCGGCAGGAGGTGTTTGGAGCCGCCGGCGGCGTACTTTGCCTCGTAATCGTAGAACCGGGTCGCCGGCACGATTTCGATGACATCGAGCGCCCGGTCGCCGAGGACCGCGCAGGTCAGTTCCTTGCCGGGGATGTAGCGCTCGACCATGACCTTTCGCCGAACGCCCAGTCGTCGCGGTAAAGCTCCTGCGGCGGGTGCGGATGCTCCTCGGTGACGATGAAAACGCCGACGCTCGAGCCTTCCGCGATCGGTTTGACGACATAGGGCGGCGCCATGACATGGGCTTTCGCCGCCTCGAAGCGCGACACCACCCGGTCCTCGGCGACCGGCACGCCGGCGGCGCGAAACAGCGCTTTGGCGTAGTCCTTTTGCATGGCGACCGCCGAGGCCATCACGCCGGAATGGCGTGTAGGGGATGCCGAGGATTTCCAGGAGCCCCTGCAGCGTGCCGTCCTCGCCGGGCCGGCCATGGAGCACGTTGAGCGCGACATCGGGCTTGAGCGGCGGTCAGCGCCGCGGCGATCTCGCGGGTCACATCGATCGGCGTGACGCGGTAGCCGCGGCGCGTCAGCGCATCGGCACAGGCCTTGCCGGAGCGGAGCGAAACGTCGCGCTCGGCCGACCAGCCCCCCATCAGAACGGCGACATGCTTGGCCATCGTCCTGCCAGGTGCCTCAAGCACTGATTCGCAGGGACACCAATAGAATCGACAATTGGCGAAAAATCGAGAGTCTCAAGGGCGTCCGGGCGCTATTTCGCGGCGCCGATCCGCTTGATCTCCCATTCGAGATCGACGCCGGAATGGTCCTTGACGCGCCGGCGCACGGTCTCGCCCAGCGTCTCGATATCGGCGGCGGTTGCGCTGCCGAGATTGATCAGGAAATTGCAGTGCATTTCCGAGACCTGGGCGTCGCCGACGCGCAAGCCGCGGCAGCCGGCGGCATCGATGAGCTGCCAGGCTTTGCCGCCCGGCGGGTTTTTGAAGGTGGAGCCGCCGGTGCGGCTTTTCACCGGCTGCGTCGCTTCGCGCGACTCGGTGATCTTTTCCATCTCGGCCGCGATCACGGCCGGGTCGCCGCGCTCGCCGGCGAACAGAGCCTGGGTGAAAATGTAATCGTCCGGTGCGCCGCTATGGCGGTAGGCATAGTGCATGTCGGCATTGCCAAGCACGTGGACGCGGCCTTGCCGATCGACCGCGCGCGCTTCGACCAGCGCGTCCTTGGTCTCGCGGCCATAGGCGCCGCCGTTCATGCGCAGCGCGCCGCCGATGCCGCCCGGAATGCCGCGCAGGAACGACAGTCCGGCGATGCCGGCTTCTTGCGCCGCGCGCGCGATCTTGACGTCGGGCACCGCGGCGCCGGCGCGAACTTGCAGGCCTTCGATGGCGATGTCGCTAAAGCCGCGGCCGAGCCGGATCACCGCGCCCGGCACGCCGCCGTCGCGCACGATCAGATTCGAGCCGAGACCGATGACGGTCACCGCGATGTCAGTGCGGCAGATGGGCGAGAAAATAAGCGAGGTCGGCTTCATCCTCGGGCATGAACAGAAGTTGCGCCGGGCCGCCGACGCGAAACCAGGTCAGCTCCTTCAGCGACTGGTTCGCCAGCAGCCGGCCGCGCAATTTCGGCATTTCAGCCTTCAGGCCGGGTCCGAGATCGGCAAAGCTCATGCGGCCTTTCCCGCAATCGAATCGAGCCAGGTCGCAAGAATCGCGCGGCCCGCCGCCGCGGTGGCGTCGCCATGCGCCTTCGCCTGCGTGCGCAGCGTGCGCGGGTCGATGCCGGCCTTGCCGAGCTCGACGGTGTGGCCGATCAGCCAGCGCTCGACGCGCGCCGGCTCGACCTCGATATGAAATTGCAAGGCGAGCTGCCACGGCGCGCGAATGAACGCCTGAACCGGGCAGGGCGCCGTCGACGCCAGCCGCTCGCATCCCGCCGGCAAGTCGCAATTGTCGCCGTGCCAATGCAGAACGGGCGTCGTGGCGAGCGGCGCCAGCACGGAGCGTTGGCCGGCTTCGCTCAAGGTCAACGGCGCCCAGCCGATTTCCTTGACCGGTCCCGGCGCCACGCGAGCGCCGAGTGCCGCCGTCATCATTTGCGCGCCAAGGCAAATGCCGAGCATCGGCTTGTTTGCGGCAAGGCGTGCGGCGAGTGCTTCGATCTCGTCGGCGATGAACGGATAGGTGTCCGCTCTCATAGACGCCGATCGGTCCGCCGAGCACCACAACGAGATCGGGCTCGACGACGGCAGCCACATCTAGCGGATCGACCCCGGCCTCAAGCCAGCGGATGGCGTAACCGCGCGCAGCGAGCAAGGAATCGAGCAGGCCCAGATCTTCAAAGGCCACGTGGCGGACGGCAAGACAGGTCTTTCTGGCTTTTTCGGCCATTGGCGCGACCTAGCGGCTCCCGGCCGCGGCCAATTCGCCTGGCAGCGCATAGGCCCATTGCGTGATCGACCCGGCGCCGAGGCAGACGACGTAGTCGCCCGGCTGGGCCATTCCGGCGACAATGGGGGCGAGCTTTTCGGGGCCATCGAGCGCGATCACCTGCCGATGGCCATGGGTGCGCAGGCCGGCCACCAGCGCGTCGCGGTCGATGCCCGGGATCGGCGCTTCGCCGGCCGGATAGACATGCGCGACGATCACCACGTCGGCATCGTTGAAGCAGGTGCAGAATTGCTCGAACAAGGCGGCCAGCCGCGTAAAGCGGTGCGGTTGCACCACGGCGATGACCTGGCCCTTGGTCGACTCGCGCGCGCCGCGCAATACGGCGGCGATCTCGACCGGGTGATGACCGTAATCGTCGATGATGGTGACGCCGTTCCACATCCCGGTGCGGGTGAAGCGCCGCCGCACGCCGCCGAACTTGGCGAGCGCATTGCGGATCACATCGTCGGCGATGCCAAGCTCATGCGCGACTGCGACCGCCGCGGTGGCGTTGAGCGCATTGTGCCGGCCCGGCATCGGCAGCGCGATATTTTTTATGTCGTGCGCCGCCTGGCCGGCGCGTTCGCGCATCACGATGGTGAACAGCGACGTGCCGCCGGCATGCGAGACGTCGACGAGCCGCACATCGGCCTGCGGGTTCTCGCCGTAAGTGACGATGCGATGATCCTCGATGCGGCCAACCAGGCTTTGCACCACCGGATGATCGGTGCACATCACCGAAAAGCCGTAGAACGGCACATTCTCGACGAAAGCGCGGAACGCCTCCTGTACGGCGTCGAAGGTCTTGAAGTAGTCGAGATGCTCCGGGTCGACATTGGTGACGATGGCGATGTCGGCGGGAAGTTTCAGAAAGGTGCCGTCGGATTCGTCGGCCTCGACCACCATCCAGTCGCCGGCGCCGAGCCGTGCATTGGTGCCATAGGCGTTGATGATGCCGCCATTGATGACGGTGGGATCGAAGCCGCCGGCGTCGAGCAGCGCCGCGACCATCGAAGTGGTCGTGGTCTTGCCGTGGGTGCCGGCAATGGCGACGCAGCTCTTCAGCCGCATCAGCTCGGCGAGCATTTCGGCGCGGCGCACCACCGGCAGCCGCTGCGCGCGGGCGGCGATAAGCTCCGGATTATCGGCCTTGATGGCGGAGGAAATCACCACGACGCGCGCGCCGGCCAAATTCTCAGGCCGGTGCCCGATCGCGATCTTGACGCCTTTGTCGCGCAGCCTTTTGACGTTGGCGCTGTCGGCCTGATCGGTGCCCTGCACGGAATAGCCGAGATTCACCAGCACCTCGGCGATGCCGCTCATGCCGATGCCGCCGATGCCGACGAAATGCACCGGGCCGATGTCGCGCGGCAGTTTCATGCAACTCCCCAGAGTCGAAGGCGGTCGCGCAAAACTACTGTTTTGCGCTTCTTGCCGCCACCTTCAGCACAAGGTCGGCGAGCCGGTTGGCGGCATCAAGGCGGCCGAGCGAACGCGCCGCCGCCGCCATTGCGGCGAGCCGTTGCGACGCGGCCGCAAGCGCCGCGAGCTCGGCGGCCAGCCGCGCCGGGGTGAACGCGTCCTGGGGCAGCCGGAGTGCGCCGCCGGCGCGTTCGAGCACGCCGGCATTGGCGAATTGGTCCTGGTCGAGCGCGTGCGGCAGCGGCACCAGGATGGCGGGGCGCCCAATTGCGGCTAGCTCGGCAACGGTCGATGCGCCCGAGCGTGCGATCACCAGATGGCTCGCCGCGATCCGCGCCGGCAGATCGGCGAAAAACGGCGCAATCTCGGCCGCGATCGATAAATCGGCATAGGTTTTGCGCACGCGGGCGAGATCCTCCTCGCGCGCCTGCTGGACGATAGTCACGCGCGCCCGCAGGCCGTGGTCCAGCCGGCCAATCGCCGCCGGCACGATATCGGCCATGATGCGGGCGCCCTGGCTGCCGCCGAAGATGACCAGCCGCAACGGATCGTTCGCCGCCGGATAGGGCGTCGCAGCCGCCGCGACGACAGCGGCTCGCACCGGATTTCCGGTCAGTGTTGCCTTCGCCGCCAGATCGGGCGCGGCGGCGAACACGTCGGGGAAGGTCGTGGCGATCGCGGTGACACGCGGCGCCAGCAGTCGATTGGCGCGGCCGATCACCGCGTTGGCGTCGTGAATGAGGCTTGGCACGCCGCGCCACACCGCCGCCAGAACCGGCGGCACGGTGGGATAGCCGCCGAAGCCGATCACGGCCGTGGGGCGAAGCCGGCCGATCAGAGCGTGTGCCTGAACCAAACCGAGGCCGAGCATGACCGCGGTTCGCGTCATTGCGACCGGGTTGCGCGCCCGCAAGGTCGCGCTGGCGACCACATGAATCGTTTGGTCGGTGAAGGCGCCGCCGAAGCGTGCCGCACGGCGGTCGGTGACGAGGTGAACCGGGATGCCGCGTTCGCTCAGGACGGTGGCAAGCGCCTCGGCTGGAAACAGATGCCCGCCCGTGCCGCCGGCGGCAACAAGGACCGGCGCCGGGTCGTGCATCACACCGGACTCGCCGCGAGCATCATGTCGCCGGCAAGCTTGGCGCGCGGCCGCTCGCGGGTGAGCGCGACCAGCATGCCCATGCCATAGGCGAGCGAGATCAAGGACGAGCCGCCGTAGGAAACGAACGGCAGCGTCATTCCCTTGGCCGGCATCAGATGCAGATTGACCGCCATGTTGATGGTCGATTGCAGGCCGAACAGGATCGCCAATCCCGCCGCGGCAAAGCGGACGAACGGATCGTCGGTGCGCATCGCCTTGATCAGCGCGCGGATCACAATGAAGGCGAACAGCGCGACCAGAATGAGGCAAAGCGCGACGCCGAATTCCTCTGCCGCCACGGCGAAGACGAAATCGGTATGGCCTTCGGGCAGGATGCGCTTGATGGTGCCTTCGCCCGGCCCGCGGCCGAACCAGCCGCCGCGGATGAAAGATTCAGTCGCGATATCGATATTGAATGTGTCGCCGGACGTCGGATCGAGGAAACGATTGATGCGCTGGGCGACATGGGGAACGGTGAAGAACGCCGCCATCAGGCCGACGCCGGCGGTGGCGGCGAGCCCGATCACCCAGATGAGACGCATGCCGGCCATGTAGAACAGCGCGCCCCACACCAGCGAGATCAGCATGGTCTGGCCGAAGTCGGGCTGCAACACCAGGAGCGACACCACCACGATCAGCAAGGCGAGCGCGATCGAGTTGGCCGGCATTTCGGGGCGTTTGCCCGATTCCGCGAACAGCCATGCGATCAGGATGACGAAAGCGGGCTTGAGAAATTCCGACGGCTGGATATTGACGCCGAGCATCACCAGCCAGCGCCGTGCGCCTTTGATCTCGGCGCCGAAATAGGGCGTCGCGGCGGTGAGAACGAGACTGACGATAAAGACGATCAGCGCCACTTTGCGGATGTCGCGCGGCGACAGGAACGAGGTTGCGATCAACACGCCTGCGGCGGGAATGAGAAACAGGACCTGACGATCGACGAAGTGAAACGGATCGAGCCCGATGCGGGCGGCAACCGGCGGGCTCGCGGCAAGGCACAGCACGATGCCGCCGAGCATCAAGGCGCCGAGCGCCGCCAGCGTCAGCCGGTCGACCGTCCACCACCATTCGGAAAACGGCGTGGGCTGCGCGCGCGAAGCCATTGGCGTCCCCGGGAAAAGTCCCGGCCTAGTCGTGACACCACGTGGTTTCCAAGGGATTAATGACGGCTATTTAGCGGTCAAGCCCGGCAGCGCGCGCACCAGGGCGCGGAACGCGTCGCCGCGCACCTCGAAATTGCGATACTGGTCGAACGAGGCGCAGGCCGGCGACAGCAGCACGACCGGTTCGGCGGCGCTTGAGGCTTCGGCATCGCAGGCGGCCGCCGCTACGGCCTTGTCCAGCGTCCCGTCGATTTCGTGAGGCGCGGCGTCGCCGAGCGTCGCGGCGAAATCGTCCGCCGCTTCTCCGATCAGATAGGCCTTGCGAATGCGCGGGAAGAACCCCCGCAATGACTCGATACCGCCGGTCTTCGGCTTGCCGCCGGCGATCCAGTAAATGTCGCCGAAGCAGGCCAGCGCCTGCGCCGCGGAATCGGCATTGGTGGCCTTGGAATCGTTGACGAACAGAACTTTGCCGCGCCGGCCGACTTCTTCCATCCGGTGCGGCAGGCCGGGAAACGAGCGCAACCCCGCCTGGATCGTTTGTGGCTCAAGGCCGAGCGCAAGTGCGGCCGCCGTGGCGCAGGCGGCGTTCTGGGCGTTGTGCAGCCCGCGCAGCGAGCCGATGCCGCCGAGTTCGGCGATGAAATCCTCGGCGTGGGTGATCCGTCCGGCTTCGACATAAAGTCCGTCGCGCGGTTTTTCCCGCACCGAGATGCGGACCACGTGTTTCCCGGATCGGTCCAACCGATCGGCGA
This sequence comes from uncultured Alphaproteobacteria bacterium, assembly GCA_963742215.1. Lineage (GTDB taxonomy): Bacteria > Pseudomonadota > Alphaproteobacteria > Rhizobiales > Xanthobacteraceae > BOG-931. The sequence goes on from CAVULJ010000009.1 coordinate 34,134, forward strand.
TGGCGCGGCACATTCGTCATCGACGCCGACGATCGCCGTGCCCTCTTTCGGCACGCCGGCGACCAGCCGTTCCTTCACCGCCGCGTAATGTTCCATCGTGCCGTGGCGGTCGAGATGGTCTTCGGTGAGATTGATCAAAATGCCGATCGAAGGATCGAGCGAGGGTGCGAGATCGATCTGATAGGACGAGCACTCGATGACATGAACGCGCGCGGGCTGCACGCCGCTCGCGCGCGGCGGCTGCAGCGACAGGATCGCGGTGCCGATATTGCCGCCGAGCTGTGCGTCCATGCCCGCGGCGGCGGCAAGATGCGCGATCAGCGCCGTCGTCGTCGATTTGCCGTTGGTGCCGGTGATGGCGACAAACGGCGCGCCGGGCGCGATCGCGCGGCGCTCGCGGCAAAACAGCTCGATATCGCCGATCACTTCAACGCTGGCTTGGTGTGCAAGCGCGACAATCCAATGCGGCGCCGGGTGCGTCAGCGGCACGCCCGGCGCGAGCACGAGCGCGGAAATCTTGGCCCAATTGGCTTGCCGCAGATCGGCGGTGGGAATGCCGGCGGCGCGCAGCCTTGGCGACGCTCGCTGTATCGTCATCGAAAGCGATGACGTCGGCGCCGCCGGCGAGAAGCGCGCTGGCACTCGCAAGCCCCGAGCCGCCCAGCCCGAACAGCGCGACCTTCTTGCCGGCAAAGGTCGTGATCGGGATCACGACGAGGCTACCGCAGTTTCAGGGTCGACAATCCCGCCAGCGCGAGCACGACCGAGACGATCCAGAAACGAATGACGATCTGCGGCTCGGTCCAGCCGAGCTGCTCGAAATGATGATGGATCGGCGCCATTTTGAACACGCGCTTGCCGGTGAGCTTGTACGACACCACCTGCACGATGACCGACACCGCTTCGAGTACAAACAGGCCGCCGATAACCGCGAGCACGATCTCATGCTTGGTGGCGACCGCGACCGCGCCGATCATGCCGCCGAGCGCCAGCGAACCGGTATCGCCCATGAAGATCGAGGCCGGCGGCGCGTTGAACCAGAGAAAGCCAAGACCTGCGCCGAGCACGGCGCCGCACAGCACCGAGAGTTCGCCGGTGCCGGCGACATAATGAATTTGCAGATAGTCGGCGAACACCGCATTGCCGCACAGATAGGCGATCATGCCGAAGCTTGCCGCCGCAATCATGACCGGCACGATGGCGAGGCCGTCGAGGCCGTCGGTCAGGTTCACCGCATTGCCGGCGCCGACAATGATGAAGATCGCGAACAGCACGAAGAACCAGCCGAGATTGAGCACCAGCTCCTTGAAGAACGGAAACACCAGCGAAGTCGAAAACGGCACATGGCCCAGCTCGACCAAAACGATGCAGGCAACACCGGCGATGACGGCTTCAACGCCCAACCGCGTGCGGCCGGCAAATCCGTTGTGCGATTGCTGTTTGGTGACTTTCAGATAATCGTCGTAGAAACCGACGAAGCCGAAACCGAGCGTGACCCACAGCACCACCCAGACGTAAGGGTTGGCGGGATTGGCCCATAGCAGCGTCGACACCAGCATGCCGGAAAGGATCATCAATCCGCCCATGGTCGGCGTTCCGGCCTTGGCGATGATGTGCGACTTCGGGCCGTCGCCGCGGATCGGCTGGCCTTTGCCCTGCAACAGCCGCAACCGGTCGATGATGTGCTGGCCGAACAGGAAAACAAAAAGCAGCGCGGTGATGACCGCGCCGCCGGTGCGGAACGTGATGTAGCGGAACACATTGAGGACGGAGAGTCTGTCCGACAGATCGACCAGCCAGTAGAGCATCGGTTCAACCTTGTGCGGACGCGTCTTCGAGTGCGTCGTGATGCGGATAGGCCCGTTGCAGGGCCTTGACGATGGGCGCCATGCGCGAGCCGAGCGAGCCCTTGACCATGACGGCATCGCCGGCGCGGATCGCGGGTAGCACCTGCGCTTCGAGCGCGGCGGAGTCTTCTGCATAGCCGCCGCGGCGGCTGGCGGGAAGAGCCTGCCACAAAGCCTGCATCAGTGGGCCGCAACAGAATACCAGGTCGATCCCGTCGGCGAGCACCAGGTCGGCCAGGCCGCGGTGCAGTGCATGGCCTTGCGGGCCAAGCTCGAGCATGTCGCCAAGCACCGCGATGCGGCGGCCTTGCGGGCCGGTCGGCGCCCGCCCGAGCACCGCCAGCGCCGCCGCGACCGAAGCCGGATTGGCGTTGTAGCTCTCGTCGAGAAGGAGCGCCGGGCCGCCGGGCAGATCGAGCGCAATCGGCGCGCCGCGGCCGGATGCCGGGGTGAGCTCGGCGAGCGCCAGCGCCGCGAGCGCGAGATCGGCGCCGACCAGTTCGGCCGCCGCCAGAACGCTGAGCGAATTGAAGACGAGATGGCGGCCCGGCGCGCCGATCTTGTAGCTGAATTGGGTGCCGAGGATTTTTGCCTCGACGGTCGAGCAGCGTGGATGCAACACGCATTTGATCAGCCGTGCATCGGCCTCGGCATGCTCGCCGAACGACACGACGCGCGAAACGCCGGCCTCTTTCGCCCGGCGCTTGAGCTGCGCGAATTGCGCGATATCGCGATTGATGATCGCGGCGCCGCCCGGCTCGACGCCGAAAAAGATTTCGGCTTTGGCGTCGGCGATCTTGGCCAGCGTGCCCAAATATTCAAGATGCACCGGCGCGATCGTGGTGACGATGGCGACATGCGGCCGGACCAGCCGTGACAGCGGCTCGATCTCGCCTTCGTGGTTCATGCCCATTTCGAACACGGCATAGCGCGCGCTGGCGGGGCAACGGGCAAGCGACAACGGCACGCCCCAGTGATTGTTGTAGGAGGCGACCGACGCATGCGTCTCGCCATCTTTCGACAGCGCCAGCCGCAAAGCTTCCTTGGTGCCGGTTTTGCCGACCGAGCCGGTGACGCCGATCACCTTGGCTGCCATGCGCGCCCGCGCCGCGGCGGCGAGGTCGCGCAAGCCCGCGAGCACGTTCGGTACGACAAGGAGCGGCGCGTCCGCCGGGAATAGCGCGCGCCGGTCGGCGGCGACGACGCCGAGCGCGGCGTTGGCGGCGAGCGCGGCGGACACGAATTCATGACCGTCGCGATGCTCGCCGTGGATGGCGAAAAAGGCCTCACCCGGCGCAATGCTGCGGCTGTCGATCGAGATACCCGAAATCGATTGCGGCAGCCCGCCCTGGCGTTCAGCGCTCATTGCCGCCGCCATTGCGTCGAGCGTCCACAGCGCGGCTGCGCTCATGCGGCCAGTTCCTTCAGCGCCGTCGCGACCGCTTCATGATCGCTGAACGGTATTACCCGGTCGCCGATGATTTGGCCGGTTTCATGTCCCTTTCCGGCGATCAACAGGACGTCGCCGGTTCGTAAATCGGTAATGGCCCGGCGGATCGCCGCGCGGCGATCGCCGATTTCGGCAGCGCCGCCGGCCGCCGCCATGATGGCGGCGCGGATCGCGGCGGCATCTTCGCTGCGCGGATTATCGTCGGTGACGATCACCCGGTCGGCTTTGGCGGCGGCGACGGCGCCCATCAGGGGCCGTTTACCCCGATCGCGGTCGCCGCCGGCGCCGAACACCACGACCAGCCGCCCGGTCACATAGGGCCGCAGCGCATCGAGCGCTTTGGCGAGCGCATCGGGTTTATGCGCGTAATCGACGAAGATTTGCGCGCCGCGGCTCATGCCGACGCGTTCAAGCCGGCCCTTGGCGCCGGAAAGCTGTTCCAGCGCCGCAAAAACCAAACCGGCATTGCCGCCGGTCGCAAGGGCAAGTCCGGCGGCGACCAGAGCATTCTCGATCTGGAATTCGCCGACCAGCGGCAGGCGCACGCGATAATGTTTTTGATCGTGTTCCAGCCGCAGTTGCTGCGAAAAGCCGTCGATGGCGGAATGCAGCAGACGAATTCCCGTGCCGTTGCGGCCGACGGTGATGATCGACAGGCCGCGCGCGGCGGATGCCGCCACCACCGCGTCGGCATGGTCGTGATCGACGTCGATAATCGCCGCCGCGCCAGGCGCAAGCAAATCCTCAAACAGCCGCAGCTTGGCGGCGAGATAAGCTTCGAACGTCGGATGATAATCGAGGTGATCGCGCGTGATATTGGTGAAGCCGCCCGCCGCGATGTGCAAGCCGTCGAGCCGATATTGATCGAGGCCGTGCGACGATGCCTCGATCGCGAGATGGGTGACGCCGTCACCGGCGAGCGCGTCGAGCGAGCGGTGCAGCGCGACCGGGTCGGGCGTCGTCAGCGAGCCGTAGGTTTCTCCGTTCGGCGAAACCACGCCGATCGTGCCGATGCTCGCGGCACGGTGACCGAGCGCACTCCAGATCTGCCGGGTGAAGGCTGCGACCGAAGTCTTGCCACTCGTGCCGGTGACGGCGGCAATGATGCGCGGCTGGCGCGGATAGAATTTGGCGGCGATCAGCGCCAGCGTGCGCCGGGCATTGCCGACGCGCGCGAATGCGACGCGATCGGGAAGGGGAGTTTCCGGTACCCGGTCGGCGACGATCGCGGCGGCGCCCGCGGCGATCGCGGCGTCGGCGAAGCGCAAGCCGTCGGTCTTGCCGCCGGCAATCGCGACAAACACGTCGCCACGTTTGACCGCCCGGCTGTCCGCCGTCACCCCGCCGACTTCAAGGCCGGCATGGCGAGCGTCGAATTCCGCATCAGGAGGCAAAATCTCGCGAAGCTTCATGACGGCTCGGTCGACAATGCGGCCAATGCCTTACCTGTTTTCCTTGAGCGAGGCCAGTATCAGCTGATCGGCGGTCGGCAAATCGAGCCGCGGCTCGATGCCGAGCAGCGGCGCGATGCGCGCCACCACGGCGCCCCCGGTCGGCACCGCGTTCCAGCCGGATGTGGTGAAACCGTGGGTGTCCGGCGTTGCATGCGGCTCGTCGAGCATGATGAGCACCAGATAGCGCGGCTGGTCAGCCGGCAATACCGCCATGAAATCGGTCAGCACTTTGTTTTTGGAGTAGCGGCCGAACACCACCTTGTCCGCGGTTCCGGTCTTGCCGCCGATGTAATAGCCCGGCACGTCGGCCTTGGCGGCGGTGCCCTTTTCGACATTGAGCCGCATCAGGTAGCGCATGATTTCCGAGGTCTCGGGCTTGATCACGCGGGTGCCGAGCGCCTGCGCCTCTGCTTCGGTGCGCTTGAGGAAGGTCGGCGGGATCAAGATACCGCCGTTCATCAAGGCGGCCACGCCCATCACCGCCTGTAACGGCGCGACCGAAAGTCCATGGCCGAAAGCGATGGTCATGGTGTTGAGCTCGCTCCAGCGCTTGGGAACGATCGGCTCGGCGCTTTCCGGCAATTCCGTGTGCAAGCGATCGAGCTGGCCCATTTTTTTCAGGAAGGCTTTATGCGCATCGACACCCATCGCCATGGCTATGCGCGCCGCGCCTATATTCGACGAATAGGTGAAGATTTCCGGCACCGTCAGCGCCCGCTGCTGCGGCTCGAAGTCGTGAATATCGAACTTGCCGTAGTGCAGCGGGCTATGGGCGTCGAACGAGGATTTAAGCGTGACCTTGCCGGAATCGAGCGCCATGGCGATGGTGAACGCCTTGAACGTCGATCCCATTTCATAGACGCCGGTGGTCAGCCGGTTGATGCGCGACGGATCGAGTGCCTCGTGCGGATTATTGGGGTCGTAATCGGGCTCAGAGACGAGCGCGACGACTTCGCCGGTTCGGACATTGAGCACCAGACCGGCGGCGGCCAGCGCGCCGAATTTCGCGCGCGCGGTGACGAGCTCGTCGCGCAGCGCATGCTGCACCCGCAGATCGACAGCAAGCTGCACCGGATTTTGCAGCCGGTCGGTCGCCAGGCCCGCCATGTGCAGCGCGGCGAGCCCTTGCCCGTCGAGCCATTTCTCGACGCCGGCAATGCCCTCGTTGTCGACATTGACGTGGCCGATAAGATGCGAGACCTCCGCGCCGTTCGGATAATCGCGCTTGTTTTCATTAAGGAAACCGATGCCCGGCAGTCCCTGATGGTAGATCTCGTGCTGCTGCTCCGGCGTGATATCGCGCTTGAGCCAGACGAAGCCGCGTTTGGATGACAGCCGTTCGCGCAGTTCCGTGGTGTCGACGTCCGGCAGGTCGGCGGTGAGGAGTTCGACCGCCTCGTCGACGTCGATGAGCCGGCGCGGTTCGGCATAAAGCGACGGCACGCGCACGTCGGTCGCCAGAACTTCGCCATTGCGGTCGAGAATATCGGGACGCGCGGTCGCCATGGCGTCGCTGGAGACGACGCGATGAACGCTGTGGCTGTTGGAAACGAGCGCGAACATAACGAGCCGCGCGGCAATGATCGCATAGACCGCGGCGAAGGCGAGAATGGCGAGGCCGATCCGCGCCTGCGCCTTGGCGCCGCGATCGATGTCGCGGCCGTAGAGCAGCTTGCGGATCAGGCGCCGCCGCCCCGGCATTGCAGGTGAGGCGGCCTGTGTCGCCGGCATCGGGAGGCCTGGCGCGGTCACGCTCACTGTTTCAGCGCTCCGTTTGCCGGCAGCGCTGGCGGCACCGGCGCCGGGATGCTTCCCGTCGTGGCCGGCGCCGGCGAATTCTCAATCATGCCGCCGATCAGATCCGGGTTCTGGGCGGTCACGTCCGGCGACGGCCGCTCTGGCAGGCGATCGAGCGTGTCGAACTGGGTCGGTGCGACGGGCCCAAGCTGCAGATAGCGCTTGGCCAGCGCCTCGACGCGGGCCGGATCGTCCAGTCGCCCCCATTCTGCGCGTAGCGCTGCGATCTGGTCACGCTCGTGGCGCACCTCGCCGCGCAGCTTGGCAAGCCGCTCGGCCTGAACCGTGGCATCGAATTTGATGCGATAGACATAGGCGGCGGCGAGGACGAGCGCACCGATGACGACGAGATTGAGGACGCGCAGGATCACGGCCGGCCTCGCATGACTTCGGTGAGCGACGGCAGGTTCGGCAACAGGCTTTCGATCGCCGCCGAACGCGGCGCGGCTTCGGTGCGCTCGGCGGCGCGCAGCTTTGCCGAGCGGGCGCGCGGATTTTCCGCGATCTCGGCATCGTCGGGAGTTTCCGGCCGCCGGGTGAGCACGCGGAATGTCGGCGGCGCCGCCACCAGTTCGGGCCGGTGGCGCGAACCGGCCGGCGCGCGGCTGCGTTCGGTGAGAAAGGTTTTGACAATGCGGTCTTCGAGCGAATGGAACGCGACCGTCACCAGCCGGCCCGACGGTTTCAGCGCGCGCTCGGCCGCCACGAGCCCATGCGCCAGTTCGGCAAGCTCGTCGTTGACGAAAATCCGCAAGCCCTGAAACGTACGCGTCGCGGGATGAATGGCGCCCTCGCGCGCATGCACGATGCGCGTCACGATATCGGCAAGCGCGCGCGTGGTGTCGATCGGGCGCTCGTCGCGCGTCTTGACGATGGCGCGGGCGATCGCGCGCGCGTGGTTCTCCTCGCCCAGCCGCGCGATAATGACGGTGAGATCGCGCATGCTGCCTCGCGCGACGATGTCGGCTGCGCTCGGGCCATCGCGTCCCATGCGCATGTCGAGCGGGCCGTCCAGCCGGAAGGAGAAGCCGCGCGCCGCTTCGTCGATCTGCATGGACGACACGCCGAGGTCGAACACGATGCCGTCGACCGCGGCGCCGCCGGCGATCGATGCCAGGTTGGAGAACCGGTCCTCGACGAGTTGGAGGCGGCCCTGCGCCTGTTCGACCAGCGCCGCACCTTGCGCGATGGCGTCCCGATCGCGGTCGATACCGATGACGCGCGCACCCGGCGTTTCCAGGATCGCGCGGGTATAGCCGCCGGCGCCGAACGTAGCGTCGATATAAAGGCCGCCGCTATGGACGCCGAGCCAGCCGATGGCGTGGCGGGCGAGCACCGGAATATGACGAGCAAGGCTCTGGGTCGGGATATTTTGTCCATTAGAAACAGCGGCTTGCGCAGATAAAAGGGCTGTCATGGGGGCTACATGGACATCAACGGACCTGCCGCGGCGGCCCTCGGCTCCGCTTGCATTTGATTAGCGCGGCGTAAGCTTAAGGAATGGTTGAGGTCGCCGCGCCCGGCGGAGTGGCGTCGGCGCGGACCGCTGAGCTTTGGATTCCACGCCGGAAGGCGGAAACCGGCTTGTCGCTCCCGCGCATTACCCTACAGTGGCCTCATGTCGCGTCCTGAGTTTGCTCCGGATTCCTGCGTTGTTGCCGAAGTCATGGCTTCGCCCAATCATGGCGAACGCGCTGGCGCGCGCCGGCCGGACATGATCGTGCTGCATTACACCGGTATGACGGATGCCGACGCGGCGCTTGAACTTCTCAAGGCGCGCGGCAGCGAAGTCTCGACGCATTATTTCGTGTTCGAAGACGGCCGCATCATCCAGATGGTTCAGGAAAGCCGCCGCGCCTGGCACGCCGGCAAAGCCCATTGGGCCGGCGAAACCGACATCAATTCATGCTCGATCGGCATCGAAATCGCCAATCCCGGTCACGACCACGGCTATCCGGATTTTCCCAAGCGGCAGATCGCCGCGGTGACCGCACTCTGCCGCAGCATCCAGACCCGTAACACGATCCCTTCGGTGCGCGTCCTCGCCCACTCCGACGTCGCGCCGGCGCGCAAGCAGGATCCTGGCGAAAAATTTCCCTGGCGCACGCTTTACGATTCCAGCGTCGGCCATTGGGTGAAGCCGGCCGCGATCATGAATTTCGGCCAGGTGCTGCGTCCCGGCGACCGTGGTAACGCGGTCGCCACCTTGCAGAAGGCGCTGAGCGAGTACGGTTATGGCATCGAGCCCAACGGGGAATACGATCACACGACCCGCGAAGTGGTGACGGCTTTCCAGCGCCACTTCCGGCCGGAACGCATCGACGGCATTGCCGACCCGTCGACGCGCGGCACCTTGCAGGAGCTTCTGGCGACTCGCGGCCGTGCCAGAACCATAGCGGCGCGCGCCCGCACCGCCATGCTCGTCGTCTCGCCTTAACCTGCTTCCCTTGCACCTGCTTCTTGCCACCGGCCCTTGACGGCGGCGGCCAACATCCCCATCCCTGTCCCTGTCAGTCGGTCGGACGGCCGCTCCGGCGAAACCGAAAGGTTGCCGGGGAGGAAAGTCCGGGCTCCATGGACAAGCGGTGCCGGATAACATCCGGCGGGTGCGAACCCAGGGACAGTGCCACAGAGAACAGACCGCCGCGGTGCGTAGCGTATAGCCGCGGTAAGGGTGAAACGGTGCGGTAAGAGCGCACCGCGCCGGCGGTAACGCCGGCGGCACGGCAAACCCCACCGGGAGCAAGACCGAATAGGGACGGCGCGAAACTCGCGCGAGCGCAGTTTCGGGGTCGGTGTCCGGATCCTGCCGTCCGGGTAGGTTGCTTGAGGCGCCGGGTAACCGGCGTCCCAGAGGAATGGCCGTCACGTCTGCGGACATTGTCCGCAGGCCATCCAGAACCCGGCTTATAGACTGGCTGACGTGAACTTAAGGGCGCCCGGCGGAATCCCGCCGGGCGCCCGCCAAGTTTCTGACGCCTCGCTCGGCTGGCACGCGTCTTGAATTGAAATTGGCGTCGGGACGATGGAACCACGCCGCGCCGATCTTCCGCGGCTGGATGCCGGAGTGGAATGGTGTACCTGCGTTCTTAGATTTTTGGATGAAAATCTACCAAATGATCCGCTCATGATTTGCGACCGGCAGAATTTCATTCTATCTACTGCATGGATCGTTGAGGCCGTCTGGATGAGCCGCGCACCCTCGGAAGTTAAATCGACCCGCATCGGCCCGCTGTCGCGGCTGCCCGCTTTTTTCGCGCTGGAGGGCAAGCGCGCCGTTGTTGCCGGCGGCAGCCAGGCGGCGGCCTGGAAAGCCGAACTGCTTTCGGCCGCTGGCGCGCGCGTCGAGGTTTTTGCGCCGGCACCGGGCGAGGACATGCTCGCGCTTGCCGCGGCGCCGCCGCGCGGCGCGATCGTCATCCATCGAGCGGGCTTGGACGGCGGCCGATTTCTCCGGCTGCCGCCATCGCCGTCGCCGATTGCGCCGACGACCGAAGCGCCGCGCAATTCGCCGCGGCCGCGCGTGCCGCCGGCGTGCCGGTCAATGTCATCGACCGTCCGGCATTCTGCGATTTCGCCTTCGGCGCCATCGTCAATCGCTCGCCGCTTGTCATCGGCATTTCCACCGATGGCGCCGCGCCGGTGTTCGGCCAGGCGATCCGCGCCAAGATCGAAGCGCTGATCCCGAAAGGCTTTGCCGCTGGGCGGAAGCCGCGCGCGCCTGGCGGCCGCGCGTGCAAGCGCTGGCTCTGCCGTTCCGCGGCCGCCGCGACATTCTGGGAAAAATTCACCGCGCGCGCCGTCGCCGCGCCGGACGCGGACGCCGACCGAAGCCGATCTCGACGCGCTGCTTGACGCGCGCGACGGCGCGCATGACGACAGGCTCCGTCGTTCTTGTCGGCGCCGGCCCCGGCGATCCGGAATTGCTGACGCTGCGCGCGGTGCGCGCGCTGCAATCGGCCGACGTGATCCTGTTCGACGATCTCGTCGCCACCGACATTCTCGATTTCGCGCGCCGCGAAGCCAAGAAAATGCTGGTCGGCAAGACCGGACACAAAGCCTCGTGCCGGCAGGACGACATCAACGCGCTGATGATCTCGCTCGCCAAAGCCGGCCGCCGCGTGGTGCGGCTCAAGGGCGGCGATCCGATGATGTTCGGCCGCGCCGACGAAGAGATCGCGGCCTGCCGCGCCGCGGGGATCGCGGTCGAGGTGGTGCCCGGCATCACCACGGCGCAGGGCGCCGCGAGCCGGCTCTTGGTGTCGCTGACGCGCCGCGGCCAAGCGCGCCGCGTGCAATACATCACCGGTCACGGCCACGACGGCAAACTGCCGGCCGATATCGATTGGACGAGCCTCGCCGATCCGGCGGTGACGACCGTCGTCTATATGCCGGCCAAAACATTGCCCGAACTCGTCGCGACCGCGGTACGCGCGCGGGCTCGATCCGGCAACGCCCGCCGTCGCGGTCGAACGCGCGACGCGCGCCGACGAGCGCGTGATCGCGGCGACCATCGCCGAGCTGCCGGCGACGGCTCGCCGCCGAGCCGCCTTCCGGGCCGGTCGTGGTGCATGATCGGGCGCGTCTTCGCGGACTATCGTCGAAAATGCGCGCGCAAATGAACCGATCCCGGCGCACGGCGCGGCCGAAGACGCGCCGTTGCAGACGCCTCTAAGCCAAATCCCGTATTTTCAAGGAACAGGTTGCGAAAACCCACCTGGCCGCCTATTTAAGCCCCGCATGGACACGATAACCGCACCAACTCAGCCGCGCCGCCAAAGCCCGCGCCCGGGCCTGATCGACGCGCGCCTGACCGCCATCGAGCCCGTCGCCAAGGACACGAACCTTTACACGTTCCGGCGCGCCGAGGGCGGCCCGCTGCCGCCCTACAAGCCGGGCGCGCATATCGATCTGCATCTGCCCAACGGGCATGATCCGGCAGTTTTCCTGTGCGCGCCCAATACCGATCCCGACAGCTATGTCGTCGGCATCAAGCGCGATGCGGCAAGCCGCGGCGGCTCGCGCTACATCTTCGACGAGATGCGCGTCGGCCACGAGATCAAGATCAGCGCGCCGCGCAACAATTTCCCGCTGGTCGAAAACGCCGAGCATATCGTGCTGATCGCCGGCGGCATCGGCATCACGCCGATCTGGTGCATGGCGCAGGAGCTCATCGCGCTCAAGCGGCCGTGGAAGCTTTATTATTCATGCCGCACGCGCGACGAGATGGCGTTTCTCGAAACGCTGCAAAAGCTCGGTCCGGATCGCGTGCATCTGCATTTCGACGACGAAGCCGGCGGCAAATTCCTCGACCTCGCCGCCGTCGTCGCCGCGGCGCCGGAGAACGCGCATCTTTATTGCTGCGGCCCCAAGCCGATGCTCACGGCCTTCGAGGCCGCGGCCGCCAGCCGGCCGCGCGGCCAAGTCCATGTCGAATATTTCACGGCCAAGGCCGAGGCGGCGCCGACGACCGGCGGCTTTTGGGTCGAGCTCGCGCGGTCCGGCGAGGAATATTACATTCCCCGAGGGCAAGAAGATCCTCGAAGTGCTGTTCGATGCCGGCGTCGACGTCGATTATTCCTGCGAGCTCGGCATCTGCGGCGCCTGCGAGACGCGCGTCATCTCCGGCATTCCCGAGCACCACGACGCGGTGCTCAGCGAAGAAGAGCAGGCGGCCAACGAAAAGGTCATGATCTGCTGCTGCGGCTGCAAGACCGAGCGGCTGGTGCTGGATATGTAGCCTTTGCGGGCCGATATCGCTGCCGCGCTAGACTGCGGCGCAATGAACGAAAAATTCGACATCACGCTCACCATCAACGGCCGCGATTATCCGATCCGCGTCGAGCCGCGCCGCACTTTGGTCGACGCCATCCGCGACGATTGCGGCCAGACCGGCACCCATATCGGCTGCGAGCACGGCGTCTGCGGCACCTGCACCGTCATCGTCGACGACGAGGCGGTGCGCTCCTGCCTGATGTTCGCCGTGCAGGCGGAGGGCAAGAAAATCCGCACCGTCGAGGGTCTCGCCAACGGCGACGAACTGCATCCGCTGCAGCGCGCCTTCATCGAGAACCACGGCCTGCAATGCGGCTATTGCACGCCCGGCTTCCTGATGCTCGCCACCAATGTGCTGGAGAAGGATCCGCATATCGGCGACGAGGAGCTGATCGACGTGCTGGCCTCGAATCTGTGCCGCTGCACCGGCTATCAGAACATCATCAAGGCGGTGCGCGCCGCGGCCAAGGAGATGCGCGAGGCCGTTAAGGCGTAATCAGCGCCGCCAGCGCCGCTTTCGCCACCTCGACGTCCTGCTCGATCTTGGCGCCGCCGGCGGCGACCGCGCCGATGACCTCGCCGTCGACCTCGATCGGAAATCCGCCCGGCACATTGGTGAAGTCGCCCATGCGCACCGTCATGGAGAGCGCGTTTTCCTCCGGCGCGTAGCCGGTCGGCAGCCGCTGCGACGCCGCGGTGATCGCTTTCCGCTGCGTGGTGATGATCGAAAAATGCCGCGCGCCGTCCATCATCAGAAAGCCGATCAGCCGGCAGCTTTGGTCGACGACGGCGAGCGAGACCTTGCAGCCGAGCTCGTTCGCCTTGGCGACGCCGGCAGCGATCATTTTCATGCTCGCCTCATGCGTGAGCCGGTGGGTGGGAACGATGTCGGCCATGAGGAAACGTCCTCGGCGCGCAGTCAATTTCCATGACACAAAATCCGCGATGCTGTTAGTCTTCAATCCCTCCGCCGTCAGCCGCGCGTAGAAATTCAGGAAACGTAGCGAGTGGATAGCCCAGCATCATCGATGAAGTGGGATCGCGAGGCCGACGTCGTCGTGATCGGGTCCGGCGCGACCGGGCATGCCCGCCGCGATCGTCGCGCGCGAAGCCGGCGCTTCGGTCATCATGGTCGAGGCGCAGAACGCATATCGGCGGCCATGCCATCACCTCCGGCGGCAATCTGCCGCTCGGCGGCGGCACCAGCTACCAGAAGAAATACGGCATCGAGGATTCGGCCGATCTGTTCTTCCAGGATCTGACCGACTGGTCGGTGGTCGAGACCAACGGCTTTCCGCCCTATCGCTATAACGACCGCGAGATCATCCGCGCCTTCGCCGACAACAGCGTGGCGGCGTTCGAATTCCTGCTCGCGCACGGCGTGAAAGTCATCGACCGGCGGCCGAACAGCGTCGGCCACGAGATCGGGGTTTCGGTGCTGCGCACCATGCAGATCGCGGTCGAGGACTGGCCGATGGTCCATACCGGCGGACCGGCCGATCCGGACGACGACGAAATCAGAGCCGGCGCCGGTCTGATGCGGCCGCTCGAAGCCGCGGCGCTCAAGGCCGGCGTCGAAATTTTGCTCGAGCACCGCATGACCGCGATCCACCGCGAGACGCCGCGCGATCGGCCGCGTCACTCGGCATCGCTGTCGATCACAACGGGCACAAGCTGAATATCCGCGCCCGCAAGGCCGTCATCATCGCCACCGGCGGTTCGACCGGCAACGTCAATTTCCGCCGCATGTTCGACCCGCGGCTGACCGAGGAATATTGCGGCCTCGCCGGCATGCCGTGGTCCGATCAGGACGCCAGCGGCGAAATCGCCGGCCATGGCGGTCGGCGCCTCGCTATGGGGCTTGTTCAACTACACCGGCGAGTTCGGCTCCGGCATCACCAAGCCCGGCGCGATCGGCTGCCAATATGGCTATGTGAATGTGCGCTGGCATCCGGGCAGCGAGGTTTTCGACAAGGCGCGCGCCATCGGTCTTCAGGTGGCGGACTGGCAGGACGTCATCCTGGTCAACATGCTGGGCAAGCGCTTCTACGACGAGACCGCCGGGCACTTCGGCTACAACACCTATCAGAGCACCAATCCCTACGAGCCGCACAGCCTATCTCAACGCCAAGAACCACAAATACAATCCGAGCAATTTCATCAATGCCGCGCTGGCCGGCATCGGCGACGGCCACAACGGCGGCGGCCCGATCTGGGCGATCTTCGATGCCGACGCCGTGGCGCGCGAAAAGTGGCAGCCGAAGCCGCCGCATGTCGATGTCGACGCCGGTTTCTTCTTCAGCGCCGGCAGCATCGCGGAGCTCGCCGCCAAGATCAAAATGAAATATCAGCGCGTGCCGATGCCGCCGCAAAATCTCGTCGACCACCGTCGCGCGCTACAATTCATTCGTCGATGCCGGCAAGGATGCCGACTTCGGCAAGCCGAAGCCGCTCTACAAGATCGAGAAGCCGCCGTTCTATGCCGCCTGGGCGACGCCGGTGATCCACGACACGCGCGCCGGCTTGCGCATCAATGCGCGCTGCCAGGTGATCGACATGAACGGCGACGTGATCCCCGGCCTTTATTGCGGCGGCGAATCGGCCGGCGGCTTTTCCATGCACGGCTTGCCGCGCGCCATCTGTCAGGGTTTTATCGCGGGGCGGAATGCGGTCACCGAGAACGACGCAGCCTGACACAACCGACGTAAAGATCTTCAGGGTATGTCCGCCGGTCGAGGTTGAGGCAGCGGCGGGAAGAACTCAAATCGCACATGGCCTAAGCCGGGAAAGTGCAGACTCTTGGCAACTCCCGGCGTCAGGTCGAGTTCGCGGCCCTTGATGAACGGTCCGCGATCGTTGACTTCGACTTCGGCATAGTTATCGCCGTAGCGGACAATAAGCCTCGTTCCAAGCGGGATGGATCTTATGGGCGCACCTCATCGCCGTCGCACTGTATCGTTCGCCGCTGCTCGTCCTGTAGTCGTGCAGTTTCACGGCGCCATCGCCGGGCCAATACACGCTGGCAACGACATTCGCTGCCCGCGCAGAAATAGGCGCAACAAGAAGCAGCATCGCGCCGAGCACCGGTTGGAAAAATTTCATTTCTCAGAAAGCCGGTTGCGAATGTGCGCAAACTAAAAACGTATATGACGCGTCGGACAACACTTAGCGTCGGTGTCCGAGCGCCCAACTCATTAATGCCTTAAGAGTTTTCGTTAATGCCGACCGGGAAGCGCGATAACGACAATGCGATCGAAGCTCGGAACGCCGGACGAGCTGATTTCGCTAATGGACTTCTGCGCTATAGTTCGACGGGCAGTAGCCGAGCTTGCGCGCTAACGTCGCCAGTTCGCAGCCTTCGCAATAACGCTGATCCTTAAAATCTATCCAATTGTGCGCGTAGATGTGCTGCGGCGGTATGCCGTAACGCTCTTGCAGAAATGGCGCCAGCAACAGCCACGCCTGTACCTGGGCCGGCGTTACCGGCTTGGCGACATCCGGATAATTGCCGATAAATTCGACGCCGATCGAATTGGTTTTGACGACCGAATGGTAGGTCGTGGAATTGTCGATGTATTTGTTGTCGTTGCGGTCGGCACCGTCGGTGTGAGTGGGAATGACGTTCTCGGCGGTTGACCAATAGACCGTGCCGTCGGTTTCAACCCATAGCGTCACGCCGCGCTTGGTCGGATTGGCAAACTGATCGGCCGCCTCGCGCCGCGCGCTTCCGGGCGGACCCTCGGTCTGATGGGCAATGATGTTTTTCCAGGGATTGGCGTGCGCCGGGTCGCCGAGCGGATTGAGATAGATGATGTTGAGGCCTTCGACCTGCGGACGTCCGGGCAGCCTGGCGAGCGCGGCGAAGCTGGGACGCGGCATCGTTCCGTCGTCAATCTTAATTTGCCGGGCGATCGCCGCATCGGCCTTGCGCAGCTCATCCGCGCTGACGTCGCCCGTGCCATCGGGACGGCCGCTGAGTTCGCGGGCGGCGTCCTCTCGCATGCGCTGGTGTTCGTCCGTCGCCGCAAAGCCGGCAGCAGTGAGCCGCGCCGCAAGCTCGATGCGCGGCACGTCATAGCGGCCATTCTGTAGGGATGCGATCAATTGGCCGGCGTCTTTGAACGCCGTCTGGGCGGATTGTGGAATTTCGGCGGATGGTTGCTTGGTCTGCGCCGTTAGCTGTGGTGCAACGGCGGAGTGAGCGCAGGATGGGTCATCGGCAAACGCCGAGACAATGTTCAACAGAGCCAAATTCGCGATCAACGCCGCCGGCAGCACGACGCTTGTCGTGAACCGCGCGATGAACACATCGGCTGTCATTGGAAACGGGAACTACACCGTCGTCTGCGCCATGCCGGGCCGCGCTTTAAGCGCTTCCTTGGCGCCGTCTTTGAACGCTACGTCAGGCGGCAACACCACCGAGCAGGAGCGGATCTTGTGGTGCTCCGGATCGATGCCGGGCGGGATCGTGCCCTTTTCGGCGAGCGCCTTGGCGGCGCGCATCAGGCGATGCCGCGCCATGATGATGCCGTTGTCGGTCGAGACCAGGTTCTCTTTGGTGCGGTCGCAGATCGGTCCCATGCTCTCCTGCAACGACGCATCCTGCATGGCGAAACCGGCGACGCCGCTAAAGGTCTTGCCGGCCTTCTGCCCCGCGCGGTCGATCAGGTAGTCGTTGTCCTTGTTGGCGAGCGGACGGTAGGTACCGGGAATATATTTGCAATGCACGCCGGCGCCGTTCTTCATGGCTTCGACCTCAACTTTGGTCAGCGCCCGCACCGGGTGGAAATCGTAAGACCAGGCCCAGCAGGTCTCGTCGTCGATCGGCACCCAGAAATGACCGTGAATCGGATGATCACCGCGCGGCGGGATCATGGTGAAGCACGGCATCACCCACGGCGTGATGCGCCAATAGTAGTTTCCGTTCTCGGCGTTGCGGCGCGCACCGATGAACAGGCCGCCGGGTTGCTCGACCACTTCGAAATGCGGCTGCATGTCGGACGAGATTGTACTCGTTGCCCTTGGCGCCCTTGAACAGCGGATCGGAACTGAAGATCGCCGCGATGCAGGAAGGAGACATGGCTTGAATCGATGCCGCCCTCCATGGCCTGCAGCCAGTTGTATTCCTGCAGCCGCTTGGAGATGAAGCTCTGCTCCGGCGGCACCATGGCGAATTCCCATTCCGGCAGCGGCGGCTTTTTGTCCGGCGGGCCCCATATAGGTCCACAGCACTTCGCCGAGCTTGATCAGCGGATAGGAGGCAAGCTTGACCTTGTTGCAGAAGCCGCTTTCCACCGGTTCGGATGGGACTTCGATGCACTGGCCGGTCACGTCGTATTTCCAGCCGTGATAGGGGCAGCGCAGCCCGCCTTCCTCGTTGCGGCCGAACCACAGCGATACGCCGCGGTGGGCGCAGAATTCGTCGATCAGGCCATAGCGGCCCTGCGAATCGCGGAAGGCGACGAGGCGCTCCGACATGAGCTTGACCCGCACCGGCGGGCAATCGTTGTCCGGCAATTCTTCGGCCAGCAGCGCCGGCAGCCAATAGGAGCGGAACATTTGCCCCATTGGCGGTTGCGGGGCCGGTCCGGGTCAGAAGTTCGTTCTGTTCTTTTCTCAGCATGGCTTGTGTCCGTGACGGCTCGTTTGCCTGAGAGTAGGGATTCGGTCACCGCCCGGCAAGCCGCGGACGTGCGGACCGCGCAGTTGCCCGTACAAGCCGCAGCTGCGCGTCGCGGGCGGTTGCTCTGCCAGCGCAATTACGCTAAGTCCGCCGCTACCGGGTTATGCCGTTTGGAGAGATGGGATGGCCGATCACGCCGAGGTCGAATACGCGACTGCGAGGGCAACGATTACCCCGCTCACGAACAGACGTACCAGAATTTCATCACCTTGGTGAAAGTGATGATGGCGGTCATCGTCACGATCGTCATCCTGATGGCGTATTTCTTGGGCTGATTCGGTCGATTCTGTTGATCCGAACACCGTTGATCTGAACCCCATAGACCGACATCGGCCTGATTGCCGGCCGTGCCGCCGTCGGAGGATTTATGAAGGTTGCGGTTGCTGCCGAAACCGATCCGGGCGAGCCGCGCGTAGCCGCGACTCCCGAAACCGTCAAGAAAATGATCGGGCTTGGCGCCGAAGTCGCGGTCGAGCCGGGCGCCGGGATCAAATCCGGCATCCTCGATGCGGACTATGCCGCCGCCGGCGCCACCGTGGCCGCCGATGCGGTGAGCGGCGCCGATATCGTGCTCAAGGTGCGGCGGCCGAAGCCGGCCGAGCTTGCGCGTCTGAAGAAGGGCGCGATCGTCATCGCCATCATGGATCCTTACGGCAACGACGATGCGCTGCGCGCCATGGCGGAGGCCGGCGTCGACTGCCTTCGCCATGGAGCTGTTGCCGCGCATCACCCGTGCGCAGGCGATGGACGTGCTGTCGAGCCAGGCCAATCTCGCCGGCTACCGCGCGGTGATCGATGCGGCGGCGGAATTCGGCCGCGCGCTGCCGATGATGATGACGGCGGCCGGCACCGTGCCGGCCGCCAGGGTTTTCGTCATGGGCGCCGGCGTCGCCGGCCTGCAGGCGATCGCGACCGCGCGCCGGCTCGGCGCCATCGTCACCGCGACCGACGTGCGGCCGGCGGCCAAGGAGCAGGTCGAGAGCCTCGGCGCGAAATTCATCGCCGTCGAGGACGAGGAATTCAAAGCGGCGGAGACCGCCGGCCGGCTACGCCAAGGAAATGTCGAAAGAGTACCAGGCGAAGCAGGCGGCGCTGGTCGCCGAGCACATCAAGAAGCAGGACATCGTCATCACCACGGCGCTGATTCCGGGCCGGCCGGCGCCGCGGCTGATCTCGAAGGAGATGGTGGCGTCGATGCGGCCGGGATCGGTGATCGTCGATCTTGCCGTCGAGCGCGGCGGCAATGTCGAGGGCGTGCAGCGCCGACGCGGTCGCCGAAGTCGGCGGCGTCAAGATCGTCGGCTATCGCAACGTGCCGGGCCGGCTCGCTGCCACCGCGTCGAGCCTCTACGCCAAGAACCTCTATGCGTTCCTGGAAGTTTTGATCGACAAGAAGACCAAGGCGCTCGCCGTCAACTGGGACGACGAGATCGTCAAAGCGACGGCGCTCACCCGCGACGGCGCGATCGTGCATCCGAATTTCAAGCCGAAAAGCGCGGCGTAGGAAAAGGCAGGAGACGCGCCATGATAACGCTTTCGATCCTCGGCCAGCTCGACGTCGTCGCCGGCGCGGCGGCGCATGCCGGCGGCAAGCGACGTCGTCGATCCGTTCGTCTTCCGGCTGTCGATTTTCGTGCTCGCGGTCTTTGTCGGCTATTACGTCGTCTGGTCGGTGACGCCGGCGCTGCATACGCCGCTGATGTCGGTGACCAATGCGATCTCCTCGGTGATCGTGGTCGGCGCGCTGCTCGCGGTCGGCGTCGCGCTGGTTGCCGACGATGCCGGGCCGATCTGGGCGCGCGCGCTCGGCTTCGTCGCGCTCACCTTCGCCTCGGTCAATATTTTCGGCGGCTTCCTGGTGACCCAGCGCATGCTCGCCATGTTCCAGCGGAAGCAGAAGTGAGCGGAAGGACGAGCCGATGAGCGCCGATCTCGCCGCGCTTTGCTATCTGGTCGCCGGCGCGCTGTTCATCCTGGCGCTGCGCGGGCTGTCGAATCCGGAAACCAGCCGGCGCGGCAATCAGTTCGGCATGATCGGCATGGCGATCGCGATCGTCACGACGCTCGCCGCGCATCCGCCGGCCGATCTCGCCGCCTGGGTCCTGGTCGTCGCTCGGCATGGCGCTCGGCGGCGGCACCGGCGCGGTGATCGCGCGGCGCGTGCCGATGACGTCGATGCCGGAACTGGTCGCCGCCTTCCACTCGCTGGTCGGCATGGCCGCGGTGCTGGTCGCGGCCGGCGCGCTCTATGCGCCCGCGGCCTTCGGCATCGGCACCGAAGGCGCCATCCACGGCCAGAGCCTGATCGAAATGTCGCTCGGCGTCGCCATCGGCGCCATCACCTTCACCGGCTCGGTGATCGCGTTCCTCAAACTGTCCGGCCGCATGAGCGGCGCGCCGATCATGCTGCCCGGCCGGCATGTCATCAATATCGCGCTCGCGGTCGGCCTCGTCGCGCTGATCGTCTGGTTCTTCGAGGCGCAGCCGCATGTCGCCTTCTGGCTCGATCGCGGCGGTCTCGTTCCTGCTCGGCGTGCTGATCATCATCCCGATCGGCGGCGCCGACATGCCGGTCGTGATCTCGATGCTCAATTCCTATTCCGGCTGGGCGGCGGCCGGCATCGGCTTCACGCTCGGCAACTCGGCGCTGATCATCACCGGCGCGCTGGTCGGCTCCTCGGGCGCGATCCTGTCCTACATCATGTGCAAGGGCATGAACCGCTCGTTCATCTCGGTGATCCTCGGCGGCTTCGGCGGCGAAGTGGCGGGGCCGGCCGCCGCCGCCGGCGACCGGCCGGTCAAGATCGGCTCGGCGGAGGACGCCGCCTTCATCCTCAAGAACGCCGGCAAGGTCATCATCGTGCCGGGCTACGGCATGGCGGTGGCGCAGGCGCAGCACGCGTTGCGCGAGATGGGCGAGAAGCTCAAAGCCGAAGGCGTCGAGGTGAAATACGCCATCCATCCGGTGGCCGGCCGCATGCCGGGCCACATGAACGTGCTGCTCGCCGAGGCCAACGTGCCCTATGACGAAGTGTTCGAGCTGGAAAACATCAATTCGGAATTCGCGCAGGCCGACGTCGCCTATGTGATCGGCGCCAACGACGTCACCAATCCGGCCGCGGAAGACGATCCGAAATCGCCGATCTACGGCATGCCGGTGCTGCAAGTGTGGAAGGCCGGCACCGTGATGTTCAACAAGCGCTCGCTGGCGTCCGGCTATGCCGGCATCGACAATCCGCTGTTCTACCGCGACAACACCATGATGCTGCTCGGCGACGCCAAGAAAATGACGGAAGAGATCGTCAAGGCGGTGTAGATTCGCGCGCGATGGCCGACGAATTCCGCGCCAAAATCCGCCCCGCCAATCCGCGCGCGGCGCTGGTCGCCGCCGCCATCGTCGCGCGGCCGGCCGCGGCCCTATCGTTTCGCGCTTGCGCCTCATCGGCATTCCCGCCGTCGCCGTCGCCGGCGTGCTGATCTATCGCGGCGTGCGCGACCGTTTCGTCTTGCCGGAATGCGATTCCGCGCGCGCCAAGAAAACGCTGGCGGACGTGCTCAAGGAGCTCAAGCTCGAGCCGGCGCGCTACGACGCCGATCAAGACGGTTTCGAGCAGCAAGGATCAGGTCGTTTGCAACGCGGTTCTGCCGTTGCCCGACGGCGCCAATGTGGCGCTCGACTACACGTTCTACTGGGAAGGCAGCAAGGCGAAGATGAAGATATTCGATTTCGCGAAAGGCGTCCGGTAACTCATAGATTGGGGCGTAGACCCACATACGTGCAGGCTCGCCCGCTTTCGGGATATGCCCGCTGAGCGCCTCTACGATTAACTCTGTGGATGCTGGCTTGCTGCATTAACTGTCTGTCCTCGGTGGCTCGCAGAGTTAACGTTGCTAGTACTGTTCGCTTGCGTCGGCGCTGTTGACGGTTAGCTTCGCGGCAAATGTCAGTGCAACCTGACATCGCCATAAACGGCCGATTCTCACCCAGGCTACGACCGGCGTACAGCGCTTCGCGGTCGAGGCAACGAAAGCGATAGACCGGCTCATCGACAGCGGCGAATATGCCGCGCTCGACGGGCGTATCGAGATCGTGGCGCCGCGCTCGGCTCGGGATTTTCCGTTGCGCCATATTCCGTTGCGCCGTTGCGGCCGGTTCAATGGCTATTTTTGGGAGCAGATCGAGTTTCCACTTCATGCCCGGAACCGGCTGCTGCTCAATATGTGCATGCTGGGACCGGTGGTGATGCGCCGCCAGATTGTGGTGGTGCACGACGCCACGGTGCGAGCGCTACCGGCGAATTTCTCCAAACTGTTTCGTCTGGCCTACGGATTCCTGGTTCCGCGGCTGTGCCAGCGTGCCGATCGGATCGTCACGGTGTCCGAATTCTCCGTCGCGAGATCGGCAAATGGTACGGCGCCGATGTCAGCAGGTGCGGGTCAGTTACCTGGGCGCCGATCACCTTGCGGCGGTTCGTGCCGATCATGCAATCATCGCGCGGCTCGGCCTTTCCGGCGCCTCTTCCTTGGCGTCGGCGGCAGTCGCCGAAACAAGAATCTCGAACTGCGGTCGCCGGCTTCATGAAGGCCGGGCTTCCCGACGCATTGATGGTGCTGACGGTGCCCGCCATGCCTGGGCATTCGGAGATTCGATCGACCTCTCCTCGGACCGCGTTCGCCACGCCGGCTACGTGCCGATTCGGAATTGCGTGCGCTGTACGGCATGCGCTGGCAATCGTGTTTCCCTCGCACTATGAGGGCTTTGGGCTGCCGCCGCTCGAGGCCATGCTGTGTGGTTGCCCAGCCATTATCAGCGACCAGCAGGCGCTGGTTGAATATGTGCGAGTCGCTCTCAAATGCGGTGCAAACGACTCTGACGAATGCCCGTCTGATGCGGCTCATGCACGATGATCCTGAGCGACGGGCGGCGATGGTTGCCGCCGGCCGTGCTCACGCCGCGGGTTTCACCTGGGAGTTACCGCACGCGTGTTGCTGGACCTCTGCCTGTCCCAGGCGAAACAACGTGACCGAAGCCACGCATCGGCCACGCTGGCTCCGGAAGCTAAAGCGACGGCCTAATTAGCCGCGTCCGGCTTGCCGTAACCGCCCGCGGTCGGCGTCTGGATGATGATCGCCTCGCCGGCGTCGATCATGGTGGCGTCGCAGCCTTCAAGCTTTTCCATGCGGCCGTCTTTGCGCCGCACCCAGTTCTCGCCGACCTGGCCGTCGCCGCCGCCGGCAAGCCCGAACGGCGGCACGCGGCGGTGGCCGGAAAGAAGCGTGCATTCCATTTTTTCCAGGAAGCGGATGGTGCGGCGAATGCCGCCGCCGGCATTCCATTTGCCGCGGCCGCCGGAATCTTTGCGGATGTGGAAGTCTTCGAGCAGCACCGGATAGCGGAATTCCAGGATTTCCGGATCGGTCAGCCGCGTATTGGTCATGTGGGTGTGCACGGCGTCGGTGCCGGGAAAGCCGGGACCGGCCGGCGAGCCGGAGCAGATCGTCTCGTAATACTGATAGCGCGCATTGCCGAAATTGAGATTGTTCATGGTGCCCTGCGCCGCCGCCATGGCGCCGAGCGCGCCGAACAGGCAATTGGTCACCTCCTGCGAGGTCTCGACATTGCCGGCGACCACGGCGGCGGGATATTCCGGCGTCAGCATCGAATGCTTCGGAATGATGATGTGGATCGGCCGCAGGCAGCCGGCATTCATCGGAATGTCGTCATCGACCATGACGCGGAACACATAGAGCACCGCGGCGCGCGTCACCGGCTCCGGCGCGTTGAAGTTCGACGGCTGCTGCGGGCTGGTGCCGGTGAAATCGACCGTCGCCTCGCGCTTTTTCTTGTCGACCGCGATGCGCACCTTGATGGCGTTGCCCTGATCGGTCTCGATGGCGAACGCGCTGTCGTGCAGCCGGTCGATGACGCGGCGCACGCTTTCCGCCGCATTGTCCTGCACGTGCCGCATATAGGCGCGCACCACCGGCAGCGTGAAATGGCGCACCATCTTGCGCAGCTCGCGCACGCCCATTTCGTTGGCGGCGATCTGCGCCTTGATGTCGTTGACGTTCTGCAGCGGATTGCGCGCCGGATATTTGCCGCCGGTGAGCACCGCATAAAGCTCCTTCTCGCGGAAGCGGCCGCGGTCGACCAGCTTGAAATTGTCGAACAGGATGCCTTCCTGCTCGATCGTGGTGGCGTTCGGCGACATCGAGCCCGGCGAAATGCCGCCGACATCGGCATGGTGGCCGCGCGAGGCGACCCAGAACAGGATTTTGCTGCCGTCGAAGACCGGCGTGCAGACGGTGATATCGGGCAGATGCGTGCCGCCGTTATACGGGCGCGTTGATGACGTAGGCGTTGCCGGGGCGCACCGTGCCCTTGTTCTCGCGGATGATGGTCTCGACCGCGCGGTCCATCGAGCCGAGATGCACCGGCATATGCGGCGCGTTGGCGACCAGCGAGCCGTTGCCGTCGAATACCGCGCAGGAGAAATCGAGCCGCTCCTTGATGTTGACCGAATAGGCGGTGTTCTGCAGCGCCACGCCCATCTGCTCGGCGATCGACATGAACAGATTGTTGAACACTTCGAGCATCACCGGATCGGCATGGGTGCCGATGGCGCGGGTGCGCGCGAGCTTTTGCACCCGCCGCAGCACCAGATGATTCTTGGCCGTGAGTTCGGCCTGCCAGCCGTGCTCGACGACGACGGTCTGATGCGGCTCGATGATGATGGCCGGCCCTTTGACCTTGTGCCCCGGCGACAGCGTGTCGCGCGTATAGACCAGCGCCTGGTGCCATTTGCCGCCGGAGAAGAACCGCGTGCGCCGCGCCGGCGCCGGCAGTTTGGTCCGCGTGGTCTTTGCGCGGCTTTTCCCTGAAACGTCGCGCCGCCGCCGACCGCCTCGACCGAGACGGCCTCGATCACCAGCGACTTCTTGCGATCGATAAAGCCGAACTGCGCCTTGTGGGCGCGCTCGAAGCCGCTCTTCATGTTTTGCAGCGAGACGAGTTTCACCTGCCGCGCGCGGCGGGCGCAACGTGCCGGCGTTGACGATCAGCGGCGTGTCGGTGCCGGCGTAGCGGATATGCGCGCGCACATGCAGTTTGATCTTGTTTTGCCGCGACGCCCTGGCCGGCGACCTCGGTCAGTGGTTTCACGCGCCAGCCGCCGCGCCACGGTTTCGAGCGTTGCGCGTGACGCTTTGCCGAACGGCTCCTCGATCGCCTGCTGGCGGACGCTGCGGATGTCGGCAAGGCCCATGCCGTAGGCGGAGAGCAGCGACGACAGCGGATGAATGAGCACGCTGGTCATGCCGAGCGCATCGGCGACCAGGCAGGCATGCTGGCCGCCGGCGCCGCCGAAGCAATTGAGCGCATAGCGCGTCACGTCATAGCCGCGCTGCACCGAAATCTTCTTGATCGCGTTCGCCATGTTCTCGACCGCGATCTTGATGAAGCCGTCGGCGACCTGTTCGGCGCTAGCGGCCGTCGCCGATCTCTTTGGCCAGTGCCGCGAAGGCCGTGCGCACGGCGTCGGCGTCGAGCGGCTGGTTCTGCTGCGGCCCGAAAATTTTCGGAAAGAAATCGGCAATGAGCTTGCCGACCATGACATTGGCGTCGGTCACGGCCAGCGGGCCGCCGCGGCGATAGCATTTCGGTCCGGGATTGGCGCCGGCCGAATCCGGGCCGACGCGAAACCGCGCGCCGTCGAAATGCAGGATCGAGCCGCCGCCGGCCGCGACGGTGTGGATCAGCATCATCGGCGCGCGCATGCGCACGCCGGCGACTTCGGTCTCGAAGGCGCGCTCGTATTCGCCGGCAAAATGCGACACGTCGGTCGATGTGCCGCCCATGTCGAAGCCGATCAGCCGGGTGAAGCCCGCCGATCGTCCGGTCTCGGCCATGCCGACCACGCCGCCCGCCGGTCCCGACAGGATCGCGTCCTTGCCGCGGAACAGTTCGGCCGCCGTCAGTCCGCCCGACGACATCATGAACATCAGGCGGGTTGCTTCACCTCCCCCTGCAGGGGGGAGGTCGCGAGCGGAGCGAAGCGGGTGGGGGCCGTCTTCACCGCTGTTACCCCACCCCGGCTGCTTCGCAGCCGACCCTCCCCCTTCAAGGGAGGATGAAGTGGAATTCAAATCACCGGCCACCTGCGCCACGTAGCGGCGCAGGATCGGCGACAGATAGCTGTCGACCACGGTGGTATCGCCGCGGCCGACGAGCTTGATCAGCGGCGAGACTTCGTGGCTGGCGGAAACCTGCGGAAAGCCGAGTTCGCGCGCCAGCGCCGCGACGCGCTTCTCGTGGTCGCTGTAGCGATAGGCGTGCATCAGCACGACGGCGACGGCCTCGATGCCGTCGGCTTTGGCGCGTTCGAGTTCGCCGCGCACGGCATCGAGATCGATTTCGCGCTCGACGGTGCCGTCGGCGCGCACGCGCTCGTCGACCTCGGCGACGCGTTCGTACAGCATGTCCGGCTTGACGATGTGCTTGGCGAAGATTTTCGGCCGCGCCTGATAGCCGATGCGCAGCGCGTCGCGAAAGCCCTTGGTGATGAGCAGCAGCGTCCGGTCGCCCTTGCGTTCGAGCAGCGCGTTGGTGGCGACCGTGGTGCCCATTTTCACCGCGGCGATGCGCTCGCTCGGGATCGGCTCGCCGGGCTTAAGCCCGAGCAGCTGGCGGATGCCGTGCACCGCCGCGTCCCGATAGGCTTCGGGATTTTCCGAAAGCAGCTTTTGGGTGATGAGCGCGCCGTCCGGCCGCCTGCCGATCACGTCGGTGAAGGTGCCGCCGCGATCGATCCAGAATTCCCAACTGCCCGACATGCTCGCTCGATCCAGACGCGTTGTTGTGCCACACTGTACGGCAACACGACTAATCGAGGACGCAACGATGCACAAGATCGCAATCTCCGATGCGGCGCTCGAGCGCATGACGGCCGAACCGGAAAACTGCATCCGTTCGACGCGATCGATCCGCGAAAGCGGCGCTGGTCGTGATCGACATGCAGAATTACTTCTGCAAACCGGGCCATCAGGGCGAGGTGCCGGCGTCGCGCGACATCGTGCCGAACATCAACCGGCTCGCCGCCGATCTGCGCCGGCGCGGCGGCCTTGTCGTGTGGGTCCGCAACGGCACGCGCGATACGCGCGACAACTGGTCGAATTATCACGAGTTTCTGCACACGCCGGAACGCTACGAGCGCCGCTATGCGGCGATGGATATCGGCGGCGACGGCTACGAATATTGGCACCTCAACGACATCCGCGCCGAGGACGCGCAAGTGACGAAGACGCGCTACAGCGCCTTCATCCAGGGCTCGTCCAATATCGAGCGCGTGCTGCGCGACCGCGGCATCGATACGCTGCTGATGACCGGCACCGCCACCAATGTCTGCTGCGAAAGCAGCGCGCGGGATGCCATGATGCTCAATTTCAAGGTCGTCATGGTGTCCGATGGCCTCGCCACCCATAACGACGAAGAACACAACGCCGCGCTGTCGATTTTTTACGGCCTGTTCGGCGACGTGCAGACGGTGGACGAGGCGATCGAGTCGCTTACGCGCGGCGACCGGGCGCGGGCCGCGGCGTAACAGCGTTACTTCGCTTCCAATAGGCCGGCGATGGTCCTGATCTCATTGCGGGCATATTTCGGCAGGCCGGCGCTGATCGATTTGCCCGAATTGAACGACGACTGGCCCATCAGGACCTGCGCCGGAACCAGATTGCGCAGTACCGGCATCTTCTCGAAGCCGCGCTTCTCGTCGAGCACGCTCGCTTTGATCGCCAGCGCCATGAAGGCGGTGACGACGGTTTTGTTGGCATCGCCCGGGTCCGCCTGGAACACCGCGAAGAATTTGCCGAATTTCATGATCTGATTGACGTAGAAAATATTCTGCTCGAGCACGCCCGAGACCGGCGTGTCGAGCGTCGTCAATTCCTGCAATCCGGCCTGATCGAGATCGGCGGGCGGCGGCGCCGACAATTCACTCTGGAAATCGATGTGATCGGCGACTTTCCTTGAGCTGTCGCGCAACTTGTTCACCAGCATGATGCCCATCGGGATCTTGCCCTCGAGCTTGTAGGTCGACTGGATGCAGATCGACGTCGTGCGGCCGGTGCACCATTTGCGGTCGGGATTGTCGTTGCCGGCGGCCGTGCTCGTCCTTGAACTGCGTCGGATCAGGGGCAGCAGATTGTGCTGTGCTTGATCGCCGGATCGATCTTTTCGAGAAACGGCAGTGTCACGTAATGTGAAAGATCGATCGCGCCTGGCGCGCGGTCGATCAGAAAGCGCGCTTGCGCCACGTACATGTAAAGCTTCTCGGTGATCTGCGTGGTCGCTGCCGTTCACGGTCTTGCCGACGGTCGGCTCGGTATAGCTCGGAAACAGAGCGAGAAATTTTTTCTCGATCGGATCCTTGTCCGCCCAGTCGTCGAAGTGGATCAGCGCCGTCTCGCTGTCGATGCCGCCGGCGCTGGTGTGATCGCTGAATTCGATCGTGCCGGATTTGAGCTGCGTCGCGTCGGTCTTTGCGCGCCGAACTGACATCGTCGATGATGAAATCCGGCGCGGCGGCGGCAAAGCCAAGAAGACCGAGCCAGCAAGCCGAAAAGCACGGTCGCGCCGCGTCCACATTCGAATATTTTCTCGAATTGTCTGCTTCGGTCAGTTCACGCGGCCCCAATTCCAGGGCTGGAACAGCCGAATAGGCCGCGCTGACGGCGGTTGCCGGCGGTGCCGCGCCAGCCCTGATTTGGGTAATAGCACCGGCCGACCCACTGGCCATTGCTCCCCGTTCCGCCGCCGCCGTTCCAGAAGCCGCCCTGGTCGCCGCCTTGGCCTTGATAGGCATAGGCGTCGTCGCGCGAGACCAGCTGATATTGCGTGTCGGCGACTTGGCCGTCGGCGCCGCGGCGGAAATGCTCGATAAATGTCTGGCCCTGGCTCTGTGGCTGGCCGAATCCAAAGCCCTGGAACGGGTTTTGCGCTGGCCGCCGCCGAGACGGTCGCCGGTCATATAGTCGATCGGAATGTCGGCGAGCTGCGCGCTCGCCTCGGGCGAAGGGCCGTTGAGCGGCGCCTTCGGCGCGATGTGCTCCGCCCAGATCGCTTCGATGATCGGCTGGAAGATCGGCAGCGCCACCCGCGCGCCGGTCTCGTTGGAGCCGAGCGAGCGGCGCTTGCCGTCGCCATTGTCGTAGCCGACCCAGACCGCGACGGTGACGTCATTGGTGAAGCCGATGAACCAGCCGTCGACAGCGTCTTCGGTGGTGCCGGTCTTGCCGGCGACATAGGGCGACAGCCCGCCGATGCCGCGCGCGGTGCCGCGCGCCACCACGCCCTGCAGCATGGTCTTGAGCTGATAGAACGAGGTCCGGTCGGCGGCGCCGATCCGCGGCAGCGGCGTCTTCGGATATTGGTAGATGGTCTTGCCGTTCTGTTCGATCGAATCGATGCCGTGCGGCTGCGGCAGCGCGCCTTCGTTGGCGACGGCGGCATAGAAGGCGGCGAGATCGATCATCCGCACCGGCTGCGCGCCGAGCACGAACGGATAATAGCGCACGCAGTGCGGATAGATTTTCGCCGCGACCGCGGTGGCGCAAACCGCATCGAGGCTCTTCTCCGGATCGGCGTCGATGCCGCCGTCGAGCAGATGCGCGGTGACGACGTTGACCGAATTCTCCAGCCCGCGCCGCATCGTGAAGACGCCGCCTTCGCCGTAATCGGCATTGCGCGGCGACCAGAAATCCTCCGGCCGCAGGCTGCCGCCGTATTCGCGGCTGATCGCGTCGCGGCCGTCGACGCCGCTGCCGATCGGCGGCAGCGTGATCGGCTCGTTGAGCACGAGCGTGTTCGGCTGCAGGCCGCGCTGCAAGGCGGTGAGATAGGTCAGCGGCTTGATCGCCGAGCCGGGCTGGCGCTGCGTCTGCGCGGCGCGGTTGAGCTGGCTCAGCGGATAGGAAAAGCCGCCGGCCATGGCGAGGATGCGGCCGGTCTTGTTTTCCAGGACCAGCGCCGCGCCCTGCACCGTCGGCCGCACCCGCAATTGCGCCTGCGGCGCCGCGGCGGACGGGCTGATCTTGGCGCCGTTTTGCTCTTGCTGTTGGGATTGCTGGTGTCGACCGGGCTTGCGGCGGGATTTTCGGTTCGACCGATTTTGGGCTCGACGACGTTGACATAGACGACGTCGTAAAGACTGAGGCCGCGCCTGATCGTGCCGCTCCAGGCCGATCAGCGGCATGATGCGCCCGTCGGGCAGGCCGACGCGGATCGTGTCGTCGCCTTTTTTGCCGTCGCCTTTCTGCACCACCACGGCCGGCGTCCAATGCACGTCATAGAGCGGCAGGCGGACCGCCTGCAGCGCCTGCTGCCAGGCCGGCGTCGCCGGTCTGCTGTTGTCGACTGCGAGCTTCTGCACGGCGTCGGCGATGTTTGCCTCCGGCCCGCGAAACTGCAACGCGGCCCGATCGACATCTCGTAATGCGCCAAGCCTTCCTGCAGCGCCGCTTCGGTGTCGCGCTGCAATTGCGCGTTGATGGTCGAGTGCACCGTGTAGGAATCGGCGGTCAGGCTGTCGACGCCGTCGGCCTTGGCCTCGCGGCCGAGAAAGTCGACGAAATGGAAGCCGACTGTCGCGGTGCGGCCGCGTGAATAGGCGATGAGCTTCGGCGGCGCGGCGAGCGCCTCGTCCTTTTGCGCCGCGGTGATGACGCCGTCCTCCTGCATGCGGCCGAGCACATAAGCGAGACGTTCCTTGGCGCGATCGGGATGGCGGTCGGGATTGTAGATAATTCGGTCCCTTGAGCAGGCCCGCCAGCATCGCGCCTTCGGCCGGCGTGAGGTCCTTCGCCGATTTGCCGAAATAGCTGCGCGCCGCCATCTCGACGCCCCACGAGCCGCGGCCGAGATAGGCGGAGTTGAGATAGAGTTCGAGAATCTCGTTCTTGCTCAGCGTGCTTTCGAGCCGCGACGCCACGATCATTTCGCGGATCTTGCGCTCGTAGGTCACGTCCTCGCCGACCAGAAGATTTTTCACGACCTGCTGCGTGATGGTCGAGCCGCCTTGCGGCCGGCCCGGCTCGGCCAGATTGCCGATGAAGGCGCGGATGATGCCGCGCTCGTCGACGCCGTGATGCTGGAAGAAGCGCCGGTCCTCGGCGGCGACGAACGCCTTCTGCACGAAATCGGGAACGTCGGCGAGCGGCACCCAGATGCGCCGGTTGCCCGGCTCGAACACGTCGGCGAAATTCTTGCCGCCGCCGTCGAGCACCGCGCTCAGGCTCGGCAGCTTCTTGCCCTTGAGCGTGGTCGGGTCCGGCAGGTCGGCCGCCGCATTGTTGAAGAAAGTCGATGACCTGGCCGAGGTCGACCACCGGATTGGTGATCGGCTCGTTCTTGCAGAACTGATGGTAGGCGGTATTCAGGTCGGCGAAATTGATGCCGTGGAAGGCCTTGATGTCGGCGCCGACCGCCTTCGGATCGTCGAGCGCGGTCGAGATGAGGTCATCGAGATTGATGGATTCGATGTCGAACGCCTGCTTCATGTGGGCGCAGCCGTTGCGCAGGATCTGCACCACCTCGTCCTGATCCTGCGCCGGATCGAAATGCGTCTTCACCGCCTGCGGCGCCGTCGTGACCTCGCTCAGCGCGAGCGCCGTCGCAAAAATCTTGACCAGGATGGTGTCCATGGACGGTGATGGAGCGGCGGGGCGCCGGGTTCGAGGGACGAAGGCGAGCGGACAACCGCGATTATAGCGATCTGATCCTTACAAAAAGACTTTTTTGCGAGGTCGCCGCGGGACGGTTACGCCATAATTACACGGGTCATGCGGTCGCGGTCATTGCTCGGCCGGCGTAAGGCCCGTCAAAATGCCCGCGCCGTTGCAGCCACGCGAGCAAGACGAGCGCCGGCAGGCCGGCTAAGCCGCAAATCGCGAAAAACCACGCCCAGCCGGCCGCGGCGGCGATAAAACCCGCGCCCGACGACAGGTAGGTGCGTCCGAACGCCGCCAGCGCGGTGAGGAGCGCATACTGGGTCGCCGTATGCAGCGGATTGCGGCACAGCGCCGAAAGGTAAGCGACGAAGATCACCGTGCCGATGGCGCTGGTGAAATTTTCGGCAATGATGGCGAAGGTGAGCCACGCCGCGTTGTGGCCGAGCACGGCCTGCCAGGAGAAGGCGAGATTGGCGAATGCCTGCAGCAAGCCGCCGATCCACAGGCTCGCCGGCAGCGAATAGGCGCGGGCGACAAAGCCGCCGGCGAAACCGCCGATCAGCGTCGCCGCAAGTCCGACGCCTTTGATGATGGCGGCGTATTCGTTGCGCGAAAAGCCGAGATCGATCACGAACGGCGCCGTCATCGCGCCGGACAGCGCGTCGGTGAATTTGAACAGGACGACAAAGACGAGCACGACGACGACGAGGTCGCGGGTCAGAAATTCGGAAAATGCGCCGACCGCCGCGTCGGTGACGCGGCGCAGCGTATTTTCCCGCGCGTGCGCCGCGTCGGCGGCCGCCGATTTTTCCGGCTCGGCGGCGGCGAGCGTCGTCGCGACGCCGATGAGGACGAGGACGGCCATGACCGCATAGCCCGCGCTCCAGGCGGCGTGGCGGTCGAGACCGAAACCGGATTCGAAACCGCTCACCAGAAACAGCGCGCCCGCGGTCGAGGCCAGCATGCCGATGCGGTAGGCGGCGACGTAGGACGCCATGCCGGCCGCCTGCTCGCTTTCGTCGAGGCTTTCGACGCGGAATGCATCGACGATGATGTCCTGCGTCGCCGAAGCGGTGGCGACCAGCAACGCGCCAAGGGCGACCAGCGGCGGAGAGACCGACGGATCGCAAAGCCCGAGCAGCACGATCGCCGCGATCAGCAGAAACTGCGACAGCAACAGCCAGCCGCGGCGCCGGCCGAAGCGCCGCGACAGCACCGGCACATCGAGCGCGTCGATCAGCGGCGCCCAGAGGAATTTGATCGTGTAGGGCGTGCCGACCAGCGCGAACAGGCCGATGGTGCCGAGATTGACTTTCGCCTCGGTCATCCAGACCAAGAGCGTCGATCCCGACAAAGCGAGCGGCAGGCCGGAAGAGAAGCCGAGGAACATGACGATCAGCACGCGCCGCTTGAGATAGACGGCGAGCGTGTCGGCTAGGGACTGGCGCGGCGTTGCAATACCGCCGCTAGCCTCGGGTGCCGCGGCCATGGGCCGCTACTCGCCCGCTTCCAGCTTGCGCGTCATTGGCGCGGCAATGACCTCGGCGCCATGGCCGTCGGCCTCGAACTCGACGTCCTTGATGCGCGCGCCACGCTTTTCGATCTTCTCCGCCGAAATCACGATTTGCCGGACATCTTCGTTAGCCTGGGTGAAATGGCCTTGCAGTTTGAGGACGCGCTCATGCATGCGCTCGACATCGTCGATCAGCCTGCCGACCTCGGCTTGAATTTGGCCGGCGGCCTCGCGCATGCGCGCATCCTTCTGGATTTGCTGGATCACGTTGATGGCCAGCATCAAATGCGTCGGCGAAACGATGACCACCTTGGCGCGAAAGGCCTTCTGCACGATGTCGTCGAAGCCGTCATGCAGATCGGCATAAAGCGACTCCGAGGGGATGAACATGAACGCCAGATCCTGCGTCTCGCCGGGGATCAGGTATTTTGCCGCGATGTCCGCGATGTGTTTGCCGACGTCGGCGCGCAGCCGCTGCGACGCCAGTTTGCGCTCGTCGTCGGTCTTGGCGTCGCGATAGGCGGTGACGGCTTCGAGTGGAAATTTGGCGTCGATCACCAAGGGACGCTTGTCGGCCAAGAACACGCAGCAGTCCGGCCGGCTATGGTTCGACAATGAGTATTGGAACTCGTAGCTGCCCTTCGGCAGCCTGTCCTGAATGATGGCTTCCATCTGCCCCTGGCCGAACGCGCCGCGCGATTGCTTGTTGGTGAGCACGCTTTGCAGCGAAGTGACCTGGGTGGCGAGTTCGGTGATGTTCTTCTGCGCGGTGTCGATGACGGCGAGGCGCTCGCCGAGCTTTTGCAGGTTTTCGGTGGTGTGCTGCGTCGTCTTCTGCAGCGAATTGCCGAGGCGATGCGAGACCGCGTCGAGCCGCTCGCCGACCGCATGCTGCAACTGCGATTGCCGGTCGCCGAGCATGCGGATCATGGTTTCGAGCCGCGCCGCGCTATCGGCCTGGCGCTGCGCGATCTCGGCCATCGCGTCCGCATCCGGTTGCGCCGGACCGCGCGTCCGCCACAGCACGACGGCGGCCGCGACAAAAGCGGCGCAGGTGACGAGAACGGCGGCGGCGATCGCGAGGCTTTCGGTCATGCGTGCCGTCTCCGAATCGTGCTAGAACGAAGAGCGAACGGTCATATCCCGTCAAGCGCCGCGGATCAACGGAGCATCCGCATTGACCCAGCTTTGTGCACGTCTTACATCGCAAAACCATGGCTGTGCGCGACATCATCATACTGCCGGACAAAAGGCTGCGGCTTGTTTCGGAGCCGGTCAAACAGGTCGATGCCGGCATCAAGAAGCTGGTCGATGACCTGTTCGAGACCATGTACAAGGCGCCCGGCATCGGGCTCGCGGCGATCCAGATCGGCGTCGCCAAGCGCGTCATCACCATGGATTTGTCAAAGAAAGAGGACAATCACGAGCCGCAGGTGTTCATCAATCCGGAGATCACCTGGACGTCAGACGAAACGGAAAAATACGAGGAAGGCTGCCTGTCGATCCCGGAATATTACGAGGAGGTCGAGCGGCCGGCGGAGGTCAAGGTCAAATATCTCGACCTCGACGGCAGGAGCCACGAGATCAAGGCCAAGGGCCTGCATGGCGACCTGCCTGCAGCACGAGATCGACCACATCAACGGCATTCTGTTCATCGACCATCTGTCCAAGCTCAAGCGCGACCGCGTCATCAAGAAATTCGCCAAAGCGGCGAAATCGACCAAGAAGGTGGAGGCGTGATTGGCGCTTCGCCTCGTCTTCATGGGCACGCCCGACTTCGCCGTGCCCACGCTCGTCGAGCTTGTCGGCGGCGGCCATGACGTCGTTGCCGTCTATACGCGGGCGCCGCGGCCGGCCGGACGCGGCATGGCGATAACTCCGTCGCCGGTCGCGCGCGAGGCCGAGCGGTTTGGACTGCCGATCTTCACGGCAAAAACTCTAAAAGATTCCGACGCGGCGAGCGCGATGCGCGCGCACGGCGCAGACGCGGCCGTGGTCGTGGCTTACGGTTTGATCCTGCCGCAGCCGATCCTGGATGCGTTTCCGCTCGGCTGCTTCAATCTGCATGCCTCGCTGTTGCCGCGCTGGCGCGGCGCGGCGCCGATCCATCGCGCCATCATGGCCGGCGATACGGAAACAGGCGTGATGGTGATGAAAATGGACCAAAACCTCGACACCGGTCCGATTGCCATGGCGGAACGCGTGCCGATCGGAGCTGACGCGACGATGGGCGAGCTGCACGACCGGTTGTCGCGTCTCGGCGCCGACCTGATGCTGCGCGCGCTCGCCGCGCTGGAGAAGGGACAGTTGCAGCTTGCGCCGCAAGCCGCCGCCGGCGCGACTTACGCCGACAAGATCGACAAGGACGAAGCACGCATCGATTGGATCAAGCCGTGGCAGGCCGTCCACAATCATTGCCGCGGTTTGTCGCCGTTTCCCGGCGCGTGGTGCGAGCTTCCCGGCGCCGGCCGCAGCAAAGTGCTGCGCACGACCAAAGGTTCCGGCGCAGGCGAGCCGGGCCGCGTGCTCGACGAGCATCTGACCGTCGCTTGCGGGGAGGGCGCTGTGCGCATCGTCGAACTGCAACGCGCTGGCGCAAAGCCGATGAATGCGGATGAATTCCTACGCGGCACACCGATCGCGTCCGGCAGCACATTGCATTGATGCCCCGCTACAAGCTCATCATCGAATATGACGGCACGCCTTTCGTCGGCTGGCAGGCGCAGGACAACGGCGTCTCGGTGCAGGGCGTGCTGACGGACGCCATCGCGGCTTTTGCCGGCGAGCGCGTCGTGGTGGCCGGCGCCGGGCGTACCGATACCGGCGTGCACGCGCTCGGCCAGGTCGCGCACGTCGACTTGGCCAAGGAGTGGGACGTCAACAATGTCCGTGACGCCATCAATTTCCACTTGCGCCCGCAGCCGGTCGCGGTGCTCGTGGCGGAACAGATCGCGGCGGATTTCGACGCCCGCTTCTCGGCGGTCAAGCGGCATTACCTCTATCGCATCGTCAACCGGCGCGCCGATCTGACGCTCGACCAGAACCGCGCCTGGAGGGTCGGACGTCCGCTCGATAGCGAAGCCATGCACCGCGCCGCGCAAAAGCTCATCGGCAAATACGACTTCACCACGTTTCGCTCGACCGAGTGCCAGGCCAAATCGCCGGTGAAGACGCTCGATCGCCTCGACGTTTTGCGCGATGGCGACGAGCTGCACGTCACGGCCGTGGCGCGCTCATTCCTGCAGCATCAGGTGCGCTCGATGGTCGGCTCGCTCGTTCATGTCGGCGAAGGCAAATGGAGTGTGGACGATCTCGCCTCAGCGCTCGCCGCCCGCGACCGCGCCGCCTGCGGCCAGGTCGCGCCGCCGCATGGGCTTTATCTGGTGCGGGTGGATTATTAGCCGAAATACTTCTCGATAATCCGCCGATACACCGCGGTGAGCGTGACGAGGTCGGCAACGGCTACGCATTCGTCGGTCTGATGCATGGTCTGGCCGACCAGGCCGAATTCGAGCACCGGACAGTAATCCTTGATGAAGCGCGCGTCGGAGGTGCCGCCAGTGGTCGATAGCTTCGGTTTACGGCCGGTCACTTCGGCGATTGCCGAGATGGCGAGATCGGTGAACGGGCCGGGCTTGGTGACAAAGACATCGGCATTCGACGGCGGCCAATCGAACGAATAGCGCACGCGGCCGGCCGCGGCGGTGCTGGCGCGTTGCTCGATCAGCGCCTTGAGCGCGCTTTGGCTGTGGCGGTCGTTGTAGCGGATGTTGAAGCGGGCGCGCGCTTCGCCGGGAATGAGATTGACGGTGGGATTGCCGACGTCGACCGAGGTGAATTCGAGGTTCGACGGCCCAAAATGTTCGCTGCCCTGGTCGAGCGGCGGTTGCATCGCGGCCATGAGCGTCGCGAGCCCGCGAATCGGATTGTCGGCGCGGTCCGGATAAGCGACGTGGCCCTGGCGGCCGGTGACGATCAGCGTGCCATTGAGCGAGCCACGCCGCCCGGCCTTGATGGTGTCGCCTATCGTCTCGACATTGCTCGGCTCGCCGAGCAGGCAGTGGTCGAATGTCTCGCCGCGCGCGGCGGCCCATTGCAGAAGCTTGACCGTGCCGTTGACCGCGACGCTCTCCTCGTCGCCGGTGATGAGGAGCGAGATCGAGCC
The DNA here is from genome assembly GCA_963742215.1 of uncultured Alphaproteobacteria bacterium. Classification (GTDB taxonomy): domain Bacteria; phylum Pseudomonadota; class Alphaproteobacteria; order Rhizobiales; family Xanthobacteraceae; genus BOG-931. The sequence goes on from CAVULJ010000009.1 coordinate 71,543, forward strand.
CTTCGGCTTGCCGCCGTCGGCGTCGAGATAATCGAGCGCGGCGGCGACGAAACAGGCGATGCCGCCCTTCATATCGACGGCGCCGCGGCCGTAAAGCTTGTCGCCCGCGACTTCGCCGGCAAACGGCGGATGCGACCACGACGCCTCGTTGCCCGCCGGCACGACGTCGGTATGGCCGGCGAAGACCAGATTGGGCTTGGCGAGGCCGATGCGCGCGTAAAGATTATCGACCGGCGCGGTGCCGGGCTCGGCGAACACCGCGCGATGCACGGTAAATCCGGCTTGCTCCAGCAGGCCCTGCAAAAACGTCAGCGCACCGCCTTCGTCCGGCGTTACCGACCGGCAGCGGACCAGATCGCGGGCAATGGCGACTGGATCGGCAGGCATCGCGTCAAACCTTTTCGAGCGGGTCGGGCCCATATTGATTTCGGGCCGGTTGTACCTCTGCGAAAGCCAAGCTCGACCAGCAAGGCGAGGCCTAGCACAGTAAACGGCAGCGCGATCAGAAGCGTCAGCAGGCTGGGCTCATCCTCAGTGCCGGTCCATTGCAGCACGGTGAGCAAATCGAGCACCGCGCTGGCGCCGAAAAAAACGATCAAGAGCCACAGCGGCATGTTGCGGTCGTGGGCGCGCTTCACCGCGACCGCGAATTCGGGATAGGTGTACGCCAGATCGACAATGGCGCTGAGCCGGTCGCCCTGGATTTCTTCGGCGAGGACGTGGGCGAAAATTTCGGCGACGGTGAGCGCCGCCATCGCGATCCAGAACGCCTTGCGGCCGATGCGGCCGTCGAAACTGCTAAAGAGATAGGCCCAATCCATCGGCGCGACTACTCGATATTTTCTTCGACCTTGGCTTTAGTCCCGCAGTAATTCGTTGATGCTGGTCTTGGCGCGCGTCTTCTCGTCGACGCGTTTGACGATGACGGCGCAATAAAGACTAGGCGTTGCCGCGCCGGCCTGGTTCGGCGTTCCCGGCATCGTGCCCGGCACCACGACCGAATAGGGCGGCACCTCGCCTTGCAGCACCTTGCCGCTGTCGCGATCGACGATCTTGGTCGAAGCGCCGATGAAAACGCCCATCGACAGCACCGAGCCTTCGCGCACGATGACGCCTTCGGCGACTTCGGAGCGCGCGCCGATAAAGCAATTGTCCTCGATGATCACCGGCCCGGCTTGCAGCGGTTCGAGCACGCCGCCGATGCCGGCGCCGCCGGAAATGTGACAGTGCTTGCCGATCTGCGCGCAGGAGCCGACCGTCGCCCAAGTGTCGACCATGGTGCCGGCGTCGACATAGGCGCCGAGATTGACGAATGACGGCATCAGCACCACGCCGGGCGCGATGTAAGCCGAGCGGCGGACCACACAGCCCGGTACCGCGCGAAAGCCGGCGGCGCGAAAGCGGCTTTCGTCCCAGTGATCGAATTTCGACGGTACCTTGTCCCACCATACCGCATGGCCCGGTCCGCCGCCGATCGCGCTCATGTCGTTGAGCCGAAACGACAGCAGCACGGCTTTCTTGAGCCATTGATTGACCTGCCAGACGCCGTCGCTTCCCCGTTCGGCGACCCGCACGGCGCCGCGATCGAGCAGATCGAGCGCCGCTTCGACCGCCTCGCGCACCGCGCCCGTGGTCTTTGGCCCGATTTCATCGCGCCGCTCGAACGCGGCATCGACCGTTTTGGCCAGATCTTCCGTACCGGCAGACATAAGACGGGTCCCTGCTGCGCGGTTTGTCGGGGCGGGCTTGGGCGATGTCAAGGAGCGCGGCCGGCGCCCAAACTGGAACCTTTTTTGCATGGCTCGATTGCCGGTGCAGGGATCAAGGGACATGCAATGATTACGATGGGTATCGGGTTGAGTGCGGGCGTCCTCTATTGGCTGGCCTACTACAAGCTGGCGTTCTGGCTTTTGATCTACGCGACCATTTATGGCGGCTTGGGCGTGCTGCGGGGCGACAATCAGGTGCGCTGGGCCTATCGCGGGGATGCCGGCCCGATCACGGCGGCGCTCATTCCCGTCACCTGGCATATCGGCGTTCTGGCCGGCTATCTCTGAGAACCAAGCTAGCCGCTTTGACCTCGCGTGGCGATGCCGCGCAAAAATCCGGCGAGATCGTCGGTGACGTGGTCGACATGCGCGGCATCGCGTCCGGCGAGCTCCCAGTCTTCGCGCAGCACGACGCGGGCGCCTTCAGGCACGACGAGGACGGTCGTCATGCCGAGCGCATGCGGCACTTCGAGATTGCGGGCGAGATCCTCGAAAATCGCCGACCGCGCCGGATCGACGTTATGACGCGCGAGAAAGCGCTCGTAGACCAAAGGGCGGGGTTTTGGCTCGAGCTCCGCCGCCTTGATGTCGAACACGTCGTCAAAGTGCCTGTCGATTTCGAGACGCCGCATCACGTCTTCGGCGTGATGGCGGGTGCCGTTGGTGAGAATGAATTTGCGGCCGGGCAGCTTTTCGACCGCCGCACCGAGTGCGGGGTTGGGCTGCAGCGATGAGCGGTCGATCTGGTGCACGATGTCGAGAAACTCGTCCGGCTCGAGACCATGCTCTTCCATCAATCCGCGCAACGTCGTGCCATAGCGGCGGTAATAGTCTTTCTGCATTCGGAAGGCTTCGTCGTGCGTGACGTTGAGCATGCCGACGATGTAGTTGCGGATGCGTTCGTCAACCTGCTGCCAAAGATTGAGGTGATGCGGATAGAGCGTATTGTCGAGGTCGAAGACCCAAGTCTCGACATGCTTGAAACCGGGTTTGCCGAAGTCGCGCGCGGACTGTTGCATCATTCCGACTCGTGCTGCCGACTCGTTATTGCCACAGTTCATAGCGAAGCAGGCGCTGATCCGCATCGAATCATTTAGAGCATGCTCCGGAAAAAGCTTGTCCCCGGACTTGATCCGGGGATGGAAACGGGCTTCCCGCAAAGATCATGCTGAAGTGAACATGCCGTCGCGGCAGGGACGATCAATGCGAAGGATTTTGCGTAAATCTATTCCATTTATGTTTGCATTGCTCGCCGGCACGCTGGCCGGCGCCGTCGTCGCCGGCTTCGCTTTGTTCGCCGCGCATTCCTGATGAAATCGTAAGTTTCAGCTTAACCGGCTTCGCGCCACGCAGTCGCCGGGATGAGACCCTTGAGCGCGCCGTCATGCAACTGCACCGGATCGCGCTCGCCGTCCATGGCGAGGCGGAGCACGCAGCGCGCCAGCTCGTCCGGCCGCACCGTGGTGTTGCCGATGGCCTTGAGCGTCAGCCACGCTTCGTCGAACGCCGCTTCGAGAATCACCAGCGTTTGCGGATCGAAGGAGCTGTTATGGAGCCCGCGCATGGTTCCATCCTCACCACGTTATTACGGTCATGTTCTGTGAATACCGGCGAAAGGTCCGGCGCAAAACCCGACCGGTTTGTGGCACAGTGCAATGATTCGGATCAACTGCACTTGATCGGAACATTGGCGTCGGGTGATCCGGCAAACGTCTCACCGCCACAGTTGGAACGCCACCAGCGCCGCCAGCATGATGGCGCTGCCAGTTCCCTGGACCGGCGTGACGACTTCGCCCAGCAGCAGCGCGCTCATGATCGTCGCCGTCAGCGGCTCCAGATTTCATGATCAGCGCGGTACGGAACGGCCCGATGCGCACGGTGGATACAAACAGGAAGAGGATGCCGGCGGTGATAGCGATGCTCATCCCCACCAAGGCCAGCCAGCCCGTCGACGTTTGCGGCGGGTTCCAGGTCCACGTTCCGAGCGACAAGGCAATAAACACAACCGTCGACGATATCAGCGAGTACCACGTCGTCAGCCGCGCGTCGGTGCCGGCGAGATAAGCGCGAGTGACCAGGAGTATGACGGTGCGGCAGCAGGCCGCGGCGAGCGCGTAAGCGACGCCCGCGAAGGCGAGGCCCACCGGGTGCGCGCCGATCATAACCGCGAGACCGAAAAATGCGGCGATGGCACACACGACTCCCTGCCATCGCAGTCGTTCGAGACCGAACAGCGAGGCCGCAAGCCCGGTCAATAGCGGATAGACAAAGTAAGAAAGTATCGCCGTCGGGACATCGATCGCCTCGATTGACTTGAACAGGCAAAACACCAGGCCGGCGAAAACGATGCCGACGCCCATCGCAATCGAGCGCGCGCGGGTGTCGGCTTTCGGCTTCGAGCCGATGCGAAGCCAAATCGCTATGAATGCGAGGCCAATGACGCTGCGGAACGACAGCATCGTGAGTACGTCGCAGCCGGTGGCGAGAACCATTTTCGCCAGCACGTCGGATATGCCGAGCGCGGTACCCGCCGCAATTCCCGGAGCCAGCGGAAACATGAAACTAGCTGTGACCGTGAATGAACGTGCCGGTGCCGCGCACCTCTAAGCCGCGATGGCTTGAGGCAGGATCGGCGAATTCGCGTCGAAGCGCTTGCCGGCGCGCAAACAGAATGCCGGCCGCAACAGGCGCTCGGCGATGACCTTGGTGTTCTCGTTATCGCGCAGAATAAAGCGGCCGCGATCGTCCGACAGCACCGACACGTCGGCCGGAAAGCCGAGCTTGAGCGCGCCGAGACGATCGGCGAGCCCGAGCATCTGCGCAGGGTTCGAGGTCACCATCGGCACCACCTCTTCGAGCGGGATGCCGAGCGCCATCATCGAACTCATTGCCTGCGTCAGGCTAAAGCGAGCCTGACCGCGGAACGGATGGTTCTCGTCGTCGTAGTGCTGTTCGGGCGTGCCCGCGGGAGCCGGCACTTCGGTGTTGTAACCGTGCATGTCGGCGCCCAGCGTGTGCGGGACAACGCCGGCATCGAGCGCCTTGCGCGCGATGCGATAGGAGAAATGGCTGCCGTGGCCGACGTCCACCTTGAGCCCGCGGTCGAGCGCGGCGCGAATGACACTATGAACTTCGCCTCGCCGATTGACGAAGCCGCCGGGATGGCGCGTGAACGGATGGGCCAGAATGTCGCCGGGGCGCAGCTTCGGGATGACCCGCTCCAGGATCGTATCGGCATCTTCGCCGTTGGCGCCGCTCTCGGGCAATCCCCAGAGCGTGCCGAAGTGCACGTAAAGGGGAAGGTCGGCACGCCGGCCGATCTCCGCGGACATCTCCAGGACCTTGATGCCCCAGCGCGCAAAGCCGCCGATCTCGGCATGGCCTTTGATGCCACGCACGATGTCCTTGTTGGCGTTGGCGGACGCCACGGTGGCGTCGATGTCGACGCCGTTCGGGCTGTAAAGATTGGGGTAGTAATGACCCTCAAGACCGCCAACGAGATAAGTAGAGAGGAACGCATAGACCCGCGTCTCGGCCGGCTCGACAATGAAGCTGCGGAAACCCGGCAGCGTCATGCAGGAGGGGCCGCCCTGATCGACCACGGTGGTGACGCCCGAGCGCACGCCAACCATGTCCGGATTCAATCCGAAGCGGCCGGTGACGTATTGATAAACGTGGGCGTGCGTGTCGATCAGGCCCGGCAATACCAGCTTGTCGGAAACATCGATAGTTTCGCTCGCGCTTGAAGGAAGGATTGTCGCTTCAATGGCTGCGACGCGGCCGTCGCGAATTGCAACATCGCGGATGCCGTCGATGCCGGACGCTGGGCAAATGACACGCCCGCCGCGAAGCAGGATGTCGTATTTCGGGTTGTCGGCCATGGCATCGCCTCGTCGTTCGCTGCCTTGGGTTCCAAAGCGCGAAGTTTGCCTCGCATTTTTAGCCCGGGCCGCGCCCGACTGTCGAGCCGGCAGTTAACTGTGAATGAGCGTGCCGGCACCGAGCTCGGTGAACAATTCGAGCAGCACCGCGTGCGGCACTTTGCCATCGAGAATCACGACGCCTTCGACGCCGCGGTCGAGCGCATCGATGCAGGTCTCGACTTTCGGGATCATGCCGCCGGAAATGGTGCCGTCGGCGATCAGCTTGCGCGCGTCATCGACCGACAGTTCCTTGATCAGGCGCTTGGATTTGTCGAGCACGCCCGGCACGTCGGTCAAAAGCAAGAGACGCTTTGCCTTGAGCGCGCCGGCGATGGCGCCGGCAAACGTATCGGCATTGACGTTGAACGTGCCGCCGTTCGCCGCGGCGGCGACCGGCGCCAGAACCGGAATAAGCTCGCGGCCGAGGATCTGATCGAGCACGGTGGTGTCGACCTTGTCCGGCTCGCCGACAAAGCCGAGATCGACCACCTTCTCGATTGCGGAATCGGGATCGATCACGGTGCGCGTCAGCTTGCGCGCGATCACCATGTTGCCGTCCTTGCCGCACAGTCCGACCGCCTTGCCGCCGGCCTCGTTGATGTAGCCGACCATCTGCTTGTTGATGGAGCCGGCGAGCACCATCTCGACGATTTCCAGCGTCTTCTCGTCGGTGATGCGAAGGCCGGCGGCATAGTGTGATTGCACGCCGACTTTTTTGAGCATGGCCTCGATTTGCGGACCGCCGCCGTGCACCACGACCGGATTGATCGCGATTTGCTCCAACAGCACGATGTCGCGGGCGAATTCGCGTGCCAGATTTTCCGCGCCCATGGCGTGGCCGCCGTATTTGATGACGACGGTTTCCTCGTCGTAGCGCTGCATATAGGGCAGGGCTTCCGACAGGACGCGGGCCTGCACCTCGGGGCTGACGGGGTCGCTCGTGTTCATTGGCTTTGTCTTCCGGACTTTTGGCGCTGTCTAAATAGCCGCGCGCCGGCCTAACCACAATGCTTGTGCCGCGTCAGCGGGCACGTTCCGACAGCAGCCGGGCAATCGCGGCGCGCAATTGCTCGATGCCGGCGCCGCCATGCGCCGAGGTCGCGATCAGGTCGGGAAAAGCCGCCGGTCTTTTCCGCATCGCCGCCTTGACGGTCGCGATGCGCTCGCTCAGCGCCGCCGCGCCGACCTCATCGCATTTTGTCAGCACGATCTCATGGCTGACGGCGGCCTGGCCGAGCGTGTCGAGAATGGTGTCGTCGACGGGTTTCAGCCCATGGCGCGCATCAATGAGCACATAAACGCGGGCGAGCGTGGCGCGCCCGCGCAGATAGTCCTGGATCAGCTTGGTCCAGGCGACGACTTTGCTCTTGGCCGTGGCGGCGTAGCCGTAGCCCGGCATATCGACCAGCACCAGCCGATGCGGGCCGCCGAAGAAGATCAGGTTCTGGGTGCGGCCCGGCGTATTGGAGGTGCGCGCCAGCGTTCGGCGGCCGGTCAGCGCGTTGACGAGCGAGGATTTGCCGACATTGGAGCGGCCGGCGAAGGCTATTTCGGGGCCCGCCTGCGGCGGCAGCGAGGACAGCGAGCTTGCAGCCGACACAAAGCCCCATTCGCCGGCAAACAGCCGGCGGCCGGCTTCGATTTCAGTTGCGGAAAATCCATCCATCCGGCCGGCAATGTAGCCACGTCGGACATTCAAGTCTTGTTGCAAGTCTCGCAAGTGTTGCAAGTCTTGTCGGCGTTCGTGGAACCAAATGAGCTGAAGTCTGGCTGACGCGCGATCATGCGCCGCGGATCGCCATCAGCCAGTCAAAATCGATCGTCCTAAATCGCTGTGGAGCAGCTTCAGGCGGCCGCGTCTTCGGTCCAGTCGCGCCAATCGGTCGCCACCGGCGCATAAGCGGGGTTTTTGGCGACGCCCTGGTAGCGCACGGCTGCCGCCACCGCCGAAATTCCAATTTGCCGATAACGGTGGGCAAGGTCGGCCCCTTCGCCGCCAATCTTGCTTGTGTTGCCCGTGTCCTTGGTCTTTTGAGCGGTTTTGGTGGTCTTTTTGGCCATTTTGGCAGTGACTTTTTTCATTATGGAACCCCGTTTCCTTCCCTTGTGAGCGATGACCAAATTCTGAGCGGCGAGTGCGGCGGAAATGGGCGACAAAACGTGCGTTGCCGTGACATTTCGAGCCGTCCAAGCCAGTTACAGCCCTCGGGGTACCTGTACCGAACGTGGTAAACCCTTGCTTAATGTGTCGTTGGCATAGTGGCCGGCGACTACGTGAGGAACTGGCGGCCATTGAGGCCTGGTTATCCACGGAGATCAGTGCGACTGCGGCATTCCTGCAACACTCGGCGCCGACCTTGCGGTCGAAACCTCTTAACGTCTGGCATGATCCCGAGGGTTTAGGTTATTGGGATTCACTATCGCGAGCCGGGGCGGCGCAGGGTGGACGGAAAAGTAGGCGCGTTATGACGATGCGGGTGATTGCATTCGTAATTGCGGGGCTGGCGCTTGGCGGCTGCATGCAGGAGACGCTTGAGCCTGCGTCGCAAGTCGGCTGGAACACGCGCGACAAACAATTGATGTCCAATCTGCCTTACGCGCAGGCGTCCATCCCCGAGGCCTACAAGCGCCACATCGTCGACTACACCCGCAAGGAAGCGCCCGGCACGATCGTCGTCGATAGCGACAGCAAGTTCCTCTATTACGTGCTGCCGAAGGGCGAGGCGATCCGCTACGGCATCGCGGTTGGCGAAGAGGCGCAGGTGTGGAGCGGCATCGCCAAGGTCGGCCGCATGGAAGAATGGCCGCCGTGGACTCCTACTCCCGGCGAGCAGGCGCGGCTTGGCCCGTTCCCGGCCTTTGTCACCGGCGGCCCGCATAATCCAATGGGCGCACGCGGGATGTATCTGTATTCCGGCAACAAGGACACGCTGTATCGCATCCACGGCACCAATCAGCCGGAATATATCGGCCAGGCCATTTCCTCCGGCTGCATCCGCATGACCAACGAGGACGTGATCGACCTCTACAATCGCGTGAAGCTCGGCACTATCGTCGTGGTGCTGGCGCCGAAGCAGGGCGACGCGCCGTTTAGCCCGCAGGTTGCCGGCGCAGACGCCGCCGCGGCGAAGCCATACTGAGAAGCCATACTGAACTGACTTGAGGTTTTAGCGATTACGGCGTCGGCTTGTCCGGCGCCGTTTCAATTTGGGCGACCATGACTCTTTTTGGGCGACCATGACTCTTTCGAGCATGATCTTATCCCAAAGCCGGTTCTCACTTTTCGGGATCATGCCCCAAGCGTGACGTGCACGATTTCAGGCGGCACGCCGAGCCGCGCCGGCACGATGCTGGTGCCGAGCCCGCCGGAGACGATCATGTGGCGGTCCTGCTCGATGATGTGGCCATAGGCAAACCGCGCGCCGTATTTCGACGGCACGAAATGCGGCCACAGTAGCGGCAGGCGAATCTGGCCGCCATGGGTGTGGCCGGCAAGCGTCAGTGACACGCGCTCCGGCACTGCGGGAAAAATGTCGGGCTCGTGAGCGAGCAGCAGCACCGGATCGTCGGTTTTGACACGCGCCAGCGTGCCCGGCAGATCGTCGACGCCGCGGAATTTGCCGCGGCTGATCCGATGCGCGAGCTGATCGCCCAAGCCCGCCAGCCAGAATTGCCGTCCCGCCGGGCCAAGCAGAACGGCGTCGTTTTCGAGCAAAGGGATGCCGACATGGGCGAGCGCGGCCCGCACGCCGACGATGTCATGCCGCCAGTCGTGATTGCCGAGGATCGCCCAGATGCCGAGCTGCGCGTTAAGCCGTGCGAGTTGTTCCGCCCAGATCGGATCGTCGACCGGTTCGGTCTTGAAGCTGTACCAGGCCTTGAAATCTCCGAGCAGCACAACGAGGTCGGATTGCAGCGCATTCGCGGTATCGATCACATGGCGAATGTGCGGAAGCATCATGTCCGGGCCGCCGGCATGCAGATCGGCGATCACCGTGATGGTGAGCTTGCGTCCCGCCGGCCAGCCCGGCGGATTGAGCGTGTAGGGCGTGACGATGAGGCCAAGCGGCTCGATGGCGCCGGCATAGGCGCCGGTCGCGGACGCGGCCAGACCGACGAGGCCCACAGCGCCGGTCAGCAAACGGCGCCGCGTGACGCGCGGCCGCGCGCCGCGCGCTGTTTCGTCATCGCCATCCGCTGCGATTAAAGCCATCAAAGCCTTCAAAACCGCCGGAGCCAAAGCAGTCTCATAGCGCGCGAATGGTGAATGGAGTCTTCATCCCGCACGGGGATTGTAGCCCAATCGCTCACGTATGCGCGAGGCGTTCACGCCGCACCCAATCGAGCGTTTTATCGAGCGCGCGCGTGAGGCGGTCGAATAAATCGTCGATCTCCGCCGCGCTGATGATCAGCGGTGGACATAACGTCAGCACGTCGCCGAGCACCGAGCGCACGATCAAGCCTTCGGCTTCGGCGAATTGCACGGCGCGGGCGCCGACGCCGTGCTGCGGATCGAAGGGGCGCTTGCCGGTCTTGTCGGCAACCAACTCCACGCCGCCGATCATGCCGAGCCCGCGCGCTTCGCCGACCAAGCGGATGCTCGCCGAGCGCTTTCAGCCGCGCCTGGAATTGCGGCGCGCGTTCGGCGGCTTTGGCGAAAATACGGTCGCGCGTATAAATCTCGATCGCCTTGAGCGCGACCGCGGCGGCAACCGGATGGCCGCCATAGGTGAAGCCGTGGCCGAACACGCCGATTTTTTTGCTTTCGGTCAGCAGCGCTTGATACATGGGTTCGGGAATCATGACGCCGGCGATCGGCAGATAGGCCGACGACAGCGCCTTGGCGATCGAGATCGAGTGCGGGGCGAAGTCGAGCGTCTTGCAGCCGAACGTCGTGCCAAGCCGGCCGAAGCCGCAAATGACCTCGTCGCTGATCATGAACACGTCATGCCTGGCGCAGACCTGCATGATTTTCTCAAAATAGGTCTTGGGCGGCACGATCACGCCGCCCGCGCCCATGACCGGTTCGGCGATGAAGGCGGCAACCGTATCCGGGCCTTCCCGGACGATCAGCGCGTCGAGCTCGGCGGCAAGCCGCGTGGCAAAATCCTCCTCGCTCTCGTCCGCTTGCGCGAAGCGATAGTGATGCGGGCAGGCGGTGTGCAGAAAGCCCGGCAGCGGCAGGTCGAAGTCGCGGTGATTGCCGGGCAATCCGGTCAGCGAGGCCGCAACCACGGTGACGCCGTGATAGGCCTTCATCCGGCTGACGATTTTTTTTTTGTTCGGCCGGCCGAGCGCGTTGTTGAAGTACCAGACGAGTTTGACCTGGGTGTCGTTCGCCTCCGATCCGGAATTGCAGAAGAACACCTTGGAGATCGGCACCGGCGCGATCTCCTTGAGCTTCTCGGCAAGTTCGATTGCCGGATCGTGGCTCCGCCCGGTGAACAGATGGGCGAAGGACAATTTGCGCATTTGCGCCGCCGCGGCGTCGACCAGTTCCTCGTTGCCGTAGCCGAGCGCCGTGCACCACAACCCCGCCATGCCCTCGATATAGGGCTTGCCGTCACTGTCGTAGACATAGACGCCTTGTCCGCGCTCGATGACCAGCGGCCCCGTCTCGCGAAAGCGCGCGAGATTGACGTAGGGGTGCACCAGCGTTTCGATGTCGCGGGCGGCAAGATTGCTGAGCGGGGGCATTAGAATCCTTTGGTCGGGTCACGGATCCGTTGCGCATGGCGCAGCCGCTATTGTGGCCGCGTTGGAACCTCGCCGTCAAAGCAGGCACAAAACCAGCCTGAATAGCCGTTCAGAACTCTCTCCGGAACGGTTTTTCCCGGCGCGAATTGTCTTTAGTTAGAAACACCAGTTGGAGGAAATACGATGCGTAAGTTGATTCTATCCGCTGCGGCGCTCGCGGTGCTGGGCTTGACGGCGGTTCCGTTTGCCGCGAGCGCGACGGCCGATCCGCTCATTGTGATTGGTCAGCATCATCATCACCACGATCACGATCACGACCACGACAAGACCGTCATCATCAAGAAGAACGGCAACTGATGTCTTTCGCCGGGGCCGCCGACAGACGGCTGCCCGCGTGAAGGAAGAGCGAGCCCGGCGCGACGCCGGGCTCCCTTTTCGGCGTCAATTGCCACCTGATTTTTTCAACGATCCATTGTCAGCCAATTTAGGCCGCGGCCGCGGCAACGGCACCTCATCGATCGGGATGGGTGCGATCTCCTGTTGCGCCGATGTAGCGCCGTCCTGTGGCGCTGTGCCATCGGCCGGCGGCGTCGCGGCTTCGGCCTGCACCGGCGGCGGCGGGACGCGCACATCCCATTCGCAGACTTTGTAGCCGTTGTTGCGATCGGCCAGATCGAGATGGATATGTTCTTCGTGATAGCCGTCGGAACCGGGACCGAGAACGGTCGAGAACCGTGCGCAGGCGCTTTGGCGGATGCCGTTGCGCCAGTCCTTGTCGACATTCATATCGGTCAGGCCGAGCTCGCGGCCGTCGGCGAGCTTGAAATCGCGCACGTCGAGCGCGTCGGCTCTGCCGTGCTCGCTCAGTTGCGCGGCGCGAATGTTATTGCGACCGCGGCAAGAATAGGAATCGAAGTTATCGAGGCCGCGCAGCGGCGGCTGGTCCTTCAATGACGGTGCGACGTCGTCGCGGACCCAGTGCGCGACTTGCTCCGCCATCGTGCAGCGCATAGTCGCCGGCGGCGCAACGGCGACCTTGCTCTGATCGGGCAAGATGACGGTATCCATCAGCACCGCATCGCTGGCGCCGCAGTCGCCGGGTCCGACCAGCACCGGCAGTGCTTGAAAGACCGCGATCTTCGCCAGCCGAAGCTGGCAGGCCGACGGCGTCGCCGGCGCGGCGGCTGCGGCGGCGGTGGGGAACGAGGCATATTCCTCCTGCGGCGGCGCGAATTGCTGGGGAATGACGACCGGCAGCGGGTGCGGCCGGCGCGGCGCGCCAGGCGCGGCTTTAGCCGGTTTCGCCGGCGGCGCGGCAACGGCCGGGGCGCCGGTTTGCACGCTGCCTTGCGCCGCCGCATTGCCGGCGGCGCAGACCAACGCGACGATGATAACAAGACCCCTCACACCCACCTGCTTAGGCTATCTGCCGGGCCGCATTCAAGCGGCGGCAATTTTGGCCAAAGAAGGGAGCTTGCCTTGCCGCGACATGAGGTTAATTTCGGAGTTGACCTTGGGCCAAACACAGCCGGATCGAGCCGGCGGCGGTCCAAAGCATTGTCGCGGGAGGAACAGCATGCTCGGCCTGATGCAGGATTGGCCGCTTTTGTGCCATCGCATCATCGATCACGCCGCGCTCAATCACGGCGCGCGGCCGGTGATTTCGCGCTCGGTCGAAGGGCCGATTCACACCACCAATTATGCCGATATCCGCGGCCGCGCGCTTAAGGTGGCGCAGCGGCTTGAACGCGACGGCATCAAGCACGGCGACCGCGTGGCGACGCTGGCCTGGAACACCTGGCGCCACCTCGAAGCCTGGTATGGCATCATGGGCATCGGCGCGATCTATCACACCATCAATCCGCGCCTGTTTCCCGACCAGATCCTCTGGATCGTCAATCACGCCGAAGACCGCGTGATGCTGGTCGATCTCACCTTTCTGCCGATCCTGGAAAAGCTCGCCGACCGGCTGCGGCCGATCGAGCGCTACGTGGTTTTGACTGACGCCGCGCACCTGCCGGCGACCACGCTGAAAAACGCCGTGGCTTACGAGGAATGGATCGCCGAGGTCGACGGCGACTTCGCCTGGAAACTGTTCGACGAGAACACCGCGGCCGGCATGTGCTACACCTCCGGCACCACCGGCAATCCCAAAGGCGTGCTGTATTCGCATCGTTCGAACGTGCTGCACTCGATGATGGCGGCGCAACCCGACGCCATGGGCGTCGCCTCGCGCGACGTGATCTTGCCGGTGGTGCCGATGTTTCACGCCAATTGCTGGGGTCTCGCCTTGACCTCGCCGATGGTCGGCGCCGCCATGGTGTTGCCGGGCGCCAAGCTTGACGGCGCCTCGATCTACGAGCTGCTCGATGACTATCGCGTCAGCTTCACCGCCGCCGTGCCGACGGTCTGGCTGATGCTGCTTGCGCATCTCGAAGCCAACAATCTGCAACTGCCGTATCTGAACAAAGTGGTGATCGGCGGTTCGGCCTGTCCGCGCGCCATCACGCAAAAATTCCAGGACGTCTATGGCGTCGAGGTTTGCCATGCCTGGGGCATGACCGAAATGTCGCCGCTCGGCACGCTCGGCTCGCTCAAGCCGGAATACGCCGCGCTCGTCGGCGAAGCCCGGCTCGACGTCCAGATGAAGCAGGGCCATCCGCCGTTCGGGGTGGAAATGAAAATCACCGACGACGATAACCGCGAACTGCCGCGCGACGGCAAGATCTTCGGCCGCCTCAAAGTGCGCGGGCCATCGGTCGCCCGCGGCTATTTCAAGGAAGCCGACGGCGTGCTCGACGGCGAAGGCTTTTTCGATACCGGCGACGTCGCCACGCTCGACCGCTATGGCTATATGCAGATCACCGATCGCTCCAAGGACGTCATCAAGTCCGGCGGCGAATGGATTTCCTCTATCGAGCTGGAAAACCTCGCGGTCGGTCATCCCAAAGTCGCGGAAGCCGCCGTGATCGGCGTGCGGCATCCGAAATGGGACGAGCGGCCGCTGCTTGTCGTCGTGCTCAAGGACGGCGAGGCGGCGACGCGAAGCGAGCTGTTGAAATTTCTCGACGGCAAGATCGCCAATTGGTGGATGCCGGACGACGTCGTGTTCGTGAAGGAAATTCCGCACACCGCGACCGGCAAGATTTTAAAGACCGCCTTGCGCGCGCAATTCAAGGACTACGTGCTGCCGACCGCCGCGGCATGATCGGGATGCTTTCCTAAAATCCAAACGATTTTCGGCGCCGCGAATTTTGCCAGCGGCTGCATAGGTCGGCCACGCCGCGATGCGTGACGCGCATGCCGTTTGCTTGAATGGTCGGTCTTGAGGAGCGCCGCGGCGAATAATGCCTTTGCCGCAGTCTCTTACAGAATAGTTCCAGCATCTCATTGATGCCAAATAGATTTCACGGTCTCGCCTAAAGCCCTCAATGTGATGTTGCGACGCACAATGACCACATTTCGTAGGTCAAAGCGCACACGGCTCCAGGCACGGGGTCGAATCACCCTTCCCTTCAACAACTCAATAGGCAGATGATGGCTCGTTACAGCCCGGGAAAACTTGTCTTTGCTTTCGCTTTTATCGCTTCGACTATCGGACTTACGCTGACCGCCTCGGCGGAGACCGGAATTGCTTCGGTCTATAATTATGCCGGCCATCCCACCGCGGACGGCGAACGGGCATCGCCCTCAGCGATGAACGCGGCGCACCGCACGCTGCCATTCGGCACGCTGGTGCGGGTGACCAACGACCGCACCGGCCGCTCCGTCGTGGTGCGCATCAACGATCGCGGGCCATTCGTTGCCGGCCGCGTGATCGACCTGACGCCCGCGGCGGCGCAGGCGCTCGGCTTTTCCGGCCTCGCGCAAGTGACGCTCGAAGTGGTCGGGCGAAGCTGACGGCGGCGTCGGCCAATTTCATCAACAACGAATAGGTGCAACATGGCTCGCGGCAGCCTGATCAGGCTTTCGTCGTCTCTCGTCCTTCTGGCTTCGGCACTACTTGCCACGACGATCGGCCTGCCGATGACGATATCGGCCGAAACCGGAATTGCATCGGTCAACGCCTATTCCGGCGAGCTGACCGCGAACGGTGAAACACCGTCGCCCGACTGGCTGACGGCGGCACACCGCACCTTGCCGTTCGGCACGCTGGTGCGGGTGACCAATGACGTCACCGGCGCGTGGGTGATGGTCCGCATCAACGACCGCGGCCCATTTGTCGCCGGCCGCATCATCGATCTCACACCGGCCAGCGCCCAGGCGATCGGCTCCGACGGCTTGGCGCATGTCTCGCTCGACATCGTCGGCTGGAGCGGCTGACAGCAACGCCGGCCAATGTCTTCGTCCTAAAACGGGAGGCTTCGGCCTCCCGTTTTTTTGATTCTCCTTCCCCGCGTCCATCCCTTTTTCCTCCCCCGCTTGCAGGGGAGGGAAGGGAGGGGGGGCCGCGGCTTGCGCAAGCGTTGAACACTGGCCCCCTCTGGCTTCGCTTCGCTCGCCGCCTCCCCCGCAAGCGGGGGAGGATAAGCGTCATCGTTCTCGCGGCGCGAACGCGCCCGAGTTTTGCCAAGCTATTCCCAAGAAAGCTCCTTCAAATGGGGGGAGATGGAGCGCCGGGAGGCGCCAAAGGTCTTGGGCCGCGCCACGCGAACGGATGTTACCACCCGCCCGCGCTTCGGGCGCGGCGCGCGCCACAGAACGATCCGCTTGCGCGAACCACCTGCTTCGGGCGCGCGGCGCCTCCCGGCGCTCCACCGCGGCTTTCGCCGGGCGGCCGGCCGCCCCGCGGGTACCGCACTCGCCCCACCGTCGGGCCTGCCTCCCGACGGCGCCCTTCATGAGCGAGATTCGCCGCTGTGTAACCGAAATGGTGACTTATGTCAATGCAAATGTGACGCATGGCGACAGCAGGCTTCTGCCGCGGGGCCGTGCCTTCCAATTTTTGGAATTTCGTGTCATGCTGCATGGATGATCGTGTTCGGCAGGGAATTGATCGAAGACTATCTTGCCGATCACGCCGGGCATAAAGGAATTAAGGCGGCACGATCGCAGTATGTAGCTTGGCTCGACATCGTGAGCCGCGCGCTGTGGCACAACCCGGAGGATGTGAAGGCGTCGTATCCGAAGGCGAGCATTCTCAAGGCCGGCCGGGTTGTCTTTAACATCAAAGGAAACGATTACCGCTTGGTCGCTCGCGTTCAATATCAGTCAGGCGTTTTGGCGATCCGGTTCTTCGGAACTCATGCCGAGTACGACAAAATCGATGCGGAGACCGTGTGATGGATGCAACACTGATCTTGATCGATAGCGCTGCGGAGCTTGCCCGCGCTCGCGCGCTCGTTGATCGGCTTTGGGAGTCGAATGATTCAGGCGACATTGCGAGACTCCAGGCGCAAGCGCGTATCATCGCCGCCTATGAGGAGAGCAAATGGCCGCGGCAGCGGCCGAGCACCGCGGACTTGATCCGCCACCTTATGGATCAACACGGTCTCACCCGCGCCGACATGGTGCCGATCCTCGGCACCCCAAGCCGCGTCAGCGAGGTTCTTCGCGGTAAGAAGGGTTTGAGCATGGCAATGGTGCAGCGGCTTCGCGCCCGCTTCCATGTTCCGGCCGAGTTGCTGCTGCCGCCTATAAAGAGAACATCGGCACGGCGCACGACCAAACGCGCTGCAGCGTGATGCGAAGTGAGTAGTGAGTAGGCTGTCTGGAGCAAAGCGGAACGCAGGAATTAAGATGGCGGGATCTCCGCTTTTACTCCGCCGGCTGCTTGGGCTTGGCCCGAACGAAGGTCGCCTTGAGATTGTCCCAGAGCTAAATCTTGGCGCCGTGCTTGTGCATGATGACGCTTTGCTGCAGCACCGACAGCGAGTTGTTCCAGGCCCAGTAGATCACCAGCCCGGCCGGGAAATTCGCCAGCATGAAAGTGAAGATCAGCGGCATCCAGCTAAAGATCATCTGCTGGGTCGGATCGGGCGGCGCCGGATTGAGCTTCATCTGCACCCACATGGTCACGCCCATCATCGCCGGCCAGAAGCCGAGATGCAGGAAGCCGCCGAGCACCGGGATGATCGACGGATCGAACGGGATCAAGCCGCCCAGCGTGAAAATGTTGGTCGGGTCCGGCGCCGAGAGGTCGTGGATCCAGCCGTAGAACGGCGCGTGCCGCATCTCGATGGTAATGAACAGCACCTTGTAGAGCGAGAAGAAGACCGGAATCTGGATGGCGATCGGCAGGCAGCCGGCGATCGGATTGATCTGCTCCTTCTTGTAGAGCTCCATCATCGCCTGCTGCTGCTTCAACTTGTCGTCGGCATAACGCTCCTTGATCATCGCCATCTGCGGCTGCACCGCCTTCATCTTCGCCATCGAGGCGTAAGACTTGTTGGCGAGCGGGAAGAACAGCAGCTTGACGATCACCGTGACGATCAGGATGGCGATGCCGAAATTGCCGACCAGATGGAAGAAATAGTCGATGCCGAGAAACATCGGCTTGGTGATGAAGTAGAACCAGCCCCAGTCGATCAACAGATCGAAATGGTTGAGCCCGAGGGCCGCGTTATAGCCGCCATCGATGCCGCCGAGGAAATTGATGCCGACGACGGAGACTTCCTTGGCGCCGGCGAACAGTCGCCCATCAGCCGATCCGGTTCCGCCCGGCGCGATGGTCTGCGCGGCCAAGAGATAATCGGTCTGGTAGGTTTTCAGCCCGTTCTCGTCGCCGGCGGAGAAGCGCGCGGTGACCTTGGCATCGGTATCGGGCAACAGCGCGGCGGCAAAATATTTGTCGGTGAAACCAAGCCAGGAGTCGGTCGCCTCCCAGGTCTCCGACTTCTTGTCGTCCATTTTCTTGTAGGTCTCGGTCTGCTCGCCCTGGTCGCCCATGACGCCGATCAGGCCTTCATGCAGGATGTAATAGCCGAGCACTTTTGGGGCGCCGTGGCGCGAGATTAGCGCATAAGGATACAGCGTGACCGGGTTGCCGCCTTTATTGGCGACGGTATCCCTGATGGTGAAGAGATAATGGTCGTCGATGGCGATGCTGCGCGTGAAGACGAGGCCCGCGCCGTTGTCGTAAGCGAGCGTCACCGGATGATCGATGCCGAGCGCGCCTGAGCCCTGCTGCTGCCACACCGTATCGGGGCCCGGCATCACCGCACTGGTGCCGGCGGCGGGCACCCAGCCGAATTCGGCGTAATAGGCGTCCGGCGCGCCGGACGGCGAGAACAATACGATCGGCGGCGAAGCCGGATCGATGGTTTCGCGATATTGCTGCAGCGTCAGGTCGTCGATACGCCCGCCCCTCAGATCGATCGAGCCGCCGAGCCGCGGTGTATCGATGGCCACGCGGGCTGTTGTCCCAATCACCGCCTCGCGCGATGCCGCTTGCGCCTGCGGCGACAGCGCGGTGCTCGGCACTCCCGGCGCTTCCGGAGCCGGCCCGGATTGCGTCGCGCCCGGCTGCGTGGCGCCGGGCTGCACTTGCGACGGCTCCTGCTGCTTGAGCTGCGCCTCCTGGCGCTGCCGCTCCATCTGCGGGTAACCGATCAAAAGTTGCCAGCCGACGACGACAAGAATCGACAGCACGACCGCCAGGATGGTGTTCTTGTGAGCGCCCATTCAGTCGGTTCTCTTCGCTGTGCGATTGGCCGTGCCGTTGCGGCGGCTTGGCTCCGCACCGGATGGCACTCGTTTATGTAAGCGGCCCGCCGACGCGGCACCAGTTGCGGCCTTGGCGCCGCTGGCCGACCCATGAACGTGATGCAGCGCGGCATCGAGTTCCCGGACCAGGTCGCCAAACGGCACTTGCAGCGCCGCCCGCCGCCCAATCAGCACATAATCGTGGCCGGCACAAAGCACGGCTTGCGGCGCGAGGCGGACGGCCTCACGCAGGCGACGCCGCACGCGGTTTCGCTCGACGGCATTGCCGACCTGGCGCGAAACAGTGAAGCCGACCCGGCAGGCGGCCTCGTCGCCGCGCGACCGCGCCTGCAAGACAAAGCCGCTCGCCGGCGCCCGCGCCCCTTTGGCGGCAGCCTGAAAGTCCGTCCGGCGTTTCAACCGCTCCATGAGATCGACTTTGGGGCTCGATGAGAGGCATGCCGGACGATCCGCGTCCGGCTACGCGCTTAAAGCTACGCGCTCAGTTTCTTGCGCCCTTGTGCGCGCCGCGCGTTGAGCACTCTGCGGCCGCCTTTGGTCGCCATGCGGGCGCGAAAACCGTGACGGCGCTTGCGCACCAATTTGCTCGGCTGATAGGTCCGTTTCACGGCGTGCTCCAATGTCAATATTGGCGCGGCTTATACGGAACCCCTTCCGGCCCGTCAAACGCTATAGAATGGGTATTACGGCGCTGCGACTGCGGCAGGTCTAAAGGCTGATTATGACGGAACAAACGACTGAAGCAGGCCACGAAACCAGACAACAAATCCGTCCCGATATCTGCGTCATCGGCGCCGGCGCGGGCGGGCTCGCGGCGGCCGCCGCGGCAGCGGCCTTCGGCGTCAATGTCGTGCTGATCGAAAACGGCGGCATGGGCGGTGCAAGCTCCAGTGCCGGCACGCTGCCGGCCAAGGCCTTGATCGCGGCGGCCGAGCGGGCCAACGCCTATCGCGACGGCGCACGCTTCGGGGTGAAGAGCGCGCGCTATGGCGTCGATTTCGCCGCGGTGCGCGCGCATGTGCGTGACGTGCTCGCCGCGGTCGCGCCGGCGCAATCGCGCGAGCGTTTCAATGGCCTCGGAGTGCGCGTTATCGAGGGCGTCGGGCGTTTCCGCGATGCCGAGACCGTTGCCGTCAACGGCTTCGACGTCAAGGCGCGCCGCTTCGTGATCGCGACCGGCGGGTCGCCTGAACTGCCGCCGATACCGGGGCTGGCCGAAACACCGCACCTCACCGCCGCGACCGTGTTCGAGCTTGCCGATTGTCCGCGCCATCTCATCGTCATCGGCGCCGGCGCGGCCGGTCTCGAACTGGCGCAGGCGTTTCGCCGCCTCGGCGCCGACGTCACCGTGCTCGAAGCGGCGGCGCCGCTTGCTGGCGAGGATCCGGAATGCGCGGGCGTCGTGCTCGACGCGCTCGCCCGCGAGGGCGTCGTCATCCGCGCCGGCGTGACGATCGCGCGGGTGCGGCGCGCGCTCGCGCGCGTGCAAGTCGATATCGTCACCGCGGCTGGCGGGCGAGACCGTAACGGAAACGATCGAAGGCACGCACATCCTGGTCGCCGCCGGCCGGCGCCCGAACATGGAGGAGCTCGATCTCGACGCCGCCGGCATCGACTACGCACCCCGCGGCATCACCGTCAACCGCCGGCTGCGCACCAGCAACAAGCACGTCTATGCGATCGGCGAAGTAACGGGCGCGCCACCATTTGCGCACCTCGCCAATCATCACGCCGGATTGGTGATCCGCAATGCGCTGTTCCGCACGCCGGTCAATGCGGATCGCCATGCCGTTCCGGCTGTGATCTGTACCGATCCCGAATTGGCTCAGGTCGGCATGACCGAAGACGAGGCGCGCGCGCATTCCGGCATCATCCGCGTGTTGCGCGCCTCTTACCGCGACAACGACCGGGCGCAGGCGACCGGAGCGACCAGCGGCCATATCAAGATCATCACCGACCGCCGGGGCGATATTCTCGGCGCCACCATCGTCGGCGCCGGCGCGACGGAAAATATCGCCGCCTGGGCACTCGCCATAAACCAAAAACTGAATATCGACGCGCTCGCCGGTGTTATTGTGCCGTATCCGACCTATGCCGAGGTGGGAAAACGCGCCGCGATGACCTATTTCACCCGTGGTTTGACCAGTCCGCTGGTCCGGCGCATCATAGGCTGGCTGCGTCGTTTTGGCTGATAAACGGCTGGATTGCGGCAAGGCTCGATCATGATCGATGAAACCGCCGCGCGACCGGAGCCGGTCCGGACGCCGCGATTTGGGCTTTCGGGAAAGCTCCTCGTCCTCACGATCCTGTTCGTGATGATCGCGGAAGTGCTGATCTATGTGCCTTCGGTCGCCAATTTCCGCGTCGTCTGGCTCAAGGACCGCCTCGCCACCGCCTATACCGCGGCGCTGGTGCTCGACGCCGCGCCGAACGGCGTCGTGTCGGACGCGCTCGCCAAGCAGATTCTCAATTCCATCGGCGCACGCGGCGTGGCGATGAAGATGGGCTCGCGACACCGCATGATCGCGGTCGACGACATGCCGCCCGCCATCAACGACGTGTACGACCTGCACGACCTGCGTGACGTCGACGCCATCGTCGATGCGTTCAAGACAATGCGCAACACCAGAAAAGACGTCATGCGCGTCGTCGGACCGTTACCCGCGTCGACCAGCAACGACGAATATATCGAGCTGGTCATGGACGAACAGCCGTTGCGCAAGGCGATGCTGCGCTATTCGGCTGACATTCTGTTTCTGTCGGTCGTCATTTCCGCCATTACCGCGGCGCTGGTTTACCTGGCGTTGCATTACATGTTCGTACGCCCGATGCGCCGCGTCACCGCCAACCTGATCGCGTTCCGCGCCGATCCGGAGAATGCCGACCGCGTCATCGTGCCGTCCGGCCGCATCGACGAGATCGGCACCGCCGAGCGCGAACTTGCGACCATGCAGACCGAGCTTATCTCGACGCTGCACCACAAGAACCGGCTTGCCAGCCTCGGGCTTGCGGTGTCGAAGATCAATCACGACCTGCGCAATCTGCTGGCCTCGGCGCAACTGTTCTCCGACCGCCTCGCCACGATTCCCGATCCCGGCGTGCAGCGTTTCGCGCCCAAGCTGATGCACGCGCTCGAACGCGCCATCGCCTTCTGCCAGTCGACGTTGTCCTATGGCGGGCTGCAGGAGCCGCCGCCGGATCGCCGCGAAATCCTGCTCGAGCCTTTGGTCGAGGAGGTGCACGAGACGCTCGGGCTCGGCGCCGACGGGCCGATCCGGTGGATCAGTGCGGTCGAGCGCGGTCTCATCGTCGAGGCCGATTACGATCAGTTGTTCCGCATCCTGCTCAACCTGTCGCGCAATGCCGTGCAGGCGATGGAAAGCCAGGCCCGCGAAAGCCGCGCCGACCGCGATCCCGGCCGCGACCAGATCCGCGTTACCGGCCGTCGCGAAGGCTCCGTGGTGGTGATCGAAGTGTCTGACACCGGTCCCGGATTTTCCGAGAAAGCGCGCGCGCATCTGTTCGAGGCGTTCCAGGGCTCGACCCGCACCGGCGGTACCGGCCTTGGCCTCGCCATCGCCGCCGAGCTGGTGCGCGCCCATGGTGGCGAAATCCGCCTGGTCGAAGGCACGATCGGGGCGACGCTGCGGCTGACCATTCCCGACCGCGCCGTCGAGCTTGCCGCCCATCGCGGCGCCCGCGCGCACGGTTAAGGCACGAGGCATATCGACAATGGATGCGACACAAATTATCGGCGTGCTCGGCACAATCTTTATTGTCGGATTTCTCATCTTTGGATTCCGCCAGGGATTGCGCGTCAAGCCCGAACGCCGGGAGGATCATGGGCCGTCGGTCGGCACCGGCACCGACCACGCCGGCGGCGACGGCGGGCAGGGCGGAGATGCATAATTTTAGCCGTCGGCAGTGGTTAATTGGGCCGCCTTGCCATCGCCGGTCGAAGGCGATAGCTACGACCCGCCGCGCCCGTAGCTCAGCTGGATAGAGCACCAGACTACGAATTTGGGGGTCAGGAGTTCGAATCTCTTCGGGCGCGCCACTCAGCTTTTGAATTTGCAAAGCTCGCCCTCGATGCCGCGCGGAATTTTCCGCCGCCACCGCCGCCGCGCTTACGGCGATCATGACGGCGGATCAATCGACGGTTCGGGATCGAGAAAAATCGCCGCGCCGGCATTGCCGCCGGCCAAAACGTGACGCGACCGTGAACGTCAGGGCCAGCAAATTCGGGCGCGGGGGCCGTGCTTGGCACCGCTTCCCCACCATGCTAGCCTTTTTGAACGCTCATCGATTGAGCCAATGAAATAAGTTCAACCCGGCTCGACCGCGAGCCGCGCCAGCCCCGGGGATGACGAAAGGACACGCCATGGCACAAAAACCGAGTGCTTCCACGAGCTCTGACACGGACGAAGCCATTGCGACATCAGACCCGACCGAACCGAAAGAGGAACAGGCCGGCAAGCTGGTTGACCGCTTCGCCATCTGGTCCGGCGTCGCCGGGCTGATCCCGCTGCCGGTGGTCGACGTTCTCGCCGTCGGCGGTCTGCAAGTGCAGATGCTGCGCCGCCTGTCGCAAATCTACGACGTGGAGTTTTCCCAAAACCGCGGCAAAGCGCTGATCGCGGCGCTGGCCGGTACCATGATCCCGGTGACCAGCGGCATGGGCGCCGCCAGCGCGCTCAAGGCGATACCGGTCGTCAATATTCTGGCCGCTGGATTTGTCATGCCGGTGCTCTCCGCCGGCGCCACCTATGCCATCGGCAAGGCCTTCGTCCAGCACTTTGAATCCGGCGGCACGCTGCTCGATTTCAATCCGCCGGACTATCGCGAGTTCGTCAAGGCGCAGAAGGCAATGTGGGACTCGCGATCGAAGAGTTCGACCACCACCGGGACGGCGGCATCATCCGGTTCGTAAGGCGCGCGGGCTTGCGCCAGCCGATGAGGTTTCGTTCGACCTAAAGCGTGACAGTCATCGACCGCGCCCAGTTTCGATTTAGGTACCATGGCCGTAGCCGTCATCGTCTACATACTCGTGTGCCTGCTCACCGGATTTTGCGGCAGCCATCGCCGCATGGGTTTTTGGGGGACATTCCTCCTCGCGCTTTTAACGACTCCACTGGTGGTGCTGACTGTGCTGTTCATCACCGGCCCATCGCGGCGCGTCGAATGGCGTCGCCGCAACGTAGAGTAACTGTCGGCAAGCGCATCCGTCTTCTAGCCGTCGGCGGCGCGTGTTGAATGTAGACGGGCGACAGCGCACGAATGTCCTTTCTCCAGCTCGTTCGCAGCGAAATGCACGGCTCGATGCCGAAGCTGCTGCTCATGTCGAGCCTCGGCGGCATCAGCAACGCCTCGATCCTCGCCGCCATCAATACCGGCGTGCAGGACACCAGTAGCGGCGGCAAGCCTGGATTGTGGTCGGCCACGCTTTTTCTGATCGCGCTGTTTCTGTTCATGAAGACACAGCAATACGTGACCATAACGGCGACCGCCGAGATCGAGGCCATCATCCACAAGCTGCGCACGCGGATGATGGATCTGATAAGGCGCTCCGAACTTCTGGAATTGGAACGGGTCGGCCGCGCCCGCATCGTCGCCTCGGTGACCAGCGACACCGCGATCCTCACGCAGGCCAGCAACATGCTGTGCTTTACCGTGCAGGGCGCGGTGCTGATTTTCTTCGTCGGGCTTTATATCGCCTATCTGTCGATGGCGGCGTTCCTGTTGACCGTCGTTATCTTTGCCGGCGCGGCGACGATCTTCCACTACAAAAATCGCCGTCTCGCCGAGCAAAAGGGCGAATCGGCGGCGTGGGAGCGCCGCCTGTTCGATCGGCTGATCGACTTCCTCGACGGCTTCAAGGAAGTGCGGCTCAACCGCGCCCGCAGCGACGCGCTGTACGAGGACGCAATCGACGTCTCGAAGACCGCGGCCAACATCAAAATCCGCACCCAGGCCGAAACCTTCAAGATGATCGTGAGTACGCAGATTTCGATGTACATCCTGCTCGGCGCGGTGGTGTTCGTGGCCCCGAATCTGAGCGACTCGCTCGGCGGCGCGTCCATTGCCAAGACCACCACGGCACTGCTGTTTGTGGTCGGCGCCTGTTTCGGCCTCGTGCAATCGATCCCGATCCTGCTCAACGCCAATACCGCGGCCGACCGGATCGCGCGGCTGCAAGCGGCGCTGCAGGATACCGTCGTCGACGTGGCGCCGCTCGAAGTCACCGCGCCGCAGCGTTTCGAACGGATCGAGATGCACAATATCGTGTTCCGCTACGTCGACAAGTTTTCCGACACCGTGTTCAAGATCGGACCGATCGATTTCACCCTGCAATCCGGCGAGCTTGTCTTCATCACCGGCGGCAACGGTTCGGGCAAATCGACGTTTTTGCGGGTGCTGTCGGGACTTTATCCGCCCGATTCCGGCGAGGTCACGCTCGACGGCATGCGCATCAACGACGCCAACCGCGACCATTATCGCGCGCTGATATCGGGGATTTTCTTCGACTATCACCTGTTCCAGCGGCTCTATGGCATCCCGGACGCCGACACCGCCGAAATCGCCCGCCTGCTGGCGCAGTTCCGCCTGTCCGACAAGACGTCGCTGTCGAACGGCGAATTCCGCACGCTCGACCTGTCCGGCGGCCAGCGCCGCCGCCTGGCCCTGATCGTCAGCCTGCTGGAAAAGCGCCCGATTATGCTGCTCGACGAATGGACGGCCGAGCAGGACCCGGAATTCCGCCGCAAATTCTATGACGAACTGCTGCCGGATATGATGCGGGCCGGGGCGACCGTCGTGGTGATCACGCACGACGACCGCTATCTCGACGAGCTGCATTTGCCGGCGCGGCGCATCCGCATGGACGAAGGCCGTATTGTCGAAGAGCGGGCAATGGGCTGATGATAGGGGGTCGGTGAGGAAGGCGTATGGCGAAGTATCCCGAGTATCTCGATGAGCTGCCGCCGGTGCCGCATAGCCGGCGATTGCGGCACTATCTCATCCGCCATCTGCCGGGCGTTTCGGTCCTGCTGCTGGCGGCGATGCTCGCCACCGTGGTGCTGTGGCCGTACATGATCATCACGGTGCCCAGCGGGCGCGTCGGCGTGCTGTGGAAGCGCTTCAACGGCATCGATCTTTACTGCTTTTGCTGGGTCGGCCGCGGCACCGTGCTCGACCCGCGGGAAGCCCGCGAGGAAGGCCTACATCTGATCTGGCCGTGGGACAGGTTGTTCCTCTACGATTTACGGCTGCAATCCTCCACGCAAACCTACAACGCCATCTCGAAGGACGGCGTGAGCGTGACCGCGCAGATCAGCGTGCGCTACCAGCTTCTGCACAACTCCGTCGCCGTGCTGCACAAATTCATCGGTCCGGGCTATCTGGATTCGGTGGTGATCCCCGAAATCGGTAGCCAGGCGCGGCAAGTGATCTCGCAATACACGGCGCAAGAGGTCTATACCTCGCGCGAGTCCGATCCAGAAGGAAATCCGCGAGAACGCGCAAAGGAGCCTGGCGGCCAACCTGAACAAATTGGTGCAGCCCGAGGCGATGGAGCAGCCCGATCCCAAGCACTACGACGACTTCCTGCAAGCCGCGATTCAAATCCTCGACACGCTTGTGCTGTCGATCGAATTGCCGCCCGACATCGTGGCGGCGATCAATCGGCAGACCGAGCAGTATTACATGATCCAGGAGTACAAATTCCGCGTCAGCGTGAAGCCGAGGAATCCAAGCGCAAACAGATCGAGGCGGACGGCATCGCCGCGTTCCAGAAAACGGTCAGCCAGGGGATTTCGGAATCCTATCTGCGCTGGCGCGGCATCGAGGCGACGCTGATGCTGGCGCAGTCGCCCAACGCCAAGATCGTGATCGTCGGCTCGGGCAAGGACGGCCTGCCGATCATTCTCGGCAATGTCGACAGCTGGCGCCGCACCCACCGCCGCCCCGGGAGCGATCGCGCCGGGCGCTCCGGCGAACCCGGCCGCCACCACGCCGCCGAATCCGCCGCCGCTGCCGAACGGCAACGGCGCGCCGGCTGGACCCAAGCCGCCGCCCGGAACGTCGGGCGAAGCGACGCCGCCGGCATCGGACAAAGCCGCCGGCGCGGCGCCCTCCACCGTGACCGCGGAAACGGACAACACCGCTTCCTCGGCGGGCCCGCTCGACGTCCCCGGCGTTCGCTCGATCATGTCGCGAATTTCCGGCGCCTTGCGCGCCGGCGCGGATCTGACGTCGCCCGGCGAAACAAAATCCGGACAATAGCGGAGAATTATGGTGACCGACCGGATGCGATCAGGCCGTGCCCCGCAGCGCTCTCAGTGGCGCGTGTTGCGGGCCGAGATGCGGTTTGTCGTGCTCACCGCCTGCCTTTTCACCATTATCGCAACCCTGGTCGGCGGCCATCTCTACGGCCGGTATTTGGCCTCGCTCGAGCTGGGTGGCCGCGAAAACGCCATCGAGCAGCTCCGCGCCGAAAGCCAGAAGCTCAAAACCCATGCCGACGATCTCAGCGCGCAAGCCACCGACCTGCAGGTCAAGCTCGACAGGGCGCAGGCCGCGCTGCACGCGATCACGCCTTCGGACAACGCCTACAACCTCGTTCCCAATCAATCGCTGATCGTCGCCGACGGTCATTTGACCGTCGGCATGGTCGGCGCGCCCGGCAATGAGGGCGTCACGCTCGACATCAACGGCAGACAGCAGACGCTCGCCGCCGGTCAAATCGTGAGCGTCGCGCCCGATCCGTCCACCACCTGTCAGGTGGGCGTGCAGTCGTTCGATATGTTCAAAGCCGTGCTGACGGCAACGTGCTCCGGAGCGAAGACGCGGTAATTGCCCGGGCGGTTTCTGCTTGAGGGGTAAAAGCAGACATCACGCTTGGCCCGCGTCACGTCCGCTTTTGTTGCCGACATTCACAGCCTGCGGCGGCCCCTGATTATATTCTATCTATATTTGACATGAACGGGCTGCGGAATGCGCGTGGTGGGGGACTGACCGGCAACCGTGACGGCTACAATTGTTGGCCAGTGAATAGTTAGGGAGGAAACCATGGATGCTTCATCGACGCGACGTGAAGTTCTCATAGGTGGCAGCGTCGCGCTGGCGCTTGCCTCAGGCTCATTGCACGAAGCGGCGGCGCAAGGTCCCATTCTCCTCAAGGTGATGTCTTTCCCCGGCCTTTCCAACTATCCGATATTCGCGGCCCAACACGAAGACCGGTTTGCAAAGCAGGGCATTGCCGTCGACCTGATCTATACGCCGAGTTCGGAGGCCCAGCGCGAGGGCCTCGCAAAGAATGATTTTCAGATCATCCACACCGCGGCCGATAACGCCGTCGCCATGGTCGAGCTCGATAAGGCGGATGCAATCATCGTCACTGGAGGCGACAACGGATTCAATCGCATCATTGCCCAGCCGGAAATCAATTCGCTTTCCGACCTGCGTGGCAAAACCGTTGTGGTTGATGCGCCCAATACCGCTTATGCGCTCCTGCTATACAAGGCGCTCAAGGACGCCGGAGTCGACAGGGGCGACTTCTCCGTCAGTTCGGTCGGAGGAACCACCCAGCGCATCGACGCCCTGCTCAAAGATAAGGACCATGCGGCGGCCGCGGTGATTAATGTGCCATTCAATTTCCGCCTTTTGGCGGCAGGAATGAAGGACCTCGGATCAGCGACCAGATCAATTGGTGCCTACCAGGCTGGCTCCGTGGTCGTCATGCGCGAATGGGCCAAGGCCAACAGCGATGCGCTGGTTCGATACCTCAGGGCCATCATCGAAGGCCGGCGATGGCTGCTTGATCCCGCCAATAAGGCGGCGGCCATCCAACTTGCAGTCGATCAGGTCAAGCTCCCGCCCGAAGTCGCGGCGCGCGCCTATGCCTACGTCACTGATCCAGCCGAGGGCTTCAGCAAGGATGCACAATTCGACATGGCAGGGTTCAAGAACGTGCTGAAGCTACGGGCTGAAATTGAAGGCCAATGGGGCGGCAAGCCTCCCGCACCGGATAGGTATTTCGATCTGTCTTATTACAATAAGGCGATCGCCGGCTTGTAGGCAGCGAATCTCTATTCGCGGTCCTTAACCGACATCGCGATGGCGTCGGAGACATGACGTCGGGGCAGGCTTCGCGACCTGTCGTTAGTGTTACGAGCCGTCCGTCGTTAGCGTTAATTGGCTTTCTGTCGAATCTTTTGGTGCGCAGACTGCTACATCCAGTCCGCACCAAGAGCTTCGATAATGAATATGGCTGTCGACACCGTCCGTCCTGGTGAAAAGTGTGACGTCGCCATCGTTGGCGCCGGCCCCTACGGCCTCGCGGTGGCCGCGCATTTGCGCGCGGCGAATGTTTCGATCCGCGTGTTCGGCGAGGCGATGTCATTCTGGCGGCAAAATATGCCGGAAGGCATGAAGCTGCGTTCGCCCTGGATTGCGACACATATTGCCGACCCACTACAGCGTTATCGGCTCGACGATTATTTCGCCGAGGCCGGCTTGCCGCCGCCGGACCGGCTGCCGGTCGAAAATTTCATCGATTACGGGATGTGGTTCCAGCAACGCGTGGCGCCGGATCTAGACGCCCGGGCAGTACGGCAGGTGGACGCACGCGACGACGGGTTTCGCCTTGTCCTCGACGACGGCGAAAGCTTTTTTGCCAAGCGTGTGGTGATGGCGACCGGCCTGCTCAATCACGAGCACCGGCCGGCGCAATTCGACGGCCTGCCGAGCGCGCTGGTCAGTCATTCGTGCGAACACACGGATTCCGGCCGCTTCCGGGGACGCCATGTTGTTGTCGTTGGCAGCGGGCAGAGCGCATGCGAGTCGGCCGCTCTCCTGCATGAGGCGGGCGCCAATGTAGAGATCATTTGCCGCGGGCCTCTCCGGTGGAACGGCGACCCGGACCGGCGCGGCATTTTGCGAACGACGGCGCATGCCTTGCTGGGTGATGGGCTCACTCCGCCGTCGCAGGTTGGACCGTTTCCGTTCAATTGGCTGGTCGAGGCGCCGGGCATCATCCGCCATTTTTCCGAACAATCCCGCGATCGGCTGAACACGCACTGCCTGCGCGCCACCGCCGCCCGATATCTACGATCCCGCTTGCAGGATGTACCGGTCAGCCAAGGCTGCCGCATCCTGGCTGCGCGCCGCGACGGCGATCGTATCGAATTGACGTTGGATAACGCCACGCGGCGCGTCGATCATGTTCTGCTGGCAACCGGCTATAGGATCGATGTCGATAAAATGAAAATGCTCGATCCGCGCTTGCGCAGCCGCGTTGCGCGACACGGCGGTCTTCCCATTCTATCCGCCGGGTTTGAATCCAACGTTGCCGGACTGCATTTCGTCGGCTCCTTCGCCGTCGCGAGCTTCGGACCTTTGCTGCGCTTTATTGCCGGCGCCGGATTTGCGGCGCGGCGCATTACGCGATCGGCGATCGGTCACGGCCGCGCGTTACGCGTCCCCGCCAACAATGGCTTCGCCTCAATCCGAAAAGAAGCGCCACGGCCGCTTGCCACCGCGCGTGAGCGATCATGAGTTTCATTCAGTCGCGAGCGTTAGCCGCACCTAATGCGAACGGCCCGCCCGGTGCGCTGATCGTCGGCGGCGCTCACGTCAGCATCGGCGTGGCCCGCAGTCTCGGACGCCACGGCATTCCGGTGTGGCTGCTTGCCGATCATCCGATTCCGCGATTTTCACGTTATGTCGAACGCAGCTTTCCGTGGCCTGGGGCCGCCCACGAGGACGGTGTTACCTCGATCATCGACATTGCCAAGCGATACGGTTTGAACAGGTGGGTTCTGCTCGCAACCGGCGACGAGGATATGCGCATGATCGCGCAGAACCACGCATTGCTTGCACGGCACTTTCGCGTAGTGACGGCGAGTTGGGAGACGGCCCAGTGGATGTACGACAAGCGCCTCACCTATCAGCGCGCAACTGCGCTGGGAATCGATTGCGCCTGGAATTTTGTGCCGCGAGATTTGAGCGACGTCGAGCGGCTGAATTGTCGCTTCCCGGTCATTCTTAAGCCCGCCTGCCGCGAGGGCGCGAACGAATTCACCCGTGCAAAGGCCTGGAAAGCGGATGATCGCGCCGCTCTGCTATCGCTTTATCAGCGCGCCGCGGCACTCGTCGGCAATGATGCCGTTATCATCCAGGAGTGGATTCCCGGCAACGGCGAAGCGCAGTTCTCGTATGCCGGCCTGTGGAACCGTGGCGAGGCGATCGCCACGCTGGTCGCCCGGAGGACCCGGCAGCATCCGATCGATTTTGGCCGATCGAGTACGTTCGTCGAAACTGTCGAGCAGGATCAGGTCGAAGAGTTGGCCAGCCGCTTCCTGAAGTCGCTCGACTACACCGGTATCGTGGAAATTGAATTCAAGTACGACCGGCGCGATCGGCGGTATAAGCTTTTGGACGTTAACGGACGTTTCTGGACGTGGAACGGCCTCGGCAACCTGGCCGGCGTCGATTTTCCTTATTTGGCATGGCGACAGGCGCTCGGCCAAAGCGTCTCACCCGGCCGCGCCAGGACAGGCGTGGCGTGGATGCATGCGAGCCGCGATATCATCGCCGCATATCGAGAGATATCGCGCGGCGCACAGACGGTGGGCGGTTATCTGTCGGGTTTTCGTAAATCGATGGCTTTCGCGAATTTTGCGCTCGATGACCCATTGCCGGCGATTGTCGAACTTCCCGTCCAGGCTTGGCATCGCGTCGCAAATGGTCACGATGGACGCGTCGTGACACGGTCGCATCAGCCCCGATAGAAAATTCTGTGATGAGAACGAGCATATCGGCTCATGCTCTGGAGCGATGCGGCTTCGGGGTCGGGGCCATCGGCTGGCGGCCGATCACCGCGTCGACATGGATGGCGGCGGCCTTCGTCGTTGCGCTTGCATTGGCGGCGATCGTGCTTGCCATATTCGGTGCGGCAGACCGCGGAACCGTGCTGGCCTTGCGGGTAACGGCGAGGTGGTCTTTTCTGCTGTTTTGGCTCGCCTATTCCGGCGGCGCGATGGCGGCGCTGTTTGGGCCGCGCCTTGGCGGATTGGCGGGCCGCGGGCGCGAACTGGGCCTCGCCTTCGCGTCGGCTCAGCTCGTCCATGTCTCGCTCGTGCTCTGGCTCTTTTATGTCACAACCGGACCGGGCGGAATGATCTTGTTCTGGGTCGGAGTTCTCTGCACCTATCTCCTCGCGCTGTTCTCCTTGCCGCGGCTTCGCGACCTGTTCGCGCCGCGCCTGTGGCGGATATTCCGCACGATTGCGCTTGAATACATTGCCCTCGTTTTCGCCGCCGATTTTATTCTCGCCCCGCTGCAAACGGGCGGGCTCGGCAAGTATCCGCTGACCTATCTGCCGTTCGCACTCATGCTTATTGCCGGAGCGGGCCTGCGCCTCGCTGCGTTGGCGCGGCACCAGCCCGTGCTAAATAGGATCGATTTATCGGTGCACGGTCTTCGCGGCTTTGCCGAGGTAAGCAAACCGGCGAACAAGTGATCCAAAACGAAGGTCGCTGGAGACTGTAAAGCTATTTGCCGGCGCCGATCAGGGTATCGACGGCCTTCATGAGCGTTACGTCTTGATTACGCAGGCAGTAATCCTCCACCTCGCCCACATCATCTTTCAAGGCATTGGCATCGAACACGGTGCTGCCGCGTTTGCCGTTATAGTAACCGCTGAGCCAATACGCGATGTTGGTGGGCACGGTAATTGTGTCGTGCAGGAATTCCTTGCAGGTGATCTTGGATACGTCGAGCGTCACTTGCGCGGAGGCAGGTGGCGCGGCGACAAGACAGAAGAACAATGCCGCCACAATAAGATTTGTGTTTGTCATGATCCGCGCCCTTACGTTGATTGCGCTCTGCGTGGCTATTTGCCGGTGCCGAGAAGGGTTTCGGCGGCTTTCATAACCGCCACGTCTTGATTGTGCACGCAGTAGAGCTTCACTGCGGCTTCATAATCCTGCAAGCCATTGACATTGATCACGGTGTTGCCGCGAATTCCGTTGTAGTAGCCGTGGAGCCAGAGTGCGATTTGGTCGGGCTCGAATAGCGTACTGGTCATGAATTCCTTGCAGGTGATTTGGGATACGTCGATCATCATTTGCGCGCGGGCGAAACAGGCCGTCATAAGGCAAAAAAGCAGTCCCGCTATAATGGACTTTATTCTTGTCACGATACCTGCTCCCAAGGTGATTATACTTTCTACGTGTCACGGATGGTAATCCCGTTGGGCCGACGCAGCCATCCCGTATGGCCCAACGTGGACGTTTGAGAACTGTCCCTCAATATCTGCTTTTGGGGTGAGGCCGGACACTACGTTTTCAGGGTTGTCATGTCCGCTTTTGGCCCAAAAGCGGACATCGGACATAAGGTCGAGCGCAAAGGAAAGCGCAAGGAAAAATGCCGTCGCTGCCGTCAGTCAATCGACGGCTTACCCGAGCTGGGCTGTCATTTCGCTCGCCTGCCGCAGTACGGCTACCGGCTCATAGGGCTTGTCATGAAACAGCGTGCTCAACGGGAGCTTGTCGGGTCGTGGTCGGCCGGACGTCACGATGATGCCGACGCTCGGCCATCGCTCGGCAACCTGATGGGCCAAATCTAGCCCGCTTATCGATCCGGGCATACTGACGTCGGTGAAAAGCAGCCTTATGGCGACGTTTGTTTCGAACAATTGCAGGGCCTCGTCGGCATTTTCGGCTTCAAGCACCCGGTATCCTGCGTCCAAGAACATGCTGGACGCGCCCATTCGCTCGAATACATCGTCATCGACGACCACAATGAGGGCGTTGGCGGGGATTTCCGTCACTGGCTGCAACAAAGTCCGAAGTCCGACCATAATCGTTCCATAATTCCTTCGACGTGTAACAACACCGTAAAGTACGTCCCTGTCCAGCCGGTTAACGCGCGGCGATCGAGAGCGCACTTGCGATGACCGTCACACGCGCCGGACAATAGTGGTCAATTTTATACAGACTCATCCCCGTTATAAGTCGCACGCTCAAGGGTTGGGACATCTCGGCATTGCCCCAACCGGCACGCGACCTAAATCGTTCATCGCAATCCAAGTCACTGTTTGCGGCGAGGAAATACCTCGCGGGGGCTCTATGCAAGGAACCGGCTTCAGGGAACAATTCACCGGCATCGCCGATGCATGGACACTCGCTCAGGGCATTGTCGACACTGTCCGCGAGCCCGTTCTTGTACTCGACGAAAGCCTTCGCGTGATCGGCGCGAGTCGCTCCTTCTATTCGGCATTCAAGGTCAGCCCCGAGGACACCAACGGCAGACTTCTTTATGCGTTGGGCGACGGGCAATGGGACATTCCAAAGCTTCGCGTGCTGCTGGAAAAAATTATTCCCGAGCAGGGCGTTATGGAGGGCTATGAAGTCGAGCATGAGTTCCCGGACCTCGGATCACGCACGATACGCCTGAACGCCCGCCGGGTGTTCTATGAGGGCAGCGCCGGCACGACCATTCTGCTCGGTATGGAGGATATCACCGAGCGGCGCATCCTGGAGCGCGAAAAAGACGGGCTGTTGCGAGAGAAGGACGAGCTGCTGCGAGAGAAAGAGACATTGCTTGAGGAACTGCAGCACCGAATTGCCAATAGCTTGCAGATCATCGCCAGCATCATTCTTATGAAGGCGCGCGCGGTGAAGTCGGAAGAGACGCGTTCTCATCTGGAAGACGCCCACAAGCGTGTCTTGTCGATTGCCGCCGTGCAGAAGCAGCTTCATGCATTGGCGGCAGCCGGATCGATCGAGATTGCGCCTTATCTGTCACAGTTATGCGAGAGCCTCGCACACTCGATGATTGGCGACACCCGGTCAATCTCGCTGAAAGTGGTCAGTGCGGGAGGCAGCGCTACGTCCCGCCAGGCTGAGAGCCTTGGCTTGATTGTGACCGAACTCGTCATGAATGCACTCAAGCACGCTTTTCCCGACGATAAGGCCGAAGGCCAGATCACCGTCGCCTACGACATGATCGGAACGAATTGGAAGCTTTCGATCTCTGACAATGGGATTGGCAAACCGGACGGCGGCTTCGCTCAAGGAAAGTCCGGACTTGGCACCGGTATCGTCAAGGCGCTAGCGCATCAGCTCGATGCTCAGGTCGAGACTTTAGCCGGTCCTGATGGCACGACCGTGTCGATTACTCACGCCACTTTCCCGGCCAAGGTCGTCCAAGCCGCCTAAATGGTGGCAATTCACTTCGCCAAGCGGGAAATCAAATTAACACTTTGCCGATGACTGCAATGGAAAGCCGTTTTTAGCGAAAAAACGAAGATTCACTCACGAATCAAAATCAATTGCGTGAAATAGCCCAGCGGGAAGCCGCGTGATTGGCGGCTTCCCGCTGGCAACCATTTATTTCTGTTGGGCGCTTTTCGAATTCGCCGTCTTGGAATGCTCGTTTGCATTCTGCGCATGGTGCTGGGCTTGGGTTGCGTGTTCCTTGCCCTTGGCATGGTCATTCTTGCCATGCGATTCGGCGGCAGCACGATGGGACTTTGCTGCGGATTCGTGATGTTCCGCCGCCTTGTTGTGTGAGTCTTCCATGTCGATGTCTCGTGTTGGCCGGAAAATTTCGGCGGCTGTCAGGAGCCGCTTCAATAGTGGCCGAATAGAGAGCCAATCTTGCTTTAATCGCGAGAGCCGAGTTCCATCGTCGCCTCAAGCGCGAACTAAATTCTCGACGCGTCCTTGTGCTTTGGTTTCGGCAACACAGCTACAGAGGTACTGGCAAGCAGTGGCTTGCCCGAGAGCCGCCCACGAAACGGCGACGTGTCGAAATCTCCGTTCACCCACTGGCGGCACTGGTGTCATCGGCTGACACGATTCTAAATCTTCTAATCGCGAAGACTTCATATTGGCTCGCATCGCGGATGTTGTTTGCATCCGCCGATCGGGCACGCGCGCGGCTCCGGTCGCGGGCGTACTAAAGAAATTTTCACAAGGAGAATATCGATGAATAACGAAAACCTGACCGTCCATTTCAAGGTCAAGGACTTCAATGCATGGCGTACAAGTTACAATGGACACGAGAAGGAGCGCGCGTCTGCCGGCATCACGAACGGCAGAGTGTTCCAAAGCGCCAACGATCCGAATGACGTGGTGATCCTCCAAGATGTTGCCGATGTAGCGAAGGCGCGCACCTGGTTGGGCTCGAATGAAATGAAGTCGGTGCTGGAGAAGAGCGGCGTTGTGGGATCGCCGAGCATCAGATTTGCTGCGGCGGCTTAAGGCCGTAGTCGAAACAGGTTGAAATCGGGAGGGCGTGTGGCGTCGGTGTATTGTTGCGTTCCCTCCCGAAGATAGAAGCCCCAGCTCCCGCAAATCCTGCGGGTCCCAGCTGGGGCTTTTTCTTTTGGCGCCTCAGTTGTGGGTATCCCGGATTTTGGAACACCTTGCGCGATGCCTCCGACTTGTGGCTCCACGCTAACTTTCCCGCGGTTCGATCATATATAAGCTAAGCCGCTTGAATGACGGTTATTCGAAAGGTAGTTCGCGGATGTTCTGGAAGACTTCAATGAAACCGCTGTGGTGGGAGAAATCATGCTCAAACAAGTAACGGCCAGGGAAGTCGCGGTCGACGAAGCCTTGGCTAAATTCGATTATAATGCTGAAGCGGAGCTGTTTCCCAGTCGCAACAAGAGATCCAACCGACGGCCAATTGGATACAGACGGTTTGGGCACGCGGCCGATGCCATCCAGTTCGCGATTGAAGGGCTTGCACCTGAGTTTCTTCTGGGGGCTTATCTCGAAGTCGATGAGGATAGATATGACAGCGGAGGAATTCGCCGCCTGTACGAGAGCAGGGACTATCCTTTGATCCGCGGTACTGCAAATTAGCGTGATGATCACGCGCGCACCGAACGAAGAACAGATCGAGGAGTTCTTATTTCCCGTCTATCGCCGCGTGGCCACCGTGATCTTCGTACCGGCGGGCCCTGGTAATGCTTCTACGGTCGAGATGGCGGCCATTGATCCTCAAGACCTCAAGGCGGTCCAGGAGCTGGACCTGAATCACGGTGCTTAGTTTTCCAAATCAAAGCCGCTCGTTTGATGCCACACGGTGCGCTGTGCGGTTTTGGGGGCACGATAGTGCTATGGAGGCGTCGTTCTTCGTGACTGACGATGCTTTGAGGCGTATCACACCCGACATGCGGCTCGACGAGGATGGTTTTCTCAGCGCCTTCGATTTGAACCGCGACTTGATTTATGCAATTGCCGCAAAGGTCTATGGACGCGGTCGCAAAGGGTCTTACGAGCTGATTGCCGCCGATTTTTGACCCTGGTTAAGCGGGATAACTTTTTACGAGCAATTTCAAACTAGCACGGACCTGTGTTGCACTTTCCATGCCAGGCTTTGGTTTGCACCGCAACGATACGCCCGGAGTCGGGCCAAACCGAAAATACCTGTCGCACGCTCGAAACGTCGCGCGATAATAGCGGGGATCATTCGCGATCGCCTTATTGCGGTTCATGGACCGAACGCTCATAGGTTAGAGAGAATGTCAGAGGGCAACGGCATGTCTCTTTCGCAAACGGATTACTTTGATGCCAATTTGCCCGGTACCATCCAAACGATCCGAATAGCAAGCCTCTATGATGCCAAGGTGTTTGTGTGCCGCTGGGCGATCAGAGACAAAGATCCTACGCTTAAGGCGCTTCTTCGACACCTGGAAAAGGCCAAGAGTTTTACAACGACGGAGAGCGCGATCCAGCAATTGATACAGGCGCTCGCCTCACGCGGATTGTTGGTCGTTACGAGTCCGTAGTCATCGTGCGTTTTGCCGATGCCGACGACCAGGTCGCGCAGCTATCGTCCGCCTTTGGATCTCGACTTTCGTGCGGCGTACCGGGCGTCCCTCGCCGTCTTGCGTTCAATTTGCAAGGCAAGCTCACGATCCGCCTTTTCGGTCAAAGTACGTGCAGCCTGAGAGGCGGCCTCGTGCTTTGCGTCCAGCGCTAATTTGGCATCACGAACTTTTCTTTCGGCCTTTTCAATTTCACGGACCCTCTTGCCTTCGGCGCGATCGGCTGCACTTGCCGTCCGCGCCTTCTGGCGTTCAGCGAAGGCCGGATCGGCGGCAGCAGCGCGAAACCTCTCCAGCGCGGCTTTCTTTGCGTTCGTCGCTGCATTCCGCCGTTCGATGAAATTCAAATCTCTAAACCCAGCCATCTATCTTCACTCTGCAAGACTTTTGTTCGGTCGACTGTTTGATCTACACGCATTCCGAACGCGCCTCCAGCCTGTCAGTTGGTGGGCTCCTTCGATTGCGGCAAAGCTCGAGGGAGAGTTATTCGACTTATCCACCGTCATTTCAGAGTGAGCCCTTTTATACTGTTTCAGAAAAGCGCCCGGGTCAAACTCACAGATACCGGGCGCGTTTGGCCTCCCAGCTACAGGCGTCCGAGTCTCTGTTGTGAGTACTAAAGACCCCCAGCCGTGCCCACACCGCTGGGGTCTTTTTCATGCGCCCCCCGTGTGCACGAGTCCGCTTATGGCCCTTAGCGGACGCGCCGGTTGATGACAGCCGCGGCAGCTTTCGGAGGCAAAGATGGGGTAATCGGCCGGCGTTCTTGTGGATAGCTAAAGATTGTGGGTGCTGCGCTTCAGGCTGATGGTTCAACGAGGTCCGTGTGCACGGCCTCAAGCATCAGAAGGAGAAGCGCAGCATGGACTATTTTGCTGGACTGGACGTATCGGTCAAGGAGACCAGCGTCTGCATTGTGGATGACGCGGGCAAGATCGTTCGGGAAGTGAAGGTCGCGAGCGAACCCGAAGCGTTGTTGGCGGTGCTGAGGAACCCCGCCTACCGCTTCAAGCGGATTGGATTGGAAGCCGGACCATTGTCGCAATGGCTGTTCAGCGGTCTCGCCGAAGCCGAGTTACCGGCGGTCTGTGTTGAGACACGGCACATGCGAGCAGTGTTGAAGGCGCAGATCAACAAGACGGACCGCAACGACGCTCGCGGTATCGCACAGATGATGCGGGTGGGACTTTACCGCCCGGTGCATGTGAAGACGTTACGCAGTCAAAAACTGCGGATGCTGCTGACCCATCGCAAGCTACTACAGTCGAAGGCCATTGCCGTCGACAATGACCTGCGCGGGACTTTGCGTAACTTCGGTCTCAAGGTAGGCATGGTGGGGACGGTGAAGTTCGAGGCACGCATCAAGGAGCTGGTCGAGAACTTGCCCGACCTGGCTGTGCTGGTCGAACCGCTGCTTGTCGTCCGGCGGGTGCTTCGCGAGCAGTTTGTCATCCTACATCGTCGTTTGCTGGCCATCGTGCGAGACGACGAGGTGTGCCGGCGCCTGATAACGACCCCCGGGGTCGGCCCCGTGGTAGCGCTGACCTATCGCGCCACCGTCGACGTACCGGCTCGGTTCCGTAAATCCAAGGCAGTCGGTGCCGTGTTTGGGCTGACGTGTTCCAAGTATCAATCCGGCGAGATCGATCGAAGCGGCAGAATATCACGCTGCGGAGATGAGATGATGCGGGTCATGCTCTACGAAGCAGCTCAGAGCATGCTGCGTTCGAAGAAATGGTCTTGGCTCAAAGCCTGGGCGATGCAGATCGCCAGGCGCCGCGGGATGAAGAAGGCGATCGTGGCGCTGGCACGCCGACTGGCCGTGATCATGCACCGCATCTGGGTTGACGGCACCGAGTTCCGCTGGACCCGGGAACACGTCGCGGCGGCAGCATAAAAACCGTGCAGGATCAATTACGATAGGAGAACACTCGAGCTCCACCCAGCGGTGGAATGATGTCCCTCGCGGGACGATGGATGAGGTGAGTTCGCATGTCCGCTTGGACCTACCGTTCGTCTGACGGCAACGCCGCGGTAAAGATTGTTCCGCCTCGTCTTCGAATCCCATGATGGAAGGGCCTTGGTGCCGATTCCGAAGAGAAGCACGAGCCCGTGAGCGACATCGACACTGCAGCGGCGAAAAGTCTGAAAGTGCTTGACCCCAAACGGCCGATTAGAGAAGCGGACATCACTATTTGACCGCGCCGCGGCGGCTAATGACCCAAAGCGGACATGCACGCTCTTTGGCGATTTGACCGCGCGCGCCGTGGTAATGCGGGATGAATGACTTTGCGGAAGCGCTTTACACCGCGGCCAGCCTCATTGGTCACGCCGTGAAAGGTCGCTATTGGACTAGCAGCCAACAAGCCGCGCTAAGAGCCATGATCGGCTAAGACGCGGATGAGCCGAAATTGCCACTTGGATTCCACCGCGCTGTCGCGCATTGCTCCACGCTGCCCGAAATATATAGTGCACTATTGTTTTTCCGGGACGGGGGCCGAAAATTAGATGTCTTTTACTCGCATGACCCTTCTAGTCGGCACAACCAAGGGCGCGTTTTTGATTTCTGGCGGCAATGACCGCAGCGGCTGGGCTATTCAGGGTCCTTACTGTGACGGCTGGCCAATCAATCACATGATTGGAGACCCTGAGACCGGCACTCTTTGGGCGGGCGGCGGCGGCGAATGGCACGGTGCAGGTATCTGGCGCAGCGACGACGGCGGCACGAGTTGGAAGGTCACCCGTCTCACAAAGGGGAAGATGGACGATTGGGCCGCCAACGATCCCAATTTCGCAAAGATGATCGGCTGGACCGACGAACCGCTACCGTTTACCGACGCGTTCGCTCAAATCTGGTCGCTCGGCTACGCGCACGGTACGCTGTATGCCGGCACCAAACCAGCGAACCTTCTGGCCAGTGAGAATGGCGGTAAAGATTGGGTACGGATACATGCTCTGACGGATCACCCCTCTGCCGATAGTTGGAACCCCGGTGCTGCCGGGCTGGTGCTGCACACCATCGTTTCTGATCCAGGCGACCCAAAAAAGCTCTGGGTTGGAATCTCGGCGGCCGGCGTCTTCGCGACCGAGGACGGCGGAGCGACATGGGAGCGCCGCAACCGCCTCTCGAACGCCGAAGCATGTGGTCACCACGACCACCCTGCCGCGCCACGCGATGGCGACATCGGGCACTGCATCCACAACATGATGCGTGCGCCAGGCACAAGCGACGTGCTTTACCAGCAGAACCACTATGGTGTCTGGCGCTCGGCCGATGGCGGTCGAAGCTGGGACGACCGGACCAAAGGCTTGCCGTCGACCTTCGGCTTTCCGATCCGCGTTCATCCGCGCGATCCGAATACCATCTGGACGCTGCCACTCAACGGTGACATGGCCGGTCGTTTTCCACCCGATGCAGCCGCAGCGGTCTGGCGATCACGCGACGGCGGCCAAAGCTGGCACGCGATGCGCCAAGGTCTGCCGCAGAAGGGCTGTTTCTTCACTGTGCTCCGTCAAGCGATGACTGGTGACGAGCGCGATCCAGCGGGAATTTATTTCGGCACAAACAGTGGTTCGGTCTTCGCGAGCTTCGATGAAGGCGAGAATTGGCAGGAGATCGCGCGTCACTTGCCAACGATACTCGCTGTCGAAGTACTCGAACGGAGATAATATCTGTCGGTCAACTGCGTTGGTCTCGTCTTCTATATCCCGACATTTGAACGCCTGAAGAATGACTGCTTGTGGCCCTTAGCGGACACGCGGACCATCCGACTTCGTGTCCGCTATTAGGAGTAAAGCGGACACCAACTGTCAGGACGGTCGCGGCAGCTTTTGACCCAAAGCGGACATTCTTGCGCCAGTGCGCATCGGCACTGCGTGACGGCATGTGCCTCAAATTTAAAATAGCATTTCATCACCAAGATGATCGGATTTGATTTACGATAGGAACGGTCGCCCGTAAGGAGAAATTTATGATTGACGACAACACCAAAGGAACAATGCGGCTTCTCATATATCCGGTTCAATTCGAAAAAGATCCGAAAAATGGGATTGAGCGGGTGATCGAATTTGTCACCCAAGACAAGATACTATCGCGGGCAGAATTTATAGCTGCAATCAAATCGGCATTAGACAGTACCGAAGAACTCTCTACTCTCATACCGCAGCCGCATTCAGAATCAATAATCCGCGACTATCTACGGGAACTGGAGCGGGCGCTAACTCACAGCGATCGCAAGAGCGATCTATGAGCATAAGCAGACATCATGATTAGGGAGCGCGACTTCCGCTTTTAGCCCTTAGCGGACACGCCGGTCAGCGAGCGCCGCGGCAGCTTTCGGGGGTAAAGAGCCGCGCCTTTAGCCGGGAGGCGCGGCAGTTCATGACCCAAAGCGGACATTCCCTCGCTGTTACGTATCGCCCGATCAAGGATGCCCGCACGTTTCTTGCGCCCGCCGAACGCTCAGGAATTCTTTTGCGGCTTCCGCGCCGTGTGATGAGGGCCAGGCGGCGGGGTATATTGTGTGTTGACCCGGCAATCGCTGCCGTTACCACGCGCGCTTTCCATGCACTGTTCGAAGCTGATGAAGCCGCAGTTCGTGCCGCCGCCGGGGCTGATATACTCACACCACGGATAATTTTGTGCCTTAGCTGGTGTGACGATCCCGGCCGCGATAACGGAACCTGTCAACATTAGAAGCAAGGTTCTCATAGCTGGTCTCCCGGCTTTGCACTGGTAATGAGTTAATAACGCCGAAACCACCCCACTATTTCACATGTGACGCAGAAAATTGGCTGGTTCGCCCCGTTTGTACGCCGCGGCAATGTCCGCTCACAAGGGCGTTGCCCGCTGCAATAATGGCAAGGAAATCACGGCTCAATACTGGGTCTGTAACGTAATTCACAGTCCAGCCGACCGTGAAAAGGCCCACTGTTTTTCCGCAGTGCAAACGGTCGCTTCTGGCCCTTGGCGGACACGCCGGTCAGCGCGTGCCGCGGCAGCTAATGACCCAAAGCGGACATGCGCGATGCGTCCGCGCTCTGAGCTGGAGCATAGTCATCGCCGATACGATTGCACGCCTTGTCAGAAATCGGGTGTCGCGCCGCTGCTACTCGGGGCAGATGTGTGTCGATGCCGAGCCAAATGACCCGCAAGACCTATGGGACCGTCAGCGCCGACAGGCGGAAGGAGATGAGTGGCTTGGAGTTCGTCCAAGGGCTCGTAGACGGGACGCTGCCCCTGAATACAATCGCCGAGACCTTGGGCTACGACGTGACGGAGGTGATGAGTGGGCGCGTCGTCGTCACAGCAACGCCGAATGGCACTCACCTTAATCCTGCCGGCACTGTGCACGGCGGTCTCGCCGCCACGATGCTCGACAGCTGCATGGGCCTCGCCATCCAGTCAAAGCTCGATAAGGGTATCAGCTCGACGACGCTCGAATTCAAGATTTCACTCCTGCGACCAATCACGCCGGGAACGGGTTTCATCAAGGCTGAGGGCGTCGTTTTGAGCTGTGGCCGCCGTGTCGGGACAGCCGAAGGGCGAATCACAGATCACCAGGGGCGCTTGGTCGCCCACGGAACGACGACGTGTTTGATTTTTCAGAACTGAGCGTCACATCTCGGCATCGAATGTCCACTTATGACCCAAAGCGACATTCGACCAAGGATTACAGGACCACCGCGTTCAGCCCGGCCAGGACGGACATCGCTACTGGTCTCCATTGAGATTACAATGTTGTATTGCAACCCATAGAACGAGATAATGCGGAGTGAGATTGCCGACCGTTTCTCGGGAGAGCGTGATAAAAACGCGATATTCCATGTTTGCCGGCTATAATGCTTGGTGCAACGAACGGCTCTATGATGCCGCCGCCAGGGTGTCGGATGCTGACTATCGCGCCAACCGCGGCGCTTTCTTCAAGTCCCTGCATGGCACCCTCAACCACTTGCTGGTCGGAGACCGCATCTGGATGCAACGCTTTACCGGCAAGGGCGAGTTGCCGCCAAGTCTTGATGCTATCCTTTATGACGATTTTGCTGGGCTTCGCGCCGCGCGAATTAGCGAGGATGCGTACATCAGCGCCTATATTGATGCCCTGAGTGAGGCCGACCTTGTTGGCTTTATTCGCTTCCGTACCTTTGTGCGGCCGACCGATATCGAACAAGAACTTTCCCCGGCACTCGACCACTTTTTTAATCACCAGACCCACCATCGTGGCCAAGCGCACGCTCTACTTTCTTCAATCATCGGCAATGACACGACGCCGAGTTTCGACTTAATTATATACCAGCGCGAAACCGGACAAGGCCGACTGCGTGTCGCGTGCTGATCCGATACCTCACTGCCCGTTAGCATCGGCATGATAGGTGATCGAATAGAGATGCTATTTGCTGCGGTGCATGAGTCCGCTTATGGCCCTTAGCGGACGCGCCGGTTGATGACAGCCGCGGCAGCTTTCGGAGGCAAAGATGGGGTAATCGGCCGGCGTTCTTGTGGATAGCTAAAGATTGTGGGTGCTGCGCTTCAGGCTGATGGTTCAACGAGGTCCGTGTGCACGGCCTCAAGCATCAGAAGGAGAAGCGCAGCATGGACTATTTTGCTGGACTGGACGTATCGGTCAAGGAGACCAGCGTCTGCATTGTGGATGACGCGGGCAAGATCGTTCGGGAAGTGAAGGTCGCGAGCGAACCCGAAGCGTTGTTGGCGGTGCTGAGGAACCCCGCCTACCGCTTCAAGCGGATTGGATTGGAAGCCGGACCATTGTCGCAATGGCTGTTCAGCGGTCTCGCC
Source organism: uncultured Alphaproteobacteria bacterium (assembly GCA_963742215.1). GTDB lineage: Bacteria > Pseudomonadota > Alphaproteobacteria > Rhizobiales > Xanthobacteraceae > BOG-931. The sequence goes on from CAVULJ010000009.1 coordinate 116,237, forward strand.
GAAGCCGAGTTACCGGCGGTCTGTGTTGAGACACGGCACATGCGAGCAGTGTTGAAGGCGCAGATCAACAAGACGGACCGCAACGACGCTCGCGGTATCGCACAGATGATGCGGGTGGGACTTTACCGCCCGGTGCATGTGAAGACGTTACGCAGTCAAAAACTGCGGATGCTGCTGACCCATCGCAAGCTACTACAGTCGAAGGCCATTGCCGTCGACAATGACCTGCGCGGGACTTTGCGTAACTTCGGTCTCAAGGTAGGCATGGTGGGGACGGTGAAGTTCGAGGCACGCATCAAGGAGCTGGTCGAGAACTTGCCCGACCTGGCTGTGCTGGTCGAACCGCTGCTTGTCGTCCGGCGGGTGCTTCGCGAGCAGTTTGTCATCCTACATCGTCGTTTGCTGGCCATCGTGCGAGACGACGAGGTGTGCCGGCGCCTGATAACGACCCCCGGGGTCGGCCCCGTGGTAGCGCTGACCTATCGCGCCACCGTCGACGTACCGGCTCGGTTCCGTAAATCCAAGGCAGTCGGTGCCGTGTTTGGGCTGACGTGTTCCAAGTATCAATCCGGCGAGATCGATCGAAGCGGCAGAATATCACGCTGCGGAGATGAGATGATGCGGGTCATGCTCTACGAAGCAGCTCAGAGCATGCTGCGTTCGAAGAAATGGTCTTGGCTCAAAGCCTGGGCGATGCAGATCGCCAGGCGCCGCGGGATGAAGAAGGCGATCGTGGCGCTGGCACGCCGACTGGCCGTGATCATGCACCGCATCTGGGTTGACGGCACCGAGTTCCGCTGGACCCGGGAACACGTCGCGGCGGCAGCATAAAAACCGTGCAGGATCAATTACGATAGGAGAACACTCGAGCTCCACCCAGCGGTGGAATGATGTCCCTCGCGGGACGATGGATGAGGTGAGTTCGCATGTCCGCTTGGACCTACCGTTCGTCTGACGGCAACGCCGCGGTAAAGATTGTTCCGCCTCGTCTTCGAATCCCATGATGGAAGGGCCTTGGTGCCGATTCCGAAGAGAAGCACGAGCCCGTGAGCGACATCGACACTGCAGCGGCGAAAAGTCTGAAAGTGCTTGACCCCAAACGGCCGATTAGAGAAGCGGACATCCTAATTTGACCGCGCCGCGGCAGCTAATGACCCAAACTGGCCATCGCGCCAGGGCGTGCGCGTGAAGTACTGGCCGCGGCTGCGGCTTATTGCGATGCTAAAATTCTTCGAGTAGACGCCCGAGGCCGGGAACCTTGTCCGTGATGCCGTTCTGGCGCAGCGCATGCCAATAGGTTGCCGTATTGATCGCAATCACCGGCTTGCCCAACCAGTTTTCGGCTTCGGCGGCGAGACGCACCATGCTGAGGTTGGTTCCGACCTGGAAGATCGCATCGGTATCGCGGCCGTCGCCGTTGAGCTCAATCAATCTGCCCCGCAAGAAGTCGGGTGGGACTTCGGCAATGCCGGTCCAGCTTTTGCACGCCAGGTAAATGTCGCGAACGACCTCAAAACCCAATTCCGTGAAATATCGCCTCACCTCGGCATTGGCGACGGGATAATAAGGAGACAGGAAGGCAATACGCTTGATGCCGCCATAGGCCTTCAACGCCGCAGTGCTGGAATGCGCGCCGATGCTGACGCCGACACCGGACTCGCGCTCGATCCTCGCCACGAACGCGTCCGCTCCCGCGACGCCGCCGTAAAACGTGATCGATGACATGCCCATCACGAGATAGTCCGGCGCGCAGGTCATGACGCTGCGCACGGCATCCAGAACGTTGTTGCCGATGGCTTGAATCCCGGCGCTGAATGTCTCGTTGCTCACCGCTTGAGCGTTTGGGGTAAAAATCCGGCTGTAATGATTGGTGACGCCTGGCGGCCGCATCATTTCGAAATCGGGCTGCACGACGGTGTTGGTGGACGGCCCGATGACGCCAAACTTCTTCCGCCAGCCCAGCACATCTCGCATCGCGAAAACTCTCCGGAAAACTCTATCCGCAAAATCATAGCGAAACACGAACTCGCGCTCGACTCCCTGGACAAAGGTATGCGCCGAAGCGCACGACATCGCAGTAAGCCAGGTGCGCTCCCCAATGGGGGTCACGCCCGATGCAATGTGGGGGGGAATATCACGCCCCAATCGCCACGTCTGTTTTTGACTCTTAGCGTTGGCGGCGTGCTCTCGCGACTAGCCTCCTCCATTGGGCCCTGAGAAAAGTCCACCTTTGACCCGAAACTGACTTGATGTCGCATGCCGCGCATCCGTCTTGCGGCAGCCCCGCAAAAAAGTGAACATCCGGGCCGGTTTGGGGTTTGATCGGCCGCCGCCGAACAAAAATGACAGGCGGCCGCGTGGGAGGAAATCATGGGTTTTGCACGTGCTCTCGCGGCATCGATTTTTACCGCATCTGTGTTGGCAAGCGCCGCCGTTTCGGCGCAGACCTATCCGGATCGCCCCGTCACCCTGATCGTGGCGTTTCCGCCGGGCGGCGCCGACGATGCGACCGCGCGCATCATCCAGGATCCGTTCCAGAAGGCGCTCGGCCAGCCGCTCGTGATCGAAAATATCGGCGGCGCCGGCGGCATGATCGCCGCCGCCAAGGCCGCCCGCGCCGACCCCGACGGCTACACGATCCTGCTGCACCAGCCCGCGCTGGCGGCGGGCATGACGCTCTATCCGGATCGCACCTTCGACGCCGAGAAGGATTTTGTCCCCATCGGCCTCGTCAATATCACCTCGAATACGCTGGCGGGGCGTCCGACGCTGCCGCCGAACAACTTCAAGGAACTGTTGGCCTGGATGAAACAGCCCGACCAGAGCATCAAGGTCGGTCATCCCGGCGTCGGTTCGTTCGGTCACTTGGCCGAAGTGCTGATCTTTCACGAGCTCGGTGTAACGGTTACCCAGGTTCCCTATCGCGGCGCCGGTCCGGCGCTGGTCGACCTGTTGGGCGGGCAAGTGGATCTGAGCCCGATATCGTCCGTCGTCGCCGGACCTTTGGTCACCGGCGGCAAGATGAAGGCGTACGCCGTCATCGGCAAAAGACATTTCGCCGCGTTACCGGACCTGCCGACCTTCGGCGACCTTGGTTACAAGAAGCTCGATGTCGATTTCTGGCACATGCTGCTGGCGCCGGCCGGCACGCCGCGCCCGATCGTCGACAAGCTCAATAAAGCGCTGCGCGCCGCGCTTGCCGATCCCAAGGTGCAAAAGCTCTACGCCGACGGCGGGATCGTCGAGTATCCGTCCGACCAGGAAACGCCCGAAGCCGCGGCCGCACTGCTCAAGAGTGAAATTGCACTCTGGGGCGATGTTGTCCGCGCCAACCACATCGCGGCAGCGCAATAGGGATTATCTCAACCCTTGGCGTAGAAAACCGGCACCGGGACGCCCCGCGAGATCGCCTCGATGCGGGTGTCCTCGGCCCGCTTTTTCGTCTCGCACAGTTCCAGCACCGTCATGATGTCGGCGCGCGGGATGAAGCAGACGCCGGTATCATCGGCGACGACGAGATCGCCGGGATTGACCCGCACCTCGCCCATCTGGATCTCGCCGTTGATCTCGACGGTTTCGAGCCGCCATTTGCCGGTGGCCGGCGTGATCTCGCTGGCCCAGACCGGATAGCCGATCGAGCGCGAATGCCGCACATCGCGCACGCCGCCCATGACGATGGCGCCGCGTTCGCCTTGCCGCTGGCCGGTATAGGACGAGATGCCGCCCATATTCGACATGCCGGCGACGCCCGAAATCACCAGCACGTCGCCATCCTCCGCCAGATTGTGCGCCTCGAACTCGGCCATGCGGTTGACGTGCGTCTTGGCGGCAAGAGGATCGGAACGCTGCCTGATATTGCGCACGGTGAGCGCCGGGCCGACGATCAGGCTGCCGGGCAGCGTCGGCTTGAGCGTCGTCGCGCCGATCACGCCTTCGGGCACGCCGAGCTCATCCATCACGTCCGAAATCAGGCTGGTGCACTCGCCGAGCGCGAGGAACCGTTCCACCGCGCCCGGCGGCGGTTTCGGCGTCGATTGCATCCGGATGCGATCGGCCGCGATCCGGCCAGTCAGCGTCTTGTCGGGCATGATGGCGTTTCCTCTCGATAGGCGTTCAATCAAACTCGCGGCGGGAGCTGAGCAGATCAAAGCCTGCGATCTTTCCCGCAACACCATGACCGAGGCAATGGGTTTCACCTCGTTCAGGGCTGTTCGTGCCATTTGACAACATATTGCCGATATGACAATATAGAACCATGAACATCGAAACCAGACCGCAATCCATCGTTCCGATTGTCGTGGCGGACATCTACGAGCTGGCCGGTCGCTTGCGCGAATCCGGCGAGACCATCGCCAAAACCGTCGGCCAGACCCAGGCGCGCTGGCAGGTGCTGAGCGCAGCCTCCGGAGCGCCGCAGACCGTGCCGCAGATCGCCCGCGTGCTCGGCGTTACCCGGCAGAACGTCCAGCGCATCGCCGATCTGTTGGTCGCCGAAGGCTTGGCGCAGTACCAGGACAATCCGGACCACCGGGTGTCGCCGCACCTCATTCTGACCCGGCGCGGCCGCGCCGCGTTCGATCAGCTGATGAAGGCGGCGGCCGGATTCCACGCCCGGCTGGCGCGCAAGCTCACCCCTTCCGACGCCGCTTCGTTGCAGCGCGGACTGCGTCGGCTGCTCGAAGCGCTGACGGAAACCGACCCCCTCAACCCCAGCAAGTAGGAGACCCAGCCATGTTCGATATCGACACTATTGCCGATTGCATGAAGGCGAGCTTCGCCAACACGCCGTTTCCCAAAGTCGTCGAGCGTCTCGCCGGCGCCGGCGTGAAGTCCTACACCGCCGATCTGGTGAAACTGCGCAAGACCTATTACGGCGCCGAGCGCGAAGCCCATGACGAGGCGATGCCGCTAGAGAAGGCGCCGGCCATTGCCGTGGCGTTCGATCCGCCCGGCGTCGCCGCAACTGTAAAAACCATCCAGCGCGGCGAGATCGGCTACGCCGAGTTCCTGCGCCACATCATGGCGTCGGGCTGTTCGCACTACGAGGTATTCTTCGACGGCCGCAAGGCGATGTATTTCGGCCGCGACGGCGAGTTCTATACCGAGCCGATCCCGGCGAAGAAGTAAGCGGCGTTACTCGGCCGCCGCCGCCGTTTCGGCCAGCACCGGCGCCTTCTCGTTGGTACCGGATTCCGGCAGCAGCGCTGCGGCCTTCAGGCCGGCCTGGACTTTTGGCACCGTCGTCTTCACGTCGGTGATCGGCAGGCCATGGGTCGGCGCGATGGTTTTGACGCCAAGGCGCTCGATCAGATGGTCGAGCCGGTCGCAATAGACGTTCATGTCGGCGAACTTGGTCCAGAACAGAGCGAGGTCCGCGAAGGTCGCCGATACGTCCGGCAGATCGAGCGAGACGGCTTCCTCGGCGACGAGACCGCAATGGCCGTCCTCGTGATAGTGGCTATAGGCAAAGCCGTCGCCTGGAAACAGCACGCGCTCCTTGGTGTCAAAACCCCACCAGGTGGTGCGCAGGTCGCGGATCACCGGTTCGACCGCCATCAGCGTGCGGCCGCCGAGCGCGATCTCGTCGCCCTCCTTCATCCACCGCATGCGGTGTTCGTATTGCGGGAAGGCGAGGTGATAATCGCTGACATCGCCGACCAAGAGCGCATCGGGGAAGGATTTGAGGATGCGGCCAAGCCCCCCGCAATGCGGCGTCTCCTGGTGGGTGACGAACAGATATTTGAGCGGCGCCACACCTTGCGCAAACAGCTCGTTCAGGTGCCGTTCGATGACCGGAAAATCTTTCGGATGACCCGTCTCGACCAGGATCGAGGCGTCTTCGCCGGCGACCAGGAAGGCGGCGTTATAGCCGTGATAGACCTTGCCCTTGTGCCGCTGCAGCAGACAATCGCCGATCCAGAACACGCCAGGCGCGATCTCGCGGGGCATTTTTCCGGCCATAACTCAGCGCTCCTCGTCGCGGGTGACGTAGCGCGACACCGCCACGCTTTTGTCGCAAGCTTTCAAAAACTCATCCAGCATCCGGTAGTGCCGCGCCACTACGTTGCGGCCGCGCAGGATGCAGCCATAGCCGGGCGCGATGGTCTCGATGTCGTATTTGTCGAACACGTTGCCGATGCCGCGGCGGATCGAGTCGGTCGGCGCGCCTTCGAGCCACCAATAGCGCGTGTTCAGCATGAACGAGCGAACGTCGGAGAGCGACGTTGAGTCGTTGTCCGATGCGGTAACGATCCACGGACCGTTCTGGCTGTCGCGCCAGACATGGGTGAACATATCGGATGAGAACAGCGTTCGCGTCGCGCGGTCGTAGAGCCAGCGTGTGGCGATCAGCCGGATCGGCGCCTGCATGACGTCGATCGCCCGGCCGCCCTTGCCAAGCTCGATCGTGTCGGCCCTGGTGACCGCGGTGACCTTCATCGATTTGAGGATGTCGCGGCCTCCCGCCCTGGCGCCGAAATCGAACCACAAAGCCGCATCGATATTGCTGGTGTAGCAGGTCTCGACGTTGAAATGGCCGGCAAAACTCTCGACGTTGTTGATCGACATGAATTCGTTGAGCCGCAGCGGGAACATCGACAGCGGCAGTCCCGGTGCGATCAGCTGCTCGATCTGGGTCCGGATCGTCCGCTCGTCCTTGCCGAAGCCGGTATCGATCAGCATGGCGGCGTCGCTTTGCGTCAACAGATAGCTGTTGGCCACTGAAAATCCCCGGGCGCTTCCCGGATAGGAGCTGACCCGGCCGTCAAGCGCGAAGGGATTTTGCAGCGCGTAGAGCCGATCGTCCGCCAGCGAGGCGATGCCGCCGGTAAAGCCTTGCGGCCCGCGCGTTTGCTTATGCGATTCTTGCGGCGGGTATTGGGTCACTATCGACATGATGACCAGACCTTATCGGGCTTGCCCGGCGAAGGGAACAGGCCGCTCATTCCCAGATCAGCACATTGGGCAGCGACCAATCGATCTGCCGCAGCAGCGTGTAGCCGACGCCGGAAAGCCCGCGGAACAGACCGAGATTGAATTGGCGCTTGCCGCTGTTCCAGCGGTAGTCGCCGGTTGCAGCGGCACGCGCCAGGACGGCGATGAGGCGCTGCGAGGCGAGTGCGCGCAGATCGTCGCGGCTGAGTGCGTCGGCCGCCTCGCAGAAAAATTCAATGCCGCCGAGCGTGCCGCAACACAGCGTGTCGACCGGTGTCGGCTGGTTTCGCTCGACGCCTTCGACCGCGTTGCCGATATCCGCAGCCAGCGGCTTGGCATCTCGCTTCGCATTGGCGCCGCCGCGCTTGACCACGGCGAGACGCGCCAGGCCGATGCCGGCGGCGCCGTGGCACCATTGGCACGGCCAATGCGGTTTCTCGGCGCGCAGATCGGGCCAATTGTGGCGCCCGGCGTCGTAGCTTGAATCTTCAAAAGCGATGCATGCGGACGCGGCCACCGCAAAATCGTCGCGCCCCGTCGCCGCTGCCAGCGCGGCGAGCGCATAGGCAAAGCCCGCCGCGCCATGCGACATGCCGTTGAGCGCATGGGACGGCTTGCGCGCCCGAGCCCTGTCCGAGCCAGGTGCGGCGTCCCTCGGCTCCGAGCTGCGATTGCGCCAACAGATGTTCGCCGCATTTCGTCGCGCGAAAAAGCACGTCGCCGGATTTGGTATCGCGATAAAGCCGCAGCAGCGCTAGGATCGCGCCGGCGCTGCCGCCCATCACGTCGAGCTGCTTGTCCGCCGCAATGAGCTCGTCGGTAAAGAGTCGCGCCGCCGCATCCGCATCGGCGAGCAAGATCGGCATTGTTGAGGCATTTCGCCGTCACGAGCCAAGCGCATAGACGATCGAGCCGAGCCCGGTGGCGCCGCCAATGCCGAGCGCCCGCGCCATGCCGCGCGGCGTTGCGGCTTTTCAGGCTCTTGCGCAGATGCGACAGCGCGGCGAGCGCCAGCTCGCCCGACGCGGTGTTGCCCGTCACCGCCGCATGCGCGGCAAGAAACACCGCGATGCCGCTAGTGCCGTTGTAGAGATCCGGGCCGAGGCAGACGAGCTGGAAAACCTCGGAATCGCCGAGCCAGTCGAGGCCGATCCAGGCGGCGCCCGGTCCGCGGCGAATGGCGTAACCCGACATTTCCGCGGCGATGTTGTCGGCTTCGGCGGCGAACGCTGCTTTGGCGCGGCGCGAGCTGCGCACGCGCCGGCACGTCGTGCTGGCGGCGCGGCGGCTGCGCCGGCGGCCGCATTTGGCGTGACCGAATTGGTATTCTCGCGGATGACCTCGATCTGCCAGGCGATCTCGCGCTTCATCGAGGTTTTGCAGACGCGCGCGCGGCGCGATCCAGTCCCGGAATCGCGGCGGTGCGGACGGCAATGCCGGCCGCGTCGGCAATCCCGCCGCCATCGCTTGGTGAAACGAAATGCGGCACGTTGAGCGCCAACAGCGCGTCGCGTTCGGCGCGGTGCAACGGCCATAGCGGATCGAAATCCTTGTCCCATTGCGACAGCCTGGCGACGAAGTCGGCTTGCGCGGACCAGATCGCGCCGTCATCCATGCTGCGGTGATTTTTCAGCCGCTGCAGCAGCATGTAGTAAAAACGGGTAGGGCGGATGACTTTGCGGACCGCAAGCCCGGCAAAGCCGCCGAGCAGCGCGTCGGGCGTCGCTGCTCCATTGCGACAGGAATTTCGCGTAATCGGCAAAGCCCGAGACGAAGCTTTCGATGTGATCGCCGAACTTGGCGTAACGGCCATCGACATGCGGCAGATTGGTATTGGTCTCGCCCGCTTCTTTGATTCTCGCCGGCCGCATCGCGTCGGTGTTGATATCATTCCAGGCGATGACGGTCCGTTCGCCCCAGTCCGCGGTCATGCCGCCCATGGCGAACACCTGGTTGTCCACCGAGCGGCCGTAAGCGGGCAAGCAGCCCGACCGTCATCACCGAGTTGCCGATAATGTCCATGGCGGCATCGAAGGCCTCGCCCCTCGGCTTCCTGGGCTTTGTGTTCCTCGGCGCTCGGCTGCAGGATGGTTTCCAGATCGACCGGCACCGGCTGATCGCCGGCCGCGATCATGTTCTCCTGGTGCATGTCGGTCGTGGCGAAGACGTGGAATAGCGCGAGGAGGGCGCCGGCACGGCGGAAAAATCGCGCGCATGCCGAAGCGTCGGCGCAGCCGGCATGGGCGATGAATTCGGTCCAGCCATAGCCGTCGCGCGCGATTGCGCGCGCCGCCCGCAGCGCGACCGGTGGATTGGCGCCGTTGAGCCGCTCGATCAGAGCGTGCCAGGCGACGTCGAGCCGCAAATCCTTCGGCTTGTAGGCGACGCGCCCGCCGTCGGCGAAAGTCACGATCAGGACCGCATGGCCGCCATTGTGCGGATCGGAAAGGCCGCCCTCGATTTTGGCGACGCCGCCGTCGGCGGTGGATCGCAGAATATCGTGCCGAAGCAGCGCCAGATCGGCATCCAGCCGCAGCACGAATTCGCGCGACGTGTCGATCCATTGCCGCGTGACGGCCGCGATGAGCCGCAACAGCACCGGCTTGTCTTCGAACAGCAGCCGCAAGCCGCCGGCTTTCATGGCGGTGACGAATTGATCGTAGCCTGCGGGATTTGCAGCGGGACTTGCAGCGCCCTCCGTTGCGCCGGCGCCGCGCGCCTGGGCGAAACGTTCGTAGATCGCGGGAGCGCAGAGCTCCGATAATTGCACCAGCAGCGACTGGTGAAGATCGGCGCGCGCGGATTGGCGGAGCCTGTCGATGACGCGGGCGTCGAGTCCGGACCAAAGCCGCGCGCCGGCTTGTTCGACGACCGGCGCGAGCAGGTGTTCAAATGCTACCGGTGCGGTCACCGGCCTGGCGTCGCCGCCAAGACGTCTATTCGAGCTCTGTAGTGCCGCTTCGATCCAAACTGCATCGTCGAGCCATGCCGGCGCGGCAACGCCGGCGCTGCGGCGGACCGCGCCAAAGCGCTCATTGAGCGTCGCCATCGACAGCGCATCGCGGTCAAGCCGCCGCGCAAACAGCGGCTCGTCGCGGGCGGCGGCGGACCGGTGCCACGCGGCAAGACGCCGCGCGAAAAGCGCGTTGTCGTCGCTCTCGCCGGGTGCGGCTTCGAACGCGTCCGAAACGAGCTCGTCGATGGTGGCGGCGCGCATGCCAAAGCGCTCAAAAAAGCCGTCTCGGCCGCAGCCTCCGATTAGGGGTGTCATTCATCGTCGCAGAGCGTTTCCATCCATGTCCGGGCGGCCCTGTGCTTATCCTCGGCCGGGGGCCTCGATTGCTGCGTAAAGTGGCGGCACCGGGGCACCTCCGACGGCCGTTTTAGGGACCAAAAAGGCTGCCGGGATCGCCCGATTATCTCCAGAAATCAGCCACCTGTCACAATAGCGGACGCACTTTACACCCACCGCGGCCGATGATTTAATGGGCACCTGGCGGGGGGTTTTTTAGCGAATTTCTCGTCGTGCCTAGTGACTGCCGGCGCCGCTGGCGAACAAAAGGAACAGAGTTATGAAAGACATCAACATCGACCAGAGGGAAGAAGAGATCCTCATTGACGTTTCCGACGCGGCGCTGGAAGCAGCGGCGGGTTCGGTAAAGGAGAAGGCTGGGGCCTTCACGCTCTCGTTCTGCTCGGGCCTGGACACCTGCCCCGGTATCCGCTCCTAACTGGTCGCAAGGCCGGCTTGGGTTTCTGATTTCGCCCGGATTGTCGGACTGATTTAGTTTCCGACGAGGCGCCGGGAGATTCCGGCGCCTCGTTCTCTATTTTATCGCGCTTTTTTGTCCTCCAGCGGTAAATTTTTCGCTGCCGCTAAGGCTCTAATGTTCGCGCCCCCATCGCTGCGTCCGCGTCGCCACAACACCTGCGTCACCACATCTGCGTCACGCGCTATCGGCCAAAACCGGGTACAGCGTTTGCGCCGTTTTGGCGAAAATCCAGTCCTGATCGCGTTGCGGCAGTGACGAAAGCGATTGACGCGCCAGCGCCAGAAGCGCGGGGAAGCTGCCTTCCGACGACGGGTAATTGGAGCCCCAGGCGAGCCGCGCCGCGCCGAATTCGGCAACGAGTTTGGCGAAGAATGTCTCGGGCGTCGCCTTGCTTTTTTTCGCCTCGTTGAAAACACGCGGCGTCAGCTTCAAATAGACGTTGGGGTAGCGGGCGAGCGCGAACAGGCTTTCCGCCGCCGCATAGGGCGGCCCGTCCTCCAATTGCGGCCGCGCGGCGTGGTCGAGAATGACCTTCACTGTGGGGAAGCGTTCGACCATGGCGGTCAATTGCGGCAGTCCCTTCGCGGACATCTGCATGCAGATCGACAATCCGGTCTCGCCGGCATAATCCCAGGCCGGATAGGATTTCGGATCGTCGAGCCATGAGGCTTGTTCGCTCATGGTAGTGCCAAAGGTGAAGAGCCGCATGCCGGTGAGCTTGCGGTCGCGCCAATAGCGCATTGTCTCGCGTGCATCCGGCGCCAGCACGTCGGCGGAAAACACGCCGGTGAATTGTTGCGGATGCGCGGCGACGGCGTCGGCGACGTAGGAGTTGTCGTGGCCGTAGCAGGTCGATGCCTGCACGATCGCCGCCTTGCGCACGCCGGCCTGGTCCATCACAGCGATCATCTCGTCGAGCGACACCGGCCGCGTCTGCGACCAGTCGGACTGTTTGCCGCCGAGCGGCGCGCGCGGGTAGCGCTGCGCGTCAGTGGCGACGATATGCGGATGAATATCAATGACGGCCGGCGGCATCGCACGTTCCTCGACTAGAATTTGCACCAGGCCTCACGATCAGTCCTCGACGAACAGTTTTTCAATCGGTAGCCGCTGCGGCATCAGGCCTTGCTGGACGGCGTAAGCGATCAGCGCCTCGATCGAGGCAAGATTGGCCGCGATGCCGTAGGGCAGGGGATCGCCGCCGAGAAGCGGCATCCAGCCGTAAAATTTCTTGTCGTCCGCGCCGGTCAGCGTGCCGGTTTTCAGCCGCTCGACATAGCGGCGCTTACTTTCGACGAAAGCGCCGAACAGCGCTTTTGCCAGCCACGGATTGTCGGCAAGCCATCGCTCCTTGACCACGATCAGTCCGTGGATCGGATAAATCCCGGTGCGGCGGTGCCATTCGGCTTCGAGCTTCGGGCCGTCCTTGAACAGTTCGTAGTAGTCGGGCGGCGTCGGCGCCGGCGTCCAGCCGGACTGCGGCGAACCCTGGCGGCCGATCCCGGCATTGGCGGTGAAGCTGGCGGCAAGCTCGCCATCGGCCATCATGGCGCGGAGCGAGCGCGCCGGTGGCGCGTGCACCACGTTCGGCGGCAAGCGCAGTTCGGCGACATGTTCTTCGTCGTCGACCACCCAGGTGACTTTGGACGCGTCGAGACCGTATTCGTCGGTCAGGATACCGCGCGTCCATACCCCGGTGGTCACCGAATAGGCGCGCACGCCGACCTTCTTGCCGTGCAGGTCGGTGGGGCGGCGAATGCCGGAATCGTGCCGGCACACGAGGCCGGTGTGATGAAAGCGGCGCATCACGAATACCGGAAGCGCGATGTACGGCGCGCCGAGCGCGCGTGCGATCATGTAGGTCGTCGGCGCCATTTCGCAGACGTCGAATTCGAGCTGGCGCACCATGCGGCGGTACGCGGCGACGATCGGCGCCACCTCGACAAAATGGAGCGCGACGCCCTCGACCGCCACGCTGCCGTCTTTTAGCGCGGCGGTGTGGCCGTAGGTGGCGATCGCCGTTTTCAGCCCGATCTGAGTCATCGCCGCGCCTCGCGCCAGCCGCAACCTCGGCTGAATGAGTTACGCCGGTCACCTCCCGCTGCGCGTGGCGCTGGTCGACAGACGAGCGTCTTTTGAATCCGGAAGCTTAACATACTAAACCGCTAAAAGCGTAAGCGCGCAGCGTCGCGACGTGACGGCGCTTGCGGCATTCGTCTGCCCAGCCAGAGCTGCAATGACGGTACGGGCCGAAACCGGCCACTCGCAAATCCAAAACTAGCCATCCCCGGATGCTTACACTTCTGAGCAATCTTACCCAAGATAGTTATGAGCTTGGAGGCCGCAATCCAATTGTTTGCGTCGCGCGTACTGTCACGCCCACCTTCAGTTGTGGATCATGAACCGCGCTAAATGAAAGAGGCCACAAAGTGAGGCGGTGTTATTCGACCTCAACCTCTCTGGTGATTTCCTCGCCACACCGATCGCACCTAAAGCCTTCCACACGGGGAAGGTTATTCTCGGCGGGGAGAAAAGAAACGAGTTCTCATCTTTTGCACACACTTAGGGCAGCGGGGTGGATCGTCCCTGGATGACACCAGCTAGTAATATTGGCCCGGCAATATGGGCATTGTTTACATATCTAACATTGCATCGGCAAGTCCTAGGCGGCGTGAACAAAATCCTTGGCGCGTGAATCCCGTTTTGATTCACGATTGGAGATTCGAGGAGGCGGCCTTAAGCTGCGGCGATCTGACAGAGGTCGAGTGGCGTATTTTGCGCGTGTTGTTGCCGGTGGAGCGAGAACCTGGGAAACGCGGACGTGGCCAGCCGCCTTTTCACTTTGGATTGTTCTCCAACTCTGATATACAGTAATCATAGTTCCAGGTATTGCAGACCATGGCCATGCAGGGCTGGCTCCTCATATTGGCCTCGATTGCAGCCGACATTTATTTCTCGACAATCCCGATCAGCATAACGTCCGGCACAGAGCGCTAGGATTATGTCAAGGAACAAGCCAGACGCGGATCCCTTTGCTTCAGAGGGATTTGTCGTGCTCGTAGAAGTGCTCGCCGACAGCGATTTTCCGCGACGCGAAGCATACGTCGTCGCCTGCGCAACGAAGGAAGAATCCGAGACGAAAATTCGGGAACTATATACCGATGAGTTGACCACCCAATTTAGCACTGCGCCCATGCCCGTTGAGAATATTAAGCGGCTTAAACTTCGACATGGCGAAGTACTGCCGTGGCAGTGATGATCATATCGCCGAGTAGGTTCCGCGTTGCATGCTCTTTGCCACACGAATGCGAACGGATCCCAATCCGCTATCTTATGTTGCAACCCTCAAGATATGATATGTTTAGTGGAGACCCCGGAACTACTGGGGCAGCTCCGAGATGATCTGAAGTATCGCCCGAGTACAGCAATCAAACTGCCGATCATAAGCAATGCCCAGCTCGCCGAAAAATCCAATAGCTCCTCTCTTTCAAGGAATACAGGGAGTTGAATTTTGAAATAGCCCAGGACATACCGAAATGAGACGGTATTCCAATTTCCATAGCTCAACCATTCGGTGCACTGCGCGCACAGGATCAGTCCGCCAAGTGCGACAAGCGCAAACCCAGCGATCCTGCACAATACTGCGAAAAAGGTAGTTCTGCGCATAACGATCGCTCGGTCACTCTCCGCGAAAGCGCTTTCCACGCGGAACGTGGGGTCATCATTCAATCCGCAAAACGTAAAAACGATGTGGCTGACTACGCAACGCTGCAGAGACGTGCGGCGAATCCGATAAATTCGCTACTACTGCACCTGCCCCTCGCGCAGCCGCACCGGCGGGACGATTGAGTTATGTTAAGTGACAACGGGTCAGGAATCAAAAATGATAGGCTGGGGGTATAAAATCGATAATTTTGGATGCCGGTACAAAGTACCCCGCGAAGCCGGTGGTAACAGGAAAGATATGGCCGCCCTCTCTTTTATTGGTGTATTCCGGCACTTTTGCACTAATAATGCCAACAAGACATTTTTTTTCGGCGTCGAATAGTCCGGATCCGGACGGTTCGACGGTGTCGATAAGAGTACTAAAACGTCTTTGAAGTTTCGGTGAGATCGTTAGCGGCGATATGATGTGAGCGCGTGTCGTTCCTGTAGGATTTACATCGATTACCTCCATACCAATCTTAGGGTCGCTCGTACACAATGGATCACGTCGCAATTGTATGCTCATAGGTAATTGTGTTTCGTTGATTGACAAAAGCGCCAAGTCGATCTCTTCGAATGAGCCGTTCTTTACAATCTTGGCTCGAAGATCCTGGCCACCAATTAATACGCGCGGACGTGTAAAGAACGGCCAGTGTCCCACCACATGAGCTGCGGTGATCACCAACCCATTTCCCAGGTAAATCCCGTTTCCGGTGAATTGTTGTTGGAAGGGAGGAGTTTTAACAACGTTCACTGCATAAATATTCAGTGAATCATCGGGTGCTTGTGCGCACGCGCGTGCAATCATCAGGGCTACCGCAACAGCGGCAACGCCGTTGCGCGCGGCCGAGCGCATGGAAGAGCCGATTGCTGTCGTGCTGCTCTTAGCAAACTTCCATTTTTGCCGCGATTTAGTTGAGTAGTCGGAATGATGGACCAAGTAACCTCCTCCCGCAACAAGTGATCGGGAGCAACGCGATGGATACCCATAGGCGCGCATTGATCTTCTTCAGCCCTAGAGTATTCTCGTGGGGGTTATTGGCTCACAATCTGAATTTGCGGTCTAGGTATCTTATTGTGGCATTTCCCAGGCTTTCCAGAAGCTTGACGCGATCATATTCGGCCCACACGTTAAAGAGCCAATGTCGAACACGCCTACGCAGCACAAAAGAGTAATCGGCCTGTTTCGCCCTCCGGACTCCGGTTATGGACAAAGGTGCGAAAAGGAACGCAGACTGACTAGACTTGCTCGTAAGCCATTTCGTTTCGCTTGGGCGTGGCGACCACCACGGCATCCCTGAATGTCTTGAAGTAAGGTAGTGTGGGTGGGTAGATCCCATGCCGGTGGCCGGTGAGCCGTAAGATCAGCCGCCGTCCTTGTCCCAAGTTAAATTGAGTTCTGTGAAGCGAACAGGACTTGGTGTCGAATTTCCAACGCAGGGAGCTTTGCCTGGTTGATTTATCGAAGATCTCAGGAGGCACGCAGCACTACACCATGATGCAATTTACTAATATTCGCATCGGAATTTACCACAGTCTTGCGGCGCAAATGAAAAATGCGAATACTTATGCGTCAGACGCGTATCGCTCTTTTTTCTCCAGAGACCACGGAGCCTCAAAATGGACGGTCTAATCAACTTCTTTGCGCTGCGGCCTGTATTCACCTATAATGGAATGAAAATAGTTTGGTATATTTACCTACTCAATGCGTTCGTACAGACGTACATTCTTGTTAACGGGGTTTTTCGAATTTTGGCGCAAAGAGGTATTAGCTGGGAAGCCTGGTCGCCAAATTTTATCCCGCTCATGCTTGGGATAGTTATGCAGCTTGCGTTAGTTCGCTTGCTGCTTGAAGTGGCGGGAGTAATTCTGTTTACTGAACGCCGTTCCTGAGAATTGCGGCCGAGTTATTATAGATCGCGAAGACGAGGTTATTATAGATCGCGAAGACGAGTAGCGATTATATCTGCGCCGTCACCTGCGGGTCTCTGCAAAATTACGCCTGAATTGATTTCATGACGCCGTTCGCGCGACGGAATTTGACTGTCGCGGCAATGCGTAACTCTGATTTTGAAGCGGCAGCGTGCCCGTTAGGACGTATCCGTAAGTAGGATTGTAGTTATACTGAACCTCTGCCAGGATTAAATAAGTATTTGGAGTCGCAAGTGATTTTGGAATTGCCACGGTCTGGCCAACGGTGTGGGCGATGCCGTTGAGTGTGTCACTCCACACGACGGAGGCTTGGCCTTCGGCATTGATCGCGAGTTCCGAAACTACCTCCGCGAGGTTTGCAGGCGCATAGGGCGCAATGATTGCTGACCCGGCCGCAAGGATGTTCGACATGTCCGCATCGGTGATGTCGGTATATTGGCTCGAAAGATCGACCAGGGCATGCGCGGTCAATACAGCTTTGCGGTCAACGGCGATGGCTTGCGATGCTTCGACGCTCCCGAGGCAAAGGGTCATCATCATGGGAAATAGGATGGCGAATTCGACCGCTGAGACGCCGCCGCTCTCGTTGCCAAATCGCGCTAGCCGGTCTTTCAGGCCGACAAGGAAATCAACTGTTGCGTTACTCATGGGGTTTCCTCAAGACGGCGCATAGGGTTCGTTCCTGAATACGGCGGTGGCAGCGAACAGATTGTAGCCGCCGCTGAGGTTGCTCAAATTGAACCCAAGTAAATTGACGAAGACCGGATATTGGTAATACAGCCGCAACATGACGATGTCGCCTGGGCCGCCGGGATTGTAACCGAGCGATGCCGAGTTAAAACTACCGTTCGATACCGGGACGCCAAGATTGACTGCTGAGAACGAAGGATAAGTCTCGACGTCGACATAAACGCCGCTGCTGCAGTTGAATATTCCCTGGATCTGGTTGCAAACCTGCTGCTTGAATTGCGCGGCGGACCATCCGTTCAATTGCGCTTGCCCGGTGAGGATGAAACGCGCTGACGTGGCTGCTGCGGTCTCGAGCGTCTGGCCAGCGAAGAAAATGAGTGCCGTTTGCAAAATGGCGAACAGCGTCACGATGAATGGCGCAACCAATAAGGCAAATTCAACGGCGGTCCCTTCCTCGTTTTGCCAAACGAATCGGCGCACCAGCGGAACGATGGGTGACCGAATGGCTGACGAAATCAATGTAGACCTCAATTTATTGAGCATACTCATACTCATCCTCAACCTATCAACGTAGCTGCGCCGGCACTGTGCCCATGATGCAGGCCCGGATCAAAGAAGTTATCCGGAATGCTAGCGCCATTGGCGAGGAGATCAGGCAGATAACGTGGCCGAATCCCAGTCGCCTGGAAATGACCTTCAGCCGAGCCCTCTTGGCCGCTGGGGTTGCGAACGAACTTAAAAATCTCCTGCATCAGAACTGTATTGCCTTCGAGACCGGTTATTTCGGAAACACTCGTTACGCGCCGCTTGCCATCAGGAAATCGTTGCAGTTGCACAATGACTCGAACCGCAGAAGCGACTTGGGCGCGAATGCTCCCGACGGTGGCTGGAACTCCTGACATGCCAACCATCTGCTCCAACCTGACGATTGCGTCGCGAGGTGTATTGGCATGAATGGTGGTCATTGATCCTTCATGACCGGTATTCATGGCCTGCAGCATATCAAACGCTTCTTCGCCCCGGCATTCGCCAAGGATGATTCGATCTGGACGCATACGAAGCGCGTTTCTGACCAGTTGACGCTGACTAATTTCGCCTTTGCCCTCGATGTTCGACGGCCGCGTTTCCAATCGAATGACATGAGGCTGTTGGAATTGAAACTCAGCGGCGTCTTCAATCGTGACAAGGCGTTCGAGGGCTGAAATTGATCCTGATAGTGCGTTTAACAAGGTCGTCTTGCCGGACCCCGTTCCACCCGAAACGATCAAAGACACACGGTTTCGCACGCTGGCGGAAAGCAGCTGCGCGATCGGCGGCGACAGCGCGCCGGCCGCGACCAGTCTCTCTAGGTTATACGGCTTCGTAGGGAATTTGCGGATTGAAACCACCGGCCCGTCCAGCGCTACGGGCCGCAAAACAACGTTGACGCGAGAGCCGTCGCTTAGCCGCGCATCGCAAAGCGGTTGAGATTCGTCGACCCGGCGGCCGATCGCCGTGACGATCTTGTTGATGATCCGCAATAGATGAGCTTCGTTTCTAAAGCGGACAGCAGTTTGCTCAAGCATTCCCCGCCGCTCGATATAGACACAGTTGTGACCGTTGATCATTATGTCGCCAACCGTCGGGTCCTTTAGCAGCGGCTCGATACAACCCAAACCCGTCATTTCATTGAGGATCTCACTGACAAAATCCTCAAGTTCCTGCGAATTGAGCGCAAGATTATCCGATTGAAGGTATTGCGCTACGAGCGTGGAAACGTGTTGGCGGGTGTCTTCTTCCGATAACTTTTCCAAGGCTGATAAATTGATTTCCTCGAGCAAACGTTGATGGAGCCGAACCTTGGCATCGAGGAGTTTGTCGCTCAGCACAGAATGCGGATGCCCCGTCTTCGAAATGGCTTGAATGGTGGCGGCCGGAGCGACCTCTTCCGTAAGGGCAGCGGGATGATACTTTCCTACCGCGCTAGATACCTGTGCGACGGTTGGACTAATGGGAAAGCGATCGAGCATAGTCGTGTCTCAGGTTGAATTTGAAAGAGGCTCGAGTTCAACTCGCTAAAGACTTTGGATTCATATCACCGCCATGTCCGATCAGTGTGGACCAACGACCGAGCGATTGCGCCAGCGCATTCAACTTGCGGCGACGCGGGACAATCAATCGCTTGATGGCAATCGCGATGTCACTATTTTTTCGTACGTCATCCATAGGTACGCCGCGATCGATCGCCTCGCGTACGAGGCCGTGATTATTGGGTATGGTGCATGCCAAAGCGCCGCCAAGAGCTTTTTCAAGATCCGTGCGTCGCAGCCCTGGGCTGAAGAGCCGATCTTGAAAGCGATTAATGACGACACTCGGTTCTGGGCGTTGTTCACGCCTGGTAGAAAGTGCCCGAACCATCTGCTGAGCTTTTCGCACACCCGGCACGGTCGCGTCGCTCACCAGGAATAGCCGGTTCGAACCCAGCACGATGTTATCGGACCACGAATGCCAAGCATTCGGCATGTCAATTACGATGTGTTCGAAACACTGGCAGACTAGGTTGAGCAGTCCCATAACGATGTTCGACGCCACCAAATCGGGGTCGGTCGGCAGTGCCGGTGCGGCGACGACGGCGAGACCGCTGCGGTGCTGTGACAACATGCCATCAAGCAACTGTTGATCGAGGCGTTCCGGGTTGAGTTCAATTTCCTTTAAATTCAAGCGGGGTTCGATGTCTAAGTAATCGGCGCAACTGCTACGGTTGAAATTAAGATCAACCAGACACGTCGACGCGTCAGGTCGACTTTTAGCCCCGAGCAGAGTGAATGCCGATTGAATTGCCAGTGTGGTTGTGCCGACCCCGCCCGCCACCGGCAGGAACGTATAGATGTGACTCTCTTCACGTTCAGTCCGTGTGACTCTGGCGCAGGCACGAAGAAGCTCAATTGCCGCTACCGGCTTTACCAGAACATCGGCAACGCCCATCTGCACGAGCTTGCGCGCGGCGGCTTCGTTAAAAACATCTACGACAGTGATAATTGGCAGCTCACGGCCAATTTGTGCCATCAAATGGCGGAGTTCCAAAAGCCTTTGTTCCTGTTGTTCAGCCGCACCTAGGTCAATGATCAACACTGCCGCATCGCTGCTTTCGCGCTCGGCGGCATAGCTATTCAGACCACTCTGGACAGTCGAAAATCCCGCCGCGCTGTTAGCTTCAAATACTGATCGCGCTGTCTGCACGAAATCAGCATCGGCACTAAAGAGGACGATTCGCGACTTGTTTTTGTCGCGCGCTGAGGGTCCATCAAACATCTACACAACTCCAGCGGCGGAAACTGGGATCAGTTGAGAATTTCCGCCATTATTTGAGGTCGGTACTAACCGCCGTGAAAATGTTGTTGAGGTTGCCGCCCAGGGTGGTAACGGCCAAGACGATTAGCACTGCAATGAGAGATGCAATCAGGCTGTATTCAATGGCCGTTGCGGCAGACTCGTTTTTAACAAAGCGAGCAAGTGTGTTCATGACTGATCTCCCTATGAACGACGTTGTTTGTACGCAACGCTATGGTTAATTGCTAATGAATCCAGTTGGTAAGATTACTTTGATACGCAAATGTGCGATTGATCGGCTCCGTCGCGAAAATTACAACGCCTATTAATGGGCTGCCCAACACTGCGATCGTGGCGGCGGCGGTGGGGGCGACGATCGCGACAGTGGTGCCGGTGCAACAGGCAATTGAACCAGCCAGAATGTCTGATGCTGGCCCATCTCCGCCGCGTCGACCGTCTGCCTTCGTGTGCGTTATCAGGGACCTAGCTGCCGTGCCGTGTCGAGAGTTCGCGCGGCAATTGATGATCGGAAGCGAACATTGAGCGCGCTCACGCGCCAGATGGGGTTCGGGTAGAATTTGAAGAGGAGTTGGAAAGCCTGTGTGAGTCGTAGGGCGCCGACTTCGCCAGACGTTTACTATTCGCTCGACTGCACTGTGCGCTTCCTGCGCCTACACATTAACCCGACAAATCCTAGGCCTGTGACGAAGAGAGATAAGGTCGCAGGGACAGGGGTAATCGATAAAGCATCCGGCAGCGTGATCTGCAATTCAAGATCATAAGAAGGCACGTCCAAGGCAAAGACGTCAGTCGATATCTGTAATGTGAGGGTGTCGTCAGAAATATACAAATCGCCCGCTAAGATAGTTTCGCTGCTTTCGCCAGATGGATTTGGGCAATAGGGCACGACATTACAATTTTGTCCGTAACCGGTTAGTGCAGTTCCTAGGGGGCTCAAATCTGGTTCGGGCACCGGTGCGCCATTCTGATTAAGAACTGAAAAAGTGGCTGACCACTGGTAGACGGCAGCAGTTGCGGCCGGGTTGAGCGGATTGAAAGTAGGCAGCGAAAAATTTTCGATTGCTTGGATTCCTATTTCAACCGGTCCGAATGTTGATGGGTTATACGACGTAGGCAGATCGCCCACTATTGAAACGGTTCCGTCGAGTGGCAGATCAAATGTCGCTGCATTTACTTGTTCAGCGCTGGCCATGACGAATACCGCGATCACAGTATATCGCACCACGCTATAACTCGAACTCATAAAGCGTACTCCGCGCATGGCGCGGACACTCTATGATCGCTGCGACAGAGGCAAAGTATAATGGCGCGTTGGGTAAATTTAGAAAAGCTCGGAGTTAGGCCGGCATCAAGATCGCTCCTGGGTCATTGCTCACGGCCATGGCGTAACGACCCAACAATATCGCGATATGCGCGCACACCACTAAGTGGATATTTCGAAAGTTTTGCTCGTTACGTAACGGCCAGACCGCATAGTTCGGTCTCGTGTGTTTGCAATTATAGTAAACCCCTGAGGTTAACAGGTTTCAGAGCAAGCCTCCATCTCGGCTGATGTTCGTGCCACCTTTTGATGGCGTCTCGGTCGCGACCGTTGACGACGGCATCATCACTGCGCCGGTGTGTCTGGAATTGCTCGTCATCGGCGCTACGGCCTCAAGAAATCTTGAACAGAGCTTCGCCCTGGACCCAAGGGGTAAAGCAATCAAGATTTAGGGAGCGAGCGTCCTTGCGACCCGGAAGCCTAGAAGGTTGCCCCGGTCGTCGTGGGTGTTCCAGAAGCGACCGGCGGAGCGGAGGAGCTGCGGATGGCCGATCCAGGAGCCGCCGCGAACGACACGCCGACTGCAATCTCCGCCGGTCCACGCCAAACCGTCGGTGGGTGCTCCGTCATAGTTATCGTGATAGCAATCATGCACCCACTGCCATACGTTGCCGGCCATATCGTAGAGGCCGAACGCATTGGCAGCAAACGATCCGACCGGTGAGGTCTGCGCGTTGTCCCATTTGCTTCCGCACCCATTGCAATTGGCGTTTCCCTTGCCGATCTTGTCGCCCCAATAATAGGCCGTTGTGCTGCCGGCACGCGCCGCGTATTCCCATTCGGCCTCGGTCAGCAGCCGGTAAGCTTTGCCAGTCTTGCGGGACAGCCACGCCACGTAGGTCGTCGCACCATCCCACGATACATTGATCACTGGTTGCCGGCCGTGCCCCCAACCTTGATCGCCGGGCCTGTAACCGTTGCAACCGCCGTCGGCGACGCAGGCATCCCACTCGTCGAACGTCACCGGGAACCTGGCAACCGCGAAGGGTTTTGCGATTGTCACAGTATGCTGGGGACTCTCGTCGATATCGCGACTCGACTCACTGGCCGGCGAACCCATCGTAAAACTCCCCGCCGGCACTACCACCATTTCGGGACACCGGTCGCATTCCTTGAAGATATCCTTCGGCTTGAGCGCCCGTTCAGCCGATGGCGTCATCCCGCCGGATTGAGGCTGTAGTGGTGACGATGGCGGCAGGACAGGCGGGAGCTGAGTTGGAACTGTCATCTGCGACGGCTGCGCGGCTGGCAGCGTCGGTAGCCCATTGCGAGCAAATTCCTCCTCGATATTCGGTTCGAGGGTCTTTGCCGCCCTCATGTCTGCATTGCCGCTCGCGAGATCACCCCGCTTCAGCTTAGCAAACCCGCGTCCGAACAACGAACTTGGCAACTTCGGATCTAATCGCAGTGCGGAATTAAAATCAGCAATCGCCAATTCCCATTTTTCCAATTTGAGGTAGGTGAAACCGCGCGAATCGAGCGCTGCGGCGAGATTTGGTTCCAATCGGATCGCTTCATTGCAATCTGTCAGCGCGGCCTGCAACTCCCCGATTGCAGCGTGCGTCCAACACCGCTCATTCCACACAACTGCTACGGTTGGCTGTAGCGCGATCGCCTTGTCGAAATCCTTGAGCGCGTTCGGATAGTCGCCTTTTTTCTGATAAATCTCTGCACGGTTGGCAAACGCATTGGCATAATTTGGATCAAGATCAATTGCCGCATCAAAATCCTTCAGCGCGAGGTCATAATCGCCCCGTTTTTGGTAGGCCACACCCCGATTGTTGAATGGTTTGGCGTAATTCGGATTGAGTTTGATCAATTCGTTGTAGTCCTGGATGGCGAGGTCGAATTCGCCCTTGCTGGTATATGCGTTACCTCGGTTATTGTAAGCGATCGCTAATACTTGGAGATTCTTTGTGTTCGATTTTATAAGCGCACTACAACCGGCGATCTGAGGCTCAGCTGATGTGCGGTCTCTACCATTGCACAAATCGACGTCGTTTGTGCTCTGTGGGGATGCCAGTGTTACAAGTAAGATCAGCGCGAGGATCGATGTGATGACGTAGACAATGCCTGGGGCTGCATTACTTCGCATGTCCATATTTCCACTGCATCAGGCTCCGTCGAAACGCAAAGCCCCCGTTGAGCGCAGCTTGGTGGTGTCCCGCTGGATATTGCTCTGCATGTGCGGCCTCGTCATGATTGGTATCATGCCCAGGCGTTCACGAAAAACCGTTTCGTTGTGAATCCAAACTTCCGAGCCGATCGACCGCCGGGGCGTTAGCTCTATTGCGGAGCTTTACTTCTTTTGTTCGACGAGTGTTGAAAACTTGACCGTGCCGTCATCCAAGATTTCAACCCGCGGAGCTGTTCCTCGAATTCCCATCGTACCTATGGGCGTGTCGACCTTCATGTCGCCGGTATGCGCGACGTCGCCAGCGATGAAAGTGAATGTTCCTTTTGTCAGACTGAGCAAGCTGGAATTGGAATGACCTTTCGGATCGTAGACAAACTCATTCACTTCCATTTTAGCATTGCTGGAAACGCTAAATGACGAACCATCGGCAAAGGTAATGCCAAGCGCGCCATCCACTCCGGTCTGGATTAGGTCGCCACGATAGACCAGATCACCGACCTTCGTTTGCGCGTCGCCGGTGGCAGGCGCGCTGGCCTGAACGAGCACAGCAGCCGCATGTTCAATGTGGGCGGTCCCAGTAACGGTTAGGACCTTCCCGATGGGGCTCGCGTCAAGATCCGGTGGCTGCGCTGAACTGCTCTGGGCCCAAGCCAAACTTGGGACCAGGCCGCTCGCGCCAAGATAAAGGCTGGCCAATAATAGGCCAATTGCACGGCCGCTCATGGCTCCCTCGATGCCGGACCGGAGGAATTCATTAGACTTAATCAATAGTTCTTTTATCCACACGGATCAATGCGTTCGCACGCGCGGGTCGACGCGGCACATCGCTCCCCATGGAACCGTTGGGCGGCGCCCTATGGTAGCGGCTTGATATCAAAGTTATCTGTGATTTCAAGCATTTAAGGGGAGAACTGACGCCGCTGCCAGGCGTGGAAGGAATATTTGACCGTGGCTGGAACTGCTAGGGGATTAAACTTAACCAACATTTTACCCATCAATTTTGACACAATGCCGCAAGAATTCGCTAAGATATTGTGAACGTGAGGGGGAAGACCCCCGACAAAAAACCAATCCGTCGACGAACGGTTCATTCCGATGTCGTGCGCCCAGAAATCAAGGATCAGGGACGCGACGCCGGAAATGGGAGACGTAGTATGTTCGGCAGTGCCAGTGGCGCAGACGAGGGTCCTGTCGTTGGCGGCGCTGTTGCTCAGCACCTGGCGAGCGCGCCTGCCATTGGCACATTTCAAGTTGTGCGGGGTTTGGTCACGGTCACGCGCGGCGACGCCGTCGCTCAGCCTGCAGTTGGCGATCCCATCTACCAAGGCGACTTGATCGAGACTCGTAGTGATGGCCAGGTCGCGATTGTGTTCGTGGATGGAACGAATTTTCATCTTCACGCCGATTCGCGCTTGGTGTTGGACGAGTACATTTGCGGGGCAGAAAAATCCTCTGATTCAGCGCTGCTTCGTGTTGTAAGAGGCGCGTTCGGCCTTGTTGCCGGTCAAATGGCGACAACCGGGCGCCTGATGATCGACACACCTCTTGGGCAAATTCGAAGCACCGCACCGGGGGTTGGCTTTGGCAGCTTGGCTGTCGCTATTCTCGCCTTCGCCCTTGTTCGCGAATCAAAAGCACATGACGCCGACCCGGCTTTTCTTGATGATGGGCACATCAATTACAAAGACCTCCCGCACGGCGTCTTCGAGATCCACACCAAAGGGGATCCCGCTCATGGGATTCCGCCGCAAGTGATTATTGTCGATGATCCCGGCGTAACGATTGTTATCCAGTCGCGTGGCTCTGGCGTCAGCGTTCAAGAAGTCGTGAATAGTCCGACGCAAATGTCGCAACTGCTGACCGCCTATCAGAGCGCGCTTAGCACCTATCAGCAGGGACAGATCGATCCCTTTATTCAGCATTGGCAGCATGCTGACGTGACGCCGCAATCCACCGGCAATTCCGGCAGCTCTACGGCGCCCTCAATCCTGAGCGAGAATGAGAACAACAATAACGATAACACCAATCAAGAGCAGACGAACAATAACGGTGTCACGGGCCACACCACCGGGTCGGACACCGGCACGAACACCAATAGCACGTTGGACATCTACGTCTTGCCACCGCCGCCGCCGACAGTTTTGCCGGTGGCGACGATCGGACTGGAGGGTCCGCCGGTCAAAGGTGGGCCGGTTATGGGTGGGGAAGATTCGCCCATCCCGTTGAATCTGGGAGTGACGCCGAGCAACGGCAGCAGTCTCTCGATAGTGCTGGTGGGCGAGATTCCACTTGGGGCGGTGCTAAGCGACGGCACGAATACTTTTACAGCGACGACGGGTGATACCTCGGTCAACGTGGCCAGTTGGAACTTGTCGAACCTGACCATCACAGAACCGAACGATACCAACTTCACGTTGAGCGTGACGGCCGCTGACCAGAGCGTCACGGGTGTGAGCGCCAGCGCAACCGGGACCGAGGCGGTGACGGTCAACCCGCTGGCGCCGGCGGTGGTGCCGGGCACGGTAACCGGGCATGGGGCGGGCACGCCGATCCCGCTCGCACTCGGAATCACGGTCAACAGCGAGACCGGTTCCGACGGCGACTCACCGGTCACCAACAAGCTCTATTCGGTGATGATCAGCGACATCCCGAGCGGGGCGACGCTGAGCGACAGCAACGGTCCACTGACGTTCACGGGCGCCAGCATCACGTTCGATGCCACCGATCTGGCGGATAATGTTCTCAGCGGTCTGGCGATCACGCCTGCGAATAGCACGAACTTTACGTTGAGTATCGCAGCGATCGAAACCGATGCTGAGAACAACCTCAGCGCGACAGCGACCGGCAACGAGCAGGTGATCGTGAATCCGGGCGGGCCGATAATTACCGCCAGTACAACGATAGCGAGCGGCGCTATTGAGGAAATCTCGGGTAAAACCGGCGATCTTGCTGTGGATCAAGCGTCGGGCACGATCACGTTTACCGATAGTAGTTCGCCGGTTGATCTTAGTAGCTCGACCCTTGTTTCGGCGGTGTGGACGCAAGCTGGTGGCGCAAACGCAGTCATCGCCGATCCGGGGGAGTTAAGCCTCGGCACGCTTTCCTACAACACCGGAACAGGCGATGGCTCCCTGGGCTGGAGTTATAAGGTTGTCGACGACAATCTCGACTTTTTGGCGCAGGGCGAGGCGCTGACGCTCACCTACAACGTTACCATCACCGACGAGAATGGGGCATCAGCGAACCAGCTGGTGACGGTGACCATCACCGGGACCAATGATGCGCCGGTGCTGAATGCGGATACGTCTGGGCCGCATGCGATCACCGAGCTGGCGAATACGACCGGATCGACGGCGGCGGACAAGTCGTCGGCGAACCTGACCTTTACCGACGTTGATCTCGATGACACCCACAGCGTGACGATTGGGACGCCGGCGGCGACGTGGTCGGCGGGCCCGCTGACTGGGCTGACGTCGGCGGATGCGACGGCGCTGACCGCGGCGCTGGACAGCGCGGTGAGCTATACGCTGACGGATTCGACGCATAGCGGGGCGGGCTCGGTGGCGCTGGCGTTCTCGGCGGCCGACGACGCGTTCGACTTCCTGGCCAAGGGCGAGACGCTGACGGTGGTCTACGACGTCACCGTGACCGACGACAACGGGGCGAGCTCGACGCAGCCGGTAAGCTTCACCATCACTGGGACCAATGATGCGCCGGTGCTGAATGCGGATACGTCTGGGCCGCATGCGATCACCGAGCTGGCGAATACGACCGGATCGACGGCGGCGGACAAGTCGTCGGCGAACCTGACCTTTACCGACGTTGATCTCGATGACACCCACAGCGTGACGATTGGGACGCCGGCGGCGACGTGGTCGGCGGGCCCGCTGACTGGGCTGACGTCGGCGGATGCGACGGCGCTGACCGCGGCGCTGGACAGCGCGGTGAGCTATACGCTGACGGATTCGACGCATAGCGGGGCGGGCTCGGTGGCGCTGGCGTTCTCGGCGGCCGACGACGCGTTCGACTTCCTGGCCAAGGGCGAGACGCTGACGGTGGTCTACGACGTCACCGTGACCGACGACAACGGGGCGAGTTCGACGCAGCCGGTAAGCTTCACCATCACCGGGACCAATGATGCGCCGGTGCTGAATGCGGATACGTCTGGGCCGCATGCGATCACCGAGCTGGCGAATACGACCGGATCGACGGCGGCGGACAAGTCGTCGGCGAACCTGACCTTTACCGACGTTGATCTCGATGACACCCACAGCGTGACGATTGGGACGCCGGCGGCGACGTGGTCGGCGGGCCCGCTGACTGGGCTGACGTCGGCGGATGCGACGGCGCTGACCGCGGCGCTGGACAGCGCGGTGAGCTATACGCTGACGGATTCGACGCATAGCGGGGCGGGCTCGGTGGCGCTGGCGTTCTCGGCGGCCGACGACGCGTTCGACTTCCTGGCCAAGGGCGAGACGCTGACGGTGGTCTACGACGTCACCGTGACCGACGACAACGGGGCGAGTTCGACGCAGCCGGTAAGCTTCACCATCACCGGGACCAATGATGCGCCGGTGCTGAATGCGGATACGTCTGGGCCGCATGCGATCACCGAGCTGGCGAATACGACCGGATCGACGGCGGCGGACAAGTCGTCGGCGAACCTGACCTTTACCGACGTTGATCTCGATGACACCCACAGCGTGACGATTGGGACGCCGGCGGCGACGTGGTCGGCGGGCCCGCTGACTGGGCTGACGTCGGCGGATGCGACGGCGCTGACCGCGGCGCTGGACAGCGCGGTGAGCTATACGCTGACGGATTCGACGCATAGCGGGGCGGGCTCGGTGGCGCTGGCGTTCTCGGCGGCCGACGACGCGTTCGACTTCCTGGCCAAGGGCGAGACGCTGACGGTGGTCTACGACGTCACCGTGACCGACGACAACGGGGCGAGCTCGACGCAGCCGGTAAGCTTCACCATCACCGGGACCAATGATGCGCCGGTGCTGAATGCGGATACGTCTGGGCCGCATGCGATCACCGAGCTGGCGAATACGACCGGATCGACGGCGGCGGACAAGTCGTCGGCGAACCTGACCTTTACCGACGTTGATCTCGATGACACCCACAGCGTGACGATTGGGACGCCGGCGGCGACGTGGTCGGCGGGCCCGCTGACTGGGCTGACGTCGGCGGATGCGACGGCGCTGACCGCGGCGCTGGACAGCGCGGTGAGCTATACGCTGACGGATTCGACGCATAGCGGGGCGGGCTCGGTGGCGCTGGCGTTCTCGGCGGCCGACGACGCGTTCGACTTCCTGGCCAAGGGCGAGACGCTGACGGTGGTCTACGACGTCACCGTGACCGACGACAACGGGGCGAGTTCGACGCAGCCGGTAAGCTTCACCATCACCGGGACCAATGATGCGCCGGTGCTGAATGCGGATACGTCTGGGCCGCATGCGATCACCGAGCTGGCGAATACGACCGGATCGACGGCGGCGGACAAGTCGTCGGCGAACCTGACCTTTACCGACGTTGATCTCGATGACACCCACAGCGTGACGATTGGGACGCCGGCGGCGACGTGGTCGGCGGGCCCGCTGACTGGGCTGACGTCGGCGGATGCGACGGCGCTGACCGCGGCGCTGGACAGCGCGGTGAGCTATACGCTGACGGATTCGACGCATAGCGGGGCGGGCTCGGTGGCGCTGGCGTTCTCGGCGGCCGACGACGCGTTCGACTTCCTGGCCAAGGGCGAGACGCTGACGGTGGTCTACGACGTCACCGTGACCGACGACAACGGGGCGAGCTCGACGCAGCCGGTAAGCTTCACCATCACCGGGACCAATGATGCGCCGGTGCTGAATGCGGATACGTCTGGGCCGCATGCGATCACCGAGCTGGCGAATACGACCGGATCGACGGCGGCGGACAAGTCGTCGGCGAACCTGACCTTTACCGACGTTGATCTCGATGACACCCACAGCGTGACGATTGGGACGCCGGCGGCGACGTGGTCGGCGGGCCCGCTGACTGGGCTGACGTCGGCGGATGCGACGGCGCTGACCGCGGCGCTGGACAGCGCGGTGAGCTATACGCTGACGGATTCGACGCATAGCGGGGCGGGCTCGGTGGCGCTGGCGTTCTCGGCGGCCGACGACGCGTTCGACTTCCTGGCCAAGGGCGAGACGCTGACGGTGGTCTACGACGTCACCGTGACCGACGACAACGGGGCGAGCTCGACGCAGCCGGTAAGCTTCACCATCACCGGGACCAATGATGCGCCGGTGCTGAATGCGGATACGTCTGGGCCGCATGCGATCACCGAGCTGGCGAATACGACCGGATCGACGGCGGCGGACAAGTCGTCGGCGAACCTGACCTTTACCGACGTTGATCTCGATGACACCCACAGCGTGACGATTGGGACGCCGGCGGCGACGTGGTCGGCGGGCCCGCTGACTGGGCTGACGTCGGCGGATGCGACGGCGCTGACCGCGGCGCTGGACAGCGCGGTGAGCTATACGCTGACGGATTCGACGCATAGCGGGGCGGGCTCGGTGGCGCTGGCGTTCTCGGCGGCCGACGACGCGTTCGACTTCCTGGCCAAGGGCGAGACGCTGACGGTGGTCTACGACGTCACCGTGACCGACGACAACGGGGCGAGCTCGACGCAGCCGGTAAGCTTCACCATCACTGGGACCAATGATGCGCCGGTGCTGAATGCGGATACGTCTGGGCCGCATGCGATCACCGAGCTGGCGAATACGACCGGATCGACGGCGGCGGACAAGTCGTCGGCGAACCTGACCTTTACCGACGTTGATCTCGATGACACCCACAGCGTGACGATTGGGACGCCGGCGGCGACGTGGTCGGCGGGCCCGCTGACTGGGCTGACGTCGGCGGATGCGACGGCGCTGACCGCGGCGCTGGACAGCGCGGTGAGCTATACGCTGACGGATTCGACGCATAGCGGGGCGGGCTCGGTGGCGCTGGCGTTCTCGGCGGCCGACGACGCGTTCGACTTCCTGGCCAAGGGCGAGACGCTGACGGTGGTCTACGACGTCACCGTGACCGACGACAACGGGGCGAGTTCGACGCAGCCGGTAAGCTTCACCGTCACCGGGACCAATGATCAACCTGTGATTACGTCGGCGGCGGAGACGGGAAACATCAACGAGGTTGCGAATACAACCACGACGTCGGGCACGCTGAACTTCACCGATGTCGACCTCGACGACAAGCATACCGTTAGCCTAAGCACGCCTACCCTTGTATGGTCGGGCGGTACGCTGACGACAGCGGAACAAAATGCCTTGACGGCGGCGATGGCGCTGACGGCCTCGATTGCGACCGACAGCACCAATACCGGTAGCGGCGCGGTGGACTGGAACTTTAGCCTGCCAGATACGGACGCCGGCTTCCTGACGACCGGTCAGACGCTGAAGCTGATCTATGATGTGACGGTGACCGACAACAGCGGGGCCGCCAATGCCGGTTCGGCGCCGCAGACGGTGACCGTCATCATCACTGGTGTCAACGGGCCGCTGGTGGTTGCAGTGCCAGGGGCCCAAACGTTCGATGTTAACGAAACGAGGGCGATCACCGGGGTTAGCGTCTCGGAAAACGGCAACACTTCGGGCGAGATCTTTACGGTGACGCTGACCGACACACATGGTGACTTGTCGGCGAACACCTCTCTGACCGGCGGCGGCGGCACGATCACCGGCTCCGGAACGAAAGACCTGATCATCCAAGGTACGCTTAGCCAAGTGTACAGCGACCTTGGCACGCTCACCGACACAGATGGCACGGCCGGGTCTGACACGATTAAAGTGAACGCGACCGACAACTTCGGCCACGTCGCCAGTCAACAGACGATCGCGGTCACGGCCAATGCGGTGAATGAGACGCCAGAGCCGCCGACACTGTCGCTGGGCACAAATTTCACAATAACCGAAGTGTCCGGTGCCGTTACGTCCGCGACACTCAATCTTCATAGTTCGGTCGTTTCGAACCTGGCAACTTATACAGGTACATTAGTGAGTTCGACTCCGGGTGATCTCAATGATGGCAGCACTGATAGTACCATCGTCACTACGGGCTCGGACGGCACAACTTTCGACCTTGTCGATTCACACATAAATGGCAATAGCTTTAATCCCCTTGCTGTCACCACCATTGTCCTGAACGACGGAGTTGTGACGAGCATTAATTTTTCAGGCCAGATCAACGGTTCAGTGGTTGGTTTTGGGGCGGATTCGATCAACGAATTGAGTTCTGGCGCCAATACGGAAGTCATCGCGAGAAATCAGTTCAATGAGGTGGACGCGGACCTCTATCTTCCGGGGTCGCCGGTAACCGTGAGCGGGGACGGCACGGTCACGCTGCCCACGATCACGGCTACGCCGGTTGACAACGATGACGATCTCACGGTGACGATTGCCGGGCTGCCGATGGGAGCCACCATCACCTACGACGGCACCGTACACAGCGGGTCGAGCTTTACGCTCACCGAGGCGACGGTTGGTACTCAGTTCACGCTGAATGACCTCACGCTGAATGATGGTACCAACGACGAAAACTTCACGCTGGTGGTGACGGCTACCAACACAACTGCCGGCGAATCCGCCTCGTCGGCATCACAGAGTATCGCGGTGACGGTCACCCCGGAGGCTCCGGCGGGCGCGGCTGGCAGCCCGATCAATTTGGCGCTGGCTAATCCGTCGGCCGCGAATGGCAAGACCGTCGCAATCACGGTAAGCGGCGTGCCGTCTGACTGGCAGCTCAACGAAGGGACAAACCTCGGTAACGGCACGTGGACGGTGCAGACGGA
The DNA here is from genome assembly GCA_963742215.1 of uncultured Alphaproteobacteria bacterium. Classification (GTDB taxonomy): domain Bacteria; phylum Pseudomonadota; class Alphaproteobacteria; order Rhizobiales; family Xanthobacteraceae; genus BOG-931. The sequence continues at coordinate 148,900 of CAVULJ010000009.1, forward strand.
CGACCTCAGCGCACTGACGGTCATGACCGCCGCTGCCTATGCCGGAGCCATGCTGCTCAACATAACCGAGACCTGGACCAATGCTGACGGCAGCACCGGCATCGCCACTGTGTCGGATAACGTCGAAGCTTACGCAACGGGTTCTCCGATCTTTGCCTGGTCGGGCGCCGACACGCTGACCGGCGCTGGTGGCAATGACCTCTTCGTCTTCGCGCAGCCGATCGGCAACGACACGATCTATAATTTCAATGTTGCAACCGACCAGATTGACCTGACCGGCTTCGCCGGCATTACCAGTTTTGACGACCTCGCCGGCCATATCGCTGATGCCAGCAACGGCGATACGGTGATCACGCTCGGCGCCGGCGAGACAATCACGTTGCATAGCGTCACTGCGGCTTCCCTCACCGCGGGAGACTTTGTGTTCAATCAGACGCCGGTTGTCGACAATGCCGGCATCATGACGGTGAGCGACGGCGCGGTGCTGCCGCTCGATGGCGTTGTCGACAACACCGGCACGATCGCGCTGAACTCCGGCGGTGATGCGACCGAGCTTCAGATCGTTGGCGCGGGCGTCATGCTCGAGGGTGGCGGCCAGGTCATTCTGTCGGACAGTTCAGAGAATATGATCGTCGGAACAAATACAGACGCCACTTTGACCAACGTCGACAACATTATCTCCGGCGCCGGCCAGATCGGCGCCGGCGACGGCAACCTGACGCTGATTAATGAGACCGCCGGCACCATCGACGCCAATTATGCCGATGGCAGCCTCACGCTCGATACCGGCAACACCATCATAAATGCCGGCCTGCTTGAAGCTACTAACGGTGGGACGCTGCACATCATCGACAGCGTGTCCAACTCCGGTACGCTGGCAGCGATCGGCGGAACGATCATGGCCGACGGCAACGTCACTGGGAGTGGGGATGTCATAATTACCGGCGGCGGGAATGCCGATTTCGCGGGTGCCTCGGATCAGAATATCACATTCACCGGCCCCGGCGTGCTCGAGCTCGATCACTCGCAAAGTTTTGGTGGCGTGGTGAGCGGTTTCGGCATAGGCAATGTGATTGATCTGAATGATCTCGCATATTCTACGAACGAGACCTTGGCCTGGACGCAGGGCAACGGTAGCGGCGTATTGACGATCGACGATAACGGGACGACGGAAAACATCACGCTCGACGGCAATTATAGTCAAGGCGAGTTCGCGCTGACAAACGACGCCACGCCGGCGGCAGGGACCGATGTGACATCCGTCCCGATCGTGGATGCCATGGCGGTATCCGACACCTCCGATCTGACCGGCAGCATTTCGTTTGCGGATTCAAACGCCAACGACACGCTCAACGCGAGCGCCAGCCCGGGTGGTGCCGGTTATGCCGGCAGCTTCTCGCTTGATCCAGTGACCGAGAGCAATGGTACCGCGTCCGTCGATTGGGGATTTTCGCTCGGCAATGACCACATCAATCTCGCGCCAGGCCAGACGTTGAGCCAGTCCTATGACGTCACCGTCGCCGATCTTCAGAACCCGGCTGAGAATGTGAATCAGACCCTCTCAGTGTCCATAGGCGGGCCCGGAAACGACAATTTCGTGTTCGCTCCCGGCATTGGCGCCGATACCATCGCGAACTTTAATTCGCAGCATGACACGATTGAGCTCGACGGCTTTGCCAACGCGCAAACTGTCCAGGAATTGCAGTCACTCATCACCAGTGACGTTCATGGTAATGCGGTGATTGACCTCGGCCACAATGACAGCATCACGCTGCCCGGCATGTCTCCCGCTCAATTGCAAGCGGTTCTGCAAAGCACCGTGCACCTGCATTAGAGCCTGAACCTCTTCGGTAATTAATTTCGTTTTCGGCCTGAGATTTCAGTCCGTCAGGATTTTGCGTTGGCGAAATTGGCATGTGCATCCATAACAAATTGCGGTTGCCTCGAGAGGGTGATCGGTTGCAACATGCTTTCAATCGATCCAGCTACAGCTAAAAGGGCGTTTGCCAACTCCCGTGCTTTATCGATTGATAGCGTGACCGAATCGAACTCGCTGACCTCGCTATAGAGCCTGTTCTCAACTTCCAACGTGACGGTTGCCTGCTCAACGGACAGAAAATCCGCAGATATAGAGACCTCATCTCCGTCGTCAGCTTGAACTGCAATACGCATGGCTATTTTCTCCTCAAAATAGAACATACTTCGCATCTCCTTGAACCCAATGAACGGCTTCTCAAAAACTTTAATTGATCACCGTCGATCCCGTTGTGCGTGCGCCATGTAGCGAGCCACGAGGCTGGCCATCGTTAACCCGTCATGACGGTCAACTGTCGGCTTCGTCTTTAATGTGAGGCAACACTGATTGGCGTTTTTGTGCCGGGACTCTGACCGGCCCGGAAATCCATTCATGATGGGAGGCCATAGCCAATTACGGCGGAATAGAGGCAGCCCGCGCGGTCGGGGAACTGCGGCTGGAGTGGTATAATGTTAATGGATCTGTGAAGTTCCTAAGCCCACGAACATTAACCAGCGGTCAATCTATAACCACGACATCCTTGCATTGTGATCGTAAACAGGGTTGATTCAAAGCAGGCAAAAACGAGCGGAACTTATCGACCAGACCCGTAAAGGCTGCCCAAGAATGAAGATGAAAATATCAAAGCAAGACGGTTTGGCAGTTGTTTTCGCTGCGGCTTTCAGCGCTGCTTGCCCGGTGTGGGCCATGCCACGACCTATAATTTGGATATTGGAAGCAACGGTAGCCTTCTCGCCTCCCCGGTCGGCACGGTCAATATAACTGGCGGCGGGAACACAGTCACATACCAGTTTAGCCTGACGTCAGGGTCGGCACATTGTCGTCGGTTTACATGGACGTTGACGGGTAGCGTGTCTGGGGTATCGGACAGCTACGGATCTGTTTCTCTCGGCTCGACCACAACCTCGACCACTTAGCAACGTTAGGAACGTTTACCGACACGTTGAGTGTTCCGCTTCTCGAGCAGAGTTCTACACTCACGGTCACATTCACCGGTACTGGCCTTGGGGCCGCCTACACACTGTTGAACGGGAATATCGAGATGTTTTCCGCTGCCACCACGTCCAATGGGTCTGTTTCTGGTCGCCGATACGCCAACAACGCCTCTCCCCGCGACGCTGCCGTTATTCGCTGGCGGGCTAGGAGCATTGGGTCTGCTTACGCGACGTAGGAAGCGGGTGAACGCGGCTGAATCGCAACCACCTAGCAAAATACTTAATCGGACTTCAATTAACGCCGCATCGATGCACGAAACCGACAATTGCCGCGCTTGAATTGGCCGTTTCTGGCAGTGCCATAGTCGTCGAGCAGAGACGAACTCATAGGCATCAGGCACCCGGAACGCATAAACCGTCAGATCGGCCGTAGCGTCCGCTCATCAGCAATGACAGTCCTGGTGAAGCGGTGATTGATATCGGCCACAACGACAGCACAGCGCTGCCCAGCATGACACCGCCCAATTGAATGCGGTTCTACAAAGAGTTGTGCTTCTGCTTACGACGAACTCGTCCGCCAAAACTCTCACGTGACTACAAGACCGGACTCGAAATTAGATTATGCCTGCGGGCCGAATGCGCCTACACGGGCACCCAACCATTGCCCTGAGCGATCCAACATGACGTTGATGGTCTCTTCCACCGTCATACGAACCATCTCGCGAAGACAGTCTCGAAAGTGCGCCGCCCGCCGCTGTAACTATTCACCGACGCGGGCGCTCTCAGCTCTTCTCTTACCGCCGCCAGATAAAATTTCAGTGGCGAGGTCAGCTGGCACTGAAAAACGATAAACAGCCCAATTGACGTCCCTACCCGAAGCGATAGCCTTAGCTTTCTGATGATTACGCCCTGCTGTATCTCATTGCAAAACGCCACGGCATCGTTCGAATGTCCAAGCCCACATTCAGCCTATCGCAAGCACTCAGCCGAGCTATTGCCGCGTACAACGCGGGGAAGCTCGTTGAGGCCGAGCAACTATGTCATAAGATCATAAACGCAAAACATGACATCTTTGATGCGCTTCATCTTCTTGCCGTCGTACAATCAAGTCTAGGCAAAAGAGATTTGGCGCTGGCGAGCTACGACCGCGCGCTCAAAGTGCAGCCGAACAATGTCGAAGCGCTTTACAATCGTGGCCTGATCTTGCACGAGTTGAAGCGGTTCGATGAGGCGCTGGCAAGCTACGACCATGCGCTCACACGGCAGCCGGACTTTGCCGATGCGCTCAACAATCGCGGCAATACCCTGCATGAGCTGAAGCGGTTCGAGGACGCGCTGGCGAGCTACAACCGCACGCTCATGCTACGGCCAAACTTTGCCGAGGCGAACTACAACCTTGGCTTGACACTGACGAAACTCGGACACTTGTCAGAAGCCCGTACGGCGCTGGAACGGGCCGTCGCGCTGGCGCCGAGCAAGGTCAAATACCGATGCGATCTGGGTAACATCACGCGTTTTGGCGCTGGAGACGCGCATCTAACAGCGTTGAAAGAATTGGCCGACGGAGCCACGCTTTCCGTCGGCGACCGGATCGAACTGCATTTCGCTTTGGGTAAGGCCTATGATGACCTGGGTCAGCGTGCGGACGCATTCACTCAATGGCTGGATGGCAATTCCCTCAAGCGTCGACAGATTGCTTATGACGAAGCCACAACGCTAGGAACGTTGGATCATGTCCGTACAGTGTTCACGTCCGAGCTGATCTGGACGCGGCAAAATGTCGGCAATCCGTCCCCGGTTCCGGTGTTCATCGTCGGGATGGTGCGATCGGGCTCGACACTGGTCGAGCAGATACTTGCCAGCCACCCACGGGTATTTGGTGGCGGCGAGCTGACGTTTTTACCGGATGCCGTGCAAGGAATCCGAACGATACGCGGTGGTTCGGCGATTTATCCGGAGCTTGTGTCGGGTATGACGGAGAAAGATTTTCAGGACCTGGGAGGGCGCTATCTTACCAAAATCGAACGCCTCGCCCCCGACTCCATCCGTATCACCGACAAGATGCCGTCGAATTTTATCTTCGCGGGTCTCATTCATCTGGCGCTGCCGAACGCGGCCATCATTCACACTATCCGCGATCCGGTCGATACTTGCCTATCCTGCTTTTCCAAATTGTTTACCGAGGGGCAGCACCACAGCTACGATTTAGCTGAGCTTGGCCGGTATTACCGGCATTACCAAGCACTAATGGCGCATTGGCATCGAGTGCTGCCGGCTGGTCGCATTCTTGACGTCCGCTATGAAGACGTTGTGGCTGATCTGGAAGGCCAGGCGCGGCGTATCATTGCCTATTGTGGGCTCGACTGGGATCCGCGGTGTCTTGTCTTTCATCAAACGAAAAGGCCGGTCCTCACCGCGAGTGCGACGCAGGTACGCCAGCCGATCTACAATAGCGCAGTTGGCCGCTGGCGTCTGCACGAGGAGGCGCTCCGACCGTTGCTTGCGGAACTGGGGATCGCGGGGACCGGCTAAGCGATGAAAGTACCAAAACAACAATCGACGTGACTTAAGCGCGCCGTCAGCCTGCCCGTGTTGCGGCGGCACGACCTTGCGCGAGGTCAGCGAGGATTGTAACCGAGACGTGGGAAACTCATTCCGCGGCAGTGGAAGGTGATCCAGCATGTGCGCGAGAAGCTCTCCTGCCGGGCCCGCGAAGCGATCACTCAGCCGCGCCGGATAGACGATCCGTTCGCGCGGCAGATGCTCGGGCAGCAGACGGCGCGAGCCGGCCGGCCGGCGTCGTTCGAACGATGGCGCCGGCGTGCTCGCCCGCGGCTGCAATTTGGGCCGCCATATCCGCCTGCGCCGCATCCGCCCCAAATCGGCCAGTTGCAGCTCGAGCTAGTCGAGCAGCGCACCGCGCTCCGAGGATTGGCTGAACCGATCGTGTCGCAGCTTTCTGATTGTGAACTTGAGCTTCTCGATCAACGGCGCCCGGTATTGGGCCTCGCTCTCCGCCGCCGTGGCTCGCTGTTCAGCCGCACTCAGGAACCTTGACCCTGAGCAATGATGAGCGCGACCCGCGCCTCAACGATGCGCCTTACCCGCTTACGATTGAAAAGCTTCCTCGCAAAAAAGAAGACCCCCTATTAGGGGGTCTTCTCGGCCCAAGCGGCCAGTGTAACGTCGACTAAGTTCAGGCCACGGCAGATTCAAGCGATCCTGGCTTTTGACCTCGGGTACGCCTTCTACCCCAAGCCCAGAAACCTGCTAGGCCGCTGGCAAATAGGGGCAACGTCCCAGGAAGCGGGGTGGTGTACAGATTTATTGCCAGGCTCGCTTCATCACCCGACTCGCCGCTGACGTCAGTGACTGAAAGACCTCCGTCGCGGAATAAGTGACAAGCCCGCTGGCGGTGTTGCTGCCACTACCGCTCGTTAGGCCGGTAGCGGAGAAGGAACTCAGCGGTGTGGTTTGTGCAAACGCCGTGTTTGTGGGCTCACATAGGTCGACAAGTACTACGCTCCAGCCGCCCTGCAAAGCTTCTACGGTGAACGTGCTGAGAAAACTTTGCAGTGCCGCAGCCGTCGTTAGGCCCGTTTCCGTGACATAGAGGTAAAACGTTGTTCAAGACCGGCGGTGCCATTAGTGTTTTCGATATCGATGGTAGTACTATCCAGCACATTAGGAGATGATAGAGATAGGTATTCCGGTTCCAGTGGCGCTATATTTGAATCCAAAATTTGTTGTGTAACCGAGATTTGCGGTGCCGGTGCCAGCTGTTCCCGCACTAGTACCGACGGTGGTGGCGGTTTGAGTATTCTCCGAAATGCCGATGCAGACTGTCGTCTGCCGTTCCGCTGCAAGTCGCCGCGCTCCGCTGTCGTCGGCAAGAAAGCCGAACCCATAAACGCGCTTACGCCAATGATCGCGGAACTCGCCAGCAAACGCCTCATCCTCAAACGCATCGTCATAGCTCCAACTCCTGTTTTCTTAAGTTGAGCGGGACGACAGCGCTTCCGCTCACAACATCAGCCGCCACCCTAGGGGCAATCACGCGGCGATCAGACCAAGGACCAAGACAGGTGTCAATATATCTAAAGTTAGGGATAATCCGGAGTTTTGGGCTTTATTGCAGTCTCATCCCAGATAAAAGTCCTAATTCCCGATACGAGGCTTAAGATCCTAAACCCTACAGGGGGCGTTCATAAAAACACTATTAATTTCAATCGTTTATGTCATTAAAAGTGCCCGTTTAACAGGGGGGGCGGCTCAGGCCCACGCGCCGCCAAGGAAAGAGGGGAGAACGGCCATCGATGACAACCGTCTCTCAACGGCCGCGGTGCGACAGAGGCGGGAGCAATCAGCTATTTAGCGAAGCGCGAGTCGCGGAGCCAGTAACTCGAACGGTAGCTTATTTGGCGGCCGGAGCGGCGCTTCGGACGATGGAGCCTCCGGATCGAACTCCAACAACAGCCGATTGACCTCCCTGCCTGAAACGATAGCTGCTTTTTGGTGATCGCGCCCGCCACATTTCAAAGCAAAATGCCAAGGCATCGTTCGAATGGCCACGCTCAACATTCACCCTATCGCAGGCGCTGAGTCGCATTCGAAGGACCAGGCTCAGATTCACCCTATCGTTGGCTCTCAGCCGCGCTATTTCTGCTTACAACGCAGGAAAGCTCGTTGAGGCAGAGCAACTATGCCAACAAATCATAGACGCCAAACCTGATTGCTTTGATGCGCTTTCACTTCTTGCTATCGCGCAATCAAAACTTGGCAAAAAAGAAGCGGCGCTGGCGAGCCACGATCGTGCGCTCAAAGTACGGCCGGACTCTGCGGAGGTGCTTTCCAATCGCGGTGTCACCCTGCATGAGCTGAAGCGGTTCGAGGAGGCAGTGGCGAGTTACGACCGCGCACTTATGCTGCGGCCGGACTATGTCGAGGCGCTCAACAACCGTGGCAACACTTTAAAGGCGCTAACGCGGTTCGAGGAAGCGCTGGCGAGCTACGATCGCGCGCTCGAAAGTGCGGCCAGACTCTGCCGAGGCGCTCTCAAACCGTGGCCTCACCCTGCATGAGCTGAAGCGGTTCGAGGAGGCGCTGGCGAGTTACGATCGCGCCCTCACGCTGCGGCCGGACTCTGCCGAGGCGCTCTCCAACCGTGGCAAAGCTTTGAAAGAGCTGAAGCGAGTTCGAGGAGGCGCTGGCGAGCTACGCCCGCGCCCTCAAAGTGCGGCCGGATTATGCCGATGTGCATTACAATGAGGCGCTGTGCCGGTTACTCATTGGCGACTTTGATCGCGGCTGGAAAAAACACGAATGGCGATGGGAAACTGGGCAACTAAGTAAACGGAAAGCGGAATTTCGCGCAGCCGCTGTGGCTCGGATCGAACGACATCAAGGGCAAGACCATTCTTCTCCATGCCGAGCAAGGTTTTGGCGACACGATCCAGTTCTGCCGTTACGTACCATTCGTCGTGGAGCGCGCCGCGCACGTTATTGTGGAGGTTCCAAAGCCGCTGCACGAGCTGATGAGAACGCTCCCCGGCGCGGCGCAGGTGATATCCAGGGGCCAGCCACTCCCCGATTTCGATATCCATTGCCCATTGCTTAGCCTGCCGTTGGCGTTCGGGACACGGCTCGAGACGATTCCATCGACGACGCCTTATCTGCGCGCACCGGCCCAAGCTCTGCAGAAATGGCAGGATAAGCTTGGTGAAAAAACCAAACCAAGGGTGGGGCTGGTGTGGTCGGGAGGTTTTAGGCCCAATCGGCCAGAACTGTGGTCTGTCAATAAACGTAGAAACATTCCTTTGGCGAAGCTTGCTGTGCTAAAAAATCCAGATATCGAATTTTATAGTCTACAAAAAGGTCAGCCAGCTGAGTTCAGAGCTCGCTGAATTGATACTCCATAGTTGGGACGGTCCTCAAATAGTTGACTTTACGAGCCTGTTGAACGATTTCTCAGACACAGCGGGGCTCGTAGAGAACTTAGACTTAGTAATTTCCGTCGATACCTCAACAGCACACTTGGCTGGGGCTTTGGGTAAACCGGTATGGATTCTTAATCGCTTTGACACTGATTGGCGTTGGCTACTCGATCGCGAAGACAGCCCGTGGTACCCGACCGCCCGCCTGTTTCGCCAGGATGAGACCCGCGAGTGGGACAATGTCATCGCCCGCGTTCATGCTGCCCTCGACGAATTCGTTCGATGCCGTTCGTGAATTGCACCTCGATGGGCAATGCCGACCGACCATAACAGCTCTTGAGGGTACGTGTGGATGGCGAAATAGGACCTCCAGGCATCATTCGAATGGCCAAGCTCACACTCAACCTTCCGCAGTCGTTTGGCCGCGCCATTTCTGCCTACAACGAAGGGAGGCTCGTTGAGGCCGAGCAAATATGCCAACAAATTATAAACACCAAACATGATCTCTTCGAAGCGCTTCATCTTCTTGCAGTGGTACAATCACGCCTGGGTAAAAAAGACACGGCGCTGGCAAGCTATGACCGCGCCCTGACGGTGCGACCGAACTCTGCCGAGGTGCTCTTCAATCGTGGTAACATCCTGTACGAACTGAAGCGGCTCGAGGAGGCGCTGGCGAGCTACGACCGCGCGCTTAGGTTGCGGCCGGACTATGCTGAGGCACTCTCCAACCGTGGCCTTACTCTGCATGAGCTGAAGCGGTTCGAGACAGCGGTGACGAGTTACGACCGCGCGCTCACGGTGCGGCCGGACTTTACCACGGCGCTGTTCAATCGTGGCAACACCCTGCATGAGTTGCACCGGTTCGAGGAGGCGCTGGCGAGCTACGACGTCGCACTTAAGTTACGGCCGGACTTTGCCGAGGCGCTTCTTAATCGTGGCCGCACTCTGCATGAGCTGCACCGGTTCGAGGAGGCGCTGGCGAGCTATGAGCGCGCGCTCACCCTGCGGCCGGATCTTGCCGAGGCGCTCTACAACCGTGGCCTCACTCTGCATGAGCTGAAGCGGTTCGAGGAGGCACTGGTGAGCTACGACCGCGCACTGAAGTTGCGGCCGGACTATGCCGAGGCGCTTTCCAATCGCGGTGTCATCCTGCATGAGCTGAAGCGGTTTGACGGAGGCGCTGGCGAGCTACGACCGCGCGCTTAAAGTGCGGCCGGACTATGCCGAGGCACTCTTGAATCTGGGCAACACCTTGAAGGAGCTGAAGCGGTTTGAGGAGGCGCTGGCGAGCTATGATCGCGCGCTTAAAGTGCGGCCGGACTATGCCGAGGCGCTTTCCAATCGCGGCAACACCCTGCATGAGCTGAAGCGGTTCGAGGAGGCGCTGGCGAGCTACGACCGCGCGCTTAAAGTGCGGCCGGACTATGCCGAGGTGCTTTCCAATCGCGGCGTCACTTTGCATGAGCTGAAGCGGCTTCGAGGAGGCGCTGGCGAGCTACGACCGCGCGCTCGCGCTGCGGCCGGACTTTGCCGAGGTGCTTTCCAACCGTGGCCTCACCTTGCATGAGCTGAAGCGGTTCGAGGAGGCGCTGGCGAGCTACGACCGCGCGCTCAAGGTGCGGCCGGACTCTGCCGAGGCGCTCTCCAACCGTGGCACTCACCTTGCATGAGCTGAAGCGGTTCGAGGAGGCGCTGGCGAGCTACGACCGCGCGCTCAAAGTGCGGCCGGACTATGCCGAGGCGCATTACAATGAGGCGCTGTGCCGGTTACTCATTGGCGACTTTGATCGCGGCTGGAAAAAACACGAATGGAGATGGGAAACCGAGCAACTAAGTAAAGGAAAGCGGAATTTCGCACAGCCGCTGTGGCTCGGATCGAACGACATCAAGGGCAAGACCATTCTTCTCCATGCCGAGCAAGGTTTTGGCGACACGATCCAGTTCTGCCGTTACGTACCATTCGTCGTGGAGCGCGCCGCGCACGTTATTGTGGAGGTTCCAAAGCCGCTGCACGAGCTGATGAGAACGCTCCCCGGCGCGGCGCAGGTGATATCCAGGGGCCAGCCACTCCCCGATTTCGATATCCATTGCCCATTGCTTAGCCTGCCGCTGGCGTTCGGGACGCGGCCCGAGACGATTCCATCGACGACGCCTTATCTGCGCGCACCGGCCCAAGTTCGGCAGAAATGGCAAGAAAAGCTTAGTGAAAAAACCAAACCAAGGGTCGGGCTGGTGTGGTCGGGAGGGTTGGCCAGAACTGTGGTCCGTCAATAAACGCAGAAACATTCCTTTGGCGAAATTCGCTGTGCTAAAAAATCCAGATATCGAATTTTATAGTCTACAAAAAGGTCAGCCAGCTGAGTCAGAGCTCGCCGAATTGCTACTCCATAGTTGGGACGGTCCTCAAATAGTTGACTTTACGAGCCTGTTGAACGATTTCTCAGACACAGCGGGGCTCGTAGAGAACTTAGACTTAGTAATTTCCGTCGATACCTCAACAGCACACTTGGCTGGGGCTTTGGGTAAACCGGTATGGATTCTTAATCGCTTTGACACTGACTGGCGCTGGCTACTCGATCGCGAAGACAGCCCCTGGTACCCGACCGCCCGCCTGTTTCGCCAGGATGAGACCCGCGAATGGGACAATGTCATCGCCCGCGTTCATGCTGCCCTATGTGAATTCGTTCGGTGCCGTTCGTGAGTTACACCTCGATGCAGCATTGGTAGGCTGCGATCACGTGTCCAGCCGCTCTGCGCGGAGCCGGCTCCGGAGTTCAAACAGCCGGTTGATCGCGCTGCCTGGCATCGTCAGCGAGACTTCCCGAATAGCCTACGACAAGTTTGTTTTCGAGCTCCACTCTCGACACGACAGATAGGTGGATTGCAGAACGCGCTAAGCAGCGTCGGGATCGCCGCGTTTACCGCTCGATTCAGAAGGCAAGTTCCTTGCGAGGACGGCAAGGGCAAACCGGCTTCTGATCCCGAGCTTCTGGTAGACTCGATGCAGGTGGAGTTTGATCGTTCCTTCGGCGACATTCAATTCGAGCGCAATCGCTTTATTCGCAAAGCCTTTTGCCGCGAGAAGCATGACTTGTCGTTCGCGCGGGCTCAACGCGTTGTGACTCTCAGTGAGAGAGTGTTGATTACCTCGGGCCATTGTATGAAGCCCTAGTTTCGGCGAATTCTTCATAGGAAAGACGTGTAAAAGCAAAGAAGTCCAATCGCAATTGTTTGGTCCTATAAACCTTAATTGGCAACGCTCGACGCTTCGTTAGCTCTGCCAACAACATGAGAAATCTCCGGACGTGGCGCGATCGGCCAATCCACTGCGCTCAGACCGCAATAGAAGCGCCTAAAGAAAAAGGCTCCGCCACACAGCGGGACGAACGAATATTGCTGCTAACGCCGATACTCGTTGCTGGACGGCACAGATCTCGCTGCCCGCCCTCCAGTTGTTAGCTTCGGCAAAGCCGCGTCGCGCTGACCTACGGGCGCCGGGCCTAACGCCGCGACGATTGCTTCAACTTGCCGCGGGGGCGCTACATCAAATGAACAGAATTGAAGCAATGCTACCGTGTCACAAATTCATCAATAAAAATAATCATTAAAGCAGGAACAAGAAGATCGAACCTTCGCTCGAGTAGATACTACTGATCGGTTGGGGGAGGGCAAATTCCCGTGGGCGTAGCTTAGATTAAATTACAGAGGGAAGCGTACTGTGCTTGACAAGGCGTCTAATTGGGTTGCCGACGCTATTAGCAATCCAGAACTCACGAAACGTGAAGTGGAAATAGTCCAACTCGTTTCGCAAGGGCTTGCGAATAAAACTGTCGCAGGACAGCTCGGGGTCAGCGAAGGTACGGTGAAAATTCACCTGCATAATATCTATCGCAAGCTGCGAGTTTCAAATCGGACCGGGCTGATGCTGACTGTGCTTACACGGCGCGGAAAAGAATAAGCAGCTGCTATCGGTCGTTCAACGAAAAGCCTGGTGGATCTATAGCGCTTAAAGCCATCCGCAGGCGCGCCTCGATTTGTGTTCCCTCGCGATGCGCGACTTCTTTGATGGTACTGCTGCGGCATAGCGCTCGGCATACGCGAGCGGCAAGGTCCTTAAACGGCCTTAGTTCGTTGGATCGGCGCCCCAAATAGTAAGCCGCATTTCGTGGTGGCAGTAAGGACAATTATAGATTCGGGCATGCGTGTCAGCTCTTTCCGGCAACGACGCGGTGCCTGCGATATGCATTTCTTTTCCGCACTGACACACGGGCAATTCAGTGCAGCCCGGCTCTAACAATCGTTCGAAATCAGACATGGGCGTAACCTCGCGAAGTCCGTTAATCCGTCTTACCGCGATGGACAAGTTTAGCTTGCTGTCGAGGTTAACTCGACCGATCAGTAATCAAATCCCGATTTCGCAGCAAGCGCCCTCGCGGCCATACGATACGCCAGCGAGGCGGATGGTGCCGAAACCGGCGGGCAGCACGCCACACGAGGCCCCACGGTTCGCTGCGTCTGCTTGTGGTTGTGTGCCTATCGCGCAATGATGATAAGTGGCCCGGGCGTCCTTAAAAACGACGTTAAAGGACAAATCCGATGCGACGCGTTCTGACCATCGTGGCAGCAATTGCCAGCATTGTTCTGCCGGTGCGGGCGCAACAACCAGCTGCGCCGCCGCCATCCTCACAACAGGGACCATCCCCACAACAGGGACCCGCCTTTCCGTCATCGGCTTCCGACCGAGGGCCTGCCTTTCCAAAATCGGTCTCGCCCACGGGTTCCAATCCGACAAACTGGGTCGTCCCCCAGCATGACTATACGGAACCCGCCCCCACCTGGAGCCGCTGGGGGGAACGATGGCGCAGGTAGAGGTTTGCCTCGACGATGTGAATATTTAGCCGGTCGGGGAGCGACTTGCCAAACAGGCAGCATCCGGCCGTATCCGTGGTCGTGCCGGTGAAGAATAAAGCCAGCAACGTAGCGCCGCACACATTTACCGACCTAGGGTGTCATCTGAGCGAATTCTGGTTGGAGCCTTTGCGGGGCATACAGCTTAGTGCCGTCGTGATTGAGCACGAACAGCGGGACCACGCGGCGCGTTTCGACATCCTCAACCAGCGTGAACCAGCGATTGTCGAGCACGATCCAGTCCCCATCGAGCCGAACGGCAACGACAGCGTGATTCTCGCCGACGGTGAGGTCGTGTAGGATGACGAGGCTTACATCGTCCTCTGCGATACCCGCCTCGAGGAGGGCGACGTATTTCGCGATAGCATAATCCTTGCAGTCGCCGCGACCCGTCGAAAGCGTATCCGCGGGGGTGTTCCAATGGTCGGATACCTGCGGTTGGATTGCGAGATTGATTGCACGATTGATCACGGCGAGGCGAGCGCGACCTGAGCGCGCGCGACCCTCCGCAATGATCGCGAGAAATTTTTGCACCGCGGACGAGCAGAACTCCGTGCTTGTGCGACAGCGCGCCAGAATTTTCTCTCGGCACGGATTTGGCTCTCGAGGTGACTCCACGTGACCACAAGTTCGCCACTTGTCACTGGCGCGGCGTCTATGCCGAACGGCTCGGACGAAGTCGATTCCGGAGTTGATGGTTTTGCGGGGATGACGATTGCAACTTTGGTGTGGAGGTGGTCCTGAATTTGCGCATCATCGTTTGTGGTGACGGCGGTTGTGGTCGGTACCGTTCGCCAATTCACAAGGGCGGCAGTCGTCGCCGGATTACCAAAAGCGGCCAGCAAAATAAGCAGCCATCCAGCAAAGTTTCGCGCCGGAACGTGGCCAAACATGTTGGCGTTCCCTGGACCCGGGGCATTGCGCTTGAGCGCGCTCTCGCGGCTGGTTAATAAACGGCTGTTGCTACGCTGGGGTTAAAACACGCGATCGCGCGGCCTACAGCAAAGACGACGTAAATAATTCCTTACCGACGTTAGTCCTCCGAGCCTTGGGGGTATTTTGGCTCGCAATGTCGCCCAACGCCTCCAATGGATAACTAATGCTCAGAGTGGATTACCGTGATCGTTGATCCAAGGGGTCAACTCCGCCGCCAAAAAGGCCAGCAAATTACGGCGTCCGGCATTGTGAGTAGCACACCAGTTAATGGGGATGCGTCTATCCCTTTCCCAATCAAGCCGCATGTTACGCATCAAATGGCTGGCTAGGCTGGATCATCGATCAATCCGTCGGGTTAAGATTTAAATTGGTATGCCCTTGAGGCGATTGCGTTCTGCGGCCCGGCTACTCGACCAGCAGCTTTAACCGTAATCATCGGATGCGTCGGCTAACGCTGCCGACTGCGTTACGATAGCCTCATGACTGAGGAACAATTCTTTGGCGCTGCGCTACTTGCCATGGTGGCTGTCGTCGTCATTGCCTTTCTCTACGTTCAGGCGGTGCAGTGGTGACGCGAATTGCGCTCTCGACCTGATCGACGCTAGAGATTAGTGGCCAACCCGCACCGGAATGAAGCTGCTGTAATCGCTGCCGCCTAATAAAAACACCTGATCGGATTTTGGAGAGACCGTGCGAGTCGGTCTTTCTATTTGCGCTCGGAGATCAAGAGAAGCTTGGAGTATGCTTGAATCAATGCGCGCGACTTTGGCTCTTGAAACGTTGCTGGGCCAAAAGCACGGCTAGTGCCTCCGCAGACTCACCGAGTTCAAGCACCGGAGCGGACTTCTTTGCCCGGCTTTTGGGCTTTTCCACGGGGCTGATCATGTCGACCAGTCGACGAGTTCGGTAGCGCTCAGCGCGCAGCCTTCGCCGGGTTATTGCCAGATCGGCAGTCAGACGCTCAATCTCGGTCTTGAGCGTTTCATACCTCACCTGGAGCTCCTCGAGAGTTTTGCTCGGCTCTTGCTCGGACAGCACGAAAGCTTGCGGAATCGTGGATTTGGGGAGTGTCTTGATACTTGCAAAACTTAATTTGCTTGCTCGCGACCGCCGCCGAACCGTTTCGGGGCGGCGCCACGAGGTCGCACAAAATTCCGAGACTTTGGTTGCCATGTACGCGCTACGCGATCGTCTCATCCCCCACAAAATATAGGCGTTTTTTTCTGTTCGCGCAAACGTTTTCGCCAGATTGACGGTTATCTGGAGAATTTCGCCCCCTAACTGCTCGCCTTAATGCGCTCTTTACGGCGCTGCACAATACTCCTCACTTTGCGATGGGGGACAGCGTGTCGGGAGCGGGGGCGCGAGCCTGGATGTACGGCAGCGTCCCGCAAGCCCATCGGCTTAATCCTCCTGGGCTGCCAACTAAATGAAGCCATTTCGGCTATCTGTAATGGCTCTACCCCTCGCCGAGACGGCGGTTCTGGCGGCTTTTTTCTGGCTGTGAGAACCGCAGCAGATCATGATCCGGGCTCATTTCGCCGCGCTGGAGCCTGCATTGCAAGCTAATGTTCCGTCACAGGACCTGCTTCCAAGCGATCTTCGTCGTAGAGCAGACGGATGTGCACCGCCGAGCGGAGACGAATTTTTCGGGATGAAGCGGACTGAGCCCGACTATGAAAGGCAATTGGAATGTGGGCGGCAGATTTTATACGGCGATTTTTCGGTCCCACGTACTCTTGGCAGGTCGTAGGGTACTGGCTTGAACTTCCATGCCGGATGTTACTCACGGGGCTCGCGACTTTAGTGGCGACGTATAGATCGATCTTTGGTGTGCACCTCATCAGCGATAAATGGTGGCCCCGGCTGAATGGCTAACGCCGCTTAATTCAGCCTTTGTCTGATTTTGCGCCTCAGTTCCGGCAGAAGATTAATCCAAAAGGGAGAGGACGATCGCAGGCCCAAATCTCGACGGCCTTGGTCGGCGGCGATTTCCGCTTAGCTATTGCTTCACCGCGTTTACGACCATCATTTGCCGCCAGGGTGGCGTCTTAGGTTGAGCCCTCGTAGTCGACTTGGATCGAGACCCGATCTTGGGATTTGCTTGTGCTCGATCGAACGTGCGGTCTGTGCAGCCGGAGCGGGACATCTTTAATCGGATGAATTTTCTTAACGCTGATGTGCGAATTGGCTGACCGCCAGTTCCAAATTTGCCGGTCAAGGTCAGGCTTGTCCTTGCCAGTAAAGGTTTTGGTCCTCATTTTTGTCATTCCTCACTCAGCCCGACAGGCTGCCGGTAGCGGTACACACTTCGATCTGCTGAAGGAATTATTGGGGTCCGACCGCGATAATTGGTTTTGTTTTGTCATTCAAGCCTCGTTGGCTGACTGACCGATCACAGCGGCTACGGCAGCCGACCTGCAATGCCGATTTCGGCCGGAGGTTGCCGCCGCGCTGGCGCCCATTCTTGCCGAGCTGACGGTTGGTAAGAATATATCGCCGGCGCGGCGATGACCCCGGCGACTGCCACGCCAGCATGACGGCGGTGGCGCCGGCGGCGATCGTGCCTGTGGCGATCGTCTGGTGGTCGGGGTCGTGGTGTTCTCTTCATGGACTCGATGGTTGATCGAGACCTGCAGGCTTACTGGCGCTCTTCTCGCGTACGCTGTCTGGCCGCCAACAGAGTCTTCTCAAATTCCCCACCTTTCCCGAGGCGATCGTAGGCTTCACGGACGCAGGACAGATCCGCGGAGCGCTCGATATCGATTTCATCCGCGGAGCGCTCGCGATAGCGCTACGCGGACTTGATTGCAGTATGGGGTAGGGCGTATCTTGGTAAGCGTCGAAATATGCGACAGAGTTTTGCTTGAGTGTGTTAGCCCGGGTTACGCATGTATGAGTGGAGTTAATGTGCGATGCGCCTCAGAATTACCGAGCACGACCAATGCGACCAAACGATGTATTCTGTTCCGGTGATTGACGAAGAAACTAACAAGGCTGCCGGACAGGTCATTTTTTCGCAGTACCAGGGCAGATCGATTTATCTGTTCGATGAAAAATACAAAGGGAAATTCGGCACGCATGCGGAATGCGTCGCCTTTGCAAAAGGCGTGGAAGCGGTATTAAATCACATGATTTCGGGGATGGAGCTACGACCGACGGATAGTCCGGCTGCAGATCCACTGCGGAGTTCGCAAATCGCTGAACTTTCATTTTGAAGCCTTTTGCAATCGTCCTCCGAATTGATGTCTTCCTCCCTGTTCATCGCGACGAACATAGGATGCCCACTAAATGCCGCAGGACAAACCGCGCGAACGCTCGGCATCGAGGTGCCACCTGGAATGCTCTCGATTGACGTTGATGCAGCATTGGTCGGGTGCGATCACGTGTCCGGCCTGTTGATGCGGCAGGTATGGCCGCTGGCCCTAATGCTGTGCGCGGATCGGGTCCCAATCGTTAGCGCGCACTTTTCGAAGTGCGATGACCCAAACGGGTTCTCCCGATCCCCGGAACGACCGTGTACTGCATTACGTCGTCATGCCCTCGCCAATTGGTGTTGCCCGAACGATCTACTGTCGAGGCCGCCAGCAACAGCTTCGGCTCCTTGTATCTCTCGCCGCGGGCCATGATGGCCCAGGCCACCCGCGCAATCTTGTTGGCAAGCGCGACCGCCGCCACCTTGGTCGGTCGGCGCTCCATTATTCGAGCGAGCCATGGCCGGTTCTTCGTGCCGTGGCGCTTGGCGTAGCGAAGAGTACTGGCAATTTCTAAGAGCGAGGAAATGTGGCACGTTTATCGGTATGAGTGTCCATCAATCGCATGAGCAGAAGCATGTCTTTTTCAATGGGCGTCAAACGAAACCATTCGCGGCTCTCGTTCGTTTGAATATCCAAGGGGTTTCTCGTCTCCATCCGACGCAGCCACATCTCCACCGCATTATGGACTCGCGGCACCACCTCATACGGATCAAACGGCTTTTTGATATAATCGTGAGCGCCGTTTTTCATCGCTTCGACGACCGTCGGAATGTCGTCTCGGGCCGATGTGAGAAAGACCGGCGCAGAATAACGCTGAGCGCGGAGCTCCTTTAGAATCTCAAGCCCCGAGCGCCGCGGCATGACAACATCGAGGAAAATGCAAATTGGGATTCGCTCCCCCGCCGCCCTCAGGAACGTATCGCCATCCTCGAAGGTCTTCACGAGAAATCCCTGCGCGGTCAAAGTGCCTTCGAGTATTTCCAGCGTGTCCTTATCGTCATCAATGACGTAAATTTCGCCAACGGGCTTGATCTCTTGATAACTCTCGCTCCACGGCATCAGATTTTGATCCATGATCACCTTTCCACTTTTGCTACTTGTGGCGCAAACATTAGACCGCAACATCAATTCGGTCGGCCAGTCAGGTCGATTGTAGAGAGCCTTCCGTTGAAAATTCCTAAAAAAGCTGACGGAGAAATGTACGTGTTACTACATAGGCGAAATGCATCGTGCATCCTGTGGCTGTCGTCAGGCATCCATATAGACTGACTGATCTAAGCCGCCTCAAAATGGTGGTCTGTAACGAACTTCACACTCTGCTGGGGGCCTCGACGGACTGTCTGTTTGCGGAGGTTAGTGGGCGTTTCGTCCCGCTGCGTTCGTGTCCGCTTTCGAGGGCTTAGCTGCCGCGCCCGCGCTATGGTCGATGCGACAGCTAGTGACCCGAAGCGGACATCAGCGATCACTGCTGACAGCCAAGTTCATTCGCCACCCGTTGATCGCCGTCGGGGTAGGATTGTTCTGGCAATGTGGAGTGCTGGCTCCGGACGCGTTGCTGGGCGGCCAGTACGGCTTCGGCCTCCGCCGTCTCACCTTCTTGAAGTACACGCGTCAACTTCTGGAAAATGCTGCGCATGTGAAATTCCACCGTCGCAGCGCTTAGTCCCAATTCCCGAGCAACTTCCTTATTTGGCAGGCCGCGAGCAACCAGAAGTACGACTTCGCGTTCGCGAGGGGTCATCACCTTCGACCACTCGGAGCCCAGCACCATGTCGATGGAACCCCACATTCGCATACTCATAAATTTCGAAAAACCTGACGAGGCACGTCAGTACACCTTGGTTCGTTGCACGATCTTCGTGACGATCGATTTCACCATCATGCCCCCGCCCTATAGTGGAATCGATATATCCAAGGATATAGGACTGGGGCCCGACGCATGGCCCGACGCATGGTTTGACGGCAGCGTGATGATCGTGTGGACGTTTTGTTGGTTTGACAGACATTCCAACTGTGCTGACTAATGTCTGCTTTCGGGGGTAAAGCAGCCGTGCCTCCGATTAGGTTGCGTGTCCGCTGATGACCCAAGGGCGATATAAACTGCCTCACTCGATCATCCGGCAGCGGTAGCGAGTTGACCTTAAACGTCTTCGCGAACTAATGTTCTTATTTCCAATACGGCGTCGGTAAATAAGATGCTGTGGAGCCACAGGGAGGTATTTCGTGCGTGAAGGAGAGCGAGTAATTCGGATCACATCAAAGGAACTGAAGCGGAAGCTGCGGAATTCAAAGAAACGCGCCGCGAATTGATCAACGGTTTTCAAATCCGCTAATTGGTATGCGAACGCTGCGCTATCGATTGGTGTTAGCACAAAAAACGAAACCAGCTCTCGTTAAGCGTAATGCTGTGTGTACATTTTGTGATTGAATAACAACACTAACGCCCACCGCGCGGTGGCTGCCGCGCTGGCGTTATGGGCGGCGCGTCAGTTAATGACCCAAAGCGGACGTCCAACGGCGGGGCAAATACCTGTGCTGCGGCTATCTCTTCCAGAGTGTTAGGCTGACCCGCGCAGCCAATTATGCGTCAGCCCGCATTGTCATGTTTCAAGATAGATTTATCAAAAATCCTAACGCTGACAAGCCCAAGGATGTAAATGCCTCCGCCGACAATAAGAAAAGGAGCCCACGCTGGCGCGTTTAGAAAAATTACCGGCATTGTATCAAGTGCCTTTTGTAGTGTTGTAGTCAATTCAAGGCTCGGCCATTGCAAATGCGCATTGTCGCCGAGCGTTTTGAGATTATAGGCTGGCCACTCGCCAAATTTCAGGCGCGCCAAAAATGAGACATATAGCAGAACTAGCCCCACGGCGGCACCAAGGGCACCGCACGCTTCAACAATCCACCCGATCGATCTTCCAACCTTTTCGAAAATCACCGAAGACATCACCCTCGCACTTCACGGCGCAAGGTTTCACCGCTTGACGGAGAAACTTTGGTGAGGGCGGGGCAAAATATTGGCGTGCTTAGGAGTAAGATGCGTCTGAGGATGCCCGCTATTGGCCCATCCCGGCCGTGCGAAGCCGGCCACCTTCGTGCCCGTTTTCAGGGGTCCAGCTGCCGCGCCGCGCTATGATCGGCAGGGCAGTTCGTGACCCAAAGCGGACATCGTTGTCTGCTCGTGCAGAATTGACGCAAATCGAACTACAGTCGCGCGCTCAAAATGAGCCCGCTATAAACGTCGATGAAGAACATCCGGAATCTTAGAACTCAGCGGACAGCGGAATACTGGGCGCACGGCGTCACTTCACCAGCGCGAGTCGCGCCCGGAGCTGTTCGCCGTCGGCAAGGACCATCGAGGGCGTCTCTTTTCGGCCGCACTTGGTCCCCTCCCGCAGTTCCGCACAATAAAGCCACGCATCGGCGAGCTCTTGCCACCCTAATCGGGAATCTGGACTCGACGAACGCTCTGCTGCCACCTTGCAGGCGTGTGCTCGATTACGCCATTCTTCTACAGTCATCATCGCCGTCATTGCTCGCGCGTTAGAACCGGACCAGGAACACTTCACCGAGAATTCGTCCAACCGGATAAGTCGAAATCGCAATTCGCGCCAAAGTTCCTGCAGATCGGTGTCTATCGGCTTGGGCCAAGTCGTGCAACAGCTCTCGATGTTCGCTTTCGAGGTTTGCGCTGTTTGCTGCGGCAAGGCGCTAAATCCAAAACCGTGGTTGCGAACTGAGTGGGTTTATAATGTTTGCCCAGGCCGTTGCATCTGGTGCTCACAATCCGCGCACTCGTATGTCCAAATCTCGGAGCCATCGCGCTTGAAAGCGTTCGGCGCGGAGCGAGCGAGAAAAGCGTAGCCGCCGCATTTATCGCAGCGCGCTGTTAACGCGAGCATGTGCTGTTTGGAAGGGGACTGCTGTTCAGCCACCGAGCGCTCCTGCATGAGGAAATGCAACCAGAACGCCTGAACAACGGAGGCCCCGAAAAGCGCTCTCGGCGAATGCCGGGAGCAAAGATTGGGGTCCAAGTTAGAAGCGCAAGAGCTATTGCGCCGTGAAAAGATTAGTCGAGCACCATGATGGTTGCAAGACGATGAAGGTTCCCTTTTTCGCGTAGAGAACCTGTGAATTAGGCGGCCAAAGAAAAAGCCCTCGTAAAGGGGGAAGCCAGTGCCAGTGGACGTGAACACGATTTTACATAGCCGAGGGCACACACGCCAATTCCCCATACCCAAGGCCGAGTTAGAGTAGCCTCTCCATGCAAAATCGGCAACCAATGATGGTGAGCCCCGCCGCCCTAACTGGGGGCAACGAATGAATTCCGGGTTGGATAGGGATCATTGCTTGGTGGAAGGGCTCAATTAGCAGCTTACAATTTCGTGAAAAGCGCCACTCCCTAATTCAAAAGGATCCGCCGCTGTTCACAGGGGGTTGAAAGGGGCCACGCGCATAGCAACAGATCGGAAATCTGAAACTCCGCGCCCACCGCGAATGGTTGTTTCGAAGAACGGTTGCATTTTAGATTTTCGATTAAATGTCTTCTCACATTCACCGGTGCAATGTCGTAATTCCATCTTATTTGGAGACCGCGTGCATGCGCGAACGCCGAAAGAACTTTCGCGTGGAATGGAACTCACCAGCCAAGATTTACGACCGCCGCGGACGTTTTGCGCGGCCATGTCTCGTGAGCAACTTTTCAAATGGTGGCGCCAAGATTGTCGGTCTGGAACCTCGCACTATTCCGGACGTTTTCATTCTTCGCATTTCACCTCACGGTCGCCTCCAAGAGTGCCACGTCACTTGGCGTTCAAAGGACGGTGTAGGAGTGGAATTTACTGACGACGCCAGAGGTGCCACCGAGCCGCCACTAGGTCGGCGGCGAAAAGCTTTTTGCTAACGAGGCGAGGGGGCCTGTCCGCACTGGGTCTGAGCGCGCTTGCAGCTACCGGCTTAATCACTCAACTGCGCCAAGCGAACACTGAAGCGGTTACGCGTTCTCACGCGCCATACGGCGCCATTTTTTCATACATCGACCAATGTCTGCTTTCGGGGTAAAGATGGGGTAATCGGCCGGCGTTCTTGTGGATAGCTAAAGATTGTGGGTGCTGCGCTTCAGGCTGATGGTTCAACGAGGTCCGTGTGCACGGCCTCAAGCATCAGAAGGAGAAGCGCAGCATGGACTATTTTGCTGGACTGGACGTATCGGTCAAGGAGACCAGCGTCTGCATTGTGGATGACGCGGGCAAGATCGTTCGGGAAGTGAAGGTCGCGAGCGAACCCGAAGCGTTGTTGGCGGTGCTGACGAACCCCGCCTACCGCTTCAAGCGGATTGGATTGGAAGCCGGACCATTGTCGCAATGGCTGTTCAGCGGTCTCGCCGAAGCCGAGTTACCGGCGGTCTGTGTTGAGACACGGCACATGCGAGCAGTGTTGAAGGCGCAGATCAACAAGACGGACCGCAACGACGCTCGCGGTATCGCACAGATGATGCGGGTGGGACTTTACCGCCCGGTGCATGTGAAGACGTTACGCAGTCAAAAACTGCGGATGCTGCTGACCCATCGCAAGCTACTACAGTCGAAGGCCATTGCCGTCGACAATGACCTGCGCGGGACTTTGCGTAACTTCGGTCTCAAGGTAGGCATGGTGGGGACGGTGAAGTTCGAGGCACGCATCAAGGAGCTGGTCGAGAACTTGCCCGACCTGGCTGTGCTGGTCGAACCGCTGCTTGTCGTCCGGCGGGTGCTTCGCGAGCAGTTTGTCATCCTACATCGTCGTTTGCTGGCCATCGTGCGAGACGACGAGGTGTGCCGGCGCCTGATAACGACCCCCGGGGTCGGCCCCGTGGTAGCGCTGACCTATCGCGCCACCGTCGACGTACCGGCTCGGTTCCGTAAATCCAAGGCAGTCGGTGCCGTGTTTGGGCTGACGTGTTCCAAGTATCAATCCGGCGAGATCGATCGAAGCGGCAGAATATCACGCTGCGGAGATGAGATGATGCGGGTCATGCTCTACGAAGCAGCTCAGAGCATGCTGCGTTCGAAGAAATGGTCTTGGCTCAAAGCCTGGGCGATGCAGATCGCCAGGCGCCGCGGGATGAAGAAGGCGATCGTGGCGCTGGCACGCCGACTGGCCGTGATCATGCACCGCATCTGGGTTGACGGCACCGAGTTCCGCTGGACCCGGGAACACGTCGCGGCGGCAGCATAAAAACCGTGCAGGATCAATTACGATAGGAGAACACTCGAGCTCCACCCAGCGGTGGAATGATGTCCCTCGCGGGACGATGGATGAGGTGAGTTCGCATGTCCGCTTGGACCTACCGTTCGTCTGACGGCAACGCCGCGGTAAAGATTGTTCCGCCTCGTCTTCGAATCCCATGATGGAAGGGCCTTGGTGCCGATTTCCGAAGAGAAGCACGAGCCCGTGAGCGACATCGACACTGCAGCGGTGAAAAGTCTGAAAGTGCTTGACCCCAAACGGCCGATTAGAGAAGGCGGACATCCCAAATTTGACCAGGCCGGCAGTTAATGACCCGAAGCGGCGGTTTGCCGCGACGGCGCCGTTGACTACGCCCCGAATCACTGTTTCGATTTCCAATAAGCGATAACGGCGAAGCATTTGGTGGATGCCGATGCCGATACGGCTGGCATTTCTTTGCGTTCTGCAACTCGTTTCGAGCGCGAGCGCGCTTGCGCAAAACATCGCTACGAATTGCGATAAGTATGCAGCGGACGCACTTGATCCTCAACACATAGCCGCTGGCGTAAACTTCGAAAACATGAATGTCATTCTCGCTTACCCTGCATGTGAGGATGCGGTGTTACAATACCCAAACAACATGCGCCTAGCCTACCAGCTCGGGCGGACATATGCGAAAGCCAATAAATTTAGAACAGCAGCGGAGCAATACCACCGAGCTGCCGATCAAAACTATGCGGCGGCGCAGCTCGCTCTCGGTATGCTGTACGCGGACGGGGAAGGTGTCGCCAAAGACGATCAGCAAGCCGTCGCTTGGTACCGCAAGGCTGCCGATCAGTTATTCGCGCCTGCGCAGGACGCTCTTGGCTACGCTTACTTGAACGGTCAAGGCGTCGCCAAAGACGATCAGCAAGCCGCCACATGGTTTCGCAAAGCCGCCGATCAGGGAGATACAGCCGCGCAACTCAAGCTCGGCCTTATGTACCAGGAGGGTGATGGCGTCCCCAAAGACGCTACGCAAGCCATCGCATGGTTCCGCAAGGTTGCTGATCAGGGATACGCGCCTGCGCAAGACAGGCTCGGTTTTATATATCAGAGCGGCGATGGCGTTCCCAAAGACGATCAAGAGGCGATCGCATGGTTCCGCAAGGCTGCTGATCTAGGATACGCACCTGCCCAAGACAGGCTCGGTTTTATTTATCAGAATGGCGAGGGCGTCGCTCAAGACTATCCGCAGGCCGTCGCGTGGTTCCGCAAAGCGGCTGATCAGGGATACGCGTTTTCGCAAAACAGTCTCGGTGCGATGTACTCGAATGGTCAAGGGGTCACCAAAGACGATCAACAAGCCGTTGCCTGGTTCCGCAAGGCTGCAGAACAAGGACTGGTCGATGCTCAATATAGCCTCGGTCTTGCATATGAGAGCGGTCGAGGCGTTCCACAGGACAAGGCACAAGCCATCGCTTGGTACCACAAGGCTGCCGAACGAGGTGACATAGAATCGAAAAAAAGCTGGACCAACTCGAATCACCACAAGATGTAAATGGAAAGCGCTGAAGAATTCGCGTTTCAGATTTAGCGAAACTGCACCAGCGTCGTGAATTACTGCTCAGCGTGCTCGAGGCGGTGCGTCGCTGCTTGTGCCGCATCGAGCGCGCTTGAGAGCGCCTTTGCTAGCTGTCGGACCAACGGCTCTGTGGTCATTGATAAATGGTCGCCCGGCCCGGTGCGGATACTGATCTTTGACGCGATGATTTGATAACTTCGCAAAGAGCTGATCTAGCGCAGCGTCGACGTTTGACCTGGATCACGCCCAAGTGCCATAATTGTACAGATGCTAGAGACCATGACGACACAATCCTCAAGCGCGGTTTTGCTCGCGGCTGTTGTTGCAACGCCATTGCGGTGGGAGGCGACAAATGAGGCCGCAGAGACAAACGACGACTACGAAACTCTTCATGCCAAAGGGGGATGCAATTGACCGCAAAAACAATTGCATGGCCGGCAACCGGGGCCTTCCCGCGGCGGGAACTTTTTATCTGGTTTGCCGCAATCCTTTTTGCAACGAAGTTTCTACAATCTGTTTTGCAGGTCTCCGGCCTGTCATTTCGGGACAGTCTTCTGATCCAGGCGGCCGGGATTAGCGCCTTTCAGCTGCTGGCATGGTTTGCGGTATTTCGACTGCTTATCCGAGAGCCATCCGGGGCCCCGGCCACAGCTCAGGATTTCGCGGTGATCGGCCTGCTTGGCATCATCAACATTGCGCTGGGCACCATTAACGCGGTGCCTGGGCAAAGGGTGGTCTGGATCGTGGCGACTCTTTTCGCGATCTACATTTATCTCGTAAACTCGAAGGGATCGTATTCGAGGGCCGCTGCTACTGTGCTGCTGGCTCTCTGCGTTCAGGCGCTTTGGGGACCGATATTTTTCTCCCTTTTTGCCTTCGATCTCCTGCGCGCCGATGCTGCTATTGTCGGCACGTTTCTTAATTTGACGCAAAGCGGCTACATTTGGCACGACAATGTAATCGCGACCCGGGGGCACTCTATTGAAATCTATTCTGGATGTTCCTCCTTTCACAACATTTCATTGGCCATGTTGTGCTGGGTCGCACTGACCAAACTGAATCGCCCCGTCTGGATCGCGAGTGACTTCATTTTTGGCGCAGCGGCATGCGCGGCGATGATCGTCGTGAATGTGTCCCGCCTATACGTTGCGGCACTGAGTTACGGCTCCTACGAATATTGGCACGATGGCAACGGAGCCCACATTTTCCAGGTGGGGGTGTCAGTGATCATCTTGCTGATCTGTTTGTGGGGCTCTTCGATCAGCGACACACACACGGCATGAATAGATGGCTTATCCGGGGTCTATTGTTTGCCTTACTTCTCGCTTCGGTTGACCTGGGTGGGTTTCTGAGGACCCACGTTGAGCGAGGCGCCGATATTGAGACCGCGGTTAGGCATCTGTTGACAAGCTACGGCATGACCTATCGGGAAACCAGAAGTTTCTCCGGTGACGCGTTGAAATCAACGATATTTGATGTGCCGCTATGCGATGAACCGCTTCAGGTCGTTGCGACGCCGCGCACGTTTGATGCAAGCCCGCTGTTTGATCGCGTGGGCGAGCCAGGTGACGTTCGCCTTTTCGCCTATCTAAGCCGGGTGTCGGAGCAGGAAGACCGGTTTTCGTTTTTCCTGGAACACCTCAAGCATAGTTTGCTCGGGGTCGTCGCGATGACACCCTACCAGCCCGACGGAATGATGCTGATGATAAGCGAGCCACGAGGTTGCACGAACGTGCCGGATGTCGCCTGGTCGCTGGTCTGGAAGACAGATTACCGATTAAGTGTCGCGCGCGACCTTAATTCGTCACCTCAATAACCGCGACCTGCTAATCGCTTGAGCCTCTCCAGTCGGAGAGGGGGCGGCTCTGATCCACCTCTCACCTCACCGAGGATTCGGAGAGTGATCCGCGATGCACCGTTCTTACTTTCTTTTGAACAGGCGGGATCCGAGCAACACACCGCCTACGGCGGCGATAGCCGGCAGGCCAACGCCCAAAAGCGGCGCAGGAGTCGGGTTTGCCAGTGCCGGCGATGCGGCAATTAGGAGACAGATTGTTCCGAATACAACTCGCATTTTATCACCCCTAAGGTGTCAGCCAAATTGCCGTCGCGCGCACCACCACCTGCCATCGGTAGAGCCTCTCTAGTCGGAGAAGAGATGGCTCGGATCCACCTCCCACCGACGATTGGGAGCGTGATCCTCGATGGGCCGTTCTTACTTTCTTTTGAACAGGCGGGATCCGAGCAACACACCGCCTACGGCGGCGATAGCCGGCAGGCCAACGCCCAAAAGCGGCGCCGGAGTCGAGAATGCCATCGCTGGCGATGCGGCAATTAGGAGACAGATTGTTCCGAATACAACTCGCATTCTTGCACCCCTCGGGTCCGTATAGCAGAATTGCTGTTGGACGCACCCTTCCTGCCTATATTTAAGGTCTATCAGGGACAACAAGTCAATCTACCGAAAGATATAGAAGCCCCCATTTCCCAGGTACTTTCGGTACCAGCGAGGACATTGGGGCTTGCCCAGCTTGCCGTTACTGCTGCATGCCGGGTTGTGGACCAACGCGAAAGTCGCGCCAGCGAATATGACATAGTGCTATTGCCTTGTGGCCTGACCATGCTGCCGCGTTCGCGCCGGGGATCGCATTGGCGGTCGCGTGATCTCAATTCTGGAACAGCGCCGACTTCATAGTCTGTCCCAGCAGCTGGTAGCCAACCTGGCTGAAATGTATTTTGTCATCATTGTAATTCGCGCAGGGGTCGTGCCATCCGCAGGTCAGCACGTCATCTGCGTTGATAGTCTTTACCCCGCCGATTTTGCGGATTGCAGCGTTCACTTCCTGGCGTTCGTCGTTCTTGAAGACAAAACCGACACCACGCGGCGGTATTTCCAAAAAGACCAATCCTGCGGAAGGCCAAATCTTTTTGGCTGTTTGGATTATCTTCGTGATCCCCGCGATGATGGCGCAGGGCGGGCTGTTCGCCGTCAAATTATTGGTGCCGATTACAATGAGAACTTTTCTCGGCATAAGTTTCTGCAGTTTTGGAGCCGATAATCGCCAAAGCACATGCTGTGTCTGATCGCCGCCGACACCAAAGTTAGCGACCCGCAGCGGAGACAGGCTGGTGTCGGGCCAAAATTCCACCAGCGAGTCGCCAATTAAGAGTAAGTCATCGTTGACCTGGGTGCTGGTCGCGAACTCTTGAGCGAAGAGCCTCCAATGTGCTGCATCGTTAGGGGGAGACGGAGTGGTGGCGATTAACTCATCGAATTTGTCGCACGTTTCAGCAAAAGCTGTCGTAGCGAGCGACGCTGTTACGTAAATTGCGATCGCGACGAACAGACTTGATTTTTTCATGAAAAATTTAATTTCGCGCCGGCCGCCGATGGTCATAACAGTCCCTGCTGAATTTCGACCGGCACCGCCAACGAGGCCATCGGGATTAAGAGAGGCTTGATTTGGATCGCGCTGATAGCACTGGCATCGGCTTGGTTAGGAGACATGCCGGTGACTTCAATTGCCACCAAAGATCGGATGCGCGTTGATCTTGTAGCTCGGTCAAGCCGAATTGCATCTTTTCAGGGCAGTCTGCCCGCAAATCGCAATAGGTTCCAAGCAGTCTGTCCCAGATCGTAAAGACGTTGCCGTAGTTGCTATCGGTTTCCGGTTTATGGGTTGAGTGATGGACCGCATGGATGCGTGGCGTCACCAGAATTAGTCTTAGCATTCGATCCAGGCTGGTCGGCAGCTTAATGTTGGCGTGGGTAAATAGTGCAAACATCGCATCAGCAGTTCCGTATGTGATCATGGCCCAAGGCAACAAGCCGAAAACGATTGCAACGGGAACATCGACCAACAGCATCAGTAGCAATTCCAGCGGATGGTGGCGCAGCCCAGTCGAGACGTCCACGGCGGTATCAAAATGGTGCACGCGGTGAACGCGCCAAAGCCAAGGCGTCTTATGAAAAAGCAAATGGGTTGCATAACTGACGAAACTCTGAATTGCGATGGTGATAGTCGCAGCGAGGGGCCACCACGCGCTATCCAGCCAATTCAGCATACCGATGCCATTGTGCTGCGCCCATTGCGATGCCCAAAGCGCAGAAATCGGCACCAGCGGAATCAGAGCCATATTAATCAGGCCGAGACCGAAATTCGTCGGCCACCGATGATCGCGATGCGAGTCCTGGAGTTGAGGCACGAAGAATTCGAGCCCGGCGAACAGGGCTAAAGCCGACCAATAGACAAGAGTAATGGTGGACGACGTCTCACCGCCCGACGGGAACAGAACTTGTTTGATGACGTCCCAAGCCATTGAGTTTCACGCATAAACAATCTGGCGGCAAACCACCTTGCCTTGCCCACCGAAAACGTCAAGTATCATGCCGTTGGGTGAGTAGGAGAGCTAACATCATGACCATGTGTCGGACCTTCGGCTTAGCCACGATTGGTCTCGTCGTTTTGGTGGTTCCCGCATTTGCCGGCTTCGCTCCGGGGCCTGGGCCGATTGCCGGGATTGGCTTGCCCGCGCTTGCTCTGATCGGCGGTGCGTACTGGGCGGGGCGTAAGCTGCTTGTCCGCAAGAAATAGCGACGTCGGCTTCATGGCGGGGTGCGTCTCACGGAGCAATTCGAGACTTCAATGCCCATTGTGGTTGTCGCGTAAAAAGGGGTGCGAGCATCATGAACATCGATCGGATCGTCGGCTTGGCCGCAATTGGTCTCGCTATTTTGGTGGTTCCGGCATTTGCCGGCAACTCGGTTTCCGCGCCTGGGCCGATTGCCGGGATTGGTTTGCCCGCGGTAGCTCTGATCGGCGGCGCATATTGGGCGGGGCGTAAGCTGCTTGCCCGCAAGAAATAGCCGCGTCGGCTCGAAGGTGCGTTTCAATCGGCAATTCGAGACTTCAAATAGCCAATATGGTTGTTGGGTAAAGTGGGAGCGAACGTCATGAGCATTTATCGGATCTTCGGCTTGGCCACACTTGGTCTCGCTGTTTTGGCGGATCCGGCATTCGCCGGCACATTTACGTCGCCTGGGCCGATTGCCGGGATTGGTTTGCCCGCGCTTGCTCTGATCGGCGGTGCGTATTGGGCGGGGCGTAAGCTGCTTACCCGCAAGTGATAGCCACGTCGGCTTTATGGTGGGGTGCGTCTCACGGAGCAATTCGAGACTTCAAATGCCTGTTATGGTTGTCGCGTGAACGGGGGAGCAAAAATTCATGAGCCTATATCGGATCGTCGGCTTGGCCGCAGTTGGTCTCGCTGTCTTGGTGGTTCCGGCACTTGCTGGACCCTCGGCTCCCGCGCCTGGGCCAATTCTCGGGGTTGGGTTGCCCGCGCTTGCTCTGATCGGCGGTGCGTACTGGGTGGGGCGTAAGCTGCTTGCCCGCAAGAAATAGCCAACTCGGCCTCGCGGCACCTGCCGAGCACCAATTGGTGCCGCCACTGCTGATGCGGCACGCTGATTTACGATCTTCTGGTTTGATGATTTCGCGCAGCCAACTGATGGCGGCGCTGTTTATTGTGGCGTCGGTCAATGGACTGGTCCCGCGTGCCCTCAACGACGTCACCGTCTGGGGCTGGGACCATGCCGTTTTCAATACATTCGACATCAGCGTCATCGTCTGGGGAGCCTGGGCGGCGGCCTGTTATTTAGCTGTCATTGCGGACGGCGCAAATCGCATCAGACCGCTCGATATCGTTTTCGCTGGCATCATACTGGTAATCGTCGCGGTCCCGGTCATTCAACTCAGTTGGTTCGGTCTCGCTATGCTCTCTGCGTACGTCTTTTGGACATCGCCGAAGAGCTCGCTGCAGCGGCGAAGCGCGATCATCTTTTTTGCCATTTGCGTGCCGATGCTGTGGGGGCCGGCTCTGCTGGCTTTTGCCGCATCGCCGTTGCTGCGAATTGACGCGTTTTTGGTCGGCGCCCTGATGGGCACAAAGCAAAGCGGCAATCTTGTTACTTTTGTTGACGGCGTCCATAGCATGCAGATCTGGGGAGGATGTTCGTCCTTCCATAATATTTCACAGGCAGGCTTGGCGTGGGTGGCCCTGAGTCAGACTTTGGGCCGAGATCTTGGACGAAAGGACATTTTCTGGGGCGGACTCGCAGTAATACTCGCTGCCGCGGTCAATCTCGGCCGCCTTTGTCTTATGGCCGTGTCGCCTGCCTATTTCGAAACCGTTCATGGACCTCTGGGGGCACAAATCGCTGGCGGACTAACCGTCGTCTTGATCGCCTCCGTTTGCATCATTGGACAACGTCGTGAACTCTTCGCGTCTGCTTAGCATCACGGCGATAGGCCTAGTCATTGTTGTCACGGTGCCATTCAAGCTCAGCAATTTCACCGCCACTCAACGAGCACTAAGCGACAATTTGGAACAGGTGAGCGCTGCGCTACTTGCTCGGCAAGGCTATAAAACTGAAATAGACCATCACCTCGGGTTTTTTGTGATAAACGCGCAACAGAATGAATGCCGGCTGCAAATTCGAGAGGAAGCGCCGGAAGGATTTAATACCGAGGCAATAATAGCGCATGCTCCCAAGGATGCGGAGCTGTCATTTGAATATCACGGCAAGCTCTGGACGAGTCCTCCGACGTTGCGCGCGACACTTTCAAAAACCTGGAATCGACTGAAGTGGGGGCTCGGCGTCGACAATTCGTGGTCGCCGGTGATTGCGGTTGCCGCCACTGGGTCCTGCGCCATAGAAACGTTGCCCTGGGACGAGTTAGCTAGCATTCGAGCAAATTGACGATCGCCTCTCACTGCTTGGAGCGATCGCAAAAAGCCGAATCCGGCCGTCGCTTTCTGCTAGATCGGACAGCCGATTGGATGTCCGCTTTGCGTCTGGCCCAAAACGGACGCAGCCGTCGTCGATCAACGTCGTCTTTCAGGGGCTAAAAGCGGACGCCACCTTTGCATCGCTTCATGTCTGCCTGTGATCTAGGGCGGACCTGCGTCTGCTTTCGCGGCCCACGCTAGCGGCATGTGAGTTGAGCCAGCAGGTTATCTTTGAAAAGTGTTAGCTACTCTTTTTGATAGCCTACTGTATGGAAGCCAAATAGCAGCGACGATAATTGTTGCTATCCATTCTCCGGCTGACCTACGATCGAGCGATATAGGAATCCACTGTCCCGTATATGCGTCGAGGGTCACTTCTTTGAAAACGATCACGAGGGGCAATCGCATTATGTACGCGACGAATTCATAAATAAAGAAAGCCGGAAACAGCCTCGACTTTGTGAAAAAGAAATACGTTGCGCAGCCCATGATTGCAACGACCCACATGTTCAAAACCGCCTCGCCGAAAAATGTAATCGGATATTGCGTCCAAAAATCGTTGTTAAAATATAGGTAGTATCCGAATAAGAAATGTACGAACCTTAACGGCCCAAGTACTTGCCCGATTGCAACAAGAATAAGCCAGCCCCCAATTCCAACCAGATCACCATCTTTTTTCTCCGACCGTTCATGTTTGCCGCAAACCTCGCCAACGACGGCGTGGGATGTGGAGCCTGCTTTTAACTCTTGCGGCCAGCGGGGCGGAGAAACAGGCGGCGCGGGTGGCTTAAGTACAAATGGGGCGAGGTCAGCTACGTGCTCTGCTTCGATCCAACTTGCGAAGCCTTCTCGCCAAACCAAAACATTTCTGGCGTCAGAGACGCGAGACAAAATGGCCGCTATATCAGGCAGAGATAGCGGCCCAACCGATATATTACCTTCCAAATAATACCAGACTGCGTCCATCTGATTCATCAAGCGTCACACATATCATAATCTATCTGCACAACTCGTACCAACTGCGCCAGAGCACCTCATCCGCAATGGGAATGTCTGCTTCTGATGCTGTGGACGGCTCCTCCACTCGGCACGTGAGCGCCATGGATGTGGGCGCTCTTAAGGCTCCCACAATTCGGAGAAGCTACCCATGCAACCGGCCCGCCGGTGTGAGTTTTCGCAAAAAATTCCCGCCAGCGCCGTCTATAAGTTGCGGGAAATTTTAGTAAAAAAGCTCTAGCGGGAAGCGGTAGCTTGGGGTCGCAGCGTAGCTCGGACGCAAGATGCAAAATTCAAGAAATCTCGCACTCGGCGCCTTGAAAACGCACAGAGTCAGCGGTCTGAGCAATTGTACGCATGCTATGGCGCGACCCTCGTACTTCATCTGATCCTTACTGTGTTGGCGGAAAGCCTCGCTCGGCAACCACTCAAATCGAGGCATCTGGCGTTGTCGCAGGGTCATCGCGACCTAGGCGCTGACTAAGCGGTGGACGGCAAACGGTCCGAGCCGGCTACCCAACACGAGTATTTGGATATCTATCACTCCTGCTTACGAACATTGCAGTGGCCGCCAGACGCGACCGCGGTCTCGCCCTCCCGGGAGTAGAAGTGTGTCGCAAGCAAAAATGAGCCGAATTCGCCTGGGCACCATTTCCGGGCTGGGCGTATGGCGCAATCGTCCTATCCGCTATCTCATCCTCGGCGGCCTGACGCTTATTGCGGCGATTGTGGTCAGCACCGCAATAATGGTCGGCAATCTTCGTGATCGCGCATTGTTTGAAAGTGAGCGCGAGCTCAAGAACACCGCGTTGATACTTTCGGAACAGATCGATCGTTCGCTTCAGGCCGTTGATCTGGTTCAAAGCAGCGTGATCGAGAAGATACAAACGCTTGGGATTGCTTCAAGCGAGGACTTTGCGCACCGGATGTCAGGCGAGGACGTACATCTGATGCTTAAGACCAGCATCAGCGGGGTGGTCCAAGCGTATGCCATTTCGCTCATAAATGCCGATGGGCGTCTTTTCAATTTCTCCGGTTCCTGGCCGGTTCCGGAAATCGACGTCGCCGATCGAGAATTCTTTAGCGCGCTTAAGTCCGATCCGCGACTGACTTCATACGTAAGCCTGCCGTGGCACAATCGCACTGACGGCGCGTGGACGTTATTTCTCGCCCGGAAGGTCGTGGCCGCGAATGGCGAGTTTTTGGGTCTTGTTTTGGGAGCCATCGAACTGTCCTACTTCGAGAAGCTTTTCGACTCCGTTTCACTTGGCGAAGGCAGCTCGATTACCTTGTTTCGCAGTGATGGCGCCCTGTTGACGCGATTTCCGCAAATCAAGTCCGTCATCGGAAAAACTTATGAGTTTTCCGTCAACGCCGTTTTAGGCGACGGCAATAGCGGCACCGCGCGTTTCATCGGCCAAATTGGCGGCAAGGATCGTCTGCTGGCCGCTCACCGGCTCGCCCATTTCCCGGTTGTACTATCGGTCGCTGAAGACGCCTCCGCAGCGCTTGCACTTTGGCAAAAGGAAACAGTCACACTCCTCGGCGCGGGAGGTCTCGCAGTTTTGACGATCGGATTCATGATTTTTCTGATCGTGCGACAACTGGCGCTGGAAAAGCAGCGGCTCGATACGGCCATCAACAATATGTCGCAAGGTTTAGTGATGTTCGACGCGGGGGAGCGGCTCGTCGTTTGCAATGATCTCTACATCGAGATGTATGGATTGTCGCGCGAGATCGTGAAACCGGGTCGCTCATTGCTTGAGATCCTTCGGTGCCGAGCCAAGGTCGGTGATTTCTTGCGTCAAGAGCCTGAGGAGTATCGTGCCGGGCTAGTAGCGGCGATGGCGCTGGGCAAGGTCACGACTTTGATCCTCGAAGGGGCAAAAGGGCGCGAGGTGCTGGTGACAACTTCGCCCATGGCCGACGGTGGCTGGGTTGCCACCCATGAAGACATCACCGAGCGGCGAAGAATCGAGGCGAAGATTGCATATATGGCGCACCACGATGCGCTGACCGATTTGGCCAATCGGTTGCAGCTTTACGAGCATTTGCGGCAAATGCTTGCAAGGCCGAAGCGGGGAGAACATTCTGGCCGTGTTCTGTCTCGATCTTGATCGCTTCAAGGATGTGAACGATGCGCACGGCCATTCGGTCGGCGATCTTCTCCTCAAGTCCGTTGCGGGACGGCTGCGCCAGTGCATTCGAGATGCCGATATGGTCGCGCGCCTTGGTGGGGACGAGTTCGCCATTGTGCAAGCCGGGGCTTCCCAACCGACCGATGCGACCTCGCTAGCGTCACGTCTTATCGAGGTGATCGGCGCCCCGTATGAAATTGGTGGCCGTCAGATTACGGTCGATTTGAGCATTGGAATTGCCCTCGCTCCGGGCGACGGGTTGGATCCGGACCAGCTTCTGAAGAACGCCGACATGGCGTTGTATCGAGCCAAGTCGGACGGCCACGGCCTCTATCGCTTTTTCGAGCCGGAAATGGATGCCCGTATGCAGGCGCGCCGAACACTTGAAATAGATCTGCGCAAGGCGATCGCGAATGGCGAATTCGAGCTGTTCTACCAGCCCTTGGTTGATATGAAGACAGAATACGTCACAGGCTTCGAGGCGCTCATCCGCTGGCACCATCCAGAGCGCGGCATAATCCCGCCGCTTGATTTTATCTCTGTTGCGGAAGAAACCGGCCTCATTGTTCCGATCGGAGACTGGGTGTTGCGTCAAGCCTGCGCGGAAGCCGCGACTTGGCCGAGCGATGTGAAGGTCGCCGTAAATCTGTCGCCGATACAATTCAAGAACAAGGCTCTATTGCTGTCCG
Organism: uncultured Alphaproteobacteria bacterium; assembly: GCA_963742215.1. Classification (GTDB taxonomy): domain Bacteria; phylum Pseudomonadota; class Alphaproteobacteria; order Rhizobiales; family Xanthobacteraceae; genus BOG-931. The sequence continues at coordinate 185,290 of CAVULJ010000009.1, forward strand.
TCGTATCGGCACTTGCGGCATCAGGATTATCGCCTAACCGTTTGGAATTGGAAATTACCGAATCCGTCCTGTTGCGGGATGGCGATGCCACTCTGGCCATCCTCAACGAATTACGAGGGCTCGGAGTAAGGATATCGATGGACGATTTTGGAACCGGGTATTCATCGCTTAGTTATTTGCGCAAGTTTCCCTTCGACAAGATCAAAATCGATCAGTCGTTCATAGTCGACATGTCGGATCATGACGATAGCCTTGCGATCGTGCGCGCCGTGATCGCCATGGGCGGCGGCCTTGGCATTGCGACGACTGCCGAGGGGGTAGAGACACCCGAACAATTCAAGCAACTGAAATTGGAAGGATGCACCGAAGTCCAGGGCTACCTGTTCAGCCCGCCGAGGCCAGCAGCGGAAGTCAAAGGGCTGCTTGCCGCCATCAATCCCGCATTCAAGGCGATCGCCTGACCCATCCCGATAAAGAAATCATTGCAAAAGACGAGTCCGGTCCTGATGCTGGGACGGTTCCTCCATCCGCACAGTGAGTGCCATGGATGTAGGTGCCAATAAGTGGATTTTTCTACTTATTTTTTGCAGTGCATGAGTTCGCAATTGGCCCGTCTCTGCTGCACCGACCGTCAGCATTCGTGTCCGTTATGAGGGGTATGGCTGCCGCGCCAGCTAGTGATCGGCGAGGCAGTTTTTGACCCAAAGCGGACATCCGGGCGAGGAAGTCACTGCGAGTCTCGGGGCGACGTCAGTGCGGCAACGTCAGAGGGTTCGAATAGAAAGCCGCCACGAATCACGAGCATCTGATAGAGGCGCTCACTTCGTTGAGCGCCAGTTATCATCGTCGTACATGCGCCATCCTTGGTGACGCCGAAAAGATACACCGCCAGGGCAATGCTCGCGGTGATCCACCAGCCACTAACCCCTGCGAAGAAGTACAGCCCAACTGCAATGGGAATTACGAGCAGAGAAGCCAAAGCGACGAAGAAACCGTAGAAGATTATGTAGCCCGTCGGCATGCCACTCCACCACATTGTATAGAGCGCAAGCGACGTACTGCCGCGAACGCGTCCGTGTCTGCTAGCCTGCTTAAACTCATCCCAAGTCGGCAGCCGACCATCGAATGCTTTGATTAGTTCCTTAGTTATGGTCGCATATAGGCTTTGCTCCAGGCTTCGCGGCAAGGGGCTCGCTTGCAAGTCTGACGAAAGTGAATTGGTTGGGCTCCGAGCGCCGATTGTTCGTGTGACCAAGTTTTTTTGATTGGAGAGCTCCCGCGCCTCGGCCCGTCTTGCGAGCTGGCGATGGCCGCCGTCAACACTTGAGTTCGAGCTCTGCTTTCGCTCGATTGCGATCGCTGCCAGTTCCGCCAGTTCCGCCAATGCCGCGCGGCTCCTTTGCTTTGCTCGCGCTTGGGGCTCTTCGGTCGAAAGGAGTGTCGTCCCAACGAGGGATGAAGGATTCGCTGGCGAAGGTGTAGTTCGACTGGATGCAGCCGGGCGCGCCCTCGTAAGATTTGGTTGGGTGGCAATCGGCAGGAAGCCGTTGCCCGGTCCATAAGCCGCCTCGGCTTCGACATCGCGAATGGCGTGCTCAAGCGCCGCACGCTGGCGCGCAATTTCTGATTTGGTAAGTGCCGGATCGAGCTTGCGCAATTGCGCTATTTGTACCGTCCGCGCGCGGTCATAGAGAGCGCGCCGTGACTCCGCGGTGCTCGTATCGAGAGCCGCAATGGCCCGAGCAAGTAGCGAATAATAGTCGGTGACCGGCATAGGAGCGCGCTCCCATGTTGCCTCGTGAGGCCAAACCCTGATCTAAGCGAGCGAGCGAGTATCCGACGAAACACAAAGCATTTCAACGCACCGGAACGATCGTTCCTGAAAGCATCGTTCCAGCCATATTTGCCAATCTGTCCCACGGCCTTGCGGAAGGCCAAGCGGACGTGCGAGAGCCGCCGTCAATGTCCGCTTTCGGGGGTAAAGCGGACGCGCCGGTGGGCGATTGTCGTGGCAGCTAATGACCCAAAGCGGACATCGACACCTGTACTAGCCCAGGCCGCGCTCATTCGTTCCAGCGCAGTGAATTTGCGGCGGCGGTGTTAGTAGTAGTGGTGGTAGCGGTGGTAGCTGCCGTACCGTGGTTCTTTCTTGAATTCGGCCCGTTCGGATCGGTGTACTCGTGCTGTCGTCTGATCCAATTTGTTGGATTGGACCCTGTAGGAGAGACATGTTTTGGGAAGGCCTCCCCTCGGGTGGAGCCCGATGTCGGATAAGCAGATCCCTGTTGAGCCTGGACCGGTGAAAGAATGCCGGCAATTACTGCCGCGATGATTATAACGCGTCGCATCAGAATGAGATCATGCCGATGCAGTAATCTCTCATCCGCTGGTACAAAAAAGCCGTTAGGTCAGTCCCACTGCCGGAAATGTCGACGGTATCGGTGCAAATGAACAGTCGGGTGGAGGCTTCGTGCGCGCCACGCTGCCGCAATTGGGTTAGGGGGGATTAAATTTCCTAAGGGCGCTCGTAGTAACCGGTGGGGAATGAACTGACCATATCCGCAAAATTCCAGAAACTTTTTTCACCAGGGAGGGTGATTGGTTCCGACAACGGGCATTATAGCTCAGATTCAGTCTCACGCTAGATGACGTAGAGCCGATCCGGCAATTCATTTGCCGAACCGTCGGAAGGGGCGTGTGCCGCGAGAACGGCGCCGCAGCGCTCGACTGCGGCGGTAAAGCCCTTCGCAATGCGGCCCGCGCTCATGTGGTCGGTAAGGGTGTCGATTGCAGCCTGCCATTCTGAACTTTGTACTTTTTGCGCGATACCTTCGTCCGCGATAATTCGCGCGTAGTGTTCGGCGAGCGACACGAATATCAGCACGCCAGTGCGATTCTTTGTGCGGCTTATCCCCCGCACCACAAACTGTTCAAGCGCTGCGCGATGCGCCCGCGCGCGTCGGACTACGTGCGGCACGAGTGCGAGCCGGAGCGGCATCCAGGAGAATGCAAGCGCCGCGACAATGAATGTCACGATCTGCAACAGGAAAATCCGCTGAACGCTCCATTCAGTGAAATGAATAAGCGGCCAAGGCGCGAAAAGTGCCAGCGCGCTAGCCCACAGGATTGGGACATGGACATATTCCGACGATGCGTGTGCGAGCACGCAGACGATTTGTCCGCTGGTGCGCTGCTCGGCGTCGTGAATGGCGTTCGAGATCGCCGCGTGATCTTCCCGACTTAACAGCATCACCAACTCCCCGAGGCCCCGCCACCGCCCGAAGATCCGCCACCACCGGAGAAGCCCCCACCAAAGCCGCCTCCGCCAAATCCCCCCCCACCCCAACTCGAGCCGCCATAGGGCACGAAAATCGGGCCTGCGCCGCGTCTTGTGGTGCCGCCCGGCGGGCCACCATTGGCGTTGCGGATCAAATACCAGCAGATGAAAACAAAGAGCAGAAGAAACAGAATGGGAAACAGCTCATCGAAATCCGCCGAGGCGTCCTCCTGGCGGACGTCGACTTTGGGCTGCCAATCCGTGGTGTCGCCGCTCAGCACGCTGACGACGCCATCGACGCCGCGCTCAATGCCGCCCGAAAAATCGCCCGTCTTGAATCGCGGAATGATAGCGCTTGAAATGATCACCGAAGACAAAGCGTCGGTTAGCGTCCCTTCGAGACCATAGCCAACTTCGATGCGCACCTTGTGCTCGACCGGCGCGATCAGCAGCAGGACACCGTTGTTTTTTTGCGCTTGCCCGATCTTCCAGAACCGGAATAGCTCGTTGGCATAACTCTCGATATCGCTACCCTGCAATGATTTCACGGTGGCGACGACGAACTGGATACCCGACTTGTCTTCGAGGTCCTTGAGCTTTAACTCGACATCGCCGCGGCTTTCCGCGGTCATGACGTCAGCCTGATCGATGACGCGGCCGGTTAGCGAGGGAAAATCGAGCGCGAACGCAAGTGAAACTAGACAGACAGCAAGCCCGACGGCGAGCCACGGCGTTATTCGGGAGCCCGCCGACGAGTCCGACTTTGTGCTGGCCTGATGGCGGGCTTCACGCGAATCCGCAATCCATTGCCACAAGCGTTTTGGATTTGCGTTGTCTACGACCACGCCATTGGACCTGTGGTTACGAATTGCGGATCGCTGCTACGCGGCCTCGGGAATTAAAGGCGGTCACTGCTGTTCTTTAGAACTTCACCTGGGGCGGCGTTGCCGCACCTTCATTCGCCGTGAATTCCGCCATCGGTTTTTCGCCGGAGAATGCGGTCTTTGCCCAAATGACGGTTGGGAAGGTACGAAGCGCCGTGTTATAGGCCCTCACTGCATCAATATAATCGCGACGCGCCACCGCGATGCGGTTCTCGGTGCCTTCGAGCTGCGATTGCAGCGCCAGGAAGTTGGCGTTAGATTTAAGATCTGGATAATTCTCAGTCACCGCCAGGAGTCGGCCGAGGACACCGGTCAGCTGGTTCTGCGCGTCCTGGAACGCCTTCAGCTTGTCGGGATCGGTAAGATCAGAAGCGTCGAGTTTGATCTGAGTGGCCTTAGCGCGCGCCTCGACAACCGCAGTAAGAACGTTCTTTTCCTGCGCGGCATAGCCCTGGACGGTAGCTACCAGATTAGGAATGAGATCGGAGCGTCGTTGATATTGGTTCTGCACGTCCGACCATCGGGCTTTGGCCTGCTCTTCGAGTGTCGGAATTGTATTGTAGCCGCATGCCGATAGCGTGAGGCCTAAACCAATTACAGCAAAGCCCACGCGTATTCTTGGCATGATACCGAGCATTTTCGCCGCTCCTTGCTTGACTGCCGCTGCACAAAAGCCACGAACCGCTCAGCCGTCGGCTCCGCTTAGGCGATCTCGATGCCAGACCGCGCTCCTTAATATCACACGACTGCGTTGATGTCCGGCCCCCGGAGATTGTAGGCATACCTCTCCCATCTTAACAGACAGATCGAAATAATGATGCGCATTGCTTCGGAGTTTGGCTTTACACCGGCAAGCCGCAGTCGCTTTTTTTCATTTGATCAGCAAAACTCGTTGTTGTTGGACGAGGTGAGTGAGATTGACCGCGACGCTCACTACTGGGGGACGCGCCTTCGCTCGGTCCGAATGTCAAGAAGAAGCGGGCTGCTGTCCGCCACCGGCCGAAGAAGGTGTAGCTTCTTTAATTAGTCAATTTCACCCACCGGCATACACAAGATCGAACAATTCCGCGCATGCGCATAATGACAGTTTATGGAACGGTCGCTGCTTCTCACCGAGTATCTCCGCTCTGCCCGGGTCATAAACCGGCGCAAGGGGTTGCTTCCGATAACGGGCATTATCGGAGGCAATCCAATAGGTGCTTTTATCCGCCCATATGAATGTGTTTCATTCAACGGGGTCCGGCGCCTGCGTCTGGCGCGATGCCGGACTTTGTCAGCAATCGAGGAGCTTTGACGATGACGATCATCAATTCCCAGGTCCACGCCTATGAGGCGAACACGCCGAAGCGGCCCTGGCACAGTGTGCCGAACTGGCCCGATCACGTTACCGGTGACGAGATGGTGGCGGCGATGGACAAGGTCGGCGTCGACGGCGCGATCTTCATCTCCGCCTTTTCCATGTACCGCTACGACGCGAGTTATGCGGTGGAAGTGCAGCGGGCCCATCCCGGTCGGTTCGCGATCGTCAAGCCGGTCGACCCGGACGATCCGGCCGTGGACGATGTCATCGCCGAGTGGAAGAAGACGCCGGGCACGGTCGGCATCCGCATCATGATGACGAAGGACGGGGCGCGAGCGCGATCCGAACGACCCGGGCCTCGACCGCATCGCTGCGCGCGGCCGTGAAGCACGATTTTCCGGTCAACATGCTGTGCTGGGGCAACCTGGATGCGGGCACGGCGTTGATCGACCGCCACCCCGATACGCGCTTCATCATCGACCATCTGGCCATCCTGCAGCCCCGCACGCCGCCGGCCCCGCCGCAGCCGTGGGCCGACCTGCCGAAGGTGCTGGACCTTGCCAAGCGCAAGAACGCGGTGATCAAGGTGAGCGGCGCCTGCACGTTGTCCCGGGAGCCGTATCCGTTCCCGGACATCTGGGATCCGCTCGCCCGCGTGTTCGATGCCTGGGGTTTCGACCGCTGCCTGTGGGGCACGGACTGGACGCGCGCATACGCCGTCGTCAACTACGAGCAGGCGGTCGAGCCCTTCCTCAAGACTGACCGCCTGAGCGACAGCGAGCGAGCGATGCTGATGGGCGGCGCGTGCGCCAAGGCCTATCATTGGTCACCGAAAAGAGATTAGCGACGGTAGGCCGGGTTGAGCAGAACCTTGCAGCGGGGGGCGAGGAGCAGCGGTCACCGGGCTAAAACAGCGGCGCTGAAAAGATGACGAATGATCCGACGCAGTTGAACGTTCTGATGTCCGGCGGATTCTCGGCGCATACGAGCAGCTGTTGCCGGAATTCGAGCGAACGAGCGGCATCAGGGTCGCGACCGGATCGGGTGCGTCGCAGGGAACTGGACCGCAAACGATTGCCGCGCAGCTCGCCCGCGGCGTGTCGGCTGATGTGGTGATCCTCTCCAGGGAGGGCCTCAGTGAGCTGATCGCCGCGGAGCGGATCGCAGCCGGAACTGATGTGGATCTTGCGCGCGTACCCCTCGGCGTGGCGGTGCGTGCGGGCACTCCGAAGCCCGACGTGAGTACCGTCGAGGCCTTCAGGCAAATCTTGCTCAAGGCTGAAACCGTCGCAGTTCCTGGAAGCACCAGCGGAATCTGGCTTGTCACTGATCTTTTTCCGCGGCTCGGCATCGCGGAACAGATCAACGTCAGGGTGATGCCGCGCGGTACAGACGCAGCCGCCATGGTTGCGGCAGGAGGTGCGGAGTTTGCGGTCTTGCCGGTCAGTGAAATTGTGCACGCTGCAGGCGTGGACTTTGCAGGCAGTATCGCAGCGGAGATCCAGTTCGTGCAGGTCTTTTCAGCCGCTGTCGTTGCCGGCTCGGGAGAGATCGAAGGTTCCAAGCGGCTGATTGAATTTCTTGCCTCCGCGCGCGCTTCCGAGGCCATTAAGAACAGCGGAATGGAGCCGCTCGCGACCGCGAGCTAGCGGCAAGCTGTGTTGTTCCGAATGTTTGGGTCTTGCTCTTTACGGACATTTCGGCTGGCGCCACGCGTGTCCGCTTTCGGGTGTAAAGCGGACATCCCAATTCGACCGCGCCGCGGCAGTTAATGACCCAAAGCGGACGTGAGTCATCATCTGCGGAATGTCCTGTATATATCTTCGCGTCGGTTGACTCGCGCTGAACATTTACAACATCATGGTTGTGGGGCGTCTGGCTCACTTCGCGTGTCGCGAGGCTGAAAATTTGGGGGCTACCATGAAAGCGAAATTATTGGGCCTCATGGCTCTTGTATCCTTGCACAGGAGTTTAAGGGGTTTTGCAGCGGCTATTTGCATCGCCATTTTAAGCATGGCGGTTGTCGATCCCTTGATCGCGGCTACTCTTGTTGGTTCGACGAGCGATGCCACCGGCATAAATGGACTGTTGGTTGACGGCGTCCTTTACGATGTCACGTTTACTAACGCCTCTTACGATACAGTCTACTCTTCGTCCCAGCCGACTTTCTTCGGCAATGCTAGCGGCGCGGACGATGCAGCTACAGCGTTATCGTCGGCGCTTACGGCAGCGGGTGTAACAAACCTAGATGGTTTTGTTGATTCGACAAACTCGCTTCAGGCGGCGCAGGTTCCGTATGCTGACGCTTCGGGACTGTTCACGGCAGCGGGGGCGTACTGTTTAACTGGCACGTCGTGCGCTGCCGGCGAGTGGGTAGAGGAGAGCCCTGGCACCGATTCTGATAATGAAGTTTTTGGAACCACGGATTTTACGACATTCGTTGTCGCGCCATTACCCGCAGCCCTCCCACTCTTCGTAAGCGGCGTAGGCGTGTTGGGTTTGTTTTCTCGCAGGAAGCGGAAGAACGCCGCAGCTATCGCAGTCACTTGATCGAATTTCGGAGAGACCGCCGCGAGGCGGTCTTTCTTTTTGCGCTCGAAGATCATGACAGTGAGAGTTGGCTGATGTCTGCTGTTGGCCCTTAACTGCCGCGACGGCGAACGAATGCCGCGGCTGCTTTTGGGGGTAAAGCGGACGCGACACGGAACAAGTCGCGCGGCAGTTATTGACCCAAAGCGGACATTTCGGAGCCAACGAGCTACGCCAATTCGGTCAGTGCGTGCTGCCCTATGCAGCGCCCAAGGGTTGTGATCATCGCACTTTGGATGAGTTGAGACGGATTTTTACGGCGAATTAACGCTCCTCGTTAATCCTACACCGGTTGCGGGCGATCTGATGATGCCGGGCCTCGATTTTCGTATTCTCACGAAGCTCGCCATCTGGGCAGGTATTGGCGTGCTTTTGGTTGCCGGAATGCTCGCGGAGCAGCAGATCGGCGATCGCTCGGCGGGCCGCCAGCGAGCAATCGCCAACGGCAGACAACTTGCTGCTATCGAGTCACTGCACGCCGCCAAAGATCTCGGCACCATGCAGCTTGAAATGCGTGAAATGCGGCTTGCCATGGCGCCGAGCGACGTTGACCGCGCCCTGGCGAGGCTCCGGGATGATGCCGCCGCGGCCGCACAGCACATCGAGACGGCGATCGAGCTTAGCGACGATCCGGCCGACAAGGAGCAACTTCACAAGCTCGGCGCGCTCGCCAGCGAATATGTCGGCGTCAGCGCCGAGCTCGCTGCTGCAGAGAAGGATTATGGCGACACGGCCGCAAAGGTCCAAAGCGGCATCGAGATTGGCAACGAGATGAGCGGGTTAGTCCAACAGTCGACGGCCGCATTGATCGCCGCTGCCAATGACCGTAACGCGCTCGCGAACATAGAACAGGAACGTGTCCAACGAATTGATCTCGGCATAGGGCTGTTCGTTATCGCCGTCCTCGGCGGCGTGGCCGTATTCGGCGCGCTCACCATCAGCAGGCCGATCCGCCGTATCAGCGATGTGCTGCTCGAGCTCGCCCATGGCAATAAGGATGTCGAGGTTCCCTACACTGCGCGCGCTGATGAGGTCGGCGGCAACGCACGCGCGGCACAGACCTTCAAGGAAAAGCTGATCCACATTGAGCAACTAGAAATTGCCGAGAAGGAAACGGCGCGGCGCGCGGCCGAACAGCGCCGCGCGGACATTCACGACGTCGCCAATGCCTTCGAAACCACGGTTGCCAGCGTGGTGCGGTCGGTATCGTCGTCGTCGACCGAGCTCGAAGCCGCCGCACAGGGGCTCGGCGCGATGGCAAAAACAACGCGGGATCTCTCCGGAAAGGTCCTGTCCGCGTCCAGACAAGCGGCGGATAACGTACAATCGGTCTCGCTCGCCACCGAAGGGCTCATCGCATCGGTCGGCGAAATCGCCCAACAGGTCCGAGAATCGACCCGGATTGCGCGTGAGGCAGTGGTCCAGGCGGAGCGAACCAACGGACGCATCGCCGAGCTGACACGCGCGGCAGGGCGCATTGGCGATGTCGTGAAGTTGATCACGGACATCGCCGAGCAAACGAACCTGCTCGCGCTCAATGCGACGATCGAGGCGGCTCGCGCAGGCGCGGCGGGCAAGGGGTTCGCGGTCGTCGCGCAAGAAGTCAAGGCGTTGGCGGCTCAGACGTCGAAGGCGACCAACGAGATCGGCATGCAAATTGCGGGCGTGCAGGCGGCCACGCGGGACTTTGTCAGCAGCATCAAAGAGATCGGCGGAACAATCAGCCGCATCGCGGAGATCGCCGCCGCGATCACTGCTGCCGTCGAGCTGCAAGCCGTAGCGACTCAGGAAATTGCCGAAAACGTTCAAGCGGCGACCGGAAGTGCGGCCGACGTCGCGGTAGATATCGCCGAGGTGAACGACAGCGCTACTGAAATTACCTCGGCTTCCGAGCAGATTCTTTCGTCGGCACAGTTGCTCTCGAAGGAGGGTAGCCGCCTTTCCGTTGAAATGGAAAAGCTTATGATCGTCTGCGCCGCATGAGCGAGCTCCAGCTCGCGATGCGACCAAAACACTTCGTCCAATCGCCGTAAAGCGGTACTTCTCTCTCTTTCGAAGTGCAAGATTCCGGTGGCAGCGCGTCACTTTATGAGCCGCCGCAGTACGTCCGGAGTAGCGGGCATAGTCGTGGCAGAGTCAGATCTTGGCCCTTAACCGCCGCCCCGGCCGCCGATAGCCGCGGCGGCTTTCGGGGGCAACGCGGACATCGTAGGTCGAATGGATGCGCGCAGCATAGCGAATGGCCCCAGTAGGCTATGCAGCGCCACAGATTATTGGCGGGCTAGCCGCGCGCTATATGTTTTATGCGCGTTGAGAAGCGCGACCATATATCGCCGAAATTCTTGACAACATACCCAGCTTGACCTGAAATTGCTGAGTCGTGAGCACGATGGCCGAGGGGGCTTCACATGGCTAAACTTCCAGCGCGGGTCACAATGCCAGCTCTGCTGATGGGCGCGGCACTGGGCATTTCTGCGGGCCCGGCTTTGGCAATGTCATATACCCCAGGCACCTACCAGCTCACGGTTGTGCCAGGTACCTATCTTTCTGAGAGTGGTCAGACAAGTGGAGGGGGATGTGTAGGTACGCCCGGCATGGGTGGTACTTGTCCGTACATTCCGGCGGACTTTGCGCACTCGGACGTTGAGAATAGCGGCGCTGGAACCGTATATGGCTTCTACTTCATGGTCGGCGCTGGAACCACAGATTATTTGAATGTGTCAGAGGGTTCCACTGGTACCATTGAGGGATTTGATATTACGACTTACACATACATGACCGGCACGCCGCCAAGCACGCCGCTGACCCTCTTTTCTCCTACATTCTTACAAGATGATACAGCCGGTTTTTCTCTGGCATTTACGGCAGGGGCGACCGCAGTAAATTACTATGTGACGTTTGAATTGTATTGTGGAGATGAGTTGGCTTGCGCTGAGGGCAGTGACGGCGTGGACCCGAGCAATGACATGAAGTTTTACGGGGGGCGCGACTCCGTTGCCTGCATCCCTACCGTTGTTGGCGAGTGGGTTAGCCCTGCTCGGTTCGCTCTCGCGGCGTAGGAAACAAAGGGTTGCGGCTGTCGCGGCCTAATCGATTAGCTTCTGATCCAAACAAAGCCCTGGCCCATGCCGGGGCTTTTTGCTCATGGATTTACAGTTCTCGGATTCGGTGTCTGTCGCCTATTGGCCCGAAGCGGACGCGCTGGTCGGCGACAGCCGCAGCAGCCGCATGAAAACCGTGCAGGATCAATTACGATAGGAGAACACTCGAGCTCCACCCAGCGGTGGAATGATGTCCCTCGCGGGACGATGGATGAGGTGAGTTCGCATGTCCGCTTGGACCTACCGTTCGTCTGACGGCAACGCCGCGGTAAAGATTGTTCCGCCTCGTCTTCGAATCCCATGATGGAAGGGCCTTGGTGCCGATTCCGAAGAGAAGCACGAGCCCGTGAGCGACATCGACACTGCAGCGGCGAAAAGTCTGAAAGTGCTTGACCCCAAACGGCCGATTAGAGAAGCGGACATCACTATTTGACCGCGCCGCGGCGGCTAATGACCCAAAGCGGACATTGAGCCTGACCGTGGTGTGATCCCTTTAGGGGCAGGCGGGAGGGCAGGTAAGTCAGGTCATGATGGCTTTTTTGACGAAAATACGTCTCTGTAGATCGTGTGGGAGCCTTTGCCCCCGCGTCGACGACTGTAATTTGAACTAAATACGTTTGAGGTTGTTGTCTAAAGAGACCCCCTCACAATCGAAGACGATGGGATATGCGCAAATTCGCGCGTGGATAAATCACCGGCTACAGAGCCCAAAAGCGACCGAGATGAAAACTGCACTGTTAATAATGATTTTCGTCGCTGCAGCGAGTCCCGGGTCGGCGGCCGATAAACAAGATTTAGGTCAGCCTCGCTGGGATGAGTCGTCGCACGTGAACTGCGAAACGGTTCGTGCCTATGTGGGTCAGGTGGGGTTGGCGCAGGCTACGGCGCTGGCTCGTGCGGCGGGGATGACAGCGTGGCAGGAGTGGAGAGCAAGGCGATGCCTTGCGAAGAAAGTCCAATGCTTCACTTTGGGGACCAAACTCACCGCGTAACCGTCGAACACGTTAGGAGAACTTTTTATGCACTACACTCAACTCTCGGGACAGAACATTTTATCAGCCCTTTCTGATAGCTACAACGTTATTTCTGCAATCAAAAAATATCAGGCATCTTTTGCGAGTGATACTGGCCTTCCAAAAGATGACATTGCGCGAATCGAGTTAATGGCGGCGAATACAAAAGTGGTCGAAAAAATTCAAACTGAGATTAGGGCGCTTGAACATGAACTCGATCGTCAGGAAACCGCCGAGAAGTCGCGATATTAAAAACGTTTCGTAGCACCGCGGATGGTCCCAGCTCTTGCAGCCGCTCCGGCTCGGTAGTCGGCGAGGCAGTTCATGGCCCTTAGTTGCCGCGCCGGTCGGCAACGGCCGCGGCAGCTTTCGGGGGTAAAGCAGCCGCGTCTCTGATTTGGCTGCGTGGCAGCTAATGACCCAAAGCGGACATTTGGGCTGCTTCGGCTTGGAGGGAGTATTAAATTCAAAATCTAATTAAGCCTTTAAGAGTAATTGCGGAAAACAGGAATAACAACTGTGCTGGCAACAACTGGGAGAGCTTTATGTTGCGCGCGCCAAATATTGCATTGTTCGTTACGTCCGGTTGCTTGGCGATGATGGGCGTCCTGTCAGCATTGCCAATTTCGCTGCCGATACCTGGCCTCGCCGGAGCCTCGGCGTGGTATATCTTCGATGCTTGGTTCCTGCTGGCAGTAGGAAGTGTCCTACCGCAACAGTCGGCGCCAGACGAAAATTCAAAATCGTTGGTAAAGCGAAGAGCTCTATCGAGCTGACGATATGCACTCTGCACAGAGCAACGCCATGCGTCTGATTATCAGATTCGTGAAGGACGAGACTGCCGCCACTGCGATTGAGTACGGGTTAATTGCGTCCGGGATCGCGCTTGCGATCATTCCAGTGATTACGGGTTTAGGCACACACCTTAAGACCACATTCTCGACCATCTCGTCCGCGCTCAAATAGTAGCGCGGATCGCGCGGCAGCTAATGACCCAATGCGGATATGGGCAGTCACCGAGGGAACGTCGCGGCGCATATATCCTTCGGCATATATCCTCAAGCTGCTTGACGGCGTCGAATGCGAAGTTGCTCGATGCGGATGCGGGTTATTTCGCTGAGTATAATGAGAATGAGGTGATGCTATGAAGAAGATTCTGACTGCACTAATCGCAGCAACGATCTTCAGCGCAATGGCGCTGGCGATGTCCGATACGGCGGACGCGCGTTGGGGGTACGGCGGATATCGCGGCGTGGGCTACCGTGGTTTCGCTTACCGTGGTTACGGCTATCGTGGTGTGGGCTACCGTGGATTCGCTTACCGCGGTTATGGCTACCGTGGACCAGGCTACGGCTATCGTGGTTACGGCTACGGCGGCGGTTATGCTGGCTACGGCTACGGTGGTTACGGCTATGGCGGCGGCTATGCTGGCTACGGCTATCCTGCATATGGCTATGGCGGCGGTTATGCTGGCTACGGCTACGGCTACGGCTACGGGGTGGGTGCTGCGATCGTCGTAGCCCCAGCCTTCTATTCTCCTGTCTACTATTCCGGATTTTCCGGCTGTGGATGCCAGTGAGAGCATCAAAAAAGCCTTTCCGAGCGAGCATTTTTTGCTGCAGGTGCGTGAGTCCGCTGTTGGCCCGAAGCGGACACTTGAGGCCGGCTCAGAATTTACTAGCGTCCTTACGCCCAGGAGGAGCGGCAATCGGGCTGCATTCTGGCCTCCATCGGGGATTATGACACCCCGACGTGGCACCAACTCTCAAGAAGATCACCTGGACCTAATTTACTGCGGCCTGCCCGAGTAGATGGCACCCACGTCAGCTACCGTGACCGCGAGATGAAATTTCCGCGCGGGGGATAATCGCCATATCCGGGATAACAACCGCGCACGCGGGTGGGATAATCGGCCGCTGGCGCGTAGACCGTGCCCGGCGCATAGCCGCCTGAACACCACGAGCCATACGAAGAAAAACCCCAGACAGCGCCATAGCCCCCAATGGGTGCCTGCTGAGCTTCGGCCAGCGAAGTCATTCCGACCGTTAGCAATAACGCGAGAGCCACTAAAGTAACGCGATGGAACGACATGATGCCCCCTTCGCCTGCGCGGTCAGGATGGTCACCGGCCCGACGCCGCCGTGAAGGCAATTACTGAATTATTTAAGTTAACTCTGGGTTTATTGGACCGACGCCCGCTCGGGTCTTTAGCAATCTTCCAGGTGCGGCTCCCCAATTTTGTTGCAGTGCATGAGTCCGTTATTGACCCAAAGCGGACGCGGCTGGCATTTGATAAGGCGAAAAAGTAATTGGTCGAGGTAGGTCCGTTCTGTGCTCTAAACGACCTCCAATTCCAATGGAGATCACCATGCCATCGGACCTGAAGCCGCAAACATCTACGGTCAATAGCCGCCTGTGGGGAGCGCGGGCGAACGATTGGGCGGAACCTTCAGGAATCTTGCTGCAGACCAGTCTATGAGGCTGTTCTGAAACGCTGCGTCGTGTCGAAGGCGACGCACTATTTGGACGCCGGGTGTGGCGCAGGAATGGCCGCGCAAATAGCGGCCGAGCGTGGTGCGGACGTTACGGGTATCGACGCGTCGGCCACGCTGCTGGAGATTGCACGGTCGCGTGTGCCGAACGGCGACTTCTGAACAGGCGACCTGGAGGCGCTTCCGTATTCCGACGGCGCTTTCGATGTCGTCACCGGCTTCAACTCATTTCAATATGCCGGCAATCCGATTATTGCCCTCGGTGAAGCGCGCCGGGTCACAAAGTTTGACGGCAAACTCGTCATCATGACGTGGGGCGATCCAGCTCAGATGGACGCCGCTTCGCTGGTTACCGCCCTGCGTCCCCTCATGCCGCCGCCACCGCCAGGCGCGCCGGGCCCATTCGCCTTGTCAGACGAGACGGCGCTGCGCAAATTTGCAACAGACGCAAAACTGACGCCGATCGAGACTTTCGATGTCGATAGTCCCTTCATCTACGCTGACGAGGCGACTGGGATCAGGGCCTTGAACTCTTCCGGCGTTGCGGCAAGGGCTATGGACAACGCAAGCGAAGCGGCCGTGACCGAAGCGCACCGCAAGGCCCTCGCACCATTCAGACAGAAGGATGGGAGCTATCGGGTGAGCGCAAGGTTCCGCTGCCTTCTAGCAAAGCCTTGACGTCCGCTTGGGGCCCAAAGCGGACGCGCCGGTCGGCGACTGTGGCGGCAGCTTTTGGGGGTAAAGCAGCCGCGCCCCTGATTTGGTTGTGTGGCAGCTAATGACCCGAAGCCGACATCGCTCCTCCGAAAGAATAGGCGCAGGATTGTGTAGCATTTCTCACTCGCCGCCCGGCCCCGCCGTGCTAGGCCTTTAAGAATTGGACAAGGCTTGTTGTCACGGCGCTCTAGTAGTGGGCCGGTGGATGCGCTGCATCCAGTGTCTGAAGATCCTGCGGCGTGAGCGTCAGTGAGAGCGCGACGGCATTCTCCTTTACTTGCGCCACCGAGCTAGATTCAGGAATAGCGATAACGTTACCGCTGCGGATGGCCCAGGCCAGCGCGACCGCGGTTGCCGAGCAGCCGTGTGCTGCGCCGATACTTGCAAGCGTGGGGTCATGCACCAGGCTGCCGCCTCCGAGCGGTGAATAGGCCATCACCGGCATGCCGCGCTGCTCGCACCATGGCAGCAGATCATTCTCAATGCCGCGGCTGCCGACGTTGTAAAGAACCTGATTGGTCGCGCAGCGGTCGCCGCGAGCGACATGGAAGAGGTCTTCCATGTCGCTGACTTTGAAGTTGGACACGCCCCAGGCGCGAATCTTCCCCGCCGCGCTGAGACTTTCGAATGCCCCCACAACGCCGGAGAGGTCCGTGACCCCATTTGGCCAATGCAGCAGGTAGAGATCGAGATGATCAGTGCCGAGACGGGCGAGGGTCGCCTCGCAAGCGTGCGCGATGCCATCTCCCGTTACGTGTTCGGCCTCCACCTTGGAGACCAGGAATACGCGGTCGCGTTCACCGGCAATCACGTGGCCAATCAATTCCTCGGAGCGGCCATTGCCGTAACTCTCCGCCGTGTCGATCAACGTCATACCGAGCGAGAGGCCTGTTCGCAGCGCTTCTTCCTCAACAGCCTCCGCAAGATGCGCTGAGCCCTGACCGAGCGCCGAGACAACGGTGCCGTTGTGGAACTTTACCGTGCGCCCTGCACCATTTGAAGCCGCGCCGCTGGTCGCAGCAAAAGTCGATGCACTCGATAGCTCCGCAATCACTGCACTGACGGCGGGAAGCGATGAGCCGAGCGCCGCGCAAAGTCCACTGAATTCACGCCGGCTCAGCAACTGCTTGTTCATATCTTCTCTTCCATCTTCTTTATTCGATCCTTCGAGCTATAACCAATCGCTGTCGGAAAAGAGTGGCTGTCATGTCGTGAAATTTGATCGATGTCGGTCTTTCAGGTGTCTGCTTCCTGCAACTTAGCGCGCGCTTCCTGGCCGCGGCCCAATGCAAGTGCGAGAATGCCCCACATGGCGACGGCCGGCAATATCATAAGCGCGAGCGCAGCGGTGCCGAGACCCATGGCCACGTGCAACTCGTTGTAAACCCACGCCCAACCTGCGTCGGCGCCGCGGAAGACCAGACCATCGATGATGTTCTTGGCCTTATATTTCTCCTCACGTTCTGCGACCGTGAATAGGATTTCGCGCGCTGGATTGGAGATCACGAAATTCGACGTGCGCTGCAGCGTCTGAAATACCACCACCACCATCAGGATCGGCATCGTCGCTAACACACCGTAACCGACCAAGAACACCAAGGGCAGGAAGGCGACGGCGATGCCCACACCGAATTGAACGATCAGTTTTCCAGTGACGAGGAATTGCAGCAGGAAACTGAGCGTGCCTACCCAAAAATCAATGGTGGCAAAAATCTCCACGCGCTCTTTGTCGCCGGTGGAAGCAGTATGAACCACGTCGGCCTGAATCAGATAGAGTACGGTGCCGGCTAACGAGAGCAGGACCACCCACAGCGCGATGCCAGTGAGGTATGGCGATCGGAGAATCTCAATGAGACCCGCTAACGAGCCGCCGCCCATCGGTTTCTTGGTGATGGTACCGTCGGCCTTGGCTTGGCCGAAGTTTATAGCAGCGCGTTCCAATTGCGTCGCGCAGAACACCGCGGCAAGCAAAAGCAGCGCCCCGACCAGGAATAGATTGACAGGGCCAAGCGGATCGATCAGCCATTTGGTGATCGCGGGGCCTACGATCGCGCCGATGGATCCGCCCGCCGCGATGAATCCGTAAAGGCGCTTGCCTTGTTCGCTCTTGAACAAATCGGCGAGATACGACCAAAACACGGAGACCACGAACACGTTGAACACGCTGAGCCAGACAAAGAACACGCGCGCGACCAGCGGTTGATCGATCCGTAACGTCAGCAGAAGCCAGAACAGCACAATATTGGCGACGAAAAAAAGATAGACGAACGGGACAAATCGGCGCCGGGGCAGTCGAGCCACCACGAAGCCGTAAATCGGAACCGCGACCAGCATTGTCAGAAACGTAGCAGTGAACAGCCAGGGTAGATTGCCTATGCCGCCGGTGATACCGGCGTTGTCGCGCAACGGACGCAATACGTAATAGGTGCTGAGCAGGACAAAGAAATAGAGGAAGGACCAAAGCAAAGCTCGTCCCTCACCAGGCTTCACATCGACAATGCGCGCGATCAATCCCCTCATATTTCACTCAGTCGCTCGACAGCAAGATTGCAGGAAACCATCGTGGCTTCGAGCCGAGTTGGGCTCATTGGGAAGCGGAGATCGTAGCCGTGGTTCGATGCGCAACTCTGCGGCGCGGCCATGAAAGCATGACGGCGATAGCGCTCACGGCACCAGTGACAGCTTCTGCTTGAACTCGGCTGCGGTCACTTCCTGCCCGTAGCCGGGCCCGCCACGCTGGAAGCGGCTTGCATCCTTGAGCTTGCCGACCACAACCGGATCGAAGCCGGCGTCGCGCACGAGCTCGGCTGCGATTTGCACCGCCTGAGGATCGTCGCCGGCGATCGGTATCGCCAGCTTGGGATCGGGTCGGTTCGCCTCGCTGGCCAAGATTTGGTAGCTGAGCGTGTTGAAGGCGCGTACCAGCCGCGCACCGGAAAGGTACTTCTGCGAGGTCACGCCGATACCGTTACGCTCGACCTCATCAGCGATGGCGGAGCCGTCGCGCGCTGGCACCGCGTTGCCGGCATCGAGCACAATTTTGCCTTTGAGCGCCGCGCCGTAATCTTGACCGATCTGCGGCAGCGCGCCGTACGGCACCGCAATGAAGAGCGCGTCACCGAATGCGATCGCCTGGTCCACCGTGCCGGCTTGGGCAAGGGCACCGAGCCCGGCCACGAACTCCTTCAGTTCCTCGGGATGGAGCGACGTGAACAGCACGGGGTGGCGGGCCTTAACCCATAACCCGCCGACCGTGCCACCGATATGGCCCGAGCCGATGACCCCGATACGCATCTTGGCGCTGCTGTTCGATTGCGCCCGCGCGCTTTGCGGCCGCAGTGCCACACTCAGCATCAGCGCGCCGCCCGTGCCGAGCAGTGCGCGGCGGCTACGGTCAATGGCGTCGTGCTCGGGCATACAAGCCTCCTGGCGTTTCGGGTGTCGCAGTTATCGGAAAAAAAGTTTCTTCATCCACATCTGAGTGACTTGACGCTGTAACTTCTAGACGGTGGCTGTCCCGGAAGCAGGGGCAGCGCAGCGATGAATTTCGCGAATGCCTCCCTCCGGCCCGAAGCCGTCGTGCAAAAGGCGCCCATCTATGTCTGCTTTCGCGGCTATACCAGACATCATGATCGAGCGCGTCGCGGCCGTCCGCATTGATTTTTTCAATCAGGTGAGCATCGAGATAATCGTTTGAATCTGATCCGACGCTGCGGCTACCAAGCCATCGTAGCTTGTCAGGCCCTGCGCGGCAGCCTGCAAGATGACTTCAGCCAGGTGCGCCTTTAATCCCGGCGTCGCATGGCTCATCGGAACCTGCGTCATCACCGCGTCCAATGCGGCACGCATCGTGTGAATGAGTTGTGGACTATAGTAAGCCATGCTAAATCTCCCGATCCGATTGGAGAGTTGTCTTATTCGTTCTCTCCGGCCAGTCACGAAGCCGCGACCTCACGCGTAAGTGACGTTGCCATTTTAATATTTCCGAACTTTATGCTCACGCGCATTCCGTAGAGCAACGAAGCGAAAAGATGCGGGCGATCCGCACCGCTCACGGTGCTGGATGATTGGTCGCGGCAAGCGAAATTGCGAAAGCGGAGCGCGGAGGGGTTGCCCACAGTCCAGCAAGTTAGTGCGCTGAATAGCGCCGTTGAGGATGCAACAAAAAAGAACCCCGGCTCCGGAAGGGAGCCGGGGTTCACTCACTAAGAATATTGGCAAGGCACGGGGGCGACGGATGTGCCCAACCAATGCCTCTCCGATTACACCCATGTGAGAGGAGATGCGAATTACAAATTGGTAACAATGAGCGTTGGTGTTCTAGTCTATATGTTTCCCTTATAACAACGAAGGAAGTTCCGTCTCGAATTTTTATCCGTTGGTCGTTAGCTGTGTGGAGACCAATTGGAGTCTCGAGATGGATCGACATTTCTCAAAAATAGCGCGCGTGTTGGCCTTCGTGGTTGTGAATACGTGTGCGGCTGCCACGAAGGTCTGGAGAACCAGTATGGGTGAGCTGGCGCACAGGTATCGGCCCGAGGCGCACTATATGCGCGGTCCCGGTCCGAAGTGGCGGGCGAAACACCCCGAAGGGTGGCGCGCAAAACACCCCGAGGCCGTCGCCAGACCGTAAGAATATTGCGACTGCAATTTTTGCCGGATTCACAAGACGCTTCGGATTGTTCAGGACTGGCCGCTGGCGTGCCGTGAGTCGAGCACGAAAAGCCACGCCGGCGTTCGGGCTGCTCGTCTATGCGCTGCAATACCGAGCACGATGAGTTCTTCACCAGCAGCGGCAGCTTGTCGCCGTCACGCGTCAACACCGAGGTCTGTGACGCACTTCACAGTTCCCGCGAGGCCGGCTGAATGTCTCCTTTTGGCCCTTAGCTGCGGCGCTGGTCGGCGACAGCCATGGCAGCTTTCGGGGTTAAAGCAGCCACGCCTCTGATGCTGCGCTTCAGGCTGATGGTGAAACGAGGTCACCGTGGTTACAGGCCTCAAGCATCAGAAGGAGAGAAGCGGACATAATACCATCCGTTCAATATTTTTAGGGCGCGATGACTGGCTGGTTAGGCCCGTCTCTTGTGTCGCGCAATGAGTTGATCTGCATCCAAAAGCGTTCAGAAATGCCAATTTGGATCGCTGTCGAGATCCAACTTCAAACTTCCACCAAAATAAAAGATCCGAAGCTTGTTTCAAAGGTGATCGCTCCAGGGCCTGCACCAAAATTGCCAAGCGAATCCGGGACGAAAGGTACGCGGCTATCATACTGCATTCCCGCATACGCTTTTACGGTTTGCCATATCTGAGGTTTCCAGATCAAACTAGCTTCGGCGGTCGCGAGGATCGGACTGCTGCTTGCACTTGTTGTCATAGCCGTCTGTTCGTCCAATAACAGCGCACCACCTTGGGGCGAAGAGAAGAACTCGAGCGGTACGCAACCCCAATGCTGCCCCGCAATCCAAGCAGCGAGTGATTTGTAATGTCGATAGTCAAATCAATTCCAACGCTGCCGCCCAAGTCACGCCAGCTGGTTTGGGCACTGCCTTCAAACGCGGATTGTTGGCTCTCTGCATTTTTAGCAAAAAGAGACATGAACGGACTGATGACCATGTGGCCAAAGGTCATGTCGCTTGCAGCTTTAAACTCTGTTTGCCATGCGGAGTAGTCCGGAACAGCCAATAAGTCTCCAAAACAATTTATAGCGCCGATGCATCCGATACTGTTCGGGCCATTAAGCTGGAAACCCAATTCTGCCGAATTGACTTCGCCGCTTTGCATTCGCCGGCGCTAACATACTAGGTCTTTAATTGCATTCGCACATCGGAATCGATTTTAGCGAAGGTCTCGCCCGGAATGACGAAGCCGACTGCACCGCGCATCCCATAACCTGTTACGACCGGATCGCTGTTGCCGGTTGGCGCCCAGGTCGGCGCCATGATTTGCGGCGGCGCTGTCGGGCTCGGGTTAAATAATGCCAATGATTGGTTAGAACCGTCTGCCCAAGAATAAAGTGAATTCCACTTCGCGACCGAAGCGGTCAGTGGGATCTCGGACAGGACTGCGTCAGGGAGATCTTCTGCTTTCGCAGATCCTAGCAACGCAACAGCGATGAAACCTGCCGTGGAGAGCAACAGCCGTGCTTTTTGCATAGACATAAGCCACCCGCGGGCTCACTGGGCGCCGGGAAGAGATAGCGAAGGTGCAGCTCTTTCGACTTAAACAACGCGATCGACACTACTTCCGCGCAATGCGCTCTAAGTCGTCAATCGGATCTGGCTGAACCGCAAACCGACCGAGCGGAATAAGAGGAGTTATTTTCCCTTGTTCAAATCGCGACGCAGATCGTTGACGGCACGATGAAGATCAACTCGATCTTGATGAATGTCTACCTTATCCGCGTGGATATCGGCGGCGCCTGCGCCATCCTTTATATCGGTCCTGAGATCCACCTTGTCACGATGTAAATCGCTGTCGTCTTGTCTAATGTCTCGCAAAGCGCCATCGATGCTGTCCTTGAGATCAAGGGCCTGGGCCAAGGTAGGCGTTACCAGGGCCAATCCAAATACTGTCGCAATTACTGCACGAGTGATCATCGGTGAGACCTCCCAGTCTGGCGCCGCTGCTGCCGACATCGAACAGCAAGCTACGACTTTGATAACATGCAACCGACTGTCGAGCCTATAAAGCGCAGTAGTCAAGGCAAGAGCTAGTCGCAAATAGGCCGTCGCGCGTTTCTGATGCAGTTTCGACGCGCCAAATCATTCGCTAACGTCGATATGTCCGTCGCAAGTGTGGTTCCAATGGGGAACACAAATGGTCTGCTGAGACAGTACTTTCCGAAGGAACCCGACCTGTCGATGTATTCGTGAGCGCATCTGAAGTGGCTTGTCAGCTAAACGGACGGCCACGTGAGACTTTGGAATTTGGGACCCCAGAAGAGCGATCTAACGCCCGGTCTCGGGCATCGATCGGTTGAGCCGACAATTCGAAGCGGACATTCGCGTCCGTCGGTCAGCCCGGCTTTTTATCCTTAGGGGGCGGACCCGATTTCGCGGCCGGATGGGGAGCGACAACGGGATGCGGCTTCGGTGCGCTTGCGAAATGCGGCTGCGGCGGAGTGGGCTTTACCGGCTTGGGCGGCGGCGCGGCTCCGGGCGGCTTGGTTTCGGTATTCAACGGCTTGGGCGGGGTTCCACCATTTAGCGTCGCTTGATTCTCGACCGGTCGGTCCCTTTTGCTCAAGGGTCCGGTGCCAGTCGGATTTGTACCTAACGTCGCGGCACCGGCCGGTTTCGTACCCGGTGAGCTGTTGGCTACTCGGCTTTACTTCCCTCGCCGCTACGACGCCCTTGCCGGTGAACTCGCCTGGCTTGGCGGTCGCAGCAATAGCCGGCTGGCCATGGTTTTCGGAAGCGAGCAGAGCCTTATTGGTGCTCGCCATTTGCTGATGTTGGGTTTGCGCAGGGTGGCCGCTACGTGTTGCTCGTGGGCGGCGGCCTGCTCTTGGGGCGTCGGCTGGGCGGTTGTTCCGCCGGTGCCGCCGTTGAAGCTGACCCTTGTTACACTCGTGTTGACGATGACGGTCTTGTTGTAGACGTTGGTGATCGTGACGCCGCCAAAATTGTTGACGGTCCGATTGTAGGCGAACACGCCATTGTTCCAATATCCGCCCTCGTAGCCGACGCCGCCATAGCCGAAGCCGTAATTGACGCCGCCGTAGAAACCGATGTGCGGTCCCCAATAGCCGGCGTTCCACACGTAGATGCCGTCTCGCCAGCCCCAATAGCCCGGCGTCCACAACAAACCGACGGACGGCGGCAGCACCCAGGTGCCCGGAACCCAGAAGTAGCCCTCCGGCCCATAGGCCCAGTAACCAGGGGACCACATGTAGCCGGGCGCAGGAATTGCGGGCTGCTCGTAGACCGGCAACTCCGGCGGAGCAATCGTGATGCTGATGATTTGCGCCGTGGAGGGAACCGGCATGGCGAGCGCGGCAAAGCAGACACAAACAGACAACCGAACAGAAAGCGCCGCATGTTGATCCCCGCACGGGCATGATTGCCAGATCCACGCACAGTCAAGGCGGAATGCCGCCATATTAAGGCAAAATTGAATTGAGATGGTTTGCGACTCCCACGGGAAATGTCAAAGCGGACATTGACTTTCACCCGCCGCGCTTGACGGCGCGCGCGGCTGTTGGTTCCCTGGAGGCAAGAAACCAGGGAGAGGAAATCATGCTACGCAGTCGCCATTTGTGGCCGTTAGCTGCGCTTGCGGTTGTATTGGCTTACGCCGCGCCAGCGTCCGCGCAGTCCGTCATTGACGAATGGAATAGCGTGAAGGCACCGCCAGTGCCCGAACTCAAGTCTGTCACGGTCGATCCCAAATCTACCGCGCTGCTGATGCTGGACATTGTCAAGCACTCTGCTCCCCGAAATCCGCGCTGTATTGCTTCGCTCCCTAAGATC
>CAVULJ010000010.1:0-432150 GCA_963742215.1 uncultured Alphaproteobacteria bacterium
CGCCTCTAGCCTCCGGGGCGATGAGACCGAGCCGCGCGACATCAGGTGAGCTTGACGAGCTGCTTGCCGAAATTCTTGCCCTTGAGCATGCCGAGGAAG
This sequence comes from uncultured Alphaproteobacteria bacterium, assembly GCA_963742215.1. Classification (GTDB taxonomy): domain Bacteria; phylum Pseudomonadota; class Alphaproteobacteria; order Rhizobiales; family Xanthobacteraceae; genus BOG-931. The sequence continues at coordinate 100 of CAVULJ010000010.1, forward strand.
GCAGACGGCGCGCTCTCGATGCCTTGCGCGATCGTCTCGCGCCATTTGAGCTTGCCGGTGGAGGCCAGCCCGATCAATTCGCCGAGCGCGGCCGGCCAGTCCGGCAGGAAGTCGGTCACGATGAAGCCGCGCATCGTCAGGCGGCGCGTGGAGCATGATGCGCATGTCGCTCGAGCGACGTCTTCTGTGCGCCGTCGTAGGAAGCGATCAGGCCGCAGATCGCGATGCGGCCGAAATCGTTCATGCGCGCCATGGTCAGCGCGAACGGCTGGCCGCCGACATTCTCGAACAGGCCGTCGACGCCGCCGGGCGTCGCCGCCGTCGAGCTGTTGCGCGAAATCGGCCGCCTTGTGATCGACGCACAGGTCGTAGCCCAGTTGCTCGACCGCGAACCGGCATTTCTCCGGTCCGCCGGCGATGCCGACCGCGCGGGCGCCCTTGGCCTTGACGATCTGCCCGACCACGGTGCCGACCGCGCCGGTCGCCGCCGAACAGACCACTGTCTCGCCGGCCTTCGGCTGGATGATCCGGTTGATTCCGACCCAGGCTGTCACGCCGGGCATCCCGAGCGGCCCGACAAAGGCCTGCAGCGGAACCTTGAAATCATCGACCTTGCGCAGCATGGCCGGCTTTTGAATCGCGTAGAGCTGCCAGCCGCCGTTGACAGAGACGACCTTGTCGCCTGCCTTGAAATCCGGGCTGCTGGATGCGACGACCTCGCCCGCCGTGCCGCCGATCATCGGCGCGTCCAGCGCCTGGCTGGCGGCGTAAGACTTGGCCTCGTCCATGCGCCCGCGCATGTACGGATCGAGCGACAGCCAATGATTGCGCACCAGCACCTCGCCGGGTCCCGGTTCGCCGATGTCCCTTTCAAAAAACCGGAAGTTGCCTTCGGTCGCCACGCCCTGCGGACGCGACGCGAGAAGAAATCCCTTGTTGAGCGGCATGCGTTCTCCCTATCGCCTCCCTATCGCCTTATATTTCCTAGATCGCCGCCGGTTCTACGCAAATTGCTCCGATCGACGGTTGCGCAAAGAATGTCTGCCGTGCGGGGCAGACTGGCACCCGCGATTTGACAGCGCGACGTCGTCTTTGACCCTGAGCCGACATGGCCAGTTCATTCGCCTAACGAAAGTTTCGGAACGTCGACGCGGGGATCTCAATCTGGCTTGATGTTGGCGAACTTGATGACCTTGGCCCACTTGTCGGTTTCGTCGGCGATGAACTTTCCAAAGTCGGCGGGAGTGAACGGAAGTACCATGCCGCCCAATTCAGCAAATCGCGCTTTGACCTTCGGATCGGCAAGGATCGCATTAATCTCGGTGTTAAGCTTGCTGATAATCTCGGTCGGTGTGTTCTTGGGAACGCCAATGCCATTCCATCCGCTGGCCTCGTAGCCTGGCAAGAAATCGCCCACGGTCGGCACATCCTGCAGTGTTGGCCAACGCGACGCCGAGGTTACCCCCAGTGGCCGCAGTTCGCCGGCTCTGATGTGCTCGATTGATCCGGGCAGAGTGGCGAACATCACCTGCACATTGCCACCCAGCAAATCCGTCAATGCGGGTGCTTCTCCGCGATAGGGCACGTGCACCATATCGACGCCGGCCATCATCTTGAACAGTTCTCCGCCCATATGAGGCGTTGTTCCGTTACCGGCCGACGCCATGTTGACCTTACCGGGCTTGCCCTTGGCATAAGCAATGAACTCGGGAACTGTTTTCGCCGGAAAAGCAGGATTTACTATCATGACAAGGGGATTGCGGTTGGTGCCTGCCACCGGGGCGATGTCGCGCATGAAATTGAAATTGAGGTTTTCGTACAGTGTTGGAGTGATCGCATTCGCCGAAGCAACCATGAGGAGCGTGTGGCCGTCGGGCGGCGCATTCACGACTGACTCCGTGCCGAGATTAGTTCCGGCGCCAGGCCTGTTCTCGATAACAAACGGCTGGGCAAGCCGCTCCGACAACCATTGCCCCACAACACGCGCGAAAATGTCGGTCGCCCCGCCAGCTGGGAAGGCAACGATCAAGCGCACCGGCCGCGACGGATAGGATTGCGCCTTCGCGACGTGCGGCACCGCCGGAAGCGCGGCAGCACCCGCTGCCAGATGCAGAAATTGTCTACGGGGAAGTTTCATGGCTGGCTCCTGGCAGCGAAGCGTGTCCGTTCAATCGAGCGCGTGCGCCGACTGAGTGTCAGATTCGACTTCTGGAATTGTGTGCCCGCCGCTAGCACCAACACTGCCAATTCGCCCGGGGGGACCTGCGGCATGTCCCAGTGGCAGTTCTCACGTCACAGTATATGAGGGCAACCGCAGGTGGAAGGAGTTCGCGGCGGTTAGCCGCTACGCAGTGGCGTGCGACGCCGGGGGCTTATTGCAGCGACGCGGTGCGCGTCGGGTAGGTCACGGTCGGCAGGAAAACGATCGCGGTGCCACGGGTGAAATGATCGTGCGGCAGGCCCATCGTCGGGTCGGTCGAGAACGTCATCAACACGGAGCTGGAAGGCTTCACCATCAGCGCGGCGAGCGAGGTGAGGTCGCGCGCGCCGAGCGCCAGCGTGGTCATGAAGTGGTGCACGCTCGGCGACAGGACGATCGCGCGCAGCCACGGGCTATCAACGCGTCCCAACTTTAACCGCGGCCGTGGCGAGCTGATGGCGCGCTGGAACGACGAATGCGGCGGGTCGATCGAGTCCTTTCGCCACCGTGGTCATGCCGTTCTGCGCCATGAGCTGATCGCCGGTCGCGCTGGTTGCACGGCGGCGACAGCTTCAGACGGTGACGCTTGGGCTGTTCGGCGTAGCCGAGTGCGAGAGTGGACGGCGCACGATCTTTGTTCACGGTGGTGAGCGGGTTGAGCGAGCCGGTCATGTTCGGATCGGCGCTGGCAACTTGGGTGCGGGCCTGCAGCGCGCCCCGAAGCGGAGAGGCTGCCGCGTCCTGGGCATTGGGCGGCTGGCCCTGCCAGTAGCCGCGCGACGCAATGATCTGGTTCGGCGCAGTGGCGATCAGGACATTACCTGATCGCATCGGGTGGCAGCGGATTGGCGGGCGGGTCGGCGCGGACGGCGTGAACCAGAGCCGCGGTGCGGGCCATCTTTGCCTCGGCGGCCTTGGCGACGCGGCCGGTTGCGGCCGCGGCCTTTTCTGCGGTGCGCTCGATCGCGGCGACGACTTTCTTGGTCTTGGATGGAGCGGGATCCGCGGCCGCGACCGGCGCTGCCGAGTCGCTGTCATCGTCTTCGTCACTATTGGTCTTGGTCTTCAGGCCAAGGAGCCTGGCGAACGGGTTTCTGCTCGGCTCATTGCTCGCCACGGCGGTGCCGACGTCGACGCCGTAATGGCGCGCGGTATCGACCGAACTATCGGACGGATTGTTGCCGCGCTGCCTTGATCTCGGCGAGAGCCAGGGCGTAGCCGGGCAGCGGCTTGCCGTCGCTTGGGATCTGTACGGTCTTGCCGTCGGGGAACACGCGCGCCAGTTCTTCGTGGGACATGCGCGGCCACATGCGGATGTTGCCGGTGTCCATGTGAACGAACGGCGAGCCCGAGGTCGGATAGAAGCCGACGCCGCCGCGGGCCAGGCGCAAGCCGATCTCGCGCAGATGCTCGAGGTTCACGCCCGGAATGTAGAAGTCCATGGCCTTGCCGAGCATGTGCTGGCTGAAGCGCGCCACGCCGGTTCGCTGCGATGCCGCAGCATCGCGTTGGTTTCCGGCGAGCGATAGCCGCACACCACCCAGATCGGCTCTTTGCTGCCGGCTTCGCGCTGCACTTCCCACGCCAGATCGATCAGGTGCGGGTCCATCGTCGGTCTTTTCGCTCTTGCGCCAGTCGCGCAGGAACCAGTTCAGCTTCTCGAGCGCGGCCTGGTCGTAAACGCCGTCGCGCTTGTAGGTGATGGTGATGTCTTCGTCGGTGTGGATGTGGTGCATCGAGATCGTGCGCGTGTCGCCTTCGGCGACCGCGTTCTGCAAGGCTCTCGATGCGAACAGAAGGACAAGGACGGCAACGCAGCAGGAATAGCCCGCGCGCGCCGCGAAGAATCCACAAACGCTCAGACGCGCCTTCCCAATCGGCACGGGCCATCCACTTTGACGCGTTAGCCGCAGAACCCGCCGGGCCCCCAGGCCGCAACAGGTATGGCTAACGCAATGTTAATTTGGGAAGGGTTAATGAAGACTTACGCACCCCACCCCCGATGTCCTTAGGGGTAGAGTCCTAGTGTGGCAAAAAGTGGCCGTAAATGGCCTTTTGTGGACAGAGCCATTCCCGTAGTGAACACCAGGCTAAATGGTTAACGGCGAAGGAGAATTTCGCCGGTTATCCACAGTTAGCGGGCGATCGGACCGCCCGCGTTGCTCTGTTTCTGCTGTGGGGCGGCCGCGTGGCGCTTTGGTGCCGGGGCTGCGGCAGGGCTGGGAGAGCCGCCGAACAGCCGCGAGAAGAAGTTGCCGCCGCCGCCCGAGCCGCCGCCCGGATAGTAGCCGCGCCCACCGGGTCCCGAAGGACCGCCGGTCAGCGGCGTGCCGTCCGGAATGGCCAAAGCTTCCCGGCGCCGCGTATCGTCGTGATGGTCGACCGGAACATCGGCCATTTTCAGCTCCGAGCCCTTGAGGATCGCCAGCAGCTGCCGATCGCGGCCATAGACGTCGTCGCGGAATTGCAGCTTGCCGTCATCGTCGACGAACGCCGTCTGGTAGGTCAGGTTCACCGGGATGAAGGTCGGGAACTGAATGTCCTGCTCGCTGCCCTCGGCGATCATCTTGCGGATGCGATCTTCGCTGTAGCCGTCGTTCGGGCGGATGATCGACAGCAGCACTTCGGCGTACTTCTGCGGATCCTGCACCCGCATGCAGCCATGGCTGTAAGCGCGCTTGTCATAGGCGAACAGGTACTTGTCCGGCGTGTCGTGCTGATAGACCAGGAACTTGTTCGGGAAGTTGAAGCGGATGCGGCCGAGCGCGTTCTTTTCTCCCGGCGGCTGCCAGATGCTCGTGCTGCCATCCGGGTTCTTGGCAACCTTCAGTCCCATGCGGTCGAGCACGGTCGGGTCCTGCGCCAGCGCCGGGAGATATTCGCCATTCACGATCGACGGCGGAACATGCCACGTCGGGTTGATCGTGATGAACTTCATCTCGCCTTGCATGATCGGCGTCGGCTTGTCCGGCTTGCCATCGACGATCCTGGTCATCCAGTCGAGTTTGCCGTCGTGCATCACGCGCAGCGTGAAATCGGCCAGATTGACGATGACATAGCTCTTGCCGAGATCGTGCGGCATCCAGCGCCAGCGCTCCAGGTTGGCGAGGATGATGTCGATCGGCTTGTCCGGCTGCTTGCCGTTCATTGCTTCGATGGTCTGCGGCGTCAGCAGACCCGTGACCTTCAGCTCGTGCTCCTGCTGATACTTCTTGACCGCATCGGCGAGCGCCTTGTCGTAGGTGCTGCTGCCGTCGCCCGGCACATCGAGCCGTGCACGCAGTTCTGGCACCCGCTCATCCTGCGCGCCGATCTTCGGCGCAGGGCCTGCCGCGATCTGCGGCTTCGATGGGTCGGATTTGCCAGCGCGGTATTCCGCAAGCTTGGCCTTCAGGGCCTTGTACTGCGGCATCTGCGGTTCATAGGAATCCAGAACCAGCGGGATATCTTTGGCCTCGACCATCGCCGCGAGCACGTCGGCAGGCTCCGGAGCCTTGGTCTCGTAGGAAATGTCCGGGCTAACGCGCGACCAATGGACTCGGCCTACCGAAGCATGATGCGCGTAAGTGATCATCGCCATCGACAGCTTTACTTCGGCGTCGGCCAGTGCTGCAGGATCTGCTGAGGCGAAATCCGGCGTCACGTAGTCGGCGGGATCGAGCCCGTCGGCATCGACGTGGTGCAGGTAGTTGATGGCTGCCTTGGCCTGGTCGTTCACCTTGCCGTCGGTGATCCAGAGCGGCGCGTAATCGCGGCCGGAATAGAACGCGTCGATAACGATTCGGTCTTTCTTGTTGCCGATATCCTTATCGAACTTGCCGCTCGACATGGTGCGCAATTGGTCGGCAATGGCCGCGTCAGCCGCGTTCAAAGTTGCTGGCTGGAGCGGCGGCGGGTTGTGCGGCCGTCTGCGTCCGGCTGCGGGGCGGGCGTCGGCGTTGCAGCCGCCGCTGCGGGAGCCGCGACCGGTGCTGAAGCGGTTGCCGGCGCGGGTTCGGGTGCCGGTGTGGAAGCGGTTGCGGCAGGCGCTGGAGCCGAGGGTGCGGCAAAGGGTGCGGCAGCGGCTGCAGCTGGAGCGGGCACCGGAGCAGGTTCTGGAGCTGCGGCTACTGGTGCCGGGGCAGAGACTGCCGGCGCCGGGACTGAACCGGTCGTCACCGGAGCGGCGGCGTCTTGAGCCTGGGTCTCGGCAGAAGCAGCAGCGTTATTCGCATCCGTCGACGCTGGTGCGCTCATAGCGGCGCTCTTGCTCGGCGGCAGGTCGGGAGAATCAAGCGGCTGGGGCGTAAGCGCTTCTGCCGAGGCAGAACCGGCCAATGCAACGACCGGAACGGCGGTCAGGAACAGCGCGACGGCAGTTGAAGCAAGAAATCGATCGAGGCGGACGCTCTGCATTGCAAATTCTCCTCAAGAGCCTGCGTCCAGCGCACAGACTCCCCATTTCGGATGGGAAGCTCCCACCTTGGCTTTAGTATGGAACTAAGCCCGCTCGCCCCAACTTTAGTCGAGCCACCCCATTTTGTCGCGTATTCAACCCATAAATATCAAAGCTCTCCAAGAGATTTTTATCGCCTGTCGCTATCCGGCCACGCCTTCGCTATTTGCCTCATCCTGTTCGGTATTTAGGCCGAGCGCTTCCAGCTTCCGGTACAGCGTCGAGCGGCCGATTTGGAGCCTGCGGGCGACTTCCGACATCTGTCCCCGGTAGTGGGTAATGGCGTACCGGATCAGCTCAGTTTCCAGTTCCTCCAGCGGGCGCACTTCGCCGGCGGCGTCCAGCAGCAGCAAGGCATTCAGCAGATGGCGCCGCGCAGCGCGGCGGCGATTGCCGCATGAGGCTCAATTTCGAGCGCTGCCAGCGGTAATTCCGCATGGCTTTCGTCCGGCACCAGCGGCTGCCCGGACTCCCGGGGGCGGCCTCGGGCTGCGCCGGAATTTGAGCCGCGATTTGCGGGAATTCCGACAGCCCGATGGTGTCGCTTTCGGCCAACACGACGGCACGGAACAGGGTGTTCTCAAGCTGGCGGATATTGCCCGGCCAACGGAAGGTCGAAAGGACATGCAGCGCTTCCGGCGTAATCAGACGGATGCGCTTTCCTTCTTCGGCGGCGAAGCGGGCCAGGAAATGCCGGGTCAGCGCCGGTATGTCAGCCAGCCTTTCCCGCAGCGGGGGCACCGTGATGGGGAATACATGCAGGCGGTAGAACAGATCCTCGCGGAAGCGGCCGGCTTTCACGTCCGCGATCAAGTCGCGGTTGGTGGCGGATACGATCCGGACATCGACTTTGATCGGTTTGCGGCCGCCGACCGGCTCGACTTCGCCTTCCTGGATAGCGCGAAGCAGCTTGACCTGCGCCGCCAGCGGCAGTTCCCCGACTTCGTCGAGAAACAGCGTGCCGCCGGATGCCTCGATGAATTTGCCGGTGTGCCGCTCGGTAGCGCCGGTGAACGATCCCTTCTCGTGACCGAACAGGATCAACTCGACCAGGTTCTCGGGCATCGCGCCGCAATTCACCGCGACGAAGGGTTTGGCGCGGCGATCGCCGCTGCCGTGAATGGCGCGCGCGATCAATTCCTTGCCGACACCGGATTCGCCGGAAATCAGTACGGGAATGTTCGAGGTTGCGGCCTTCTCCGCCATGCGCAACACCGACTGCATCGGCCGGGCTTTTGGTGATGATGTCGTTGAAGCCGAGCGTGCCGGAACGGCTGTGTTTGATACGCTGCAGTTCGCCTTCCAGCGCGCTGGTATTGAGAGCGTTGCGCAAGCTGACCTGGAGCCGCTCGACGCCTGCCGGCTTGACCACGAAATCGATTGCGCCGGCGCGCATCGCGGAAACGACATTGTCGATGCCGCCGTGCGCGGTCTGCACGATCACCGGCACATTGACCGCAGCCTGGCGCAGCCGCGCCAGAACACCGAGCCCGTCGAGGTTCGGCATAACCAGATCGAGGATCACACAATCGATGCCCGCGCCGTCGATGCCCGTAAGCAGCCCGAGCGCGGCGTCGCCATTATCCAGCGTCACCGCCTCGTAACCGGATTTTTGCAGCATGCCTTCGAGAAGCCGGCACTGCACGGGATCGTCGTCGACGATCAGAATACGCCCACTCACAACTGACACCTCTCCGCAACCCCGACCTACTGTGCCGAATTGGGTCACTTTGCGGCAGGAGGCTTAATGGCGACTTAAAACACTGTATTGTTCTGCCGCGCGCAGTTAAATCGTTCCGGGACGGCCGATGACAATCAATCGCGGGCGGCGGCAGTTCTTGCACGCGCTTGGCTCTGCCGCGGCGTGGCCGCTTGCTGCGCCGGCGCGTGCTGACGATCGGTGGCCGTCGCGGCCGGTAACGGTGGTTTGCCCGTTCGCCGCCGGCACCAGCACCGACACGTTGTTGCGATTGGTTACTGCTTCGCTGAGCGACGGCTTCGGTCAGAATTTCATCGTCGAGAACCGCCCCGGCGCAAACGGCAATATCGCTGCGGGAGCGGTGGCGAGATCTGCGCCCGATGGTTACACGCTGCTGATCGCGACGGTCGGTCCGATCGTCAACAACAAGTTCATGTACAAGAATCTAGATTTCGATCCCGATCGCGCCTTCGCGCCGATCGTTCCGCTTGCCTATTCGCCGATGATTATCATTGGCAGCCCGAAATTGCCGGTGACGAACCTGAGAGAGGTGATCGCTTACGCACAAAACCAATCGCGGTCCGCTCAATGCCGGGACTGTAGGGGTGGGATCGCAAGCGCACATCTACATCGAACTCCTCAACAAGCTCGCCGGCATCTCCATCGGGCACGTGGCTTATCGCATTACCTCGCAGTCGTTGCCCGACCTGGTGTCTGGCGATCTTCAGCTTTCGGTCCAGTATGTTCCGACTTTCGTGCCGCAGGTGCAGTCGGGAATGCTGAGAGGTCTCGCAATCGCCACGCCAGAGCGTTTGCCCGAATGGCCGATGTCCCGGCAGCCGGCGAATCCGGATTGCCGGGCCTGGAGGCGAACGGCTGGTCGGCGCTGTTCGCGCCGGCGGGGACGCCGCGCTGACGATCGTCGACAGGATCAATCAGCCGCGTAAACGAGTTTCTGCGGAGCGATAGCGGTCGCGGAGCAGCTTGCCAAAATATGGATGACCCCGACGGGCGGCACGCCCGAGCAGCTTGCCGACTACATTAAAAGCGAGAACGCCAAGTGGGGCCCGATCATCAAACAAGCCAACATCAGCCTGCAATGACTGAAAGCCTGCAATGACCGAAAAACTTGCCAAAAAACTCCTGCGACACCCATCTGCACGTTTTTGGCGATGCCAAAAATATCCGACGGCCAATCCAAATGCGCTGTATCAGCCGCCGCAGGATTGCACCTTCGAGGCGATGAAGGCGTTGCACGATGCGATGGGCATCGATCGCGCGGTGTTCGTGCAGCCGACCATCTACGGCACCGATCACCGGTTGCTGCATGATGTACTAAAAAGTCGCGCCGAAGGAGAACTACCGCGGCGTTGCCATCGTCGACGATACGGTCAGCGATGCCGAATTGGAGCGGCTCAACAGCGTCGGCGTACGCGGCGCGCGCTTTAATTTCGGCGGACGATTCAAGCTCGCGCCAAGTTTGGACGGGCTACGCCGCAATCTCGATCGCGTCCGCGAGCTTGGCTGGTTCGTCAAGGTTTTCGGGTTTGAAGACGATTTCCTCGCTGTCGCCGACGAACTGCGCAAGATCGAGATTCCCGCGATCATCGACCACATGGGCGGCCCGAACTATCAGCGCGGTACCTCGCAGCCCGCGATGCTGCTCATCCTGGATTTGCTCAAGAACGGCAACTGGTGGGTCGGGCTCTCGAACGGCGACCTGCGCTCGCAGTCCGGCGCTCCCTGGAACGACGCGGTCGAATTCGGCCGCATGTTGTACGCAGCGGCGCCGGATCGCTGCATGTGGGGGACAGACTGGCCGCACGTCCATCGTTTCATCCGTCCGCACGAGGCCGAGCAGTCGGACTACGGCGTCGATCATGAAATGCAGCGCATCGCGCTGCTCGAACGCTATGTTCCGGATCGCGCGGCGCGCGACAGTGTCTTGGTCGATAATCCGGCGAATTTTTTCAGGTTCGATTAGGACGAGGATCCGGCGCGACCCCTGGCGATTTGATCTAAGTCAAGGCGCTCTCTTTTCAGTCAGGCACGGTACCTCAATAAAAGGAGGGTGCTATGCCAATCACAACTGCCATTACTCTTGCTGCAATCGTTCTCCTGTTCGCGATATTCGGTGCAGTTCTCGCCTGGGGCGAGCGACAGACCAGACACTTAGCGAAAGATGCGCCGAGCGGAAAACCGGAACGTCCGACAGCACCGCAACCATTCAAAGTGGTAAGCGCCACGGCGACCAACGATAACGGGCGTGCGCGCGCTGCCGCAGAAAATTAGCTGCGCGGCCGCGACATTCGGCTTGCTGTCCGTGCCAGGATTGCAAGCCCCTGCGATTTAAAGCTTCAGCACGACATTGCAAATATAAGCTGTGTCGGGATCGCTCGTGATCTCGAAGCCCAGCTCGCGGCACATGCCGAGCATGCCTTCGTTTTCGTGCATGACCTGTCCTTTGATCACACGGAGCTTCTTTGCCTTGGCGTATTCGATGATCATGTGCATCAGCGCCCAGCCGAGGCCGTGACTCTTGAGGTCGGAACGAATGATGATGGCGTATTCGGCCGCGTCGTCGTCGATAATGTCGTCATGCAGCCGGGCAACGCCGAGCATTTCTCCCGACTTTTCGTCGAGCGCGATAAACGCCATCGCCTTGTCGTAGTCGATGTGAGTGAAGTGGGAAAAGAACGCAAGATCGCGAGCTTTTCACCAGCCCAAAGAAACGAAAGCGCAGATCGTCGGCGCTTTCGACCTCGAAAAACCGGGCGTAAAGCTGCTCGTCTTCCGGCCTGATGGGGCGCACCAGAACTTTCTGCCCATCGGGCAGAACAATGTGTCGCTCCCACGCTTGTCAGGTCGATGGTCATGTTCAGGTCCAATGGTTTGGGCGGCTGATCGTTCCGGTAGTACGGCATTTAAGATAGCGATACGGGCCCAAAGGTCATCCTCTTCGGCCTTTCAGCCGATCAAATAATTGTCGCTCTTTGTTGGCAGCATAGGCCGGCCGGAACCGCCAGATTGGCCTTGCGATTGCGCTCTCGCTGCGCCACATGAAAGCCCACCTAAGGATCATCGATTCCATGCCCCGCACCAAATCCGCCGCCAAAAAAAGTGTAACAAAACGGAGCCGCTGCGCCCGGCAAAACAGCGCTCCGGTGCCTTGCCGGAATGGAATCTCGCCGATCTTTATTCCGGTCTCGACGATCCCGCGATCAAGCGCGACCTCGACAAGACCGATGCCGATTGCGTGGCGTTCGAGGCAGACTTACAAAGGCAAGCTCGCCGATCTTGCGGGCGTGCCGCAGGGCGGAGCCGCGCTGGCGGAAGCGGTGCGCGCTTATGAGGCGATCGACGATCTGATGGGCCGGCTCGGCTCCTATGCCGGGTTGGTGCATGCCGGGAATACTGTCGATCCGGCGCGCACCAAGTTTTACGGCGACGTCCAGGAGCGTCTGACAACCGCATCGACGCACCTGTTGTTTTTCACGCTGGAGCTCAATCGCATCGATGATGCGGTGCTGGACGCGGCGATGGCCGATCCGGCGCTGGGGCATTACCGGCCCTGGCTGGACGACGTGCGCCGCTATCGGCCGTATCAGCTTGAGGACCGGGTCGAGCAGCTTTTCCACGAGAAGTCGGTAACGGCTTATTCGGCCTGGAACCGGCAGTTCGACGCCACGATCGCCAATCTGCGTTTCAAGGTCGGCGGCAAGTCGCTCGCCATCGAGCCGACGCTGAACTTCATGCAGGATCGTTCCGGCGCCAAACGCAAAGCCGCGGCGGACGCGTTGGCCAAGACATTCAAGGAGAACGTGCAGCAGTTCGCGCTGATCACCAACACGCTCGCCAAGGACAAGGAAATCGCCGACCGCTGGCGCGGCTTCGCCGACATTGCCGACGATCGGCATTTGTCGAACCGGGTCGAGCGCGAAGTGGTCGATGCTTTGGTCGCGGCGGTACGCGCCGCTTATCCGCGGCTGTCGCATCGTTACTATGCGTTGAAGGCAAAATGGTTCGGCAAAAAGCGCCTGCCGTATTGGGATCGCAACGCGCCGCTGCCGCAGGTGCCGACGCGCACTGTCGGCTGGACCGAAGCCAAGAACACGGTGCTGACCGCGTACGGTGCGTTCTCGCCGAAAATGGCCGAGATCGCCGAGCGTTTCTTCGACGACCGCTGGATCGATGCCCCGGTGCGTCCCGGCAAGGCGCCGGGCGCGTTCGCCCATCCGACCACGCCGTCGGCGCATCCCTATGTGCTGCTCAATTATCAGGGCAAGCCGCGCGATGTGATGACGCTGGCGCATGAACTCGGTCATGGCGTGCATCAGGTGCTTGCGGCGCCGAACGGTGCGCTGATGGCGCCGACGCCGCTGACGCTGGCGGAGACCGCCAGCGTGTTCGGCGAGATGCTCACGTTCAAGAAATTGCTGGCTGCCGCCACGGACAAGAAAGAGCGCAAGGCCATGCTCGCCGCGAAAGTGGAGGACATGATCAACACCGTGGTGCGGCAGATCGCGTTCTACACGTTCGAGCGCGCCGTCCATACCGAACGCAAGAACGGCGAACTCACCGCCGAGCGCATCGGCGAATTATGGATGGATGTGCAGCGTGAGAGCCTCGGTCCCGCCATTGAGCTCAAGCCCGGCTACGAGACGTTCTGGGTCTACATTCCGCATTTCATTCATTCGCCGTTCTACGTTTACGCTTACGCGTTCGGCGATTGCCTGGTGAATTCGCTTTACGCCGTGTACGAGAACGCCTCCGACGGCTTCGCCGAGCGCTATCTCGCCATGCTCGCTGCCGGCGGTACCAAGCACTACTCCGAACTGCTCGCGCCGTTCGGTCTCAACGCCCGCGATCCTGCGTTCTGGCAGGGCGGGCTTTCGGTGATCTCGCGCCTTATTGACGAGCTTGAAGCGACCGAAAAAAATTAATTCGAAATGCAGGGCCGTCCACCGCGCGAGGTGAGCAAATATTCGCGGCACATCAGGGTGACGTCGAGCGGCGCGTCGTTGGTGCGCCTGACGTGATAGGTCTTGCGCTCGAGCGAATTCAACTCGTCGCGTCCGCAAACCATGTGTTTGTGGAAGGAAATCTGCTTTGACGACTTCTCAACGAACGTGAGCTTGATCTTCTGGTTGCTCTGGTTCGTGAAAGTCATCATCCGTTGCAGGCCGTTGTTCCCGTCATCCGCGTTATAGCCGTCGGCATCCGGGAATTTTGCGCCGAGATCGTCGATCCTGAACAGGTCGTCGAGCTTGCCGAGCGGCAGCTTGGCTTCCGAGATGACGAGCGAATTGCGGCTGAACAAAACCTGCTGGTCGCTGAACGGACCCATGCAGCCCCATCGCCAGTCGCCGGCGGAAGCGGGAGCCGCAATGAGAGTGCCGCAGACGAGTGCAAGCAAGGCCGAACGGGAAATCGCAAACGTCATCGTTCGTTCGCTCCCTGACAATAACGTGTCTTTGTCGTGGCCTGATATATCTGCGTTCAAAAATGAGGCGCGGCAACCGTCGTTGAAGTCGGGGCCCGCACTACCTCAATCCCTGATTGCAAAGAACGTTGATTACTCTTAACCTTCCTGCGGGTTTCTTTTGGGGGGACTTGTCGTGGCGAACGAGACGGTCACTGCACCGGCGGCTGCAGAGCCGGATGTTTTTGGCGAACAGTTCGAATTTCAGGACATTTTTCGTGTCGAGGCTGATGTCATCAACCGGCGACGTCGTCTTGCGCACGATGCGCGCGGCGACCTCGTGCTTGAGAAAGAAGCGAAGGACATGGACGGGCGGCCCGTGCTGCGCCCGAACAGCAACGCCGGCCTTGTTGGGCTCGCGCTGTCAGGTGGCGGCATCCGCTCGGCGGCGTTCTGCCTCGGCGCGCTGCAGGCCTTGAACAAGAACAATGTGCTTGATCGCGTCGATTATCTATCCACCGTTTCGGGCGGCGGTTATATCGGTTGCTCGCTGACGGCGGCGCAGCAGGGGGGCGCCGAGCGAGGGTATCCCGGCTTTCCGTTCGCCAGCGGGCTTAGGGAAGACGAGCCGCTGGCGCTCCAACATCTTCGTGACAATTCCAATTATTTGTTCCCTAATCACAGTTCCGGCGTCGACCTGCTGCGCAACGCGTCGATTTATGCGCGCGGACTTGTCGTCAATGCTGTGCTTCTGATTCCGTTTTTGCTCGGTGCGTCGGTCGTCACTTTGTTATGTTATGCGGCGCGTAATGCATTTACGCATCTGCCCATTATCAATCCTTTTGGCCTGCAATATTTCTTCCTCTCACTCGACTTGTTTCTTTTGCTTGTCGCCGCCGGTGTCTATTGGGGGATTTTCCAGTCAACTCAATCGCAGCAGAGAAAAACCGAAATTCCGGGCTGGCCGGCTTCTTCAATCGGCTGGGTTATCATTACATTATTTTTTGTCGTTTTCTGCGAATTACAGCCCGTCATTCTGGATTCGATGCTGAGCGGCAGCTTGGCTGCGACCGTGAGCGGATGGGTCAAAGCCGTTTCCGCACTGCTGGCGGCGATCAGCGCAGTCTTTGCATACTTTTCCGCCAAACTCGGCGAATACCTCAAGAGCGCGATGCAATCGACGAGCGTGAAGACCCAGGCCGCGGGCATCGCGATGAAAGCCGCAATTGTCGTCGGTGGTCTCGTCCTTCCCGTTCTTCTTTGGGTGCTCTACCTCACGGTGACGTATTGGGGCATCTGCATTAACACCGCGAATTCGTCGTGCACGGTGCCGTCCTGGCTGACGACAGCGGCATCGGTGAGTTGTGGGGCGACGATACTTTATTTTGCCGTTGCGCTTTTTTGTCTTGTGCTGTCCCTGCTGATGCAGCCGAATGCAAATTCGCTGCATCCGCTTTACCGCGACCGCCTCAGTAAGGCGTTTTTCTTCAGGCCTTGGCCGGTGCCACCGACGCCAGCGCAAGCGACGTCCAGGCCGTGGCCGGTCAATCCAGCGCAACCGGATCTTGTGGAGGAATGGCGGCCGAAATTGAGTGAGATCACGGGCCTCGACGGTCCGTATCACCTTATCAACACCGCGCTTAACGTTGAGGCGTCGAAGGTCGCGAACCGGCGCGGCAGGAATGCCGATTTTTTCATGTTCAGCCCGAAATTCGTCGGCAGCAAGTCGACCAATTACGTTCGCACATCCGATCTCGAAGAGGTCGCGACCGGCCTCACGCTCGCAACCGCAATGGCGGCATCAGGTGCGGCCGTGTCTTCGAATATGGGGGCCGAAACCATCAAACCGCTGACTGCGACGCTCGCCCTCTTGAATGTCAGGCTCGGCTATTGGCTGCGCAATCCGGCCAAAGTGCGGGCGGCGAAGACGGGGCAGGGCGACAAGGTGAAGTTCGATCGCCGCAACCTCTTGGCCAATTATTATTTCATCGCCGAGATCCTCGGGCTGCTAAGCGAAAAGCGGAAGTCGGTCTATTTGACCGACGGTGGTCACATCGAGAATCTCGGCATCTACGAACTGCTCAGGCGGCGTTGCGAGGTTATCATTGCCGTCGATGCTGAAGCCGATCCGCAAATGGCGTTCGGATCGTTCAATATCTTGGAGCGTTATGCGCTCATCGACATGGGTGTACGCATTGATTTGCCCTGGCAGCAGATCACCAAAATGAGTTTAACCACCGGAGAGGCATTCGACGACAAGGGCGACGCACCAAAAAATAACGGGCCACATTGCGCGGTTGGCGAAATCAGCTATCCGGACGGACGCAAGGGCGTTCTGGTTTATATCAAGGCTTCGCTGACCGGTGATGAGAACGACGCCGTGATCGATTACAAAAAACGCTATGACGATTTTCCGCACGAGACGACGCTCGACCAGATGTTCACCGAGGAGCAGTTCGAGGCCTATCGCGCGCTCGGCTTTCACGCGGCGAACAATTTGTTTGATCGCAGCGACGCGTTTGCCCGGCTGGACCCGGCGACGAATCCGACAGTCCGGCCTGCCTTCGCACTGCTCGACCGGCTGTTCCCGCGAGCGGCCCAACAGGCTCCGCGCGAGACTACCACGTTTACAGCGACACTGCCGCGACAATCCCCCGAAACCGATCCGACCGGCTGAACGTCACTTCACATTCTTCACCACCCAATCATCGATCACCTTGGCGATCTGAAGATTGTTCTT
Organism: uncultured Alphaproteobacteria bacterium; assembly: GCA_963742215.1. GTDB lineage: Bacteria > Pseudomonadota > Alphaproteobacteria > Rhizobiales > Xanthobacteraceae > BOG-931. The sequence continues at coordinate 16,596 of CAVULJ010000010.1, forward strand.
CTCGATCATCACCATGTGGCCGTTGCCGTGGATGCCTTTGCTTTGCAGCGGCATCCATTCGGCCTTCATGCCGGCCTGATTGAGATATTTGACCGTGCAGTTATCGTAAAGCTGGTGGTAGGACGCCTCCGCCGAGATCACGACGGTCGGGATGTTCTTCAGGTTGACGAGCTGCCGCGCCGGTGCCTTTTGCATCCAGCATAGAAACTTGTCCGGGCCGTCGGGCTTCTCGTCGCGAACCAGTGCGAACTCGCTCGGATCTTTTACTGGCGGATCGTAGGTGATCGGGATGTCGGTCGGTCCCCACGGCCGGGCCTTGCCGGTGCCGATAATCGTTGCCTCGAACGGAGGACCGGAAGGCTCGATGGCGATGATGCCTTTGACCAGTTTCGGCCGGGCGTCGGCGATCAGCCAGCCGAACGCGCCGGACTGCGAATGGGTGAGCACGATCGCCGGCCCGATCTTGTCGAGCAGCGCTGCGCCGGCGTCCTGATTGCGTTGCTCGGTTTCCTCCGGCGACAACACTGTCTCGACTTGCGTGGCATAGAAAGAGTCGAAGATCGGATCGCCTTGCTTGCCTTTGTTGGCGCCGTCGCCGGGCCACTGCGTGTGTTTCTCGCGGCCCGGCCAGGTGCCGTCGCTTTCGATGGCGGTGAACTGGAATTGCTCGTTCTCTGTGGTGAACATGCGCGTCGCGCCGTCGCCCGGATGATAAGCCGAACGTCCGCGCATCGGCTGGTCGATCATGTAAACGACGTAGCCTTGCTCGACGAAATATTCCGCCCAGCCTTCGCGGCCGTCCGGCGTGCCCATCCAGTTGGTGGCGGTCTGTGCGGCGCCGTGGATCAGCACCAGCGGGTAGGGGCGCTTTTGCACCTTCGGCGCGAGCACCTCGACATAAATCTGGCCTTGCATGATGTGCTTGCCGGGGTCGCCGACATAATGGCCGCCGACATAGAAGAAGCCGCGCTTGGCGACCGCCGACTGATCGACTGCCGGCACCGGAAGCTTCACTTCGGCGAGCGCCGGCGCGTTGGCGATGGCCGAAACGAGCGTAACGAAAGCGATGCCCAAAGCGGGCCGCAGACTTACCATGGCGTCCTCCCCATCCGCGAAAAGCGGCATTTTTTGCCTTGCCATAGCGTGGTGCGACCCACATTTGCTTGTCAATCGGTGGGCAGCGCGATTTCGCTTCGCGATGTATTCACGCGTAAGCCATAATTTGTGCGTCAACGAAAGTGGGCATGGCCGAAAAACCTGAAAACGAAGGCGGGCGCGATAGCGAGAAGAACCGCCTCTCGGCGCGTGCCGCGCGTTACGCTCGGGTCGGAGCGAATGTCGGCGGCGTCGCGGCGCGTTATGCGGGCCGGCGGCTCATGGGCGGCGAACCGGATCGTGCCGGCGAAGCCAGTGCGCTGTCGTCGGCGCTCGGCCGGCTCAAAGGCCCGCTGATGAAGGTCGCGCAATTGATGGCGACCATTCCCGATCTGCTGCCGCCGGAATACGCCGCCGAATTGCAGAAATTGCAAAGCGAGGCGCCGCCGATGGGATGGGCCTTCGTCAAACGCCGCATGATGGCGGAGCTCGGCGCCGACTGGCCAAAGAGATTTGAAAGCTTCGAGCATCATCCGGCCGCGGCGGCGTCGCTCGGCCAGGTGCACCGTGCCCGCTCGCTCGATGGTGCGGCGCTGGCCTGCAAGCTGCAATATCCGGACATGCAGTCAGCGGTCGAAGCCGATTTGGTGCAACTGCAATGGTTGCTCGCGATCCGCCAGCGCCTGAGCGCGGCCATCGACACCAGCGAGGTCGCCAAGGAAATCGGCGCGCGCGTCCGCGAAGAGCTCGACTACCGGCGCGAAGCGAAACACGCCGCGCTTTATCGTGAGATGCTCGACGGTGTCGATATCGTGCGCGTGCCGCGCTCATGGCCGGAGCTTTCCACTGGAAGACTGCTGACGCTCGACTGGCTCGACGGCAGCAAGATGCTCGCTCACAAGAACGATCCGCTTGAGGTGCGTAACGAGCTCGCTAGAGCGATGTTCACGGCGTGGTGGTTTCCGTTCAGCCGGTTCGGCGTCATTCACGGCGATCCGCATCTCGGCAATTATACCGTGTTCGACCGCGATGGCGAAGCTGCGGGCATCAATCTGCTCGACTATGGCTGCGTCCGGATCTTTCCGCCGAAATTCGTTCGCGGCGTGGTCGATCTCTATCACGGCCTGCTGCACGGCGATGACGAGCTGATCGTCAACGCTTATGAGACCTGGGGTTTCAAGAAACTGTCGCGCGACCTCATCGATACGCTCAACATCTGGGCGCGCTTCATCTATGCGCCGCTGCTCGACGATCGCGTGCGCTCCATCGCCGACGGTGTGAAGCCATCCGAGTACGGCCGCCGCGAAGCTTTCCGCGTTCATCAGGCGCTCAAGCAAAAGGGGCCGGTGAAAGTGCCGCGCGAATTCGTTTTCATGGACCGCGCCGCGATCGGGCTCGGCGCTGTGTTCCTGCACCTGCGCGCCGAGCTGAATTTTTATAAGCTGTTCAACGAAGCGATCGAGAAATTTTCCATTGAACGCGTTGCGCAACGCCAGTCCGCGGCGCTTGAGCGGGCAGGTCTCAAAGACGCATAGCTCCGAGCGCTAACCGGTGCATTGACGCCCTTCCGCGAACGGACGATGGTTCGGCAAAATCGTCGCGGGAGGAAATCATGACCACGTCACGACGCAATCTCATTCAGGCGCTTGCCGCGGGCGGCGCAGCTTTGGCCACCGCCGCGGGCCCGACAAAAGCATTTGCGGAAAGCGCGGCGGCATCGGCGCCGCCGGACTTCGGACAGCCAAGCTCTCAAGAGCACGAACTCAAGATCGTCAATGTCGAGCGCCTCGAAGACGACGCCCGCAAGTTCCTGTCGCCGGGCCGCTTCGCCATCATGGGCCCGTGGGGCGACGGCTGGACCTACCGCGAGAACCGGCGCGCGTTCAACGATTTTCCGATCATGCCACGGCGCCTGCAAAACGTGGACGACAAGAATATCGATCTGAGCACGACGCTGCTCGGCCACAAGCTGTCGCTTCCGGTCTTCACCTGCCCGACCGGCGCGCAGGGGAATTTCCATGTCAGAGCGGAGCTGCCGAATGCCGCCGGCACCGGCATGGCGGGCTCGCTGTTCGTTGCGTCAGGCGCATCGAACCGGCCGATGGAGGAGATCGCGCAGGCGACAACCGGCCCGAAGTGGTTCCAGATTTATATGAACCGCGACATGGAGCTTAACCGCTGGCTGGTGCAACGCGCCAAGGCGGCCGGTTATTCCGCCATCGTCCTGACCGCGGACGCGCTCGGCCCCGGACAGAGCGACGATTACATCGCGCTCGGCCGGCCGCGCGATCCGGCGCTGACGGCAGGCAATCACGATCCGGCGCTCGGCGGCCACGGCAATTTCAGCGACCAGAAGCACAATCTGAGTTTCAGCGACATTACGTTCCTGCGCGAAGCGTCGGGCTTGCCGGTGCTGGTCAAAGGCGTCGTGCAGCCCGACGACATCCAGCAAAGTCTCGCCGAAGGCGCCGCCGGAATCTGGATTTCCAATCATGGCGGCCGGCAAATGGATGGCGGGCCGGCCTCGATCAGCATGTTGCGTGCGGCCGTCGACACCGTCGCCGGCCGCGTGCCGGTGGTTCTCGACAGCGGCATCCGCCGCGGCGGCGATATCTTCAAGGCGCTGTCGCTCGGTGCGACGGCAGTCGGTATCGGCCGGCCCGCGCTTTGGGGCTTGATCGACGGCGGTTCGCAGGGCGTCAAAAGCGTCTATGCTCAGCTCGCCTTCGAGCTGAAGTCGACCATGCTGCTGTCGGGTGTGGCCAAGGTCACGGACCTTAACCGCAGCAACCTTGTGAGGGTGTAAGACGGATCGTCGTGATCCGCCGCTCGTCCCCGCGAAAGCGGGGACCCAGCGCAAAGATTGGATTCCCGCTTTCGCGGGAATGAGCGGAGAACGGGTCGGCTCGATGTGGTGCGAGGCTAGCAGCAGTAAACATCTTCACCTTCAGTGGCGACCAGCGCGTTCTTCATGAAGGCGGGCGGCAGGTCATCCTCAACGGCCTCAGCGAGCGGCTTGAAGATCTTGAAGTGATGCCGCCCCGCGTCGGTCCAGAACACCACGTGAGTTTCGATCGGCGGACAGCCGGGGACGCTGCACGTGATTTCCGAGACCATGATGGTTTCATCGTCGGCGAGTTTGAATCGCGCACGCGTCCAGTCGCGCAGGCGTTCATTCGCCGCGGATCTGATGTCGCGCTGGCGGGCAGAGGGGAACGTGCGCAACCGGATCATCCGCGCTGTTGTAGCAAAGAACGGTGGCGAGCGGACACCCGTCTGCCTCGCCGCACGCGATTGAACGGCGTCGCCGAATGCTGCAACAATGCGGTGCAGGTTGAGGACGGAGGTATTTATGAGCCGGAACCCACCAGGTCTGGATGAAAAGGTGAGGGCACAAGCGCTCGCCGCCGGATTGCAAAAAGTGGTTACGGAATTTCCCGATTGTGTCGCCGAAGCTGCGCGCGCCGCTGCGGCTGACCTCGCCGATATGCCGCCCATTGACGGCACGGCGGAGCCCTGGCCGGCGATGCGCATGAGGAGCACCGATTGCAAGAGCTGAAATGGCTGACTGCGGCTGAGATCGCGGCGGCTTATGCGGCGCGCCGGCTGACGCCAGTGGAACTGGTTGAGGCGCTTCTCGCCGAAATCGCCGCCCGTAATGACGAATACGGGGCGTTCATAAGGGTCGACACCGACGCGGCTTTGCGCAGCGCACGCAATGCGCAAGCCGAGTTCGCCGCGGGCCGCTGTCGCGGCCCGTTGCATGGCATCCCGATCGGCATCAAGGACAATATCGACGTCGCCGGCATGCCGACAACGTGCCATTCAAAGCTTCTCGTTGGCAAAATTGCGCAGCGTGACGCGGCGGCGATTGTCAATCTTCGGGCCGCGGGCGCCATCATTCTCGGCAAGCAATCGCTTCATGAATTCGCGTTCGGTGGACCTTCGCCGGAGCTGCCGTTTCCGTTCGCGCGCCATCCGTGGAACACGGCGTATCATCCCGGCGGGTCGTCATCGGGATCCGGCGTCGCGCTCGCCGCCGGTTTCGTCCCACTGTCGATCGGCACCGATGCGGGCGGTTCGATCCGCAATCCGGCCGGCAATTGCGGCGTCGTCGGCTTAAAGCCGACATATGGTCTCGTTTCGCGCGATGGCGTGTTTCCGGTTGCGTTCTCGCTCGACCACGTCGGGCCAATGGCGCGCACTGTGGAGGACGTGGCGCTCTGCCTGGATGCACTGGTTGGAACCAACCGCGGGTCTTCGTTCTCCGCCGATCTCGCTTGCGGCGTCCGGGGATTGCGCATCGGTTTCGCACGGCACTGGCACGAAAGCGATATGGTGGCCGATCCGGAGATCATTGCCGCCCTTGACGAGGTTGCGCGGGCATTGCGCGCCGAGGGAGCTGTTGTCCGCGACGTTACGTTGCCACGGCTTCAGGAGCTGGCCGCAGTTCAGCGCGTCATTCTGTTAGCCGAGACCTGGGCCGTGCACGCCAAATGGCTGCGCGAGCGGCCGGGCGATTACAGCACGCCGACGCGGCGCAAGGTCATGCCGGGCGCCTTCCTGTCGGCCGGCGACTACATTCAGGCGCAGCAATGGCGCGGGCCGATGACGGACGCGGTCGACGACGTGTTGCGCGACTGCGACGTGCTCTTGACCGCGAGCGGCATGGATCCGCCGTTCCGGATTGATGACGGCGCTGGATTGGCCCGTACCTATCCGCGCCAGGGACGCAGCCCGTTCAACCTGACCGGTCATCCCGCGATCGCCATGATGAGCGGGTTGAGCAAAGTGTCGCAGTTGCCACTCTCGGTGCAGTTCGTCGGCCGCGCCTATGATGAGATCACGCTGTTGCGCGTCGCCACGGCCTATGAGCGTGCCACTCAGTGGAGCCGGCAGCGGCCCGCCTTTGAAGAAACCGGTACCGCTCGGACGCATGCGGCCGTCCGCACGTGAAGGAAAGGAATGGGCAATGAAGGCGCTTAGGTGGGCCGCCGGCGTAGTTTTTGCGACGCTGCTTCTCGGTGCGGCATGCGCGGAGGAGTTTCCCAACCGCCCGATCCGGATGATCGTGCCCTATGCGGCGGGTGGCGGCACCGACATTGTGGCACGTCTCGTGGCGCAAAAGCTTCAAGACAAATGGGGCATTGCCGTCGTCGTCGAAAATCAGGGCGGCGCCGGTGGCAATGTAGGCGCGGAGGAGGTCTTCAAGGCGGCGCCGGACGGTTACACCATTCTGTTCACGGCGCAGGGACCGCTCGTTGTCAACAAGAGCCTTTACGCCAAGCTCTATTACGACCCAGTGCAGTTCACGCCGGTCTCGCTTGTGGTCATCGCCTACAACGCGCTGCTGGCCTACCCCGAAGTACCGGCAAAGAACCTGCCGGAGCTCATTGCCTACGCCAAAGCGCATCCGGGGCAATTGAACTACGCGTCGCAGGGTGTTGGCACGGCCGCGCATCTTACGGCGGAATTGTTCAACGCCATGGCGGGTGTGAAGATCACCCATGTTCCATATCGCGGTGGCGGTCCAGCGCTCACCGATCTCGTTGGCGGCCACGTTGACCTGATGTTCTCGGAGCTCGCTCCTTCGCTGCCGTTCATACGCAACGGTCAATTGCGGGCGCTCGCGGTGAGCAGCAAAGAGCGTCTTGCGGTGCTGCCGGATGTGCCAACGGTGGCCGAGACCATTCCCGGCTTCGAAGTCACGTCCTGGTGGGCGATCGTTGCGCCGCCCGCTACAGCGGCGCCGATTGCGGAGAAGCTTTCTGCCGGCATTGCAGAAGCGGTGAAGAGCCCCGATGTTGCGCAGAGGCTCGGCGACGTCAGCATGGTGCCGATCGGCAGCACGCCGGCGGCGCTGTCGGTCTTTATTGCCTCTGAAGCCGATCGTTGGGGCCAAGTCATCCGCGCTTCAGGCGCGCGAGCTGAGTAAGGAGATATGTTGTGGCTGAGCAAGTTCTCGCGGCGGTGCGCACCGGGCCGAGCAAGACCGAAATCCGCGAATATCCGATGCCGGACGTTCCGCCGGATGCGGCGCTGATGAAAATGGAAGTCGGCGGCATCTGCGGCACCGACGTCAAGCTCTACAAGCACCCGCCGAGCAACAAGCCCACCATCATGGGCCATGAAAACATCGGCTATATCGCCAAGGCCGGCCGCGAGTTCACCCAGCGCAAGGGCTTCAAGGAAGGCGACCTGGTCTTCGTCGAGCACTACGTCTCGTGCGGCAAGTGCGAGTGGTGCCATGCCGGGCAATACCGGCACTGCGAGAACACCAACTGGCGTACCAATCCCGACGCGATCCGTTACGGCTATACGTCCGACGAAAAACCGCCGCATCTATGGGGCGGTTTCGCACAGTATATGTATCTGCCCTGGAATTCAGTGATCCATCACGTTCCGAAGGGCGTGACGCCGGAGCTTGCCGGCCTCGTCACGCCGATGGCGAACGGCGTCGAGTGGTCGCTGTTCGACGGCGGCGTCGGCTACAATTCCACGGTGCTGATCCAGGGACCCGGTCAACAGGGCCTGTCGCAGACGGTGATCTGCAAGCAGGCGGGGGCGTCGCTGATCATCGTCACTGGCACGTCAAAAGACAAAGCGCGGATGGACGTCGCCAGGAAACTTGGCGCCGACTACGTCATCGACGTAACCAAGGAAGATCCGCTGGCCCGCATCATGGAGATCACCGGCGGCAAGGGTGTCGATGTCTCGCTCGACTGCACGGCGGGCGCCGGAACCATTCCGATCCTGCTCGGTATTGAAGCACTCAAGCGCAAGGCCGGCGTGATCGTCGCCCAGGGCGAGATGGCGCAGTTTCCGAATTTCCCGCTGGAGAAATTCACGGTGAAATTCATCACCATGAAAAGCGCGCGAGGTCACAGCTATAAGGCTTGCGAGCTTGCGCTTGAACAGCTTGCGTCGAAGCGCTTTCCGCTCGAGCTCGTCACCACCCATCGCTTTGGTTTGAAGGATGTCGATCTTGCCATCAGGTCGGTTGGCAACGAAGGGGTGCCGGACGTGATCCACGCTTCTCTGATGCCGTGGATGTAATCTCTGGATGTATCTTGGCATGTGACAATGTCGCAGGTGTTATGGCCGGCTGCGTGCTAGAGTTGGCTCGGCCGGCTGCTGAACTGATGAGGGGGCGAATGTGTCGCCGATGCATAAAATCACGCGGTGGGCTGCGGGTATTGTCATCGCAGCATTTGGGAGCCACGCCTACGCACAGGAACTGACCATCGGCACCATCGGCGCATCGAGTGATGCGCCGTTTTTTATTGCCGATGCCAAAGGTTTCTTCGCCGAGCAGGGGCTGAAGGTCAACTTTGTGCGCTTCGACTCTGCGGCAAAGTCGATCCCGTCGCTTGGATCGGGAGAGATCGACGTCGGCTCGGGCGCAAGCTCCGCCGGCCTATACAATGCCGCGGCGCGCGGCATTGGTATCAAGATTGTTGCCGACAAGGCCCGCAATGCCAAAGGCTACGGCTTTCAGGCGATCATGGCGCGCACCGACCTAATCGACAGCGGCAAGATAAAAAGCGTCAAAGACCTCAAAGGTCTCAAGGTCGCGATGTCCGCCAACGGCAACAGCGAAAACGCGTTCATGAACTACGCGCTGGTGCAGGCGGGCTTGACCTACAACGATATCGATCCGGTGTTTCTCGGTTTCCCGAACCAGATCGCGGCTTTTGCCAACAAGGCGATCGATGCGAGCCTGACGGTCGAGCCGACGGTTGCCGAACTTCTGAAACAAGGCACGGCGAAGAAACTCATCTCCGCCGACGATGTATTTCCCGATTATCAAACCGCGGTGGTGTTCTACGGTCCGAAATTCATGCACGATCAGCCTGAGAACGCCAAAAAATTCATGATCGCGTATCTCAAAGCAGCTCGTTGCTATGACGACGCGCTTAAGGATGGTCACGTCGCCGGGCAAAACGCGGACGATGTGATAAAAATCCTGACACAGTATTCCTTCATCAAGGACCCGGAAGTGCATCGCGCGATCGTCTCGCATTGGACCGATCCAAACGGCGACGTCAACATGCCGTCGTTGCAGATGGCCTGGCAGTTTTTCCTCGATACCAAGCAGATCGACGGTTCGGTAAAGGTCGGCGATGTCGTCGATCTCAGCTATGTGCACGAAGCGGCCAAGGTGCTCGGGCCTTATGTAAAGAAGGGCGCGATGTAGTGCTCGGCGCGGCTCCCTCCATTGCTTCCATCAATCAAGCTGAAACTTACTCGCCGCTTGTTTGTTATTGTTTGCCCCTGAGACGTGGGCTGCGCATTTAAACAGGGCCGTCGCCGTGGCGAATTATTTGGTCCGCAAGTCAATAGTCGGATTGCAGGCAGAGGCTGAAAAAGGGGACGGTCAGTCCTCGGCGGCCCATAGCGGGGTATCACTCAAGCGGAGCTTATCGGCGCTTAATCTCATGTCACTCGGTATCGGCGACATCATCGGCGCCGGAATATTCGTGCTCACGGGCCACGCCGCCGCGGCCAATGCCGGCCCGGCGATAACGCTGTCATTCGTGCTCGCGGGCTTTGCCTGCGCCTGCGCCGGACTGTGCTACGCGGAGATGGCCTCGACGGTGCCGATCTCGGGCAGCGCCTACACCTATGCCTATGCCACGATGGGAGAACTCGTTGCCTGGGTTGTCGGCTGGGATCTGATCTTCGAATACGCGCTCGGCGCCTCCACGGTCGCGATTGGCTGGTCTGGTTATGTTGTGAGCTTCCTCAACGATCTCGGCATCACGGTGCCGCCGGCCTTTGCCGGCGCGCCGCTCGCCTACGACGCCGCACACAGCGCGTGGCAGGCGACCGGTACGATCGTCAATGTGCCGGCCATGATCGTGGTCATCGCCGTGACGGCGGTGGTGACGATCGGCGTCCGTGAAGTCAGCGCGCGTTAACAACGTCATCGTTGCGACCAAGCTCGCGATCATCGTGTTGTTCATCGTCATGGCCGCGCCATTCTTCAGCTCGGCGCACTGGGTTACGGCCGCGAACCCGGATGGGCATTTCATTCCGCCCAACACCGGCGTCGGCCAATTCGGCTGGTCCGGTATTGTGCGAGGCGCCGCCGTTGTCTTCTTTGCCTATATCGGCTTTGACGCTGTCTCGACGACGGCGCAGGAGGCGCACAATCCGAAGCGCGACCTCCCGATCGGCATCCTCGGGTCGCTCGTGGTCTGCACCGTGCTCTATCTCGCGGTCGGCTTCGTGCTCACCGGCATCGTCAGTTACGACAAGCTCAACGTCGCCGATCCCATCGCCGTCGGCATCAATGCCATCGGGCTGACGTGGCTCGCGCCGGTCATGAAGCTCGGCATCATCTTCGGCCTGACCTCGGTCATCCTCGTCGGGCTGCTAGGCCAGCCGCGTATCGTCTATTCGATTGCGAGCGACGGCCTGTTGCCGCCGGCTTTCGGCGCGATACATCCGCGATTCCGCACGCCTTTCGTCACCACGCTCATTACCGGAAGCGTCGTCGCTATTCTCGCCGGACTACTGCCGATCGGCCTCGTCGGGGAACTAGTCAGCATCGGCACTCTATTTGCGTTCACTGTCGTCTGCGTCGGTGTCTTCGTTTTGCGTATCAGAGAGCCTCGCACGCCGCGGCCGTTTCGGACGCCGGCGGTCTTTGTCGTCGCGCCGCTGGGCGCTGCCACTTCCGTGTTGCTGATGCTCGGCCTGCCGGTCGATACCTGGCTGCGCTTCGGCGCGTGGCTGGTGATCGGGCTTGGCGTTTACGCGTTCTACGGCATCAAGCACAGCCACGCGCAATTAGCATCGTCGCACGCCTGACCATGGCGGCGCCTCGGGATGACGAAAGGAGGGCAACGTGCTAGCAGAGCCTGCTTTCGCAACGGGCTCACGCAATGAATTCGATTTTTGTCGCACGCGGTACGTCGGATGCGATCCCGATCTGGTTCGTCACTGCGGCGACCTGGCCCGATATCCGCGAACGGCTCGATGCCGCCTCGAAGGCTTTTGCAGCAGCTGCCGGTTTTGAGCCGAAGGCAGGGCGTCACCTGTTGCTGCCCGGAAAGAAGGGGCTTGGCGGCGTCTTGTTCGGGCTCGAGAGCAGTGACGGTCTAAGCGATCGTTTTCTGCCGGGACGCCTCGCTCAGTTGCTGCCGGACGGCACCTATCGCTTTGCTAATGAGCCGCACAACACCAGGCTCGCAGCACTCGCGGTCGCGCTTGGCAATTACCGGTTCACGCGATACCGAAAATCCGAGCCCAGCGACATCAAGATCGATCTGCCGCAAAGCGTCGACCGCGAAGAACTCGATTTCATTGTCGAAGGCGTGACGCTGGCGCGCGATCTCATCAACACGCCGGCCAATGACATGGGCCCCGACGAACTCGAGGCGGCGGCGCGAAAGCTCGCGACGCTGCATGATGCGAAATTTTCGGCTGTCGTCGGCGATGGTCTGCTGAAAGAAAATTTTCCGCTTATTCACGCGGTCGGCCGCGCCGCTGACCGTGCGCCGCGACTGCTCGATTTCACCTGGGGTAACGATAAGCATCCGCGCGTGACACTGGTCGGCAAAGGCGTCTGCTTCGACACCGGCGGGCTCGATATCAAGCCCGAGAGCGGCATGCTCAACATGAAAAAGGATATGGGCGGCGCGGCGACCGCGCTGGCGTTGGCGCACATGATTATGTCGCGCAAGCTGAAAGTACGGCTGCGCGTGCTCATTCCCGCAGTCGAGAATTCGATCGCGGGCGACAGCTTCCGTCCGCGCGATATCTACACATCGCGCAAAGGCATCACCGTCGAGATCGGCAATACCGATGCCGAAGGCCGCCTGGTCCTCGCCGACGCGCTCACTCTTGCCGACGAGGAAAAGCCCGAGCTGATCATCGACTTTGCCACGCTGACTGGAGCCGCACGCGTCGCGCTCGGCCCGGACCTGCCGGCGTTTTTCACCGATGACGATGCGCTGGCGAATGAATTGATGGCGAGCGGCGTTGCGGAAAACGATCCGGTCTGGCGCTTGCCGCTGTGGCGGCCCTATGAATCGATGCTGGAATCGAAAGTTGCCGACACCAACAATGTCGGCGGCGGTCAGGGCGGCGCGATCACGGCAGCCTTGTTCATGCGCAAGTTCGTCACCGCCAAGTCGTGGCTGCATTTCGACATCTTCGCCTGGACGGCGTCGGCCAAACCCGGCCGTCCGGAAGGCGGCGAATGTCAGACCGCACGCGCACTTTATGCGCTGCTTTCCGCGCGATACGGTTGAGCGATGCCGCCCTTCGATCCGCGCGTCACGGCAGCTCGCGATGATTTCGCCGCGAAGGAGCTTGAGGGCCGGGTGACGGCGCGGCGCTATGTGGAGGGCAGGGTTTACGAGATTGCCGAACCGCAAGCGCCGGTATGGGCCGAACCGCGGCCCGATGCTTCGCTGGTGACGGAAGCGCTCAGGGGCGAGCGTGTCGTCATCTACGATCGCAACGCCGAAGGTTTTGCGTGGGGCCAGCTTGCGGCCGACAATTACGTCGGCTGGCTGCCGGAGCATGCCTTGGGTCCGCCCGGTCCGTCCGCAACGCACAAGGTCAGCGCCTTGCGCACGCTGGCTTTCCCGGCGCCTTCCATCAAGCTGCCGCCGATCGAGGCGCTGCCGTTCGGTGCGCGTGTTGTTATTTCAGGCTTCGACGGCCGGATGGCGATAACGTCGACAAACACCTACGTGCCGGTCCCGCATCTCAAGCCGGTCGATGAAAACGAGGTCGACTTTGTTGCGGTCGCCGAACGCTTTCTCGGCGCGCCCTATCTCTGGGGCGGCAAGACCGTGCTTGGGCTCGATTGTTCGGGCCTGGTGCAGGTGGCATTGACCGCGTGCGGTGCTGCCTGCCCACGCGATAGCGATATGCAGGAGGCCGCGCTTGGTGAACCAGTGCGGGCGGATGCTTATTCAGACCTGCGGCGCGGCGATCTGATGTTCTGGAAAGGCCACGTCGCCATTGTGCGCGATCGGGCGACCCTTCTTCACGCCAACGCCTTTCACATGGCGGTCGCGATTGAGCCTATTGCCGACGCCATCAAACGAATTGGCGAGTCCGGCAGCGACGTCACTATGGTAAAACGGCTGATGCGCCAAAGACCGGAGTGACCCGATGAGCACCACCGATCAAAGTCAAACGCCGCAGCCGGCAAGTAAGGGGCTGCATAAGCTGTGGCACGTCGGCTTCTGGCTCAAGGAGCTGCCGTTCAGCCTGGTTCTGATCCTGACTTTGATCGGCGTCGCCTATACGAGTTTTTCGAAACAGCCGATCACCGTTTTTTGGGAGTTGCTGGCGCCGCTGATCGCTCTGGTTTGTGTCGCTACCGGTTGGCAATACGCCACGGATTCCCAGGCGCGTCTTCAGTTGGTCGGCACGCAGATTCTGCACTGGCTGGCGTTCCTGATCGTGATGAATCTGATGCTGCTGCCGAGCGTGCAGCGTGATTTCAGTGCGCAAGCGACCGGCATTGCCATCTTCACTCTTATGGCGCTCGGGACTTTCACCTCGGGCGTGCACGTCTTGTCGTGGCAAGTGTGCCTGCTTGGAATCATCATGGCGCTCGGTATTCCAGCGATCGCCTGGATCCAGAACGCGGCGCTGATATCGGTGCTCGTCGTTGGCGTCGTGGTCGGCATCGGTGTGGTCTTGTGGCTGTATTTCGCACGGCGTGACGCAAAATAAAAACTTTCGGGAGGACAGCATGTTTTCACGGCGCGATTTTCTCGGCACCGCGCTCGCGGCTGGCGCTGCTTCGACGCAAGCGTCGCGGCGTACGCTGGCGCAACCGGCGCATCGCATGATCGCCGATGCCCAGGTTCATTTCTGGAAGGCGGAATCGCCCGACTGGCAGTGGGTGCCCGGCCTCAAGCCGCAATTGCCGGAGCCGATGACCATCGAGCGCTTCGTGCCGCTGATGGAAGAAGCCGGCGTCGATCGCGTCGTTATCGTACCGCCGTCGTGGATTGGCGACCGCAACGATTATGCGCTGGAAGCGGTTCACCGCTATCCGGACCGTTTTCGCGTTATGGGCCGCTTTCCCATTCAGGATCCAAAAGCGGCGCCGCCGCTGGAAAAGTGGAAGCAGCAGCCGGGCATGTTGGGCATCCGGCTCACATTTAACAACGAGACGACGTCGAAGTGGCTGTCGGACGGCACGACCGACTGGTTCTGGCCCGTAGTCGAGAAAAATAACATCCCGATCTATTTCTTCGCGCCGGGCCAGACCTTCAAGCTCGGGCCTATCGCCGAACGCCACCCGCAGCTCACCCTGATCATCGATCACATGGGTCTGACGCAATCCATGCTGAAGGACGGCACGATCCCGGCGGCGATCGATCAAACAGTCGCGCTCGCCAAATATCCGAATGTCAGCGTCAAGATTTCGGCCTCGCCGGGCGTGTCCACGGAGCCTTATCCGTTCCGCGACGTGACGGTGCATCTCAAACGCGTGTTCGACGCCTACGGCCCGCAACGCTGCTATTGGGGCAGTGATCTGACAAATACCCTGTCCAAAGGGCCGTACCACCAGCGCATTACCCACTTTACTGAGGAGCTCTCCTTCCTGTCGGAGAGCGACAAGGATTGGGTGATGGGCAAGGCCATTCTGGCGCGGCTGAATTGGGCTTGAGGTTCAGCGCGATCTAACTTCGCCAGAGCGAGGCGTTATGCAGCCTCGGACTGTCCGGGATGGCTACCGGCGCGTTGCGGTAAAACCAGAATACAGACCACGATAAAAGCGGCGATAATCGCGGAAGCGATCGGCCGGCTGAAATTTAGTCCGCCACTGTCGATAGGCTTGTCGAGATAATCGCCGACGGTGGCGCCGAGTGGACGTGTCAGGATGAATGCCGCCCAGAACAGAAATACGCGCGAAATGCCGGTCATGTAGTAGGCAAGCGCGATCACTGCCAACGCGGCGCCGAACACGAACACGCCGTGTTCATAGCCCACGCCGTCCGATAGCCAATCTCCGAGCGCGGTACCGAGCGTTTGCGAGAATGTGATGGCGACCCAATAAAATATCTCCACCCTCGGCGTGCTTACGGTCGCGACCGAAATCGAGCCCATGGTCCGATACCACAGGCCGAGCGTTGCCATTAGGCAGACGAACAACAGCGTCGAGCCGCCGGCGTAACCAATGCCGAGCGAACGGTCGGCGAAGTCCGCCATCGTGGTGCCGGCAGTGGTCGAGGCGACGATCGTCGCCCAATACAGCCACGGATGAAATCGTTTCGCGGCGATCTGCAGCGCCGCGAAGATAATGAGTAGCGAGAGAAACAGGGCAGTGCCGAGCAGGTACCCCCAGTTCAGCGTCATGGTCACGGTATCGCCGCCGGTCTCGCCGAGCGTCGTCGCTGCGATCTTGATGATCCAGAACACCAGCGTGACTTCGGGAATTTTCGCCATGGCGGCCGCGGCGGTATCTGTGGCTTTTCTATCTGTCACCGTAATCCTCGCAAAAAATTCCAAATCTTCATTCGAGCGATCCTGTTTAATTTGCTAGTCTGGTCATTATCAAGGATGGCGTCGTGCGGATTGCAGCAGTATTCCTGTCGCTTTGTTTTCTGCCGCTGGCGTGGACGATAAGTCCTGCAGTTGCGGGTCCACCTTACCTGACGGATGACCCCGAGCCGACCGATTATCAGCATTTTGAAATCTATACTTTCAATAGCGGAACCGTTACCCGCAGCGACGCCGGCGGAGAAAGCGGTATCGATTTCAACTACGGCGGAGCGCCAAATCTTCAGCTTACCGCCACGGTACCCATTGCGTTTGACGCCGCTTCCGGCGGTCCATTGCTTGCCGGCCTCGGCAATATCGAGCTTGCGGCAAAATACCGTTTCCTCACGCAAAGCAACTTTGGCCTCGACGTGGCCGTCTTTCCGCGCGTGATCCTGCCCAGCGCCTCGCAGGATGTCGGCGACCAGCATGCCTCGTTTCTCCTGCCGATCTGGCTGGAAAAGGATTGGGGCAAGTGGTCCGCGTTCGGCGGCGGCGGTTGCGAATACAATCGGTCTTGGGATTCGCGAAATTTCTGCGAAGCAGGGCTGGTGGTCACCCGTCAGCTCACTGACACGCTGCAAATGGGGCTGGAGATATTTCATCAGACGGCGAATGCGCCGGGAGGTGACGACACGACCTCCCTCGGTATCGGTGCACGTTACGATCTCACCGATACCTTCCATCTTTTGGGATACGTCGGTCGCGGCATTCAAAATGCGGACGAGACGGATCGATTCAACTGGTACGGCTCCGTCCTGTTCACGTTTTAAGGACGTTCGAGCGTAGCGTTCGCAGATCACGAACTCGTCGTCACCAGCGGTGGAAATTGCTCGAGGTTTGCAGCCCAGGCGCGCTGATATTCGATGATGCGCGCCGTTTCGGCCGCCGTTTCGGGCCCATATAGCTTTTTGAGCAGGTGCAGCATCGTGTCGATACAAAGCGATACGCCGCCACCTGTGACGATTGTGCCTGTATCGACCAGGCTCGCCTCCTGCGCCGCTACGGCCGGATACTCATCGCGCAGCCGTTGTAGCGGCGAGACTTCCGGCGGCACCACTTCGCGCTTCGTCGTTGCCGCCCTGCCATCGAGCACGCCGCTTGCCGCCAGGATCATGCCGCCGGTGCAAACCGAAACGACAGGAATCTCCACCGCGCTGTCGCGAATGAAGGCAAGCGTCTCCGGCGATTTGCTCTGCGCCGTCCAGCCCGGCCCGCCAGTCACAATGAGCACGTCAAGCTTCGGCGCCGTCTGAAAATTGTAATCGGCGATGACACGAAGACCATTGGCAAGCCGCGTCACGCCTTGCCGAGGAGCAATCGTACAGATCTCGATGTCGGGCTGGACGCGTCGTGCCATTGACAGCACGCCCAATGCAGCAAGGTCGATCGGCTCAACATCTTCGTAGATCAGTACCCCGAACCGCATACGGCCTCCGTTTCCCGCGCCAATTCAAACTTTGGTCTGGCACAAGATTTGCTGCGGAATCTGCCAATAAAGACAATGGCACGGGAGATGCCCTATGACTATCGCGACGAGCACGCCCGCTGCGAGCGAGGCAAAAAAGCAAAGCATTGGCACCATCGCTTGCGCCGGCGCCATCGGCACCATCATCGAGTGGTACGACTTTTTGATCTATGGAACTGCCGCGGCGCTCGTTTTTAATTCGCAGTTCTTTCCCAATGTCGATCCGCGGATCGGCACGTTGGCCGCGCTGAGCACCTTTACTGTCGGCTTTTTGGCGCGGCCGATAGGCGGCATCATCTTTGGTCATTTCGGCGACCGGATGGGCCGGAAGTCGATGCTGATGATCACCATGATCTGCATGGGGCTTTCGACAGCCCTGATCGGCGTCTTGCCAACCTATGCACAGGTGGGAATCTGGGCGCCCGTGCTTTTGGTGCTGCTGCGGATCGTTCAGGGCATCGCGCTCGGCGGCGAGTGGGGCGGCGCGTCACTGATGGTGATCGAGCATGCGCCGGCGGCGCGACGCGGCATCTTCGGCAGCCTGGTGCAAATCGGGTTTCCGATCGGGCTGGTTTTGGCCTATGCCGCTTTCTCTCTGATGACCGCGATATTTTCGGACGCCGACTTCAAGAGCTGGGGCTGGCGTATTCCCTTCCTGATCAGCGTGCTGCTGGTCCTGATCGGATTGTTCGTACGGGCGCGGTTGCCGGAAACGCCGGTTTTTGAACAACTCAAGGCGCGGGGCCAGATCGTTCGCGCCCCGTTTTTTGAAATGCTGTTTAAGAGCCCGCGCAACTTCCTGATCGCGACCGGACTCAAGCTGTCGGAAGTATCGTGGGTCTATATGCTGACGATTTTCGTCGTGGTTTACGCGACGACGAAGCTTGGCTTGCCGAAGTCGCTGATGCTCAATGCTATCCTTATCGCCGCGATCATCGAACTGTTCACGATACCGTTCTTTGGTTACCTTTCGGACCGTTACGGACGCCGCATCTTTTATTTCGCCGGGGTCGCTTTCACGATCCTATTCGCGTTTCCCCTGTTCTGGTTGCTCAACACGAAGACTGAGGCCATCGTGATCTTGACCGTCGTGGTTGCTTTGAACTTTGGCCACGGCCTGATGTTTGCACCGGAATCGAGTTACTTTCCCGAATTGTTTGGATCGCAGGTGCGCTATAGCGGCGCATCGTTGGGTTTTCAGCTTTCTGCCGCTATCGGCGGCGGTTTCGCGCCGATTATCGCGACTGCGCTGGCGGCTTATACTGGCGGGACGGCCGGTGTTTCCATTATGCTGATCCTGCTCGCGCTGGTCACTTTGACTGCTGCGCTGTTTGCGCGGGAGACCAAGGGCGAGGCGCTGCTCAAATAACGTCGAACCGGGAAGGAGCGCTGACCGAGATGGCCGATAC
Organism: uncultured Alphaproteobacteria bacterium; assembly: GCA_963742215.1. Taxonomy (GTDB): domain Bacteria; phylum Pseudomonadota; class Alphaproteobacteria; order Rhizobiales; family Xanthobacteraceae; genus BOG-931. The sequence continues at coordinate 35,091 of CAVULJ010000010.1, forward strand.
GATCTTGGCCGATACGATCTCGACGATGCGACGGTCGCGGAGCCGGTCAAGCTACGGACCCAATGGTCCGGTGGCCGGCTGCTGCATATTCACATCGCCCCGGCCGCGTCTTTCGAAATGGAAGAGATCGAGGAAGGCGAACTGCATCGCCGGCCGCGGCATCGAGGGCGATCGCTATTTCCTCGGCACCGGGACTTATTCCCCGAAACCCGATGCGCGTGAGGTCACACTGTTCGAGATGGAAGTCATCGATGCCCTTCGCCGCAATGACCCGCCGCTGCAAAACCGCCCGATCAAACTCGAACCGGGCGATCATCGCCGGAACCTCACCGTCCTGGGCGTGCCGCTGAATCACCTCGTCGGCAAGCGGTTTCGCGTCGGCAACGTCGTTCTGATCGGCGGACGCCTCAATTTTCCATGCAAGTATCTCGATGAATTACTCGGCTTGCCGCTCTATCTGCCGCTGTATAATCGGTCGGGCCTCAACTGCCGGATCGAGAAGGGCGGCATCATCCGCCGCGGCGATCCGGTCGAGCCGGTCGATTGAGCATTTAGAGTTGCTGCGTTGACTGCACGCATCATCATGAAGATGAACGTATGCGCCGTGCGCGATGTCACCGACACTGTGCGCATGTACACGTTTCGCCATCCGCGCCGCGAGCACTTGCCGGCGCCTTTGCCCGGCGCTCACGTCGATCTGCGCCTGCCCAATGGGCTGACGCGACAATATTCGCTGTGCGGCGATCCCGACGAAGACGCGGTCTATTCGATAGCGGTCAAACGCGAAGACGGTGGCCGCGGCGGATCGCGGTGGATCCACGAGAATGTACGCCTCGGCAGCACCGTTCCGGTTTCCGCGCCACGCAATAACTTTCCGCTGGCGGCCGAGGCGCAGCGTCACGTGTTTATCGCCGGCGGTATCGGCATCACGCCGATGTTGCCGATGGCAAGGCAGCTCGCGCGCCGCGGCGTGTCGTTTCACCTGCACTACTGCGCGCACCAACTGCAAAGCGCACCGTTCTTATCCGAATTGAGCGAAGTCTGCGGCCCTCGGCAACTCTCCACCTATTTTGGCGATGGACATTCCGGGGAGACCGGCCGGCTCAATGTGCAACAGACCATCAAGTCGCTCGCGCCCGGCACGCACGTCTATTGCTGCGGGCCGCAGCGGCTGACGTTTGCGGTGCGCGAGGCCACGGCCAATTGGCCGGAGAGCTACAGGCACTTCGAGGTGTTTAAGCCGACGGTCGACGAAAATTTTGTTCCGGAGCCCTTTGACGTCAAGCTTGTCTCCACCGGCGAGGTCATACGCGTTCCCGCCAACAAGTCGGCGCTTGAGATGTTGCGTGCTCGCGGGCTGGGCCTGCCGTCGTCATGCGAGCTCGGCGTTTGCGGCGCCTGTGAGTGCCGTTACGTGGACGGCTTCGTCATCCATCGCGATTCCGTGCTCGATATCACCGCCCGTCAGGACCGCATGATGCTGTGTGTCTCGCGCGCCCGCGGCAGCGTCACGCTCGATCTTTAAGGTATTTGATCGCGATCTGTTTGATGCCCGCTTTGATCCGAATGCGACCGAATGCTGCGTTGACGCGAAGGGCTAATTTCAGACATCAGTCCACGCGCTCGAAATCTCCCGGCTTTAGCCTGCTGGGGCCGATCTGTCAGGCCGCCAGCGAGTAGCCCAGATCGCGCAACGGTAGGCGGCGCACCCGCTCTCCGGTGGCGGCGAAGATGGCGTTGCCCAGCGCGGGCGCCAGCGCCGGGAAAGCGGGTTCGCCCATGCCGGTCGGCGGGTTCTCCGACTGGATGAAATAGGGATCAATCGTCATTGGTGCGAAAGGCAGGCGCAGGATCGGATAGGCATTGTAGTTCTGCTCCTGAATTCGACCGTTTTCGATGTTGATCTTGAGGCCCATGGCGGTGGAAAGAGCGTCGGTGGACGCGCCTTGCGCCTGGGCCTCGGAGCCGGCCATGTCAATGATAGGGCCGACATCGAGCACTACCACGATGCGATCGACCTTGATCCGCTTGTTGGCATCCACGCTGAGCTCGATCGCCTGTGCGACGTGGCCGGCGTGAGAATAACACCAGGCCAAGCCCAAACCGCTGCCATTCGGCAGTTTCTTGCCCCAACCCACTTTCTCGGCGCACATCTTGATCACGTCGGTGACCCGCTCGGGACTGAAGTTGACGTTCCGGTCCTTGGGCGCCAGCTCAGGCACGTCGCGGTTCACTGCATCGATAAGAAACTCGACGTGGTCGCGGCCCGAAGCGAGCGACAGTTCATGCATGAAGCTTTGCGCAGCGAAGACCTGGGCGTTGTCGCCTGGCGCGCGCCAGGCGCCGGTGGGGATATTCAGCGAGAACATAGTCTTGGCGCGGCGCAGGTTAGGCGCTTTGATCGAGTATTTCAGATTGTCGGTAAGGTTGGCGCCCGTGGCTTCCTTTTTGCCGTCGGCGGTGAAGGTGATGAAGTGTTCCCGCCAAGCGTCGAGCCTGCCATCCTTGTCAATCGCGCCTTTGAACTGATGGTAGCCGGCGGGACGGTAGAAATCGTGGCCGAAATCGTCTTCCCGGGTCCATTGCAGTTTGACCGGGCCGTTGACCTTCTGCGCGATGGCCGCGGCTTCGCAGGTATAGTCATTGACCAACCGCCGTCCGAAACCGCCGCCAACGCGGGTCTGGTGCATGACGATTTTTTCCTGCGGTATGCCGGCCACCTTCGCGACCAGCGGCAAGCCGCGATCAGGCTGCTGGGTAGGCACCCACATTTCCATCACTCCGTCATGCCAGTGCGCCGTGGTGTTCATGGGTTCCAGTGGCGCATGGGCGGCAAAGGGATATTCGTAGTAGGCCTCCACGGTCTTGGCGGCATTGGCGAAAGACTTGTCTACGTCACCGACATTATCGTCCGGCTTTTGCGGGAAATTGGTCGCCACTTTCTTGGCCTGGGCCGAGAATTGCGAGGTGGAATCCTTCGACGCCTCGCTGAGGTCCCAATCCACCTTGAGCTTGTCCTTAGCCTGGAAAGCGCTCCAGGTGTCCTTGGCGATGATGGCCACGCCCGGCATCACCTCGACCGGCACGCCTGTGCCATCCAGGGCAAAGGCGTCGAGCACCCCGCGCTGGGCCTTGATCTCATCCACATTAAAGGAGCTGACCTTGCCACCCGCTGCCGGACATTTTGTGTAGCTGGCATAGACCATGCCGGGAAGTTGGATATCGATGCCGAACAACGGCTGGCCGCTGACAACCTTGGGATCGTCGACGCCGCGATAGCGCTTGCCTATCAAACTATATTCGGCGCGGGTCTTTAGCTTCAGGCTCTTGGGATCGGGCACCGGCATTTTCGCAGCGGCAGCGGCCAGTGACCCGTAGGTCGCCGACTTGCCGCTGGTTGCATGCGTCAAGACTGAGTCCTGAGCGGTAACCTCTGACGGATTCACCTCCCACTCCTGGGCGGCGGCGGCGATCAGCATCGCCTTGGCGGCGGCGCCCGCCTGACGCAGTTGGTCCCAGGCGCGCGGGATGGAGGTTGAGCCTCCCGAGCCCTGGTAGCCATAGACCTTGGAATTAATGTCGGCCTGCTCCATCACGACGTGATTCCAGTCAGCGTCGAGCTCGTCGGCAATGATCACGCCGAAGGAAGTCTTGATGCCCTGGCCGATTTCCGGTGCTTTGGAATAGATGGTGATCGTGTTGTCAGGGGCGATACGGATGAAGGCGTTCATCACCTGGTCTTTGCCGTCCGCTGTCTCGGCTGCGAACGCTGCGTCCCCGAGATGGAAGCCCAGCACCAAACCCGCGGCGCTGGCGCTGGCCAGTTTGAAGAAGGTTCGCCGTCCCACGGTCAATGAAGAATTGGCTTTCGGTACGGAGCTGACCTCACGCATCAGTGCTGAAAAATAAGCGTCGGACCGGGCAAAGTTGGACAGGATGTCAGCCATTGGGTGCCTCCTGGGACTTGGGTTGCTGGGTCGCCTGCTTTCGCAGATTGGCCACATCATTGCCTGTTAGGTGCGCGCCTTTGGCCCCAAAACGGGCGGTGACGTAATTGGCCACGGCCGCTATGTCATCGTCGGAATAGCCCTCGCCGAAAGCTGGCATGAAAATCTTGCCCTCGGCGGTCTTGCGGTTGACGCCATTGATAACCGTCTGCGCCACATTGGTGGCACTCGGATCGTTCACCGCGCGCACGCCAGTTAGGGTGGCATAGCCGGTGACCGGGCTCACGCCGGTCCAGTCGTGGCAGCTGGCGCAGGCGCCGGCGAAGATCTTTTCGCCGCGCGTATCGAAGCCCGCCACCAGACCCTCCTTGTACGACGCCGGCGCAGGAGTCGTGACGGTGCGCGGCAGGTCGCTCGCATGGGCGGGTATGCTGCGCAGATAAGCCACCATGGCGTGCACGTCATCCGGCACCAGATAGCTGAGGCTGTCGTCAGCGGCTTCGCCCATCGGGCCCGCCGCGCCGCCATGTCCGTTGGCATGGCCGGTGGAAAGATAGAGATAGACGTCCTCGTCGCTCCAATCGCCGATGCCGGAATCCTTGTCGCCAGTGATGTTGTAGGCGCGCCAACCCGCGGTGAGGGCGCCCGAAAATTTCCGGTGATTGTTCAGCGCATAGGCGAGGTTGCGCGGTGTATGGCACTCACCACAATGGCCCATCGCCTCAGCAAGGTAGGCGCCTCGATTCCATTGCTGGCTCTGGCCGGTGTTGGGACGAAAGCGTTCATCGGGATTGAACATCACGTTCCAGAGCGCCAGCAGGCCGCGCTGATTGTAAGGCCAGGAAAGCTGGTTTTGCTTGGCGGGGGCATGTATCGGCGCCAGCGTGAAGAGATAAGTCTTGATAGCCAGCGCGTCGTCGTCCGTCATGGCGGAATAGGATGTGTAGGGCATGGCGGGATAGAGTTTCTCGCCATCGGCGCGAATGCCCCTATGTACAGCTGCCAGGAATTGCGCGTCGGTGTAGTTGCCGATGCCTGTTTGCTTGTCCGGTGTGATGTTGGTCGAATAGATGGTGCCGAATGGCATGTTGAAGGCGAAGCCGCCTGCGTAGGGCGCACCACCTAAAGCCGTGTGGCAGGCTTGGCAGTCCGCAGCATGAGTCAGATATTCGCCGCGCTTCACCAGATCGGCACCGGCAAGCTGGGTCGGAACGCCGGTGACTTCGCCGCCTTTGTAATCTTCCAGCGCCACGGTCGAGCCGCTGGCGAAAGACATCGGATCACGGCCAAGTAACATCCAACCTGCGAAACCAAGCGCAATGACGAAAATTCCCGCGCCGATAATGCCGACGATTTTTTTCATCTTCAGGCCGATTTGGCGGCGGCATTCTTGATCGCTCGGCGGATGCGGATATAAGTCCCGCAGCGGCAGAGATTGCCCGCCATGGCCGCGTCAATATCCGAATCGTCAGGGTGAGGGTTGCTGTCCAGCAGCGCCGTGGCCGACATGATCTGGCCGGCTTGGCAGTAGCCGCATTGCGGCACTGTATCTTCCATCCAGGCCTGCTGGACCTTGGCGCCGTTGGGCGTATTGCCAATCCCTTCAATGGTGACGACGGCGCGGGTACCGACATCGCCAACGGCCAGTTGGCAAGAACGCACCGGCTTGCCTCCTACATGCACGGTGCAGACGCCGCATTGAGCGATGCCGCAGCCATATTTGGTGCCGACCAGATTGAGATGGTCGCGCAGCACCCACAGAAGCGGCATGTCCTCCGGCGCATCGACTTGGCGCGATTGTCCGTTGATTGTGAGAGTGAGCATACCTCCATCTCCCTGCCTGCCAGCGAAATCGGTTCACCAACCGAATTTCTCTCTCAGAATGTAATATAACGAACTGAAGCTCGGAAGGCGGCATCCACCTGTACACATTTACGGCACCGCCGCAGGTCACTAGCCCAAACAATCGCGGAAACTGAAAGGAACACCCGAAGAAGCCACCAACAACGGAGGCGTATTCGCGGTCGATGTCCGGTCTTAAGTTGACAAAGCCATGGCACGGTCAATAAGCGGACTTAAGGCTGGCAGCCAGTATCCAGATCGCATCAATCCGGCTCCGGATGCGCGTGAATGAGGCGAGGCTCTGCATCGTCGCGCCGGCTTATCTACACTTTCCGGTTATGCGCGTTCCACTCGCGTTCGAGATTGGCGATCAGCGCCGGACTGTAGTGGCAGTAGGCCTGGTCGCGGGCGTAAGCCGAAAAATATTTGCGGAAGGTATCGAGCGGTTCTTCGCCGATACGGATGGCGCGGCGGTTCGAGACCGCGCTGACCGCGCCGGAACTGGTCAATCCGGCGATCACCTTGTCGAGCGCACTGTCCATCTGGTCGGGCGCGGCGATCTCGTCGCAGATCAATCGGCCTTCCGGGCTGTCGCAGGGAAGCTTGCGCTCGTACTGGATCGCCTGCCGGGTGATGCGGTCGCCGGTGAAACGCGGCATGCGCAGGTTCGCGGCGCCGGGGATGATGCCTTCCTTGCGCGCCGGCAGCGTCATGAACGCATCGCTCGCCGCCAGCACGTAGTCCATGGTCAGCAGGATCTGGCAGTGGCCGCCGATGGCAAAACCATCGACCGCCGCGATCCAGAGTTTCTCTATGCCGGTGCCGTGCACGTCATCGGGGAGGGCGTCGGGCTTCGCCACGCCCCGATAGAATTTATGGACGAAGCCGAGATCGCGTTTGAGGAACCAGACGAACGGTATCTGGCCGCGATAAAGATGCGTCAGGTTGATGCCGGCGCCGAACAGCCGGCGCCCGGCATATTTCGGATGCACCACCAGCCCGCCACGCAGGACGGCGATGTCGGTCCTGGGGTCGAGGATCGCGGCATCGACCGCGATCTCCATGAAATCGAGCGTGCTGTCGTCCTCGGCGTTGAGGAAGCGCTCGTTCTTCGATGTCACCACGGCGGCCTTGCCGCGCCGCTCGACGCTGACCTTGCCGAAATCGAGCACGCCGTCAGCGTCGAGCTTCTTCAGCGCGTCGGTGCTTTCCGGCCGCGGCAGCAGCATGGCATGGCAGAGATGGCGGCCGGCGGTTTCGCTGGCGAGCACGTGGGCGAGAAAGATGCCTTGATCGATTTCGACGCCGTCTTTCTCGCTTTGCAATAGTGATGCTTCAGCGGCGGCCTGCGCCGCAGTCGGCGTCAGGCCCGGCACGGCATCGGCCGCCGCGAACACCAGATTTTCAAGGCGGATGAATTTGGAGCGCTCTCGCGTCAGTTCGTCATAAAGCGTTTCGCAATGGGCGGCGAGGAAGCGTTCGCGCGGCTCGCGCGCACCGGCAAGAATGGCAGCGGCAGCGCTTGCTTCCGCCGCGTTGCGCGCGGGCTTTTTCGGCAGGCGGGCGAGCAGATCGCGGGAAAGCTGCCAGAATCGCACATAGCGTGGCTGGTCGACATAGAAATCGCCGGTGCGCTTCGGCGCGGCGGCACATCCACTCCGTAACCGCGAGATCGTCGAAGCCGGCCGATCTCAGGATTGCGCCCGCGTTACTGTTCATTTCACGACTTTCTCACGCTTTCGACTTACGCCTTGGGTCGCCTATCCATCACGCGCTTGGCCTTGCCCTGCGAGCGCTCGATGGTGCCCGGCTCGAGCACGCGAACGGTTGTGCTGATCCCGACATAGGCCTTGATCAGGTGGTCGGCTTTCTTGCCGAGAGCTGCAATGTCGTCGGCGCTGAGCTTCCCGGCAAGCTCCGGCCGCATCTCGACCAGCACATCAAGCTCGTCGAGGCTTTGCGGCCTGCTCACTTCCAGAATGTAATGCGGCGCGAGCTGCGGCTCCTGTCCGAGAACGGCCTCGATCTGTGACGGAAAGACGTTGACGCCGCGGATGATCAGCATGTCGTCGCTGCGGCCTTTGACTCTTTCGATGCGCCGCATCGGGCGGGAGGTCCCGGGCAGCAATCGCGTGAGATCGCGGGTGCGATAGCGGATCACCGGCATCGCTTCCTTGGTCAGCGAAGTGAACGCGAGTTCGCCGACTTCGCCGTCCGGCAATACGCTGCCGGTCTCGGGATCGACGACCTCGGGGAGGAAGTGGTCTTCCCACACCGTCAGGCCTTCGCCCTTGGTCTCTGCGCATTCCGCCGCCACGCCGGGGCCCATCACCTCCGAAAGTCCGTAAAGATCGAGCGCCTGGATGCCCATGCGGCGCTCGATTTCGGTGCGCATGGTCTCGGTCCAGGGCTCGGCGCCGAATAGGCCAAGCCGCAGGCTGCACTCGGCAGGCTTCAGTCCCTGGCGTTCGAACTCGTCGGCGATGGCGAGCATGTAGGACGGCGTCACCATGATGATGGTCGGCTCGAAATCGCCAATGAGCTGAACCTGCCGCTCGGTAAAGCCGCCGCCGACCGGGATCACGGCCGCGCCTAGCGCCTCGCCGCCGTAATGCGCGCCGAGCCCGCCGGTGAACAGGCCATAGCCGTAAGCGACGTGAATGATATCGGTCGAGCGTCCCCCGGCAGCGCGAATCGAGCGCGCCATCAAGAGCGACCAGGTATCGATGTCGCCCTTGGTGTAGCCCACCACGGTCGGCCTGCCGGTGGTGCCGCTTGAAGCATGGATGCGCACGATGTCGGCCATCGGCACCGCGAACATGCCGAACGGATAATTCTGCCGCAGATCGTCCTTGGTCGTGAACGGAAATTTTGCGAGATCGGCAAGCTCTTTTAAGTCGGATGGATGCACGCCGGCCGCATCAAGTTTCTTCTTGTAATGCGGCACGCGCTCATAAGCCGTGTGCAGCGTCTTCTTCAGGCGCTCAAGCTGCAATACGGCGAGCGCATCCTTGCTGGCGGTTTCAATCGGTTCGAGCTGGTCGAGTGCGCCCATATCACTTGCTCACGTTTCCTCTCGGCCGGGCCCGCTTCTTGAGGTGGCTTCCGGTGTCCCAACTTCTAGCCGATCAAGGTCGCAAGGTCAGCGAACAAATTTTCCAGGCGGTGGTGTCCGTCACTGCCGTCCCAATCCCAGAAATCGATCGTATGTACGTGTGTGAAGCGCAACGGCAGCGGGGCGTTGTCGAGGCGGATCGGCAACAGCTTGCCTTTCTCCTGAGCGTAGGCTGCCTCGGCACGCACCCAGTCGCTATTCACCGAATTTTTCGACCAGGCCACGACAACCGCGCGCGCGTTCGTCAGTGCCTGCTCGATCACGCGATCGAACGACACGCCAGCCTGAAGATGCTGATCGAACCACACCGACCAGCCGCGTTTTTGCAACGTTGCTGCGAGCGATTTGATCGTCGACAAATCCTGCCGCGAGTAGCTGATGAACAGGTCGGCGCTGCCGGGCAGTTTTGGTTTGACCGGGGTGGCGCTGTCATAGCGGGCCTTAAGTCGTAGCAGCGCCTTTACACGCGCTACCAAAGCCTTTTGGTCGATCGGTTTCGTCAGATATTCGTCCGCTCCCGCATCCAGACCTTCGACGACGTCGCCGGAATCCGCCTTCGCCGTAACCATGATAACCGGAGTCAAATGCAACGCCGCGTCCGCTTTGAGCTGCTTGCAGACCTCGATGCCGTCGAGCTTCGGCATCATGATGTCGAGGAGAATCAAATCGGGGCGATGTTGCCGCGTGATCGCGAGCGCTTCCTCGCCATCGCGCGCATGCAGGACTTCGTAGCCATTCGCCTCGAGCCGTGTCGCCAGAATATCGCGATTGGTCTCATTATCGTCAGCGACCAGGATACGAGCAGTCACGGCAAAAATTCCCGGATTTTCGCAAGCAACTGGCGCGGGCTGTAGGGCTTCGTGACATAGGCATCGCAGCCGGCGTCGCGCGCCTTGGCCTCGTCGCCGCTCAGGGCGTAAGACGTCACCGCGATGATGGGGATGGCTTTTAGCGCGGGGTCGGCCTTGATGCGGCGCGTGGCTTCGTAGCCGTCGAGCAGCGGCATCTGGATATCCATCAGGATGAGGTCGGGCCGCTCACGTTTCGCCGCAGCTACTGCGGCCTCGCCGTCGGCCGCCTCGATCATCTCATAGTCAACACTGCCAAGGAGATCGCGCAGGATCTGGCGGTTGTCCTCCTGGTCCTCGGCCACCAGAATTCGCTTGCTCATGTTCGCCCCGCCTGCTCTTCAACCTTGATCGGTATTGTAAATAAAAACGTCGAGCCATGGCCGAGGCGCGATTCCACCCAGAGCTTTCCACCGTGCATCTCGACAATGCGCCGCGCGATTGAGAGTCCAAGGCCGGTGCCGCCCTTGGCCTTGGTCGCCGAACTGTCGGCCTGCTGGAACTCTTCGAAGATCTTGATCTGATCTGCTTCGGCAATGCCCGGGCCTGTATCGCGCACCGAAATTGTATAAGCGTTGTTCGACGCCGCGGCCTTGATGGCGACTTCGCCCTGATCGGTGAACTTGATGGCGTTGCCGACAAGGTTGAGCAGCACCTGAGTAAGGCGGCGGTCATCGCCACGGGCAGGCGGCAGATCGGTTGGCAGCTCGACCTTTAAATCCAGCTTTTTTGTGTTCGCCAGAGGTTCGACGGCGGTAAAGACGCCCTGTACCATCTCCTTAATCGAGTAGTCGCCGAGCGACAGCACCAGCTGTCCCGCCTCTATTTTCGATAAATCGAGCACGTCGTTAATCAGCCCCAGCAGATGCTTGCCGTTCGCCTGCACTCGCTCCAGGACCGTGCGCACCTTCGCCGGAGCATCGCCGTAAATATTGTCGAGGATCAGCTCCGTGTAGCCGAGGATGGCGTTGAGCGGCGTACGCAGCTCGTGACTCATGTTAGCGAGAAACTGAGACTTGTGCCTGCTCGCCACTTCGAGCTGCCAGCTCTTGTTCTGAATCTCCTCGAACAGCCGCACGTTCTCTATGGCGATCACGGCCTGGTCCGCGAAGGTTTCGACAAGCGCAACTTGGCTTGTCGTGAACGGTTCGACTTCGCCGCGCGCCAGTACAAGCACGCCGACCGGAACGCCTTCTCGCAACAGGGGCACGCCGAGGAGCGCTCGTGTCGGGTCGGCGCGCCGCATCGATTCCGTTATGTACGTCATTTCTGGATCGGCCTGAGCGTCGGCAACCTGAACGGTCTTGCGGCTGAGGACAACGCGCCCGACTACGTTGCTACGATCGATCGGCAACGGCCTCTTGTCCATCAGAGCTACGAATTCATCGCTGAATCCATAGCTCGCGGCGCGGCGAAAGGACCGGTCATCCGGCAAAGTAATGGAGACGCGATCGGCACGACATAGCCGTGCCGCCGATTTGACCAGCGTATCGAGCACCGCTTGCAGATTGAAAGTCGAGCGGCTGATGATTTTAAGCACATCAGCAGTTGCGGTTTGTTGCTCAAGCGATTGCCGCAGCTCATTGAGCAGCCGCGTGTTCTCGATGGCGATTACGGCCTGGGCGGCGAAACTCTTTAGGAGTTCGATCTGCTTGTCCGTGAAGGGTTTCACCTCCTTGCGATAAATCGAAAAGGCGCCGATCAGTCTGTCATCCTTGAGCATAGGTACGGCGACAAGTGAGCGCGCGCCGCCAAGCCGGACGGGAGGGATATTTGGATTATCGGCGGCGTAGTCGATAGTGTGGCCGATCTGCTTTGTCGCTAGAAGCCGTCCAAGAAGGCTGTTCGATAACGGCTTGAGCGGCCAATCTTTCGCTAGATAATCATGCAATTCTCTCGGCGTGCCGAGTTCGCCGACGGGCGTGAACAATTCGCCGTCGAAGCGGAAGACGATGCCGAATTCGGCTTCGCATATACGCGTGGCATTTTCCAGCATCGACTGAAATACGGGATCGAGCTCCCCAGGCGATGAACTGATGACTTTGAGAATTTCCGAAGTCGCAGTCTGCTGTTCCAGCGCCTCCGTAAGATCGGACGTGCGCTGACGCAATTCGTTGAGTAGCCGTGCGTTCTCGATGGCGATAACGGCCTGGGCGGCGAAATTCTGCACTAGCTCGATCTGCTTGGGGGTGAAAGGCCGGACCTCTTGGCGGAAGATGCCGAAAATAGAAATCAGCTTGCCGTCACTAATCAAAGGCACAATTAGGAGTGTTCGTATCCCGCCGCATTCGACGGCGATCACGGCCATCGGATCGCGGGTGATATAAGCTTCGTGTTCGCGGTAGTCGGCGATATGGACGGCTTGTCTGGTCTCGAAGAGCTTGCTGACGGGGTTGCGTGGGCCGGGTTGATACTTTCCCGACCGGGTTGCTTCGAGGAATGCCTCCTGCAAGCCAACTTGCGCGAGAATGCGCAGTCGACCGCTCTCCACGCTGAACAGCCCGCCGAAGCCGGCCCGGCAAGTCCGCGTCGCGTTTTCGATAATGGCAGTGAAAACCGGCTCAAGCTCGCCGGGCGAGGAACTGATGATCTTCAGCACTTCCGAAGTCGCAGTCTGCTGTTCCAGCGCCTCCGTGAGATCGGCCGTGCGCTGCTTCAATTCGTTGAGCAGCCGCGCGTTCTCAATGGCGATGACCGCCTGCGCGGCGAAATTTTGCGCCAACTCTATCTGCTTGCGGGTGAAAGGCCGAACTTCTTGCCGATAGAGCACGAAAAGGCCAACCAAAAAATCATCTTTGACCATTGGCACGAACACCGACGACCGGGCGCCCCCAAGCGTCGCTACATGGCCAGGTCTAGGATCATTCGCTTGGTCTGCCGAATGGAAAAGTCGTTTTGTTTGGATGATCTCGTGCATATGGCCACCCAGTTGGGGTTTGAATGGCCCGCGCTGCTTTTGAAATGCGACGAGTTTACGCGGCGTACCCAACTGTGCTGCAACGTGATACATGTCGCCATCGAAGCGAAACAACGTACCGGCCTTGGCTTCGCAAAGCCGGGTAGCTTTTTCCAAAACGGCTTTGAACACTGGTTGCAGTTCGCCTGGCGATGAGCTGATAATCTTGAGAATCTCTGACGTTGCGGTTTGTTGATCCAGCGCCTCACTCAGTTCGCGTTTGAGGCGATCGAGTGTCGGCTGTGTCCGCTCTTTTGTCCGAACCGATTTGGCCTTTGACGACGCGGCTGCGCGCATACGGGCCGCGCCGACGCGCGTACGCGGCTTTGCCGATTGTTTCCTCGCTGTGCGTTTTCGCCCCATGTCGCCTCTGCGGTGAGGTTTTCGGAGAATAGTCAAAATCCGCATGGCCAGCCATGCGGCCTGAAGCTCGCATGGCTGTTAAACACCGGCAATCCTTGAGAGCGGCTGTCCGCCCCGTTACAAAATATTTAAGTTGGCCGAAAACGAGGCCCCTGTTCCGATCAGTTGCGATCGCAGTAATCCCGGCATAGCCGGCGTATTGAGAGGTGATCATCATGGAGCAACTACCGAAAGGTGCCAATTTCGTCCGCGGCAAGATGCTGTGGGAGATCGGCCTGCATATCGCCGGCAATCCGGCGACGCCGTACGGCGGCAACCGCGACATGATCATCTGCGTCGGCTCGGGCTCGGGCGAGCGCTTCCGGCCGTGGCTGCGGCTCGCGTCCGGCTCGGCGATCCTCGCCGAAGGCGTGGTGAAGGGCGACGTCGAAGCGGCGTTCGTCAATCCGTCGGCGCTGCTGACGCAGGCCTATCGCGGCGTCGGGCTGTTCAAGACGCCGCTGCCGGTGCGGATCATCTGCAATTATCCGAGCTGGGACCGTTTCGTCATGGCGTTCCATCCGCGCACCGGCATTCGCTCGGTCGCCGATATCAAGGCAAAAAAATATCCCCTACGCGTTTCCGTGCGCGAAGACCCGACCCACTCGACCATCGTGCTGATCGATCAAATTTTCGCATTGCACGGCTTTACGCTCGCCGATATCGAGAGCTGGGGCGGCAAGCTCGTGCGGTGCGGCGGGCCGGGCGACGAACGCCGCCGCTTGCAACCAATGGCGCGCGGCGAAATCGACGCCGTGTTCGACGAGGGCATCAAGGTATGGCTGAATGAGGCGCTGGCGGCCGGCCTCGAGCCGATTGGTTTCGATGCATCCGAATACGAGCAGTTGGGCAAGCTCGGCTGGCGCCGCGTCACCATTCCGAAGTCGGTGTTTTCCGGCCTGCCGCACGACGTCGAAACGCTCGATTTCTCCGGCTGGCCGATCTACTGCAACGCCTCGCTGCCGGAGCAGACGGCGTACGACATTTGCGCCGCGGTGGCCGCGCGCGAGGCCGAAATTCCGTGGGAAAAGATGTCCGGCGGCAATGCGGTCCAGGCGGTGACCGAGACGGATGCGACGCCGATGGACGTGCCGCTGCATCCCGGCGCCGAGCGCTGGCTGCGGGAGCACGGCTAGTCATGGACTGAGCGGTCCAAGAGCTTCGCGCAGCGGCGCGCTGGAAATCATCATCAACCCCGTGAACGGTCTGCCGAGTTCCAGAATCAGATAGATCGCGCATGATGACGACAGCGCAAATAGCGCTAGCGAAATGAATACGGTTGCATTGAGACTCGAAAAGAGACTGAAGCTCGCAAATATGATGATGAGCCAAAGCGCCAGAACACCGAGAAAGGGCAGCGGTATCGAGTTGCCCTTTTCGGTAAACAACAGAAGGCGCGCTTGCGCGATATCCGTGCTGGCCGCAATGGCGCGTGCCTGCAGCGATCGCTGAAGATCGTTTTGCGGCGCGAGCGATTGAATCTCTATGTAGACCTTCTCTACGGCAACGTTCGGTTCGTACCGGGCCGTGGCATCGGAGGCTTTCTCGCTCCAGAGGCGATCGGCAAACAGCGGAATAGCGGTGCGGATTTCCGCGCGAAGAGGCGCCGCTTCGGGCCCATATTGCGCCAGCAGATTATCGAGCAGAACCACGTCGGCCGTTATCTGCCGGACTTGCCCGCTCTGGGTATCGAACGAATTCTTTGCAGCCGCGATCAATAAACCGACAACAAGCGCGGCCATGGTAGCGACGAGGCCCACCCCGAGCCGAACCACGTCTTGCGTGTCTTTGTTGAGGTGATGCCTTGGCAGGGCATCGCGAAGCAGGCTGCCGAGAAAGATGCCGCCCACCGTCAACAGGAATATGCCCGCCGATAATACGATTGGACTCATGGCTGTGCGGCCTCATCCGCATGGCGGGAATGGAGGAATACGCGAATAAGATTTTGCTCGCCGACCACTTCCCCAAGAGAGCGGAATGCAAAGAACGGGACCAGTACGAGGAAAACGATAAAGCTCGTCGCGATGAGCTGCTGGATCGTTCCGCCGCCAAATTCCGAGATTGATTCCATCACGGCACGGTGGTGGATGAGCCCGACCGCGACTTCCTCCGCGATATTGAGCACCAGCAGCAGGACAAGGAAAACGAGTGACCGGTAGAGCGTCGGCCAGATCAGTGCCCGGGTCTTGTGACGTTCGCCCAGATGCAGTGCGTGTCCGATGCTCACGAACTTGGCGCAGATCAATGCCTTTGCGGCGGCAAATCCGAACGGCGCGAAGGTCACGTCCTGCGCCTGAAGAATTGCGTATTTGAGATAGGCAAGCGCGCTGAAACACACGAACAGGTAAGCCGCGACGACGAGAAATTCCTTCAATTCGCTCACGGCTCTTTCACCGATAGACGCTTTGGAAGCTGCCACGGCCGTCATGTCCGTCCCCCCGCCGCGATCGAGCGGCCCTCAGATCACTTCCTCGGTCTTGTCCTTGGTCTCGCTGTAGCTGCCGTACGACAACAGTGGTCCACCGGCAAGGCGCAATGGTCCATCCCAGGTAGGATCCGCTACTCCGGATGCACTTCCGCGCGTTGAGCCAGCACTGCGGTTCTTTTCCGGTCTTCGTCGAGGAACCGGGCAAACTCTTCCGGCGTATTGAGCGCCGGCTCCAATCCGGTGTCGATTAGGGTTCGCTGGCGGAAGTCCTGATTGTCATAGATTTGCACGATCTCGTCGTGAAGCTTGTTAATAATGCCGGTTGGCGTTCCGGCCGGCGCGAAGAAGCCGTACCATGCCCGCACGCGCAAACCTGGATTGCCTGCCTCTTTCAAAGTCGGAACGTTTGGCAAAAGCGACGAACGCGTGGTGCCTTCCACCACGAGCGCCTTCAGGGTTCCGCTCTGAAGATGGGATACCACGGTGCCGATGCCGCCAAAGACCATGTCGACGGCATGGGTCAGGATTGCCGTCGCGATCTCGCCGCCGCTCTTGTAGGGGATGGTGACGAAGTTCGCCCCGGTGTCCTGCTTGAGCGTCTCCATGAACATCGTTGCCGTGGTCGCCGGCGAGCCGAAGTTGATGCCTTCGGGCCGCTTTTTCGACAGATCGATCAATTCTTGGAGCGTATTCACTTTCAGTTCCGGCGTGACGATGATGCCGGACGTGATGAAGAAATTGTTGGTGATGGGAGCGAAGTCGCGCGCGGCATCGTAGCCGACGTCCTTGAACAGAAACGGCGCGTTGATCACCGTGTCGTTGAGCAGATGACAAATGGTGTAACCATCCGGCTGTGCCTGCGCGCAGGCGCGTCCGGCCACGAGTCCGCTGGCGCCCGGCCGGTTTTCGACGATGACCGGCTGGCCGAGCCGCTTCGACAGTTGCTGCACCAACGGGCGTAATGCGATGTCGCTCAGGCCACCTGCCGGCACAGGTGAAATGATGCGGATAAGTTTGGTCGGATAGGTCTGCGCCGTGGCTGCGCTATGAGCCCAGGCGAGCGCAGCCAGAACAGCAAACGATCCGGTCAAAAAACCAGAAACGCGCATTCGCTAGATGACTTCTTCGGTCTTGTCGTCGGTCTCGCCGTAGCGGCGCAGCGTCGCAGGCCGGGTGCCGGCGTAAAGCTGCTCCAGCCCCGGCGCGATTTTGGCGTTCTCGCGCTCAAACAGCGAATTACCGTCGAGATCGCTTTCGACCAGGAACGGGCCGAATTTTTCCACGTCGAGCACCCACACCGCTTGCGCGAGCCCCAGCTCTTCCAGCCAATAAACGCCGGGGACGTGCTTGATGCCGCGGCCGAGCAGGGCGCCGGTACCATAGCCGACCGTTGTGAGATAGATCGCATTGTTCGGCACGAAGTGTTCGCGATAGGCGGCCGACGTCATGCCGCCTTTGCCGATGATGATGTTGCAGCCGGAAATCTTGAACCAGCCGCCGAGCCACTGCGCGAACCGAAACGATGCGGTCGCCGTCACCGCGCCGACGGTAAAGGTGCCGTCGGGATTGACGCTGGCGGCGGGCGAGCAATGGAAATTCGCGGTGCCGAGCGCGTCCGTGCCCGCCGGCATGCCGAAGCCGTCGCTGATCGCGCGCTTGTATACGCCCTCGCGTGCGGTGAAGAGCCGGCCATTCAAATAGGCGACCGAGCCGATCTCGAGCTTGCGCAGGTCCTCCGTGCGCGCGGGAAGGTCAATCTGAACTTGTTTCAGCTCAGCCATAATTATTATTCCGCCGCTGCCGCTGCTTGTTCGCCCCACTCGACAGTGGAGCGGCGCATGTAATCGGTGAACCACATCGGATCGGTGCGGAACATCGCTTTGCCGTCGCTGCCGATGCGGGCAACGGCGCGCCGCGATGACAGGCAGAACATGTGCACCGACATCGGCATGCCGCCGGTATGACAATAGCCGACCTCGATGTGGCAATCGATCACCATCGAGGAGCCAACAAAACCCATGGCGCCCATGCCGATATTGTTGCCTAGCTCCTTGAACTCCTCTTCGAGCGCCGCGATTTTCGGATCGGGGTTGCGCGAGCCGACGACGCGCAGGCACGACGCCTGCTTGCCGAGCACCATGCTGGTGTCCTTCGAGCCGCCAAGGCCGACGCCGACAATCGCCGGCTGGCAGGCGAGCCCACGCTTGCCGAAGCCGATCAGGGTATCGAGGTAAAACCGCCTGATACCCTCGATGCCGTCGCCCGGAAACAGCATCCGGTAGTCGGAGCCGAACAAGCCGCCCTTGTGCACTGTGGTGAGTTCGATCCAATCGGCATCGGGATGAAACGAATATTCGATCTCAGGCGCATTGATGCCGACATTGTTGTTGTGATCGGTGCGCCACAGCGGATGCACCCGGTTCGGCCGCAGCGGCACGCTCGTGGTGGCGCGCGCGGTGGCGCGGCGCAAAGCGGTTTCCAGCGCGACCGGGCCGCCCTCGATGCGCGCGTCATTGCCGATCTTGACGTACCAGCGCGGCAGGCCAGTGTCGCCACACATCGCGCGGCGGTCTTCCTTCGCCGCTTCGTAGTTTTCCAGCATCGCCTTGATGACGAAAGCGGAGAGATCGCCCTTCTCGGTGTCGGCGCATTTGCGCAGGCCCGCGAGATAGTCGTCCGGAATTTCGATGGCGGCTTTCGCCATCAATTCCTCGGCGGTGCGCTGGATGCTCGACAGCGGGATCATGAGTTCCTCATTCGGCCGCGACTGCATCGCGAAGCAACGTCTCGCCCGGCTTCACATGGGTGAACTGCACCGGACTCTCGCCAATCTCGATGCCGTGTTCACCTTGCCGCGCCACGGTAAAGACCGACGTGGCGAAATCGCCCGGTCCCGGGAAATCGGATCGGAAATGGGCGCCACGTGAATTCTCGCGCTTCAGCGCAGCGAGCGCAATGACCCGGCTGATCTCGTTGAGCGAACGCAGATTGAGCCAGTCGTGCCAGGTCAGATTGAAACGGCGGTCGCTGTCGGCGACGCCGGTTGCGAACAGTTCCGCCTCGATGGCGTCGATGCCCTTGAGACCGCGCTCGATACTGGCGCGATCGCGTACTACGCCGACTTCGTCCCACATGCAGTCCATCAGCTTCTCGCGCAACGCGTTCACGTCGCCGGGCTTTTGCGAGAGAGGATATTGCGCACGTGCAAGTTCGGCATCGAGTACGTTTTTGTCGGGCGGGCGGAAGCCGGGATTAGCGACAATCCAGCGTGGCATCACGTCGCCGGCGATGCCGCCGAACACAGTGGAGTTGGCGACGCCATTGCCGCCGAGCCGGTTAGCGCCGTGCATACCGCTCGCATCCTCGCCGGCGACAAACAATCCGTGGCGCTCGGTCGCGGTATCGATCTCGCAGACCACGCCGCCCATGAAGTAGTGTGCGGTCGGGACCACTTCGACGAGCCCGCCGGCAAGATCGAAGTTGCAGTCACGGCAGCGATCGACCATGCCCTTGAACATCTTGGCGACATTGGCCGAGCCGAGATGGCCCATGCTGATATAGACGCCGCCATTCGGCGTGGTGCGGCCGGCGCGCATCTCGGCGTAGATCGCGCGGCTGACCACGTCGCGCGTGGCGCGCTCAAGCTTCGGATCGTAATCGCCCATGAAGCGGTGCTGCGCGCCGTTCAGCAGATAGCCGCCGGACCCGCGCAGGCCCTCTTCCAGCACGGTGCCGGTCATGCGCGTGTCGGGACCGGCGAGCAGGCCGGTCGGGTGGAATTGCACCATTTCCATGTCGCGCAATGGCAGGCCAAGCCGCAGCGCCATCGCCAGCCCGTCCATGCTCTTGTCGCCGGACGGCGTGTGATAGCGGTACATGGTCGGGCCGCCGCCGGTCGCGAGCAGTGTCGCTTGTGCGGCAACGAACTTGAAATCGCCGCTGCGGACATCGAGCAGCAATACGCCGGACAGCGCGCCGTCGGAGGAGGGGATCAGCGCAACGGCGCGGTGCTCTTCAAGGCGCTTGATCGGCCGCGCCCAGACCTGCTCCATCAGCCGGTTGATGATTTCGATGCCGGTAAGATCACCTTTGTGCACGGTGCGATCGAAGGTCTGTCCGGCGAAGGCTTTGCCGTGCAGCGTGCCATCCGGATTGCGATCGAAAAAGCAGCCGATCTCGTTTTCGAGTTCGCGCACGCGCTCGACCGCCTTGGTCACCAGCGTCCAGGCCAGCTCCTGATGCGGCAGCCACTTGCCGCCTTCGATGGTGTCCATGAAATGGCGCTCGATGGAGTCGCCGGGATTGAGCGCGACATTGTAGCCGCCTTGCACCATGCGGGTGCAGCCGCATTTGCCGAGCAGTCCCTTGCTGACCACCGTGATGTCGAGATCTGGGTTGGCCTTGAGCGCATGCAGCGCGGCGAACAGTCCGGCACCGCCGGAGCCAAGGATCAGAATGTCGGTCTTGAGCTGCTCGACGTTCATCGGATCCTCAGAACACTCGCGCGAGGAAGATGAATGCGACCACGGCGGCCGCAGCAGCGGCTAGCGTCGCGAGCTGCTTCTGGCCGTCGCGCCAGTCCATGTTCTCGATCACCAGCACGCGTAAGCCCCCGAGCATATGCACCATAAGCAGGAACACGAGGCCGCTCTCGGACAATTTCACCCACGGCTGATCGGTCCAGCGCAGGAAGCTTTCAAGTTTTGCATCGCTGTCGATGGCGAGGCCAAGCGCCAGAAAATGAAACGGCAGGAAGACAGCAAGCCCAAGGCCGGACAAGCGATGGATCATCGCCGCGATCCACAGCACGCTGCCCCGATGCGCGATCAAGCCTGTGCTCATGCCAGCACCACTGCGTAGATCGCGCGCGCTCCAAGCATGGCGAGCAGGACGCCAAACATGATCGCAAACCAGTCGGCAGCGCGAGGGGTGAGCGGCGACCACTCGGCCAGGATGTTGCGCAGGCCGATCGAGGCGTGAATCGACACCGCGGCAACGAACAAGGCATAGTAAGACGCCCACACGATGCTGTCGTGGGTGCGCGACAGGACATCCGCGGCGCTCAGGCCCTGGCGCGTGGCATAGAAGATGACGGCGATATGGACGAGCACGAGCGGCGCCAGAAGTACCGCGGTTCCGCGCTGCCACAGATAGAGCCGTATGTTCATCCCTTTATCTCGCCTTTGAGATATGCGGCGAGCGTGCGTCGCTTCAGTCCGGCAATCGATGCCGTCGGATTGAGCGTCTGCGGGCAAAGCTCCTGACAGGATTGATGCGAGTGGCAGGAGTGGCAACCGCCGTCCTCCGACACCGCTTGCAGCCGTGCTGCGTTGCCGGCATCGCGCGTGTCATTGGCCAGCGTCCACGCCCGCGTCAGCGCCGCCGGACCGAAATAATCCTTGTTCCAGCGCACGGTATCGCAAGCGGCGTAACAAACGCCGCAATTGATGCACTCGATCTCCGCGTCGACGGCGCGGCGTTCGGGTGAACTCGGCGGGATTTCCTCGATATCGTCGTGCCTTGTCTTCGACGGCGCAAAAACCCCCTTAGCCTGCTGCCATTTCTCAAAGAATGGCTGCATGTCAGTCGCCAGGTCCTTGATGATTGGCAGATTTTCCAGCGGGCCGATCTCGAGACTGCCGCCGCCTGCGACTTTGGAAACGTGGGTGCGGCAGGTCCAGCGCGGCTTGCCGTTCACCGTCATCGCGCAAGAGCCGCAAACGCCGACGCGGCAGGCAAAGCGATAGGATAGGGTCGGATCGATATTGCGCTGTACGAACGTGACCACGTCGAGCACGGTCTGACTTTCGCGCCGCGGCACGCTGTAGGTCTCGTAGCGGCCGTCTTTACCACCGCGCCAGACCGATACGGCAATCTCCCCGGACATGTTGTTCTTGGGCTCCTCGGCAGCCGTCACGCGATATTTCGGAGTGTAGCAACCAGCGCTACCGACACAAAGCCGAACACGCGTCTCCGAAGGGTCCGGAAAGGCGGCGTCGGATGACAAGGAAACATCAGCGGCATAGACTGATTGTCCAATGTCGCCTGCATTTCATGCGAGAGCGGCCATTCAGGGAGGCGTCCGGTGATCCAATCAGGCAAATTGTCGCGTCGAAAGTTCCTCGCCGGTACGGCGGGTGTCGCGCTTTCATCGAATCTGGCCGCCCCCGCTATCCTCGCGCAGACGCGCGAACCGATCCGGCTCGGCAATCTCAATACCTATACCGGCGGTTTGGCCTATGCCGGTGAGCAGCACTGGAACGCGACGAACCTGTATTTTGACAGCATCAACTGGACCATCGCCGGCCGCAAAGTCGAGATCATCAAGGAAGACGATCAGTTCAATCCGCAGATCGGCTTGCAAAAGGCGAAGAAGCTGGTCGAGAGCGACAAGGTCGATCTGGTGTTCGGCGTCCAGGCCAGCAACGTCGCGCTCGCCGTGCTGAACTACATGAAACAGCAGAAAGCCTTCTATCTGGTCACTGGCGCCGGTACCGATGCCATCACCTGGGACCGTTATCCGTATTCATTTCGCTCCTCGATCTCGACCTACCAGCTCTCCGTGCCGATGGCGAGCTACGTGTATGACAATCTCGGCAAGCAGATCGTGCTGACGGCATCCGACTATGCCGGCGGTCATGACGTGATGAACCTGTTCAAGGGAGCGTATGTCGCAAAAGGCGGAACGGTGTTGAAGGAAATCTGGCCGCCGCTCGGCACCACCGATTTCAGCCCGTATCTCACCGATATCAAGTCGATCAACCCGCCGGTGACTTACGACTTCATGCCGGGTGCCGATGCTTTCCGGTTCGTGCAACAATATTCCGAGTTCGGCCTGAAGGAGAAGATGCCGCTCACAGGCTTCACCATGATCAACTCGCAAACGACCAGCTCGCTTGGCAAAGCCGGCATTGGCGTAATCTCGGCGCTGACCTTCGTCGATACGCTGGACAATCCGGAAGCCAGGAAGTTCACCGCGGACTATCAAGCGAAGTATAAATCGTCGCCCGACCTGTTCTGCGATTACGGCTATGTCGGCGCGCGGGTGATCGGAGAGGCTTTGCAGATGACCGATGGCGATGCTTCCGACAAAGACAAGCTCGCCGAAGCCATGGCCAAGGTGAGCTTCAAGGCGCCACGCGGGCCGTTCAAATTCGATCCGGTTACGCACAATCCGATCCAGGACATCTACATCGCGCAGGTGATCGAGAGCGGCGACAAGATCACCACCAAGGTGCTTTCGACCGCGAACCAGGTTCAGGATCCCGGCCACAAGATCTACTGAGCGCGCCCATACACCGTAACCAGTCAGCCTGAGGGCCGTATGGAGTTGCTCGTCGCCCAGCTGCTGAATGGGCTGGTGTATGGCGTGCTGCTGTTCCTGATGGCGGCCGGTCTGTCGCTGATCTTCGGCCTGATGAATGTCGTCAGCCTCGCGCATGGCTCGTTTTTCATGCTGGGCGGGTTCATCGGCCTTTCGATCGTCCACCTGACCGGCAGCTTTTGGCTCGCGCTCATCCTGGCGCCGATTCCGATCGCCGTGCTCGGCGTGCTCATGGAGGTTTTATTCATGAGGCCGCTATATGCGCGCGGCCACATGGATCAGGTGCTGCTGACCTTCGGCTTCACCTTTGTTTTCTACGATCTGGTGCAGACCGTGTGGGGCCGCACGGTGCTGCGCCTGCCGACGCCTGAAATATTGCAGGGCTCGGTGCAAATCGGCGCTGGTGTCTTTTCAGCTTACCGCCTGTTCCTGATCGGATTCGGATTCGCGATTGCTGTTTTGCTCTGGCTCGTGCTTGAGCGCAGCCGCATCGGCGCGATGGTGCGCGCGGGGGTCGATAACGCGGCGATGGCGGCGGGGCTTGGCGGCAATATTCCGCTGCTGTTCACCGGCATATTCGGATTTGGCGTCGCTTTAGCGGGCCTTGGCGGCGTCGCGGCCGGGCCGGTGCTCGGCCTCTATCCGGGCATGGATGCCGAAATCCTGATCCCGGCCTTCATCGTCATCGTGATCGGCGGCATGGGCAGTCTGCGCGGCGCTTTTATCGGCTCGCTGCTGATCGGCATCGCCGACACCTTCGGCAAGGCTTATCTGCAAAGCCTCGCGCTATTCCTGATTTATCTGGCAATGATCGTTGTGCTTCTCATCAGGCCGCAGGGCCTGTTCGGCATCAAATACTCCGATGTTTCCGCAGCCTCGGCGGTCACCGGCACGGCTGCTCCAGCGACAGCGGGAAGACGCATTGCCGGACTTGTCGTACTGGCGGTTTTGCTGATCCTGCCATTCTTCCTGAGCGACTATCCGCGGGCGCTGGTCTCCGAGATCTTCATCTTTGCGATTTTTGCGATGAGCCTCGACCTGATACTCGGGTTCACTGGCTTGATGTCGCTCGGACATGCGGCATTCTATGGACTCGGAGCGTATGCGGTATGCGTGCTCAGCGCGCAGTTCGGGATCAATGCCTGGATCGGACTCGCGGCCGGCGTGCTGCTCGCGGCCGGCGGCGCGGCATTGATCGGATTCTTTTGCGTCCGGCTTGCCGGAATTCCGTTCCTGATGCTGACCTTGGCGTTCTCACAACTGGTGTTCTCGGTTGCCTTGAAGTGGCGCGACGTGACGGGCGGCTCGGACGGCATGGCGCTTGCCGAAAAGCCGGGCTTCTTTGGCTTTAATCTCGACCATTCGCTCGTCATGTATTTCATGACGCTGCTGTTCTTTGTCGGAGCCTTTCTCGCGCTGCGGCGCTTGATCAACGCCCCGCTCGGCCACGTGTTTGTCGGCATCCGCGAGAACGAACAGCGGATGCTGGCAATCGGCTATCCGACACGGGCCTACAAGCTGCTTGCTTTCGTCATCGCCGGCGGCTTCGCCGGTCTCGCCGGTGGGCTCTATGCGATTTTCAACGGCTTCATTTCATCGGACGCGCTGTACTGGACTGCCTCGGGCGACATTCTCATCATGACTATGCTCGGCGGCGCTGGCACGCTGATCGGGCCGCCGATCGGTGCAGCGGTGTTCCTGTTGATGAAGAATGTCGCCAGCTCCTACAGCGAGCATTGGCTGACGATCATCGGTGTGATCTTCATCTGCTGCGTGATGTTCTTTCCCGGCGGTATCTGGGGCACGGTGCAGAAATTGCGATGGGGCGCGGCGCGGTCGTGAACATCCTCGACATCGAGCATCTGCGCCGCTCCTTTGGCAGCCTCGTGGTGACCGACGACGTCAACCTTTCCATCGCGCCGGGTGAACGGCACGTCGTCATTGGGCCGAATGGTGCCGGCAAAACCAGCCTGATCAATCAAATCGGCGGCCAGCTGGCGCCGACATCAGGCCGTATCGCGCTGAAGGGCCGTGATATCGCGGGCCTGTCACCAAACCGCATCAGTCGCATGGGCGTGGCGCGCACGTTCCAGCGCAATAATCTGTTTCATAATCTCAGCGTGATCGAGAATCTGCGGCTGGCGTTGGCGGTGAAGTTCGGCAATCCGCTCGATTGCTTTAGGTCGGCGGGCGGCGACGTGGCGCTGATTAAACGCGCACGAGGGCTGATGCGGCAGGTTCATCTCGATGGCGATGGCGGCCGGCTGGCGCGCAATCTGTCGTATGGCGAACAGCGCCAGCTTGAGATCGGAATTGCACTTGCCGGCGAACCGGAACTGCTTCTCCTTGATGAGCCGACCTCGGGAATGTCACCTGCGGAAACTACCCGCATGATCGAATTGATCGGCTCGTTGCCGCGCAGCCTTTCGCTGCTGATGATCGAGCACGATATGCAGGTCGTGTTCTCGGTCGCCGACCGCATTACCGTGCTCTACTACGGCAAGGTTCTGGCCAGTGGACCGCCGTCCGAAATTCAGGCCAACGATCGCGTGCGCGAAGTCTATTTGGGGATGACGCACTAAATGCTCGCGCTCGACAACGTCAACGCCTATTACGGCGACAGCCACATCCTTCACGGCGTGTCCCTGTCGGTGCGCGAAGGCGAAGTGGTGTGTTTGCTGGGCCGCAACGGCGCCGGCAAGACCACCACGATCATGACTGTGATGGGCTATCTGCATCCGCGCGCCGGTTCG
Source organism: uncultured Alphaproteobacteria bacterium (assembly GCA_963742215.1). GTDB lineage: Bacteria > Pseudomonadota > Alphaproteobacteria > Rhizobiales > Xanthobacteraceae > BOG-931. The sequence continues at coordinate 60,706 of CAVULJ010000010.1, forward strand.
ATCAGCTACAAAGGCCGCGACATAGGCGCGCTGCCGCCTTATGCGGTGGCACGGCTGGGTTTCGGTCTGGTGCCGCAGGAGCGCTGCATTTTTTCGAGCCTCACAGTGCGAGAGAATTTGACCGTATTCGCGCGGCAGACGGACAAAGGCGGCTGGACGCTGCAAAGAATTTTCGATCTGTTCCCGAGCCTTCACGCCCGCGAACGCAATCTCGGCTTTCAGCTTTCCGGCGGCGAGCAGCAGATGCTGTCGATTGCTCGCGCGCTGATGCTCAATCCTTCGCTGTTGCTGCTCGATGAGCCGTCCGAGGGGCTTGCGCCGCTGATCGTGCAGGAGATCATCGAGGTGCTCAAACGCCTCAAAGGTGAAGGGCTGGCGATCCTGCTGGTCGAACAAAACTTGCGCGCAGCCTTTGCCGTCGCCGACCGCCATCACGTCATGAACAAGGGCACGATTTGCTTTACCGGCACCACGGCGGAGCTCGAAGGTAACGAGTTCGTGCTGCGGAATTATCTGAGCGTCTAAAGACCCTCAGGTGAGAAGCGGCGCCAACGGGTCCGGCCCGAAGTGGCCGGCCCGATGACAAGCTCCGCGCCGCGTCTCGAACCATGTCCATGTGCTCAGCCTGCGGCGGCCGCAGCCTTTGCGTGCTCGAACCCCGAGATCATCGTATCCGGGTAAAGTTCCTTCAGCTTCGGATAGACCTCGCGCGCAAACATCCGGATGCTGTGCACGGTGTCGTCGTGCTCGAGGAACCCGGCCTGACCCATGATCAGGAGCTGACCATAGCCGCCGACGTGGTCCGAATGCTTTCTGATCTGTGACAGGACCTGATCCGGTGTGCCGGCAAACATGGTGCCGGCCTCAAGAGCCCCATCGACGGTCGCCTGCTTGGTACCAAACGCGCTGACAACGTTGTACGCGCCGCGCGCCAGTTGCACGTTCATTGCCACCGGCACATAGCCCGGCGGATTGGCGAAATGCGGCGGCACCTTGTTGGCCTGGACATACCAAAGCAGCTTCTCGGCGCCGGCCCGTGCGCGCGATTCTGTGTCGCCAACGTAGATCAGTGCCGCGTAGGCGAGGCGGTCGATCGGCACATCCTGGCCGCGTCCCGCGTCACGCCAGCCTTTGCGATAGCCCTCGAAAATGCGCTTTGTGGTATCGAACCCGGTGAGGAACGTGGCCTGAACGTAGCCATGCGCGCCGACCTGCGCGGCGCCGCCGGTGCTGGTCGTCGACACCCACACCGGAGGATGGGGCTGCTGGATCGGGCGTGGCCAGATGTTGATCGCGCGATGATGGAAGAATCGGCCTTCGTGACTGAACGGCCCGTCATGCTGGGTCCAGCATTTGACGATCAGATCGAGCGCCTCCCAGTGGCGTTCATTCATGCGCACCGGGTTGCTGTTCGCCGGAAGGATTTCATACGGCACGCCGCGCACGAAGCCGGCCTCCAGCCGGCCGTGCGAGAGCACGTCGATCATCGCCATTTCTTCGGCCACACGGACCGGCTGCCGGCGGTTGGCGATCGGATTGCCGAGGATCAGGAGCCGCGCCTTTTTGCTCAGGCGAGCAAGCGCCGCCAGCATCAGCGGCGCGGCCGGGTCGACGCAGGTCGCCGTCTGATGATGCTCGTTGAGCATGATCTCGACGCCTTCGTCCTCGGCGATGAGCCACTCGTCGATATAACGATCGTAGAGCGCGGCGCCTTTGGCCGGGTCATAGACCTTGTTCGGCAGCGACACGCGGATGGAAGGATAGCTGTCGGCGGGCGGCAGATACGGATAGGCCGTTTCGCTGAAATGCCACGCTCTCATGTCATTTCTCCAGGAATTCGCTGATTGCCGACGTGAGTGCTTGCGGCTGTTCGAGATAGGGCAGGTGGCCCGCACCGGAAATCGTCATTGTCCGAGCGTTCGGCAGCAGCTTCGCGTAGCCATCGAGATAGTTTGCCGAAACGAGTCCGTCGTTGTCGCCGCGGACGAACATCGCCGGCGCGGTCACGCGATGCAGACGGCGCTTGAGCTTGGTGTTGTGCATCCACGGCTCCCACACAAGCAGCGCCAGCGTTTCGCGCGCGCGAAAAATGGTCGCGAGCTCAGCGTCAGGCAGTTTGCCGAAATCGGGCAGTAATTTTTCCGGATCCTTGTAAATCAGCTTGTCGGCATCGGTTTGCGGCATCGCGAAAATGTCGGGGATGTCGAGCTTGTCGGCAGAGCCGAGCTTGACGCCAACGGGTCCGATCAGCACGACGCGGCGAAACCGCTGCGGCGCTTTGCTCGCCATCTCGGCCCCGATCCAGCCGCCAATCGAACAAGCAACCATGTCGACCTGCTCGACACCAAGCCGATCGAGAAGCTCAAGATGGAGATAGGCGATATCGTCAACGCTATCGAGCCATTCCGGCAGGCTCGATTTACCAAATCCCGGATGCGACGGCGCAATAACACGACGTTGCTTGGCGAGTTCGGCTGCAAACGGCTGCCACGGATCGTAGCCCATGCCGCTGTGCAGAAAGAGCAGTGGCTTCGATTTGGCCGCGTTCTCGTTGCCGGAATCCAGAACTTCGAGATCGATGCCCGCGATCTTCATTATCGTTGTATTCACGCGCGGTGCCTCCCTGAAGGCATGGTCCCCACCGCTCCGCGGCTTGTCAATATTGCGGCTATCGCCGGGCGGCGCGGGTCGTATGCGCGAACGCGGAGCGATATGCGTTCCTGCGCTTGCCTGCGGGTGACAAAAGGAACACTCTGATTGCGATCAAGACGCCCGGCCAAATGGGCCCAAAGCGCGTCAGTCGCTCGGAAAAAGGGAGGAGTCACATCATGACAAAACATGATGAAGGACGCCGTGCGTTCCTGGTCGGCACGGCGATCGGAGCAGGCGCTGCGGCGAGCGTCGCGCTGGTTCCCGATGCTTTAGCCAAAGATGGACCGCAGCATCACGCCGCGGCGGACGCGCCGGCGGCAATGCCGACGGCCGATCAAGCCATGCATGCCATGAACGGCAGTCATGGGGCTTTCTTCAATGATGACGATACCCGCACCGTCACCGCGCTGACCGAACGGCTGATGCCCGGTGCTCCGGGCGCACCCGGAGCGACCGATGCGGGCGTTACCAACTACATCGATCTTGCACTCGCGGGCGCTTACGAAGACCAGCAATACTTTTATCGCTGCGGGCTCGCGCAACTCGACGCCCATTGCAAGCAAGCCTACGGCAAGGAATTCCGCCGCGCTGACTGCGGAGCAGCAGGACGAGACCGTAGCTGCGCTTCAGCAGGGCAAGGCCGCCGAATTCGTATGGCCGGCGGCGCAGGCGTTCTTCACCACGGTGCGCACGCACACCATGGAAGGCATGTTCGCCGATCCGGTTTACGGCGGGAACAAAAACTTCGTCGGCTGGCGGCTGATCGGCTTTCCGGGCGCACAGCCGCTCTATACGCCGGAGGATATGAAAAGCACGCAAGCCTTCACGCGTGAGCCGATCATCGGCCTGCAATCACGGGCGAAGGAGGGCTGAGCCATGGCAACCGAGAAAACCGATGTTGTGATTGTGGGCGTCGGCGCGGTCGGTGGGATCATCGCCGCCGAGCTTGCCAAAGCTGGCATGAAAGTTGTCGGCCTCGAACGCGGTCCGAAATTGAGGACCGAAGATTTCGAGCCGCATGATGAATTGCGCTATTTCGAGCGGCAAGATCTGCGTCCCAGTCCGAAACGCGACCCTGTGACCTGGAGGCCGAACGTCAACGCGCGCGCTAATCCGATGCCTTCGCTCAACAACGGCAATCAGGCCGGCGGTGGCACGGTGCATTACGGTACGCTGTCTTGGCGCATGCACGAAGATGATTTCCGCGTGCGCACCAAGACCATTGAGCGCTACGGCGCGTCCGCCATTCCGGATAACTCCTCGCTGGTCGATTGGCCGGTGAGCTACGCGGAGCTGGAGCCGTTCTACGACAAGGCCGAGTACGAACTGGGTGTCTCGGGCAAGGCCGGCAACATCCAGGGCAAGAAGATCGAAGGCGGCAATGTCTTCGAAGCGCCGCGGTCGCGGGAATATCCGCTCAAGCCGTTGCTGGTGGATCAATCGGCGATCCTGTTCGAAGCCGGCGCCAACAAGCTCGGCTTGCATCCATTCTCGTCGCCGCGCGCGATCGTGTCGGAGCCCTATAACGGCAGGCCGGGTTGCACCTATTGCGGCTTCTGCCAGGCGTTCGGCTGTCACGTCGGGGCGAAGTCGTCGATCCTGGTGACCAAGCTGCCGGAGGCCGAAGCCACCGGCAACTTCAAGCTGATCACCGGCGCCATGTGCCATCGCGTCAACAGCGATAACACCGGCAAGGTGACGGGCGTTTCGTATTACGGCCCGGACCGCTCCGACAACACGATCGAAGCCGACATCGTTATCGTCGCGCCCTTCATCTACGACAACACGCGGCTGATGCTGTTGTCGAAGACGGAGAAGTTCCCGAACGGGCTTGCCAATTCCAGCGGGCAGCTCGGCAAGCACATCATGGCGCACATCATGGCGAACGTGTTCGTCACGTTCGACGATCGCTACGTCAATAACTTCATGGGACCGAGCGCCCAGAAACACACGATCGACGACTTCAACGCCGACAACTTCGATCACTCCGGCCTCGGCTTCATCCGTGGCGCGCAGCTATCGATCGGCACGCCAAACCTGCAAGGCGGTCCGATCGCGTTCTCGACAGTAGGTCCGCCCCCGGGCACTCCGTATTGGGGCGCGGCTTATCGCGACTTCTTCGCCAAGTACTATGCGCGCCATGGCGCCATGGTGGCGCAGACCGAGAACCTGCCGTTTCCGGATCAGACCATCGATCTCGATCCGAACGTGCGCGATGCGTGGGGCTTGCCGGCGCCGCGCGTCACCTACGACTGGCGCCGGCCAAGCGAACGTGCCCGCGTCGAGTTCGTGCAGAAGAAACTGGTCGAGATCGGCCAGGCGATGGGCGGTCCGCATGTCTGGCCGACGCCCGCAAGTCCGGCCGGAGCGCCGGGCGCGCACCACGAAGGCGGCACCCGCATGGGCTCTGATCCAAAGGACTCGGTGGTCAACAAATACGGCCAGACCTGGGATCATCCGAATCTGTTCCTGATCGGAAGCTCGACGTTTCCGACCATGGGGGCTGGATTTAATCCGACTCTGACGATCCAGGCGCTGGCCTATCTGTCGGCGGATGCGATCGTGAACAAATACCGCAAAAATCCCGGACAGCTGATCTGAGCCGCTCGGGACTGTCTACGATCCTCTCCCGTGTGCGGGAGAGGATCACTTCACATCCGGATAAAGTCCTGAGGCCTTCACCACCGAAAGCCCTTCGACGCGATCGGCAACCAGCTCTTTGGCGAACTGCTCGGCCAATTCCAGGTTCGGTGACAGTCCGCGGCTGATCAGAAATTTCTGCTGAAAGTCTGGTTTCGATTCGACCGCGACGATTGCCTTGTTGAGCTTCTCGATGATCGGCTGCGGCGTGCCGGTGGGCGCCATGATGCCGAAGAAGGTCGCGGAAATGTGCTGCGTGTAGCCGGCTTCCTTGAAGGTCGGGATGCTCGGATCAAGCGGCGACCGCTCGTCGCCGTCTATTGCCAAGCCGATGATTTTGTCAGCCTGAATGTAGGAGATCAGATTGCCGATGCCGAAGATCGCAATCTGCGTCGAACCGTTGAGCATGGCGTTGACTGCGTCGCCGCCGCCCTTGAACGGCAGGCGCACCACATCGGTGCCGTTCTTCTGGTTGAAGTCCTGCATGAAGGCGACTTTCGAAAGCGACGCCGCCATATAGTTGAACGTGCCGGGTTTGGATTTGATCAGCGCCGCAAGCTCGGGAAAAGTTTTGACGCCGAGCGACGTGCTCACTGCGAACATCTGCGTCAGATAATAGGGCCGCGCGATCGGCACCAAGGTCTTGGCCGGATCGAAATCCGCGTCGGGCAGGAACGGATTGATGACCAGCGCCTGGTCGGTGATGATGCAAATGGTGTAGCCGTCGGGCGTGGCGGCGGCGCAAGCTTTGGCGCCGACCGTGCCGTCGGCGCCGGCATGGTCCTCCACCACGATCGAGGTGTTGAGCATCGGGCCGAGCTGGTCGCCCAGCGCGCGCATGAACAGATCGCTCAAGCCGCCGGGGCCTTGCGAGGCGATGGCATGGATCGGCCGCGACGGATAGTCGTCGGCGATGGCGGTCAGCGCCGGCATCAAAAATGCAATCAGCGCGGCGGCGAACGTCCAGCGATTCATGTCATGGTCTCCCTCGATAGCTTTGCCCAACAATGCCGCAGCGCTGCCCCGTGGGAAGATGCGGCCTATGCGCGCGGACAGCATTTACGCATGGCGTCAACGCGCGCGCTGGCGCCTTCGCATGCGGCTCACTAACATTCAATCCTGTCGTAGTCTGCTGGAGCCGGGTCATGAAGCGCAGTACCGATCGTATTATCACCACTCACGCCGGAAGCCTGTCGCGGCCGGCAAATCTTGTCGCCATGAGCAAGGAGGTCGCCACCGGCCAAAAACGCAGCGACGATCCGGCCTTCACGAGCGTGCTGGCCGCGTCCGTGGCCGACGTCGTGAAGAAACAGCGCGAGCTTGGCATCGACATTCCCGACGACGGCGAATTCGGCAAGCCGGTTGCCGGCAATTACGACTATGGCGCCTGGTGGAATTACGCCTTCGCGCGGATGTCGGGATTTTCGCCGGCCGGCACCGCCGCTGCCGCGACCCATGAGCAGCACAAGAAATCGAGCGTCGCCGATCTGGCGCTGACATCGTTTGCCAATCGCCGCGACTGGCAGACCTTCGCCGAGTTCTACCAGGATCCTGAGTCGAGCGGCGGCCTGCTCGGCAGCTCTGCGCGCCGGCCGGTCGGGCGGCCGACCTGTACCGGCCCGATCAAATATACCGGGCACGCCGCGCTGCAAGCCGACATTGCCAATCTGAAAAAAGCAATGGCTGCGAATGGCGTCGAAGAGGGCTTCATGTGCTCGATCGGCCCGGGCAGCTTCGCCCGCAGCGCCGACGTCTATTACAAGACCGAGGAAGAATTCCTGTTCGCCGCGGCAGATGCGATGCATGACGAATACAAGGCCATCGTCGATGCCGGCATCGTTTTGCAGATCGACGATCCGAGCCTTCCCGACAACTGGGACATGATCAATCCGGAGCCGCCGCTCAAGGAATTCAAGAAATTCGAAGCGGTGCGCATGGAGGCCATCAATCATGCCATACGCGGCTTGCCACAGGATCTCATCCGCCTGCATATCTGCTGGGGAAGCTGGCACGGTCCGCACACCACCGACATTCCGCTCGCCGACATCGTCGACCTGGTGCTGAGCGTCAACGCCGGCGCCTATTCGGTGGAGGCAGGCAATGTCCGCCACGAGCATGAGTGGCGGGTGTGGCAGGACGCGAAGCTTCCTGACGGCAAGCTGCTCATTCCCGGCGTCGTCAGCCACGCCACCAATATCGTCGAGCATCCGCAGGTGGTCGCTGATCGCATCGTGCGTTATGCGAAAGTAGTCGGGCGCGAGAACGTCATTGCCGGTACCGATTGCGGCCTTGGCGGGCGCATTCATCCGCAGATTGCCTGGGCAAAGCTGCAAGTGCTGGCGGAAGGTGCGCGGCTCGCGACCAAGGAGCTGTGGGGCTAGCTCAAGGTTAGCTCAATTGGGGTTCATCAGCCTGTCGTTCTCGGCGTCGAGCTTTTTCATGTTGCCTGAGATCGCGACGAACCGGCCACGGTGCGCGTCCCAGCGATAGACGGTGCTATAGTTTCGCGCGAAGGGGCGAGGGGGCTTGTCGTCGCAGCCTGCGGCGTCGGGCATTACTTCTCGCTTTTCCCGAACGCTCAGCAAAATCCTGCGATAGCGTTCGCCATGCGCGAGGCGTGTGGAGACAGATGGTTCTTCGGTCAGTGCGAACGCGCACATTTTCACGTCGAACGTGAACAGCGAGTCGACCAGCTCGAAACGGTCGTTGCGCACGAACAGCAGTTCGTTGACGACAAAATCCTCGTTCGAATTGAAATGGTCGCTGTCGATGTTGATAAGATCCGTGCCGTTTCCAAGCGGCGTAAGCGCAGGCGTGCCAAATCCGGTCAACCGATCGCGACCGACTTCGACGACGTCGAGCAGCTTCGGTTTCATCGTCGTATCGAAAAGCGCAAGAAGCACGAACTCGGTGACGTCTCCATCGGATTCGCCGAAGTCAGCCAGCAGCACGAGCCACGGGGTGCCGCCCGCACGTATCTGGAGCGGACTGAGGGACTGAACCGTGAGCGGTCCGGCTGGGTCGGTCTTGGCCTTGTCACCTTCGATATGCCGGTAGGGAACAATTGTGTGCGCTGTAGGCGGTTCTGGCGGATTAACCTCAAGGTCGGTGACAACGAGCTTCATCAAATTGAAATAGGTGAGGTCCGGGCGGCTCGGCAGCGCATCCGTCAGCTCGACGGTGTCAGCCCAGGCCGCACTGGCGAGCCATAAAATGCTGATTAAAGCCGCAATCGCCGTTCGCACGGTGCGTCCTGCCACAAGGCCGATGACATCCCCCGTTGCGACCTGTCATAATTCCGTCGGGTAACTGCGACAATCAGGTTCAATCAGGGAGGTCACTTTGGCCAAGTACACGTGGGATCACATTCATCTGCGTACCGCCGATCCGGAAGCCATGGCGAAATGGTTTGAGGAAAAGCTGGGCGCCGAAGTGATCCGCACCATGCAGCAAGGCAAGCCGCGCATCGATCTCAAGCTTGGCGGCGCCAGTATCTTTATCGCGCCGGTCGCCAACGGCGATGGGACCAATGCGGCCCCGACCATCCCCTATCGCGGCCTCGATCACTTCGGGCTTTCGGTGAGCGGCATCGACGAGATTGCGGCGGACCTGAAGAAAAAAGGCGTTGAATTTACGCGTGAACCGACCACCGTGCGGCCGGGAACGCGCGTCTGCTTCATCAAGGCGCCAGAAGGCGTCTCGATCGAATTGCTCGATCGCAACGTTTGACTATACGCTGTCATGCTCCGCGCAGGCGGAGTATTCACTAATCCATGTCGCTGATAGCCACCCACGACGCTAGCGTTTACTGGATCATCCGCCTTCGCGGATGATGACGGTTGGCGGACGAGCGTCTCTCACGGAGAAGTACTAATGTTGCAGCTTTATTACGCACCCGGCGCGTGCTCGATGGCGTCTCATATCGTGCTTGAGGAGAGCGGTGAGAAATATACGCCGACCAAGGTCGATCTCGCCGGCGGCGAGCAGCGCACGGAAGCCTATCTGAAAATCAATCCGCAGGGCCGCGTTCCGGTGCTGCGTCTCGATGACGGTTTTCCGCTCGCCGAGAATACCGCGATCCTGCCGTATCTCGGCAAGCGGTTCGGCTATTGGCCGAAAGATTCGGAGGCTGAAGCAAAGGCGCTGTCGATGATCGGCTTCTTTGCCGGGAGCGTGCATCCCGCCCACGCCCATGTCGGGCGGCCAGAGCGTTACACTGCCGATCAATCAGCGTTTCCGGGCATCAAGGAGCAGGGGCTCAAGAGCTACCACGGCTACCTGAAGCAGATCGACGGCATGCTGGCGAACCGTGAATGGCTGCTCGATAGCTACTCCGTGCTCGATCCCTATGCCTTCGTCTTTTACACGTGGGGTGTGCGCCGCGAACTGCCGATGGGCGAGTTGAAGAACTACACCGCCCACAAAGATCGCATGCTCAAGCGTGAGGCAGTCGGACGCGTTGCCGCCGACGAGAAGGTCAAGGTGTGACGACTGTCATGCCCCGCGAAGGCGGGGCATCCAGTATTCCGTGTCGCCGATAATTACCGGCAGCTCTTGCGTTTACTGGATCATCCGCCGGAGCCTGTCATCGGGCCGGCCACTTCGGGCCGGACCCGTTGGCGGATGATGACAGGACGGGGGGTTACGCGTCCGCCGGCTCTTCGAACTTAAATCCGATCTTCTGCAAGCCTTCGAGCGCACCCTTGCCGTATTCGGCCTCGATCTCCTTCGCCAGTGACGGCGCGTAGGAGATCGGGTCGACCTGCTCGTCGGTTTCCGGGACGATCATCACCAGCAGCCGGCCGGGTTCGTTCGAGACGTTGCGGAAGCTGCGGTTCTCGCCGCGCGGCACCGAGATCATGTCGAGCGGATCGAGCACGAGCTTGTGCTCGCCATTGTCGCCCCAGGCGATCTCGAACCGGCCGGTGAGGCACATGAAGTTCTCGACCGTGTTGAGGTGCCGGTGCAAGCCGGGGCCGTTGCCGGCTTCGCATTCGGCAATGGTCACGATCAGGCCACGCGGGCCTTTGACCGGCGCGCCGGCGCTGCGGCCCTGATAGTCGGCCGGCGCCATCACCGGGAAGACCTTCCGTGCGGTGATCTTTTCCACCGCGCCTGGCGGGATGCCGTGGGCATCGAAATTCTGCGTCTGATAGCTCTGCAACTTGCTGAAACGGGCAACGCGCTTTTCCATCGCCTCGGGACTAAGCGTTTTTGTGCTCATGTTGGTACTCCTCGCGGCTCCTCCGGTTTTGCCGCCATTATTTGCGTCATTCCGCGCCTTGTCGAGCCGGGCGACCTCACTACAATCGCGCCTCAAAACAAAACGACGAAATGTTCAGGATTGGGAAGGAACTCTGATGAGGAAATCCGCGGCCGCTTTTGCGGCCATACTCGGCTTTTTGTGTCTCGCGACGGCGCCAGTTGTCGCGCAGGACTGGCCGACGAAGCCGATCCACATGATCGTGCCTTATCCCGCGGGTGGCGGCACCGACGTCGTTGCCCGGATCATGGCGGATCATGTCTCTCAAATTCTGGGCCAGCCGATCTATATCGACAACCGCGGCGGCGCGAATGGTGCGATTGGCTTGACCGCGCTCAAGCAGTCCGAGCCCGACGGCTACACGATCGGCTTCACTGCTGACACGTCGATGACGGTCAATCTCTACCTCTACAAAGATCTCGCTTACGATGCGTTGAAGGATTTCATCCCGATCTGTACGGCGGTTCGCCTGCCGGGAATGCTGGCCGCCAATACGTCATTTCCCGCCAACACCATTGCCGAGCTGATTGCGCTCGCGAAGCAGAAGCCGAACGGCATCGCTTACGGCTCGGCAGGCGTTGGAAACTTCAGCCATCTGGCGATGGTGCTGTTTACGGACGCGACCGGCACGCAGATGCTGCATGTCCCTTATAAGGGTACGGGGCCGGCTGCGCTCGGCATCATCGGTGGCGAAGTGCAGATCGAGTTCAACAATGTTGCGACGTTGTTGCCTTACGTTAAAGACGGCAAGCTCAAGGTGCTTGCCGTCGCCGAGCCGAAGCGCATGCCGGATTTCCCGGATTGGCCGGCCGTGGCGGAAACCGTGCCGGGCTTCGAAATGGCGCCGTGGGTCGGCATGGTCGCGCCGGCAGGCACGCCAAAACCGATTATCGATAAATTGACGGCGGCGATGCAAAAGGTTCTCGGCGATCCCGCGGTCGTGAAGCAGTTTTCCGATCAACAGCTCACCGTCATGGCGCTGCCGCAGGACCGGTTCACCGCACTGATCCGGGCCGATCAGCAGAAATGGGACAAAGTGGTGAAGGCAGCCGGCATCAAAATGGAATAAGTCCAGTCTTGCCTGTCAACGCACGTTGAGCGTTGCGCTCCAGACATTGCTGCCAAGGTCTGCGGCCTATCGTTGCGCTGCAACATGGCCGCTATAAGTGCGGCGTCGATTTCCTTAAATCAGCAGCCGGCGCCGGGCCGCTGCGCCCAAGACTGCAGCTCAAGCGCGCCTCTTTTGATGAAAGCAATCCCTTGAACGTCAGGCCGTCGATTGAGACAGCGGCGCCGCAGCCGGCGCCCGCACCGCGATCCTTTGCAGCGATGCGACATCGCGGCTTTCAGGCGCAGTTCTTCACCTATGTCATCGCGATGATGGCGGACAATATCGAGCACGTCATCAGTTACTGGATGCTGTATCAGAAGTTCCATTCGCCGGCGCTGGCGGGTTTCGCCGTGCTGTCGCACTGGCTGCCGTTCCTGCTGTTTTCGGTTGCGTCCGGTGCGCTCGCCGACAAGTTCGATCCGCGCCGCCTCATCCAGTGCGGCATGGGACTGTTCATCACGGCGTCGCTCGGTTGGGGCTATTTCTTCATCACCGGCACGTTGCAGATGTGGCATGCCATGGTGCTGCTGGTGATCCACGGCTGCGCCGGCGTGCTGTGGCAAACGCCGAACCAGCTTCTGCTTTATGACGTGGTCGGTCCTGCCGACCTGATGAGCGCGGTGCGGCTCAATGCCATGGCGCGTTATGTCGGCGTGCTGATCGGGCCTGCGGTCGGCGGCGTGATCCTGCTGGCGCTGGGACCGGCGCACGGCATCCTGCTCAACACGCTGTTTTATCTGCCACTGGTGATCTGGCTGATCAACGCGCCTTACGGTCCGCGTTTCCGCAAGGGCACGCCGCCACCGCCGCGCGCGGTGCGTGGCCTCGCTGACATCGTGCAGACAGCGCGCGACATCCGTGGCTTCCCCGTTATCGTCTCGATGACAGCGCTGGCCGGCCTTTCCTCGTTCGTGCTTGGCAATGCCTATGGCGCGCAGATGCCGGGCTTCGCCCATGACCTCGGCCACGGCGATCCCGGCGTGTCGTACAGCATGCTGCTTGCGGCCGATGCCGCAGGCGCGTTCGTAGCCGGTATAGCGCTGGAAGGCCGTAACCTGCTGAGGCCGAAAGCGCGCACCGCCATCATCCTTGCCATGATCTGGAGCTGCGCGCTGACCGGCTTCGCGCTGGCGACGAATTACTATGCGGCGCTTGTCCTGTTATTTACCGCGGGTTTCTTCGAACTGTCGTTCAACGCAATGGCGCAGACCTTGGTGCAGCTTAACGCGCCGCTTGGTATGCGCGGCCGCGTCATTGGCCTTTACAATATGGCGAGCCTTGGCTTGCGTGCTTTCAGCGGCGTGTCGGTCGGTCTCGTCGGCAGCCTGATCGGCGTGCACTGGTCGCTGGCGCTGTCGGCGTTAGTGATGCTGGGGGTCGCCAGCGCGCTCCTGGCGTTGCCCTAGGCCGTACTTTTCCGCCGAAGCCCTAAGCTTTCACGCTTGTGCTCAGCCAATTGATCGCGGCCTGAACGCCGCCTTCGCCGTGCGGAATACCAAGCGCCTCAAGCCCCATTTCAACGACGCCCAGCGTACCGAGCATCATCGGTGCGTTGACATAGCCCATATGGGCAATGCGGAAAGCTTTGCCGTCCAACTCGCCGAGACCACGGCCGAGCACAACTCCGCATTTGGCTTCACAATAGTCGCGCAATCGGCTCGGATCGAAGGGCGGCTCCATGAGAATTGTCGTCACCGTGTCGGATCGCTCTACGGGTTCGAGCACATTGAACGCGATGACCTTGCCGGTCTGCCACGAGCCGACAGCACGGCGCACCGCTTCGGCCAAAAGTCGGTGCCGCATAAAAGCGTTGTCCAGCCCTTCGTCGAACAGCAGGTCGAGTGCCTTGCGCAGCGCATAAATAAGATGCTCAGGCGGCGTGCCGGCATATTTGCGGTAGTGCGTATCGGCTTCGCGGGCGGTCCAGTCCCAATAGGGTGTGCGCAAGCCGGCGTTGCGATGTATCGCGCGGGCCCGGTCGCTGGCAGCGACAAAACTGAGGCCCGGTGGCGACATCAAGCCCTTTTGCGATCCCGACACCGCAACATCGACTCCCCACGCATCCATCTCAAACGGTACACAGCCAAGCGAAGCTACCGCATCGACCATGAACAGCGTGTCATGTCCGGCGGCTTTGATCGCTCGTCCGATAGCTTCGATATCATTGGCTATTCCGGTGCTGGTCTCGATCTGGACCGCAAGGATCGCCTTGATCGCGCCGGCTTTGTCGTCGCGGAGCCGCCGTTCGACGTCGGCTGGCCGCACGGCGCGCCGCCAGTCGCCGCCCAGAACCTCGACGCCGATACCCATCCGCTTGGCGGCTTCTCCCCAATCGAGCCCGAACCGGCCGCTCGCCAGCACCAGAATCTTGTCACCTTTGCTCAAGACGTTGGTGAGGGCCGCTTCCCACGCGCCGTGACCGTTGGCGATATAGATGTAGGTCTGCCCTGCGGTGCCGAACAGCCGTTTAAGGTCTCGCAATAGCGAGTTGGTCAGTTCGACCAGCGGCGGCGAATACAATTCGACTGCCGGGCGATGCATCGCCTGCAATACTTCGTCCGGGATCGTGGTCGGTCCTGGGACCGCGAGAAATTCGCGCCCGGTGCGAACTGTCATGGCGTGGTTGTCATGGTGCAGCCATCCTGGCGCTCACATATTGCCGTGGCCGCGCTTGATGGTCTGGCGGATCACTGGCGCCGTGACTTTATCCGAGATCTGGATGTTCCAGATTTCGCTTTCGCCCTGCGCCGTGAAGTCAGCAAACAGCTTCGGGATTAACGACACATCGCGTATTTCATGGCCGCGTAGGCCGAAGCCCTGCGCGATTTTTTCGAGCGGTGGCCGGCCGAACACAGCCAGGCTGTCGTCGATGCCGTCGGCGCGCAGCTTGTGAAACTCCGAGCCGTATCCGCCGTCGTTCATCGCGCAGATCAGGATGCGATATCCTTGGCGCTTGAGCGTCTCGAGTTCCTGGATATGGAACAGGAGTCCGCCGTCGCCTTCGAACAGCACGACCTTGCCGTCGCGGCCCTGCCGGCGCGCAGCCGCAACTCCCAGCGCATACGACAGACCGTTGCCGACCGCGCCGAATTCACGGACCGTCGTGTAGCGTTCCGCCGGCCTGCCTCGCATCTGGGTGTTGAAATAGGCCTGATGGCCGCCGCCGACGACGCAGTCCCAATCCTTCGGCACGACCGCGTCGATGGCGCGGATCACTTCGCGCGGATCGAGAACCCCAGGCTCGATGTCGAATGGCATCGAGTCCGGCGGTTCGGTCGCGATGCGATGTGCGAGTTCTTTCGAACGGATAGCCGCCGCTGTCGGTTTGCCAGCGCCCAGCTTCTTGTCGAGGCCGGCAAGGATAGCCTCGACCCCGGCGAGCGCATCCGATCTGACGTAAAGGTCGGCGGCCTTCTGCCCGTCGCGCAAGCCGCGTGGAGCATCGTCCAGCTGGATCTTATAAGCCTTTCCCCAGTAGTGCCCGCCGCCGACGTAGTAGGACAGGCTGGTGCCGACCGCGAGCACGAGGTCCGCGGACTCGTACATCTCTCGGCCCAGTGACGTGAAGTAGCTGCCGGTGGTGCCGAGCCCGAACGGCTGGTCGTGGAAAAGTCCGCGCGCGGGCAGCGTGTTGGAGAGCAAGGCGCCGCAACGATCGGCGAGCTTGATCGCCGCATCGCGTGCGCCGGACCACAGCACGCCGCGGCCACCGAAGATGATCGGCCGTTTTGCCGCGGCGAGCCGCTCGACAGCCTCGGCTATGAGTTCGGGATCGGGCTGCATGCGCCCGACCTTGGGCTGGTACATCGCCGAGGTCTCGTAGGGCTGGTTGGCCATGTATTCGACCTTCTGCAGGTCGTAGGGAATGCCCAGCACCACCGGCTGCCGCTCGTACTTGGCGATGTGGAACGCCTCGCGCACGTAGTCCATCATGCGCGGTACGCTATGCGCGGCGATGTAATGCGCCCCGGTCGCCGTCACCAACGGCGCCTGGTCGATGTACTGGTTGTAGAACTTGGCGTTGATCGGCGACTCGCCGGCGAACACCACCATCGGCAGGTGGGCGCGAACCGCGGCCGGCAGCGCCGTCATCAACTGGGTCACGCCAGGGCCGCACGTGACCGAGGCAACGGCAAGTTTGCCGGTTGCGACGTTGTAGGCTGTCGCCGCCGCTACGCTAACGTGCTCATGCCTGACGTGGACCGTATGCACGCCCGGTAGTTTGGCAAAGGCGGTGGACCAGTGCATGTTGCCGTCGCCCATCAGGACGAACTGCGTGTCGACTCCCTTCCGCAAGGAAGGCCTCTGCGAGGGCTTCGTAGAGTTTGGGCATGGCGCGGTGCTACTCGGACTGTGAGGTGAACTGGTGCGCCACAAGTATGCCCGGCGACGCCCAGTCAATTCAATAGAAGCGACGGCATAAAACGCCGCTAAACCGCGAGGCGAAAGCCGTCAGGGCCGTTGCGCGATAATCGTCACCGGTGGACGGGCGCTCTCGTCGGCCGGCCCGTTGCGGGTGGTGACGATCTTGATGGCATTGCCCGAGATCTTAAGCTCACCTTCCCAGCGATCGCCGAGGATCACGCTGCGCACATTGGTCAGATTGATGCGCTGATAAACCTTGCCCTCGATGTCGTAGCCGCGAGCCGCGGTGACATCGACGATGTGCAACGAGTAGAAGATTCCCGAGCCGCCGCCGTAATAGCTGGTGGTGAGCACGATCAGGCCGTTCTGAGTGGTGCCCTCAAAGCTATAGGCCGTCCGCTCGGTGTAGCCCCCGTTCGGCGTGGGCTTGGATTGGCTGACGTAACTCCCGTCCTGCTTGATCGGGTCGAAGTAGAGATTGCTGCCGATCGCGGCTGCGGCATCGATCGTGACCCAGATGGCTCCGGAATCCGCAAGATCGCCGTCGCCAAAATCGCGGAATATCTCGGGCGGAATGGGTTGGCCGTGAATGGTGAAGCTGTGCCGAACTTCGGCCACCAGCGCGGCTGCGGAAGCCGACGAAGCACTTTGATCGGCGGCGTTTGCCGCCGGCGGTGCGCCGCTACCGGCCACGATCACCGTGAGCGCGGCGGCTAAGCCTGACGAAATCAGCTTCCGCGTTAGCATGGACTGAACTTTGCGAGCCCCGCAGGCGACCAAATGGTGGCCCATCACATTTGCAAAACAGGTTTCGGCTGAACCATGAACGAACGAGGAAAGTCATTGCGCCGCCAGACTTCAGCTTTGTCGCGCCGAAATGTATTGTCGTTCATCGTGTTTGGCGCGGTCGTGGGTGTCGGCCGCGCGGCCGTTGCGGCGACAGATAGCCCCAGCGACGTGGTTGCCGCGATTTACAAAGCCGCGGCCGGCCCGGGCGGCAAGTACGACGACGGCGCCTCGATATTCTTTGATCCGGCCAGCCGCAAGCGCTTCCTGTCGAAGAATCTCCAGGTCGAGTTGAAGGCGATGGAAAAGCGCACGCCCAAGGGCGATGAGCCCGACCTCGATTTCGATCCGGTATGCGCCTGCAACGATCCGAGCGTGCTAGATTTGAAAATAACGACGGAAAGTCAAAACGACACTCAGGCCGTCGTTGTCGCGAACTTTCAATCGCACGACGAGAAAGATCGCATCGTGCTCCGCTATCTGCTGGTCAAGGAGAACGGCGCCTGGAAAGTCGACGACATCATCTCGACTGGTAAGGACAAGTGGCAGGTCAGCAAGATTGTCACCGGCCAATGTCCCAACTGCTAGTGTATTCATAATTGCGGCCCGATGGCTGCTTCGCCCAGAAAGCGGACATTGAGCAGCAATCGGGTAATCTCCTACGCAGCGCGGTTCACGGTGATATTCCGTACTCGCGAGTATCCGGATGACGGACCGTAATTCAACGCTGGAGGATGAATTTTTCGAAGGCTCGTCAGCGAACGAAGTTGCTAGGCGTGACTGCTGTCAAATAGCGACTGCGCGCAAAGGTCATTGGCCGGAGTTTGGCGATTGCAGCTGCGGCAAGACCGAACTAGAGGCCGATGCTTCAGTGTTGTCGGTCTGGGTTGGCGCCTGAAGGCTTGCCGCGATCCATTGAGCGGTCATCATGACAATAAAGAAAATGGCGTACATACACATGCCGGCGCGAAATTTTCTGACGTCGCTGGCGTCCACCACAGTCCCGCGTGTAAGGTTCTCGGAATCGCTGTGGCGCGGCAAGAGCGCGATCAAGCGAGCAGCAATTATTCAGGCGGCCTTGCTCTTGGCGTCGCCTCTGCTCACGGACTCGAACTTCAATTCGTTCGCCGGCACTGGCTTCGAGAACAGATACCCTTGGCCAAACTTGAGGCCGAGCGCCCGAACCCGGTCGAGCTGGTCCTGAGTTTCGATGCCCTCGGCTACGGTCGATCGATTGAGCGAGGTTGTGAGCTGGACGATCGACGCGATTACCGCGCTGGTCTCCGGACGATCAAGCCGTTTTATGAAGGACTTATCGATCTTGACCTTGTCGAACGGGAACACCGTAAGATAGGCCAATGACGAAAATCCCACGCCGAAGTCGTCGAGCGCTACCGAAACGCCCATGTCCTTCAATTGTCGCAGAGTAGCGAGGTTCTGCTCGCTCTCCTCGAGCAGCACGCCTTCGGTAATCTCGAGCTCCAGGCGTTCCGTGGCGAGCCCGGACTCGGCCGTCGCGAACATCGCCGCTTCGACGACATTTGATTTAGCAAACTGAACCGGCGACAGATTGACGGCGACTTTGATGTCCTTCGGCATTCGCATAGCATCGTGGCAGGCCTTCAACATGATCCAGTTGCCGAGCTCGACAATTAACCCGGCGTCTTCGGCGACCGGGATGAACTCAGACGGCGGGATCGAGCCCTTAGTCTTGTGGTTCCAACGGGCCAGGGCTTCGACCGACACCACGCGCCCAGTATTGAGTTCGATGACCGGCTGATAGTGCACATCGAGCTGGTCGCCCCAGATCGCTTCACGCAGATCGATTTCCAGCGCGCTGCGCTGATCTGCCTCCGCCTTCATCTTGGTGGAATAGGTATGGAAGCAATTGCGTCCTGCGTTCTTCGACTTGTAAAGGGCGAGGTCAGCATTGCGCAACACTTCATCAATGCGTTCGCCGTGCTCCGGAATGAGGGCAATGCCAATGCTGCAACCCACGACGACCGGATGGCCGTCGATCTCGTAAGGGGCGCTGACCGTTTCGATCAGGCGCGCGGCCAGCGCTTCGGAACGTTCGCGCAGGCCGCCCTCACTCGCCTGCAGGAGCACCGCGAACTCGTCGCCACCGAGGCGGGCGGCGAGATCGACATCGCGGATTGCGGTCTTGATTCGGTTGGCGACATTCTTGAGCAGCAAGTCTCCGCCCTGATGGCCCAGCGTATCGTTGACGCCCTTGAATTTGTCCAGGTCGAGAAGGAAGACCGCAAATCCTCCTCTGTGCTGCCGATAGCGCGCCAGCGTTTCCTCGACCCGCTCCTTGAACAAGTTGCGGTTCGCCAATCCGGTAAGTGTGTCGAAATGCGCCAATTGCTCAATCCGAGTCTCGGAGTTCTTGCGATCCGTGATGTCCTCGTGGGTCGATACCCATCCACCGTTCTCCAGCGCGTGGTTGAAGACGGCGACCGTGCGGCCGTTCGTAAGCACGTGCTGCGCTGAATAGCTTCGATCCTTCAAAAGCCGCTCCATGCGAATCGCCAGGTAGCGATCGGGATCCTGATCGATATTGCCGGTCTTTATCTGATACGCGAGGATCTCGCCAAACGGTCGTCCGAGTGTGATCAATCCTGGCGGGAATCCGTATATTTTTGCAAACCGATCATTCCAGACGACCAGTTTCTGGTCGCCGTCGTACATCGTAATACCCTGCGAAATCTGACTTAGCGCAGTGTCGAACTGCCCAATCACCATCTCCAGCCGGCTGTTGGTGCGCTCGAGTGCCAACTGGCGTTGCAGAATGATTACAACGAACATAGCCGTGACCAACGTCAAGGCGGACGCTATCAAAAAGTAGATCAAGCAACGATGACGGAAGTCGGTGAAAATGTGCTCCTCGCCTTCACCGATCGTGATTGCCAGCGGAAAATCCGCCAGCGTTCGATAGGAGACGAGGCGGGTCACGCCGTCGGCGGCGCCGCCGCCCCAGAAGTGGCCGTTAGGGGCATGCGTCAGCGCCTCCTTCATCACGGCGGTTTGCTGCTCTGGTGGCCTGACGAAGCCATACGAAGCCCGCAGCACTCCGTCGAGACCGCGAATGCTGATATTGCTGCCGGATCCAAGTTTGAGAGTTTGCGAAAATTGTTCGGCAAACAGCGGATTGACCTGACCGGTGATGATGCCGGCGAAGCGCCCGTCGGGTGCGCGCAAGCGTCGAGCTACGGGGATTGAGTATTTTCCTGTCGACCGCAGGGAGACCGGATCGCCTATGAATAGCTCGTCTTTGGGGTTGTTTAGTTGCGCAATAAAGTGCTTGCGGTCGCCGACGTAGATTGGAGCCGCCAACTGGCCCGAGGTAGTTTGGATGAGAAAGCCGTCCGCCGTGATCTGGGCGAATTCTGTAGCGACGTCACCGACCAGTCCGCTCTGTCGAGCTGTTTTGACCAGATCGAAGTTCTCCGCATCATTCTCGTAGGCCTGGCGCAACAGCAGCAAGGTTGTGTCGATACCCTTGAGCAGCTGTATGGTGTCTTTCTCAAATAACTTGGCCATGGTGTCGCCGCGCTCGACGGCGACATCGATCGTCTCGGAGTAGTCGCTATTGAGCTGATAGGCGACCTCGCTCCAGCAGAGAGCGATGATCGCAACACCAAGAATGACGACAGGATTCAACAGACGACGCAGCATTGACGTACTCAAATCCGACTTCTCGCTTGGGCCATTCTCCCGGGCCAAATGCTGGCACAACTCCACCCATCGTTAGCCCGCGACCTATTAAATTTCCGGTTGCCACCGATTAACCCCGATTAAGCGTAACCGCCGCGCTTTCGCCGCGTGAGTTCGACTTAAATCGTCCCAGATCGCCTTACCGGGAGCGATATAAGCTCAGGAGCCAAGTTCGGCGGTATTGCTGAGCAGCAGCCAATGTCGTTGATGGGTCCTTTGCTACCGAGGCGAAGCCGTCGGCTGGTCCGGTAATATCCGTTATGGCGCTGATAGCGAGATGTCGCCAACACGCCCGAAAAGCGGACATTGGGGCCGCTGGTGTCTATGACTACATTGTCGAGTGCCGCCGCAAAAAGTCGAGCACAATATCGTTGAAGCGGCCGGGCTGCTCCCAGGTCATGGCGTGACCGGCATCGTGGATCACGACCCACTCGTGGTTGCGCAGATGTGCGGCCCAGATGCGCATTAACCCAGGCGGCGCCAGAAGATCGGCGTCCGCGGCAATCACCAGCGCCGGAGCCGTGATCGATGCAATCTTCGCCAACGTGTTTGGCGTGCGCAGCGACGGCTGAAAGCCCGCGCCGGGTTGTCGTGCGTGCTCGTCGATCTCGATCCAGTGCTTCACGCCTTCCGGGTTCGAGCCGCGGTAGGACGGTCCGATCTCGCGGTAGTGAGATGACAGCTCACGTATTCCGGGAATAGCGATGCGCGCGATGAAGTCGGTAATTTCCTTGTCCTGGATCATGCCGGTGCTGGCGCCGACGATCAGGCTGCACAGCCGCTCCGGTCGCCACGCGGCATAATCCATGGCAATGAATCCGCCGCCAGCGACGCCGAGCAGGTGAAACGTATCGAGCTTGAGGTAGCCGACCAGCGCATCGAGATCTTCGGCGATGCTTCCCGGTTTTGCGCCGGGCTTTTCGTCGGCAAAACTTTTACCCCAGCCGCGCCGGTCGAACGCGATGACCCGATATCCGGCTTGCGACAACGCGGCGATCTGCGGCTCCCACGTTTCGCTGGTGCCGGTGTTCGGATGCAGCAGCATGACCGGCTCGCCGGAGCCGCCGCTATCGATAAACCAGAGTTTGACGCCGGGCAGTTCTGCGTGCGCTCCAGTGCGTGCGTTAGCCGCATTGCCTTGCATGATCGTTGCGTCCCACGTGGTCCGGCCGCGCTGGTGCAACCGTGGAGGCTAAACTACCATCGGTCTAAGACTGCACAATAAGAACAGCGCATCGGCGGGGAGGACAGAATGACCGGTTATAAGGGTCTATTCCACAGAGGTTTGTTTGCGCCGCTGGTCATCGCGGCTTTCCTCATCGTCCTTGCCCAGCACGCGGACGCGCAGTCCTATCCGTCGCGGCCGGTTCGCGTCATCGTGCCGGCCTCGGTCAGTACGCCACCCGACATCATCACTCGCATCGTCGTCAATGCCATCAACGAAAGCGAGGGCTGGAATATGGTGGTCGAAAATAAGCCCGGCGCCGGCCAGGTGCTTGGCGTACACGAAGTGCTTAAACAACCTGCCGACGGCTATACGATCCTCACCGTTGGCTTCCCGCTCACAGTCTCGCAAACGCTCGTGCCTGACGCCCATTTCGACCTCGACACCGATTTTGCGCCGGTTTCGGAGCTTGCGATTTCAGGCAACGTCCTCGTGGTGAATCCGAACACGCCGGCGAAAACCGTCGGTGAGTTGGTGCAATACCTGAAAGCCAACCCCGACAAAGGAACGTTCTCTTCGGGCGGTGTCGGCACGCCGGCCCATATCATCGGTGAACTGTTCAAGCTGAAGACCGGTGTGCACACCACACACGTGCCCTACACGGAATTTCCGCGAGCCATCTCGGACCTGCTGCAAGGCATCAACACCTATCAATTCATGGCGGTCGCGCCTGTGCTCGGCTTCATCGGATCCGGCCAGCTCCGCGCGCTGGCGGTAACGACGGCGAAACGCCTGCCGCAATTGCCGGACGTGCCAACCCTGGCCGAGGCGGGTTATCCTGAACTGACAAGCTTCGACTGGGTCGGTTTTTCCGTGAGGGCGGGAACGCCGCTCGAGGACATTGCCCGCCTCAATGGCGCCGCCAATAAAGTTCTTAAGGACCCCAAGGTGGCCGAAGCATTCGAGAAGGTTGGATCGGCAGCCGCCGGTAGCACGCCCGCGCAGCTCGGCGATCTTATAAAATCGCAAGTTGCGCTGTGGGCCAAGGTCATCGATGAGGCGGGGCTTAGGGCTCAGCAATGAGTTCGCGGGGGTGAATTCGCGATGGAGAATGCAGCGGCCTGGGATGCGGATTGGGCGTGGGGCCTGCCGCTTATCGTTCTGACGGTGATTTTTCACGTGATCGGTCTCGGCCTGTTCAATGTGCGGGTCGACGAATTTCTGGCAAGGGTAAAAGATCACCGCCGCTATGATTTCGTCTTCGTCATGGTGATGGGCGTCACTACGATGTGGGCGACATTTCTGCTTGCGGTCGAGGCCGGCGTTTGGGCCATAGCCTTTCGCTTTCTTGGCGCGTTGCCGGATAACAGATCAGCGCTGTTATATTCTTTGAGCGCAATTACAACGTATGGCCATTCGGAGGTGTTTCTGACCCCTCGCTGGCGGTTGATGGGGGCGCTTGAAGCGGTCAATGGCATCATGCTGTTTGGTCTGACCACTGCCTTCATGTACGGCATGATCCAGCTTGTCTGGCCGCTTGAGCGGCGCCGCGGTCATCGTTCAAGACAGTAGCGTGATTTCTTTCACGCTTCCGCTGCACTAGACCGTGATCTTTTCGAAAAACTAGTATCCACTTTTCCAGATCATGCTCTAATATCGCTGCAACAAAACAGGGCATCGATGCCGGGACGGGTCGAGGGAAAAGTTGCGCTGGTCGTCGGGGCTGGCTGCGTCGGCCCGGGCTGGGGCAATGGACGGGCATCGGCGGTGCTGTTCGCCCGCGAGGGCGCCAGGGTTTTCGCGGTCGACAAGAATCCGGAATCGATGACCGAGACCGTTGCCCGCATCGGCAACGATGGCGAGATCGACACCTATGTCTGCGATGCGACTGATGACGCGCAGGTGAAAGGCATGGTCGAGGCGTGCCGCAAGAAGTATGGCCGCATCGATATCCTGCTCAATAATGTCGGCGGCTCGGCGGCGGGCGGTGTCGCCGAAATGTCGGCCGAGACGTTCGACAGGCAGCTTGAATACAATCTCAAGAGCGTGTTTCTCGCCTGCCATCACGTTATTCCGATCATGATCGAGCAGGGTGGCGGCGGCGCTATCGTCAATACGTCGTCAGCGTCGGGAATCAGCTATTCCGGTTCACCCCAAATCGGCTATGCCTCGTCCAAAGCCGCCGTCATCCAGTTTTCGCGCGTTACCGCCGTGCAATATGCCAAGCATCGTATCCGCGTGAACACGGTGATACCGGGCCAAATGCACACGCCGATGGTAGAGACAAGGCTTGCAAAACAGCGCACAGGCGGTGACGTCGAAAGCCTGCTGAAATCCCGGGTCGATCGCATCCCGCTCGGTTTCGCCGGCGACGGACGCGACACCGCGGCCGCGGTACTGTTCCTCGCCTCCGACGAGGCACGGTTCATTACGGGCACGGAAATCGTGGTTGACGGCGGCATGACTGTGCGCTGTGACTGAGTTCGTAGAAAGAGAAAAGAACAATGCCGATCGATCCGAACGACCTCACGCCGACCATTCCGCCGCACGACGTAAATCCAAAAAAGCCCAATATCACGCTGCCGCCGCGGTCGTGCGATTCGCACTTCCATGTGTTCGGGCCGCACCACGAATTTCCTTATTCGCCGACGCGGCCATTCACGCCGACCGATGCGGGCAAGGCCGATCTGTTCCGATTGCATGAGCTTCTCGGCATTCAGCGTGGCGTGTTTGTTCAGTCGACCGCACACGGCACCGACAATCGGGTGCTGGTCGATTTTCTCAAGGCCGGCCAAGGACGGTACCGCGGCGTAGCGCTCCTCGATCCGAAAACGCCGGATGCCGAAGTGGAGCGCCTTGACGAGGCCGGCGTACGCGGGGTGCGGTTACACTGGTATTTTCCTCATGGCGGTGCACCGCGTCCGCGTGACGAAATGCTCAAAATCATCGAGAAAGCCTCGGACTACGGCTGGCATATCGCCAACCATGTCGGCGGCAGCGGCTTGGTGGATTATTACGATTTCATCTCCTCGATCGAAGCCCCAGTGGTCATCGATCACATGGGGCGCATCGACATCAACGAAGGTCTCAACGGGCAGCCGTTCCGCAGGCTGCTGCGGCTGCTCGACCGCGGCAATGTTTGGGTGAAACTGTCCGGCGCCGACCGCATCATCAAACACCCGCACTCTTACGCCGAGGCACTGCCGTTCGCGCAGGCGCTTGCCAAGCACGCGCCTGAGCGCATCGTTTGGGGTACCGACTGGCCACATCCGAACCATAAGCCGGGTGAAGTGCCGAACGATGGAGATTTGGTCGATCTGATCGCCAAGATCGCACCCGACACGAAAACGCGACAGCTTATGATGGTCGATAATCCGGCCCGGCTGTTCGGGTTCTGATTACATTGATTGCCGGTCAGCAGAGAACCTTACCGCAGGCGTTCATGGCATCAACCATAGCCTGCAGGCGATAGCGGCCGGGATAACCGACGATCGCAACGCCGCCGATGATGAACGAGGGTGTTGCGGCAAGGCCAAGCTCGTTGCCGAGCTGAACATGGCTTTTCATCTGCTCGGTGACTTCGTCGCTGTTGCCGACAGCGATCAGCTTTTTGGCGTCAAGGCCGAGGCTGCGCGCAATGTCGAAAGCGCGGTTGCCGTCGGTGGTGCCGCGCTGGGCATAGACCTTGCGGTGAAAGGCGTAGAATTGCTGCGGCGTGCCGAGCTTGGCGACAGCAAGCTCGATACGGCCTGCCTCGATCGAGGGAATGCCGAGCACCGGAAACGGCACCAGCACAAGACGAAGCTGCGGATCGAGATCGACCATATCCGCGATGTCCGCGGAAGCAGCCCGACAGTAGGGGCAATTAAGATCATAGAACTCGACCAGCGTGATCTTGCCAGTTGGATTGATCGCGACCACGACGCCGGGGAGCCGATCGATCGGCCCTGGCAGCTTGACGGTATGATTGGCGAGCCGGTCGCCATTGTCGGCGGTGAGCGGCAATTCGGACACCACCTGCATTGAGCGGTCGCGCTCCTGGGCGGAGGCAGGCACCAGCAGAGCAACAGTGGCGACGATCGCCATGAGGACGGGAAAATGTTTCGTGATCATTGTGCAACAACGCCCGTAGGGGCGGCTTCCAGGTTGAACGCGGCAGCGAACAAGGCTCGCGTATAGTCGGTTTGCGGATTCTTGAACAGGTCGGCGGCGTTACCGCTCTCCACCACCTTGCCCTGACGCATCACCACGAGGCGGCTCGCCAGCGCCGCCACGACGCGAAGATCGTGTGAGATGAAAAGGTAAGTGAGGTTACGCCGCTTTTGCAGGTCGCGCAGCAGATCGACCATCTGTGCCTGGATCAGCATGTCGAGCGCGCTGGTCGGCTCGTCGAGCACCACGAAAGTCGGCTCCAGCACCACGGCGCGCGCTACCGCGATGCGCTGGCGCTGGCCACCGGAAAATTCGTGCGGAAAACGGAAGCGGGTATTGGGGTCGAGACCGACGTCCCGGAGCGCCTGGATCACACGCTCGTCGCGCTGGCTCTGCGGCAGTTCGCGATTGTGGACGTTGAGGCCTTCCTTGATGATCTCGGCGACTGAGAGCCGCGGCGAAAGGGAGCCGTAAGGATCCTGAAACACGATCTGCATGTCGCGGCGGAACGGCCGCATCTCCTTGAAGCGCAAGCCTTGCAGCTCGTTGCCCATGAACACGATCGGGCCATCGGAGGAAATAAGCCGCAAGATCGCGAGCCCGAGCGTCGTTTTGCCGGAACCGGATTCGCCGACGACGCCCAGCGTCTCGCCTTTGCGGAGCGCAATGCTGATGCCGTCCACCGCTTTAATGTGTCCGACGACCTTGCGCAGCAACCGCGCTTGATCGGAAACCAGATTTTCAGATCGTCAGTCTGAAGCACCATCGGCGCGTCAGGCTGCGGCGGCGCCGGATCGGGTTTCGGCTCGGCGGCAAGCAGCGCGCGCGTATAGGGATGCTGCGGCGCTGAAAAGACCTGTTCGACGGCGCCTTGCTCGACGATCTTGCCGTCCTTCATCACGCAGACCCGGTCGGCGATCTTGCGCACGATACCGAGATCATGGGTGATGAACAGGAGCGACATGCCGAGCCGTTTCTTGACGTCCTTCAGCAATTCGATGATCTGGGCCTGTACCGTGACGTCGAGCGCGGTGGTCGGTTCGTCGGCGATAAGGAGGTTGGGCTCGTTGGCCAGCGCCATCGCAATCATGACGCGTTGCCGCTGGCCGCCGGATAGTTGATGCGGATAGGCGCCGAGGCGAGCTTCGGGATCCGGAATTCCAACTTGCGTCAGCACTTCAATGACGCGGGCGCGAGCCGCGGCGCCGGTCAGGCCGCGATGCAGCAGTAGGATCTCGCCGATCTGCTTCTCGATGGTGTGGAGCGGATTGAGCGAGGTCATCGGCTCCTGGAACACGATGGTAATGTCATCGCCGCGCACCCGGCGCATGTCGCGCTCAGATGCTTTGAGAAGGTCCTGACCTTTGAAGATGATCGAGCCGGAAGGATGTTGTGCCGAAGGGTAGGGCAGGAGTTTCAGGATCGACAGCGCAGTGACGGATTTTCCGGAACCGGATTCGCCGACCAGTGCAACGGTTTCGCCCTTGCCGACCTCGAACGAGACGTGATCGACCGCCAGCGTCTGCCGTCCGCCGGAATGAAATACGACGGAAAGATCGTGCACCGAGAGGAGAGGTTCGGTCATGCGAACGTCTTCCGCGGATCGAAGGCGTCACGCACTGCCTCTCCGATGAAGATCAAAAGCGACAGCATCAGCGCGACGGTGAAGAAGCCGGTCAGCCCGAGCCACGGCGCCTGCACATTGGCTTTGCCTTGTGACAGCAATTCGCCGAGCGACGGCGAGCCGGGCGGCAGGCCGAAGCCGAGGAAGTCGAGCGCGGTCAGCGTCATCACCGACCCTGACATAATGAACGGCAAGAATGTCATGGTGGCCACCATGGCATTGGGTAACAGATGGCGGAACATGATGACGGTGTTCGATACGCCGAGCGCACGTGCGGCCTGGATATATTCGAAGTTGCGGCCGCGCAGGAATTCGGCACGAACGAGCCCAACCAGCCGCGTCCAGGAAAACAGCAGCAGGATGCCGAGCAGCACGAAAAAGCCCGGCACCAGCACCGACGAAATGATCAGCAGCAGGTAAAGCTCCGGCACCGAAGTCCAGATTTCCAGGAAACGCTGGAACAGCAGATCGGTCCAGCCGCCGAAATAGCCTTGCACGGCGCCCGCAGCAACGCCGATGACCGACGACACAATAGTAAGCACGAGACCGAACAGCACCGAGAGCCGGAAGCCATAGATCATTCGTGCCAGCACATCGCGGCCTTGATCGTCGGTGCCGAGCCAGTTGTATTCCAGCGTTCCGCATTTGCCGTAGCCGTTCTTGGCGGCGAATTCGCAGTCTTTGGCGTTGAGCATCCATGTGGGCTTTGACGGAAACGCCGACGGCGGACTGTCGTTGATGGTGCTGTAGGAGAAGCGGATCGGGGCCCAGATTTCGATGGCGTGGTGGTCGTCGAGGAATTTCTGCAGATGTGGATCGCGATAATCAGCCGCGGTGCCGAGGTCGTCGCCGAACTCGGTGTCGGGATAGGTCACGACTACTGGAAAATAGTTCTTGCCGTCGTAACGGATGAACAGCGGCTGGTCGTTGGCGATGAACTCGGCAAACAATGTGACCACGAACAGAACCAGAAAAATCCACAGTGACCAGTAACCGCGGCGGTTGGCCTTGAAATTGCGCCAGCGCCGAGTATTGAGCGGTGCAAATTCAAAACCATTTGGCAGCGGCGGCGCGGCGATCGGGCCCGCCGGTTCAATAACGGACGTCGACGCAGCCGGCGAAACGGAGCCCGGTGCTACTTTCTGGTCGGCGGAAGTTTTGACGTCCACCCTCAAACCTCCCGCGTCTCGAAATCGATGCGCGGATCGATCCAGGTGTAGGTGAGGTCGGAGATCAGATTCACGATCAGGCCGACGAGCGCGAAGATGTAGAGATTCGCAAACACGACCGGGTAGTCGCGGTTGAGCACGCTTTCAAAGCTGAGCAGGCCTAACCCGTCGAGGGAGAAAATGGTTTCGATCAGCAGGGAGCCTGCGAAGAATGCGCCGATGAAGGCACTCGGAAAACCGGCGATAATAAGCAGCATGGCGTTGCGGAAAATATGGCCGTAAAGCACCTGCCGCTCTGAGCAACCTTTGGCGCGCGCTGTGAGAACATATTGCTTGCGCAGTTCCTCAAGAAAGCAGTTCTTGGTCAGCAGCGTCATGGTGGCGAATGCCGCAAGCCCCATCGAAATGATTGGCAGCGTCAGATGCCAGAAATAATCGAGAATCTTTTCCCACCACGGAAACTGCGACCAGCCGTCGGATGTGAGGCCGCGTAGCGGAAAAATCTGAAAGAACGAGCCGCCGGCGAACAGGATGATGAGCAGGATCGCAAACAGGAAGCCGGGAATGGCGTAACCGATAATGATCACGCCGGATGACCAGACGTCGAACGGCGTGCCATCCTTCACGGCTTTGCGGATGCCGAGCGGGATCGAGATCAGATACGAGATCAGCGTCATCCAGAGGCCGAGCGAGATCGAGACCGGCAATTTTTCCTTGATAAGCTCGATCACTGTGACGTCGCGGAAATAGCTCTTGCCGAAATCGAACCGCGAATAATTGCCGAGCATGATGAGGAAGCGCTCGTAGGCCGGTTTGTCGAAGCCGAATTGCTTTTCGAGGCTTTTGATGAATTCGGGATCAAGCCCTTGAGCGCCGCGGTATTTGGAATTCATGTCCATCTGGGCGCCGCTTTGCAGCGCGCCGCGCGACCCGAAGTCGCCGCCGGCGGAACCGGAGATGCGCGATGTGGCGCCGGTGTCGGTGCCGGAGAGTTGAGCGATCACGCGCTCCACCGGCCCGCCCGGCGCGAACTGCACCACGACAAACGAGACCAGCATGATCCCGAAGATCGTGGGAATCATGAACAGCAGCCGGCGGACGATGTAAGCGGTCATCTCGATTTTAGCCGTCTCTTTGGACCGTCGACCTTTGGGGTCCGCGTGATACGCGAACACCTCAGGATGACGGATAACACCTTACCCCGCCCGTTGGCTTTTCGCCGCCTTGTCGGGGTCATACCACCAGGTGTCGGGAATGCCGCGGAAATAGCGTGGTTGCGCCGGCGGGTGGCCGAAGACGTCCCAGTAGGCGATCCAGTGCGACGCTTTGTACCACTGCGGAATCCAGTATCGGCCCGCGCGAACGACGCGGTCGAGCGCACGGCACGCCGTGGTCAGTGCCATCCGCGTATCGGCGGCGGTAATGGCGTCGATCAGGGCATCGACCGCCGGATCGGCGATGCCGGCAAGATTGTTCGAGCCTTTCAATGCTGCGGCTTGCGAAGAAAAGAACGAGCGCAGCGAGTCGCCCGGCGTCGCGGAAAAGCTGAAACGGTCGACAGTGATATCGAAATCAAAGCCGTTGCGCCGTGCCTGGTACTGCACCGGATCGACGAGGCGGACGGTAGCATCGATGCCGAGTGTCGCGAGGTTCTTGACGAACGGCATGTGATGCGGCTCGAACGCCTGTTCGTCGAGCAAGAATTCAATCGTGATCGGTTCGCCGCTCGGCAGCGTGCGTTTGCCGTCCTTGATGACACAGCCGGCGGTAGTAAGTAGCTGCGCGGCTTTGCGCAACTGCTCGCGGTTTTGTCCGGTACCGTCGGAGACCGGCGGTACATAAGGCTCGCCGAACACCTCCGCCGGCAACTTGTCGCGGAACGGCGCCAGCAGCGCGATCTCTTCCGGGCCAGGCGGGCCTTTCGCCATCATCTCGGAATTCTGAAAGACCGAAACGGTCCGCTCGTAAGCGCCGTACATGACGGTCTTATTGGTCCATTCGAAATCGAAGGCGTCGATCAGCGCTTCGCGAAGCTTCGGATCGGAGAACTTCAGCCGCCGCGTATTGATGAACCAGCCCTGCGCACCGGATGGCGTATCGTCCGGCAGCGTATCGCGCTTGACCCTGCCGTCCTTCACCGCAGGGAAATCGTAGCGGGTCGCCCAGGTGCGCGACGTGAACTCCTCACGGAACAGGTAATTCTGTGCGGTAAAACCTTCGAAGCCCACATCGCGATCGCGATAAAACTCGAACCGCACGATGTCGAAATTGTTTTGGCCGCGCGCGACCGAGAGGTCGGCCCCCCACCAATTCTTCACGCGCTCATATTCGATAAATCGTCCGGCCTCGAAGCGGCCGACTTTGTAGGCGCCGGAGCCGAGCGGCACATCCAGAGTCGATTCATCGAATGGTTTCGTTGCGTAGTAGGCGCGGGAGAAAATCGGTAAGCCGGCGACAAGCAATGGAACGTCGCGCGCCCGCTTCGGTGCGAATGTTGCGGTCACGCTCCGCTCGCTATCGGCCTTTGCGCCGGTAAAATCGCGCAGCGATTGCGTGATCAGTGGATGGCCTTTTTCCTTGAGGATGTTTAGCGAGAACGCAACATCTTCAGCGGTCATCACGGTGCCGTCATGAAATCTGGCCTGCGGGCGAATGAAGAACTCGTAGGTCAGGCCGTCGGCAGAGCGGCGCACCTTTTCGGCCGCGAGGCCATACATTGCATCGGGCTCGTCGCCCGAGCGCACCATCAGGGTGGCGAAGGTCAACTCCATGCCCTGCGCCGCATCGCCCTTGAGGATGTAGCTGTTGAGCGAATTGAAGGTGAGAAAGTTCTGATTGAACTGGCGGTCCGGTCCGATTTGCGAGAACAGTCCACCTTTGAGCGCGTTCGGATTGACGTAGCTGAAATGCTGGAAGTCGGACGGATAGGCGAGATCGCCGAATGCCGACATGCCGTGCGATGTAATCGAGTCTTCGGAGCGAACCCGGGCTCCGCCGAGTGGTAGTGAAGCAGCTACGCCAGCCGTCAGTTGAAGTACGCGCCGGCGTGTCGGAAATCTCACGATTTCGTTCCGGCCTTCGCGGCTTTATCGGCGTCCCACCACCAGACGGTCGGGAAGGCGGAGGCGCCGTATTTCGGCATCTGCTCCGGTCGGCCGAAGCGGTCCCAGCGGGCGCTGCGCACCTTACCGTAACTCCACTGCGGCACGACATAGTGGTTCCATAGCAGCACACGGTCGAGGGCATGGGTGGCGGCGACAAGGTCATCGCGGCTTTTCGCGAAGATCACGGCATCGATCATCGCATCGACTGCGGGATTCTTGATGCCGATCAGGTTGAGCGAGCCTGGCTGGTCGGCAGCCTGCGAGCCCCAATAGCCGCGTTGTTCGTTGCCGGGCGAGAGCGACTTCGCCCCAGGCATTGGTGATGATGTCGAAGTCCCAGTTGCGCAGCCGGTTCTCATATTGTGCATCGTCCACGGTACGCACCGATATGGTGATGCCAAGGCGATCGAGCGAGGGTTTGTAGAACAGGAAGACGCGCTCGAAATTTGGGTCGTCGGCAAGGAATTCGACAGCAAACGGCGCGCCGCTTTTGGTGTCGACCAGCTTTTGATTCTGGATTTCGTAGCCGGCTTCTTTGAGCAAGCGAAGCGCTTCGCGCAGATTGTTGCGCACGGCTTCGGGATTGCCGTTCACGGGATTGCTGTATGGCGTGGTGAAGACTTCCGGCGGCACCTTGTCGCGAACCGTTTCCAGCAATTCGAGTTCGCGGCCTGCCGGCACCCCGCTGCAGGCGAGTTCAGTACCCTGGAAATAGCTGGCGATGCGGGTGTACTGGCCGAAGAAAATCTGCCGGTTCATCTCCTCGAAATCGAACGCATAATTGAAGGCAAGGCGAACGCGCGGATCCTGGAATTTGGCGCGGCGGATATTGAAGGCGAAGGCCTGCATCACGCCCGAACTGTTGATCGGAAATTCTTCGAGCACGACGCGCTTTTCGGTCACGGCGGGGAAGTCGTACGCGGTGGCCCAATTCTTGGCGCTGTTCTCGGTGCGCCAATCGATCGTGTCGGCCTTGAATGCTTCGAGTGCGACTGTGGTGTCGCGAAAATATTCGAACCGCAGCTCGTCGAAATTATTGACCCCAATATTGACGTTGAGTGTCTTTCCCCAATATTCCGGGACCCGTTCATAAACAACGGTGCGGCCAGGGGAAAATTCCTTCAATCGATAGGCGCCGCTGCCGAGCGGCGGTTCGAGCGTCGTTTCGCCGATGTCGCGCTTCTTGCCGTTCTTATCGGTACCCTCCCACCATGCTTTGGGCAGGATAGTGAGCTCACCGACGATTTGCGGCAGTTCACGGTTGCCCGGCATATCGAATGTGAACGTGATCTCCCGGTCGCCGGTCTTTTCGACCTTGGTGATGTGACGATAATAAGCGGCGAGTTGGGGATTGTGCTTTCTCCACGCTTCGAAAGAGAAAATCACGTCATTCGGCGTTATTGGCTCACCGTCTTGCCATTTGGCCTCGGCACGCAGTCGGTATGATACCGACGAGTAATCGTCCGGGTAGCTCACGGCTTCGGCGATCAGCCCATAGCCGCTCGTCACCTCGTCAAGCGCCGACTCGAGCAACCTTTCGTAGATCAAGCCAATGCTGCCTGCGAGCGAACCTTTGACGTTGGCGACAACGATGTTGAAATTATCGAAAGTGCCGATCGAGATTTGCCGTGCGACGCCGGCCTTCGGGGCGTTGGCGTTGACGTAATCGAAGCGGGGAAAGCTCTGCGGGTATTTCAAGTCGCCGAACAACGACAGGCCGTGCCGCCAGTTTTTCTGTGCGGCCGCGTCCTGCGCCTGTGCGGCGCCGATCCAGCGGGGCAATGGAAGAACGCGCGCGGAAAGCGCGAGCAGGGCGGATTTCAATAATGATCGACGGTTCACCAGGCACTCCAAAGACATTGGGAAGCGCAAACGTTCCGGTGATTATGTCGTTTTCAATTGCGGCGCCAGCGTGCCCGGCGCGCGCCGCGACGAAATGCACTTCACATCCGCGTGGGCTCCGCCGCCCGCGAGATCGTTGCGGGCAACGGTGTTACTTCTGGCCGGCCGGCGGTGAATTGGTCGCCGGCGGGGCGGCGCCGGCAGGCGGCGATGCACTGGCCGCAGGCGGCGGATTGGCCGGAGCGGGCGCAGGCGCCGGTGCAGCCTGGGCGGCTTGCGGCAGCGGCTGGGGGCTGTCGGAGTTCGAATTGAGATAGGCAATAATGTTGGCGCGCTGTTTCTCGCTTGGCACGCCGCCAAAGGTCATCAGCGTTCCAGGCACGTCATTGCGCGGGTTCAACAGCCATTTATTGAGCGCATCGAATGTCCATGTCCCGCCCATCCCCTTAAGGGCGGACGAGTAGTTAAAGCCGGATACCGAGGCGATTTGCCGGCCAACGATGCCATAAAGATCGGGCCCGACCTTGCTGCCCTGGTCCTTAGCGAAATTGTGGCAGGTCAGGCAGACCTTGGCGTCGGACTGGCCTTGCTGAGCCGAAGCGCTGGCGAGCATCTGCTCGATCGGCACTTCCGCGGGGGCGGCAGCGCCACCTTGAGCGGGTTGCTCTTCCTTGACCTCGATAACATAGCCGGGCTTGGCCGGCTGGGTCGGCGTAAAGACCGCCCCGGAGGCGATATGCATCGCAACCAGGAAAAGGCACGTTCCGAGAACGGCGCCGAGGACCTTGTTAAGTTCGAACGAATTCATCGGGGAATGGCTCCGCAGCCGGCAAGGTGGGCGCCGCACAAATAGCCGGTTTGCTGCGCGTCTTGCAACACGTATAAGCCGCTTTTGATGACAGACGTAATGGTGCTCATTCCGGCCCGGATGGCGTCAACCCGGTTGCCGGGCAAGCCGCTCGCCGAAATCGCCGGACAGCCGATGATTGTACATGTCCTGCGCCGGGCTGAAGCCGCAAAACTCGGTCCGGTTGTGGTGGCGACGGACTCGCCCGAAATCGCTGCCGCAGTGGATAAGTCGGGTGGCCGCGCGGTGATGACCCGCGCCGATCACGGCTCGGGCTCCGATCGAAATCTTCGAGGCGCTGGGCAAAGCCGACCCGCGCGGCGAGGCCAGGATCGTCGTCAATGTCCAGGGCGATTTGCCGACCATCGATCCGGCGCACATTGCGGCGGCGCTCGGCCCGCTTTCCGATCCGGCGGTCGATATCGCGACGATTGCCGCTCAAATCACCAAGCCGGAGGAGAGGACCAATCCGAATGTCGTCAAGATCGCCGGCTCTCCGGTCGGCCCTGGGAGGCTGCGCGCGCTGTATTTTTCCCGTGCCACCGTGCCGTCGGGCGACGGGCCGCTTTATCACCACATCGGGCTTTACGCGTATCGGCGTGCGGCACTTGAGCGTTTCGTCAGGCTGCCGGCTTCCCCGCTCGAGCAGCGCGAGAAGCTCGAACAGTTGCGCGCGCTGGAAGCCGGCATGCGGATCGATGTGGCGATCGTCGATACGGTACCGCTCGGCGTCGATACGCCCGAGGATTTGGAAACCGCGCGCGCCATGCTAACCAGCAATACATGAGCAAGCGAAGGAAGATCTCATTTCAGGGCGAGCTGGGCGCAAACTCGCACCTCGCCTGCATCGAAGCCTATCCGGATTACGAGCCGCTGCCGTGCCCGACCTTCGAGGACGCGTTCGCAGCGGTGCGCACGCGCCGCGCCAGTCTCGGCATGATTCCGATCGACAATTCGGTGGCCGGCCGGGTCGCGGACATTCATCACCTGATGCCGCGGTCAGGCCTGCACATCGTTGCCGAGTACTTTCTTCCGGTACAGCACCAGTTGATGGCGCTGAAGACCGCCACGCTACGGACGGTCAAAACGGTCGAAAGCCACGTTCATGCGCTGGGCCAATGCCGCAACATTATTCGCCAACTCGGCGTCAAGGCGATCGTGGCGGCCGATACCGCGGGTGCGGCGCGTGAGATTGCGGAAGCCGGTGATGTGACGCGGGCGGCGCTGGCAACCACGCTCGCGGCAAAAATCTACAAGCTGAAAATCCTGAAGAAGGATGTTGCCGACGCCAAGCACAACACCACGCGCTTCGTCGTGCTGTCGCGCAAACCGAAATGGTCGGGCCGCGCCGAAAAACGGGTGATGACAACTTTTGTATTTCAGGTGCGCAATATCCCCGCCGCGTTGTACAAGGCGTTAGGCGGGTTCGCCACGAACGGGGTCAATATGACCAAGCTCGAAAGCTACATGGTCGGCGGTAGTTTCGCCGCGACGCAGTTCTACGCCGACGTGCAAGGCCATCCGAAGCATCGCGGACTCGAACTGGCGCTTGAAGAGCTGGAATTCGTCTCCCAGCCGAAGACCTTGCGAATCCTCGGGGTCTACCCGGCGCACAAATTCCGGGACACCATCAAATAGGAAAGAGCCATGAGCAACGAAGACGCTAAGATCCGCCGCACGCTCCATTTACGGTTCACAATGCCGACGGCGGACAGCGGCCACTTCGTTGCGATGATCAAGGCGGCGGCGCCGTTCTACCAGATGTTCGGCAACGCTCGGGTTCGGCTCCTGCAAAACGTCGACGATCCGGCGAAGTTCATCCAGGAAATCGAATACGAGGCGCATGAGGACTGGGAAATGAGCCGCAAGCGTTTAGCGGGCGACCTGCGCATGCAGACCTTCCTGCAAACCTGGCGGACGATGTTTCCAGGCGCCCTGGAAGTGGACGTCTTTCAGGAAGTGTAACGTCATTAGCATAAGTTGATTCGGCGCCGCCAAAAGGCCGAGCATTTGAAAGCGCTTACTCCGCGCTCTAATAACTCAGCGGTACTTCCAGCGCTTCCTGAATGCAGCCTTTCAGCGATGCCGAGTTCGAAAGGCTTGCGCAGGATCTTCAGGTGGGCCGGCGCCGTGCGTGCCGCGTCGCTATAGCCGGTCGTCAGGATCACCGGAAGATCGGGATATTGCGCCTTGATTTCGCCGGCGAGCCCGACGCCGTCGATCGTGCCCGGCATGACGATGTCGCTGAAGACCAGATCGATCTTGGTCCCGTCGGCAAGGAGTTTTAGCGCGGCGTCGGCAAACTCGCGGTACATCGTGGCGTAGCCGAGATCCTCGAATAACGATGAAGTGACCTCGGCGACTTCGGCGCTGTCGTCAACGATCAGCACCGATGGGCGCGGCGGGTGAACGATGTCGAGTTTGGTCTCCTCATCAATCGCTTCGCCTTCCGCGAGCGCTGGCAAAAACAGCGTGATCTTGGTACCTTCGCCGACCTTACTATCCGCGGTGACCATGCCGCCTGACTGGTGAGTGAAGCCGTAGACCTGAGACAGCCCCAGGCCGGTGCCCTTGCCGACTTCCTTCGTGGTGAAGAACGGATCGAAGACCTTGGTCAACAAATCCGTCGGGATGCCGGTGCCGGAATCGGCGAATTCGATGGCGACGAAATCCCGCTTGGATCTTTCATCGTCGCGGTGAGCGGTGACGTTTCCGATCGTAATGCCGAATGTGCCGCCGTTCGGCATGGCGTCGCGGGCATTGACGGCGATATTGACGATCGCGAGCTCGAGCTCGGCCAGATCGACCCGAACCGGACTGACATTTGGATCGATCTTCTCGCTGTAGACGATATTTCCGCGCAGCGAGCTTTCGATCATGGTGCGCATGTCGCGAATGCAGTTGTTGAGGTCGACCACGGTCGGGTTCAAGTGCTGACGACGGGCGAAAGTCAGCAATTGACGGGTTAGACTTTCGCCGCGCTTGGCCGCGACCTGGATAGCCTCGATTGCCCGCGGCAGTTTGGGATCGAGCAGGCGCTTGAAGGTCTGGGCATTGCCGCCGATGATCATCAAGAGATTATTGAAGTCGTGGGCGATACCGCCCGTGAGCTTGCCGATGGCTTCCATCTTCTGGGACATGGCGAGCTGCTCGCGCGCCTCGACCAGTTTTTCCTGGGCGTCGCGCCGTTCAGTGGTATCGCGCAGGATGTTGGCGAAACCGACAAGCGTTCCGTTCTTGTCCCTGACGGCCGTGACCGAGCCGGTGACGAACAACAGCGCACCGTTCTTTTTGATGCGCCAGCCTTCGACTTCGTATTTGCCTTTCTGGGCGGCGCCCTCCAGCGCGCGGTTCGGCTCGCCGGCGCGGCGCTCGTCCGGCCGATAAAAGATGCCGAAATGCTGGCCGAGAATTTCGTCGGCGCTGTAGCCGGTGATTTGCTGGGCCGCGTTGTTCCAGCTTGCGACATGGCCGCCGGTGTCGATGACAAAAATGAAGTAGTCGTCGACCCCTTCGATCAGGATCTGGAACAGGCGCCTCGAGCTTTCGAGCGCCATGCTGGTTTGCACGATTTCGTTGTTGGCCTTTCGTACGTCGGCGCGCAGGTGCAGATCCGTCTTTCTAAAGCCGGCGATCACGGTGGCGAGGATGAGCGAGGCCAGAGCCGCGCTGACCGAAAGCGCAAACAGCAGCAATAACGAATTGTTCAAATCCGTTTGCAGCAGCGTGTCGGCGCCTTGCGATAGTCCCCAAATCGCAACTCCGCAGAAGATCAGCGTCGCGGTTGCTGCGTCTCTCGGATTGCCGCGCAGGCAGGCCCACAGCAAAGGCAACAGGATCAAAAAGCCGAACAGTCCTTGATAGGGGCGCACGTCATCGAATACGGCCCCAATCTCGGGGTTGAAAGCAGCAGAGCCGATGACGCCTGCAAGAACCAGGATCGCTGCCGTCTCGGCAAAATTCCAGGTCGATAAATTCGATGCCGACGATGGACGCAACGGCGTCATTGCCCAAAGCAGGATGACCGGCGCAACGATCAAGGTGCCGCCGGCGTCCGCCAGCCACCACGTGGCCCATGTCGAGTAACCGCCAAAATCGAAATCGCCGGAGAGATAAAGCCCGGCTACCGCTGCGGCAGAGCTGATTGCCGCGACCGGGACAAAGGCGATAAGGGCAAATCGCACGATGCCAAAGGCGGTTTCAAGCGTATCGCGTCCTTTGGACAGGCGGTTGATCAGCCATGCGCCGCAAAGCGCCGCGATCGTGGTCCCGATTGCGGCTATGCCGCACGACAGGATGAGGTGATCGTCGATGCTGCTGCTGGACGTGAGCGACGCTATCGCCCCGGCGCAGAACGATCCGACCATGATCGCCGGCCAAACCCGATAGCCGCAGAGCAACAGGAGAGCCAGCGCGATTCCGGTCGGCGGCCAGCATGGCGCCGCGGTCGGGTTAAGCGACGGAAGCGACTGGCCCGCCTCGCCGAGAATCGCATAGCCAACTGCAATAACGGCCAGTTCCAGCCCATAGGCGGCGGCTTTCGGTACTCGTCGAGGAACAGGAAGTTTTGTGTCGCCGGTCAGGACTTTTTCATCGCGCAGCTGTATCTCGCGGTCGGCGTAAAAGAGCGCGTTCAGTATAACATCATCCGATTTTGCGTGAACAGGCCTGGGGAAAACCCACAAATCGCGGTGCAAATCTTTGGGTTGAGGGACGAATCGCGCCTCGCGATGAATGTGGCTGGCGGGGCAGGGTGCGGCCCAAGGTGTGTAAGTTTTATTGCTGCGGAAACGCAGCGTTAACCACCGGTTAACCAAATTTCTTCACCTTCGTTAACTAATTCAGAATCACGAACACTTCCGGAGAGGCCTCGTGTCGAGCGTCATCCGCCAGCGCCAATCGCTCATGTTCCGAGCGCGGTCCTATACTTCCTTCGTGATCATGCCACGGGCACCGATCATGGAGTGGCTTTCGGACCTGGACGCCAGCCTGGAAAGTTCCAGGGGCTTTTTCGCGGGCTATCCAATCGTAGTCGACCTTTCGGCGGTCACGCTGAGTCCCAACGGCATTAGCGAGTTGCTTGCCAGTCTGGCCGACCGCAATATCCGCGTGCTGGGCGTCGAGGGGATTGATCCTTCCGCTGCGGCGCCGGGACTGCCGCCTATTCTGCGGCCAGGCCGCGGTTCAGAGCCGGTGGTTCTGCCGCAAGGCGATGCCACGCCCGCCGTTTCGGCCCCGCCGCCTATGAAAGTTAAAGAGCCGCAATCGCTGATGATCGAAGACCCGGTCCGGTCAGGCCAGACCATCGTGTTCACGGAAGGCGATATCACCGTGCTCGGCTCGGTCGGGTCGGGCGCCGAAGTGGTCGCCGGCGGATCGATTCACATCTACGGCACACTGCGAGGCCGCGCCATGGCCGGTGCAACCGGCAACGCGCGCGCCCGCATCTTCTGTCACCGTGTCGAGGCTGAGCTTCTCGCCATCGACACATTTTACAAAACTGCAGACGACATCGACGACAGTCTCCGCCGCGGACCAGCCCAGGCTTGGCTGGAAGACGGCACACTCAAAATATCGGCGATGAGCTAGAACACGGAAAGGCAATAAGATGGCTCAGGTGGTAGTCGTAACATCAGGTAAGGGCGGCGTAGGAAAGACAACATCGACCGCCGCTATGGGCGCCGCGCTCGCCCATTTCGGCGAGAAGGTTGTGGTGATCGACTTCGACGTCGGCTTGCGCAACCTCGATCTGGTGATGGGCGCCGAACGCCGCGTTGTGTTCGATCTCATCAATGTCATCAACGGCGTGGCGAAACTTTCGCAGGCGCTGATCCGCGACAAGCGGCTGGAAAACCTGTTCCTGCTGCCGGCGTCGCAGACCCGCGACAAGGACGCGTTGACCGAGGAAGGCGTCGGCAAGGTTATCGAGGAACTGAAGACTAAATTCGACTGGATCATCTGCGACAGCCCGGCAGGGATCGAACGCGGTGCGACGCTGGCGATGCGGTACGCCGATGCGGCGATCATCGTCACCAATCCGGAAGTTTCTTCGGTGCGCGACTCCGATCGTATTATCGGGCTCCTGAACTCAAAAACGCTCAAGGCGGAGCGCGGCGAGCGTGTCGAGAAGCATCTCCTCGTCACCCGCTATCATGCAGGCCGCGCGGCGCGCGGCGAAATGCTCTCGATCGACGATGTCCTCGAGATCCTGTCGACACCGCTGCTCGGCATTATTCCGGAGGGCGAAGAGGTATTGCGCGCCTCGAACCTCGGATCGCCGGTGACGCTAAATAGCCCACTGAGCGCGCCGGCCCGTGCCTACTTTGATGCGGCAAGCCGCCTCAAGGGCGAACACATCCCGATGGTCATCCCAACTGCAAACCAGGGTTTCCTCAACAAGCTGTTCGGACGGAAAGCGGCATGAAGCTATTCAATCTCTTCCGCAGCGGGTCCTCCGCGCCGGTCGCGCGGGAACGTCTGCAAATCCTGCTCGCGCACGAACGCAGCGCGCGCAGCCAGCCTGATCTGCTCGGCCTCCTTCGCGAGGAGATACTGGCCGTGATCGGCCGGCACGTCTCCTTCGATCCCGATAAAGTGCGGATCGAAATGGATCGCGGCCAGTCAGTCACGACGCTTGCGGTCGATATCGAAATTCCAAATGGTCAGCGATTGTCCGTTGTCCCGCCGGTGGGGCATAAGGTGACCGACACACTGCTCTCATCGGCGCGGTCCCAATGGAGCAATGGTTTGGTCTGATATGCGCACGATCGCATTCCTTACTCAAAAAGGCGGAACTGGAAAAACT
The DNA here is from genome assembly GCA_963742215.1 of uncultured Alphaproteobacteria bacterium. Lineage (GTDB taxonomy): Bacteria > Pseudomonadota > Alphaproteobacteria > Rhizobiales > Xanthobacteraceae > BOG-931. The sequence continues at coordinate 101,951 of CAVULJ010000010.1, forward strand.
ACATTAGCAGCATCACTCGCAGTCGCAGCTGCAGCAGCAGGCGAAAAGGTAATCGCGCTCGATCTTGATCCGCAAGGCTCGTTGACCCGCTGGGGCCAACGCCGTGCCGCGATCAAGACGCTGAGCACGATCATGGTCGAGCCGTTCGAGCGTGACCGGTTGTCTCGGCTCAACGCGATCCTCTCGGGTCTCGCCGGCACCGGCTTCACCCTCGCGATCTTCGATACCGCTGGCGCCGACAGTTCGGCGGTGTCGTTGGTCGCCGAAGCGGCCGATCTTTGCCTCCTGCCGTCGCGCCCGACACGGCTCGACGTCGAGGCAACGGCGATGACCTTCCGTGCGGCGTTCCTCGCAAAGCGCAAGGCGGCATTCGTGCTCAACCAGTGCCCGCCGAACTATCGCAGCGCGCGCGCGAGCGAAGCGGCGAAAGGGCTGACAAGCCTCGGCGTGCTGGCGGAACCGCTGCTGTCGGCACGGATGGACTATCAGGACGCGCTCGCTGGCGGATTTCGGTGTTACCGAATTTTCCCGCGACGGCCGTGCCGCACGGGAAGTCGAGGCACTGTGGCGCTGGTCCTGTGAGCAGATCGGCGCGGTCGGCGCCGCCGGCTGCCAATCAAAACAAGAGTCGCGCGGTCGTGGCGGCAGCTTAAGCCACACGAGTTCTGACTATTCGGCGGATATTCCGGCGGCCTCGACCATGCGGTGCCAGTTCGCTGCGTCGTCTGCCATGAATTTCGCCAGTTCGCCGGGTGTCATGGATAATGGCACTCCACCATCCGCCTTGAACCGCGCGATGATCTTTGGATCAGCGACGGCGTCTTTAAGCGCGTTGTTCAGCAGCGTAACGATTTCGGGCGGCGTGTTACGCGGCGCGAAGACGGCGTACCAGATATAGATCTCATAACCCGGCACCGTCTCGGCGATGGCCGGCACCTCGGGCAGTAGCGGCCATCGTTGCGCCGAGGTGACCCCGAGCGCATCGCAAAGTGAACCGGCGCGTATCAATTCAAGAACCGGGCCGCCAAGATTATCGAACAGCACCTGAACCTTGCTGGATATCAGGTCGGGATACGCTGCGGCCGAGCCGCGATACGGCACGTGAACCATGTCGAGCTTGGTCAGGAACCGGAAATATTCTCCCGACAAATGGGGTGATGCGCCGACTCCCGACGACGCAAACGATATTTGTCCAGGATTGGCTTTGGCGTAGTCGATAAATTCCTGCACCGTCTTTACCGGCAACGACGGCGTAACGACCATGATGTTCGGCGCGCGCGCTACAATGCCGACCGGCGACAATTCATCGAGAACGTTGCTCAGCTTCTTGTAGAGCGACGCGCTGATGGTGACGGTGGGGCCGGCGAACAGCAGCGTATAGCCGTCAGCCGTTGCATTGACGACAGTCTCGGTGGCGAGCGTGCCGCCGGCGCCGGTGCGGTTCTCGACCGCAAACTGATTACCCAAATGCTCCGACAGCCACTGCGCCATGGTGCGGGCGACGAGGTCGGTCGGGCCGCCTGCGGCAAGACCGACGATCATACGGACCGGCCGGGTCGGATAATCGAGAGCGGCCGCGATGTTCGGCGCCGCTGCGAGAGCTGCCGGCGTTGCCACCAGCTTAAGGACCGATCTGCGATTGAGCACCACGGTCTTCATGCGTGCCCCCATCGCAGCATGGTTCAGATCGTCTGATTATACTCGCCGACGTCTTTGTGGGTGCGCAATACGGCGTCGACCGATTTGAACATGTCGCGCATCCGCGCTTCCGACACCGGGCTTTCCACGACCACGACAAGCTCAGGCTTGTTGGAGGAGGCCCGCACTAGGCCCCACGTGCCGTCCTCCACCGTGACGCGGACACCATTGACGGTCACGAGATCGCGGATCGCCTGTCCGGCAACCTTGCCGCCGTTTTTCTGCTCGGCCTCAAAGTGCTTCACCACCTCATCGACCACGGCGTATTTGGTTTCGTCCGGGCAGTGCGGCGACATGGTCGGCGACGACCAGGTTTTCGGCAGCGCGTTCTTCAGGTCCGCCATGGTCTTTCCGGGATTGCGGTCGAGCATGTCGCAAACCGCCATGGCGAAGATCAAACCGTCGTCGTAGCCGCGGCCGAACGGCTTGTTGAAGAAGAAGTGGCCGGATTTTTCGAAGCCGGCGATGGCGCCGATCTCGTTGACGCGGCGCTTCATATAGGAATGTCCGGTCTTCCAGTAATCGGTCTTGGCGCCGTTCTTGATCAGCACCGGATCGGTCATGAACAGGCCGGTCGATTTCACGTCGGCGACGAAGGTTGCGTTCTTGTGATTTGACGAAATATCGCGCGCCAGCATGACGCCGACCTTGTCGGCGAAAATCTCGTCACCTTCATTGTCGACGACGCCGCAGCGGTCGCCGTCGCCGTCGAAGCCGAGACCGACATCGGCTTTATTCGCCAGCACGGCATCGCGCATGGCGTGCAGCATCTTCATGTCTTCGGTATTCGGATTGTAGTTCGGGAAGGTGTGGTCGAGCTCGCAGTCGAGCGGCACCACTTCACAGCCGATCGCCTCGAGCACCTGCGGCGAAAACGCGCCGGCGGTGCCGTTGCCGCAGGCGCAGACCACTTTCAGATGCCGCTTTAGCTTCGGCCGCTTGGTCAAATCGGCGATATAACGCGCCGGAAAATTCTGGATGAATTCATAGCCGCCGCCGGCCGTCGGCTTGTAGGCGCCGCCGAGTACGATCTCTTTCAATCGTGTCATTTCGTCGGGGCCGAAGGTGAGGGGGCGGTTGACACCCATCTTCACCCCAGTCCAGCCGTTGTCGTTGTGAGAGGCGGTGACCATGGCAACGCACGGCACGTCGAGATCGAATTGCGCGAAATAGGCCATCGGCGTGACCGCGAGCCCGATGTCTTTCACCTGCACGCCGCCGGCGATCAGGCCGTTGATCAGCGCCATTTTGATCGAGGCCGAATAAGAACGGAAATCGTGGCCGGTGACGAGCAACGGCTTGACGCCAAGTTCACCAATCAGCGTGCCGAGGCCGAGGCCCAGCGCCTCGATACCCATCAGGTTGATTTCGCTGCCGAACAGCCAGCGCGCGTCATATTCGCGAAAGCCGGTGGCCTTCACCATCGGCTCCGACTCATAAGCATACGTATTTGGCTTCAGCGAGGGCTTTGGCTTGGGAAACATTGAGGATTTGGTCCGAATCAAAAAAGTCCCGACAGCAATAGCTTAAACTACGGGGCGCTGAAATGGTTGCGTAGCCTTGTCATGCCCGCGAAGGCGGGCATCCAGTACACACCGTCGGCGATTACTGGATCATCCGCCTTCGCGGATGATGACAGGCGCAGCTATTGCTCCAGCACCAGCCGGCCGTCGGCGAACTCCCAGCGGTGCAGGCGGGAGAGAAACGACATGCCGAGCAGGTTGTCGGACAGGGCGCCCTCGGGCAGCACCATCGCGGACACATTGTGCAAGGAGATGTCTTCGATCTCGACCATGCTGAGTTCGACCGGCGCGGCGCGCACGACGCCATTCGCGGTCTTCACAGCAGCGGTGTAGTCGTTTGGTGTCGGATGGATGCCGAGTGATGCCGCGGTGTCGGCGGTCAGCGCGATCACCGACGCGCCGGTATCGACCATGAGGGTCAGGCGGCGGCCTTCGATGCGGCCATCGGTCTGGAAATGGCCTTGCGCGTTACGGGACAGGATCACCGAGCGCGAGTCCGCGGGGCTCGCTGGCGCGGTCTGGCTCGCAGACTGAGCTGCCATCAAAGTCGGCGCGGTTTGCCCCAGGTGAGCCTTGTCGGCATAGCGAGGGACGAAGATGGCTGCGGCAAGCGCGAGCGCGGCAAAACTCATGATCGAGCGCATGGCGGCATTCCACCACGGCAAGGCGAATAAGCCGCTAATACCGCGGCGAGGTATGCGGGATTTGCCGGACGATGGTAAGCGTCCGGCTAAGGCTATCGCTAGAAATGTCGGGAAGGCCGTTCCCTTGCACGGACTTGGCCGATAAGCTTCCGGCCGGATGTCATTATTAGACCAACACGCGCCGGCGCAGGCGCGGCGCGCGCAGGGCTTCACCGGCGGCATCGCCTCGCTTGCCGACGACCGGCTTTACGCCCTGCAAAATCCGTTCGCGCTCGATGGCCGGGTCAGTTCCTATCCGGCGAGCGCTCGCGGCTTTTCGGTCGTGAACAGTTATCTGCTGACGCAGCCCGACGCCGCGATGCTGATCGACACCGGTTTCGGCAAGGACGAGCCGGTGATCCGCGCGCAGATCGAGTCGCTGATCGCGCCGGGGTTGCCGCTCTCGATGTTTCCGCTGCGGCTCAACGAGTTCATGTCGATCAACAATGTCGAGAGCTTCGCCGATCATTTCAACGTCGAGACCTGCTACACCAGCAATCCCGACGCGGCGCTATGGTTCGATTTCGGCGCCAAGGAAAACGGCCGCAACATTCTCAACTCGATGAACGTCACGGCGGTGACCCGCGCCGACACCATCGAGCTCGGCAAGGGAGGTCGGGCTATCGACGTGATGCAGGCGCCGATCCGGCTCATTGCCACGCGCTGGCTCTACGACCGCTCAACCAAAACGCTGTTTGCCTCCGACATGTTCACCCATGTCTGGCGCGATACCGAGCAGGGGCCGTGGATCGTCGACGAGAGCGACAACGATCCGACCTCGTTGCGTGACGTCCGCTCGTTCATGCTCAACACGCGTTATTGGTGGCTCGAAGGCGCGCCGACCAACTCGATCCGCCGCGGCATCGATGCGGTGTTCGAGAAATTCGACGTCGAGTGCATTGCGCCGGGCTACGGCTGCATCCTGCGCGGCCGCAACGTGGTGGCGCGGCACTACAAGATGCTCGATGAGTTTCTGAAGGCTTGCGACAAGAGCGTCGCGGTGTCGCGCTACGTCACGCGGGACGAGGAGCGGTAAGGTTTCTTATCCGTCATCCTGAGGTGCTCGCGAAAGGCGAGCCTCGAAGGATGCACGGCCGGGCCGTCGCCCTTCGAGGCTCGCTTCGCTCGCGCCTCAGGGTGACGGATAACAGGGTGCCTACGCCGGCACATGCCGCTTCAGGAAGGTGCGCGCGCGGTTGATGGTGCGAGCCTTCAGCTCCGGCGGTTCCTTCCAGGGATAGACGGTGATTTCGGCATTCGGCACCAGCGAAGCGATGTCGATCGAGGTTTGCAGCGGATGCGCCACGATATCGTCGGGCAGCACAATCATCGGCGTCTCGCAGGACTTCGCGAAGTCGCGCGATACGCTGTAAACGAAGTCGGGCTGCACCCGGTAGAGATTGTGCAGATACTTTTCGATAGCCGGCATCGATACATCGGGCCGGCGCGCGAGGAACTCCTTGGCCCACACGTCCCTGCCGAACTCGTACATGTAGTCCGGCTGCTCCGGCCGGTGCCCGACCGGCTGACTCAAAATGGCAGCGACCACGCGCTGCGGCGCCCGCTCCATCAGCTTCATCGCGAACGGACCGCCGATGCAGTTGCCGAAGAAGAAAAACTGGCCGATGCCGAGGTGGTCCATCACGCCGAGCTGGTCGTCGGCGAACGCGTCCCACGGATTGTCGACCGCGACCGGCCCGGTGGATTCGCCGTTGGTGGCATTGCGCTGGTCCATGGAGATCACGCGAAAGTCGTTCTTGAACTCCTCCATGATGTTGATCACGGCGCCGGGCCAGTTCGAGATGCGCGAGTTCAATCCGCCGCCGGGTGTCGCCAGCAGCGGAAATCCGGTGCCGATCTCGACGTAACGGATGCGGACGTCGCCTTTCTCGTAGAAGCCGGTCTTGGCGCCCGCCGGCGCGCCCTGCGGGGTTCCTGCCTGTGGCGCTTGGGCAAACACTTGCGGCGCGGTGGTCGCTGCGGCGACGGCGGCACCGGTCGCCAGAACGGTGCGTCGGCTGGAATCGATCATCGGCTCCTCCCTGGTTATTTTCGCGGGCGATCCCATTAAAGCTGCTGCGACAGCTTCAGGACTATCCGCCGCGTGCCGCTTTCCTTGTATCATGGATACGCAGTAGGGTGAGCCATGCTCGACAAGCCGACGATCAAAAGCATGATCGACACGCCGGTGGCGCAGCGCATGCCGCGCGAAATCGCGCCCGGCGTGTTCTGGATCGGCGATTGCCTGGTGCAGCGGCACAAGGGCAGGGAGTATCACGGCTATAACGCCGCTTTTCTGGTGTCCGGCAACGATGCGTCGATCCTGGTCGAGACCGGGCACCCGAAGGACTTCCCGGTGATCGAGCGGCATCTCAACGCGCTGTTCGAGCGCGGCGTGGCGCCGCTGAAATATCTGTTCGTGACGCACCAGGAAACGCCGCATTGCGGCGGGCTCGGCCGCGTCCTGAAGACGTTTCCGGATTCACTGCTGGTCGGCGATGTCAGCGATTATCACCTGGCGTTTCCCGCAATACGAACATCGCATGCGTGCGATGCTGGAAGGCGACGAGATCGATCTCGGCGGGCGCACCTTCATGGCGGTCGAACCGGTGATCCGCGATCTGCGCACGACCTGGTGGGGCTTCGACACCAAAGAGCGCGTGCTGTTTCCCGGCGACGGTTTTGCCTACAGCCACTATCACGAGGACGGCCACTGCGGCCTTGTCGCCGAAGAAGCGGTATCGCTCGATCTGCCGGACGTATCCTCGACCTTTGCCGATCTCGCGCTGTTCTGGACCAAGTTCGCCGACATGAACGTCTACTGCGACCGGCTCGATCACCTGATCGAGCGGCTCGGCGTCAAAATCGTCGCGCCGACCCACGGTCTTCCGATCACCGACGTGAAGACGACGGTGCCGAAGGTGCAGGAAGGGTTGAAGGCCGCAGCGCTGAAGCCGAAGTCCGGGACCAACGAAAAGGCCTCGATGGTCGCGGCGGAGTAGGGCTTCAGCCCGCTGCTGCTTGCTGTACTGATGCATTTTCCGCCAGCCGGCCGATGACGACTTTCATCACGGCGAAGCCGAATGCCGGATTCTGGAAGTAGAGCTGTTTGGTCCGGCTTTCGCTTATCTCGTAGACCTCGCAATTCCCGACGCATTCGACCGTCGCTGTTCGCTTCTGATCGCGCGCAAAAATGCCGATTTCGCCAAGCACCGTTCCCGGGCCGATAGTCTTGCCGATCTCGACAATCTTCATCGTTCCGCTGGCGAGGTAGAACATACTGCTCGCCTTCTCGCCCTTGCGAATGAGCACATCGCCGTCCTTGAGCTTTCGCTTCGACATCAGCGGCAGCAGTATTTCGACGGACATCTCGGAGAGCTCCGCTGCCCTGACGCGTTTGATGAGGCTCAAGATCTGATAAAGCCGAACGGAATTCACCGGCAGCAAAATCAAATGAAGTCCGAGCACAGGATAAATGTGCGCGAACGCACCATAGCTGGCGAACAGTACATTGCTGCAGATCGCCACCGCGCGGAGCGGCACCATGGTACTCATGCAGAACGTGATCAGCACGCTGGCCGAAGCCGCGTAGCCCAGGAAATCGATCCAGGTCATATTCCTCCCCCGCGCTTATTTTCGAGAAAGCGCGACGAACGCATCGGCTTTCTCGCTGCCCTTAACTTGCAAGACTATGACGGGGAGGTAACGCCGTACAGTGTCGAAAGGCGCGGCCCGTTTTGCCGGCTCTGCGAAAAGTACCGCCCGCGTACCGGCTATTGCACCGGCGCTGGGAACGGTTCCGTGTAGAACTCGCCATCGCGACCGAAATACATCGCCTTCCGCCCGCCGATGAAGACTTCGTAGTGCGAGCAGCCTGCGTTCATGATGCGGCGCAGGAACTCGGCATAACCGATCTCGCCGCGCTGGATTGATTTCACGGTCGCGCTCACCGTTGCGGTATCGAACGAAGCTGCGATCACCGGGCCGTCCTTGAGCGGCATTGCTTTGTCGAATCCTTCGCCGCCGGCGTCGTAATAGGTCTTGCGAAGCTTCACCAGATCGGCGGTGTAGGAGTTCACGCCGGCGCCGGCGAGTTGCGGAATGACTTTTGAGAACGGCGTATCGGCAAAGCTTTGCTTCATGCAGTCGGCGATCATGTCGGTATTCATGGCGGTGACCCTGTCTTATGGGTTAAGGGGATCGACATTCGCCAACGCTTCGAGCAGGCGGCGCAGGCCGCGTTGCAGCGAAACGATGTCGGATGAGCTGAGTTTGCGGGCGAGGCGGGCGTGATAGCCGCCTGCCGCTTTCATCAGCTGGTCGAACGCCGTGCGGCCGCGCTTCGTAAGAACGAGATGCGGGGATGCACGATGGTCCGGATTATCCTGGTATTCCGCGGAGCCTTCGGCGACCAGAAGGTCGGCGATGCGCTGCACGTTCTGCCGGGTGACGCCGAGCACGCGGGCGATCTGCGGTACGGTATGCGTCTCGGCCGATGCCGCGCTCATCACCTGCCAGCGCGCCTGGGTCTGGCCGACGGTCTGCGCGATTGCCTCGCCATATTCGCGGAAGCTGCCGGCAAGCTCGTAGATATCGGCGATGATGACCGGCACGAGGGTCCTGCGGGTTCGTTGCGTTGCTCATGGTTCTATATTGTCAAATTGACAATATATTGTCAATAAGTCCAAGAATAATTCTGACGCCTTGTTGCTTCGCGAAGGGCAGCGACCGTTATCCAGCGTCTTTCTTTTCGCGCGCTTCGGCCCAGCGGTTGGCGGGGTAGGGCAGGCCGAGGTTTTCGCGCAGCGTCTTGCCTTCGTACTCGTTGCGGAAAAGACCGCGGCGCTGCAATTCGGGGATCAGCAGATCGACGATGTCCTCGAGCCCGCGCGGGAAGGTCAGCGGCAGGATATTGAAGCCGTCGGCCGCGCCACCGCGGAACCAAAGCTCCAGGCCGTCGGCGACCTCCGCGGGCGTGCCGATTACGACGCGGTGGCCGCGCTGGCCGTAAACGCGCTTGATGAGCTGGCGAATGGTGAGGTTCTCGCGCCGCGCCAGATCGACCATCATTTTGACCCGGCCCTTCTGCTCGATGTCGGGCGACGGGTCCGGCACCGGGCCGTCGAGCGGGTAAGCGGCCATGTCAAAACCGAAATAGGACGTGAGATCTTTCAGCGCGAGCTCCGGCGACAAGCAGGTCCTGCAAGCCGCTCGTATTTGGCGGCGGCCTCGGCGCGCGTGTGGCCGATCACGGTCATGACGCCGGGCAGCACCTTGATCGCGTGCGGCGGACGGCCATAGGCCGCGGCGCGGCGCTTGATATCGGTGTAGAAGGCGCGGCCCTCGTCGAGATCCTGCTGCACCGTGAAGGTGACTTCCGCGGTTTCGGCGGCGAGGTCGCGGCCGTCGTCGGATTGTCCGGCCTGCACGATCACTGGATGGCCCTGCGGCGAGCGGTGCACCATCAGCGGGCCGCGCACCGAGAAGTGCTTGCCCTTGTGGTTGAGGAAATGAAGCTTGTCGCGGTCGAAATAGATGCCGCGCTCCTTGTCGGCGATGATGGCGTCGTCTTCCCAACTGTCCCACAGTCCGAGCACGACCTTGGCGAATTCGCGCGCCCGCACGTAGCGGTCGGCGTGATGCAGATGGGTCTCCTTGCCGAAATTGTAGGCCTCGGCGATGGCGAGCGAGGTCACAAGGTTCCAGCCGGCGCGGCCGCCGCTGATCTTGTCGAGCGAGGCAAAGAAACGCGCCACCTGGAACGGCTCGAAATAGGTCGTGGTCGCGGTCGAGACGAGGCCAATGTGTTCGGTGACCGCGGCAAGCGCGCTGAGCAAGGTGATCGGTTCGAGCCGCGACGCTAATGTCGTGCGCGTCCAGGACTCGACATCGTCGGCGCCGAAGGTCGCGTTGGTGTCGGCAAGGAACAGCATGTCGAACTTGCCGCGCTCGGCGAGCTGCGCGATGTCGATGAAATGCGGCAGCGATTGCCGTCCCATCGGATCGACGTCGGGATCGCGCCAGGCCGCGGTGTGATGGCCGGTGCCTTCGAGAAACAGGCCAAGCTTCATCATGCTATCGGCCATCAGGCGTCTCCCCCTTTTTGGTATCTTGCCTCTTTCGCTCGCCAAAATCGATAGCTTGTAGGCTACACTCGGCGGTCCGCAATAAACAGGAAACGCCGTCATGCCCGAGAAGAAACTGACCGGCCGGATTGCGGCCGACCGCATCCGCATGCAATCGACGCCGAAGCCGCCTGCCGGCGCGGTCGACCGTTTCATTGCGCTTGGCGAATGTACCAGCCTGGTCTCCGACGTGATGGACGAACTCGGCATTCCCGAAGGCGTGATCGGCGCGAGCGTGCTCAAACCGACACTGCCGGGAAAGCTGGTGGTTGGGCCGGCGCTCACCGTGCGCAACATCAGGCAGCGCTCCGATCCGCTCAATGCCGCAAGCCACGTCAACCGCATGGCCGAATTCGAGGCGCATAATCTCGCCGAAGACGGCGACGTGTTGGTGATTTCCGGCGTTGCCGGCATGTCGAACATGGGCGGCATCTCGTCCTACACCGGCCAGCGACAAGGCGAACGCGGCGCCATCGTCATGGGCGGCGTTCGTGACGTGCGCCATTCGCGCAGCATTGGGTATCCAGTGTGGGCGAGCGAGATCACGCCGGCCACCGGCAAATGGCGGCTCGAGACCGTCGAGATCAACGGCGAAATCCAGATGGGCGAAGTGCGGGTGAATTCCGGCGATCTCGTCGTCGCCGACGATACCGGCGTCTGCTTCATCCCGCGCGCCGAGATTATGCGGGTGCTGGAGCTCTGCGAGAAGAAAAAGCAAGACGAAGACAAGCGCATCGCCGCGATCACCGAAGGCGTTCCGGTTCCGGTGTTCTACGGTAAGGGGTGAGGCCAACTCCGCTCATTCCCTCGAAAGCGGGAAATCCAGTTCTTCTCTGCAAACGGACTGGGTCCCCGCTTTCGCGGGGACGAGCGGAACGACTACCGCACTCGCCGCTACTGCCCCGTAATATTGTTGGTGCGGATCACGTCGCCCCATAACGCGATCTCGCGTTTGAGCAATGCGCCCGCGGCTTCCGGCGTTTCCTGATCGGCTGGAAACTGTTGCATGCCGCTTTCGGCGAAGATTTTCTGAACTTTCTGATCGGCAAGCGCGGTGCGCAGCGCGGCGTTGATCTTGTCGATGATCGGCCGCGGCGTAACGGCCGGCACCAGCAGCATGTGCCAGAAATCGACGTCGAGCTTCTTGTAGCCGAGTTCGCCGAAGGTCTTGAGCTGAGGCAAGCCTGAATATGGCGTGTCGCCGATGATGGCATAGGCCTTGAGCTTGCCCTCCTTGATCAAAGGAGCGGCGACCACGGCGGCGATCGAGCTCAAGTCTACCTGTCCCGCCAGGAGATCGACCATGGCGGGCCCGGCGCCGCGATAGGGCACTTGCGTCGCTTTCGCGCCAAGCTCCTGTGCGATCATCACGCCGACAAGGTGACTGTACGAGCCGACACCGGCATGGCCGATCTTCACGCTTTGACCAGGCTGTCGCATCCAGCGCAGCAATTCGTCGAAATTGTTCGCCGGCAGGTCGGGGCGCGCGGCCCACGTCGAAGCGGAATTGTTGACAAGCCCGATTGTCGCAAAATCCTTCGCTGCGTCGAAATTCAGATCTTTTTTGTAGAGCGTCATGCCCGCGGCGAGCGCCACCTGATGGATGAGAATGGTGTAGCCGTCGGGCGTAGCGTGCGCCGCCTTGTCCGCGGCGATCATGCCACCGGCGCCGCCGATATTTTCGACCACGATCGGCTGGCCCAATGCTTTTTGCAGCGGGTCCTGGATGATGCGCGCGATCGCGTCGGTCGCGCCTCCGGGCGGAAACGGCACGATCAGGGTGATGGGGTGATTGGGATATGTCTGCGCCAAAGCGGCGCTGGCAGCGAAGACACCTGCGGCTAATACCGCCGCCGCGAGCATGCGCGCGAGCGTCATGCTTCCCCCCAAATGTTAAAGGGCGTTTTCCGCCCTTTATTGGAGGTGATGTTCACGCTTTCGCGAGCGCGCCGCAAGGCGCATCAGATGCGTGCGGCGGTTTGCGTCAGGCCCGTGGCTTGGCCCGCCGCGTTGGCGCCGCCGCAATCGGATTGTCGGGCCATGGATGCCTTGGGTAGCGGCCGCGCATCTCCGTGCGTACCGCAGCGTAGCTGCCGCGCCAGAATCCTGGCAGGTCGCGCGTCATCTGCACCGGCCGATGCGCGGGCGACAATAATTCGATCAATAACGGCACCTTGCCGCCTGCAATCGCCGGATGCCGGTCCAGACCGAACAATTCCTGCACGCGGATCGCGATCTTCGGTCCGCCGTCCGCTTCGTAATCGATTGGCACCTGCGAGCCGGTTGGCGCTTCGAAATGAGTCGGTGCTTCAGTATCGAGTCGGCGTTTGAGCGGCCACGGCAACAGCGCGGCCAGCGCACCGTCGAACTCGTCGGCGGAAAATTCTTCGAGCGAGGTTTTACCGGCGAGCGCCGGCGCGAGCCATTCCGCCACTGTGTCGGTCAGCGCCACGTCGGACAGGTCGGGCCATGAATTCGACTCGGCCTTCGCTCGCGCGCAGGAACATCACGCGGTCGCGCCATTGTTTCAGGGCCTTGGTCCAGGGCAGCCGCGCGATGCCAAGTTTCGCGATACCTTCGGCGAGTTTTTGCGCGCTTTCTACGCTCGGCAGTAACGCGGATAGGTTGCTCGGACAGTGCGATGGCGCCCAGCCTGCGGCTGCGTCGTCCGCGCAGGCTTGCGCTCGCGGCATCGAACGTCACGTCATCGCGGGCTTCGATCTGGTTGGCAAAGCGCGCTTCGATCTCTTCGAGCGTGATCGGTGTGGCGAGCAGGATACGGCTTAGCGCCGCCGTGCCGGTCATTTCAGCCACGGCAAGGAAAGGTTCACGCGCTAGCGCCGAAGCCCGATCGACATTGGCGCCGCGGCCATTGACCAGCAAAAACGCGCCCGTCGAGCCGCCGCGATTTTTGGCGATGCGTTCCGGGTAGGCGAGGGCGAGCAAAGAGCCGATCGATAACTGTTCCCTTCCCGCTTGTAGGGAGCGGTTAGGGGTGGGGCCGCATGCAATGTCCGACCAGCGCTTCGCCATGGCGCGCGCGTCGCGGCTTCGCGGCGTGCGGTCGCGGTGCAGCGCGTCGAGCCGGGCGCGCAAATCCACATCGTCACCGCCAAGGCCGCGCTCGCCGATCAGCAGGGCGATCTCGGCGGCAAGCTCGCGCCTCACCTTCGTCTGCCGCATCGACGACCATGCGGGCGAGCCGCGGCGGCAACGGCAGGCGGCGCAGCCTGGTGCCTTCGTCAGTAATACGGCCGTCGGCGTCGATGGCGTTCAGTTCGCGCAGCAAGGCCTTGGCTTCAGTCATCGCGGCGCGCGGCGGCGGATCGAGGAAAGCAAGTTTCTCCGGCGCCGCGCCCCAGGCGGCGAGATCGAGCGCGAACGACGAGAGATCGGCGGCGAGGATTTCCGGCCGCGCATAAGGTTCAAGCGCGGCGGTTTGCGGCTCGTCCCACAGCCGGTAGCAGATACCGGGCTCGATGCGGCCGGCGCGGCCGCGGCGCTGGTCGGCAGCGGCGCGCGAGACGCGCACGGTTTCGAGCCGCGTGACGCCGACATCGGGCTCATAGCGCGGCACGCGCGAAAGCCCGCTGTCGACGACGATGCGCACGCCTTCGATCGTGATCGACGTCTCGGCGAGCGCGGTTGCGAGCACGATCTTGCGGCGGCCGGGCGGGGCGGGCTCGATGGCGCGATCCTGCTCGTCGCCGGCCATCGCGCCGTAAAGCGTCACCACATCGGTCGCCGCATCGGTGCGGCCTTCGAGCTGGGTCCGGGTACGGCGGATTTCAGCGACACCAGGCAGGAATGCAAGCAGCGATCCCGCTTCGGCGCGCATCGCGCGCGTGATGATGTCGGCCATTTGCGGCTCGATCGGCCGCATGTCGCGTCCGGCGTAGCGGGTCTCGACCGGGAAAGCGCGGCCCTGGCTTTCGATCACCGGTGCGCCGCCAAGAAGCGTCGCGACGCGCGCACCGTCAATGGTCGCCGACATGACAAGGATCCGAAGATCCTCGCGCAAGCCCTGCTGCGCGTCGCGTGCCAGTGCCAGTCCAAGATCGGCGTCGAGCGAGCGTTCATGAAATTCGTCGAACAGCACGGCAGCGACACCGTCGAGCGCCGGATCGTCAAGGATCATCCGGGTGAAAATGCCCTCGGTGACAATCTCGATCGCGGTGTTGCGCGACACGTTGGAGCCGAACCGCACGCGCAAACCGACTTTGCCGCCGACCCGCTCGCCGAGCGTGCGCGCCATGCGTTCCGCGGCGGCGCGGGCGGCGAGCCGGCGAGGCTCCAGTACCAGGATACGTTTTCCCCGCGCCCAGGCCTCGTCGGCCAGCACCAGCGGCACCCGCGTGGTCTTGCCGGCCCCGGGCGGCGCCACCAGCACGGCGGTATTGTGGGCGCGCAACGCCGCAGTGAGTTCCGGCAGGGCGGCGTCGATCGGGAGCGGGGAGTAGTCCACAGTCAGTGCTCAGACCAGTGATATTGCGCGCTTCATTCCTATATTATTCGCGATCATGCCAGCCGCACAAAAAGCTCCACAGAACCCGAAAGCCACGCCCGCCGCTGTGGGGTTGAAAAAAGGCGACCACGTGTTCCTGGTCGACGGGTCCGGCTACATTTTCCGCGCCTATCACGCGCTGCCGCCGATCGCCCGCAAATCCGACGGATTACAGCTCAATGCTGTGTTCGGCTTCTGCAACATGCTGTGGAAGCTGCTGCGCGACATGAAGGCGGACGACAAGCCGACCCATCTCGCGGTCGTATTCGACAAGTCGGAAAAGACGTTCCGCACCGAAATGTACAAGGAGTACAAGGCGCACCGGCCCGATCCGCCGGACGATTTGATTCCGCAATTCAAATTCATTCGCGAGGCCGTGCACGCCTTCGACCTGCCGTGTCTCGAACAGGGCGGTTTCGAAGCCGACGACCTGATTGCGACTTACGCGCGGATCGCCTCCGAGGCCGGCGCCACCACGTCCATCGTCTCGTCGGACAAGGACCTGATGCAGCTGGTCAGCGACCGCGTCACCCTGTTCGACACGATGAAGGACAAAACCATCGGCCGCGCCGAAGTGATCGAGAAGTTCGGCGTACCGCCGGAAAAAGTCATTGAAGTTCAGGCACTGATCGGCGATTCCACCGACAACGTACCCGGCGTGCCGGGTATCGGTGTGAAGACCGCGGCGCAGCTCATCGGCGAATATGGCGATCTTGAAACGCTGCTCAAGCGCGTCAATGAGATCAAGCAGGACAAGCGCCGCCAGTCGCTCATCGACAATGCCGAGGCGGCGCGGATGTCGAAAAAGCTCGTCACCCTCGACACCAATGTGAAGCTCGACGTGCCGATCGGCGATCTGGCTGTGCACGAGCCGGATTACAAGCACCTGATCGCGTTTCTGAAGGCGATGGAGTTCAGCTCGCTGACGCGGCGTGTCGCCGACTTTGCCTCGATTGATGTGGGCGCGATCGAACCTGCAGCACAGCACGCCGGTGGCGCGCGCGCCGCGAACGGCAAAGGCCAGAGTACGGCTGCTTCGCTCCAGCTTCCGCTCGACCGGCCGGCGCAGCCCGGCGACATGTCGCGCGAGGGCCGTCCCGAGGCGCCGCAATACCCGGTGCTGACGCCGCAAGCCCTCGCCGAAGCGCGCCGCGAGGCAGCGCGCTCCGCGAAATTCGATCGTAGTCAGTACGAGACGGTGCGCAGCCTCGACCGGCTCAAGGCCTGGGTCGAACGTGCGCGCGATACTGGAATTATCGCGTTGCACGCGTCGTCGGTGAGCATCGATCCGATGCAAGCGGAGCTATGCGGTTTCGCTCTCGCTGTCGCGCCCAACGAGGCCTGTTACGTGCCGCTATCGCATCGCCAGGGCGGTGAGGGTGCCGGTCTGTTCCGCGGCGATGTGGTTGCCGACCAGATTCCGGAGGCGAAAGCGCTTGAAGTCTTGAAACCGCTGCTTGAAGACCCGGGCGTGCTGAAGATCGGGCACGATCTCAAATTCACCTGGCAAGTTTTTGCTCAGCGCGGCATCGAGATCCTCTCTTATGATGACATTATTCTGATGTCGTATGTCGCCGATGCCGGCCGCGCCGGTCACGTGCTGGAATCGCTGGCCGAGCGCACCTTCAATCACGCCGCCCTCGACATCAACGAATTGATCAAGGCCGGAAAGGCCAGGATCACCTTCGACGCGGTGGGCATCGACCGGGCGACCGAATATTCCGCCGAACGCGCTGACATTATCGTCCGTATCTGGCAGGTGCTTTCGCCCCGCCTCGCCGCCGATAAAGTTCGCAACGTCTACGAGACGCTGGAGCGGCCGCTGCTTGCGGTACTCGGGCACATGGAGCGGCGCGGCATCTCTGTCGACCGCAACGTGCTGTCGCGGCTCTCCGGCGAGTTCGCGCAGGAAGCGGCCGGTCTCGAGGACGAGATCAACAAGCTCGCGGGCGAGACCGTCAATGCCGGTTCGCCGAAGCAGATCGGCGACATCCTGTTCGGCAAGATGCAATTGCCGGGCGGCACCAAGACCAAGACCGGACAATGGTCGACCGGCGCGCGCCAGCTCGAAGAGCTCGCCGAGATGGGCCATGAGCTGCCGCGAAAAATTCTCGACTGGCGCCAGGTCTCGAAACTAAAATCGACCTATACCGATGCGCTGCCGGAATACATTAATCCGACAACGAAGCGCGTCCACACCAGTTACGCGCTGGCGGCGACAACGACCGGGCGGCTGTCGTCGTCGGACCCCAATCTGCAAAACATTCCGGTGCGCACCGAGGACGGGCGAAAAATCCGCCGCGCCTTCATTGCCGGACCGGGCATGAAGCTCGTCTCCGCCGACTATTCGCAGATCGAGCTGCGACTTCTCGCCGAGATCGCCGGGCATCGAGCAGCTGCGCAAGGCGTTCCGCGACGGTCTCGACATTCATGCCCTGACCGCATCGGAAATGTTCGGTGTACCGGTGAAAGGCATGCCTGCGGAAATCCGCCGCCGCGCCAAGGCGATCAACTTCGGCATCATCTACGGCATCTCGGCGTTCGGCCTCGCCAATCAGCTTGGCATCGAGCGCGAGGAGGCGGGCGCGTATATCCGAAAATATTTCGAACGCTTCCCCGGCATTCGCGACTACATGGAGGAGACCAAGAAGTTCGCGAAGGATAACGGCTACGTGGAAACGCTGTTCGGGCGAAAATGCCATTACCCCGATATCAAGGCTTCAAATGCCTCGATCCGTTCTTTCAACGAGCGCGCCGCGATCAATGCGCGATTGCAGGGCACTGCGGCTGACATCATCCGCCGCGCCATGGTGCGGATGGACTCTGCGCTGGCGAAGAAAAAGCTTGGCGCGCAGATGCTGTTGCAGGTGCACGACGAACTGGTGTTCGAAGTGCCGGAAGGCGAGGTCGAGAAGACCTTGCCGATCGTCACCAAGGTGATGGTAGACGCGCCGATGCCGGCGCTGTCATTGTCGGTGCCGCTGCAAGTCGACGCCCACGCCGCCGACAATTGGGACGACGCGCATTAGGGCCGGACTCATCAACACGTGAGTATGCGAGAGGGTACGTGCATGGTGCTTCACAAGCCGTTTTGGATAGCTGCGATTATTTTTTCAACCGCGTCGTATTCGCAAAGCGCGTTGGCTGATCCGCGCGGCCTTTGGTTTGCTCAGGATGGAGCGCAAGTGCGTATCGCACCCTGCGGCGGCTATCTCTGTGCAATCTTGGTGAAAACCAAATCGCCGGTTGATCCCGAGACCGGACAGCCATGGACCGACAAGCACAGTCACGACCCGGCGCAGCGCAATCGCCCGCTGGTCGGGACAGCCGTATTAAGCTCCCTGGTACCGGATGGTCCGAGCAAATGGTCCGGCCGATTGTATAATGTCGATGACGGCGGGAGCTACGAAGGCCATCTACTCGAACTAAACGCCAGGACCGTTCGGGTCGAGGGCTGCGCCGTTGGTATTTGCGGCGGTCAGAACATGACACGCATCCAGTAGTGCCATCAGCCGCCAGCTAACGACGCAGAGTGAGCCTTCCCACTACAAAGGCACGCGCTGACCTTTCTATTCGATCTTGATGCCGAGGGTTCTGATTAACGCGCCGTATTTGTCGTATTCGCTCTTAATCTCGGCAGCGAATTCCTCGGGCGTTGACAGATAAGACTTGCCCGAAAGCGTCGCGCGCAGTTTGGCGTCGAACGTCTTCTCGGCAATCACCTCGTTGGTCGCGACACGCAGCCGGTCGATGACGGGCTGCGGCGTTCCGGTCGGCACGAACAGGCCCTGCCACGAGGCCAGCTCGTACGACGGATAGAACTCCGAGACGCTCGGCACCCCGGGCAATTCATCGATCCGCTCGCGACTCGCGACAGCGAGCGGACGCAACTGCCCGCTCTGCATCATCGGATAGACGCCGCCTCCGCCGAGGGTAAGGCTGGCGTTTCCGCCCACCACCGCCATGCCAGCTTCCGCACCGCCTCGATAAGGCACGTGGGTAAGATTGAAATGCGCTATCTGCTCAAGCATCTCCACACCAAGCTGCGACTGCGTGCCGTTACCGAAGGATCCGTAGAACAACGGCGGGTCCGAGCGTTTCGCCAGGGCGACGAAGTCGGATAAAGTCTTGACTGGCAGCGCGCTGCTGACCATGAACGCGTAATAATTGCTGACCAGCGAGGCGATCGGGGTGAGCTCCTTGAGCGGATCAAACGGCATGCGGGCGTACAGATGCGGATTGATCACGAACAGGCTGTCGGGTCCGAGCAGAAGCGTGTAGCCGTCAGGCGAAGATTTCGCGACGACCTCGCCGACGAGATTGCCGCCCGAGCCCGGCTTGTTCTCGACCACGACGGGCTGACCGAGCTTCTCTTCGAGGCCGTGCGCGAGCAAACGGGCCGTGATGTCGGCAGCGCCTCCCGGCGGCAGACCGAGAAGAAGATGGATCGAGCGGGTCGGGTAGGTCTGGCCTGATGCCGCCGCCACGCCGCAGGCGAGCGCCATGGCGATGATGAAAGATTGCGCCAATGTGCGGCGGAGGGCCATCTCACGCAGCTCCGCCCGCAATATTCCACGCCGCTCCGCGCCTGCAAAGCCTAAGGTTACATCGTTTTGCTGCGACTACAGGCAGCGCGCCCCCCGCTTGCAGGGCTATTTGCCAATTTCTCACGTGTCTTGCTCGGCTTCCGGAATCCTGAGAGCTAGAGTAAATGGCACTGATGGCCTCGGCGGGGCGGGTATGATTGCCATGCTCCCGCATGGCCACTGCACGAGGGCCAGCGTGCTAGTTTGCGCAAGAACTCTCCGGCCGATTTCGGCGGGCTTGCGCCGGATGCGGTGAGGTTCTTGCAATCAGTGAGAGGGAAGGACGCCATGGCTAATCATCGCCAGATGCATCTCGCAGTCTTCTGGCTCGGCACAGGAAATCATTCGGCCGGCTGGCGCATGCCAAACGCGGATTTCAGCAATAGTGAATGGTCGTTTGTCGAGGCTGGCGCACGGACGGCCGAACGGGGCAAGTTTGACCTGTTTTTCGTCGGCGATGCAGTATGCATGCAGCTCGATTTACACCCATCATTTATCACACGACTTGAACCTACAACTTTGCTCGCCGGTCTGGCGCGTGTCACCAGTAAAATCGGTCTCGGCGCGACTGTTTCAACCAGTTTCAGCGAGCCGTACAATGTAGCACGAATGTTCTCCTCAATCGATCACATGAGCAACGGGCGAGCCGCCTGGAATGTGGTCACAAGTACGATGGATGCGTCAGCCTTAAACTTTGGTGAGGATCGGCTTAAAGACCATGATCTTCGGTATGAAATTGCCGAAGAGTTCGTCGATGTCGTGCGTGGGCTATGGGACACCTGGGATGACGGCGCGCTTGTCGCGGACAGGCAGCGTGGCCTATTTGTCGACCCGAACAAGGTGCGAGACCTTAATCATAAGGGTCGTTTTTTCTCGGTGAAGGGAGCTCTTAATATTGAACGGTGCCCGCAGGGGCATCCGATCATAATACAAGCGGGAGGCTCAGAGCCCGGTCAGGAGTTTTCCGCGCGCGTTGCGGATTTGGTCTTTACCCCGATTAACGGCGACATGGCATCCGCAAAGGCCAAATATGAAAGCCTTAAATCCCGCTTGCCGAAATATGGGCGCGAGCGGAAAGATCTAGCCATTCTTCCGGGCATTATGGCCGTCGTGGGAGATAGTGCCGATCAGGCGCGTGAAGAACTCGGGCAACTGCAACAGTGGCTTAAGGCGAGTGACGCAACCGTACGCTCCGTCCTCACAAAGCGGCTTGGACGGGACGTTTCGAGCTATGATTTAGATGCTCCGATCCCGGAACTGCCTGAGACCAATCTAGGGCAAAGCTTCGCGCGGACCTTATTGGATCGCGCGCGTCGTGAACACATGACATTTCGAGACCTTTACAATATAGCAGCAGCGGCACGAGGACATTGGGCCATATGTGGCACCGCGACCGAGGTTGCGGATATTCTGGAAGAGTGGTTTCTAGCCGAGGCTGCAGATGGATTTATGATCCTGCCGGCGCATTTCCCGCGTTCCTTCGACATCTTTGTTGACCGTGTCGTCCCGGAATTGCAGCGACGTGGGTTGTTCAGGCGTGATTATTCTGGAACAACTCTCCGTGACCATCTGGGTCTGAGTCGCCCGTCATCCGAAGCCGCGCTTCGGCCCCAGCGAATGATTAGCTGATCAGTCTACGCGACGTGCGCCGTCGTCGCCGTGATCAGCCTTTCGAATGGCGCGCCGGCTGATACGGCCAGAAAACACCCGCATCACGCAACGCCACGATCTGCAGCGAAGTGCCTGTGCGGATATGGGATCAGCGGCTACGAAGCGATTACCCGGGTACCGGTTTCCGATTGCGAATGGTAGCACGCCGTATGCCGGGGCACGTGCTGATCCGCGCTAAGAAGAATGACGCCGGTTTCAGACGGTAAGGAATTCGCGGCAAAGAGCGATAAAGGATTCCGGCTGCTCCAGGATCGACGCGTGGCGCGCCGGCGACAGCCATTCCAGCCGCGAGCCGGAAATAGAGCCGTGCAGCCAATTCGCTGCTTCGATGAACTCCGGAATGTCTTCAGTCCCGCAGACGACCATGGTCGGAGCGGTGATGCGTGGGACCAGCGGACGCAGATCGGCGCTCGCCAGCGCTTCGCATGCGAGCGCATAACCTTCACCCGCCGCCCGCGCGAAGCAATCGCGAACGTAGCGCACCGGAGGCGGATTCTTCGCAACGAAGGGCGCCGTGAACCAGATGTCGAGAAGCGGGCCGGCCATGGCCGTTACGCCCTTGCTTCGCGCGGTGGCGGCGCGTTCTGCCCACATCCCGCGAAGGATGTCCGAGTAACGCGCCGTGGTGTCGATCAGGATGAGGCGGTCGGTGCGTTCAGGATGCAGCGCGGCGAAATGCTGCGCAACCAAGCCACCGAGCGAAATTCCCGCTACCGATACCTTGCGCAGGTTTGCCGCGTCGAGCGCGCGGAGCAATTGAGCGGAGAGGTCCTCGATCGTGTAGGGACCATTTGGAACTTCGCTGTCGCCGTGACCGGGAAAATCGTAGCGGATCAGGTCGTGATTGTCCGACAGGGTGCGCGAGGTTTCATCCCAGATATGATGATCCACGCCGAGGCAATGCAGCAGAACAATTGCCGGTCCGTGGCCGCTCCGGTAAAACCGGATTTCCGGGGACAGCGAAGTCATTGTCGCTGGGCGCGCTTCCAGTCGTTCGGCGGATACGGCACGTGCATCGTCATCAGCACGATCGGCGCACCGCCCCTTGGCGCCACCTGGTGCGGCGTGTTTGGCGGGATCAGGATCATATCGCCCTTGACGACATTATGATCCTGGCCGCCCGCGATGGATGAGCCGCTCATGTTGTAGGCGTTGACCTGCTTGCCGTCGACCAGCGTGCCGCCGGTGACAATGTTGCCGGTGCCTTGCAACACCACCATCAACTCGGCGTCCTCGGTGTGGACGGCAGCCGGCGCGTTGCCGGGCCGGTATTCGATCTGCGCACGGTAAGGTGCGAGCAACAGGATCGGCTCTGCGGTCACCGGCGCTTCGCCGTTGCGGTCGGCCTTGGCCTTATCGACCAGCGCCATGATATCCTTGTCGCTCATGAAAGCGGTCATCGGCGGCGCGGCGGCCTGCTGCGCAAATGCTCCTGAAGCGGTCGCCGCGAGAAACGCGGCCGCCAGAAATTGCGTACGCATGTGATATCCTCCCGGTAGAATTTCTTTTGTCCGTCGCTAAACGGATGACAGTACGGTAACAGAGATCGGACAAGTCCGCATAGGGAAGGCTTCATCATGAAGACGACGCTCACTGTTATCGGATTTTTACTTCTCGCGATGGGGCTGCTGTGGATGGGGCAGGGCGCCGGTTACATCAAATGGCCGGCCGAAAGCTTCATGATCGACCAGAGCCAATGGATCTATTACGGCGGCGGCACCGCGCTGGTGGGTCTCATCATCGCGGTTGTTGGCGCGCGGCGCTAAGCGAAGATCTACTCAGCCGCCTCGATCTGGATGCCGGCCTGCTCGCAGGAATTGGCCACGTCGCAAACTGTGGCGCGCTGCATGTCGCGCTTCCAGCGCAGGTCGTCATACGCGGCGCCGCGATGCATGGTGCAGCGGTCGTCCCAGATCACTAGGTCATGCACCCGCCAGCGATGGATATAAACAAATTGCCGCTTGGTGGCGTGGGCGACGAGCTGCTCGATCAGCGCGCGGCCTTCCGCTTCCGGCATGCCGAAGATGCGGCCGATATGAGAGGCGAGATAAAGCGACTTGCGGCCGGACTTCGGAATGGTGCGCACCAGCACTTGCGGCACCGGCGGCAGGTTCTGCCGCTCCTCGTCGCTGAAATTGGTGAAGCCGAGCTTGGCGCGCGAATTGAAGATCGAGTGCTCCGCGACGAGACTGTCGAGGCGGCGCTTTAATTCCTCCGGCAGCGCATCGTAAGCGGCGCGTTCGTCGGCGAATTCAGTGTGGCCGCCGAGCGGCGGGATCGAGCGGGCATAAAGCAGCGAGGCGCGCGCCGGCAGCCGCTTGAACGATGAGTCGGTGTGCCAGAGCCGGTTGCCCAACTGAAACATCCGCTGCCGCGAGTCCTTGCCCCACACATTGTTTTCGGGGTCGAGGTTGGAGACGTCGGCAAATTCCTTCCGCACGTCGAAGCTTCGCATCCTTGCGATGCGCGGCGATGGTGGTCTCAAGCGGCCCGAACAGGCGCGCGAAGTCGAGATGCTGATCGGCCGACAGTTGCTGACCGGGGAAAATCAGGACCGCATATTTGGTGAAGGCGTCTTTGACGTCATTGGCGTCGGACGGAGACAGCGATGCCGACAAATCCACGTCGCCGATCTCGGCGGCGAAATCCGGCGTGACCGGTTGGACGGTGATGGCCATGGTCGTTTGCCTCCCGGAAGTTTGCAATTTAGCGGATTGAATCATAACGGCCCAACGCGCGCAATTGCGACTTTCTGATTGATCAACCTCGGCGATGGCGTACGCTTGCGCCGCCGGAAGGGGACTGCATGGCGGTACAAGCACAATCAGCGGATACGCCGGTATCGGCTCAGTCACGGCTTCCCTGGCGTGAAGTCGGCGCCGCCAGCATCGGCAATGCACTTGAGTTCTACGATCTCGTGATCTACGGCTATTTTGCCGTGGTCATCAGCAAGCTGTTTTTCCCGGCCGCGAACGAGACCGTGTCGCTGATGCTGGCGGTCGGCACGTTTGGCATTTCTTTCCTGATGCGGCCGCTCGGCGCCATGGTGCTTGGCTCGTATGCCGATCGCGCCGGACGCAAGGCTTCGCTGACGCTCTCGATCGTGCTGATCATGCTCGGCACCGCGATGCTGGTGTTCGCGCCGACTTATGCGCAGATCGGCGTCGCGTCGCCGTTGCTCATTTTGGTGGCGCGTCTCATTCAGGGCTTTTCGACCGGCGGCGAATTCGGCGCTTCGACCGCCTTCATGGTGGAATATGCCACGGCCGGCCGGCGCGGCTACTTCGGCAGCTGGCAGGCTTCCACCCAGGGCCTATCCACGCTGTTGGCCGCCGGGATCGCTGCGCTGCTGAGTTACGTGCTGACCCCCGCGCAGGTCAGCGATTGGGGCTGGCGCGCTGCGTTTGCTGTTGGCCTCCTGATCGGTCCGGTCGGCTTCTACATCCGCAGCCAGGTCGCGGAGACGCCGGAGTTTCGCACCGTCGCGGCGAGTGACATTGAAAAGTCTCCGGTGCGCACGGTGCTGCGCCGCGACTGGTTTGAGCTGCTGCTCGGCATCGGCGTGGTCGCTGGCTCAACCGGCTTCAACTACGTGCACAAGGTCTACATGCCGACCTATGCGCTGACGCAACTGCACTTTCCGCCGGTGTCGGCGTATCTCGGTGCGGCAGTCACCGGCTTGGTTCAGGCCATCACCGGGCCGATGTTCGGCGCACTGTCGGATCGCGTCGGCCGGCATCGCCTGCTGTGGGTCGCGTTCCCGCTGGTCTGTGTGACCACCTACCCGATGTTCTTGATCCTCAATACCTGGCCGACCGTGGCGACGCTGGTTGCGGTGCAGGCATTTGTCGGTCTGTTGAACGCCGCGTGCCTTGCGCCGATTTCGGCGTTGCTTGCGGAAATCTTCCCGACCGGCACGCGCAGCACCGGCCTTGCGCTGAGCTACAATCTCGCGGTGACACTGTTCGGCGGCTTTGCGCCGCTGATTGCAACGTCGCTGATCGCCGCGACCGGCGACAAGCTTGCGCCAAGCTACTACGTGATGGGGACATCCATTCTGAGCATCGCCGCCATCGTGGCTCTGACCCATGCTGGCAACGCCGCGCGGCGCATCCGCGCGGCCGAGCCAGGTTGAACAGTCATTGCCGAAGGTGCGTTACGCGATACTCTCTTTGACGATCTCGCCGCTCGACTGAACGAACCAGCGCTCGCTCGGCATCCGCTTGCCTTCAAGACGCGCCGCCATCCACTCGGCCTGATATTCGCGCGGCTCCGGCCCGTTCTGCGTTGCCATCGTCATTGCGACGCTATGATTGCCGCCCTGATAAACCAGAAGCTGCTTCGGGCCGCCGAGCGCCCTGATGAAAGCGTCAGTATATTCCAGCGGGCAAAGCTGATCGTACTCGCCGCATGCGACCGTGTAGGCGCCCTTGATCTTCTGCGCGTAGCCGTTCCAGTCGATGGTCTTGCGGAAGTCGTCGAATTCGCGCTCGTCGGTAATGCCCGACATGAACATGAAGCGCTTCTTGAAAGTCGGCGAGGCGCGATTGAAGATCGTTTCGCCGCCGGGCTCGTAACAGGTGCCGACCACAGCGCAGGCTTTATAGCGCGCATCGGCCGCCATCATGATCGCGCTGAAGAACGAGCCGAAGCTGACGCCGGTCATGCCGATTTTGCCTGAAGTCGATCTCCGGGCGTTTGACCAGCCAGTCGGCCACGGTCTTCGCCGCTTCCGCCCAGCCCGGCACATCGACATAGATGCCGCGCAACGGCGGTTCCCAATAGCCGGGTCCTTCGAACGCGAGCACCGCATAGCCGCGCTCCATCCAGCGATCCTTGTGGAGCGCGACCGAACGTTCCTTGAACCCGTCCATGCCGGACAGCGCGACGATCACCGGCACTTTGGTGCCGTTTTGGTAGTTCGGCGGCAGGTGGAAGATCGCCGGCAGCGTTTTGCCCCGATAGGGCAGCTCGACCCATTCAATATGGTGGTCGGCAAGCGCCATGTATTTGGTGAAAGTCTCGCGTTTCTTATCGTTGAGCATTTTGAGCTTCGCGTTGACCTCCTCGACGGTCCACATCGCCGAAGCCCAGTAGTTGGATGCTATGAAATAGGTGTCGCGCGCCGAGGTCTTGTTGCCGGCTTGTTCTGCGTCCTTTGCGTTTGCTTCCCGCTTTTTCGCCAGTGCCTCGAACGCCGGGCCGATGTCGACCAGGCGCTTCACTTGTTGGCGCAGTTCCGCCATGTCGGGAACGACGCCTGGCCCGCCGGCGGCAATGGCGGCGCCGGTGTGGCTCTGGTCCCAATCAACGCCGTTCGCTTGGATGACGTTATCCAGCAGCCAGCGTTGCTCGTCGAACCGCTTGACCACCGGCTCGCCCTTCGGATTGCGGTTCGACCAGTCGTGGCTGTGCCCGGTGTCCGCCGCCGCAGGGCTTGGCACCGCCGCGCCGGCGATCGCCGCACCAGTGGCAGCAGCGAGCGAACCCGATTGCAGGAACGAACGGCGATCCAGCGAACGGCGGGCCATGACGGTCTCCCGGATAATGTTTGCTATTGCGCCCGCCGCGCGGCGGCGGTGACAATGTCGTAGGCGTCGTTCAGCGCGGGCTTCGGCTTCGTCACTTCGGAAACGCCCACAGCAAACGTCTTCATCATCTCGGCCTGCTCGTCGGACGGCAGGCTGATCAATTCCCCGCCTGCGTCGGTCCAGCCTTTTCGCGCTTTCTCGACAATGTCGGTTGCAATCGGAGCGATCGCCGCTTGTTGCGCGGCGGCATCGTCGTCGACGATCTTCTGCAAGTCGGGTGGCAGCGATTCGTACCAGGACTTGTTGATCTCAACGATCACATAAACCGCCGGCTGGCCGGTCTCGGTGACGTACTGCGCGGCATCGCGGAAATGCAGCGGCGTGAACACGACGATGCCGCCGACTGCGCCGTCGATCGCGCCCTGCTGGATCGCCGGTACCACGTCGCCGAGCGTCATCGCCACCGGCGTGGTGCCGAGCTTGCCGAACGGCACCATCTGGAACGGCGACGCCAGTACCCGAAGCTTCTTGCCCTTGAAATCGGCGAGATGGCGGATTGGCGTCTTCGAGACCACGGCCTGAGGCGCGTTCATGAACAGGGCGACGCCGTGCAGGCCTTTGTTGGCGCCGAGCGACAACATGAGTTTTTTCACGGCCGGATCTGCGGCGACTTTCTGTCCCTGCGCCATGGAGTTGACCAGGCCGGGCGCCGCCATCACTTCGAAGCGCTCGTCGACGCCGACAAAGAACTCCGGCGGGAGCACCGCGCACTGGATAGCGCCGAACTGGGTGCCCTCGATCTGCCGCGGGATCGCGCCGAGCTGGCTGTTCGGATAAATCTCGGTCTTGATACGGCCGCCGGAATCCTTTTCCAGCGCGGCCGCGTAATTCTTGGTGAAGAAGTAGCTCGGGTCGTTCAGCGTCGGCAGGGTAAACTTCATCGTGTAGGTCTTGTCCTGCGCCGACGCGGTGCCGGGCGTCAGCAGCGATGACAGAGCTACGGCGCCGGCTCCGATAGCGGCGCGCGCAAAGAAATTCCGTTCGGCAAAAAGCATCGGTTCCTCCCCAGATACGTTGGCGGCATTTTAGCCTGCCGGGCCGAAAGCGATAGCGAGCGCCGGGGCTATGATGCCGCAGCTTGCTAAAGCGGCACCACCGCAATGGCCTCGATTTCGAGCATGCCGCTTTCGTGCGCCAGCCTGGAAATCTGAATCGCGGTCGAGGCCGGCGGCGATGCGGTGTTGACGTAAGTGTTGCGGACTTCGAGGTAGGCTGGCATGTGCGCAATATCGATGAAATAGGTGTTGAGCTTCACCACATCCGCGAAGGTGGCGCCGACTTCGGCCAGTGCGGTCTTGATGTTCTCGAAACATTGCACGGTCTGGGCGCGAAAATCGCCGGGAGTGCCGGCAAATTTTCCGTCGACGGTGCGCCCGAGTTGTCCGGCGAGATAAATGGTGCGGCTCGGGCTCGTCGTTTCGACGATGTGCGAATAGCCGCGCGTCGAATGCATGCTCTTGGGATTGATGAAGCGATGAACCGTCACTGTATTTTGCTCCACTGTAATTTGTTTTGCCGGCGGAACGAATTGCCGCGCACTATTCTACGCGCGCTGAAGCGAAGAAAATAATCGTGGCGACGATTTTGTGCCTGGGATGGGAACCTGAAATTGCGGCGCGCGTTTCCAGACTTGACAATACAGCGAAACGGTTCAGAATTTTCTTGTAACTCTTGTGACGCGGAGGTTTGAATGAATCCACCGGGTCGACGAGCCGCGATGATTGCCTAGAGATCGTCCGGATACGGCATAGCGGCAAATTCACGGACAGTGCGCTGGGGCGGCCTCAGCGGGTCGCATCAGTCAGGCAAGACCCCAATTCGGTCGCCCCGGCGTACCTTAACCGGTCATGCTCTGTAATCGGTCGTGTACTCGCTTAACGAGCGCGACTTACAATTTTGGCTGCTCGTCACCGATTGCTGCGTCATACCAGTGCACGAACGCGAACAGGAACAGCATCCCGGCACCGATCAGTATCGCGGTCATTGCCGCGGCAAAAACGCCCGGCAATAGCTCGCCAGGGACAACAATTGCATTTGCCGCCAAAGCCAGCGCGGCAATGTCCATCGCCACACAGTATATCACCACCTGTAATGACAAGCGCGCCGGGTTTACAGCGTGCCGGCGGCGCGGGAATGTCAGAGCCCAGCTCCCGAGAATGACAGCCATAACACCGCTTGAAATACGCCAAGCGATCGGCGCCGGGGGTTCAAACAATAACAACAGCGGCGGCAGGATCGAGCCGAACGTCGTCATGAATCCCAGTTAAATCCAGGTGCGCGACACAAAGCTGTCCCACTTGTTCATTCGACCCCCGAGCATTTGCGCAAGGATCATTGTCAGGACAGACAAGCCCGCAAAGGTCATGCCGACGGTCGCGATTGTGTAGAGATAACCGGATGCGTCCACCTCAGCCCCCCGCTTCGCCCAGCCTACAACTAAAAGTCTTTTGAAACCGCGTCCGCCAGATGGTCCAATATATTTCCCCAGCCCCTCGTATGACCTTCACAAATTGCCGGCGTCGGCAGACGCTCGTGGGTTAGCACGAGGTCGGTTTCATCGCCGCGCGGATTGAGTTCGACGGTTACCAACGTATTCACATTGTTCGTCAGCGGGCCAATCCACGTGAACACAAGCTTGCGCGGCCGGTCGACTTGCACATAGGTGCCGGATACTTCGCGGCTTGATTCCTCCGATGACATGACAAGGCTGAAGGCTCCGCCAGGGCGGAGGTCACAGCTCGCCTTGCAATCGACCGCGCCCGGAAAGGGGCTCATCCACCGAACCATCAAATCGGGTTTGGTCCACAGGTCGAAGATCTGCTCCGCCCCGGCCTTCACGCGCCGGCGTATCTGCACGATCGGGCCCGTCGTGTCACCGCGATCCATGCTTGCGATCCTTTGGCCCCAACTTGTGGTCCTTCTTGAGTTCGCGCAGCAGGCGCTCCATGGCGTCCAGCCGCTCCTCCCAATAGCGGCGCGTCCGCTCGATCCAGCCATCGACCTCGTCCAGCGAACGGGTATTGATGGAGAGAATGTGGTCGCGCCCTTTCCTGTGCCGCTCGACCACGCCGCTCGCTTCCAGCACGCGGATGTGTTTCGACACCGCGTTCAAAGACATATGGAAGGGTTCGGCGACCTCGGTCACGCGCGCCTCGCTGCGCGAGAGCCGTTCGATAATCGCCCGCCGCGTCGGATCGGCTAACGCGGCGAATACCGCATCGAGGCGCGCGGTGCGCGAAGCGGCTTCCTTCCGGGCTTCGATCTCAATCATGGCGATCTGCTGCCCGCTCGATTCTCAATTCCAAAAATATTCTACCGAAAGGTTGACAATTTGTCAAGTCGACGCTTTATTCAACCTATAGGTTGAACTGATTTGATAATGAAGGAGAGCTCGATGCCAAATAAACCCCTTGCCGCCGCGGCCGCAGCGGTCGCACTTCTGTCGGCTGCCGTCGCCCCGGCGCGGGCCGAGCCGGTCAAGAACGTCGTCCTCGTCCACGGGGCCTTCGCCGACGGTTCCGGCTGGAAGCCGGTCGCCGATATCCTCCGCAAGGACGGCTATACCGTCAGCATCGTCCAGGAACCGGAAACTTCGTTGGCGGATGACGTCGCCGCCACCAACCGCATCCTCGACCGCCAGTCCGGTCCGGCCGTGCTCGTCGGCCACAGCTATGGCGGCGCTGTCATCACCGAGGCCGGCAACAACGCGCATGTCGCGAGCCTGGTCTATGTCGCCGCCTTCGCACCGGACGAGGGCGAGAAGCTCGGCCCGCTCCTGGGCAGCATCGCTCCCGCAGCAGAACAGCATCGCGCCAACCGCGGACGGCTATCTGCTGATCGATCAGGCGAAGTTCCCGGCGGATTTTGCGGCCGACCTGCCGGCCGCGGAGGCGCAATTCATGGCGATCTCTCAGGTGCCGATCAACGCTAGCATCTTGGGTACACCGATCACCGCGCCAGCCTGGAAGACGAAGCCCAGCTACGGCATCGTCGCGACGCAGGACCGGATGATAAACCCGGACCTCGAGCGCTCGATGTACAAACGGGCCGGCGCCAAAGTGACGGAAATCAAGGGCAGCCACGCGATCTTCTTCTCGCAGCCGCGCGCGGTTGCGAACGTCATTGAGCAGGCTGCTGGCAGCGCCCCTAAAGACACCGAGAATGCCGGCGGGCCGGGTGATGAACATCGCCCGGCCTGAGGCGAATGGGGCCTGATGTCTGCTTTACCCCCCAACAACAGACATTGCCTGCGTATTTGTGAGTCGCGTCCTAATCGAGCTTGATGTTGGCGGCGCGAATGACTTTGCCCCACTTGTCGTTTTCTTTCGCGATGAAATCGCCGAATTGCACCGGCGTCATCGGCATCGGCTCGACGCCAAGGTCGGCGAGCCGCGCTTTGGCGTCTGCTGTAGCGAGTGCCGCGGTCATTGCCGCGTTGAGCTTGTCGATGATGTCGGCGGGCGTGCCTTTCGGCGCGCCGACGCCATACCAGCCGGTCGCTTCGTAGCCCGGCACGAATTCACCGACGGTCGGGAGATCGGGTAGCGCTTCAAGCCGCGTCTTGGTGGTCACCGCATAGGCGCGGACCTTGCCGGCTTTGACGAATTCCATCGATTGCGGGATCGGATTGACCACGAACTGAACCTGGCCGCTGATCAGGTCGCTCATGTAATTGGTCCGATACGGCACATGAACCATATCGACGCCCGCCATCATGGCGAACAGCGCGCCGAAAATATGGGACGACGTGCCGATGCCGCCGGAGGCGTAATTGATCTTGCCCGGATTGGCTTTGGCGTAAGCGATCAGCTCCGGAATGGTTTTGGCCGGCAGCGAATTGGTCGCAAGCGCCACATAGGGCGCGTTGGCGATCGGCGACACCGGCGCGATGTCGCGAAGTGAAATCGAAATTGAGGTTCTGGTAGAGCGAGACGTTGAGCACATTGGTCAGGACGTCGACCAGGATCGTGTAGCCATCGGGGTCGGCGTGCGCCACGGCTTCGGTGCCGATATTGCTGCCGGCGCCCGGCCGGTTCTCGACGATGAAATTCTGACCGAGCTTTTCCGATAGCCACTGGGCGCCCAGCCGCGCGATAATGTCGGGCGCGCTGCCTGGCGGAAAACCGGCAATGATATGCACCGGACGTGACGGGTAAATGTCGGCGAAGGCGCCGTGCCCCATGGCCGGCAATGCGGCGGCGCCGGCCGCCAAATGCAGGAATTGTCTGCGGGGAAAATTCATCGCATCCTCCCGGGCATTACCGCTTGTTGTGCTCGAAGAGCCTGCGGTTTCCCGGTAAGGATAGATCGCCCGGCTCAGGGGATAAAGTGTTGATGCTGTCGCGGGTCGTATCGCGTCTGTTGTGCGGCGCGCTTTGCGTTGCTGCGCTCCTGTTCTTCCCCGGCGTTGCTCAGGCCGCGGCGCATTGATGGTGCGGCTTTGAACTTGGCCGTGGGCTCTGCCGTTCGCCGGCATCCTGTTGTCCATCGCGCTTGGGCCGCTGCTGTTCCGGAATTTCTGGCATCACCATTACGGCAAATTTGCTTTCGTCTGGGCGGTGCTGGCGTTGACGCCCATGGCGGCGTTGCATGGCGTGGACACCGCGCTTGCTGCCCTGGTGCATGCGCTGCTTGGCGACTATCTCGGCTTCATCGCCATTCTGTTCGCGCTTTACGTGGTGGCCGGCGGCATACTGGTAACCGGCGCACTGCGCGGCACGCCGCTGACCAACACAATCATCCTGGCATTCGGCACACTGATCGCAAGCGTCGTCGGTACCACCGGCGCGGCGATGATCCTGATCCGGCCGCTGCTCCGCGCCAACGCGGCGCGCTTCAATAATGTCCACGTCGTCGTGTTTTTCATTTTCCTGGTCGGCAATATCGGTGGTGCGCTGTCGCCGCTCGGCGATCCGCCGCTGTTTATCGGCTTCCTCAACGGCGTCGATTTCTTCTGGCCGGGGCAGCATCTTTGGCAGCAGACAGCTTTCGTCGCCGGCTGCGTGCTCGCGGTGTTCATCGTCATCGACGTCTGGTTCTATTTTGGCGACCGGAAAGCCGTCGCGGTCGATGACGAGGCGCAGCGGGCGCCGCTGCGGGTGCGCGGGATCGTCAATCTGATCCTGCTGGCATTGATCGTTGCCGCCGTGATCAATTCCGCGATCTGGAAACCGGGCATTTCGTTTTCGGTTTACGGCACTACGCTCGAACTGCAGGACATTGCGCGCGACGGCGTGCTGTTCGTCGCTGCATTGCTGTCGCTGTGGCTGACGCCCGACGAGCATCGCGAGGCCAATGGCTTTTCCTGGGAGCCGATCCTCGAAGTCGCGCTCCTGTTCGCCGGGATATTCGTCTGCGCGGTTCCGGTTCTGGCGATGCTGGACGCCGGTTCCGATGGCGCTTTCGCCTGGCTCATTGGCGCGGTGACGGCGCACGATGGCCAGCCGCATCTCGTGGCCTATTTCTGGCTGACCGGGGTGCTCTCGGCGATCCTCGACAATGCGCCGACCTATCTGGTGTTTTTCAAGCTTGCCGGCGGTAATGCCACCGATCTGATGGGACCGCTGTCCGGCGCGCTCGCCGCGATTTCGATGGGTGCGGTCTACATGGGCGCGCTCACCTATATCGGCAACGCGCCGAACTTCATGATCTACGCCATCGCCACCGAGCGCGGCATCCGCATGCCGAGCTTCTTCGGTTACATCCTATGGTCGGTCGTGGTGCTGGGACCGGTGTTTGCCGCGGTGACTTATTTCTTTGTCATGGACCAGAGCTGGTCGTCGCTTTGGTCATTTTTGCATCAGCTCCACTTACCGCAGTGAGCGGTGCAGGATTTACGTGATCCTTCCCGATTGACAGCAGAGTGTGCGCCCTTGGAAAAGCCCGGAAATGCGGAATTGCGCGAAACCTGGCTCGAGCTTGGCGGGCTGGGGCCGTTCGCCCGTTTCTGGCGTCTGCATATCCGGCTGTTTCTCGCCGTTGCTTTCGGTGCGGCGGTGATGATTTTGCTGTTGGCGCTGCCGTTGCGGATGCCAACTCGTGTTCTGGTCAGCTGGGACGCCGGCGTGGTGTTGTATCTTGCGCTGATCTGGCGTGTCGCAGCCAATGCGCCGGTGGAGAGGATTCGCCATCGGGCGGCCGTCACGGACGAAGGCGCGGCAGCGCTGCTCCTGCTCACGACAGCGGCCGCGGTCGCGAGCCTCGCCGCTGTGATCGCCGAACTTGGCCATTCGCCGGGACCCTTACAGATCATCCTCGGCGTCGGTACCGTGCTGCTGTCCTGGGCCTTCATGCACGCGATATTTGCGCTGCACTATGCCCACGAGTTTTACGGCGAGGGTCGAGATCATCTGATCGGGGGTCTGATTTTTCCCGGCGACGAAGATCCGGATTATTGGGACTTCCTGTACTACTCGCTGGTCGTGGCCATGACCGCGCAGGTATCCGACGTTCAAATCACCAGCAAGACGATGCGCCGCCTGACAACGGTGCACGGCGTCATCTCGTTTTTCTTCAATGTTGCGGTGCTCGCGCTCGGGATAAACATCGTATCGTCTCTGATGTAGACGGGGGCGTGGCCCATCCGAGCGTTGGCAAATGCGCCCGGGCCTGCGCGATTGAATTGCGTGTCCGCTTTTCCCGCGAAAGCAGCCGCGACAGTCGCCCGCCGGCGTGTCCGTTGTATGGGCCAGGAACGGACATGCGCTCGTGATGCGGACTTGTGACCGTTTGCGCCCTCCGAGACTTCGGATAGTGTCCATGCATAGCCGCGCTGACCGAAGCTGCTCGATGTAAGCCGTGCCGATCGTTATAAACGGCCATATCGTGAAGTACCGCCTCTCTGTCGCGCCGATGACGCGCATCTCGGCGACCCAGAATGGCCGGGCGACCGAGACGATGACCCGTCACTGCGAGCGTTTCGCACGAGGTGGCTTCGGGACGGTCGTGCGGTTCAGCTTTTGGTAGGAACAATGCCGTGGAACGCTGCGTTCGCACCTCGGTCGGATTTCAGCGGATAAAACGTCCAGATGTGATGCACTCTGGATTCGGGATCGCTGCGGATGTGCGGCAAGTAAACAAGTGGGAGCGACGACAGCGATGAACAGCGTCACGATATTCTGGTTGCAGCTTCTTTCGAGTGTCTTCGTCTTCAGCCTCGTCACGGCGTGGTATGTTTGGCCGTACCTAACCAAGCTTTCTCGAAATTCCGCTCTAATTGCGCTGCTCTTTGTGCATGTGCCTCGCTATGTGGGCATGACTTTGTTGGTAACGGGCATGGTCGATCCGCAACTGCCGAGAGAGTTCCTTTCCGGTGCTGCTTACGGTGATCTCTTAGAGGCGGCGCTGGCTCTCGCTTCCATCTTTGCTCTACGGAGCGACTGGCGTTTCGCCATTCCTCTGGTGTGGGCGACCAACACGTGGGGATTTGCGGACCTGTTGAACGGAGTGCGCGGCGTCTTGCAGTTGAACGTGCCGAGCTTCAACCTAGGTACCGTTTGGTATATCTATACGTTCTACGCGCCCTTAGTAATTGTTTCGCATTTGATGATCTTTTGGATTTTGATCAAGTCTAGGTCTTGGAAGAAATAAATTTTCGGGCTCTGTAGGAGATAGCTTTATCGGCCCCTGCATATCCGTGCCCGAATTGTGACGGTCTGCGCAAACGAGCCGCCAATCTTGGGGTGATCGCGGAAAAATAGCGGGCCACTTCGTTGCAGAAGAGGTTCCGGATTTCTTTTGCGATCAGGTCAGAGGCTTTCTAGCAGTCTGATTTAGCGTCCGGGCGGGCGTATTACTTCTCTTCGTGCATTTATGCGCCCGAGCGGCGAAGCCGTGCGCCGCGCGGCGACATGGTCGCTATGGGTCGAAAGCGGACTACTCAGCCGACGACAGGCGTGTCCGCTCCGGGCCATGAACGGTCATAGAGACGGGTTAAACCGGACCGCGAGATATAGTCAAAAGCTGTGGATCGGAGCTGATCAGGCGGCGACCTTCTTGGTTGATTCCGGCGGGACTTGGGTCCTCGTCGTGTCATAGTCTCCTTCGTCTTCGACTTATTTTTATCTGGTGACATCGTTAAAAAAGTGCTTTGAATCTCCTACGCGCAGAGGCTTCGTCTTTAGAGCGCCTGAACGATCTTCTCTGACTCCGCCCACAGCCGGGTGGCGAGCGCGGCGTCTTCTGCATCGGCGCGGGGCTTCTTCACGTTCGAGTCGGCGAGGTAGTTGCCCGCCAGGGGCACTGCCTTCGGGCTCACTGCGGCGAAGACCTCGGTCGCGGCGCCCTCGCCGACGGACTTGAGAAAGAGGGGCCCGATGGCCGCCAGCACCCGACTGAGCACCGGCCCCAGGTTACGGGCGAGGTTGGTATCGACTACGCCGGGGTGCACCGCGTAGGCGGTCTTCTTGGTGCCGGCGAAGCGCCGCTGCAGTTCTTTGGCGAAGAGCAGGTCGGCGATCTTCGACTGGCCGTAGGCCGCCAACGGCTTGTACCCCTTGTCGCCCGAGAGGTTGTCGAACTCGATGGCCCCGACGGGCGCGCTCCGGTGCCCCTCGCTGCTGAGCATCACCACCCGGCCCTCGTCTTTGAGCTGCTCGAGCAGGCCCGTCACCAGCATGAAGTGCCCGATGTAGTTGGTGAAGAACTGCAGCTCATAGCCGTGCGACTTCTCGAGCTTCGGCAGCATCATGATGCCCGCGTTGCAGATGATGGCGTCGAGCCGGTGACCGTCTGCCTTGACCGCTGCGACGCACCCTCGCACCGACGAAGGGTCTGAGAGCTCGCAGGAGTAGCCGATCGCCTTGCCGGGAAACGTCGCGCACGCCGCCGCGGCCTTCTCCTTGGTGCGCGCGGTCCCCAGCACCAGGGCGCCCCGCAGGGCGAGCACGCGACACGCCTCCTGCCCGATGCCTGAGTTGCAGCCCGTCACCAGAATCGTCTGGCCGGCGAGCGAGAGCCCTTCGGTGACCTGCTCCGCCGTCGACCCGTAACCGAAGCCGGTCGGCCCTGCTGATTTGAACATTGCAAACAAAGACATGTGGGTTCTCCTTCTCGACGCGCGACCGTTTTGGCTATGCGCCGAAAGCGCACGCTTGGCTTGAAAGAAAGAGGCCAACTGACGCGACCTGGATCAGCCCATTTGCATTTGCGCGCGTTGTGAAGGCCGGCGAAGGTTTTATCCGCGAGTTTCAGCCGCTCGACTGTAGGATGTGGCGAGAATCCTGACATTTCGGAGCCGTCATCATTTCCAAACAACGGGTCGCGTAACGCAGATACTCTTCGTGCTTATCGCTCTTAGGAACTACCACAGTTTTACCCGCTGGGGTCGCCACGAAAATCTGAGGCTGCCACGCCAATTATTCTGTTCAAAATTGCTCACAAATAAAAACTAAGTGCTGCGGTCGCTTTTGAGAGCACGACCCCGCCTCAAGAAGTGCTGCAATGTACACGCTATGTCCGAGTTGGGTCATTTTCTGCCGCGCCACTTCGCCGCCAGCGCGGCTGATGTTCCCCCATAAGCGGACACGACGCAGCATGATACGGCGTGCTGCGTGGTGCGAAATTCAAGAATTTCGCACCAGAATCCTGGGTCAGCAATTTCAAATGGCTGGCACGTGCAGAAATTAGGGGAAAGTAAGTGTGCAGATTTACAGTCGATCACACTTGCCGCCGGCACTTAGGACATTTGGGAGGGATTTAGGACAGCACCGGAATTTCCTTTTTGGGTTAGCCAAAGATATAGGCCCCTCTTTTTCTGTCACCGGATTGGGGTCATTATAGTCTCGATCACAGAGACTTGATATGACTTCAGTCCTAGTTTCTGTTAGTGGTACCTAATCTCGTTCTTCGTAAGGGACGTCAACCGGTGACGCGACTGACGGAGCGGGAGCGGTTCCTGTAAGCGGAGTTCGTCACTCTTAGCTTGCAGGCGGTTTGGGCATCGTCCCGTCCGGCGCGTGATCGGACTGCAGGGTGCCTGCTGCACTGGCGTCGGAGAGGGTCCTCCCGTTTGCATCCGGCGATTCCAGGAAGCGCGGCCCAGGCCGAGTTGGGATGAATAATCCCGGCGTATAGCCGCGGAGGAGCGCCGAAAGGCGAGCGGTCGCAAATGACCGCGCCCGCATCTCTTTCAGATGCGGGTACCGGAGGTGCGCCGTTCGGCGCTCCGCCTCCCTTAGTTTCAGGGGAGGCAAAAATGAAATGCCTCCCGTCCGTTTGAGGCAAAACTTTCTTAGCGCGTGAAAGAAACTCGGATGCAGACTGCATCGCGAGAATGAGATTGTTCGTCATTGCGAGAAGCGAAGCGACGAAGCAATCCAGGGGCGGCCGGCATTGAGCACTGGATTGCTTCGCGGAGCCTGCCACCGGACTTGATCCGGTGGCTCGCAATGACGGGATCGGCGCCGTTCATAAACTGTTTGCCATAGCCGAAAGGTTCGCCCTTGCGATGGTCGGGTTACCAAACGTTTTTGATGTTTGCCCCGCATTGTCACGCCCCTGGGTGGGGGCGCTCGCGTGGTCCGTTCGCATCGCAATATCCTGTCGAACTGGCGCGAGGCGGCAGTGGCCAGCGCGCTGATCGCGACCGCGTTGATCGCGGTGCCGGTAACGGCGCGTGCCGGCGGCTTATTCGATTTGTTCTTCAGCGGTTTTCAGCAACGTCCGGCCAACGTCAACTCCTACGCCGAACCGCCGGCCCCGATCGGACGTGTTGCGCCGGTATCGCCGGGCGGCTCCGAGAGCGTGAACCAGGGCAGCGATACCGGTCATGGCGTCGCATTCTGCGTCCGGCTGTGCGACGGCCAGCATTTCCCGCTCGAACGCGCGAGCAATTCCACGCCGGTCGAGACTTGCCGGGCGATGTGCCCGGCGAGCAAGACCAAGGTGTTTTTCGGCAGCGAAATCGGCGCCAGCAGGGCCGGCGACGGCCAACGCTACACCGACATCGACAATGCATTCATCTATCGCAAGCAGCTTGTGGCCAATTGCACCTGCAATGGCCGCGACGCGTTCGGTCTTGCGCCTTACGAGGCGAACAGCGATCCGACACTGCGGCCGGGCGATATCGTCACCACCAAGGACGGGTTTGTGGCCTATGCCGGCAAGTCGGGAGCGGGTGCCAGCTTCACGCCGCTCGATACCGCAATCGTGATCGGCGCAACTTGCCCACACTGCGGCTCCGGTGCGGCTGTCACGACGCGGCACGCTTGCGGCCGCTCCTGTGCCCGCGCCTACGCGGGTATCCGACGACGAAGATCCGGGCTTGTTTACGCCGTCGCCGACGGCGCCGCTCGCGGGCATGCGCGCTCAGTCCTTGAGATAGCCGACGACCAGTTCGGCGATCGCCAGCGACGATGTCAGTCCGGGCGACTCGATACCGAACAGGTTTACCAGCCGCGGCATGCCGTGGTCTTTCGGTCCTGCGATCATGAAATCGGCCTGGCCTTCGCCCTTGCCGGTCAGCTTTGGCCGGATGCCGCAATAATCCGGCACCAGTGCGCCGTCGGGCAAGCGCGGCCAATAGGTGCGGATGCGCTCGTAGAAGCTGTCGGCGCGGCGCGGATCGACGGTGTAGTTCTCCTCCGCGATCCACTCGACATCCGGGCCGAACCGCATGCGCCCGGCGAGATCGAGGGTGACATGGACGCCGAGACCGCCATCGATCGGCGTCGGGTAGATCAGCCGCGAGAATGCCGGCTTGCCGGCAAAGCCGAAGTAATTGCCTTTGCCGAGCACGAGGCGTGGCACCTGGCCGGCGGGGTAGCCTTCGATCTTGCGGGCGAGACCCTGCGCGCCGAGGCCGGCAGCGTTGATGACTGCGTCGAACGGGATGATGGCGGGTTCGCTGCCGCCGAAGCGCACGTGCCACTGCGAAGACTTGTGGCTCATGTCCTCGACCGGCGTTTCGAACGCGATCATGCCGCCGCGATCTTCGAGATCGCCCTGCATCGCCAGCATATAGCCGTGGCTGTCGATGATGCCGGTCTCCGGCGACCACAACGCGCCGATGCAGAACAGTTCTTCCTCCATGGCGCGCGCGGCGTTGCCGCCGATCATCTCGACGCCTTCGACGCCGTTGCGCTCCGCCTGCGCCATGATGGTCTGGACCTTCTCGAGCTCCGCTTCATTGGTGGCGACGACGAGCTTGCCGCATTTGCGGTGATTGACGCCGTGGGAAGCGCAGAACTCGTAGAGCATGCGCCGGCCGCGCACGCACAGCTCGGCGCGCAGCGTGTCGGTCGGATAATACAGCCCGGCGTGGATCACTTCGCTGTTGCGCGAGGACACACCATTGGCGATGCCGCCGGTGATTTCGGCGACTGTCACGTCATGGCCCGAGAGCGCCGCCTGCCGCGCGATCGCCAGTCCAACAACGCCTGCGCCAACAACGAGAACCTGCATTATTGTTTCCTCATCGTCATTGCGAGGAGCGTAGCGACGAAGCAATCCAGGGGCGGCTTGCATTGAGCGCTGGATTGCTTCGCTGCGCTCGCAATACAAGCGATCATCCTTCCACGGAATGATGATGCGCTCGATCTCGTTGAGCAGGATGGTGAGCACAAAACCGATGATGGCGATGGCGAACAGTCCGACATACATCTGCTCGACCGAGAACGTCTCCCACGCCGTCCAGATCATGTAACCAAGGCCGCTCTTTGCGCCGATCATCTCGGCGAGCGCTATCAGGATCAGGCCGATGCCGATACCGAGCTTGAACCCGGTCATGATCACGGGGAGTGCGCCGGGGAGCGCAATCGTCCAGAACGTGTTCCAGCGATTGGCTTTGTAGTTGCGGCCGACGTCGAGATAGATGCGGTTGATCTCGAGCACGCCGGTGGTCGCGTTGATCACCACCGGAAAGAACACGCCGATCGCCACCATGAAAATCTTCGAGCCTTCGCCGAGACCGAAGATCAACAGCGCCAGCGGCAGGATCGCGCTTTTCGGGATCGGATAGGTCGCGGCCACGATCGGATCGAACGCGGCGCGCACCCAGCGGTTCAGGCCCATTGCGATGCCGAGGACCAGCGCCGGCACGCCGCCGATCAAGGCGCCGAGCGCCAGGCGGCGCAGGCTGACCAGCGTGTTGGTGATCAATTCACCCGAGCGCAGCATCTCGATCATGGTGGCGATGACGCTCGACGGCGCCGGGAAGAAGCGGACGTCGATGTAATGCAGCCGGGCTGCGATTTCCCAAACGGCGAGAAGGGCGATCGGCGAGGCGATGCCGAGAATGCGTTCGCGGGCGCGCATCGAGAGGGAGAAGCTCTGCTCCGGCGCGCCGGCGATGGTTTCGGTTTTCATGACAATTTACCCTTGTCGGGCCTCGGTGTTCTCCTGCTCGCGAGCGCGCTGCACTTCCTCGCGCAGGCCGGCCCAGATGCCGGAGATGAGCTCGCCGTATTCCGGCGATTTTTGCAGCTCGATGAGATTGCGCGGGCGGGCAAGCGGAACAGGCACCAGCGTTTTGACGCGGCCCGGCTGCGCCGTCATCACCATGATGCGGTCGCCGAGATAGACCGCCTCGTCGACGCTATGGGTGATGAACACGACGGTCTTCTTTTGCTCGTCCCAGATGCGAAGCAGCTCCTCCTGCAACAGAACCTTGTTCTGCGCATCGAGTGCGGAGAAGGGCTCGTCCATCAGCAGGATTTCCGGGTCGTTGGCGAAGGCGCGCGCAATGGAGACACGCTGCTTCATGCCGCCGGAGAGCTGATGCGGATAATAATTGGCGAAACGGGAGAGCCCGGTGGCGTCGAGATAGTGGCCGACACGTTCCTTGATGACGGCGGCGGGCGCATCACGCATGCGAAGACCATAAGCGGCGTTATTCCACACCGTCATCCAAGGAAAGATCGACTCGCCCTGGAACACCATGGAATTTACCGGCCGGTTGGAGCCGGCCGGCGTATCGACCTCTATCGTTCCGGCGCTCGCGGTTTCGAGCCCGGCGAGAATGCGCAGCAGCGTGGTTTTGCCGCAGCCGGACGGACCGACAATGACGAAGAACTCGCCGCGTCCGATGTCGACCGAGACGCGGTCGACCGCGGTGAGCGATCCGAACACCTTCTGCAAATCGCGGATACGGATCGCCGGACGCGCGGATTCCGGGAGCGAAACCGGCCCTTTCGGCGGGTCGGTAGCGGCTTGCAGTTTAGTGGCACTTGCGCTCATTTCGGGGCATCTTGCCGGGCAATTCGGCCGCTGCCAACTCGCTGCGGCCTTGCGACTCTGAAGGGGAATTGAAATGACTGATAATGTCGTCCGGGTCTGTGCGCAGTCGGAGGTCGCGCCGGAAACGGCGAAGGCTTACGAGGTCAGCGACAAGCGGCTCGCAGTCTACAATCTGGGTGGCGAGTTCTACGTCACGGACGACGAATGCACCCACGCCTGCGCGAGCCTGGCTGATGGCATCCTCGAAGACGGCATTGTCGAATGTTCGCTGCATTTCGGCGCATTCGACGTGAAGACCGGCGAAGTGAAGGCGCCGCCATGCTCGATTGCGCTGCGCACTTACAAAGTGGTCCTTCAGGGCGAGGATGTCTGCGTCGATCTCGACCTTAACGCTGCCGGCGAGCCGGCCTGATGGCTGGGGCCGGCAAGCCGGTCGGCCTCGCGATCGCAGGTCTCGGCATGGCGGGCGCGGTCATGGTGCGTGCCGCCGAGGCTCATCCCGGCGTGACTATCGTTGCTGCCGCCGAGGCCTACGCCGCGCCAAGAGAAGCTTTCGCCCAAGATTTCAACGTCCGCGTCTATGATGACATCGGCGCGATGTGCGCCGACCCTGCGGTCGAAGTCATCTATATCGCCACGCCGCATCAATTCCATGCGCCGCATGCCATTTTGGCGGCGCGGCACGGCAAACACATTATCCTTGAGAAGCCGATGGCACTGACGCTCTCCGACTGCGACGCGATCATTGCCGCTGTCGAAAAAGCGGGCGTCAATTTGATCGTCGGACATACTCATGCGTTTGATCCGGCGGTGCGAGAGATGCGGCGGATCGTGGCGAGCGGGGAGCTTGGTCTACTCGGCATGATTGCCGGGTGGAACTATACCAATTTCCTGTACCGGCCCCGGAGGCCGGAAGAACTCGATACCGCGCGTGGCGGCGGCATCATGTTCAATCAGGTGCCACATCAGATCGACATGGTTCGCACGATCGGAGGAGGGCGGCTGCGCAGTGTCAGGGCGCAAGCGACAAGGCTCGATCCGGCGCGGCCGACCGAAGGCAGCGCCACAGCGTTTCTCGAATTCGAAAACGGCGTGGCGGCCTCGCTGGTCTATGGCGGCTACGATTATTTCGACAGCGACGAATTACACTTCTGGATCAATGAACGCGGCGCGAATAAGCCCGCTGATCAGTATGCCGCGGCGCGCAAGGCGCTTGTGTCCGGTAAGGTGGTCGAAGAGAAATTACGGATCGATCGTTACGCCTACGGAGCCGCTCAAGGGCCGCCACCGGCTCATCAGCCGCATTTCGGCGTGATGGTGGTGACTTGTGCGCGTGGCGAAATGCGGGCCTCGGCTGACGGCTTGTTTATCTATGACGCCAACGGCAAACGAGAGGTGACGCTGTCTAAAAGTGCCGCAATGGCTGGTCGCAGCGAGGTGCTCGACGACATGATCGCTGCGGTCCGGACCGGCAAGCCACCGTTGCAAGAGGGCCGCTGGGCCAAGGCCAATGTCGAAGTGATGCTCACGCTACTGCAATCGGCCCGCGAGCGCCGTGAAATCATGCTGGACCATCAGGTCTCTGCGCCTTGAGCGCATTGGACGAACAGACCCGTATTTCTATATAAGTTGTTGCCGCAGGAGCGATGCAAATGAACTACATGCCCTCTGGTACTGAATTCCCCTCTCGTAAGGAATTCGTCGTCGAGGACCCGAAAGCGCAGACGTTTTTCGTCAATCGCGAGGTTTTCGTTTCGGAGGACATGTTCGAGCGCGAAAAGCGGGCGATCTTCGACCGCAGCTGGATCTATGTCGGCCATGCCTCCGAGCTTAAAAATCCCGGCGACTTCAAAACCCGTCCGGTGGCCGGCCGGCCGATCATTTTCTGCCGTGACCGCGAAGGGCAGGTGCGGGCGTTGATCAACTCCTGCCGCCACCGCGGCGCGCTGGTCTGCCGCGAACGCGAAGGTAACGCGCGGCAGTTCTACTGCATGTATCACGGCTGGACTTATCATCCCGATGGCCGGCTCAAGTCGGTACCCGGCGACGATGCTTACGGCGGCTCGTTCAAGAAGGATGAAATGGGTCTCGTGCCGGTGGCGCGGCTTGAACAATATCGCGACTTTTATTTCGCCAATTTCGATCGCGACGCCGTCGATCTTTCGACCTATCTCGGCAAAGCCAAGGACTACATCGATATCGTCATCGACCAGTCGCCGTCCGGAAAGATGCAGATCATTTCCGGGACGCAGGAATATGACATCCGCGCCAACTGGAAACTGCTGGTCGAGAACAGCGTCGACGACTATCACCTGATTTCGACGCATTCGACGTGGCTTAATTACATGCGCAATTCCGGCGTCAACGTCACGCCGCCGAAGGGCGAATTGCTGCCGACGCGCGGCTTCGGCCGCGATCTCGGCAACGGGCATTTGACCACCGACAATCCGAACTATCGCGGTCGTCCGGTGGCGCGCTGGATTTCGGTTTACGGCGAGGACGCCAAGGCCGATATCGATGCGCTGCGCAACGAGCTGGTACAGCGGCTCGGTTCAGCGCGCGCGGCCCGTGTCGCCGACACTAATCGCAATCTCGCGATCTTCCCGAACCTCGTGATCAACGACGGCTCTTCGGTCACGGTACGGCACTTTTATCCCGTCGCGCCGGATCGCATGCATGTCACCGCCTGGGCGCTTGGCCCGGTCGAGGAAACCGAGGCGCAGCGCGCGCGCCGGCTGCATGCGTTCCTAACGTTTTATGGGCCGGGCGGTTTCGCCACGCCTGATGACGTCGCGGCGCTGGAAGCGGCGCAGCTTGGGTTCGCGG
Organism: uncultured Alphaproteobacteria bacterium; assembly: GCA_963742215.1. Classification (GTDB taxonomy): domain Bacteria; phylum Pseudomonadota; class Alphaproteobacteria; order Rhizobiales; family Xanthobacteraceae; genus BOG-931. Next base: position 146,332 of record CAVULJ010000010.1, read on the forward strand.
CATGGCGCGAAGTGCCGTGGTCGGATCTGTCGCGCGGCATGGGCAAGGCGCCCGATGAACAGCTAGCCACCGACGAAGGCCATCTGCGCGTATTCTGGCGCAAGTGGCACGAGCTGATGGAGGCGCGCGTATGAACGAGATACTCGCGTCGACGGTCTCGCGCGCCGAGGTCGAAGATCTATTTTATCACGAAGCCGACTTGCTCAATTCCTGGAAGCTCGACGAGTGGCTCAAGCTTTTGACCGACGACGCCACTTATTATGTACCGCCGAACGACAAGCCGGATGCCGATGCACGCTACACGTTATTTACCATCGCCGATGACATTGTGCGGTTGCGTGAACGCGTCATCCGCTTGAAGGATCCGAACTGTCATGCCGAGTTTCCGCTGTCGCGGACACGGCGCATGATTGGCAATGTGCGTATCACCGGCCTTGACGGCGACGTTATTGCGGTCGCCGCCAATTTCATCATTCATCGCTATCGCCACAACGATCTGCTGCGGGTTTTCGTCGGCCAATACCGTCACAAGCTCAAGCGACAGGGCGGTCTGCTGAAAATCGCCGAGCGGCGCGCCATCCTCGATGCCGAGGAGCTTGGCTTGCTCGGCTCGGTGAGCTTTATTCTCTGATGTCCGAACTCGACCGGGTTTTCGACGAACTTTCGAGCAAGCGTGCGCAGCAGGATCAGGAGCGCCGCGAGCGGCAAAAAGTTGCTGCGGACTTCTTGGGCGAATTCTACGAGCAGGATATCAAGCCGTCGCAGACCCTTAAAATACGGGGTATCGAAGCGCATTTCATCGACAGCAAGCTGGTCCTGCACAAGCCGCAATCGGGCCACTTTGAGGAGCCGCTTTACATCGTGGTCGGTGAGCAGGGCGAGATCGATATCGCCGGGCGTTCGCTTGGCCGTTATCAGCAAGCCGATAAGCTTGCCAAAAAGCGCGAGCTGATCGGCGAAATCATCTCGTTTTTCGATCTATGAGTTTCCACATCGGCGTGGTGTCGTAGCATGGAAACTGATCTGCCTTCCGAATTGCGTGCCGGTCTCGATCGCGCGATGCAAGGCGTGTCGCGCAACGCGCTTATCGCGCGCGCAGGTGCCATTTCGCAGGCTTATCGCGCAGGTGGAAATTCGGCGGATGCGATCCATAGTGCCAGCGATGCGCTCGCCTATGCGTTGACACGCCTTCCGGCCACTTTTGCAGCGGTGGCAGCTGTGCTAGGCGAACTGCGGCGAGTCTTGCCTGATTTCGCGCCGCGTACGTTGTTGGACGTCGGCGCCGGGCCTGCCACGGCAGCTTGGGCTGCGGTCCGATACTTCACCGGTCTTGACCAGATTGAACTCATCGATAGCAACGCGCCTTTGCGTCAGCTCGCACTGGATTTAATGCGATTTAGCCGGGCGCCCGCGTTACGCGATGCGCGATATGATAAAGGCGACGCGCAGCAGTTGATTGCTTTCTGTAAGGCCGCCGATTTAAATGTGGCGAGTTACTTTATCGGTGAGGCACCTGACAGCGGGCTTTTGCAGCGTGCGGACACGCTGTGGTCAAGGACTGCTGGTGTCCTTGTCGTGATCGAGCCCGGCACGCCGGCAGGTTTCAAGCGCATTCGAGCCATCAGATCACATCTGATCGGCCACGGGGCGTTCGTCGTGTGCCCCTGTCCGCATGATCTCGAATGCCCGATGACCGATGACGACTGGTGCCATTTTTCGCAACGACTGAGCCGGTCGCGGGATCATCGCATCGTCAAAGGCGCTGAATTGCCGTTTGAAGACGAGAAGTATTCTTATGTCGCATTGTCGCGACAAAAGGCGCCTGTGCCGGCGTTTGACCGCGTCTTGGCGCAGCCACGCCCGACCAAGAGCGCGATAACGACCAAGCTCTGCACGCCGGATGGCCTGGTCATGGACGTTGCGCCGCGGCGTGATCGCGACACATATAAGGCGCGGCGGAACTGGCGTTGGGGCGATGCGGTGACGCGCGGGCAGGAGAGCGTAGGCGGCGGCGAATGAGCATGAACAATATCGCAATCGTCGGTGGTGGCATCGGTGGTTTGGTCGCCGCGCTCGCCTTGGTTCGCCGCGGCATCGATGTCGATGTCTACGAGCAAGCACCGGAATTACGCGAACTTGGTGCCGGCGTGCAGATCAGCGCCAACGGAACTCATGTGCTTCATGCCGTGGGGTTGAAGCAAGCACTCGAGAACGTGCAGGTGCTGCCGACCGGCAAAGCGATCCGGCTCTGGAATACCGGACAAAGCTGGAAGCTGTTCGATCTAGGCATGGAGTTGGTCGGGCGCTACGGTTATCCCTACATCACGATCCATCGCGGCGATCTGCACGGCGTCATTGCGCAGGCGCTGGAGCAGGCCAAGCCCGGCGCTATTCATCTTAACCGCAAGTGTGTTGGGCTTTCGCAAAATGAAGATCATGTTGAACTGCGGTTCGAGAGTGGCGAGCCGGTCAAATCAAGGGTCGTCGTGGGCGCCGACGGCGTGCATTCGGTCATTCGTGAAAACCTCTTCGGCGCTTCGAAACCCGAATTCTGCGGCATCATCGCCTGGCGCGGCGTATTGCCGATGGAACGGGTGCCTGCTTCGATCTCGCGCACCATCGGTACCAACTGGGTCGGGCCGGGCGGCCATGTGGTGCATTATCCGCTGCGCGGCGGGACTTTGCTCAACATCGTTGCCTTGCAGGAGCGCGACGACTGGAAAGTCGAAGGCTGGAATGTCGCCGGTACGACCGATGAGGTTCTCAACGATTTACGCGGCTGGCATCCCGATCTGCACGCCGTATTCCGCGCGGTGGATGTCCCCTACAAATGGGCGTTGGCATTGCGGCCGACCATGAACGCCTGGAGCAAGGGACGCTGCACACTGCTTGGCGACGCATGTCATCCAATGGTTCCGTTCCTCGCCCAGGGTGCAGTGATGGCGCTGGAGGACGGCATCGTGCTGGCGCGAGCCATTGAAAAATACGGCGCACAGCCGGAGGCGCTTTCACGCTATGAAGCTGTGCGCCGCGATCGAGCCAACAATGTCGTCGACGGGTCGGCCGCGATGATTCCGCGCTTCCACAATCGCGCCATGGTCGATGCCGCGGCGGCGCAAGCTCACGTCGAGCACGAATGGCAGGTGGACCGCATCCGCGAACGCTACGACTGGCTATTCACTTACGACGCAACGTCGGTGCCAGTTTGAGCCGGCAAACCGCCCCGGTTTCGCCGAACTCTGAAACACATTATAAACGGCGCAGAACGACGAGATATCCGGAGGAAACCGCATGTATTCAGGTCCTGGTGTGAAGACCGATCCGAATTACCCAATCCCGGATACTCAGAGGGCTTGGGTGCTGGGCAATCCGGGCGAGCTCAAGCTCATCAACAAGCCGATTCCGGTACCGAAGCGCGCGGAGGTGCTGGTGCGGATCGACGCGGTCGCGATCTGTGCGACCGATCTCGAAATCATCTATCACGGCCCGCCCGCCTCGATTCAGGGCGGCATGCCGTTCAACAAGAATTTCACGCCGGGCCACGAATATATGGGCACCGTGGCCGCGCTCGGACCGGGTGTTGACGAATACAAGATCGGCCAGCGCGTCACCGTCGAAATCCACGCCGGTTGCGGTCAGTGCAAGCGCTGCCGCGAGGGCATGTATACCTCGTGCCACAACTACGGCCTCAATTACGGCGATGTCGACAAAGGGCACCGCGCCAACGGCTTCACGACCGATGGCGGCTTCTGCGAATACCAGGTCAACAATATCAATACGCTGGTCGCGATCCCGGACGAGATGTCGGACGAGGAGGCGACGCTGGTGGTCACCGCCGGCACTGCGATGTACGGCCTGACCGAGCTTGGCGGCATGGTCGCAGGTGAAAGTGTGGTCGTCACCGGGCCGGGACCGATCGGGCTGCTCGGCGTGGCCGTGGCAAAGGCGATGGGCGCTTCGCCGGTGATCCTCACCGGCACCCGCGATAACCGCCTGAAGATCGGCAAGGAGCTTGGCGCGGATTACGTCATCAATGTCCGCAACGAGGATTCGGTCGAAACCGTAAAGCGTCTCAACGGCGGCAAGGGTGTCGATTACGTTGTCGAATGCTCCGGCGCGCCGAATGCGGTGAACGAAGCGGTGCGCATGGTCAACCGCGGTGGCAAAGTGTGCCTCGCCGCGTTTCCGCATGCCGAAACGCCGGTCGATGTCGCGCACATCGTGCGCAACAATATCTATCTCTACGGCATCCGCGGCGAGGGCAAGAGCGCTACCCATCGCGCCGAAGCCTTCATGTCGCAGAAGCGCTTCGATGCTACCAAGATCCACACCCATACCTTTCCGCTCGACGATCTGCCGACCGCGATCCGTTATGCCAAGGACCGCGTCGAGGATGCGATCAAGGTTGTGGTGAAGGCCAAGGGCGTTGCGGCGCATCGCGTCGCGGCAGAATGAGTCGGCGCTTTGCGCTGAGGTTCGCGACGATCATTGCGGCGGCGCTATTTGTAGCGTCGCCAGTTCTTGCAGATGGTTGGCCGAACCATCCGGTCCGTATCGTCAATACGTTTGCGCCGGGCGGTGCCGCCGACATTCTGGCCCGCATGGCCGCCGATCAACTCACCAAGGCACTCGGCCAGCAATTCTATGTTGAGACCCACGATGGGGCAGGCGGCGTGATCGGCGTCGATCTCGTCGCTCATTCCGAGCCTGATGGCTACAATTTTGTCCTCACCACTTTGTCGCTGACAGCGATCAATCCGCTGATTAATTCGAAGATAGGCTACGACCCGTTCAAGGATCTCACGCATGTCGCGTACCTTGCCGGTTCGCCAATCGTTTTCATCGTGAGCGCCAAGAGCGATGTGAAGACGTTGGCGGATTTTGTCACCAAGGCGAAAACAAGTGCGAAGCCGCTGACCTATGGCGTGTCGGGCTTTGCCAGCGCCGGACAGATGGTGACGGAGTCGTTCGCGCAGGAAGCCGGATTGCAGTTCCAGGTGGTGCCGTACAAGGGCGCGGCGCAAAGTCAGCTCGATGTGGTGGCCGGCAATATCGATTTCGCGACGCCGACCGTGACATCGGCTTCGCCACAATTGCAGGGCGGCACCGTACGGGCGCTTGCGCAAACCGGCGGCGAGCGGCTGCCGGATTATCCCGACGTGCCGACCTTCAAGGATCTCGGTTACAAGCTCGAAGCGACGAACTGGTTCGGTCTGGCCGGTCCGGCCGGGCTGCCGAAAGAAATCGTGCAAAAGGTCAACAGCGTCATCACCGCGGGCATGGCGAAACCGGAAAACCAGAGCCGTATTCATCAGCAGGGCATGATTATCTCGCCGATGGATTCCGACACCTATCAGGCCTTCGTCGCGCACGAGGCATTACGCTGGAGGCCGGTGATCCTCAAAGCCGGGCTGAAGATGGAGTAGGGGCGGCTACTTTTTCCTGATGCGGAACGTCAGCAGCCGCTTGTCCCTTAGGGTGCCTTCGAGCAGGTCGCCGGTCTGATTGAGCAGGTTCGGAATATCGACGCCGGCGAGGGGATCGGTGCATTCGACGACCAAAACATCGCCCGAAACCAGGCCGCCCAAGGCCTTTTTGGTGCGTAGTGCCGGCAGCGGGCATTTGAGACCGCGCAGGTTGAGGATTTTTTCCGTCATTACATCCGCCGTCGTCCGTTGCGGAGGACGATCCAGGTGACCCGATCCGGTAATATATACCGATGTGCATCAGATACCTGTCTTCGTGCCTTCGGCACGGAACCGACTATATAGTAAGGCGATGCGCATCATCGGCCTCGCGGGCTGGAGCGGCTCGGGCAAGACGACGCTGGTCACGAGCGTGATCCCGGTGTTGGTCAAGCGTGGCCTGAAAGTCGCTACCGTCAAGCACGCACATCACGACTTCGACACCGATCAGCCAGGCAAGGATTCCTGGTTGCACCGACAGGCCGGCGCATGCGAGGTCGCAATCGTCTCAAGCCGCCGCTGGGCGATCGTGCATGAGCTGGGCGGTGAGCCTGAGCCGCCGCTGGCTGAAGTACTGGACAAATTAAGCCCGGTGGATCTGGTGATCGTCGAAGGCTTCAAGCGCCATAGGCATCCGAAGCTTGAGGTCTATCGTGCCACGGTCGGCAAGCCGCTGTTGCATCCCGACGACGACTGTATCGTCGCCGTCGGCACCGACGCGCCGCTGAAAGAGGCGCAAGTGCCGGTGCTGATGCTCGATGACTTCGACGGTATTGCCAATGTATTTGAGGCGGAAGCGCTCGCGCTTGACCAGATCGGGCCGCCGCAGGGTGACACCTGATGGCTCAACTCAGCGACGATTGCTTCGCCTTTAATGGTCCGCTGCTCCCGGTGGATGATGCCGAACGTCTGATTACCGAGCGCGTCGCGCCAGTCGATGGCTATGAGACGGTGCCGCTGCGTGAAGCTGCCGGCCGCGTCCTGGTCGAAGATGTCGTCGCGCCGGTGAACGTGCCGCCGTTCGATAATTCCGCGGTCGACGGCTATGCGGTGCGCGCGGCGGATTTGAAGGCCAATGGCGAAATGCGGCTGCGAGTCGCCGATCGGGTCGCTGCCGGGCACGACGCTATGCAAGCACTTCATCCGGGCGAAGCGATCCGCATTTTCACCGGTGCGCCAATGCCGGCCGGCGCCGATACCGTATTCATGCAAGAAGATTGCCGTGTCGATGCTGGCGCCGTGATCGTGCCGCCGGGATTAAAGTGCGGCGCAAATCGCCGTCTCGCCGGTGAGGACATGCGCGCGGGATCCGTGGCGTTGCCCGCCGGCCGGCGGCTCGCGGTACAGCATATCGCGCTGGCGGCGGCACTGGGGCTCACGAGCCTGAAAGTGCGTCGTCGCGTGCGGATCGCACTGTTCTCGACCGGCGACGAGATTGTCGAGCCGGGTACAAAACTGCCAGGCGCCGCGCTGTACAACTCCAATCGGTACCTGCTGTCGGGCTTGATCGCACGCTTTGGCGCCGAGGTGACTGATCTTGGCATTCTCGGCGACGACCCGAACGAATTGACCCAAGCGCTCAAGAGTGCGGCGGCCAGTCATGACCTGGTGCTGACATCGGGCGGTGTCTCGACCGGTGAAGCGGATTATGTCCGCACCACGATCGAAAGCATTGGCCGCATTGTGTTCTGGCGGGTTGCGATCAAGCCTGGCCGGCCGGTTGCGATGGGCGTTATTCATGGATCAAAGCCGGGCGATGGCGCAGCCTTCGTCGGGTTGCCGGGAAATCCGGTTGCCGTGTTCGTCACCTTTGTGCGGGTAGTACGGCCGCTGCTGTTGCGGCTGTCCGGTGCGTTGCACGAACCTTTGATCGCGATGCCGGTCCGCGCCGCCTTCTCCTACAAGAAGCGTAAGGACCGGCGCGAATATGTGCGGGTTGCCTTGCGTACCGCCGCTGACGGCATGATCGAAGCAGTCAAGCATGCGCAGGACGGGGCGGGCGTCATTACCTCGCTGACAGAGACTGACGGCCTGGCTGAATTGGGCGAAGATATCACCAACATCGAGCCTGGCTCGATGATCGGCTTTTTGTCCTACTCATCGCTGGTAGGATAGGGAACCCGACGACGTATCAATAAGCCCGCGACCTAAGCACGATAAACGCTAGCCGATCTGCGTGAGGACAATCAGTACCGTCGTTACGGTAATTGCGCCGCCGATGCGCGTGGCGATCTGGGCGAAAGGCATGAGTTGCATCCTATTGCCCGCGGTCAGAATGGCCACATCTCCCGTACCGCCCTGTCCGCTATGGCAGGCGGTGACGATAGCGGTATCGATCGGATACATCTTCATCCAGCCCCCGACAAAAAAGCCGGTCGCTATAGTCGCTATCACCGTCGAGACGATAGTGATGATGTAAGGGAGCGTGAAGGCCGCTACCAGCTTGTCCCACGGCGTTAGCGAAACGCCGATCGCGAAGAGCAGCGGGTAGGTGACCGCCGTCGAGAAGAATTTATAGACGTGAAAAGCACCAAGTTGCAGTGACGGCGAGACCGCCCGCGCCAGCTTCAGAAATACGGCGATCACAAGCATTGCTACCGGCGCCGGAAAGCCGGACAGCCGCTGCGCCAGCGCGCCGATGAGATAGAGTGTCACCGCGGTAACGACGGCGGCGGCAATGGTTGTCACGTCGACGTAGCTGTCCGAATGGTCTTCCTCATTTTTAAGCTCGTCGTGCTCGCCAGGTTGCAGGCGCCCTTCACCCGTAAGGTGCGGATATCTTTTGCCGACATAGTTGAGCGTGCCGGCCAGCAAAATTGCCGTCAGGCTGCCAAGCATGACGGGCGGCAGGACCTGCGCGAACAGATCGCCTTGCTGCTGGTGAAGTATCGACGCATAGCCGATGGAAAGCGGGATCGCGCCCTCGCCCACGCCGCCAGACATGATCGGAACGACGACGAAGAAAAACGTGTGGTAGGCGCCAAGACCCAGCAGTGTGCCGATGACCGTTCCGACGACGGCGCCCACAACTGATCCGGCAATCAGCGGAATGAATATTTTGAGAAAGCCCTGCACGAGAACGCCACGGTCCATCCCCAGGATACTGCCGACGATGATGCAGGAAATGAAAAGGTACAAAAAATTGGAGTCCTTGGTGAAATTCGTCACTGAGCTCAAGATCGAGGCAGGCAACAAATGATGGAAGGCGAGGAACGACGGGATGAACGTGGCAAAAATCGCCGCCGCGCCGATGTTGCGGACGATCGGGATTCGCTTGCCCAATTCGGCGCAGGTAAAGCCGCCCATCGACAGAATCACTATCGCCATCAAAATGTCGGACGGCACGGTCCCGGTGGCTGCGAACCCGGCAATCACCGCAAGCAACACTACGAAGACCGGCAATGGAATGATGCCGATCTTGAAATCGACGATCGACCACCAGCCTTCCGGCCAGAAGCCATCGGTGACGATTTGCCCGGTGTGTACGTTTCTCTCGGTGTCCTGCACCTGATTTGCCCCCCCCTCAATTGCGGTAACTCAGGCGCTCTTTTGCTCGCTGTCGGCACTGGCGCTGCCGACACGTTTCGCTGACGCCTTGCCGATCAGGCTATACGACGGCTGACATCGGAGGAAGGGGTAGCCCGAAGCGGACCCTGCGTGATCGAGAGTGACCCACCGTGAACATGCGCAGCAGTCGATACTTGCCGCTCCCAGTTGCCGCTCCCAGGGAGTTGTTCGCAAGTGAAGTTCGTGCAAATTTTCCGGTATGATAAGCCGGTTACAGCGCGTCCGGCGCAATGAGAAAAGTTCGAGAACCGAAATCCGACAAATCGCGACAGATTGGATATTTGACGGGGGAAATCGAAATGACAGATGCGGCCACTACGCCGACAACCAATCAAATCTATAAGGTTGCGCTGGCAAGTATCGTTGGCTCGGTGATCGAGCAATATGACTTCCTGATCACCGGCGTGATCGCAGCGACAGTCTGGGGCGGCATCTTCTTCAAGTTGCCCGGGCTTGCAGCAGTTGCCGCGGCGATCGGTGTTTACGGTCTCGGCATTATCATCCGTCCTGTGGGCGCCTTCATTTTTGGCCACATCGCCGACCGGCGCGGACGCAAGGACGCAATGGTGTGGGCGCTGGTCCTGATGGGTATCAGTACCTTGTTGATCGGCCTCACTCCGACCTATGACAGCATCGGGGTGACCGCGCCGATCCTGCTGATCATCTTCCGGCTGTTTCAGGGCATCAGTTTCGGCGCGGAATTCGGCACGGCTTCCACCTGGGTTGTTGAACAGGCGGCGCGCTCGAAATATCGGGCGTTCTGGGGCGCCTGGGTTGGATTTGCGATCCCGATCGGACTTCTGCTCGGCTTTGGCTCGGTGATTTTTGTCAAATCGCTGATGACGCCGGAAGACTTCAACGCCTGGGGCTGGCGTATCTTCTTCGTCGTCGGCTTCCTGGTGGCAATCGTCGGCTTGATCATTCGAACACGCACCATGGACAGCTTCGTGTTCGAGCAGCACAAGTCGCAAATCGCGTTGCTGAAATATCCGGCTGCAGAAGTCTGGCGCGAAATGCCGTGGACCATCCTGCGAACATCGATGGTCAACGCGATGTTCGGTGGCGCATTCTTCCTCTATTTCGTCTTTGGCACCGGCTACATGAAGGCGGCAGGCTTCACCGGAAACCAGCCTGAGGAAATCGGCTTGATTGCCGCGGGCTTCATGCTGGTGTTCATGCTGATCGGCTCACTGCTCGCCGACTACATCAATCGGCGCACGATCCTGCTGATTGCCGCCGTGGTATTCCTTATTTTCGCGCTGCCTTACTTCTATCTGGTCAATACCGGCAGCTTCCTGCTAGCGACAGTCGCGGAAGTCATCGGCTTTGGGTTCGTGTTCGGCTTCGGCTACGGCGCAATCCCGACGTTCTATACCGAGAATTTTCCGACCAAGTATCGCGCGTCGGGCGCCAGTGCCGCTTACCAGATCGCTCAAGTGTATGGCGGCGGTTTGATCCCGATCGTCGCCGGACAGATCTTGCGGGTTTACGGCGTCCGCGACGCTTATCTTTACATTGGCCTTTTGGTGATGTGCTACGCGGTACTTGCCATCATCGCGATCCTGCGAACGCCGGAGACCAAGGGCACAAGTCTCGAAGCGTGAGCGGCGGTTGGGATCGGCCATTCAGTTAGTCGGGAGCTGAGCTGCGAGCGCTTCTGCGCGCGCAGCGTCTTCCGGCGTATTGACATTGAAGAACGGATCGGTCGGCTTGGCCGGCCAATCGGCGATGGCGATACCGTGACGCGCGGTCCATAACTCGATCTTGTGCAGATTTTCCTCGACCAGCGCGCGGCGCAAATCCTCGCGCAGCGCGACGGGCCAAATCCCGATGACCGGATGCCGCCATTCGCCTGATCGCGCGCAGGCCAGCGGCACATCTGCATTGGCGCGGGCCTGATACAGCCGTGCCACCAGATCGTTCGGCAGGAACGGGCAATCGCCCGGCACGCTTAAGAGCCACTCATCGGCGGGCGCGTTCGCCGCCGCCCAATCGAGGCCGGCAAGAATGCCAGCGAGTGGCCCGGCGAAATCCGGCACGCTGTCAGCGACGACCGGCAATCCGGTATCGGCGAAGCGCGCGGGATCGCCGTTGGCATTGACAATGACGCGGCTGCACTGCTGCTTAATGCAGGAGAGCACGCGGTGCAGAATGGTCGCGCCGCCGATCTTGATGCGCGCCTTGTCGCCGCCGCCCATGCGGCGCGCGAGACCGCCGGCAAGGACCAGACCGAGAGTAGGAGGATTTGCCACGAACTCAGTCTTCATGCACCGCGGCTTTGCGTCGGTGCTTGGCGCTCTCTTCCTCGACGTAGGCGAGATCCTGATCGAACACGATGCGATCTTCGCCGGCGAGCGCGATGAAGCGTTTGCCGCGGGCGCGTCCGATCAGGGTGAGGTTTGCTTTGCGCGCAAGTTCGACGCCCCACGCGGTGAAGCCCGAGCGTGAGATCAGGATCGGGATGCCCATGCGCACGGTCTTGATGACCATTTCGGAGGTGAGGCGCCCGGTGGTGTAGAAAATCTTGTCGGCCGCGGTCATTTTGTTCCTGAACATCCACCCGGCGATCTTGTCGACGGCGTTGTGGCGGCCGACGTCTTCCATATAGACCAGCGGGCGATCTTTGATCGCCAGCACACAGCCGTGGATGGCGCCAGCTTCGAGATAGAGCGACGGCGTGGTGTTGATCTTGTGGGCCAACGTGTAGAGCCAGGAGGTGCGCAGCTTCGCCCTCGGCAGTTTCACGTCTTCAAGGGCTTCCATCAGGTCGCCGAACACCGTGCCCTGAGCGCAGCCGGAGGTCTGCACCTTCTTCTTCAGCTTCTTCTCGTAATTGGTTTTGCGCTTGGTGCGCACCACGACGACCGACAATTCCTCGTCATAGTCGACGCCGGTAACCACATCGTCCGGCAGCAACATGTTCTGGTTGAGCAGATAACCGAGCGCCAGGTATTCGGGATGATCGTTGATGGTCATGGCGGTGACGATCTCCTGCGAATTGAGGAAAATCGTCAGCGCGCGCTCCACCGTCACCGACGTCTCGACCGGTGCGCCGCTCTGATCGACGCCTTTCACGCGCTCGGTCAGGCGCGGATCGAGCGGATCGGGCCGGATCAGGTAGTCGTCGTCGGGCAAGTCCATGACGGTAATGTAGGGTAGGGCGCCCGGCTCGGAAAGCGAACATAAAAGGAAGCCCGGCGTGAACCGGGCTTCCGTTTACTACTCGACCACTAATACTGCTTGGCCAAAATCAGCCGTGAAGGCCGCCAAGCACCCAGATCAGAAGAATGATTGAAGTGGAATGCCGAGGAGCCACAACAATAAACCGCGTCTTGTGACGTCCTCACTCGTCGCCTCATGAACGTTTTGACAACGGTGAGGTGTGGAAATGGTTCCATGGCTAGGGGCCGGAGCACGGGCTATGGTCGGGTTGTCATGCGGCGGTCCGCCGCTATATTGCGCCGTCCGCGGACAAGGTTCGCAGAGTGGATAGCGGGCTTTGGAGAGATGGCCGAGTGGCTGAAGGCGCTCGCTTGGAAAGCGTGTATACGGGAAACCGTATCGTGGGTTCGAATCCCACTCTCTCCGCCAGTTTCAATGCATCGAGGCAAAATAGGCGCGGCATTCAATCCGAAGACTATTGTCCTTGTCCTCCCCATCCGGACGGCGCACGACCGAGCAGGGCTCGGACGGTATTTTCGCGCTCCTGAGTCCAGGTATCCGGCTCGTCCTTGAGATGCTGACTGTCGAGCTGCTTGCGACACTGCACGTAAGCGGATGTACCGGGCTGAAAACCCTGTGCGCGGCACGTCGTGTCGTCATCAAGCTGCGCGGTGGCCTGCGGCTGCGGTTGCGGCGGCTGGCTTTGAGCGGTGCTGCCGCTCGCGGCACACCCGGCGAGGAACATACCCGCCAACAGAAGTAAACAACGATGCACCGGATGCCTCTCACTTAATCCAGCGAACCTAACGACCTTGGTTTATCAATCGCAAGGCTATGATTTTTATATTTCTGTGCAGCCATGAAATCGGCTCTATAGGCCGAAAAGAGGCTATACTTGCATCGCGTATTAATGGACCGATACCTCCATGCTTCGACACACGGTTAGCGCTCTCGTTCTGCTTGCCTCGCTACTCGGCGTGATGACTTTTGGCGGCGCCGCGTTCGCTCGTAAAGCGCCGCCGGCTGCGCCTCCGCCGGTAGACCGAACGGCGCTGGCTGGATCCTGGACCGGAACGTGGACCGGCGGAAACTTCACTTATGAAGCGATCGCCACCCTCGACGTCAACGCCGCCGGCGATATCTCGGGGACGATCGTCTGGACGTTGCGCTCGAGCGCCAACGGCAACGGCAAGAACAAGGTCGGAATGCGGGCCATCGAATTTGTCAGCGGGAAATATTATCCGGAGACCGAAGCCGTCGTCCTCGATGGCTATCGCAAGGATGATCCCAATGGTATCTGGGAGCCGGACAAGTATCGGCTGATCTTGTCTCCGACCCATTCGACCATGGGCGGCATCACTGCGGAGCATGATTCTTGGGCCGGACAATTGTATCTCCGGCGCGAGTCCGAGAGTACCCAGTGAGGCGAATCGATCAGTTCGCCCTTGGAGCGACAAACTCCCAGATCAACCCGCTGTTGTTGGAACAGCGACAGATCTTACTGTGCTGCTGGTCTCGCTTGTGACATGGTCTTGAGAGCAGTCGTTATCGCGTTGTCGCTGCTATTTTCGACCAATGGCCCCGACTGCCCGGTGCTCACGTCGAGAATCTTATCCGCTGGCGGCTCTGTCCGATTCCACCAGCCGCCACCCAGCGCCTGGAATAGCGCCGCGGTATCCGACAGCCGGGCGGCGCGCGCTTGCACCACTTGAAATCACCGATTGAAGGTACGTCTGTTGTGATGTCAGCAAGATGAGGATGTTGGCGTTGCCGGTCTGCATTTGCTGCTGCGCCAGGTCAAAGCTGATCTTTGCGGCCCGCTCGTAAGCCTGTGCCGCTTTTAGCGTGTCGGCGTCGTTCTCGATCGCGCGCAGAGAATCCGTCACGTTCTGCACGGCGCCGACCACCGTGCCTTTGTAGCTCCACGCCGCGGCATCGTATGTGGCCTGGGCACCCCATAGCGTGTGCAACAGCGTACCGCCATCAAACACGGTTTGCGTTGCGTTGCCGGCGACGGTCCAGAATGCGTTGGCCGGCGACAGCAAGCCGGTCAGCACCGTATTCATATAACCGGCATTGGCGCTGATCGTGAAACTCGGCAGCATGTTGGCTGTGGCTACGCCGACCTCTGCGCTCGCCGAGTGCAATTGTTCCTGCGCGGCCCGGATATCCGGCCGTTGCTCGATCAGTTGTGACGGCAGGCTGACCGGAAGATCAAGGGGCAATTTCAGGTCGTCTAGTCTGAATGTCTCGTGCGGCTCCTGGCTAGTGTAGACGCCGGCAAGTGCCGAAATCTGGTCGCGGTTCTGCTGCAATGCTTTACGGAGCGGCGGCAAGGTCGCTAGCACCTGGGCGAGTGAGGCCTCCTGCAAGGCGACATCGTTGCGGTTGGCATAGCCGGTATTGAATTGACGCTTCAGAATGTCGAGCATCTTGGTGTTGATAGAGATCAACTGATTGGTGGCGTCGATCTGACCGCGTAACGAGGCCTCGTTGATGACGGCGACGGCGATGTTCGCAGTAAGCGCGAGATAGGCAGCCTCGACCTGGAAGCGTTGCGTATCGGCCAGCGCCTGGAGCGATTCGACCGTACGCCGATTGAGACCCCAGACGTCGAAGGTGTATCCGACGATTACCTGGTTGGTGTACAGGTTATAGATATTGGCGTTGGATGACGGGATGGGCGCGAGCGCGGCCGCTGTCCTATTGGTCGTCGGGTTGAAGTTGTACTGCACCAGCGGGAAGAATTTGCCCTCCTGGGCATAGACCGCTTCCTTGTTGGCGCGCAGCGTGGCGAGCGCCGATTGCAGATTTGGATTGTTTTGCAGCGCCTGCGCCATCAGGGCGTTGAGGCGCGGCGACTTGAACAGCGTCCACCACTCTTGCGGAATGTCGCGGCCGGACGAGAAACGCTGCGATTGGCCGTCCGGCGCGGGGCTGGACGAGGTGTGTTGCGCAAGTGGTTCTTTGGTGTAGCGGTCAACCTCGGGCGCGGCCGGATGAACGAAGTCTGGTCCAACCGCGCACCCCGTCAGCGAGATAGCAAACGCAAAAAGCGGGAGTTTGCCGAGACGGGACTTTGTTACTGAAGCCAACATTGGTAGCCTAAATCATCAAACTGAACTGAGACGAACCGCGTTGTGGCGATTTCCCGAGATCGCGACGGTTGAACTATTCCAGATTTGGCGAGCGCTGACTGTTACGGCGAAGTCACACTGTTATTTATTCGGTAGGGATGTGGAGTGTTTCCAAAACAAGAGGGCCCCCCTCGATCGATATGCACAGAGTCTTTTGGATCGAAGAGATTCGACGTCTGAACGGAGGTCCGCTCGGGTTGATTGAAAAATAATAGAAAAAAATATCAGGCTTGCATCTACGTTCGAACGATGCCGCTCGCTTAGTTGACCGCAACTCGGCGGACAAACGGCCGCATGAGGATTTTCGTGTTCGATGTACGCCGCCAGTAAAGATAATAGCCAATAAATAATTATGGCCAGATTGCCAGCACAACCTGATTAATCTGAGTGCTGTGACGGCCTGTATTCATGTGTTAACTCGAAATCGCAGTGTGATTAATGACAGTAGACTACTGCATTTCTTGGGGACTATTCGGGGCTGTCGGTGCGTGGATGTCGTCAGGCGATGCTTCCACATTCAACGGGCGTTCTTTATGAGGGCTGTACTACTGGGTGTCATCGCTTTCGCTGCGACCGCATTGCAAAAAGGTGTCGATGCGGTGGCCCGTCGTGTCCCGAGCAAACGTATGCGAGCCGCACTCGCAAGTCTGGTGGTTCTCGTCATTGCCGCGGCTGTCTTAGCTCTGTGGTATGGCGGCGAATCGAATTCGGTCGGCCCAACTTCAGCGGCCCAGGCGGCAACCTCCTCCGATACTCAGGATGTAGCTAAAACCGATCCTGATAGCGTGAACCTCTCGGAAGCCCAGTTGAGCGCGGTTAAGGTAGAGCCGATAGCAACGCGCGAGTTTCCAACGGAGAAGGATTCAGTTGGCAGCATCGATTTCAACGAAGATATGGAAGTGCAGGTCTTCACGCCTTACCAGGGCCGTATCATCTCTTTGTTTGCCGATATCGGGGACGACGTAAAGAAAGGCCAGACGCTTTTCACTATCGACAGCCCGGATCTGCTGCAAGCCGAGTCGACTTTGATCGCCGCGGCCGGTGTTCTGGAACTGACCACGCGTAATCTGACGCGTTTGCAGGAACTCTATGCGACACGAGCCGTGTCGCAGCACGATCTTGAGCAGGCGGGTTCCGACCAGCAGACCGCCGAAGGCAACCTGCGCGCCGCGCGCGACGCGGTGCGCATTTTCGGCAAGAGCGATACTGACATCGATCGGATCGTCGCCCAGCGAAGTGCGGATCCCACACTTGTCGTGGCCAGCCCAATCAACGGCCGGATCACGACGCGTAATGCGGCGCCTGGGTTGTTCGTGCAGCCGGGCAATACGCCGGCTCCCTATACCGTGGCGGACGTCGACACGATGTGGATGCTCGCTAATGTGACGGAAACTGACAGTCCGGCTTTCCACGTCGGCCAACAGGTACAAGTTCAGATTAGCGCGTTTCCCGGCCGTGTTTTTGACGGCAAGATCACGACGGTTGGGGCGATTGTAGATCCGAATACCCGGCGCGTGCTGGTGCGATCCGAGATCAGCGACCCGCAGCATGAATTGCGCTCAGGAATGTTCGCGCATTTCATCATCAGCACCGGCGCGCCGGAGCGTTCTCCGGCGATTCCACTTTCCGGCGTTGTGCGGGAAGGCGACGGCACGCAAACGGTCTGGATCACTGCCGATCGCCGGCGCTTTACCAAGCGGACCGTCACGATCGGCGTTCAGCGCGACGGCTACCGGCAGATCCGTGACGGCGTTCGCGACGGTGAATTAGCCGCCACCGACGGCGCGATCTTTCTTAGCAACATGCTGGCGGTCGCTGGCAGCCAATAAATGCCGAACGGCTTTCGCAACGACGATAAGGAACAAAGGGACCCATTGTGCTGAAGGGCATTGTTGCATTCGGCCTCACCCGGCGCGCGATCGTGTTGCTGGGCCTCGTTGTCTTTGTCGCCGCTGGCCTTGTTGCCTTCAGCAAACTCAATATCGAAGCCTACCCCAATCCGGCACCGGTGATTCTTGAAATCACGGCGCAGGCGCCGGGACTCTCGGCCGAAGAAATGGAGCGCTACTATACGGTACCGATGGAAGTCGGCCTCTATATTACACCTGGCGTCGACATTATCCGCTCGACATCCTTCTATGGCCTGTCATTCGTTCGCGTCACGTTCAAATACGGTGTCGATTTTTTCTTCGCCTATACGCAGGCGGAATTGATGCTGTCGCAAAACGTGACATTGCCGGGCGGGCAGGTCCCGCAAATTCAGCAATCAAGTCTGGTCGGCGAAATTTACCGTTACCAGGTCGTCGGTCCGCCGCATTTCGGGCTGACCAATCTCCGGACCGTGCAGGACTGGATCGCGACGCGGCGATTGTACACCGTGCCGGGTGTTGTGGCCATCAATTCATGGGGAGGCACCACCAAGCAATACGATGTGGACGTCGATCTGAATAAGCTCGACGCCTACAACGTGACGATCCCGCAGGTTATCGCTGCACTCGGCAATTCCAATATCAATGTTGGCGGCCGCGAGATCACCGTCGGCCAGCAGTCGGTGAACATTCGCGGCATCGGGCTGATGGATAGTGGCGGTGAAGAGGATCTGACCCAGGGCTGGCGCGTGGGCGACATCGAGAACGTGGTGCTGACCCAGGTTAATGGTGTGCCGATCCAGGTGAAGGATGTCGCCAAGGTATCGGTCGGTCACGTGCCGCGGCTCGGCATTGCTGGCAAGGATCATGACAGCGACGTCGCGCTAGCGATCGTTGTCATGGGCCGAGCCTATCATACCAACGACGTGATACCGCGCGTCAAAGCCAAGATCGACCAATTGAACCGTGATGGAAGCTTGCCGCCGGGCGTCAAGCTAGTTTCTTATTATGACCGTTCCGCATTGGTGGCGGTCACGACCCACACGGTGCTGCACAACCTGATTTTTGGCTGCGCGCTGGTCTTCTTGATTCAATGGATATTCCTGGGCAATTTACGCAGCGCAATCATCGTCGGCGTCAATATTCCGTTCGCGCTGTTTTTCGCCGTGATCGTCATGGTCTTGCTGGGAGAGGATGCCAACCTGCTTTCCGTTGGCGCGGTGGATTTTGGCATCATTGTCGATTTCGGCAGTGATCCTAATTGAGAACATATTCAGGAATTTCCAGCATCCCGGGGATCGCGAGAGTTTGTTGCAGCAGCTTGCCGAAGGACGCTTCGGAACCGACCCGACACGGACGGCAGGCAGCAGCAATGCGCCACACTGGACCGAACGGCTGCGGCTGATTTTGGCCAGCGCGCTGCAGGTCGACATGGCGATCCTTTTCTCGGCCATAATTACCGTGGCGGCGTTCGTGCCTTTGTTCACCATGCAAGGAGTTGAAGGCCAGATTTTCAGCCCGATGGCGCGAACCTATGGATTAGCCCTTCTTGGCGCATTGCTGTCGACATTTACGATTACGCCGGTGCTGGCGTCCTTCCTGCTTCCCGCACACGTCGAGGAAACAGAAACGATTGTGGTCCGTGCGCTGCGGCAGTTTTATGTGCCGATTCTGCGATGGTCGCTCGATCATCGGAAAATCATGGCAATAACGGCCGTGGCTTTTATGGCACTTGTCACGTTGTTGGGCTCCCGGCTCGGCAGCGAATTCTTGCCCGCGCTTGAGGAGGGCAATCTCTGGATTCGCGCAGCGATGCCGCCAACGATAGGGTTGGAGGCCGGCGAGCCTGCCGCGGCAAAGATGCGCGAAATATTGCTGCGGCATCCCGAGGTTGTTACCGCGGTGTCGCAGCATGGCCGCCCCGACGACGGCAGCGACGCGTCGCCATTCTCCAATGTAGAGTTGTTCGTGCCACTGAAGCCGTTCGACGAATGGCGGAGCGGCTACACCAAGGACATGCTGATTGACGAGCTGCAGAAGGAGTTCAACGACGAGTTGCCGGGTGTCGATTTCAACTTCTCGCAATACATCCAGGACAATGTCGAGGAGGCCCTTTCGGGCGTTAAGGGCGCCAACTCGGTAAAAATCATCGGCCGCGATTTGCCGACGATCGAGCGACTTTCCACCGAAGTGATGCGCCAGATGGCGCAAGTCAAAGGCATCACCGACCTTGGAATATTCCATGTGCTTGGCCAGCCGAACCTGAATATCAAGGTGGATCGCGCGAAGGCGGCCCGCTACGGTCTCAACACCGGCGACGTGAACACCGTTATCCAGGCGGCGCTGGGCGGAGCGCAGGCGACAACCCTTCTTGAGAGCGACCGGCAGTTCAACGTTGTGGTTCGGTTGCCGACGGAATATCGCTCGAGCCTTGAGGCGGCCCAGAACATCAAGGTTGGAATTACGACGGCGAGCGGCGCCAACGCGTATATTCCGCTGACAGAGCTCGCCGACATTACGCTCGATACCGGAGCGTCTTACATATATCACGAGTCCGGCGAGCGCTATATTCCGATCAAATTCAGCGTTCGCAACCGCGATCTTGGCGGCGCCGTCACTGAAGCGCAGCGGCGCATCGCCGACAACATCAAGATCCCGCTCGGCTACCGCATTGCATGGGCCGGCGAATTTGAGGATTTGCAAAACGCGCAGGCGCGTCTCGCGGTGATTGTGCCAATCAGTCTGCTGCTGATCCTGGTGCTGCTCTACGGCCTGTTCAATTCGCTGCGCGACAGCCTGATGGTGCTGGCCGGCATTCCGTTTGCGATCGGCGGCGGTGTGATCGCGCTCTACATCACCGGCCTGAATTTCAGCATCTCCGCGGCCGTAGGGTTCATCTCCCTGTTTGGCGTCTCGGTCATGAACGGAATTCTGATCATGACTTATTACAACGAGGTCCGATCCGAGCCCGGCATGACTACGATGGAGGCGATGTTTCACGCCGCGTCACAGCGGATGCGCCCAATGCTGATGACCGCCCTGTCAGCTTGCATCGGTTTGCTGCCTGCGGCGGCTTCGACCGGTATCGGCAGTCAAGTGCAGAAGCCGCTGGCGACAGTCGTGGTCGGCGGCATGCTGATTGGGCCCATCATTCTGCTGGTTGTAGTTCCGGCCTTGCAGACCTATTTCCTTGAACGTGCGGACAGCGCAACGCCGGAACAGCCCGGAAACTTCTCCGAAGCGCCGCCGCAGCCGGCGGAGTAAAACCATGACAACAAAGGCCGCCACAAGGATCGGCTTTTATCTTCTCGCCGCGGTTTTGCTCGCGATCCAGGTTCCACGTACGAGTTTGGCAGAGGAGGCCGCAAATCAGGGTGGGACGGTAACGTCTGCTCCGGGCAGCGACTCCGCGGATCATGTAAACGGGACGGGCGATAACGGCTCCGCGAAGACCGACACGGCGAAACCTGACTCCACGAAACCTGATTCCGGGAAATCTGAGGTGATCTCGCCGGCTGGTGGGCGCGAGGCAGGCGGAAAGCCCGAGGGGGTGCATTCTAACGCCGCTGTTAATGACGGCTCGCACTTCGGACAGGCACGTGATCCAGGACCGGTCGACGCCCACATCGCTCCGCCAAGGCGCCACAATGACAACCGATTCTCGGCCCGGGATCCCAAAAGCAGATTTAAAATTGGTTCAAGTCCACGGCTGCGATCAGGGACCGGTCACACGGTTACTGGCCATGTTACCCGTAATTCCATCGGTCTTGCCGTGCCCCCGCAACCAAACAAACTGGATCGCGATAGCAAGCCTGCGGGCGCCCGTCGTCGCTCCAGTGGCGAACGCGCCAGGCGTGAGTGCTCCGGCCGTCAAGACGGAGCCAACTGTCGAGCACACGATCGCGGCTCATCCAAATGTTTCCGCATCTGTTGTCAACGGGGCGGCGATTGGCGGAAACGCAAACATTCGACGCAACTCTGGTCCCGCGAGCATCGGCGGACAGACCAAGACAGTCGCCGGCATCAACGGCTCGACGATTATCCATCGCATCCACTAAATCAAAAACTTCGAGATTTCCCACTTATTTCCTGGCCCTTCGGGCCCGGAAACTATTTGTGCGCCCAGGAATACCGTCTAAATAATAGCCGTTAATGGGTGCAAATGATTGATTTTGCTCCATTACTGCGATGCAGCAATGCAATCGATCCTACTTTTATATGCACCGCACCTAGTATTTATATTCTATCTATATTTTTTTGGCGTGAACGCTTATATTCTTCCTATAGTTCCGGGAAGAAACCTTGAACTTCATGGAATGGAGGAATCCCGTGTCTATTCCACTCGACGCGGAGCACTGGACGCATCGGCCCAGTTTTGTTGATGCCAAAGAGACCGGCGCTGAGCCGAGCGCGCGGTTGCGGCTTGCAAGCTTCATCCTTCGGACGATTTTTATTGTCTCGCTGGTGGTCGTGATCGCCCATGTCAGCATGCCTCAGAGCGAAACGCTCTGGACAATTTTCGACACGCCGGGTGATGTGGTGCGTCTGCTCCTGGGCATGGCCGCGTGCACTTGGATTGCGTTTCAGCTCTTCACCATGCCGAGCGATCTGCATGCTCACCGGACGTGGCTGCGCCTTGGCGTGGTCGCCGTTCCCTTCGTGTTGATCTGCATTCTCGCCATCTGGTGATCTTGGTCTGATGCGATCAGGCGCGGCGCGGATCCTGGCGATTATCTGATTGCGCGACCACAGCTCGCGTTTTTTACGTATTGCGATTCTTTGCCTATGATGAGCGCTGCGGTACGTCGCGGGCTGCCGGCAAAGAGATAATCATCGTCGTTCCAAGTCCGGGTCCTGCGCTCTCGGCACTCAATCTTCCGCCATTCGCTGCGATGAATGTGGCAGCGATCCAGAGGCCCAGCCCGGACCCGGAAATAGTGGTGGCGGTGCGCTCGCTTCTGAATGACTGGCGGCCGACTTGCAGCCGCTCCTCCGGAGTCATTCCGACGCCCTTGTCAGAAACCGACAACACGACCCAGTCGCGATCGGCCGAACCTTTGATATCAATAATCGAACCGGCGCGGGAATATTTCGCGGCGTTGTCGAGCAACTGCGCCAGGGCATTTTCGACCAGAGCGGCCTGAACGTCGACCAAAGGCACATCGGATGCGATCGAGACTTCAACCTGGTGCGCCGAGAGCTGGCTTCGCTTCTGCTCGATTGCCGTATAAATCATGTCGACGGGATCCGTCAGCTGCCGATTCGGGCGTGACACACCTGTGGTGATACGCGCGGCATCGACGAGATTTTGCAAGTCGCTGTCGAGCCGCGCCGCTTGTTCGTGAACGGTGCTGACCAGCAATCGTGCGCGCGTGTCGCGTCTGATCTCGTCCATCTGATCGAGCACACTCGCTGCCCCCAGGATCGACACCAGCGGACTACGCAAGTCGTGCGACATCGTCGTCACCAGCGCATTCTTCAGCGCGTCTGCTTGGGCCTGTAGCTGCGTACGATCGATCGCCGTGGCGAAATCCAGCCTTGCGAGATTTTGCGCGGCTTCGGTCAGAACAACGTCGATTCGCCGGTTCATCGCTCCTTTGGCGCTGACCATGCCGGGTCCCAGATCGACAAAAACGATATATTCCGCCGGACCAAGCGGCACGCGTCGCACAAACCATGCATGGCGTGTTGTGTCGTCATAGACGGTCTCGGCCGAGGTTTCCTTACGCGCCGTCATGGCTTTCGCGTTGCGCAAAACACTGTCGGGGACGCTTGCGTCCGCCATCAACTCGTCTCCGACATCTTTGCCGGCAATCAGGACAGTGGGCCGGCCAAGGCATTTCGCGAGATAGCTCTGCGTGGCCCTGATCAAATCCGCCGTCGTAAAGCACGCCGCGAGCTGCCTCGAATATCCGTAGAGGTCGCGAATTTCCCGCTCGCGCTCTCGCAGGTCGCCGGCCAGGTTCCCGATGACCAGCCCGACGATCAAAAACACAATCAGGTCGGCGATGTTTTGCGGGTCGCTGATTCGAAAGCTGTAAAGCGGCGGATAAAACAGATAATCCGCGGCAAGTGCGCCCGTTACTGCCGCGAGCGTTGCCGGCCAAATGCCCCACCAGACCGCGGCGACTACCACCGGCACCAGGTAGACGATGGTGACAATGTTGAGGACGGGCAAAGCGTCGCGAAAAATCAGAATGATAGCGGTCGCTGCTCCGACCGCTACGATTGCCATCGCGGCGCCGAAAAGCCCGCGCGCCAGACCGTGGTAGATGTCGTCGCTTCCGCCAAGCGACGGGGGTGGCAGGCCTAAACGGCGTGCGGTGGCTCCCAAGGATCGCTCGACCACGCGACGCCAAATAGCGGAATGCATCTCCAATCGTCGTAAGATAGAGACGCAACAGTCCCTCATTCGAATCCACGATCATGTCTGTTCGCTAAATCGCTGTATGCGACGCGCTACAGATCTACTCGTATCGGCACCTGTAAACGGCGCGGCCGCCCGGTCCGACCCAGTCGCATACGCGATGCGGCGTGCGATCTTGTGAGACGACGATCGGCTGCTCCGACGCGCTCTCCAGGTTACACCGGTAAATCGCGCGACCGCCGGGACCGACCCAGCCACAATGATGAATCTGCGCATAGCTTTCGGTGGCGGGTTCCGCTTGTGGCGGCGTTGCGTCGGCAGATGTGGCAGCGAGACAGACCAGGCCCAGCGCGATGACTATCGTTTTTGTGTGATGCATTTTCAGGTTTTCGATTTTGTCAGGTGAACCCGGCAATTTCATTATGAGAAGCGCAGGTTCCGCAGCAAAGCGGAATATATTTTGCGCTTTGAGCGGAAACTATGCAGACGATTAAAAACTCAACGCGCGTGATTGGTTGCCGACATTCAGCCGTCAGGATCGTCGTAAGATTCGCCGAACGCGCGAAATTGGAAGCGCTTGCTTGATTGACCAGAACACCGAGCGGACTAGTCCCGATAAAAATATCAATAAAATATATTTCCATGGGAATTTTCGTGTCGGAATGGCTCGCAAGAGATTTTACCTTTGCGGCGTACATCTTCAAAACTGGATGCCGCTGGCATTGGTGATCGTCTTGCTGTGCCTTATTTTCCAGTGGCTGAGAGTTCATTTCGCGATCGTTGACCGCGCCATTGTGAAATTCGGGCAGTTGTGATGTTTTGGCAAACTAAAAAAGGCGGGGTCGGATTTGGCAGATCCGACCCCATTTCGTCACCACGAAGCTGCGTTTCGGGGCAAACTCCGATAAGCAGCAGTTCAAGATTATTCTCATATTGCAGCGCGTCAAATAGCAAAAAAATATAGAACCGTATCATTTCTGATGCGCGCTGACGTTTTTTGAGCGCGGGAATCGTGATGTTTAAAAAACGCGCAAGTCATTGAGCCGAGGCGCTAATACAGCGCTTCCAACCTTTGATGTGTCCGACGTGTTAGTTGGTCGCGAGCCTGGCGGTCGACGGGGCGAGCGCGCCGACGAGCTCGCGATGCGCATTGAGCGACGGGTAGAGGTACTTGTCCATAAACCAGACGCGTTGCCGTGCCGGAAAATCAACGAGCTTGGCCTCGGCTTCGCGCTTGGCAGCCGGGAAACGCTTGCCCCAACCCGAAAAGTCTCGCGCCAGCACTTCGAGTGAAACAATGGCAGTCGCAATCAGCAGAAATGATTCGTTGGCGCGCTTGGCGCCCCTGGACTTCGACGCGTTCTTGAAGACCTGCATCAGGTCGCGGTGACACTCGATGACGTCCCGCGCGTCGGAATTCCACAGCATATCGGGAAGGCGGCCATAACCATGCATCGCATGATAGCTTTCAATAAGCTTGCGACACTTGATGGCCAGTTCTTTCGGAATGAACTTGAACGGGGACGTTGCACCGAAGTCGCCACCCGCCTGACGGCTGGCTAAATCTTCAGCATCCTGCGACGTATGGTCAATCAAGGACATGCACGGCTAACGATGAGATGTGCGTCATCGTAAGTGTAGCCAAAGCCGCCATATACATTCGAGAGTGGTTCCTTGTTGTTTAAGTAGAGATAAAATATCAGATGCTGTGCGTTGCCTTTTTGGCTTTGGCGAGGGGCCGGTGAAGCTGAGTCGCCTGCGGCGTCCATCAAATAACTTCTGGGCTGAATCGAAACCTTGCGGTTTCGGGAGCTTGAGCCCCTTAATTCACAGTGACCGAACGCATCTTTGGCTACTGTGACTCAATAGTTACATTTTTTAGTGCCGTGGCGGATCGGTCTGGAAGGCGCGATCTTAATCTGTTGGTATTACGGCATTATTTTGATTTTTCATGGCGGAATGTCGGCTCCCGTGCGCTGTGACAAATCACGAGGGAAAATGCGAACCGATTAAGCTTTGAAATGCCTGCCTGCCATATAGCTGCGCATAAATTTTTGAATTCGGCAAAAAAGTATATTTTTCAGATATTAAAATCGCATTTCAGCAGTATCGACTTGTTTGTTCCACTCCGAAGATGATGGCCCTTGCTTGCTTCGCGGTTGCGAAGTGCGTCTCACCTGATCGGGTATCGCCGATCAGTTGCGACGATAAAACGGGGTGGGGTCATGAAAAAATTGTTTCTGGGCGATCATAGCTCGGGATCAACTGTGCTTGGACTTCCGAATTGGTTCGCTCACGGTCTGCGCGCAACGGCAACGCTGATCGGTATTTCTGCGATCGCCTCGGGGCTGGCAGTGCCGGCGCTGGCCGCCGACATGCCGATGCCAGTCAAAGCTCCGGCGCCACCGATCGTGTGGAGTTGGACTGAATTCTATTTCGGCGTTCACATCGGCTACGCCCAGGGAAGCACGTCGTGGTGTACCACGCTGGTGGCCGCGAACTGCGCTGCGGATAGAATCAGCCAGGATCCCTATGGATACGCGGCAGGTGGTCAGTTTGGTTATCGATACCAGATAAGCAATCTTGTGATCGGCGCCGAGTACCAGCTCGACGGCATGGCCATCAACCAAACAAGCCCGAGCCCTGCCGACCCCAATGGGACGCGTTACTCTGCCTTCAATAACTTGCAGAGTTTGACCGCGCAGGCTGGCCTCGCGTTTGATCGCACCTTGTTTTACGGCAAGGGCGGCTGGGCGCTGACGAGAGTCAATTACGACGCGACGAATACCGTCACGGGCCTGGACGTCAGCACGCCAGTTTAAGTGGGTCGACGGGTGGACCGTCGGCGGCGGGCTTGAATACATGCTGTATACGCACGTCAGCATCGGCGTCGAATACGACTACTACCGGTTCAACATCGGCAACTACACAAACATTACGAACAATGCAGGGGGTGTGGTCGGCTGCGCGTTCTGCGGCTTCGGCAGATCGGACGTGCAGACAATCATCGCGCGTTTGAACGTCAAGCTGTGGCCCTGGGGGCCGTAAGCACAAGAGCTGGGGACTTTGAGGCCGGCGTTTGCGTGTGGTGCTCTCAGATAAAATGGGGTGGGTCATGAAACGGTTTCTTCTACTTGGCGTGTCGCTGTTTGCCATAACGGCGTCCATAAATGCCGCGATGGCGGCGGAGCCGAGTGGCTGGACGGGGGGAATTCCTGGTCCGGAAGAGGGCAATGGATTGCCCGGTGCCTGGGTGTTTGGGCCGATACCCGGCTGCGATCCGACCATCAATTACGATTGCAAAGAGACGAAGGCTTGGGATGCGGCCCGGCGGAGAGCGGCGGCTGCGGCCGGCACCTGCGATCCTTACGTCGACTTCAAATGTCTCGATGCTTATCTCGGCGACGATCCGGCAACCCGCTTCATTCGCTACTATCAGCTCGAATGGGGCCACGCGACAGCGCCTACCGATCCGCATGCGCCGTCCGCCAGCCGGACCGGCTCTACGGAGACGCAGGAGTGAACCCCGCCGATGCCGTTCGCGGAATGGCCTTACGGTGGCACCCAGAACATCGGCAAGACGATCCCGAACGCGATCGACAGTCCGCTCATGGTGGCGATAGCCAACACCCAGGCCGGCAAGTGGCTGACCGACAACCACATCCAGATCTATGGCTGGTTGGATCCCGCCGGTAACATCAGCAGCAGCAACGTGCGGCCGGGCGGCAACTTTCCGACCTCCTACGATTACACCCCCAATACCCTGCAACTCGACCAGGCCGTGCTCTACATCGAGCGCGTGCCTGACGAAGTGCAAAACACTCAATTCGATTGGGGTTTCCGCGTCTCGGGCATTTACGGCGTCGACTATCGTTACACGACAGCATTCGGGGTATTCAGCAATCAATTGCTGAAGTCGAATGCCACCAACGGCGCCGACTTGCCAATGGTCTATACGGATCTGTACTTCCCGGTGATGCAGGGTTTGAATGTCCGTATCGGCCGTTTTATCTCGATTCCGGACATCGAGGCTCAGCTTGCGCCGAACAATTATACCTACGCGCATTCGATGACTTATACGTGGGACAATTACACCAATACCGGCGTCGAAGCGACGTTGGCGCTGACCAAGAACTGGATCCTGCAAATGGGTTCGACGATTGGCACCGAGGCGCCGCCGTGGCACTGGGGGACGACGATCCCCAACTCCTACGTGACAAACAATCTTGCCGCCGTCACTGGCGTCACTGATAGCCTCTACCCAGGCAGTACGATGCTCCAGGATCCCGGTGCAATTCCGTCATTCACCTTCGGCGTTCGCTGGACCAGCAGTGATGGCAAGGACGATATTAACCTCGTCGCTGACGGCATCAACGGCGGAAACTGGGGTTACAATAACCTGCAATGGTACGGTTTGACCTACTATCACAAACTCAACGACTACTGGCACGTTGCAATGGAGGCCTGGAATATCCACGAGAACAATGTGCCGAACAACAATAGCTCACAAGCCATGGCGATATTTAACAATGGTGGCACTCCGTTCAGCCCGCAAATCATGTCAAATGGGCCCAACACCATCAGTTGCGGTGGCCCCAGTGCGGCGGGCACGTTGAGTACGACTGCTCCGCTGACTTGCACCGCCAACACGGAGACTTTCTTGGTGTATCTGAACTATTCGCCGGACAAGTTGAATAATTTCTCGCTGCGCACCGAGTTTTTCAACGATCCGCAGGGGTTCAGAGCTGGCGTTGCGACAGCATACGAGGATGTCGCCTTGAGCTGGCAGCACTGGCTGTCTCCGCAGATCGAGCTGCGTCCAGAAATCGGCTACTATCGCTCGATCAATAATCCGGCCTTTAACGGCAACGGCGCTGTTGGCACCGCCGCCCCTGATCGGAATTGGGAGGTAATCGCCGCCAGTGACCTTATCTGGCACTTCTAAAAACCTGACGGACCGAAGAACTGCGCAACGCAAGGGCACCAAAATGCCCTTGCGTTGTTCTTTTATGGGCGCCGCAATAAGCCTGCCGGCTAGTCGAGAGATGCCATTGGTATTGCAAAAGAGTAGTTTTGGCACGCCGATTGCTTAGCTCAATACATGGAATGCGCACAAAACGAGCATCAATTTATATTATTTATATATTTTCCCGCCTGGACTTACCTCTAGACTTCTTATGGGTACATGGGGGAAATGTGAGTATAGCGGACGCCAGCCGGGCGGGTTTTGGAGCTAGAGCGGGGAGTTTTAGGAAGGGAAAGTCTGTGTCGACATTCCGAGAGCGCAACCGGCTGCACCTGCAAAATTTCGGCTCGAAGGGTAGCTCTGATTCAGCTTGGGCCGTTCCCAGAACACGGTGGATGAGTTCAGCCACGATCGGCGCCCGTGCCGTCGTGCTGTCACTCGCACTCGTAGCGCTGACGACGGCGGTTGTTCTTACCGTCGGAAGTTCGTTTCCGCCCAACCTCATTCCATTGATCTACTTGCTACCTGTCGTGCTTGCGGCGACACGGTGGGGGACCACCGCCGGTCTGGTTGCTGCGTTTGCCGGCGCGGCCGCGGCCGATTTTTTCTTCTATCCTCCGGTCTACAGTTTCTGGCTCCAAAGCGGCGAGGATGTCGTCCACCTGCTTGTGTATTTGGTCGTCGGCATCATCACGAGCAATCTGGCTTCACGCCTTAAGGACGAGGCGCACACCTCAAAATGCCGCGAACGCGAGATTGGTGAGCTGCACGCGTTCTCGCAAGGCTTGGCCACCTGCCTGACAAGCCGCGACCTGCTTTTTGCGATCCAGGATTACCTTTCAAATACGCTGGGCTATCGCGTCGTTTTGCTTGCGTCGGCGGTGGGCGACGATGCTCCTGAAGCCAACAGCGCCGCCATACCGGAGCAGATCAGGCGCGAGGCGCGGAAACTGATCGCCGCGAACGCGCATCATGGTTCGATTGTCGTGGAGCCGCTTATCAGCCGTGCCTGGTTGGTCAAAACGATCATGCCGGAGATCCTGGGCTACGGCGCCATCGCTATCGAGCTCGGCTGCGGCTCGCGCGCACTTGTCGGAAGAGTCGCCAAACACGTCGAGACTATGATCGGGGAAGCCACCGTCACCCTGAAACATCTCAAGGCGAAAGAGGCGATCACGCAAGCGACGATCAATTATCAGACCGAAATACTTCGTGACGCGCTTGTTGGCGGCGTTTCCCACGAACTGCGCAGCCCAGTCGCATCGATTTTGGGAAGTTGCAGCGTGCTCGGCGAGATGCCGGCTGTTAAGGGTGATGGCGAGAGCCAGCTCCTGGTCGAAGCGATTCATGATCAGGCGGCGCAACTCGACAGTCATATTCGCGACCTGCTCGACGTCACCAGAATCGGCGCGGACGGTATTCGTCCTCAATTATTGTGCACGGATCCGACCGATATCGTCGCCGCGGCGCTAAAGCAGAAGCAACGCAGGCTGGCTGCGCACCATGTTGTCGTCGATCTGAACGATCCGCCCCTGGTGCATGTCGACTCCGTGCTCGTGGAGCAGGCGCTGGGTCAGCTTCTTGAAAACGCGGCAAAGTATTCGCCGGCGGGAACACAAATAAGAATCGGCTGCCGCAATGGGCCGGATGGATACCTGGAATTGTACGTCACGGATCAGGGCAGCGGTCTGACCGCCGAAGAGACGCGCGAGCTTGGCAAGCGCTGCTACAGAGGCGAGCGTCACGCTATCGGTTTGGGATCCGGTTTGGGGCTATGGATCGCGAGCACCTTTATCGCCGCCAACGGCGGTTGCCTCTTCGCCGAAAGCGCAGGGCCAAATCGCGGCACCACAATCTCGCTGCGGCTGCTGACCGTGTCCCGGGATACGCCGGAATTTCCGGAGACAGACAATGACTAGGGTACTTGTCATCGACGATGAAGCACAGATAAGGCGCTTTCTTCGTGCCGGCTTCGAACTCCACGACTATACGGTCCTCGAGGCCGAGAACGCCGTGACGGGCCTCCGTACGGCAACGACCGAAAGCCCGGATATCATCATTCTCGACCTCAATTTGCCTGATCTTGAAGGGGCGGAGGTTCTTGAGCGCATCCGTTCCTGGTCGAATGTGCCGATCATCGTCCTTTCGATCCAGTCCGACGAGCATCAAAAGGTCCGGCTGCTGAAGCTCGGGGCCGACGATTATGTGGTAAAGCCGTTTGGAATTTCCGAATTATTGGCGCGGTGTGAAGCCGCGCTGCGCCGGCACCTGCGTAGCAGCGACAGGGATCCTGTTGTGCGGGCTGGTTCACTGTCGATCGACCTGGTGTCGCGGGTCGTGACCCTCGATGGCAAGCGCGTGCAATTGACCCGCAAAGAATACAAGCTGCTGCACACCCTCGCCACGCACGCCGGACTGGTGATGACGCACCAGCAATTGATCAAGGAAATCTGGGGCAGCCGTGCCGGCAATATTCAGTATCTGCGCATACTAGTGCGCAAACTGCGCCAGAAGGTCGAAGTCGATCCGACTCGTCCGTTGCGGATCATCAGCGAATCGGGTGTCGGCTACCGGCTCGACCAGGGCTCGAATGGGCCGCAGAATGGTCAGCATGAGGTTCCCTCGGATCCAGCTTTTTGCAGCTAATTCCTGAACCGGAAAAATGACCGTAGCCGCTGTGAGGCGGTTGTGGTGACTAAGAGGCGTCAGTTTTTGCATTGCGCAGATTTCGCGCCCGGTCTTATCGCCTCAAAACGACAACAGCCCCGGCTTTGGGCCGGGGGCTGTTAAGGGGGTCTCAGTATCTTTCGTTCAGATTTCCAGAGGCCGATGCTCAGATCGCATCAACGGGTGGTCGGCATCGGGCCTATCCGGACGTTCAGGCGCGCCAGAATGGTCTGCACGTTGGTCTGGCTGCCGAAATTGCAGAACCCGCACGCGACGCCAGCACCTCCGGCGGTGGTCATGTTGATCAAGTTGCCGGGGTTGAAGCGATAGTAGTCGTACTCGACGCCGATGGTCCAGCCCGAGGGCAGGGCGTATTCAAGGCCGCCGCCCGCGGTCCAGCCCTGGAGAAATTCATCACCCTTGAGGTCGTCGCCTGGAATGGTCGCATCGAAGGCGGCGTGGGTTAGGGCCCAACCGCCCTTGCCGTAGGCGAAGAAACGATCAAACGCCAATCCCGCGTCACCGGTAACACTCATAATGCCAAGAAATGTCGAAGTGCGGGTGTTGCCGGCACCGACGCCTGCATTTGTATCAGTCACGGCAGAGTGGATCGTCATGGCATCGAGCATAGCCTCGGGGCCGATCACGAAATTGCCGAACTTGAAACGGTAGCCGACCTGACCGCCGCCGACTGCGCCGCTGGCCTTCATGGACTCCTGATCACCGGCACACCCAGCTATCGCGACAGTGGTACACCACGAAGTCTTTGACGTCGCATAGCCGCCGTTGCCGCCAATAAAGACTCCGTCCCAAAGCCCTATCGGAGCCGGCCCAAATGTCGTCGGGGCCTTGATCTCCATGTCGGCCGCATCGGCGGAATTCAATGGTGCAACCGCCGCAACCATCGAAAGAGCAACTGCAGCGAATACGATGCGCTTCATGGCAAACCCGCTTTTCCCACTTTACCCGACGCTGCCCTGCACAGTGGTTGCGCGTGACCGTCGGTTCCCCAGTCCCAGCAGGCATAATTTCTTCAAGCGGGGTCACGAAGTCGATATTGCTGTTTCGGCTGTTTAATATCTGAAAAATATCTATTCGAGGGCTTTTCGGCTTGATGCTTGGCTTTTCATCAAGTGGGTTCGTAAAAGCCTAACAACTTTGCGCCCTGCGAAACGTCTTCGGATGTCGGTTTTGATGTCGAGCGGAGCCAATTAATCGTCAATAATCTATATTTACCAATGATTTCCGGGGTGCGGCCGATTTGTTCACTGAGTGTCGAATGGCGACCTGTAACCATTGGGTCACAGTAGCCAAAATTAGAAGCAATACCCCACAGATTAGGGAAAACAGGCCGGAAAACGGCCATCCAAAATCACTGACTGTGCCTGTGCCGGTTAGGCGTTTTCACGTGCCGATTCGTGCATGGATTGCCCGACGATGAACATCCCGATGAAGGTGCCGGTGGTTTGTTAGGCGATCCGCTTGGCAATTGGGGGGCGCTTACGGGTCCCATGGCCAGTTTGAGCGGTCCGTTCTGACCAGAGCCCCCACCGATTACGCCGGAATCGGCCAAATCATTTTGATATCTTTTTATAATGGAGACCTGAGCGGCCACAGCTTCGGAAACTACGAAAACAATCATCATGGCCAGGAGCAGGCGTTTCGTCATGGCTTCCTCCGCGATCCTTAAGTTCAATCGCGCACTTGGGAGTTTGCCGGTGGGCCTTCGAGGTTTAGCAGTGTCGTGACGACTCTACGCTAACACTGTCGTGCGCCTGCTATTCAGCGGCGTCGGCCGGACCCGACAACAGAAGCAGGTAAGTGACGCAACTGACCTGGTTTTCCCAGGTCTTGCTACTGCGTCACCCGCACGATCGGTGTGATCGACAGATCGCCGGCTGCGGTCTGGATGGCGATAAGCTGAGCGAGCAGGCCAAATATCCGTTTGGTGGTCGTCGCTTGCTCGGGTACGCAATACTCGCCGTCGTCGAACCATGTGTGCACAAAACACTCGCCGCCAAGCGCCTGGACAACCGTTATGAGTTGCGGATCTTCGTGCACGGTCTCAAGCACCGGTGGGCGCGACGCATATTCGCGGCCCGGAGGAATGAAAGCGTACGGCGAGGGCCCAATGTGCCGCTGTTCCAATTTCATCAGCGTACCAAGGAACTCGAACACGCCGTAGGCCGAACGCGGTGTTATCGTAAAGCTGAACCCGCCAGCCGAGAGGGGCAAAATATCGGGTTGTGCAGTCCCGCTCTCGGACACTGGGTCTCCAAGTGTCCGAACCACAGGTCAGCGGTGAATTGTACAGTACCGTAGGCTGAACATCGAGATCTCTGGTTGCGGCCTGAACGAGTGCCGGCGAGACTACGGCCGCGGCTTCCTGCGCCAAAATCGGGTTGAAGCAGAATCGTGCATAGGTTGCACCTTTGCCGGGGGGCGTGGCCAAGGTCGAGCCGACGCCGCCTTTCGGCGGAGCGCCGCCGCTGGCTTCGACGGTTTTTTCTTCAACCGTCAGCCCGGTAAAGGCGGCATTGTGCACCCAGTCGACGAAGCAGCGATGCTTTTTGTCGGCGCGAGAGCAGCCGTAATCATCCGGAGGACTGAAGTGATAGCCAAGCGGGCCGCCGCCGGGCAGCGTCACCGAAAATGAATTGGTGAACAGCCAGAACAGCAATTCGCGCGAATAGCCCTGGCGAATGAAGTAATCCAGCGTCTGCAAGTCGATTGGTCTCAGGAAGCCTTGATAGAACGCGCTGGTTTCCTGGGTCGAGACGTTGAAATTCGTCGTCACGGTCGTCAAATTGCTGGCCGTGGTATTGCCGAAGATCACGTCGCGGCCGGGGGTAGGTAAGGGAGCCGCGGGGAGTGTAGTGCTGGGAGCAAAGGGGGGGATATGCGGACCCAACAAGAAGTTTGGCAACGCCAGGGATGTCGTGTTGGTCATGCCCGGCGTGACGTTGGCAATGGTCGTAAAGCTCAACGGATAGTCGTGGCTGGCGCGCACAAGGTTGAGGAAAATTGCTTCGTTTCGCCCTTTAGCAAGGCTGCGGCCAACGATGTCGTAGCGATTGTCTACGGGGTCGACGATGGCGCAGGCAGTGAGCGCGCCGGCCGACGCCACGCTGAAAAGCAACATGCGGAACCACATAGCCGAAGCCTCACTCTGTTCTTTTTGACGTCCCCGATCAGAACCGATAGTTCAAGCCGCCGCGCGCGACGATGAAGTCCACGTACGAAAAGCTTCCCGTGAAAGACGATGGCGTCATTCCGGCTGAGTTGATTGCAGTCGCAGTCGCGCTCGGCGCTTCGAGATGCACATAGAGAGCTTCACCTTTCAGGGTGAGATTGGTGGTGATCGCTAATTCGGCGCCGGCGCCCGCGGTCCATCCAACGCGCGTTTGCGACGCCGAACCGGCGAAGCACGAATTGCCGGCCGTGCAGCTGTATCCATAGCCCCCCGCCTTCCTTGCGACGGTCGAACCGGAAGTCAGGGTGAGATTTTCACTGACCTGTCCGACGGCCAAGCCGGCGGTGCCGTAGAGCAATAACGACTGGAAGGGCAGTGCTCCCAAGCGAGCTCTGAATGTCCCAAACGAGCGAACGGTTTCTGTCGCGGTCATCGTGCTTGTGCCGGTGCCGCCGATGAACTGAAAAGGTGAGTTCCCTGTTCCGGTAAGATCCGACCATTGGTAATCGGCTTCGACGCCCGCTAGCCACAGCGAGTTGAACTGCCAGTTGTAGCCAACCTGGCCGCCGAACAGTCCGCCATCGCGCTTGAAATCTGCGGTCGGAATGCATTTGGCGCCGCCGGGAATGGCGCACGTGCCAGCCTGCGACGCCGGATCATTCGCCACATAGGATACGGATGGATTGCTCCACGCGTAGCCGCCGTTGATGCCAAAATAGAGCCCCGACCAGGCAAGGTACGGTACCCGCGCCGTGACAAATGAGGATGGCGGCGTCGCCATCTCTTCGGCGATCGCGCTGCTGGCAATGCCAAGCGCGCAAAAAGCCGCGATACGCAGTATGTTTTTGTTCACAACGCCCTGCCGATACAACGATGAACCAATGTATCGGATACGCGAAACCCAGATTACCGGATCCCCGCAGCCCGAAATGAGCGTACCACGGGCGGCCGGAAGGGGAAGATTGACGTTGACGGGTAGAGGCGGGTGCCGCCGAATTCACAGTTCTGTTGCAAGTTTGCAACGCCAGTCAAAATCTGATTCGCGGAACGATCGACGGCCTGCAACGGGATATTGGGGCGCGGCGAATCTGTCCCCGCAGCGTTGAATCTTCAGTTGAACAAATGCTCCGGCTTGACCTGCTTTTCGGCGGCAATACAGCCGATTTCGTAAAGCTTATCGACCAGACTGGGGTCGTCCATGCCGCGCAAGCGCTCAAGCATGTCATCGTCGACGGTGACATTGAGCTCCCGCGCCAGCCAGTCCTTTTCCAGACGGACATCGTAGCGCAAAAATCGAAACATCTTGCCGCCCGGAGGAGCAACGTCGGCAAGCGTGCCGACCTCGGAGTTGATCACCCATGGAGCCGGGCATTCGCCCATCCATTGCATGAGTGCCATAACCAGCACCTCGGCGTCGTTCATCAGCGAGATCAGCGCATGGAAGGCTAGCTTGGTGAACCGGGCAAAGCCCAGATTCTGGTACGACAGCCGCGGCCGGTAGGTACCGGTGCCGACCGACATGATCGTCAGCTTATCGGGACCGGTCGGCCACTCGATCTTGTAGGGCTTGAGCGTCGTCATCTGGAACAGCGCCAGCGACGGATTGTTGTGCGGCGTCACGCCGCCATCGACGAATAGTCCGTAGTTGTTGGAGTCGATCTTGGCCGGGTGACGTAAGCCGAGCCGCTCCAGCAACGCATAGATCGCACGCGCCGGTGACATCTTGAGAGGTTTCGCCACGGCGTCGGGCAATTGCGTTTCGTTCTGGCTGATAGGCAGCAGTTCGGGGTCAAAGAAATGCGGCGCGGCGGTGCTGGCACGCACGAGATTTACGAGAGGGTAGTCCTCGTTGCCGATTTCGCCGTGCCTCAGGCTTTTCCAGTAAGGCGCACGTGGATTGTTGGAGATGATCCAGGGACTGCCGGTATCCATGCGCTTGGTGATCAGGCAATAGCCGGTGATCAGATCGGTACTTTTCAGCACGCGGTTGCCGACAACCGCCTCGATTTGGGTTCGCAAGCCGGAGGCGTCGAACTTGGCCTGCAGTATAGGAATGCGCCAGCGACTGCCTTTGAACGCCGACGGCGCCAGCCGCACGTAGAAATCCTTGACCTGTTCGGTGCGGTAGCCCAGCGCCAATGCGCCAGCGATGATCGCGCCAGTCGATGTGCCACCGATGAAATCGAAGTAATCGCCGAGACGGACTTCCTTGCCATAACGTTCGGTCAGCAAAGATTCGATACGCTCCAGAAAAGCGACGGTTAGTGCGCCGCGGACGCCGCCGCCGTCGAGCGCCAGCAAACGCTTCGGTCCGGGTCCAAAAAGATGGTGGTCGCGGGAGTTTTCAAAGCCGGCGTCAGCCGCATTTCCAGTGCCCGCGGCTCCGTTGCTTTGCTTAATTTCAAATTCGAGGATTTCCTGAACAGCCTGCGCAACCGTCCGCTCGTCTGCCGGGCGAAAAGCTTGTTTCAGATTGCCGAGGCTCGATGGCGGCGCCGACTTATTCGCGCCGAAATATGAAATCTGGATAGCGTGCGGATGCGTCGGCTCAATCCACAGCACCATGATGCCGTCTGCGATCGCGCGTTCGACAATCTGCGCCGTTCCGCCAATGCCGGCGGCTACATTGCCGTCCCAGATCGCCACCAGGACGTCGATGTTTTCCAGCATGAACAGTCCGGCCGCTTCGTAGGCTTGCGGACGCTTGGCCGGCGAGCCGTCCAGGTCCACGACCTGCGAGGCGCGCGCCAGCAAACGATCGAATTGTTCGCGCGATTTCGCTGTCTCGAAATCTTTGACGTACTCGGCCTCCTTCAGCGGCAGAACGACTTCGAGCTTGCAACCACCGTAAAGGCCCGCTTCGGCGACGATGCGGTCGGAGCCTTCCGCGAGCGAAGAGACGACAGTGAATTCCCGTGCCAGCGCGGCGTCTCTCGCCGACAGATGCGCCATGTAGGTGTTTTCGATGTTACGGGCGGCGCTGGCGAATGCCCCAAATATCCGATCGATCTGCTCCCGAAGCGGGGCTTCTGATTCTTCAGGCAGCTTCGGCGGCACGCGATGACCGGTTACCCCAATGCGCAGCCGGGCATGGGACGGGGCGGAAGAAGGATCGGCGCTCATCGGATAGCTCACTGACCGTCCGGCGTACGTAATCCAAACCAGGAGTCGCGGACCTGATGATAATGCACGGACGGGTCGTAGATCGAGACTGGCAACGACAGGTTCTGGGCCGACAGCCGGCCGACGGCAGACAATAAAGTATAGGAAGCGACGACCCGATCATGCTGCGCGGTAATAAGGCTGACCCGTGCATTCACCAGCGCTTGCTGGGCGTTGAGCACGTCGAGCGTGGTGCGCTGGCCGGCGAGCGCCTCGTTACGAACACCGGTCAAGGCACGCTCGGAGGCTTCACCCTGGCGTTCGGCGGCAGCGACCTGCGCCTTCGAGGCCGTCAATTGTCCCCACGCCTGCACCACGTTGGCCTGGGTCTGGTCGCGTACCTGATCGACGTTCAGGCGCTCTTGCCCGGCGACTTCTTTGTTGAGCCGGATCGAGGAATATTCCGCGCCACCCTGATAAAGCGGTACGGACAAGTTCAGCGACACCTCGTCGGTGAATAGCTTGGGGGTCAATAGAGTCGACTCGAATTGGCGCTGCACGTTGCCTTGCAGGGTCAATGTCGGCCATAGCGCGCCTTCAGCGATCTTTACCTCGAGCTGGGCGACGTCAACGCCATACATGGCTGCCGTGACGGACGGGTTTTGCGATATGCCCATCGCGACGGCGGCCGGAAGCGTCGAAGGTGCGAGGCGCTCTACCGGTGAAGCGGGCGCAAGGTTTGCGGGATCGTTGCCGATGATCCGGCGATAATTGGCGCGCGTCGTCATCAATGTGGATTCGGCGGCGTGCAGGCTGGCTTCGCCGGCGGCCAATTGCGCTTCGGCCTGGGCAACGTCGGTCGAGGTAATCTGGCCAGCGTCGAAACGGCGATTGGTGTCCTCAAGCATGCGTTGCAAGACGCGATAATTGTTCTGCTGCACCTCAAGGTTCGCCGCGTCACGCGACACGTCCATATAAGATTGTCGCTGCCGAGAGCAGCACCGATTGTTCCATGATGCGCAGCGTTTCCCGCGCCTGGAAAACTTTGCTTTCGGCGTCGCGCACCTTATTGGCGGTCTGTTGCCCGTTAAACAGGGTTTGCGACCCGGTTACGCCGTATGAATACGGGGTGCTGAGGCCCTTTGCCGCGAATGCGGCACCCGCGGGCAGCAGCGGCGGCGTGGGCGGAATTTCCTGCTTGGTGTTGGTGTATTCGCGTCCGATGCTTGCGTTCCCGGTGATCGTTGGCCGATAGCCAGAGAGAGCTTGCGAAACACCTTCGTCGGACTGGCGAACAATGGCGCGCTGGGCGTTGAGCTGCGGATTATTCTCGTAAGCTTTGGCGAGCGCTGCCTCCATTGTTTCGGAGAGCGCGTTACGCGGCAACAACGCCGCAAGTGCAATACCGGCCAAAAGGCCCGCAATCCTTGAGCGCCGCCGTATCTTGTAACTTTGAAGGCTTTTGCCGCGCCCTTGGAGCTTTCACGCCACACACCCCGTCAGCCCCAATTCACACGTCCAAACCATAACTTGCAGGGTTAGCCCCTTACAAGGTTCGGGGCAAACCCCGTGGGCCAGCGCTCAGTGAAACTGTGGACACGATCCAGGCTCTGCGTATTCGCCTCTCAGGATCGTGGAGACGTCGTCGGTGGCCGCGCCACCAGTCCGAGTTCCCGCAACGCCAACGCCAACAGGGCGAATAATAGCGGTACGGCAAAATAGAGAATGCGGAAGGTGAGAAGCGATGCCAGCAGTTCCTCCTTCTCGAACTGCGGCAGTCCGATCAGCATGGCGGCTTCGATGATGCCGAGATTTCCCGGCACATGACTGACAGTTCCGATCAGCGTGGCGGTCAAAAAGATGATCATCACCGAGGCGAAGCCAACAGGCGGCATATCTGGCAGAAGCGTGTACATCGCGCCGGTTACCAGGCAAAGATCCGCAGCGCCGATGCCGATCTGTACGATGGTGAGGCTGGCGTTTGGCAGAGCAATCCGCCACGTCGAATAACCGACGATGCGGCGCGCGGGCACCAGCCAGATCAGATAAGCGCCAAGGCTAAATAGCGAGCAAATGCCGATAACGAGGTTGACCCACGGCGGCAAGTGGTCGACGGCGCTCGCTGCCTGCGGCGCGTAACACAGCACGCTGCCAAGGACGAGGGCATTGCCGAGCCAGAACGTCATGCCGGTCACAAACGCAATCTTGGCGATGTCGATGACTCCGAGGCCCCAGGCGGAATAGATGCGCAACCTGACAAATCCGCCGGTCAAAGTGGCGGCGCCGAGCGCATGTCCGATTGTGTAGCTGGTGAAGCTTGCAACCGCTGCTACCCGAAACGGGACCGCGCCGTGTCCGATCGTGCGTAGCGCAAAGACGTCATAAAAGATGAGCGTCACATAGCCCGCAACGACAAAAATACTGGCGATGCAGATCGCGCGCCGCGGTTGCGCGCGCAACGCTGCCATGACCTTGCCGACATCGATATCGCGCAAAGCGTAATAGAGCGCGAGCGCCGCAATGGCAAAAATCAAAAGACTGATCGCAACGCTTAACTTGTTCCGGCCAAGCTTGCGAATGATCGTTTTGATGCTCGTCACGGATGGCCGGGGTTTGCGGTGATGAGCGTTGCAATACGATTCGCGCCAGCAACCTTTCACTTATTTGTAACAGCAATGTAACGCAACTTTACGCTGCGGTTCCAACAAATGTCGTCACCGTCACATTGCTGAGACATGAAATAGCAATTGTCGTCGCATGCGAATCGAGAATTTTCTGGTCGCCTGCGTGCGACCGAGGAGTGGCCGATGAAGGTCCTCGTCGCGACTGACGCCTGGCCGCCGCAGGTTAACGGCGTAGTGCGAACTCTAAAATCACTGGAGCGCGCTGCCGCGAAGCTCGGTGTCACTATCGATTTTCTTTCGCCGGACGGCTTCCCTTCGTTTCCGGTGCCAACCTATCCGGGTCTGCGGCTTGCATTGCCGAGCCGCCGGCGGATCGCGGATCGCATCGAGGAAGCCAAGCCCGATGCCATCCATATCGCGACCGAGGGCCCGATCGGCTTTGCGGTACGCGGCTATTGCCGAAGACACGGCCGGCCGTTTACGACGAGCTACACGACGCGATTTCCGGAATACATCGCGGCACGTTCGCCGATTCCGGCAAGCTGGGTCTACGCTGTTCTGCGCTGGTTTCATTCCGGCGCAAGCGTGACGATGGTGGCGACGCCTTCGCTCACCAGCGAACTGACCGAGCGTGGCTTCAAGAATATCGGGCGATGGACGCGAGGCGTGGATGTCGATCTGTTTCGCCCGGATAGAGTCGCAGAACCTCGATTTTCCCCGGCCAATTTTCATGACGCTCGGCCGGGTCGCGGTCGAGAAGAATATCGACGCATTTCTGGCGCTCGATTTGCCCGGCACCAAAGTTGTCATCGGCAAGGGGCCGCAAGAGGAAGAGTTGAAGCGCCGGTTTCCCGGCCGCGAAGTTTCTCGGTCACATGGACAACGGCGTTTTGGCCTCGCACCTCGCTGCAGCCGACGTGTTTGTGTTTCCGAGCCTCACCGACACATTCGGCATCGTGCAACTTGAAGCGCTGGCAAGCGGCGTTCCAGTCGCAGCCTATCCGGTCACTGGCCCAAAGGATGTCATCGCCGATCACCCAATCGGCGCATTGAACGAGGATTTGCGGACGGCCTGCCTGGAAGCCTTAAGGGCATCGCGTGAGACCTGCCGCGAATTCGCACTGAAATACTCTTGGGAAAATAGCGCCCGCCAGTTCATTGGCCACGCCCGCAAGGTGGCCGGCTTTACCAATAACGAGCCCGAATTGGCCGCAACGATCACGGAAACCGTTCATGGCTGAGACCATGGCGACAACACAGGGGCCAAGTATGAGCACGCTCGCCGAATCCGATCTCGATATGCGGACCGTCACCAAAGCCTATGCGCGCTGGGCGCCGGTCTACGATCTCGTTTTCGGCCAAGTGTTCGAGCGCGGGCGTCTCGCCGCAATAGCTGCTGCCGAAAAAGTCGGCGGCCGCATTCTTGAAGTCGGCGTGGGCACCGGAATTTCGCTGCCGCACTATTCCAAGGCCCTTCAGATTTGCGGCGTCGATATTTCCGAACCGATGCTGCGTAAGGCCCGCGAGCGAGTCAAAGAGTTCGGCCTGGCCAACGTCGAAGGGCTCTGGGTGATGGATGCCGAGAAGTCTCACATTTCCAGATGCCTCATTCGATGTTGTGGCGGCACAACACGTCGTTTCTACTGTCCCAAATCCGGAAGCAGCACTCGACGAATTTGCCCGCGTCCTCAAGCCGGGTGGTGAGATTATCCTGATCAGTCGCGTCGGTGCGGATGCCGGCTTGCGGCGCTCTTTCGAGCACTGGTTTCAGCCGGCGGCGCGCAAGCTCGGCTGGAGGTCGGAGTTCTTATTCGAGCGGTATGCGCATTGGACCGCACGCACGCCCGGCATGAAACTCGTCGAGCGCCGCGCTGTGCCGCCATTCGGGCATTTCTCGCTGATCCGTTTTGCCAAGGACGGCGGCGCGGGGAGCGTGCGTGCCGACGGCGGCATGCGAGCAGCAAGTTGACGCGATCATCTTTACGGCAATCGACACGACGGATTTATCCGCTTGTCACAAACGATTCCCTGTCACAAGGGATTCATCAAATCGCCATACCCAAAATCTGGAACCGCCCGATGGGGGACACCAATGGAAAGTTTTCTTGAAACGCTTCGAACACAGCGGTGGGACGATCACCGTTATTATCATCATAGTCGCGTCAATCAGTCGCTGCATTTCGTCAGTGCGATCAGTTTTCTGTTTTCATACGTCATGATTTTCAAAGACCCGGCGATCTCGGCGCTGGCGGGCTGGCTGGTGGCGATGACCACTCGTCAATCGGGACATTTCTTTTTCGAACCGAAGGATTATGACGTGGTCAATCAGGCCACCCACGAGCACAAGGAAGAGATCAAGGTCGGTTACAATCTGCGCCGCAAGGTGGTGTTGCTGTCGATCTGGGCATTATCGCCGATATCGCTTTATATCAGCCCGACCTTGTTTGG
This sequence comes from uncultured Alphaproteobacteria bacterium, assembly GCA_963742215.1. Classification (GTDB taxonomy): domain Bacteria; phylum Pseudomonadota; class Alphaproteobacteria; order Rhizobiales; family Xanthobacteraceae; genus BOG-931. Next base: position 188,898 of record CAVULJ010000010.1, read on the forward strand.
AATCTTCTCGCCAGCGACAACAAAGACTGAGTTCGTGCGGCAAGTCGCGATGATCTGGCTGACGCTGGGCATCGGCGGCGTGCTGTTTCGCACCGTTCATTTGTTTTTGATCAAGGATGTACAGACCGGTCTCGTGTGGGCCACCAAGATTCTCACCGATCCGTTTCACGATATTAAACTTTATCACAAGGCGCCTCTTGCCCTGTTGCGCGGCGAGCTGATCGATCCCGAGATCGGTATGCATCACTGGGATGAGGAAGACGCCGAGGAAGTGCCGCGGCCGAGCTGAGCGGTTTTCCCACCTCGCCGTCAATGCCTTCAAGGGTGTTTCTGAGAAAACAACCGGCGGGCGATCATCTCTTTGAGGATCGCCCGCTTGATCGATTTGTTCGTGGCCTTTGGATCGCGCCACCACCAGCCATCTTGCTGCATGGCTTTCGCCGCAGCGATAAACCGTTCCAGAATCGCGTCGAATTCGGCGTCGGTATAGGTCAGGCTGAAGATCAGGCGCGCCGTGCCGACCCAGCTCAGTGCCAGGCCTTCGGCCCGCAGGTAATATTGCAGCATCCAGTTATAACGCGACGGCTCCGTGTAGCAGACGACGAACAACGAGGACATGTTGGTGATCTGCACCGGCAATCCTTCATCCTGAAGACGTTGATTGAGCCGCTTTGCACGCCCGTTCCAGGTGTCGTCGAGACCTTGATACAGCGACTGGATTTCTGGCGTCTGAAACTCCCGCAGGAATTCGTTCATCGCTGCCATGACGTAGGGCTGCGAATTGAACGTGCCGCGGGCAAAGCAGATATCGGCCGGGCGGTCGTCGCGGAACCGCTTCATCAAGTCTTTGCGTCCGCAGACAACGCCAATCGGCAGACCGCCGCCTATCGTCTTGCCGTAAGTCACAAGATCGGCGCGCACGCCGAAATACTCCTGTGCCCCGCCGGGGGCGATGCGGAAGCCGATAAAAATCTCGTCGATAATCAGGACGATGTTCTGCTCGGTACACACCTGGCGGAGCCGCTTGAGCCAGTCGGTGTAAGCGGCTTTGTCGAAGTGAGAGCTGCGTGCGCTGTCGATCAGTGCGGAGTCCGTCGGTGCAGGTCCGTTCGGATGGAAACCTTGTTCCGGATTGACCAGCACGCACGCAATATCGCGGCGCGTGCGGAGTACCCTCAGCGATTCTTCGGACATTTCACGCAATGTATATGTCTCGTGCGCCGGCAGCGGGTTACCGATGCCCGGTTGCACGTCGCCCCACCAGCCGTGGTAGGCGCCGCAGAAGCGCACCAAGTGCGTACGCTTGGTGTGATAGCGCGCAAGCCGTACCGCCTGCATGACTGCTTCGGTGCCCGACATGTGGAACGACACTTCGTCGAGGCCGGAAATCTTCCGGATCCGTTTCACGTTGTCGATGATGATCGGATGAAAGGAACCGAGAAGGGGGCCGAGTTCACGCACCCGCGCCGCGCCCCGTTCGATAGCGCCCTTATAGAAGTCATAGCCGAGAATGTTGACGCCGTAGGAGCCACCCAGATCATAGAGACGATTGCCATCGAGATCGGTGACCGTTACGCCGTCGGTCGATTGGACAAAAGCGCCGATCGGCAAATTGGCGCGCACCATGCGGCGATATTGGAACGGCACGCGATAGGCGCCGGTGAACTGCAGGTCGGAAATGTACTGGCTGGCCTCCGCAGTCTGCCGGATCAGATTCGGCAAAGCGCGTCTTATAGAGCGCGGCGAGCCGTTCAAATCCCGCGCGGCGCCGTCTGCGCGACGTCGGTAGGTGCTCCGTCGGAGCAGAAAAACTGCGTTCTTCATCATATTCATAGAACGGAATGAAGGCGGCGAGCCGTCGGGCTATTCGCGAATGGCCTGCAAGCGAGGGGTGTTTGGCCTGCGAGAGCTCAAGGCGCCGCTTGATCGTAGCCAGCGAAGTCGCAACTGCGGCCGCGCCGACGCCATAGAAGGCCAGAGTTGTCGTGGCCAGTGTCATCGAATCGTGATGTATCTGGAACATTTAACAAACCCATGACGGTTCGCTCCCGACTGCTACGCCTCGTCGCAAACGAGGATATTAACTTTCTTCTGACCAACCGAATTCCCCGCCGGTTGGCGACTCAGTTTGTCGGCTGGCTCAGCCAGATCGAGCAGCCGATGGTGCGCGACGTCTCTATAGCCCTGTGGCGGCTCTTCTCGGATGTGGATTTAAAAGATGCCAGGAAACTGCAGTTCCGCAGCATGCATGACTGCTTCACCCGCGAACTGAAAGAGGGCGCGCGGCCGATCGATCCTCGACCGGAAATCCTGACCAGCCCCTGCGATGCGATCGTTGGAGCCTGCGGTAGCATTGCCGGCACTCAACTCTATCAAGCCAAAGGTTTCCCCTACACGTTGCAGGATCTATTGAGCGATCCCGAATTGGTCGAGACATATCGCAATGGCCGTTACGTCACGTTGCGGCTCACGTCGGGCATGTACCATCGCTTCCATGCGCCGTACGATTGCAGCGTGGACAAGGTGATCTACGTTTCCGGCGATACCTGGAACGTCAATCCGATCGCGCTAAAGCGCGTCGAGAAGCTGTTCTGCAAGAACGAGCGAGCGGTTTTGCAAACAACGCTCGCGCCGACCGGCGACAAAGTGACGATCGTTCTTGTTGCAGCCGTTTTGGTGGCGAGCATTCGTCTGCATTTCCTCGACGTGCTGCTTGGTCTGAAGCATCGAGGCCCCAACGTGTTCGACTGCCGTGCCGATTTTACCAAAGGCCAGGAATTAGGCTGGTTTCAACACGGTTCGACATCGATCGTCTTTGCGCCGAAGCATTTTACGCTTTGCGACAATGTGGGCGAAGGGGCGACGGTTCGTGTGGGGCAACCGCTGATGCGGTTGCCTTGAGGGCCTTGATCAAATGCCGCGCGTACGTTCGCGAATGACAGAGTTTCTACGGGGAGCTTGTGTTTGCCGTTGGTCCTGCGCGGCGAAGGTCTTGCTGTCAGTCATGCGGCCATTTGTCGTTTTGAACGCCTGCGCTTCGGCGATCAGCCATTTGGCGAACGACTTCAATAGCGTAGGAACTGGCTCGCGTCTCAGGCAGGATCAGATGATACGAGGTCTTCAGATTGGCGAAACCGTTTGCGACGATCTCGAGCCGATTTGCCGCGACGCCATCTTCGACCAGATAGCGCGGCAGCAGCGCGAGGCCGACGCCGGCGACTGCCGCCTGCACGACCATCGCGTAATTCTGGTAGGTGTGGCCGTTCAGCGGGCAATCGAGTTCGGCGCCGGCTTCGCCCATCCATTCGATCCAGCGACTCGGCCCGCCCATATTGTGTAGCAGGGGGAATTTGGTGATATCGGCCGCTACCTGTACCCCTTGGCTTGCCCCAAATTTGGGTTGGCAACCGCGACCATGTCTTCATCAAATAGATGATAGGAGATCGTGCCCGGCCAGTGAGATGCACTATGAAGGACTGCTGCGTCGAAGGTCGCGCGTGAATAGTCAATCGGTAGTTGCCAAGCCGTGACGTGAATGGTAATGGCGGGGTTCTGCTTTTGAAAATGTGACAGGCGGGGCACAAGCCAGAAACCCGGCGAAAGTCGGCAGCGCTGACGATATTCAAGCTGGTGTTGCTGGAGAGGGACTTGAACGCTGCTGCCGGCGTCGCCAAGATCACGCAGCGCTTTCTTCACTTGCGGCAGGTAGAGACGTCCGGCATCGGTCAGCACGATGCGCTGCCGGACACGTTCGAATAATCGAACACCCAGATGAATTTCGATATCGCGTACCTGGCGGCTGACTGCGCCCTGAGTCAGATTGAGTTGGTCGGCCGCGCGCGTGAAACTGCCGTGCTCAGCAGCCGCCACGAATGCAACAAGGCCATCGATCGACGGAAGCTCGCCCCGCTTCAACGCTCGCTCCGGCGTAATGTCAAGAGATATATCGTCAACGAATTTAGTCTCTCATTCCGCTGTATTTCTCGCGCCTAACAAACCAATCTTTATGGCTGTCTTTGCGTGTTGATGCCGCGAATTCTGCGCGATTTTTCACGCTTACACGAAGTTATTTGGCTGCGGCTTTTTGTTGCGCCACCAAAGTATCATCGAGCTCTTTTGCGCGAGAATACGCAGGGCGAGCGCTCAGTCGCTGCCAATATTGCTCGAAAAGCGGGCCGTTTTTCCATCGTGCCGAACATCATGCCAAAGCCGATGGCTGATCCGACATAGACGTCAGCTGCACTGAAATTGTCGCCAAGTAAGTACTTTACCGTTCGAAACCGCGCTTTCGAGCGCATTCATGGTATTCGCTAAAGTTCCATAGCCGATCATGCGCTCGCGTTCCGGCGGCACGACAAAATTGAGTGCTTTGTTGCTTATCGCGGCTTCGACCGGACCGGCAGCAAAGAACATCCAGCGGTAATAGGGTGCGCGCATCCGGTCGCCCGAAAGCGGTGCGAGCTTGGCTTGTGGAAACGCGTCGGCAAGATAGGCGCAAATTGCGGCGGTTTCGGTGACGACGGCGTCGCCGTGCCGCAACGCTGGCACTTTGCCCATTGGATTAACGGCCAGATAGGCAGGGGCCTTCATGGTCGAGGCGTAGTCCATTACCTCAGTTTTGTACGGGTGTCCGATTTCTTCGAGCATCCAGCGGACAATGCGGCCACGCGACTGCGGGTTTGTATAGAAAACAAGTTCATCGGCCATGGTGATGTATCCTCTGCCTAAATCGGAAGGCGAATATGGAATGGCCAAATAGGGCAGGGCAACGGCGCCGATGGGGCGTGGCCAGACTTGCGTTAATCAGGCGCGCGGAGCCGATAGCCGATCCCGGTTTCGGTCAAAATGTATTGCGGCCGCTCCGGATCGGGTTCGACCTTTTGCCGAAGCTGGCGCACATAGACGCGAAGATACTGGGCGTCAGTCAGGTTGTCCCACAGTTCGCCGAGCAGGAATTTATGGGTAAGTACCTTGCCGGCGTGCTGCACCAGCACACGCAGCAAGTCGTATTCCTTCGGTGAGAGTTTTATGTCCTTGTCGCCGAGCTTGACGATGCGGCGGACAAGATCGACCGAGAGGTCGCCAACCCGGAATACGGGCCGCTCGCCGTGGGTCTGAAGCTGATGGCGCAACGCGGCGCGAATTCGGGCGAGCAGTTCGTCCATTCCGAACGGCTTGGTTAGGTAATCGTCAGCGCCGAAGTCGAGCGCTTGTACCTTGCCGGCTTCGTCGCCGCGGCTTGAAAGCACGACAATGGGAACGCTGTCGTTACGGGCGCGGATCGTGCGAAGCAGCTCGTGGCCCTGGGTGTCCGGTAAGCCGAGATCGAGAATAATCAGATCGGGTGACTTGCCCAATTGCTCAAGCGCGGTCTTACCGTTCGTCGCTTCGATGGTCTGATAGCCGTGCGCATTCAAGCCCATGCGCAACAGTTTGCGGATCGGCGGTTCGTCATCGACGATCAGTACACGGAGCGGAGCGGCGCTCATGCGGCGGTATCCAGGCGTTGCGGTTGGTCTGGAATTGGCAGCGTGATGGTGAAGACCGCGCCCTTGCGGTCGCCGCGATTGGCCGCCGTGATCGTTCCTTGCATGGCCTCGACAAAGCCGCGGGAGATCGCGAGGCCAAGCCCGGTGCCGGCGCGGACCTGATCGGTCTTTTGCACGCGATAGAACTTGTCGAAGATGTGTTCCAGGTCGCCTTGCGGGATGCCTTCACCCTCGTCAACGATCTGCAAGACGACGCTGTCGCGATCGCGCCAGCTGCGCACGTCTATAGTGGTGCCGGCCGCCGCGTATTTCGCCGCATTGTCGAGCAGATTGAACAGCGCCTGTTCGAACAGCACGGCGTCTATCCGCACCATCGGCATGTCGGTTGACAAGATCGAGATGGACGCGATGGCCGCCAAGGATCTTGTTTGCCCGCCGCAACGCTGATCCGACAATCTCGGAAAGATCATAGCGGTGCGAGATTGGGCGCGATCGCGCCCAATTCAATCTTGGTCATGTCGAGGAGGTTGGCGATGAACCGGTTAAGCCGCTCGGACTCGTCGATAACCGTCGCCAATAGATCGGCTTTCTCGGCGTCGCTGAGCTTGTCGCCGACATCGCGCAGGGCGCTGGCCGAACCCAACACCGCAGCGAGAGGTGTTTTCAGATCGTGGGAAATCGAGGTCAGGAGCGCGGAGCGCAGCCGTTCTGTCTCGGCGGTGCGTTCGACGCGATCCATGTCTTCGACAAGACGGACCCGCTCGATCGCCAGCGCGCCCTGATCCATCAGAGCGTCGAGCAGGCGCCTTTGGTCAGGAGTGAGCAGCGGTCCAGGCTTATCGCTGTCGATACCGACAACGCCGATGGGGCCGCGGCCGGTATGCATTGGCAAGAACAGGCGCTTGGCGCCCGGCAGTGTCTCGGAACCCCGACCGGCGGCGCGTTTGCTTTCCCAGGTCCATTTCGCCGCAGCGATATCCGCATCGTCGAGCATGTCTTCGGGCGGATAACCGGCGCGGACGACAAGCGAGCCGTCAGTGGGAAGCAGCAATACGACCCGCACTTTCAACATCAGCGCGGTCTGATAAGCGGTCGCCCACAACACATCGTCTAGGGTACCGGCGCCGGCGAGTTTGCGGCTGAATGCGTAAAGTGACTCGACGGTACGCACACGTGTTTGTGCCGCAACGGTCTGCATGCGCCCGCGCCCGGCAACATTGGAGACGATGATCGCGACCAAAGTGAAAAGCGCGAAGGCCGCAATATTGTGCGGGTCGGTGATCGTGAAGGTGTAGATCGGCGGCAGGAAGAAGAAATTGTAGCACAGCGCTGAAGCAACACTCGCGAACAAGCGATGGCCAAAGCCCAAAGCGCACCGCGACGCCAACCACGGCGGTCAGAAAGACCAAGTCGACGTTCTCTACGCCGATCCAGTGATTGACCAGTTCACCGCAACCGAGCGCGATGGCGACACCAAGCAGAGCCCACACATAGGGACGTGGCTCAAAATGTCTGACTTCGGCTGCGTTCGTGCTCTTTCTTGGAATGGGACTGTCGGGAAGCTGATCGCCGGCGATGACATGGACGCTGATATTCCCCGAGCTGCGCACCAGGTCGTGCACCACCGAACCGTGCAGAATTTCAAACCAGCGCGAACGCGTCGATTTGCCGATGATGATTTGCGTCACGTTATGGGCGTGGGCGTAGCCGATTACGTCATCTGCGATGCTGCGATCGCTGCCGGGAACCGTGACGGATTCGCCGCCCAATGCTTGGGCCAGCCGCAGCGTGTCGGCTATGCGGTCGCGCTCGACCTCGTTCAGCTGAGTGCTGCGGCGGCCTTCGACATATAGTGCCAACCATGGTCCGTGCAGGCGGTCGGCTAGCCGCTTGGCATAGCGCACGAGGCTCGCGGTGCGGGGATCGTCGCTGACGCAGACCAGGATGCGCTCGCCTGCGGCCCATGGACCCTGAATAGCGTGGGCCTGCATCTCCGTAAGGAGCTGTTCGTCAACCCGCTCGGCGGTTCGGCGCAACGCGAGCTCGCGCAGCGCGGTCAAATTCGCAGGCGAGAAGAAGTGTTCAAGTGCCCGTTCCGCCTGCTTGGGAACGTAGACCTTGCCTTCCTTGAGCCGTTCGATCAGGTCGTCGGGCGTAAGGTCAATCAGTTCGACCGCGTCGGCCCGATCGAACACCGCATCGGGAACCGTTTCGCGCACGCGAACGTGAGTAATTTGTGCGACGACGTCGTTCAGGCTTTCAATGTGCTGGATATTGACCGTCGTGTAGACGTCGATCCCGTTGTTCCTCAATTCCTCGACGTCCAGATAACGCTTTGGATGCCGGCTGCCTTCGGCATTGGTGTGCGCCAATTCGTCAACGAGTACGATTTGTGGCCGCCGCGCCAAAATGGCGTCGAGGTCCATTTCGCGAAGTAACTGACCTTTATATTCAATGTTCCGGCGCGGGATCACCTCGATCCCGGCCAACAGCGCTTCTGTCTCTTTGCGGCCATGAGTTTCGACCACGCCGGCGACAACGTCGTAGCCGTCTTTTAGGCGTGCATGCGCCTGCTGCAGCATCTCATAAGTCTTGCCGACGCCCGGAGCGGCGCCGACGAAGATGCGAAGCTTGCCGACATGATGCTCCGCACGCCGCGCCGCTTCGAGCAGAGCTTCTGGTGAGGGCCGATGTTCGGAATCGCGCCTCTGGTCAGCCATGCCTGATAAAGTAATCTCAAAGTATTTGGTGTGCCAGCTTATCCGGCAGCCAGTTTATCGAGCGCAAGGTTAAGCAGCAAAACATTAACGCGCGGCTCGCCCAGCAAGCCGAGCAAACGGCCTTGCGTGCTGTCGGTCACCAGTTGACGGACCCGATCTTCCGGCAAGTTGCGTGCTTTGGCGACGCGCGGCACCTGAAAGAGCGCCGCTTCCGGCGAGATATCCGGATCGAGCCCGCTGGCCGATGTCGTCACCAGATCGGCTGGAACAGGCATCGAGGGATTTTCTTTCTTGAGCGCTTCCATATCGCCCTGAACGCGGTCGATCAAAGCCTTGTTCGACGGTCCGAGATTCGATCCGCCTGAGTTTGCCGCGTTGTACGGTGCCGGAACGGTCTTGGTTGAATCGTTCGGATCGGGTGCCGTGGTCGCGGATGGCCGGCCGTGGAAATACTTATCGCTGGTGAATTGCTGGCCGATCAGCGCGGAGCCAACGACGGTACCATCACGCTCAATCAGGCTGCCCTGCGCCTGGTTGGGAAAGATGGCCTGGGCGATGCCGGTCATTGCCAGCGGATAAGCTAGGCCGGTGATCAACGTAAGTGCGAGGAGGACGACGATTGCCGGGCGGATTTCGCGAACCATGGGATGCCTGCCTTAAACGAGATGCAACGCAGTGATGATGATATCGATCGCCTTGATGCCGATAAACGGAATGATCACGCCGCCGCCGCCGTAAATCCAAAGATTGCGGCGCAGCAATGGGCCGGCGCCAATCGGGCGATAGCGCACCCCTTTCAGCGACAGCGGAATCAGCGCGATGATGATCAGGGCGTTGAAAATGATCGCCGAAAGGATGGCGCTTTCCGGAGTTTGCAGGTTCATAACGTTCAACGCCTGCAGCTGCGGATAAAACGCGACGAACATCGCGGGAATGATGGCGAAGTATTTTGCCACGTCGTTGGCGATCGAGAATGTCGTCAACGCTCCGCGTGTCATCAGGAGCTGTTTTCCGATCTCGACGATCTCGATTAGCTTGGTCGGATTGGAGTCGAGGTCGACCATATTGCCGGCTTCGCGCGCGGCCTGGGTGCCGGTGTTCATGGCGACGCCGACATCGGCTTGCGCTAACGCTGGCGCGTCATTGGTCCCGTCGCCACACATGGCGACAAGCTTGCCCTTGGCCTGTTCGTCGCGGATGAGCCGAAGCTTGTCCTCGGGCGTTGCTTGGGCCAGAAAGTCGTCAACGCCTGCTTCGGCCGCGATGGCAGCTGCCGTCATCGGGTTGTCGCCGGTGATCATCACGGTCCGAATGCCCATGCGCCGCAATTCGGCGAAGCGTTCGCGAATCCCGCCTTTGACGATGTCTTTGAGCTGAATGACGCCAAGCAGCTTGCCGTCCTTCGCCACCGCAAGTGGCGTGCCGCCGGATTTGGCGATGGTATCGGCAATCGCCTGGATCTCGCGCGCGGTGTCGGCACTGATAGCGGGCCGCAGTGCCTGAACAGTGCCGCCTGCGCCAACCGCGGTCGCTGGCCCGTTGACGAAAGCCAGGATCGAATCAACCGCGCCCTTGCGAACCCAGGAAGAGCCAATGTCGACGCCGCTCATCCGTGTTTGAGCGGTGAACGGAATGAAGTTCGCTTTCAGTTCGGCGAGGTCGCGGCCGCGAATGCCGTATTTCTCTTTTGCGAGGACGACGATCGAGCGGCCTTCGGGTGTTTCGTCAGCGAGTGAAGCAAGCTGCGCTGCGTCTGCCAGTTCCTGCTCACTTACGCCACGCACCGGTTTGAACTCGGTCGCCTGTCGATTGCCGAGCGTGATGGTGCCGGTCTTGTCGAGGAGCAACGTATCCACGTCACCTGCGGCCTCTACCGCGCGCCCCGACATCGCCAGCACGTTAAATCGCACCAGCCGATCCATACCGGCGATGCCTATAGCGGACAGCAGCGCACCGATGGTGGTTGGAATGACAGTGACGAACAAAGCCACCAGGACCACTACCGAGATCGGACTGCCGGCATAGGCGACATAGCTCGGGATTGTCGCGGTTGCGAACACGAAGATAATGGTCAGGCCAATTAGAAGAATGTTCAATGCGATTTCGTTCGGCGTCTTTTGCCGCTCGGCGCCCTCCACCAGCCTGATCATGCGATCGAGAAATGTCGAGCCTGGCGCTGCGGTGATGCGGACGCGGATCCAGTCGGAGAGTACCTGAGTGCCCCCAGTGACCGCCGAACGGTCGCCGCCGGATTCGCGGATGACCGGCGCAGATTCGCCGGTGATAGCGGCTTCGTTTACCGAAGCCATGCCCTGGATTATCTCGCCGTCGGACGGAATAATATCGCCAGCTTCGACGAAAACGATGTTGCCAACCTTGAGGTCCGTTGAAGGCACCAGGCGATAGTTCTGGCAGTCGCCGGACTCCGATATCAGCTTCGCTTGAGTTTCGGTGCGCTGGCGCCGCAGCGTATCGGCCTGTGCCTTGCCGCGCCCTTCGGCGACAGCTTCGGCAAAATTGGCGAACAGTACGGTAAACCATAGCCAGATAATGATCTGAAACTCGAAGAGGATGTGTCCGCTGCCCGTGAAGAGATCGCGTATCAGAATTACAGTCGTCAGTGAGGTGACGATCTCGAGTACAAACATCACCGGGTTCTTGATCAGCGTCCGCGGATTAAGCTTTGCGAACGACGAGGCGATCGCCGGCATAACGATCTTCGGGTCCAGGAGCGCTGTCACCGGCGTAGTTTTGCGTTGGGTCGAGGTTTCCATCGGAGTTACTCCGAACCTAATTGGAGGAGAACAATGTTCCGGCGTTCATCGAGAGCTGCTCGACGATCGGGCCGAGCGCCAGCGCCGGGAAGAAGGTGAGGCCGCCGACAATCACGATCACGCCGACGACCAGACCGATGAACAGTCCGCCGGTCGTCGGAAAGGTACCGACCGATGCCGGAACCAATTTCTTTTCGGCCAGCGAGCCGGCGATGATCATGGTCGGTATGATCATCCAGAAGCGGCCGACACCCATCGCGATCGCGCCGGTGAGATTGTAGAACAGCGTGTTTGCGCTCAAGCCTGCGAAAGCCGAGCCGTTGTTGCCAGTCTGCGAGACGTACGCGTAGAGAATTTCAGTAAAGCCGTGCGGACCGGGATTGTTCGTTGCGGAAACCGCGGTTGGCACCAGCATGGCGACCGCGGTCCAGCCGAGATACATCAGCGGCAGGACCAGAATGGCGAGCATCGCCATTTTGACTTCCTTGGCCTCGATTTTCTTGCCGACATATTCGGGCGTGCGTCCGACCATCAGGCCGGCGACGAAAATCGAGATGATGACGAACAGCAGCATGCCATACATGCCGGAGCCGACGCCGCCGACGATGATCTCGCCGAGCTGAATGTTGATGAGGGGGATCATGCCGCCGAGCGCGGTGAAGCTGTCGTGCATGGCGTTTACTGCCCCACACGATGCCGCCGTGGTGATCACCGCAAACAGCGAAGAAGCGGCGATGCCGAAACGGACTTCCTTGCCTTCCAGGTTGCCGCCGGTAAGACCGAGTGCATTGAGTGCGTCGTTACCGTGCGCCTCGGCGGCATAACAAGCGGCCACACCGGCGATAAACAGCACGCCCATCACCGCGAGAATCGCCCAGCCCTGGCGCTGATTGCCAACCATGCGTCCGAACACGTTTGTCAGTGCAGCGCCCAGCGCGAAGATGGAAATCATCTGGACATAGTTTGATAGCGCCGTCGGATTCTCGAACGGATGCGCAGCGTTGGCATTAAAGAAGCCGCCTCCGTTAGTCCCGAGCATCTTGATGGCGATCTGCGACGCGACCGGACCGACCGCGATGGTTTGCTTGGCGCCTTCTAAGGTCGTTGCATCGACGTAAGCACCGAGAGTCTGCGGAATGCCCTCCCAGACCAGGAACAGCGCGAACAGTATGCAAATCGGTAGCAGGACGTAGAGCGTGCAGCGGGTTACATCGACCCAGAAATTACCGACGGTGCGTACCGAATGCCGGGCGAAACCGCGAATCAAGGCAATGGCGAGCACGATGCCAGTGGCCGCCGACAGATAATTCTGGTGCGTCAGGCCAAGCATCTGCACCAGATACGACATGGTGCTTTCGCCGCCGTAATTCTGCCAGTTGGTATTGGTGATGAAACTCATTGCCGTGTTGAACGACAAGTCTTCCGATACGGCGGACTGTCCGGCAGGGTTGAACGGCAACACGGCCTGCGCGCGCATCAGTGCATAGAGGATAAGGAAGCCGCCGACGTGGAACAGCAGCATGCCGACTGTATAGGTCACGGCGTGCTGTTCCTGGCGTTCATCGACACCGGCAATTTTGTAAATGACGATCTCGACTGGCCGTAAGATCGGCGAAAGGAAGTTCCGTTCGCCATTGAAAACGCGCGTCATATATGCGCCCAAGAGCGGTGTAATCGCGACGATAATGGCGCAATAAAGCAGTATCTGAATCCAGCCGATGACGGTCATGGCCGCAACCTTTCAGAACAGTTCGGGCTTGAGCAGCGCGTAAACCAGGTAAATCAGCAGACCCGCGGTGACGACGCCGGCGAGCGAGTAATCGAAGATCATGGTGCGTCTCCTATAGCCGGTCGCAGGCATACACGTAGGCAATCGACCCGGCGAAGAAGGCGAGGCCGACGGCCACCATCACAGCGTCCATCATGAGAGCGCTCCAAAACAGAGAACATATTTAAAAGTTAAAGCCTCGGGAGGCAGACAGCTTTGATCTGGATCAAGCCTGCAAAGCTCGTCCTCACGTGCGATTAGGTGTCACCAATTGCATAGGAATTCGAGAGGCCGGCAGGCGACGGAATATAGGAATCTTATAAAGATCGGCGTTGGTCTCCGGCTTTTATACCGCACACATAACGCTGCTGTTACGTCCATCTCGATTTTTTATGGTCCTAAACGCCACCTTTCGCTGCAGGGACGAGGTCCGCTGATACCGAGAGATCGATAATGGCGTTCGCGACAGATTTTAAGATTCCATTCGGTCGTTTGCGCGAAAGATTGTGCAATGTGTCTGAGTCGCGCGCCGATCCGTTTGCAGAAATCGCCGCCGGTAGTCGGCGCGGGGTGCCGGTCTTCGATAAGGCCGGCAAAGCCTCAAGAGTCGATCAATTGGTCAAGGCGGGTGCATGGACCGAGGCGGCACTTGCATTAATCGAACTCGAGCTGCCGGACTGGAAGGTTCGTCGTCTTGCCTATGAGGACGGCGAATGGCGCTGCTCATTGAGCCGCCACCCGAATTTACCGTTGGCTTTGGACGATAGCGTTAGCGCCTCGCACGAGATTTTGCCGCTGGCGATCCTGCAGGCGCTTGTTGAAGCACGCCAGAGTATTGGCGCTTGCGGTGCGACATCGCCTGTTCCGCAAATCCGGTCAGCCGGCGAAATTCCGATCTGCTGCGACAACTTCATGTGAACTGGACAAGGCCATGCTTAGACAGCTCGAAAATCCCCATCTGTTCGGCCAACATTTTCCGGGAGGGTTCTTCTTCCCGTTCGCTGACAGCGAACCAAAGACAACAAAACAGCGTAGGCCACATGCCGCTCCACCTGCTGTGGTAGATTTTCCGCACCGGCCTGACGCCAGCATCATCAATGAATCGATCCCACTGTTTTATATCGGCCAGAACAAGAAGGGGCGTTGGGTTGTTCGAGAGGCGGAGGGTCGGAGCGGGGGACTGTTTCTGTTCAAGCAGTGGGCTGTCCGCTTCGCCCGCCGGCAAAGCGAGCCGTCTGGCTGCGCCATCATGTTTCTTGCCGAACCGATTGAGCTTGATATCGACAGTCAAGGCAGATGTGCCGGTCTGATTCCATCCGCGAAAAGCTCGTCGCATCCACTGTCATCTATTGGCAATTTTGCCACGGCATTCGCTGACGTTTGGCGGAGGTTTGTTGTTCTCGTCTCGCGCAATATCGCCGCTCAGCGCCGTCATCGTGTGGCGATTGAGAAGGAATTATTTCGGGGGCAATACACCCTGATGTCGAAGCAAGACGACGATCTGCCGCCCCTGCCTTAGGAGAGGAATCGGCTCAGGTGTGCTTTGCACCACCAATTATTCAGTTTTCGGGCGCCGCGTCGATTGACCGCGCGATGGGCCAAAGTAGCCGAACAATTCGACCTTGGTATACTGTCATGAGTCGGGCTCCTAAGTGGCGTTAAGCCCTGTTTGGGTGGCGATGACGGCAGGCTGCGGAGAAGGTGCCGCAGGCTTATCGTGGCAATTCCGAGCGTGCTGGATCGGGCTTAACGATGGCTCCCCGCATAGAGATGACCCGGGCGAGAGTAGCAATCGCCGGCCTGGTGCTTGCGGCCATTATTGTTATTGCGTTTTGGGTCTTACGCTCGGGTGAGACGCCAAAACCCGCTCCTGCGACCGACGCTGCGCAAACCGCACCGCAAAACAGCGTTGATCTCTCGGATTCGCAGCTTTCCTCAGTGAAGGTTGCTCCGGTCCAGGAGCGAGACTTCCCGATCGAGAAGCAAGCTGTCGGCAGCATCGACTTTAATGAGGATATGTCGGTGCAGGTCTTTACGCCCTATCAGGGGCGTATCATCGCGCTATTCGCTGAGGTCGGTAACGATGTCAAAAAAGGCCAGACATTATTTACAATCGACAGCGCCGATCTGTTGCAGGCCGAGTCGACACTGATCGCCGCGGCCGGTGTGCTCGATCTCGACAACAAGAATCTGGCGCGTCTGCAAGACCTCTACACGACACAGGCCGTTTCCCAGCGCGACCTCGAACAGGCGGTTTCTGATCAACAGACCGCACAGGGCAACCTGGCGGCGGCCCGTGATGCGGTGAAAATCTTCGGCAAGAGCGATGCCGATCTCGACAAGATCGTTTCGACGCGCACCGCCGATCCGACGCTTGTCGTGCCAAGTCCTATAGACGGGCGGGTCACAGCGCGTAGCGGCGCCCCCGGATTGTTCGTGCAACCCGGCAATACGCCCGCGCCTTTCACGGTCAGCCGATATCAACACGATGTGGATGCTTGCGAATGTGACCGAAAGCGACAGCCCGGCGTTCAAAGTCGGACAACAGGTCAAGGTGCACGTCGATGCGTTTCCCGGTCATACCTATGAAGGTACCGTCACCACGGTGGGATCGACTGTCGATCCGAGTACGCGACGGGTGCTGGTGCGGTCGCAGATCAAGGACCCGCAGCACGAATTGCGGTCCGGCATGTTTGCCAACTTCGTGATCGACGTGGGCGCACCGGTGCGATCTCCGGCGATCCCGGCGGATGGCATTGTGCGGGAAGGCGATGGCACGATGACGGCGTGGGTCACTGCCGATCGCCGCCGCTTTACGCAGCGTGTGGTCAAGACCGCTAAAGAGCGCGATGGCTATTGGCAAATTCTCGATGGCGTGCAGGCCGGTGAACTGGTTGCTACGGAGGGTGCGCTGTTCTTAAGCAACGCGCTCGCGATAGCGTCGCATTGAACGATGACGACCCGAAATCGCGGGTGGCGGATTAAAAAGAAAAACAGCCTCAGGGTTGGATCAGGCGGCCAGTCGCCGCCTTGATGACTGCCTCCGTGCGCGTCGCAGCGCCCAGTTTCTCGCGCGCATTGTCGATATGGAAATCGACTGTTCGTTTGGTCAGGTCGAGAATTTTGGCGATCTCGGCGGAGGTTTTGCCGCGTGCCGCCCAGGTCAAAACTTCTACTTCGCGCTCGTTAAGGCCGATGGTCTTCGGCCACAAGCCGGCGCGGGCGACGCCGGTGAGGCGCGCCGCGATGATGGCGGTGAGCATGTCAAAATCGATCGGCTTGGTCACATAATCGTCAGCGCCGAGTTGCCGGCCTTTGAGTTCGTTGTCGCGATCGGTAAGCGCAGTCAGGAACACGAACGGCATTCTCGAGAACCGCGGCGCAAGCGCAATCAGCGAGTCCAACAGCTCAAAGCCGGACATCACTGGCATGCTTATGTCCGACAACACCAGGTCAGGCATGATCTTCAGGATCGTCGCCAGGCCTTCGCGGCCGTCGTGGGCCAGGGCAACCTCGTAACCACGATCGACCAATTCTTCGGCGATAAGCGCCGCGGTTTCGCGATCGTCCTCGATACAAAGGATCTTTGCTTGCGTCGGTGTCATCAAGCTAGCGGGCACCCCAAATATGGCGTTATTGGCGCGGAAATCGAAGCTGTAAATCGTTTAACCGTCAACACTTTCAGTCGTAGGCCAAGCCAGATTCCGATTCCAGCCGGCGAGCCGGTCATTTATACTTGTTTTTCATTCGAGGAGACCATCGTTGCAGCAAGCCCGCCCACGGCGCTGGTCCGGTTTTACGCGGCAGCCGCATTCGATCCGTCATCATCTGGCTGGCGTGTTTTCGCTGTTCTTTCTGCTGGTCTGTATTCTCGGCGCATTCAGCATCTGGCGCTTGAGCAATTTCAATCTTTTGTCCGCGGACGTCGCCGAGGTCTGGCTGCCGACCACACGTGCGCTTGGCGACCTGAACAACTACACCTCGGATTTCCGAGCCATTGAGGGCAGCAACCTTCTTTCGTCCGATCCAGCCGAGGTCGAGGCGACCGAAAAAAAGATGGCGGATCTTGATCGCTCTATCGCATCAGCCGAGCGAGAATTTGAGATGATCCCTCACGAAACAGCGGAGAACGATCTCTACACGGGGTTCAAGGCGCACTGGAACGATTACCGAACGATCGTCAATCACATGCTTGGGCTCTCGCGCAATAATCGCAAGGCCGAAGCGCTTGCGATCTACAGAGGCACGTCGCGAACGGCCTACAACGCGGCCAGCGACACTCTGGGGCATCTAACCGATCAGGCCGTCGCGAGCGCGCAAATAGCAAGCGACCGTCTCGGTGTCGCATACCGTCATGCGATTTGGCTGATCGTGCTTGGCATGCTGTTCGCAGGCGTCATGGTCGTCGCCGCGCTTATCTACATCAGCCGGAATATATCGGCGCCGCTGCTTGATCTTGCGGACCGCATGCGCCGTCTAGCGGCCAACAACACCGATATCGAAGTTATGGAATCCGGGCGTGTCGACGAGATCGGCGAGATGGAGAAGGCTACACTGGTATTTCGCAACAACGCGGTTGAGCTGGTGCGCAGTCAGCAAATGCTCGCCCGGCAGGCTGCGCTGCTCGAAGAGCAGTTGGCCCAGGAACAACGGCTGGCACAAGCGCAGCGCAATTTCGTCTCCATGGCATCTCACGAATTTCGAACGCCGATGACGGTGATAGATGGACATGCGCGCCGCCTTATCAAGATGAAAGGTGTCATGCCGCCGGTCGAGGTCACGGAACGCGCCGGTAAAATACGAAGTGCTATTCTGCGCATGACGCATCTGATCGACAACCTGCTCAACTCGTCACGGCTGATCGACGGCAGCACCGGGCAGTATTTCCATCCGTCCGCGATCGATATTGCTCCGCTCTTGCAGGAGGTTTGTCAGTTGCATCGGGAAATGGTGCCGACGGCTCAGATTAAGGAGCGAATTGAGAAAGTGCCGATGGGGACGGTCGGCGATCCGAAACTGCTGTTTCAGGTCTTCAGCAATTTGTTGTCGAATGCCGTCAAATATTCGCCGAACGGCGGCGCGATCGACGTTGAGGCTATCATTGTTCTTGGCGAGATCGTTGTCGTTATTGCCGACCATGGCATCGGTATACCGGAGGCTGACCTCAGACACCTGTTCGAGCGCTATTATCGTGGCAGCAACGTGTCGGGAATTGTCGGGACCGGCGTCGGGTTGTATCTCGTGAAAATGGCGGTCGACATGCACGGCGGGCGAATTAACGTCGAAAGCAAGGAAGGCGAGGGGAACTCGCTTTATTTTGCGCCTGCCGATCAGGCGGGAGGTGGTGGAGGACTCTCCTCCGCTCGCCGCTGATACAGCTACAATGGAGGATATGTCGCAATGAGGATGGGAAAGATTGTCGCGGCGGCTTTATTTGCCACTTTGACCCTGGTTTCCGTGAGCCAGGCCGTCGAGATGGCGAGCTTGCCTCAATCCGGCTTACTGATCCGCGTCGATTGGCAAGCGCCTGATCAACTGCCGCCGAAATTTCGCAATCATTGCACGGCGGAGAATTTCACCGGTAGGCCGTACTGCTCCAATCATTGCGGGATCGACTATCAATTCTTTTATTGCTCGCAGGCCTCGTTCGGGTGCTGTCATCTGGGTCACGGCTACTGCGATTGGGATGGTCATTTGCGCTGCTCGCCGTGAGCAGGGACGGTAAATAATTCAAATTTTTCGCAACTTTGCCGGCATTCTCCGAATAAAAATCTTACGCGTTGGCAATGTCTCGTCGTTAGGTAGTTCCACGTGAGTGGTTCTACGTCGGGGCTTGCAATGGCACTTGTCGGTCGCGCTTTGCGCAGGACGTTCCAGCACGTCGCACGCTTTCGCCGTCATGACGGCGGTTCGATGGCGCTGTTCGCGGGATTGGCTTCCGTTCCGATTATTTTCGCGGTCGGCGCCGGCGTCGATTACAGCTCAGCAAACATGGCGAAGAGCAAGCTTGACGCGGTCGCGGATGCTGCGGCGCTTTCCGCCGTGGATCATACCGCAATCACTGGAACCGCAGCGGCGGCGCAAACGACTGCGACCAATGTCTTCAATTCCGAAGCCACCGGCATAAACAATGTTACAGTCGGTAATGTGAACGTCACCGTCACCGACAGCGCCACCGGCCGCACCGCCGTGGTTGCCTACACGGCGACCAAAACCAACGCCTTTATGGGAATGTTTGGACTTCCGACGACCAATATCACCGGGCAGTCGCAATCCGCGGCCGGGCTGTCGGTCAATATCAATTTCTACCTCCTGCTCGATAATTCACCATCGATGAACATTGCCGCGACCACGGACGGCATCAATACCATGGTGTCGCACACATCGGCCCAAGGTGGCTGTGCGTTCGCTTGTCACGAGTTCGAACCCGTCGGCGGATAATCTCGGTAATCCGAACGGTGAAGACAATTACGCTTTGGCGCAGAATCTCGGTGTAGTGACGCGCATGCAAAACCTCGCCAGCGCAACGCAGGCGCTAATGAACACTGCCGCCGCGACCGAGGGGTCCAATACCAGCCAGTACCAGATGGCGATCTATACGTTCGCCAATTCCGGTCTCAGTACGATCCAATCGCTCACATCGAACATGACGACCGCGCAGGCGTCGGCGGCCAATATCAATGTACTTGAGGTCTATGACAACAACTGGCTGACCAAGACCAACCAGAACAACGATACCGACACAAATTTTGAAAGTGCGATGTCGGCCATCAACAGTATCATGCCCAATCCGGGGCTCGGTACGCCGGCCAGCACGCCGCAGGAAGTGTTATTCATTGTATCCGACGGCGTGGATGATGAGGTCTCTTCAACTTGCTCGGAGTCGCTTGACGGCAACCGCTGCCAGGCGCCATTCAATACAAGCTGGTGCACGACGATCAAGAATCGCGGCATCCAGATATCAGTGCTGTACACCGCGTATCTGCCGCTGCCGACCAACTCCTGGTACAACGACTGGATCGCGCCGTTCCAGAACCAGATCGCTCCGAACATGGAGAGTTGCGCGTCGCCGGGGATGTTCTTCACGGTGACAACCGACGGCGACATCACGGCTGCCATGCAGTCATTGTTCGCGCAGGCCATTTCCACCGCACGCCTGACGAAATAATTGCCATCATAGCGAAAGCGCGCCGAAGCGACGCTTAACGCCGCATTGTCGCGGCGCTAAGATGCGCCGATGGTTCGATGCATCGATAGCCGGCTGCTATGGCTACGGTCTGTGTTCGGCGTGATAATGTGGGTGATCGCGGGCACCGCAGCCCGTGCCGACGATGTCGAGTCTTTTTATCGAGGCCACACGCTCACGCTCGGCTCACCCAATAGCCCGGGTGGCGGATACGACGTCTATCTTCGCGCGTTGGCTCGGCATCTCGCCAAATATATTCCGGGCAATCCGAATATCATCGTCCAGAACGTGCCGGCGGCCGGCGGCATGGCACTCGCCAATCAGCTCTACAATACGGCGCCAAAGGACGGTTCTTATTTCGGCATGGTGCGGGGTACTGCGATTCAAGAGGAGGTCTACAAATCTCCGCAAGTACAATTCCGCGGCCGCGGCTTTGCCTGGATCGGCAACATGAACAGCGATCGGGATGCCTGCATTGTAGCCGCCGGCAGTGGTGTGCATAGCGTTGGCGATCTTTACACGCACGAGATCATCGCGGGCGCGTCCGGTGCCGGCGCGCAGTCCTACTCTTTTCCCGTCGTTTATCAGAAGCTTCTTGGCATGAAGATCAAGGTGATATCCGGCTATCCTGGCACACCGGAGCGTCTGCTTGCGCTTGAGCGCGGGGAGATCACAGGCGCCTGCGGCATCAGCCTGTCGCTCTTGGGTGCTCAATTCAGCCGGCTGATCGACGAAGGAAAGATCCGGCTGATCGCGCAAGGGGCGCTTACCAAGGATCCGCGTTATCCCGACTTGCCTAACATTTTAGATCAGGCAAAAACGCCGGAACTCCAACAAGCGCTTGAGTTCCTTTACCTGCCGCTGGCACTCGGCCGCTCGCTGGCAGCGCCGCCGGAAGTCCCGGCCAATAGGCTCGAAGTGCTGCGCTCCGCCGTTTTAAAGACCATGCATGACCCCGACTTTCTCGCGGACGCCAAGAGGCTGGAAATCGATGTTGAGCCGATGAACGCCGCCGACACCAGAGCCATGGTTGAGCGGCTGTTCGCGACGCCGCCCGCTATCGTCGCCCGTATCGAGGACGCGCTGTTGCAGTAACGCTCTGCACCACGGAAGGCGTGGACGTTGGCCGCCGCGTCGTTTAGGTTTATCGCAATCCACGGAGCAAAGAATGCTGCAGGAATATCATCACAAAGGGCACTTCTCCTGGCCTGACCAGTCCCGTGTGGCAGTGACTCTGACCTTCGACTTCCAGGGGGGCGAGGATGTGCGGCCGCTTGAAGACGGTACGCTCGACCACGAGGAATATACCCAGTGCGAGTACGGCCCTCACACCGCGATTTGGCGGATTCTGCGCATTCTCGATGAGGAGGGCGTCAAGGCCAGCTTCCTTACCTGCGGCGCAATTGCCGAGCGTTATCCGGATGCGGTGAAGGCGATTGTTGCAAACGGCCACGAGATCGCCGGCCACGGCTATCACCACGAGGTAGCGCGTAAGCTCACGCGCGAGCAGGAGCGAGAGGTTCAGAAAAAGACCCTCGACATGATTCGCAACCGCACCGGGCAACGGCCATTCGGTTGGCGCTCGTGTACACAGAGTCCTAACAGTCTTGAGCTCCTGATGGAGCACGGTTTTCTCTGGAACAGCAATTCATTCTCCCACGATCTGCCGTTCCTCTGGGAATTGAATGGACGAGTGCTGGTCGAATTACCGCGGCAACCTTTCGGTGACGGCCGTACCTACCAGCATCGCCATAACGATGCCGGCAATCCACATGACACGCTGCTGATCTGGAAAGCGATGTTCGACGAATTCCACAGCGAAGCGAAAGCCGCGCCGGCGTATTGTCCGTTCCAGTTTCACCCGTACATTTCGGGGCGTCCTGGCCGCGCCGCCACTTTACGCGCGATCATCCAGCACATGAAAAAAGCCGGCGGCGTCTGGTTCGCGAGCGGCAGTGAGATTGCGCGCTGGTGCCTCGACGAGGTCTTCAAGGCCGATGCCGCGGCCCAACGCCGTGCCGCGTCGTAAGCTTCCCGGAGGAAAGCCATGAAGCGCATCATATTTGTCGGGAATTCTGGCGGTCGGTTTGCAGGGCATCGCCCTCGTTCAGGGGCCGGTGCCGGATCCGTGGGTGCACAAGCGCAATAATTATGTCGTGGTGCCTGCGCCCGGCGGCGGTGCGACCAGTCACGGCCACGACGCCAAGCGATGGAGCTATTGGCAGACCAATTCGGATTCGCGCGGCAACTTGTACGGTTATGATGCGCAAGGAAATTATTGGACTTATAACCGCAGACCAACAGCTACTTTTATTATGGTACCGAGCCACGTTGGGATGCGCGCTGCTACAACAATATTGCCGATTTTTGCTGACACTTAATTTTTCGGCGGCACTTATGCGCGGACATCGCATCGCGTAAGATGTGAACCGTTTTGCGGGTGTAGCTCAATGGTAGAGCAGAAGCCTTCCAAGCTTATGACGAGGGTTCGATTCCCTTCACCCGCTCCAATCCATGCCGCTAGGCGGCGCAAAGCCTTCGGTCTTTGAGCTTCCGCAAACACAGGCTGGACACTTTGCGCGCTTGGGGGCATGACACGCCGCGACGCCTAGGAGTGTAGCTCAACTGGCTAGAGCACCGGTCTCCAAAACCGGGGGTTGGGGGTTCGAAGTCCCTCCACTCCTGCCAGGCTCCGCGATCCCGATAAGTCAGGCTTGTTCAGCCGCTTGTGCCCGGGCCTAGTGCTTCTGGGGCTGTTGATTGCCGCGCGGCGCTATTTAAATCCTGCAACGCCATTTTCGGCGCGGTCATGATGCAGCCGCAGGTGATGAGGCCGATTACGCAGACAAAAAGCATCCAGAGCCCAGCGTCGATTTCCATGTCGTCTCTCCCCGGTCGCCGTTACAGCAAGTCAACCACGGTTGCGCCCAAACACTTCTGTGATTGAACGTCGCAGGACGGGTACAAAACGTCTCAGGGGAACCTGGACCCGACGGCTCGGGGTGGCTGATTTATAGGCAGGTCTGCTTTCGGCGTCACTTTGCATGCTACGGGCCGCCAGCGGCAGAACTGCGTGCGGCCCGATAGCAGATCACCGCGAAGGCAACCGCCTTTCGCGATTTTGTCCTTAATTTTTGAGAAGGGTAGCGATCGGCGAACGTCACTGTTACTGGTTACGCTGCCGGAAGGTCCCGGCCGGGGCGGTCAGAACGCAGCCGCAAGCCACAAAAAGCACCGCAATACCCATCAATATCCAGAGCGTTGTATCGACATCGAAAGACATCTTATTTTTTCTCCTTGGCGCCCTTGAGGGGACCAATAGAGCATCGAGGGCCGGTGATCGATGATCATGGCCGCATTGGGCTAATTCGCCCCGCGCATAGCGGTTAATGCCTCGGATTGGCTCAAAAGGGCTGCGGGTTCCGCTTGACGGTGTGGCCGGGGGGCAGTAGGAAGCTGCCATCGCAAGCGGCCCGGATGACGGATTTCCGCAGCGAACATTCCCCAAAAGAAACCGCCTGTCGGTCTCGTCCTGAAAGTTGGGCGGGGAATGCTTATTTGGTTCGAGCAATGGCGAAGATCAGTCCGTTCAAGTTTTTGCAGGAAGTGCGCGCCGAGGGCCAAAAGGTCACCTGGCCGACCCGCAAGGAGACCACCGTGACCACCATCATGGTGTTCGTCATGGTGTTCGTTACATCGATTTTCTTTCTGCTGTCGGACCAGGTTATGCGTGTCGCTGTGAGTTTTTTACTCGGTATCAGCGGTTGAGCGTTATCGAAGACAAAAATCATGATGCGGAATTCATGACATGACGAGCCGATGGTACGTCGTCCACGCCTATTCGAACTTTGAGAACAAGGTCGCGGATTCGATCCGGGAGCAGGCCAAGCAGCGCGGCCTTGCCGATCTGTTCGAGGAAATCCTGGTTCCGAAGGAAAAGGTCATCGAGGTCCGGCGCGGCCGCAAGGTCGATGCCGAGCGCAAGTTCTTTCCCGGCTATGTGCTGGTGAAGATGGAACTGACCGATGACGCCTACCATCTGATCAAGAATACGCCGAAGGTGACCGGCTTCCTCGGTTCCGACAACAAGCCGATGCCGCTGTCGGAGGCTGAAGCCCAGCGCATCCTGCATCAGGTTCAGGAAGGCATCGAACGGCCGAAGCCCTCGGTATCTTTCGAGGTTGGCGAGCAGGTCCGCGTGTCCGACGGGCCGTTTGCCTCGTTCAACGGCACGGTGGAGGAAGTGGACGAAGGCCGGTCGCGGCTCAAGGTCGCGGTTTCGATCTTCGGTCGCGCCACACCGGTCGAACTGGAGTTCGGACAAGTCGAGAAGTTGTAAGCGTGAAGTGAAGCCGTGGGAGGTGAGGCGGTCGCCAGCCGTCAAATCCGAACCACTAACAGGAGCAAAGCATGGCGAAGAAAATTACCGGCTACGTAAAGTTGCAGGTACCGGCGGGGGCGGCCAATCCGTCGCCGCCGATCGGTCCTGCGCTCGGCCAGCGCGGCCTCAACATCATGGAATTCTGCAAGGCGTTCAACGCGCAGACCCAGAAGTTGGAGAAGGGCGCGCCGATCCCCGTCACCATCACGGTCTATGCCGACCGTTCGTTCACCTTCGAGATGCGTCAGCCGCCGGTGTCGCACTTCCTCAAGAAGGCGGCGAAACTGGAAAGCGGCTCGAAGACGCCCGGCCGCGACGTGGCGGGTTCGGTCACCAAAGATCAGGTGCGCGAGATTGCCGAACAGAAGATGAAGGATCTGAACTGCGATACGATCGAGTCGGCGATGCGCATGATCGAAGGATCCGCGCGCTCGATGGGGCTGGAGGTGAAGTGATGGCACTCGGCAAACGCACGACCGTAGCCCGTGAAGGCGTCGACCGCGAGAAGCTTTACCCGTTGCAAGAGGCGGTGAAGATGGTCAAGGAACGCGCCAAGGCGAAGTTCGACGAGACCATCGAAATTGCGATGAATCTCGGCGTCGATCCGCGTCACGCCGACCAGCAGGTTCGCGGTGTGGTCACTCTGCCGAACGGCTCCGGCCGCTCGGTGCGCGTCGCAGTGTTCGCGCGCGGCGCCAAGGCCGATGAGGCCAAGGCCGCCGGTGCCGACGTCGTCGGCGCGGAAGATCTGGTTGAGAAAGTGCAGGGCGGCGCGATCGACTTCGATCGCGTCGTCGCGACCCCGGACCTGATGCCGCTGGTCGGCCGTCTCGGCAAGGTGCTGGGCCCGCGCGGTCTGATGCCTAACCCGAAGGTTGGCACCGTCACCATGGACATCACCAATGCGGTGAAGGGCGCCAAGGGCGGCTCGGTGGAGTTCCGGGTCGAGAAGGCCGGCATCGTACAGGCTGGCGTCGGCAAGGCTTCGTTCTCGGAAGAGAAAATCGTCGAGAACATCCGCGCTTTTGCCGATGCGGTGCAGAAGTCGCGGCCGCAAGGCGCCAAAGGTCAGTTCATCAACCGCGTGGCGATCTCTTCGACCATGGGACCTGGCGTCAAGATTGAGCCGGCGACCTTGTTCCCGAGTTCGCAGTAACTGCGACGGCGAAACAGAATTTCAAGTGCGCTATGCCCGGCCCTCTCGTGCCGGGCATTCGCGCTTTCGGATCACGCTGCGGAGCTTCTTCCCCACAGCGCCTGAGTCGCGATCCGTGCGCCTTCGACCAGAGCTTTAAGCTTCGCCCACATGATGCTCGGGTGAACGCGGCGCGCGAACGGGCTTTGCGCAAAGCCGCAGTCGGTGCCGCCGATCACGTTCTCTCGGCCGACGATTTTGGCCAGCCGCACGATGCGCTCTGCAACCAGTTCCGGATGCTCGACGATGTTGGTGGCGTGACTGATGACGCCGGGGATCAGCTTTTGTCCTGGCCGAAGCTTGACGGTTTCCCAAACGTGCCACTCGTGCGCATGGCGTGGATTGGCGGCTTCGAACGAGTAATGGCCGACGTTCACTTGCAACACCAGATCGATGATGTCCTTGAGCGGCACATCGTAGGCGTGCGGGCCGTTCCAGCTTCCCCAACAGATGTGATAGCGCGAGCGCTCTTCCGGGATTCCCCGGAGCGCGTGATTAAGCGCATCGACGCGCATCTGCGCCCAGCGGCGATAGTCCGCGTTCGACATCGGCGGCACCATCCGCTCGTGCATGTATGGCAGGAAAGCGTCGTCGATCTGGACATAAAGTCCGGCGTCGACAATCGCCTTGTATTCCTGATGCAGAGCATCGGCGAGCGCCGTCAGGAAAGTTTCCTCATCCTTGTAATGCTCGAGCTTGGCGCCGGGCAGCGCGCTTGCAGGGGCGACCACCGGGAGAAACCCCTGCAGCGAAGGGTGCGTGGTCTTCGCCTTGGCGAGACCGGACTGGAGATTGGCAATGTCGCGCGATACCTGCTGTTTCGAATATTGCAGTGGGCCGTTGACGACGATGCGGTTGCCGAGCCTCTTGCCCAGCCCCGAAGCGGCATCGTACTCGGCGTAGAATTCGGGAAATGCGGTGACGTCCCTGCCGCCGCGCATGGAAGACATCGGATCCTTGTTTTCCTCCGGCGTCGCCGGCCGGACGGTAATCCCGCTCAGCCGCTTGAAGATGTAAAAGGCCCAGTTGACGCCTTTGCTGAACTCGCCGTCGCTGACGATGTCGATGCCGGTTTCGGCTTGCTGGCGAACGATCTCCGCGACCGACTCGGTCAGGCAGGCTTCGAAGGCCGCTTCGTCGTACGGCTTGCCGTCTTCGATGGCGCGCCAGAACTCGATCAGCTTTGGCGGACGGATCAGGCTGCCGACATGGGTGGTCAGAATACGGTCTGGCATGGGCGATCCTCGCTTTGAAGAGCTTTTGCCTCATCGTATGACGCAACCCGCCATCCGGCAAAGTACCCGGCGTTGCTGAGGAAGCCGCTTGGCAAACGCCGTCCGAACGGCTAGATAGCGCGCCATGGGCGTGCCGGCCCGTTTGTCGGTGCGCTTTTATGCGCTTCTCGAAAACCAAAAAGCGGGACTGGCTCTTGGCTTTATCCTTCGCGGATTTCCTAAGAGCTAGTTGAGTTTAGCGGTTTTCCGAAGCGTGGTCCTGTCCGAGACTGCCGGCGCCGGAAACGGCTTAATCCATCGCAGATGGGCCTGCATAGACGGGTGAAGGCTTAAGGGCAGATTGCCCTTCGGTTCTGACCTCGATGGCCCGATGGAGCATAAGCTCGATCGGGGGGCAGGGTGCAAAGCATCAACCCGGCGGCTCCGCTTATGGGGCCGCCAACCGGAGAGAGCTGGTGGATCGCGCGACAAAAACCGAGCAAATCGCAGCCCTTGGCGAGGTCTTCAAGACCACCAAGGTCGTCGTTGTTGCTCATTATTCCGGTCTTACGGTCAGCCAAATGCAGACTCTGCGTCGGCAGATGAAGCAGTCAGGCGCAACCGTTAAGGTCGCGAAAAATCGTCTCGCCAAAATCGCTCTCGAAGGCAGCGACGTCGCGTCGATTGCGACCTTGCTTAAAGGGCCGGCCCTGATCGCCTATTCCGGCGATCCGATTGCCGCTCCCAAGGCCGCCGTCGAATTCGCCAAGACCCACGAGCAGTTCGTGATCCTTGGCGGAGCGATGGGAAAGACCTCGCTCGACCCGAACGGGATCAAGGCGCTGGCCGCCTTGCCCTCGCTCGACGAGCTCCGCGGCAAGATCGTCGGCCTTATCGTTGCGCCGGCGACCAAGATCGCCCAGGTGGTCAACGCCCCTGCCGCGAAGCTTGCCCGCGTGGTCCATGCCTATTCCGCCAAAAGCGGCGATAGCGCTGCTGCCGCCTGAAACCTGAGCAAAATCAGAAATTCGAACCGAAGGACAATAGTCATGGCTGATCTGCAGAAAATCGTCGACGATCTCTCGAACCTCACCGTTCTTGAGGCCTCCGAACTTGCGAAGCTTCTCGAAGAAAAGTGGGGCGTTTCGGCCGCTGCGGCCGTCGCCGTTGCCGCCGGTCCCGCCGCGGCGGCCCCTGCCGCCGAAGAGAAGACCGAATTTACGGTCGTTCTCGCCGCTGTCGGCGAGAAGAAGATCGAGGTCATTAAGGAAGTCCGCGCCATTACCGGCCTCGGCCTCAAGGAGGCCAAGGATCTGGTCGAAGGCGCGCCGAAGCCGGTTAAGGAAGGCGTCAACAAGGACGAGGCCGCCAAGATCAAGGCGACACTCGAAAAGGTCGGCGCAAAGGTTGAGCTTAAGTAAGAAATACCTATTTAACGGGGGTCCCGGAGGGCGGATCGCTCCGGGACCTCAAAAATACCTGTGATTTCAGTGGCTGGGCCCTGAAATCTTCTAAATCGCCCTGTAGCGGCGAATGCGGCGATGTGATTCGGTAAATCGGCCGAATCGCAGGAAAATAGGGCGTGTGACGCCTGTCCGGACGGTCGCGATGGATTGCGGCCTTTCGGAGAGTCGCCTTGATCGCCTTGGTACCTCGCTCTCGCTGGTTTCGGCCGCAAAAGGCCGAAGGCCGGAGGAGAGCGAGCGTGTTGGTTTGAGTTGCCAGGCTCAAGCCTGAAGGATGATTGAGCGAGAGGACATGATGGCGCAGACGTTCATTGGTCGGAAGCGCGTTCGGAAGTTTTTCGGAAAAATCGAGGAAGTCGCGGAGATGCCGAACCTCATTGAGGTTCAAAAGGCGTCCTACGATCAATTCCTGCTGGTCGAGGAGCCGCAAGGCGGCCGGCCCAACGAGGGCCTGCAAGCCGTGTTCAAATCGGTTTTTCCGATTTCGGACTTCTCTTCCACCTCGATGCTCGAATTCGTCAAGTACGAGTTCGAGCCGCCGAAATACGACGTCGACGAGTGCCGCCAGCGCGGCATGACCTACGCCGCGCCGCTCAAGGTGACGCTGCGCCTGATCGTATTCGATATCGACGAAGAGACTGGCGCCAAGTCGGTCAAGGACATCAAAGAACAAGATGTCTATATGGGCGACATTCCGCTCATGACCAACAACGGTACGTTCATCGTCAACGGCACCGAGCGCGTCATCGTTTCTCAGATGCACCGCTCGCCCGGCGTGTTCTTCGATCACGACAAGGGCAAGACCCATTCCTCGGGCAAGCTGTTGTTTGCCGCCCGTATCATCCCGTATCGCGGCTCTTGGCTCGACATCGAATTCGACGCCAAGGACATCGTCTATGCCCGTATCGACCGCCGCCGCAAAATTCCGGTGACGTCGCTGCTCTATGCGCTCGGCATGAACGGCGAAGAGATCCTCAACACCTTCTACAAGCAGGTGCCCTACAAACGCACCAAGGACGGCTGGCGCGTGCCGTTCGATGCCAACCGGTTGCGCGGTTACAAGGCGATCAACGATCTCGTCGATGCCGACACCGGCAAGGTCGTGCTCGAAGCCGGCAAGAAGCTGACGGTACGTCAGGCGCGGCAACTTGCTGAGAAAGGGCTGAAGGCGCTGCGGCTGTCCGATGTGGAATTGATCGGACAATTCCTTGCCGAGGATCTCGTCAACGTTAAGACTGGCGAGATCTATGCCGAGGCTGGCGATGAAATTACCGGCACGGAGCGTAAAGACGGCGAGTGGGACATCAATCTCGGAAAGACGCCGCTCAAGGGCTTGGTCGATCTCGGCTACAAGGAATTGCCGCTGCTCAACATCGATCACGTCAATGTCGGTGCTTACATCCGCAATACGCTTGCCATCGACAAGAACATGGCGCGCGAGGAGGCGCTATTCGACATCTATCGAGTCATGCGTCCTGGCGAACCGCCGACGGTCGACACGGCGCAGACGATGTTCAACTCGCTGTTCTTCGACTCGGAACGTTACGACCTCTCCGCGGTCGGTCGCGTCAAGATGAACATGCGTCTTGATCTCGATGCCCCGGACACCATGCGTATCCTGCGCAAGGAAGATATCCTTGCGGTGATCAAGACGCTGGTCGATCTCCGTGACGGCAAGGGCGAGATCGACGACATCGATCATCTCGGCAATCGTCGGGTACGCTCGGTCGGCGAGCTGATGGAAAATCAGTATCGCGTCGGCCTGTTGCGCATGGAACGAGCGATCAAGGAACGCATGTCCTCGGTCGATATCGACACTGTGATGCCGCAGGACCTGATCAACGCCAAGCCGGCGGCTGCCGCGGTGCGCGAGTTCTTCGGCTCCTCGCAGCTTTCGCAGTTCATGGATCAGACCAATCCGCTATCGGAGATTACACACAAGCGTCGTCTCTCGGCGCTTGGTCCGGGCGGACTTACCCGTGAAAGGGCCGGCTTCGAGGTGCGCGACGTGCATCCGACCCATTACGGCCGTATCTGCCCGATCGAGACGCCGGAAGGGCCGAATATCGGCTTGATCAACTCGCTCGCTACTTTCGCGCGGGTGAACAAATACGGCTTCGTGGAGACCCCTTATCGCAAAGTGAAAGACGGCCGCGTCACCGACGAGGTCATCTATCTCTCGGCGATGGAGGAGGGTCGTTACACGGTCGCGCAGGCGAACTCGACAGTCGATCCCAAGGGCCGCTTTACCGATGACCTCGTCGTGGTCCGGCATGCGGGTGACGTCCAGCTTATCCCGCCGGATAAGGTGGACTTCATGGACGTGTCGCCGAAGCAGCTTGTTTCGGTCGCCGCGGCGCTCATTCCGTTCCTTGAGAACGATGACGCTAACCGCGCGCTGATGGGCTCGAACATGCAGCGCCAAGCGGTGCCGCTGGTTCGCGCCGAGGCGCCGTTCGTCGGCACCGGC
Source organism: uncultured Alphaproteobacteria bacterium (assembly GCA_963742215.1). Lineage (GTDB taxonomy): Bacteria > Pseudomonadota > Alphaproteobacteria > Rhizobiales > Xanthobacteraceae > BOG-931. The sequence continues at coordinate 219,561 of CAVULJ010000010.1, forward strand.
ATGGAAGGTGTCGTTGCCCGCGACTCCGGCGCCGCCATCGCGGCGCGCCGGACCGGCATGGTCGATCAGGTGGACGCTACCCGTATCGTTATTCGTGCCACCGACGAGCAGGATCCGACCAAGCCGGGCGTCGACATCTACCGGCTGATGAAGTTCCAGCGCTCGAACCAGAGCACCTGCATCAACCAGCGTCCGCTGGTGAAAGTGGGCGATCAGGTCAAGAAGGGCGACATCATTGCCGATGGTCCGTCGACCGATCTCGGCGAGCTTGCTCTCGGCCGGAATGTGCTGGTCGCGTTCATGCCGTGGAACGGCTACAACTTCGAAGACTTCGATCTTGCTCTCCGAGCGGATCGTGAAAGACGACGTCTTCACTTCGATCCACATCGAAGAATTCGAAGTGATGGCTCGCGACACCAAGCTTGGCCCTGAGGAAATCACACGCGACATTCCGAACGTTTCGGAAGAGACGCTGAAGAACCTCGACGAAGCCGGCATCGTTTATATCGGCGCCGAAGTCCGCGCCGGTGATATTCTCGTCGGCAAGATCACGCCGAAGGGCGAAAGCCCGATGACGCCAGAAGAAAAACTTCTGCGCGCCATCTTCGGCGAAAAAGCCTCCGATGTGCGCGACACGTCGTTGCGGGTGCCGCCCGGCGTACAAGGCACTATCGTCGAAGTGCGCGTGTTCAATCGTCACGGCGTCGATAAGGACGAGCGCGCGCTCGCGATCGAACGCGAGGAGATCGAGCGGCTCGCCAAAGACCGCGACGACGAGCAAGCAATCCTCGACCGTAACGTCTACGGCCGTCTCGCCGAGTTGCTCGAAGGGCGGCAAGGCATTGCCGGTCCGAAGGGCTTCAAGAAAGACACCAAGATCACGCGGGCCATTCTTGACGAATATCCGCGGGCGCAATGGTGGATGTTCGCTTCGCCGAACGACAAGATAATGGCGGAGATCGAAGCCATCCGTAAGCAGTATGACGAATCGAAGAAGCGTCTTGAACAGCGCTTCCTCGACAAGGTCGAGAAGCTGCAACGCGGTGACGAGTTGCCGCCCGGCGTGATGAAGATGGTCAAGGTCTTCGTCGCGGTGAAGCGCAAAATCCAACCCGGCGACAAGATGGCCGGCCGCCACGGCAACAAGGGCGTGGTGTCGAAGATCGTGCCGGTTGAGGACATGCCGTTCCTTGCTGACGGACAGCAAGTCGACATCGTGCTCAATCCGCTCGGCGTGCCGAGCCGCATGAACGTCGGTCAGATCCTCGAGACCCATCTCGGTTGGGCCTGCGCCGGCCTCGGCTTGAAGATCGGCGCCGCGGTCGACCTCTACAACGGCAAGAAGGACTCAAAGCCCCTCAAGGAGCTGTTGAAGAAGGTCTATGGCGAGGACGAGACTATCAAGTCGCTTGACGACAAAGGCTTGATGGAGCTCGGCACCAATCTGCGTCATGGCGTTCCGATTGCGACGCCGGTGTTTGACGGTGCGAAAGAGGCGGACATTGAGCACATGCTTGATCTCGCCGGTCTCGATCACTCCGGCCAGGTGACGCTCTACGACGGGCGCACCGGTGATACGTTCGACCGCAAGGTCACAGTTGGGCACATCTACATGCTCAAGCTGCACCACTTGGTGGACGACAAGATCCACGCCCGTTCGATCGGTCCCTACAGCCTCGTCACCCAGCAGCCGCTGGGCGGCAAAGCGCAGTTCGGCGGTCAGCGTTTCGGCGAAATGGAGGTCTGGGCGCTCGAAGCCTACGGCGCAGCTTACACCTTGCAGGAAATGCTGACGGTGAAGTCGGACGACGTCGCCGGCCGCACCAAGGTGTACGAGGCGATCGTGCGCGGTGAGGACACGTTCGAGGCTGGTATCCCGGAAAGCTTCAACGTGCTGGTCAAGGAAATGCGTTCGCTCGGCCTCAACGTCGATCTGCACAATTCCAAGCAGCAGCGCGGCGGTGAAGGCGGCGTAGCTGAAGCGGCTGAATAACACGATCAGTTGTGCGCGGGCTTTTAGCCCGCGCACCCTAAAGGTCAGACAGCGGCCGACATGGTCGGCAAGCGGAGAAGACGATGAACCAAGAGCTTATGAATCTTTTCAGCCCGCAGGTGCCGGCTCAGGTTTTCGACCAGATCCGAATTTCAATCGCGAGTCCTGAGAAGATTTTGTCCTGGTCGTACGGCGAGATCAAAAAGCCGGAGACCATCAATTACCGGACTTTCAAGCCTGAGCGCGACGGCCTGTTCTGCGCGCGCATCTTCGGACCGATCAAGGACTACGAGTGCTTGTGCGGCAAGTACAAGCGCATGAAGTATAAGGGCATCATCTGCGAAAAGTGCTCGGTGGAAGTCACGCTTAGCCGCGTGCGGCGCGAGCGTATGGGCCATATCGAGCTCGCCGCCCCGGTGGCGCACATCTGGTTCCTGAAGTCGCTGCCGAGCCGCATCGGTCTTCTGCTCGACATGACGCTGAAAGACCTCGAGCGCATCCTCTATTTTGAATACTACGTCGTGCTCGAGCCGGGCCTCACTCCGCTCAAGGATCGCCAGCTTCTGTCCGAAGAGGAATACGTCAAGGCGCAGGACGAGTTCGGCGCCGACAGCTTCACCGCCATGATCGGCGCGGAAGCGATCCGCGAGATGCTCAAGGCGCTCGACCTGGAAAAGATGGCTGCGGATCTGCGCGTGGAGATTGCCGAGTCGACCTCCGAGTTGAAGCCGAAGAAGCTCGCCAAGCGATTGAAGCTAATCGAGGCGTTCACCCAGTCGAGCAACAAGCCCGAATGGATGATTCTGACGCACGTGCCGGTGATCCCGCCGGATCTGCGTCCGTTGGTGCCGCTCGATGGCGGCCGTTTCGCTACGTCCGATCTGAACGACCTCTATCGGCGCGTTATCAACCGCAATAACCGCCTGAAGCGGCTCATTGAGCTGCGCGCTCCTGACATCATCATCCGCAATGAAAAGCGGATGTTGCAGGAGGCCGTCGATGCGCTGTTCGATAACGGGCGGCGCGGCCGCGTCATCACTGGCGCCAACAAGCGTCCGTTGAAGTCGCTTGCCGACATGCTCAAAGGCAAGCAGGGCCGGTTCCGCCAGAACCTGCTCGGCAAGCGCGTCGACTATTCCGGCCGTTCGGTGATCGTGGTCGGTCCGGAGCTCAAGCTGCATCAGTGCGGCTTGCCAAAGAAGATGGCGCTCGAACTGTTCAAGCCATTCATCTACTCGCGCCTCGACGCCAAGGGTCTGTCCACCACTGTCAAGCAGGCGAAGAAGCTCGTCGAGAAGGAGAAGCCCGAGGTTTGGGATATTCTCGACGAGGTCATCCGCGAGCACCCGGTGCTGCTCAACCGCGCGCCGACGTTGCACCGCCTCGGCATTCAGGCGTTCGAGCCGGTGCTGATCGAAGGCAAGGCGATCCAGCTTCATCCGCTGGTTTGCGCGGCGTTCAACGCCGACTTTGACGGCGACCAAATGGCGGTCCACGTGCCGCTGTCGCTCGAAGCGCAGCTTGAAGCGCGCGTCTTGATGATGTCGACCAACAACATTCTGCACCCGGCCAATGGTCAACCGATCATCGTGCCGTCGCAGGATATCGTGCTGGGTCTTTATTACCTCTCGATCATTCGCGATGCGGTCGAGGGCGAGAAGGCCCAAAGTGTTCGGCGACTTGTCGGAGATCGAGCTCGCGCTGCACGAAAAAGCCACCAGCCTGCACTCGCGGATCAAATACCGCTGGGACGGCATCGGCGAAGATAGCAAGCCGGTGACGCGCTGGTACGACACGACTCCGGGTCGTGTCATTCTCGGCTCGGTGTTGCCGAGGCTCGCCAAGACGCCGTTCGACCTCGTCAACAAGCTGATGACGAAGCGCGAAATCTCCTCGATGATCGACACGGTGTATCGCCACTGCGGTCAGAAGGAGACGGTAATCTTCTGCGATCGCATCATGGCGCTCGGCTTCCATCATGCGTTCAAGGCCGGTATCTCGTTCGGCAAGGACGACATGGTAGTGCCGCACTCCAAGAAGGCAACCGTCGAGAAGACGCGCGATCTCGTGAAGGAGTTCGAGCAGCAATACAACGACGGTCTGATCACCCAGGGTGAGAAGTACAACAAGGTCGTTGATGCCTGGTCGAAGTGCACAGAAACCATCGCCGAAGCGATGATGAAGGAGATCTCCACCTCGAAGCCCGCGGTGGACAAGGGCTCTGAAGTCTCAGGTCAACTCGATCTACATGATGGCGCATTCCGGTGCGCGCGGTTCGCCCGCACAGATGCGTCAGCTCGCCGGTATGCGTGGCTTGATGGCCAAGCCGTCAGGCGAGATCATCGAGAGCCCGATCATCTCGAACTTCAAGGAAGGTCTCTCGGTGCTCGAGTATTTCAACTCGACGCACGGCGCCCGTAAGGGCCTTGCCGATACGGCGCTCAAGACGGCCAACTCCGGCTATCTGACGCGGCGTCTCGTCGACGTGGCGCAGGACTGCATTATCACTGATTACGACTGCGGTACGACACGGGGCATCAAGGTTCGCGCCATCATCGACGCCGGTACGGTCGTTGCTTCATTGGCAAGCCGCATCCTCGGCCGCACCACGGCGGAGGACGTGCGCGATCCGGCCGGCCACGAGGTCCTGGTGCCGAACGCGACGCTGCTCGAAGAGCAGCACGTGGAGCGCTTGGTTAATGCCGGCGTGCAGGAACTGAAGATCCGTTCGGTCCTCACCTGCGAGACGCTGAGCGGCTGTTGCGGCGCATGCTACGGGCGCGATCTCGCCCGCGGCACTCCGGTCAATATGGGCGAGGCGGTGGGTGTCATCGCCGCTCAGTCGATCGGCGAGCCGGGCACGCAGCTCACCATGCGCACGTTCCACATCGGCGGTGCGGCTCAGATCTCCGAGCAGTCCTTCGTCGAGTCGAATTTCGAAGGCACGGTGAAGATCAAGAACAAGAACGTCGCCCGTAACTCAGACGGCGATCTGATCGCGATGGCTCGTAATCTGATCGTTGCGGTCACCGATCCGGACGGCACCGAGCGTGCCGTGCACCGTATTACCTACGGCGCTCGGCTTAAGGTCGATGACGGTGAGCACATCAAGCGAGGTCAGCGCATCGCTGAGTGGGATCCGTATACGCGTCCGATCCTGACTGAAGTCGAGGGTGCGGTCGGTTACGAAGATCTGGTCGAAGGACAGTCGCTTACCGAAACCCTCGACGAGTTCGACCGGTATCGCCAAGCGCGTAGTTATCGACTGGCGTTCGGGTTCTGCCCGTGGCCAGCAGGATCTGCGCCCGGCGCTGGTGATCAAGGACAAGAACGGCCAAATCCTCAAGCTTAGCCGTGGCGGGGATGCCCGTTATATGCTTGCCGTCGACGCCATCATCTCGATCGATCCGGGAGTGAAGGTTGGTGCGGGCGACGTTATTGCCCGTATCCCGACCGAGAGCGCCAAGACACGCGACATCACCGGCGGTCTGCCGCGGGTGGCGGAGTTGTTCGAGGCGAGGCGTCCGAAGGAATCCGCAGTTATTGCGGAAATCTCCGGCACCATTCGCTTCGGCCGCGACTACAAGAACAAGCGGCGCATCACGATCGAGCCGGCTGACAAGAGTGAGGAGCCCAGGGAATATCTCGTTCCGAAGGGCAAGCACATTTACTTGCAGGAGGGCGATGCGATCGAGAAGGGCGACTTTATTGTCGAAGGCAACCCGGCGCCGCACGACATCCTGGCGATCAAGGGCGTCGAGGAACTCGCGGGCTACCTCGTCAACGAGATCCAGGACGTCTACCGCTTGCAGGGTGTGGGCATCAACGACAAGCACATCGAAGTGATCGTTCGTCAGATGCTGCAGAAGGTTGAGATTACCGACACCGGTGAAACCGACCTCATTCATGGTGACCAGGTTGATAAGGCGGAATTCGACGACGCCAACGCCAGGGCCGCCGCTGAAGGCAAGAAGCTTGCGGTTGCCCATCCGGTGCTGCTTGGGATCACCAAGGCCTCGTTGCAGACGCGCTCGTTCATCTCCGCGGCTTCGTTCCAGGAGACGACCCGCGTGCTCACCGAAGCTGCGGTCAACGGCAAGGCCGATACGCTCGACGGTCTCAAGGAGAACGTCATCGTAGGCCGGCTGATCCCGGCCGGCACCGGTGCGATGATGAACAAAATCCGCGAAGTCGCGGTCAAACGCGACGCCCTCATCCTCGCCGAGCGCGAGAAAGAGAAAGAAGCGGCGGCGGTGGCGGCGGAGCCAGCTGTCGAGCCCGTGGCGCTGCCTGCGGCTGAGTAATAGCTGACGCATCGGCTTGAAAAGAAGATCGAAGGGCCGCCGCTTTGGCGGCCCTTCGTTTAAGGTGAAGGGCCGGACTGCCGGAGAGGGCGATGGCGGGTGCAAACCAGATCAGGGTTTTGAGCGGCGGCGCTATGAAGTCACTGATGCTCGAGGTCATGCCGCTGTTCGAGCGGGCGACCGGCAGCATAGTCGATATCAAGTTCGCGCTGACATCGGTTCTGACCAGGGAAATCGAGGAGGGCGCAGCCTTCGATGTAGCCTTGTTGCCGCGGCCCGATCTCGACCTGTTGGCACACGCCGGCAAGGTTGCCGCCGGCACCCAGACTGACATCACGCGCTCGGCCGTCGGATTTTGCGTGAAGGCAGGAGCAATGAAGCCCGATATCGACTCGGTCGATGCACTCAAGCGGACCCTGCTTAACGCGCGCTCCATCGGATATAGCGACGGCCCGAGTGGAGCCTACATCGCCGAGTTGCTGCGCCGCCTGGGTATTGCCGACCAGGTCAAAGCCAAGACCCGGCTGACCAGCCGTTTGGTGGCTGAGATCGTGGCCGATGGTGAGGCCGAGGTCGGTATGCAGCAAATCGTGGCCATCCTGCCGGTAAAGGGTGCGGAACTGGTAGGTCCGCTACCCAGCGAACTGCAAAACATCATTATCTACGCCGCTGGCCTTGCTCCTGGTGCCGCGGAAAGCGGCGCTGCCCGAACTTTCATCGCCTTTTTGGCGATGCCGGAGGTGGTGAGCCTGATCAGAGCGAAGGGTATGGAGCCCGGTTAATCCGCCGGTGGAAATAGCTCAGATGTGCTTGAGCCACCGCGCTTTCTTGCGCGGATTGCCTTGACTTCGCCTGATAGCGCCGATAGATACGCCTCACTTTACGGCAGGCGGTGAGCTTCGCCAGTCGGAACGGTTGTCGGATTCCGAATAAACCATTGAAAGCCCTGTGCTTTCTGGCTCGTCGGATCTGGCGCGACGCCTCGACGAAGGAAGCTCAAACGCTGCCGCTGACTGCGAAGAGTCAGATTTGGAGCACGACCGCGATTGCCGCATCGCGGTCCTCTGCGTCGGCCAAGCGCCCTTCCGTACGGGAACGGATGGCGTGGTTTGGTTTTTGCGCGATGGATTCGTGCGGCAGGGAATGGGCGCGAGCGCGCTTGGAGTGCAACAGGGGTGCAAGCCCCGTCTTGTAGTGAAGGTTAGGGATGCCGACGATTAACCAGCTCATTCGCAAGCCGCGGGTGGCGCAACACGCGAAGAAGAAAGTGCCGGCTCTTCAGCAGAGCCCGCAGAAGCGTGGCGTCTGTACGCGCGTCTATACGACGACGCCGAAAAAGCCGAACTCGGCGCTGCGCAAGGTCGCCAAGGTGCGGCTGACCAACGGCTTTGAAGTCATCGGATACATTCCCGGCGAAGGCCATAACCTCCAGGAGCACTCGGTGGTGATGATCCGCGGCGGCCGCGTAAAAGATCTTCCGGGTGTGCGCTATCACATCCTCCGCGGTGTGCTCGACACGCAGGGCGTAAAAAACCGCAAACAGCGGCGATCGAAATACGGTGCGAAACGGCCCAAGTAGTTTGGGTCGTTTTTGCGTCTTTTGAGAATGGTAAGACGAAGGAAGTAACGAGATGTCCCGTCGCCACAGGGCAGATAAGCGCGAGATCCTGCCGGACCCGAAATTCGGGAACGTCGTGGTCACGAAGTTCATGAACTCGGTGATGCATGCCGGCAAAAAGTCGGTAGCCGAGTTGATCGTCTATGGGGCGCTCGACATGATCGAGGGCAAGACCCGCCAAAGCCCGGTCACGATATTTCAGCAGGCGCTCGACAACGTCATGCCGTCGATTGAAGTGCGTTCACGCCGCGTTGGCGGCGCTACTTATCAGGTGCCGGTTGAGGTTCGTACTTCACGGCGTCAGGCGCTCGGTATCCGCTGGATCATTGCGGCGGCACGCGAGCGCAACGAGAAAACCATGACCGAGCGGTTATCAGGCGAGCTGCTCGACGCGTCGAACAATAGGGGAAACGCCGTGAAGAAGCGCGAAGACACGCACCGGATGGCGGAAGCCAACCGCGCGTTCTCGCACTACCGCTGGTAAGGCCATCGGCAGCGAAGGACACTACAACAATGCCCCGCACAAACCCCATCGAGGACTATCGTAACTTCGGCATCATGGCGCACATCGATGCTGGCAAGACGACGACGACCGAGCGCGTCCTCTACTACACCGGCAAGAACCATAAGATCGGCGAAGTCCATGACGGCGCCGCAACGATGGACTGGATGGAGCAGGAACAGGAGCGCGGCATCACCATTACGTCGGCCGCGACGACTGCGCAGTGGAATGGGAAGCGTCTGAACATCATCGACACCCCCGGGCACGTTGATTTCACTATTGAGGTCGAGCGTTCGCTGCGCGTGCTCGACGGTGCGGTATGCGTGCTCAACTCCAACCAGGGCGTTGAACCGCAGACCGAAACGGTTTGGCGTCAGGGCGACCGTTATAACGTGCCGCGCATCGTGTTCTGCAACAAGATGGACAAGATCGGCGCTGACTTCTTTCAGTGCCTGAAAGACATCGTCGATCGCCTCGGCGCCAAGCCGGTGGCGGTGCAGCTTCCGATCGGCGCGGAGAGTAACTTCAAGGGCATCATCGACCTCGTGCGCATGGTTGGCGTGGTGTGGGACGATGAAACGCTCGGCGCGAAATACAAGGATGTCGAAATTCCGGCCGATCTTGCCGACCAGGCCAAGGAATATCGCGAAAAGCTGGTCGAGGCCGCCGTAGAACTCGATGACGATGCGATGACCGCTTACCTTGACGGTAAGGAGCCGGATGTCGCGACGCTCAAGCGGCTGATCCGCAAGGCCACCATCGAAAGCAAGTTCTTCCCGGTTTTCTGCGGTTCGGCATTCAAGAACAAGGGTGTACAGCCGCTGCTCGATGCCGTTGTCGATTATCTGCCGTCGCCGGTCGATGTGCCGGCGGTGAAGGGCCTCGACATGAAGGGCAATGAAGTCGAGCGCAAATCGTCGGACGATGAGCCGATGTCGCTGCTTGCTTTCAAGATCATGGACGATCCTTTCGTCGGCACCATTACGTTCTGCCGCATCTATTCGGGCAAGCTCGAAAGCGGCACCGGCGTCATCAATTCGACCAAGGATCGCAAAGAGCGTGTCGGCCGCATGCTGCTGATGCATGCGAACAACCGCGAAGATATCAAGGAAGCTTTCGCCGGCGACATCGTTGCGCTCGCGGGTCTCAAGGAGGTTCGTACCGGTGACACGCTCTGCGACTCGCAGAAGCCGGTGATTCTGGAAAAGATGGAATTCCCCGAGCCCGTTATCGAGATCGCCATCGAGCCGAAGTCGAAGGCCGATCAGGAGAAGCTCGGCGTCGCGCTGGCCAAGCTGGTGGCCGAGGATCCGTCGTTCCGTGTCAACACGGACCAGGAATCCGGCCAGACCATCATCAGAGGCATGGGCGAGCTTCATCTCGACATCAAAGTCGACATCCTCAGGCGCACTTACAAAGTGGACGCCAATATCGGTGCGCCGCAGGTCGCGTATCGCGAGAAGATCACTCGGGAAGCCACGGTCGATTACACGCACAAGAAGCAGACCGGCGGCCACGGACAGTTTGCAAAAATCAAGATCCTTGCGGAACCGGGCGAGCCGGGTACCGGATTTGTGTTCGAGAACGAGATCGTCGGTGGTTCGGTGCCGAAGGAATTCATCCCGGCCGTCGAGAAAGGTCTCGAAGGCCAGATGACGTCGGGTGTAATTGCCGGCTTTCCGGTGGTCGACGTGAAAGTCTCGCTGATTGACGGCGCTTCGCACGACGTCGAACTCGTCGGCCATGGCGTTCGAAATCGCGGCGCGTGCTGCGATGCGCGAAGCGCTGCAAAAGGGCGGCTCCGCGCTGCTTGAGCCGATCATGAAGGTCGAGGTGGTGACGCCGGAAGACTATACCGGCTCGGTCATTGGCGACCTGAATTCGCGTCGCGGCCAGATCCAGGGCCAGGACATGCGCGGCAACGCCAACGTCATCAACGCGATGGTGCCGCTTGCGAACATGTTCTCCTACGTCAATAACCTGCGCTCCATGTCCCAGGGGCGCGCCACATTCACGATGCAATTCGACCACTACGCAGAAGTGCCGAAAGCCATCGCCGAAGAGGTCCAGGCGAAGTTCGCCGGATAACAGTCAACAGAGTTTGAGCAGGAGCCGGAACGGAGAGTCCTATGGCTAAGGAAAAATTCAATCGCAACAAGCCGCATTGCAATATCGGTACGATCGGTCACGTCGACCACGGCAAGACGTCGCTGACGGCGGCGATCACCAAGGTATTGGCGGAAACTGGTGGTGCGACCTACACCGCTTACGACCAGATCGACAAAGCGCCGGAAGAGAAGGCACGCGGCATCACCATTGCGACAGCGCATGTCGAGTACGAGACCGAGAAGCGCCACTATGCGCATGTCGATTGCCCCGGGCATGCCGACTACGTCAAGAACATGATTACCGGCGCAGCGCAGATGGACGGCGCGATCCTTGTGGTGAGCGCGGCCGACGGCCCGATGCCGCAGACCCGAGAGCACATCCTGCTCGCCCGCCAGGTCGGCGTGCCGGCGCTGGTCGTGTTCCTCAATAAGGTCGACATGGTCGACGATCCGGAGCTGCTCGAGCTCGTTGAGCTCGAAGTCCGCGAGCTGCTGTCCAAGTATAATTTTCCGGGCGACAAGATACCGGTCATCAAGGGCTCGGCGCTGATGGCGCTCGAGGGCAAGGATCCGAAGCTCGGCCATGACGCGATTCTGGAGCTTATGAAGGCAGTCGACGCCAGCATCCCGCAGCCGGAGCGTCCGATCGACCAGCCGTTCCTGATGCCGGTGGAAGACGTATTCTCGATCTCGGGTCGCGGTACCGTCTGCACCGGCCGCGTCGAGCGCGGTGTCGTCAAAGTCGGCGAGGAAGTCGAGATCGTTGGCATCAAGCCGACCGTCAAGACTGTTGTCACCGGCGTCGAGATGTTCCGCAAGCTGCTCGATCAGGGCCAGGCTGGCGATAATATCGGCGCGCTGCTGCGCGGCACCAAGCGCGAGGACGTCGAGCGCGGTCAGGTTCTGTGCAAGCCGGGTTCGGTGAAGCCGCACACCAAGTTCAAGGCCGAGGCCTACATCCTCACCAAGGAGGAGGGTGGCCGCCACACGCCGTTTTTCACCAACTATCGCCCGCAGTTCTACTTCCGCACCACGGATGTGACCGGCGTGGTGACGTTGCCTGAAGGCACCGAGATGGTGATGCCTGGCGACAACATCGCCATGGAAGTCACGCTGATCGTGCCGATCGCCATGGAAGAAAAGCTGCGCTTCGCCATCCGTGAAGGCGGCCGCACCGTCGGCGCCGGAGTCGTGGCTAGCATCATCGAGTAAGGGACTGCAGCAATGGGCCGCGGTTCGCCGCGGCCCTTGCCTTGGAGCAAGTGGCAATGAACGGCCAGAACATAAGAATTCGGCTCAAGGCGTTCGATCACCGCATCCTCGATGCGTCGACGCGCGAGATCGTCAATACGGCGAAACGCACCGGCGCACAGGTGCGTGGGCCGATTCCGCTGCCGACCAAGATCGAGAAGTTCACGGTCAATCGCTCGCCGCACATCGACAAGAAGAGCCGCGAACAGTTCGAGATGCGCACGCACAAGCGTCTGCTCGACATCGTCGATCCGACGCCGCAGACGGTCGATGCGCTGATGAAGCTCGATCTCGCCGCCGGTGTAGACGTCGAGATCAAGCTGTAAAGGCGCGAAGGGAATATACAATGCGTTCCGGAGTGCTGGCGCAAAAGATCGGTATGATGCGGCTGTTCACCGAGGCCGGTGAACACGTGCCGGTGACGGTGCTGCGTCTTGGCAACTGCCAGGTTGTCGGCCACCGCACCAAAGACAAAAACGGCTACGTCGCGCTTCAGCTTGGCGCGGGTCAACGCAAGGTGCAAAGCACCAATCGGGCTGATCGCGGTCATTTCGCGGTTGCCAAGGTTGAGCCCAAGCGCAAGGTTGCCGAATTCCGTGTTGATGAAGATGGTTTGATCCCGGTCGGTGCAGAAATCACCGCAGATCATTTTGTCGTCGGCCAATTTGTCGATGTGACCGGCATTTCGACCGGCAAGGGCTGGGCCGGCGGCATGAAGCGCTGGAATTTCGCCGGCTTGCGCGCCACCCATGGTGTGTCGGTCTCGCATCGGTCGATCGGTTCGACCGGCGGCCGGCAGGATCCGGGAAGGACCTTCAAGAACAAGAAGATGCCGGGTCATCTCGGCGTCGATCGGGTCACCACGCTCAATCTGAAGGTGATGCAGACCGACGTTGAGCGCGGCCTGATCATGGTGGAAGGCGCCGTTCCGGGCGTCAAAGGCGGATGGATCTCGGTGCGCGACGCGGTGAAGAAGAAGCTGCCGGACGCCGCGCCAAAGCCAGGCAAGTTCAAGGTTGCCGACAATGAGGCGACGGCTCCGGTTGCGGTCGGCCAAGACGCGGGGAGTGTGTGACATGGAACTGAAAGTCACGAGCCTCGACGGCAAGAGTTCCGGTTCGGTCACGGTATCCGATGAGATTTTCGGGCTCGAGCCGCGTGCCGACATCATCCATCGCTGCGTCGTGTGGCAGTTGGCCAAGCGCCGGCGCGGCACCCACGAAGTGAAGAACCGCGCCGATATCCATCGCACCGGCAAAAAGATGTATGGGCAGAAGGGTACCGGTGGCGCCCGCCACGGCTCGGCGCGCGTCAATCTGTTCCGCGGCGGCGGCCGTTCGTTCGGGCCGCATACCCGCAGCCATGAGATCGGTCTGCCGAAGAAAGTCCGGGCGCTGGCGCTTAAGCACGCGCTTTCCGCCAAGGCCAAAGACGATGGCATCATCATCATCGATGCGCTCATCGTGAAAGAGACCAAGACCAAGGCCCTGATCAGCCAATTCGCAAAACTCGGCTTGTCGAATGCGCTGCTGGTGGATGGCGCGGAGATCGGCGCCGAGGTTCGCAACGCCGCTCGCAACATTCCGAATATCGACGTGCTGCCGGTTGTCGGTATCAACGTCTACGACATCATGCGCCGGCGGAAGCTTGTCCTGACGAAGGCTGCCGTCGATGCGTTGGAGGCGCGCTTCAAATGACCACCAACGATCCGCGCCACTATGACGTCATCATCTCGCCGCTGATCACCGAGAAGGCGACGAATGCGTCCGAGCACAACAAGGTGATCTTCAAGGTCGCGATGACCGCGACCAAGCCGCAGATCAAGGAAGCGGTCGAGAAGCTTTTTGACGTGAAGGTCAAAAGCGTCAACACGCTGCGCCGCCGCGGCAAATGGAAGATCTTCAAGGGCCGCTACGGACAACAGTCCGACTCAAAGCGCGCCATCGTGACCCTCGAAGAGGGTCAGTCGATCGACGTGACCACGGGTCTGTAGGGGAGCGGCGGGATGGCACTCAAGACATTCAATCCTGTTACGCCTGGTCAGCGCCAGCTCGTGCTGATCGACCGTTCGACGCTCCACACCGGAGCGCCGGTGAAGGCGTTGACCGAGGGCAAGAGCTCGACCGGAGGCCGCAACAATACCGGCCGTATCACGTCGCGGTATCGCGGCGGTGGCCACAAGCAGGCCTACCGCAAGATCGATTTTAAGCGGCGCAAGTTCGACGTCGTGGGCAAGGTCGATCGGATCGAATACGATCCGAACCGCACGGCGTTCATCGCGCTATTGAAATACGACGACGGCGAACTCGCTTATATTCTGGCGCCGCAGCGTTTGTCGGTCGGCGACGCGGTTGTTTCCGGCGAGCATGTCGACGTAAAGCCTGGCAATGCCATGCCAGTCGCGAACGTTCCGGTCGGCACCATCGTCCATAATGTCGAGATCAAGATCGGCAAAGGTGGTCAGATCGCGCGTTCCGCCGGCACTTATGCGCAGATCGTCGGTCGCGATGGCGAGTACGTCATTCTGCGGCTGAATTCCGGTGAGCAGCGTCTTGTTCATGGCCGCTGCATGGCGACCGTCGGTGCAGTGTCCAATCCCGACAATATGAACGTGTCGATCGGCAAGGCTGGCCGCACGCGCTGGATGGGCCGCCGTGGTCACGTGCGCGGCGAGACCATGAACCCTGTCGATCACCCGCTCGGCGGCCGTACCCGCGGTGGCCGGCATCCGGTGACGCCATGGGGCAAGCCGACCAGAGGAATGAAGACCCGCAAGAACAAGCGTACTGCCAAGTTCATCATGGTAAGCCGCCACGCGCGGAAGAAGACTTAAAAAGAGGCGTTAGGAGCGATTATGGCGCGTTCGGTTTGGAAAGGCCCGTTTGTCGACGGCTATCTGCTCAAGAAGGCAGATGCCGCGCGTTCGTCAACGCGCCATGAGATGATCCGTATCTGGTCGCGTCGGTCGACCATTCTGCCGCAGTTCGTTGGTCTAACCTTCGGCGTCTACAACGGCCAGAAGCACATCCCAGTCGTGGTTACCGAGGAAATGGTCGGCCACAAGTTTGGTGAGTTTGCACCGACGCGGTCGTTCTACGGCCATTCGTCGGATCGCAAGGCTAAGCGCTCGGGCGGCGAGGGAGCGGCACCGGCTGCCGCTGCGCCAGCGGCAAAGGCGTAAGGCGAGGCAAGAGTCATGGGCAAAAAGAAGCGCGAGCGCACACTTTCCGACAATGAGGCCAAGGCCGTTGCGCGGATGCTGCGGGTCAGTCCGCAGAAGCTCAATCTGTTGGCGCAGCTCATCCGCGGCAAGAAAGTCGCGACGGCGCTCGCCGATCTTGAGTTTTCGCGCAAGCGCATATCCGTCGATGTGCGCAAGTGCCTGGAATCGGCCATCGCCAATGCCGAGAACAATCATGATCTCGATGTCGACGATCTGGTTGTCGCCGAAGCGCATGTTGGCAAGGCGCTGGTGATCAAACGTCATGAATTGCGTGGTCGTGGCCGCGTTGGATCGATTCACAAGCCGTTCGCGAACCTCACCATCGTGGTGCGTGAGGTCGAGGCGGCGGCGAACTAGGGACGCGGTCAGGAGAAGGCGATGGGTCAGAAGGTCAATCCGGTCGGGCTTCGGCTTGGCATCAACCGCACTTGGGATTCGCGGTGGTATGCGGGCAAGGCCACTTACGGCGCGCTGCTGCACGAAGATATAGAAATCCGCAAAGCTCTGCTCAAAGAGCTCAAGCAGGCGGCGGTTTCCAAGATCGTGATCGAGCGGCCGCATAAGAAGTGTCGCGTGACCATCCACTCGGCGCGTCCCGGTGTCGTTATCGGCAAGAAGGGCGCCGATATCGAAAAGCTGCGCAAGAAGGTTGCTGACCTGACCGACAGCGATGTCGTCATCAACATCGTTGAAATCCGCAAGCCGGAGCTCGACGCGCAGCTCGTTGCCGAATTGATCGCACAGCAGCTCGAGCGCCGCGTTGCATTTCGGCGGGCTATGAAGCGCGCCGTGCAATCGGCCATTCGCCTCGGCGCTGGTGGCATTCGCATCAATTGTTCGGGCCGCCTCGGCGGCGCCGAAATAGCGCGTATGGAGTGGTACCGCGAGGGTCGCGTGCCGCTGCATACGCTGCGTGCCGACGTCGATTACGGCGTCGCTACCGCGTTCACGACATTCGGTACCTGCGGCGTGAAGGTCTGGATCTTCAAGGGCGAGATCATGGAGCACGACCCGATGGCGCAGGACAAGAAAATGGCCGAGGGCGAGGCTGGTCGGCCGCGTCGCGACGCCGCCTGAGAAAACGATTGGGATTAAGAGGCTTCAGTCATGTTGCAACCAGTCCGGACGAAGTTCCGCAAGGCGCATAAGGGCCGTATCCACGGCGTTGCGACCAGCGCGGCGACGCTTGCGTTCGGCCAGTTTGGCCTGAAAGCGCTTGAGCCAGAGCGCGTCACGGCGCGGCAGATCGAAGCCGCCCGCCGCGCGCTCACCCGTCACATGAAGCGTTCGGGCCGCGTCTGGATCAGGGTATTTCCGGACGTTCCGGTGTCGAAGAAGCCGCTCGAAGTGCGCATGGGTTCGGGCAAGGGTGCGCCGGAACTCTGGGTCGCTCGCGTCAAACCGGGCCGCATCCTGTTCGAGCTCGACGGCATCAGTATGGAGCTTGCCAAGGAGGCGCTGGCGCTTGCTGCGGCGAAGCTCCCGATCAAAACCCGTTTTGTCGCCCGGATCAGCGAGTAGCGTCATGAAAGTTGCGGATGTCAGAGCGATGACGGTCGATCAGATCGACGATGAAGTGCTGAAGCTGAAGAAGGAGCAGTTCAATCTGCGTTTTCAACGCGCCACCGGTCAGTTGGAGAACACTTCGCGCGTACGCGAGGTGCGTCGCGACATCGCCCGGCTGAAGACCGTCGCCAAGAACAAGCGCTCCGGCGCGCCGAAGAAGTAAGAGGATTACAATGCCGAAGCGTACCCTTCAGGGCGTGGTCGTAAGCGACAAACAGAGCAAAACATTGGTGGTGCGGGTCGAGCGCCGCTTCACCCATCCCCTGTTCAAGAAGACGATTCGCCGGTCGAAGAAATATTACGCGCACGACGAGAAGAACGAATTCAAAGTCGGTGACATGGTCTGGATCGAGGAACATGCACCGATCTCCAAGCTCAAGCGCTGGGCGGTCGTGCGCGGCGAAAAGAAACAAGCGTCATAAACTTCAAAGTGAATTGGGGTAGCCCGTGATCCAGATGCAATCCAACCTCGACGTCGCCGATAATTCGGGCGCACGCCGCGTCATGTGCATCAAGGTGCTGGGCGGGTCGAAGCGTAAATACGCCACCATCGGCGATACCATCGTCGTATCGGTAAAAGAGGCGATCCCGCGCGGCCGCGTCAAAAAAGGCGAGGTGATGAAGGCCGTGATCGTGCGCATCTCCAAGGACATCAAGCGCGCTGACGGTTCGGTCATCCGCTTCGACCGTAATGCCGCGGTGCTGATGACGGCGCAGAACGAGCCGGTTGGCACGCGCATCTTCGGCCCGGTGCCGCGCGAACTGCGGGCCAAGAACCACATGAAAATCATTTCGCTTGCGCCAGAGGTGCTGTGATGGCGGCAAAGATCAGAAAAGGCGACACGGTGATCGTGATCGCGGGCCGCGACAAAGGCCGCACCGGCGAGGTCATCGAAATGCGCCGCCAGGTTGACCGCGCGCTGGTGCGTGGCGTCAACATGGTCAAGCGGCACCAGAAGCAGACCCAGGCACAGGAAGGCGGCATCATTTCCAAGGAAGCGCCGATCCACCTGTCCAATATCGCACTGGTTGATCCGAAGGATAACAAGCCGACACGCGTTGGATTCAAATTCATCGGTAAGGGCGAGGATCGTAAGCGAGTGCGTGTCGCCCGGCGTTCGGGAGTTGAGATCGATGGCTGATACTGAAGAAAAACAAGAGCGCAAGCCGAAAGCGGCGCGGGCCGAAGGCGGCGCGCCTGCTGAGAAGGCAGAGCGTGCTCCGAAGCAGGCAAAGCAGGACAAGGTCGGTAAGGCGGAAGCCAAGTCGGATAAGCCGGCTGCGCCGCGTGAGCCGGAGCCGAAAGTGCCGGCTCGCCTGAAAGTGCAGTTCAACGAGAAGATCCGCGATAAGCTGGTCGAGAAATTCGGCTACAAGAACAAGCACTCGGTGCCCACGATCGACAAGATCGTCATCAATATGGGCATCGGTGAGGGCGTGGCCGACCGCAAGAAGGTGGACAACGCCGCGTCCGATCTTGGCCTGATTAGCGGACAGAAGCCGATCGTCACCAAGGCGCGCAAGTCGATTGCGACCTACAAGCTGCGCGACGGTCAGGCGATTGGTTGCAAGGTCACGCTGCGCAAGGCGCGGATGTATGAATTCCTGGATCGGTTGATCAACATCGCGCTGCCCCGCGTGCGTGACTTCCGCGGCCTCAATCCGAAGAGCTTCGACGGCCGGGGCAACTATTCGCTCGGCATCAAGGAACACATCATTTTCCCGGAGATCGACTACGACAAGGCATCCGATATCTGGGGCATGGACATCACCGTATGCACCACCGCGCACACCGACGACGAGGCGCGCGCGTTGCTGACCGAATTCAATTTTCCGTTCCGGCAGTGAGGCATTGAAGGTCTCAGACGCGGGACTTTGGGAGAACTAGATGGCGAAGAAGAGTTCAATCGAGAAGAACAACCGGCGTCGCCGGATGACGAAGAAGTATTCCGGTCGTCGCGCGCGGCTCAAAGCGATCGCGCAGGACAAGGCCAAGCCAGTGGAGGAGCGTTTCGCTGCCACGTTGAAGCTTGCTGAGCTGCCGCGCAACTCGTCTGCCACCCGCATCCGTAATCGCTGCGAGATAACCGGCCGGCCGCGCGGGTACTATCGCAAACACAAGCTGTCGCGCATCGCACTGCGTGAGCTCGGCTCGAAAGGGCTGATCCCAGGCCTTGTGAAATCGAGCTGGTAGGGAGGGTCGCGCGATGTCCATGAACGATCCGATCGGCGATCTGTTGACCCGTATCCGCAATGCGCAGATGCGCAACAAGGGTAAGGTTTCCAGCCCGAGCTCGAAGCTCCGCGAAAGCGTACTCGAGGTGCTCAAGACCGAAGGCTATATCCGCGGTTACTCGGTGACCGAGCGTGAAGGCCGCGCCGAGCTCGACATTGAGCTGAAATACTTCGACGGCGAGCCGGTGATCCGCGAGATCGAGCGCGTGTCGAAGCCTGGCCGCCGGGTGTATGCATCGGTCAAGAATATACCGCGCATCAACAACGGCCTAGGCGTTGCGGTTGTTTCGACGCCAAAGGGAGTAATGGCCGACCATGCCGCCCGCGACGCCAATGTCGGCGGCGAAATCCTGTTCACGGTGTTCTGATGTCTCGTATCGGCAAAAAGCCAGTTGCGGTGCCTTCGGGCATTACCGCCAACGTTGAAGGCCAAACGGTCAAGGTCAAAGGCCCGAAGGGCGCTTTGTCCTTCGTCGTGCCCGACGACGTTGCGGTAAAGCTTGACGGCGGACAGATCAAGGTTGATCCGCGCAACGAAACCAAGCGCGCGCGCTCGCAGTGGGGCACGTCGCGCACGTTGATCGCCAATCTGATCGCCGGTGTTACCAAAGGTTTCGAGCAGCGTCTCGAGATCAACGGCGTCGGCTACCGTGCGGCGGTCCAGGGCAAGATCCTCAATATTACGCTGGGCTATAGCCACGACATCAACTATCCGATCCCTGAAGGCATCACGATTGCGACGCCGCGGCCGGTTGAGATCATTATCAGCGGCGCCGATCGTCAGAAGGTCGGACAAGTGGCGGCAGAAATCCGCGAATATCGTCCGCCGGAGCCCTACAAGGGCAAGGGCATCAAATACTCTGACGAACGAATCTTCCGCAAGGAAGGCAAGAAGAAGTAACGGAGCCCCGCGATGACCAGGTTGAGTGATAAGACCTTGAAGCGAAAGGGGCGCGTGCGCGGCGCACTGCGCCGTGCCGCCGGTGAGCGCAGGCGGCTTTCCGTGTTCCGTTCGTCAAAGCACATTTATGCGCAGGTGATCGACGACGGTGAAGGCGTGACGCTTGCGTCCGCATCGACCACGGAAAAGTCGACCCGCGAGGGTCTCAAGACCGGCGCCAGCGTCGACGCCGCGAAAGCGGTGGGCAAGCTGATCGCGCAACGCGCCCAGGAAAAGGGCGTCAAGGACGTCATTTTCGACCGTGGCAGCTACCTCTACCACGGCCGTATCAAGGCTCTCGCCGAAGCTGCGCGCGAAGGCGGACTGAATTTTTAAAGCAACCCGACGAGTTGAACAGACTGGATCGACATCATGGCACGTGAACCCCGCGAACGGCGACGAGACGACGAGCGCGACAGCGAATTCGTCGATAAGCTTGTTCACATCAACCGCGTCGCCAAAGTGGTGAAGGGCGGCCGGCGTTTCGGCTTCGCTGCTCTAGTCGTGGTCGGCGACCAGAAAGGCCGGGTCGGTTTCGGTCACGGCAAGGCGCGTGAAGTCCCGGAAGCGATCCGCAAGGCGACCGATGCTGCCAAGCGCGGTCTTACCCGCGTCCCGTTGCGCGAAGGCCGCACGCTGCATCACGATGTCGCCGGCCGTCATGGCGCCGGCAAGGTCTATCTGCGTGCGGCGCCTCCCGGTACCGGCATCATTGCCGGCGGCCCAATGCGCGCCGTATTCGAGACGCTGGGTGTGCAGGACGTGGTAGCGAAGTCGGTCGGCACGTCGAACCCCTATAACGTAGTCCGCGCGACCTTCGATGCGCTCAAGCACCAGGACTTGCCGCGTTCAGTTGCCGCGCGCCGCAATGTCAAGGTGTCGGCGCTGCAAGCGCGGCGCCGTGATGTCGATGGCGACACGGCCGCGGCAGACTGAAATTTCGGGAGCCTGCAATGAGTGACGCAAAAAAGACCGTCAAAGTACGGCAGATCGGCAGCCCGCTGCGGCGGCCTCATCAACAGCGTGAAACTTTGATCGGGCTAAAGCTGAACAAGATCGGTCGCGTGGCCGAGCTCGCCGATACGCCGCAGACCCGCGGCATGATCGCCAAGGTCGCGCATCTCGTGGAAGTGCTGGAGAAATAGTCGCCATGAAACTGCACGAACTCTCCGGCCGCCCCGGTGCGCGCAAGACGCGCAAGCGCATCGGACGCGGCATCGGCTCAGGCACCGGCAAGACCGGCGGCCGCGGTGGCAAGGGCCAGACCGCGCGCTCCGGTGTGCGCATCAAAGGCTTCGAAGGCGGCCAAATGCCGCTGCATCGCCGGCTGCCTAAGCGCGGCTTCCGGAATGTGAAATTTGCCCTCAAATTCAACGAGGTAAACCTCGACAAGCTGCAGGGGGCGATCGACGGCGGCCGCCTCGATGCCGGCAACAAGATTGACGCGGCAGCGCTGATCAAAGCGGGCATTTTGCGCCGGGTAAAGGACGGCGTTCGGCTGCTCGGTGGCGGCGAAATCAAAGCCAAGATCAATGTTTCGGTTTACGGGGCGTCGAAATCGGCGATTGCCGCGGTTGAGAAAGCTGGCGGCTCGGTCGAAATCCTCGCACCGAAGCGGGAAACGAGCGAACAGGCGGCCTGATCACCATATAGGGCGGGCTCGTTCACGGACCCACGGAGCAGCGGCGGATGGTCTCGGCAGCAGAACAACTTGCAGCCAATCTGAACTTCGGTGCGTTGGCGAAGGCCGAAGAGCTCAAAAAGCGCATCTGGTTCACCCTCGGCGCGTTGCTGGTCTATCGGCTTGGTACCTACATCCCGCTGCCCGGCATCGATCCGAACGCCTGGGATCAGATTTTTCAGTCCCAGTCCAGCGGCATTCTAGGCATGTTCAACATGTTCGCCGGCGGCGGCATTCATCGCATGGCGATCTTTGCGCTGAACATCATGCCGTACATTTCGGCGTCGATCATCGTTCAGTTGATGACGACTGTTTCGCCGACCCTTGAGCAGCTCAAGAAGGAAGGCGAAGCCGGCCGTAAGATCATCAATCAATATACCCGGTATCTGACGGTGCTGCTGGCCGCGGTTCAGGCCTACGGTATCGCTGTCGGTCTTGAAGGGGCGCAATCGGTCGTCGCCGCGCCGGGCATATTCTTCGTGATTTCGACCGTGATCACGCTGACCGGCGGCACGGTATTCTTGATGTGGCTCGGTGAGCAGATCACCCAGCGCGGTATCGGCAACGGCACTTCGCTCATCATCATGTCGGGCATTGTCGCGCAATTACCCTCGGCGATCGCGGGCACGCTCGAACTCGGCCGTCAGGGCGCGTTATCGACTGGGCTCATCCTCATCGTGCTGGTGGTGGCGGTCGCCGTGATCACCTTCATCGTCTTCATGGAGCGGGCTCAGCGCCGGCTGTTGATCCAGTATCCCAAACGCCAGGTCGGCAACCGCATGTTCGAGGGGCAGTCTTCGCACCTGCCGCTCAAACTCAACACGTCGGGCGTCATTCCGCCGATCTTCGCCTCGTCGCTGCTGTTGCTTCCGACCACGATCGCCAACTTCACCGCAGGCCAGGGGCCCGGCTGGCTCACCACAATCACCACGCAGCTCGCTCATGGGCGCCCGCTGTTTCTCGCGCTGTACGTGGCGCTGATCGTATTCTTTGCCTTCTTCTATACGGCGATCGTTTTCAATCCGACCGAGACTGCCGATAACTTGAAAAAGCACGGCGGCTTCATTCCGGGCATTCGGCCCGGCGAGCGGACCGCGGAATACATCGATTACGTGCTGTCGCGGATTACCGTGATCGGCGCGGCCTATCTCGCTGTGGTCTGTCTGTTTCCGGAAATGTTGATCGCCTATGCGGCAGTGCCGTTCTATTTCGGCGGTACTTCGCTTTTGATTGTCGTCAGCGTCACTATGGATACGGTCGCGCAGGTGCAGGGCTACCTGCTCGCGCATCAGTACGAAGGACTGATAAAAAGATCGAAGCTAAGGGGGGGGCGCCGTAGATGAGATTATATTGCTGGGCCCGCCGGGGGCTGGCAAAGGAACGCAAGCCCAGCATCTCGTCGCCAAATACGGCATTGTCCAGCTCTCCACAGGAGATATGCTTCGCGCTGCGGTGAAGGCCGGTACGCCTGTTGGCCTTCAAGCACAGGAAATCATGGCGCCGGGCGGCCTGGTGCCTGACGACGTGGTCGTCCGGATCGTTGCCCAGCGCATCGAAGAGCCGGATGCCGCAAAGGTTTCATCCTCGACGGCTTTCCCCGCACTGTGCCGCAGGCGACCGCGCTCGACCGCATGCTGGCGGAGCGGGAGATCGGCCTCGACGCAGCGATCGAGATTCGGGTTAATGAAGAGGCCCTGCTAAAGCGAATCGAGAGCCGCATCGCCGAGACGCGGTCGCGCGGCGAGACGCTTCGCGACGACGATGACCCACAGGTGCTTCATCGCCGGCTTGCGGCCTATCGTGAGCAAACAGCTCCCCTTGTGGCCTATTACAGCCTGCAAGGGGTACTCCATACCGTGAATGGCATGGACCGATCCCGGAGGTTACGAAAGCGATCGATAGGGAGCTGACCAAGGCGCTGGCGGCCAAGGCGGCGCCGGTTTTCGCCAAGCCGGTCAAAAAGGCCGCAAAAAAGCCGGCGCAGGGCAGGTCGCGAAGAAGGTGGCCAAGAAGGTCTTCGAAAAAGCTGCCCAAAAAGTGCGGAAGGCGATATCTGTAGGAAAAAAATCCAAGACTAAACCGGCGGCAAGCAAACGTAAAGCAAAGCACCGGACCGCCAAAGAAAAGCGTGGGCGTTAAGTACACGAAGCCGCTAGTTGAGGTTGACGAAAGCGCTGTGAATCCATTAATAAGCCCCAAATATCCAGTCGGACATTTAGCAGCGCTGCCAGGCCGCAAAGGCAGGCGGGCGCTGGTTTTTTACGTTTGATGACCGCTTAAGAGACATAGGAACCGACAGGTAGCGGCAGGCTCGCCAAACCGGGTGAGAATGCCGACTGTCATGAGGAGTACTGACTGTGGCCCGTATCGCCGGTGTCAATATACCGACTAACAAGCGCGTGGTGATCGCGCTTCAATACATCCATGGCATCGGTAACACCAAAGCCAAGGAAATCCTGCAGAAGGTTTCGATGCCCGAGTCGCGTCGGGTGTCGCAGCTCACCGACCAGGAAGTGCTTCAGCTTCGCGAGGTCATCGACCGCGACTACGTAGTCGAGGGCGATCTGCGGCGCGAAGTTTCGATGAATATCAAGCGGCTGATGGATCTCGGGTGCTACCGCGGTCTGCGCCATCGCCGTGGTCTGCCGGTGCGCGGCCAGCGCACCCATACCAATGCGCGCACCCGCAAAGGTCCGGCAAAGGCCATTGCCGGGAAGAAGAAATAGCGTCGAACAAGACAACGTGACGGCGCCGGTGCGGCCGGTGCCGATCCGCGAAAGGGTTTCAGAATGGGTAAAGATGCTACGCGCGTCCGCCGACGCGAACGCAAAAACATCGCGTCCGGTGTCGCGCATGTGAACGCGTCGTTTAATAACACCATGATCACGATAACCGACGTTCAAGGCAATTCTATTGCATGGTCGTCGTCGGGAACGATGGGTTTCAAAGGCTCGCGTAAGTCGACCCCTTACGCTGCGCAGGTCGCAGCTGAAGATGCCGCGAAGAAGGCGCAGGAGCATGGCATGCGGACGCTCGAAGTCGAGGTCGCCGGCCCCGGTTCGGGCCGCGAGTTGGCGCTTCGTTCGTTGCAGTCGGCCGGCTTCACGATCACGTCGATCCGGGACGTGACACCGATCCCGCATAATGGTTGCCGCCCGCGCAAGCGGCGTCGCGTTTAGGATATCCGGCTAAATGGAACAGGTTGACCGTTTACCGCCGCTCGATCTTGGCCCCACGGAGCGGAGTGGGGCGCGCGAAACAATCGCGCCGCTCAAAGCGATGGGTGATAACGTGACGATCCAGAAGAATTGGCAAGAATTAATCAGGCCCAACAAGTTGCAGGTCAGTCCCGGCGCCGATATGCGGCGCTCGGCCACCGTGATCGCCGAGCCGCTTGAACGCGGCTTCGGCGTGACGCTTGGCAACGCGCTGCGGCGTATTTTGCTCTCATCGCTGCAAGGTGCGGCGGTTCAGTCGGTGCATATCGATGGCGTGTTGCACGAATTCTCCTCGATCGCCGGTGTGCGCGAGGACGTCACCGACATCGTGCTCAATATCAAGGATATCGCCATCAAGATGCAGGGCGATGGCCCGAAGCGGATGGTGGTGAAGAAGCAGGGACCTGGCACAGTCACGGCCAATGACATTCAGACTGTCGGCGATATCGTTGTGCTCAATCCCGATCTCGTGCTGTGCACTCTCGACGAGGGTGCTGAAATCCGGATGGAATTCACCGTTAATACCGGCAAAGGCTACATCCCGTCCGAGCGCAATCGTCCGGAAGATGCCCCGATCGGGCTCATTCCGGTGGACAGCCTGTATTCTCCGGTGCGGAAGGTTTCCTACAAGGTCGAGAACACCCGCGAAGGTCAGATTCTCGACTACGATAAGCTTACCCTGACGATCGAGACCAACGGCGCTCTGAGCCCCGAGGACGCGTTGGCTTATGCCGCGCGCATCCTGCAGGATCAGCTCAATGTGTTCGTCAATTTCGAAGAGCCGAAGCGAGAAACCGCAAGCGCGCCGATCCCGGATCTGGCATTCAATCCGGCGTTCCTCAAGAAGGTCGACGAGCTCGAGCTGTCCGTACGTTCGGCCAACTGCCTGAAGAACGACAACATCGTCTATATCGGCGATCTCGTTCAGAAGACCGAGGCCGAGATGCTGCGCACGCCGAATTTCGGCCGCAAGTCGCTCAACGAGATCAAGGAAGTGCTGGTGCAGATGGGTCTGCATCTCGGCATGGAAGTGCCAGGCTGGCCGCCGGAAAATATCGAAGAGCTGGCCAAGCGCTTCGAGGATCATTACTGAGGCGTGGCCTCGACGACCGGGAAAGTGAGTACATAAGATGCGTCACGCAAAGACCCATCGCAAATTCAACCGCCGTTCCGATCATCGCAAATCGATGCTTGCGAATTTGGCGTTGTCGTTGATCAAGCACGAGCAGATCACGACGACGCTGCCGAAGGCGAAGGATCTGCGTCCGATCGTCGAGAAGCTTGTAACCCTTGGCAAGCGCGGCGACCTGCACGCCCGCCGTCAGGCCATTGCGCAAATTCGTGATATCGGCACGGTCAAGAAGCTCTTCGAGGTGATCGGTCCGCGTTATAAGGAACGCAACGGTGGTTATACCCGCGTTATGAAGGCAGGCTTCCGCTACGGCGATTCTGCCCCCGTCGCAGTGATCGAGTTCGTCGATCGCGACGTCGAGGCCAAAGGCAAGGATTCCGGGCCGGTGCAGGCGCGGGCGGCGACTGAAGCTGCGCCCGCTGCAGCGTAGTCTCGAAGGCATATGATGATTAAGGGCAGCGCAAGCTGCCCTTTTTCTTTTGGGCGAGGCGGTCCCTGCTTGCCATTTTTGTGACAATCATCAGACGAAACGATTGCGCACAGCACGCATCTGCTGTTTGTTTCGCGGTCCGACCTGCAATATTGTGCGAGCGGAATGGGCAGGGGGAATCGCAATGCTTCTTAGGCTTGCAATATTGTCGATGGCTGCGGCGGTGATCGCCGGAGCGGCTTATGCCGATACGCCGCTTGAGCGCGGCAGCTATCTGGTGAACACTATTATGACGTGTGGCAATTGCCATTCGCCGAAGGGGCCGCCCAACGTGGTCGCCGGTAAGGATTTTTCCGGCGGTCTGCGCTTTGAATCGCCTGCGTTCGACGTCACCGCCCCGAACATCACGCCGGATAAGGATACCGGTATCGGGACTTGGAGCGCGGCTGACATCAAAAAGTTGATGCTTGATAATGTACGGCCAAACGGCGCGCCGATCGTCGGTCATGCCGACCGGATTTTATCGCATCATGCTGCCGAGCGATCTCGACGCAGTCGTGACCTACCTGCAAAGCGTGAAGCCGATCAGCAACAAGGTGCCTGATCCGACCTACAAGATGCCGTCGAAGCACCAGATTTTTCCCGGCGCTGAGAAGCCAATCGATCCGGCCGATCTTAACGATAAGGTCAAGCGTGGTTTCTATCTGGCGGCCATCGGCCATTGCATGGAGTGTCATACGCCCCGGCCGAAGGGGTGAACTGGATTTCTCCAATATCGGCGCGGGTGGCCAGGAATTTCCAGGGCCGTGGGGTATCGTGAAATCGGCCAATATCACGTCGAGCAAGACCAAGGGGCTCGGCGATTGGAGCGATGCCCAGATCAAGCAGGCGATCACCCAGGGCGTCGACAAGGACGGCAAAAAGCTGACCGGTCCGATGGGCTTTCAGTATTATGCGCATATGACCGATGCGGACCTTGATGCGGTGACCGCCTGGCTGCGCACCGTGCCGCCGAAGGAGTAATCGGGGAGGGCACAATCGCCCTTCTAATGCCTCGGTTAGACGCCTATATAACCGCGTAGAATTGGGGTTTTTCCTATGGCGCGTCTGCCTTCTTTTTTTATGCTGATGGTGGCTGCCGCGGGTCTCGCGGCGGCGTCTGCGAATGCCCAGCAGCGCCAGGTCCCGACTTCAGCCGCCCAGCTTCAGCTCTCGTTTGCGCCGATCGTGCAACACGTCGCGCCGGCCGTGGTCAACGTCTACGCCCAGCATGTCGTCGCCAACAACAATCCGTTTCTGGCCGATCCATTCTTCCGCCAGTTCTTTGGTGGCATGCCGCGGCAGCAGGTCGAGCGCTCGCTCGGCTCCGGCGTCATTGTTGATCCTTCCGGGCTGGTCGTCACCAATTACCACGTGATCGCCGACGCCAGCGAGGTAAAGGTCGCGCTTGCCGACAAACGCGAATTGGACGCCGACATCGTGTTGAAGGACGAACGGGGTGACCTTGCCGTGCTCCGCATCAGGGGGACGAACGAGAAATTCCCGACGCTCGAATTCGCCAATTCGGATGAATTGCAAGTCGGCGATGTAGTCCTGGCGATCGGCGATCCCTTCGGCGTCGGCCAGACCGTGACCCACGGTATCGTCTCGGCCGTGGCGCGTACCCAAGTCGGCAATAGCGACTATCAGTTTTTTATTCAGACCGACGCCGCGATCAATCCCGGAAATTCCGGCGGTGCGCTTGTTGATGTCAACGGCCGGCTGGTCGGTGTTAATTCGGAGATTTATTCGCGCTCCGGCGGTTCCGAAGGCATTGGTTTTGCGATCCCGGCGAACATGGTGCGCGTTGTGGTTGCCTCCGCTGAGAGTGGCAGCAAGACGGTCAAGCGCGCTTGGTTCGGGGCCAAGCTTCAGGAGGTCACGGCCGGAGATTGCTGACAGTATCGGCCTGCAGCACCCGAGCGGCGCGCTTGTGGCAAGCGTCGTCAACGGCAGCCCCGCCGCGCGCGCCGGCATCAAGACCGGCGACCTGATCGTGACCATCGACGGCGTTACCGTCGACGATCCGGCGGCGTTCGACTATCGCTTTGCCACCAAGCCGTTGGGCGGCGAGACCAAAATCGGATTAATCCGGCAGGGCAAAGAAACAGTCGTCTCGCTACCGTTACAGGGTCTGCCAGATACACCTCGCGACGAAGTGGTCATTAAGGGCCGCTCGCCATTCCTCGGCGCCACAGTCGCAAACCTGTCGCCGGCGCTCGCCGACGAAATGCGGCTCGATCCGCAAGCCGAGGGCGTTGTCATTACCGGGGTCGCCGACGGTTCGGCGGCACAATCGGTCGGTTTCAAGAAGGGCGATGTCGTCGTCTCGGTCAACGGCCAGAACATTGCCAAATCGAGTGATCTCGATCGCATCGCCAATGCCGGCAGCCGCAGTTGGCGCATTACCATCGACCGCGGCGGTCAGCAGATTTCCGTGATGTTCAGCGGATGACCTCGCGACCGAGGAAGAACGCTCCGACGCTTTTCGCGGCCGGCGGCCTCGACCGCGATGCTCCTCGGCCTCTCGCTGACAAGCTCCGCCCCGATAAACTTGCCGATGTCGTCGGCCAGGATCATTTGCTGGGGCCTGATGGTGCGCTCTCGCGCATGCTGGAGACGCGGTCTCTAGGATCGCTGATCTTCTGGGGCCCGCCCGGCACCGGCAAGACAACGGTGGCGCGGCTGTTGGCGCGGGAAACCGAGCTTTATTTCGAGCAGATTTCGGCGATCTTTTCCGGCGTTGCCGACCTGAAGAAAGTCTTCGATGCAGCGCGGTTGCGCCGCGAGACTGGGCAGGGGACGCTGCTGTTTGTCGATGAGATCCACCGCTTCAACCGGGCCCAGCAGGATTCATTTTTGCCGGTCGTCGAGGACGGCACGATCGTCCTGGTCGGCGCCACGACCGAGAATCCGTCGTTCGAGTTGATCGCGCCGCTGTTGTCGCGGGCGCGTGTCCTGGTTTTCAAGTCGCTCGATGCTCCGGCGATCGAGAAACTTTTAGCCCGTGCTGAAGATATCGAGAGCAAGAAGCTGCCGCTTGATGCCGAAGCTCGCGCTTCGCTGCTGCGCATGGCGGATGGCGACGGTCGCGCCGCATTGACGCTTGCCGAGGAAATTTGGCGCGCCGCGCGCAGTAACGAGATTTTCGATGCCGCAGCGTTGCAAGGTGTGGTACAGCGGCGTGCGCCGATTTACGACAAGAAGCAGGACGGCCACTACAATCTGATCAGCGCTCTGCATAAGTCGGTGCGCGGCTCCGACGCCGATGCTGCGCTGTATTACCTCTGCCGCATGCTCGACGCGGGCGAGGATCCGCTTTATCTGGCGCGCCGGATCGTGCGCATGGCGGTGGAGGACATTGGGCTTGCCGATCCGCAGGCGTTGGTCGTCGCCAACGCGGCTAAAGACGCCTACGATTTTCTCGGCAGTCCGGAAGGCGAACTCGCCATTGCCGAGGCCGTGATTTATGTCGCGACTGCGCCGAAATCGAATGCGACCTATATGGCGTTTGGCGCGGCGATGCGGACGGCGAAGGAGGCAGGCTCACTGCTGCCACCCAAGCACGTTCTTAATGCGCCGACCAAACTGATGAAAGCCGAAGGTTATGGCGCGGACTACGAATACGACCACGATAGCGAGGAAGCATTCTCGGGCCAGGATTACTTCCCCGAACAACTCGGCCGCCGTCAGTTTTACGATCCGCCAGAGCGTGGCTATGAGCGAGAAATCCGCAAGCGCCTGGGATACTGGGCCAAGCTGCGGCGCGAACGGAGCGAGCAGTGAGAGGTAATCGCGGACCACGCCAGCCGGGCGGCGGGAATCAGGCCGCAGGGCCGCGTCCTTCCGGGCATTTCAAACGCGGCAAACATTCTTCCGGTGGGCGCGGGGAGCGAGCCGCCAGGGGCAACGATAACCAGAGCGGCTTTCGCCGAGCAGGAAAGACCAAAGATTCCGGCTTCGGGCGAGGCGCAGAGTCGGTGGGCCCCTCATCCTTCAAAGAGCGGCGGAGCAGTTCTCGTAATGGGGGATTTGGCGAGGACACGCAACTCAAGCCCGTGGCGACCGCACTGCCAACGAGCGTTCAGAATGTCGCCGTAACTGCTGACGAAGCCGGCATGAGGGTCGATCGTTTTTTTGAAGCACGGTTCCCGGGCCTCAGTTACTCCCATATCCAGCGCGTCATCCGTAAAGGCGAGGTGAGGGTCAACGGCAAGCGTACGGAGCCCAAGAATCGCCTGGAGGCGGGGCAGACGGTGCGTATCCCGCCGTTGCGTATCGATGCCCCAAAGCTGCGTTCGCCGGGTGATGAGGCCGACGAAAAGACTCGATCGTTCCTCAAGTCTATCACGCTCCACGAAGATGACGATGTGCTGGTATTCAACAAGCCGATGGGTCTCGCGGTCCAGGGCGGATCAGGGACGACCCGGCATCTCGACGGCATGCTCGAAGTACTGCGCGACGCGCAAGGTCAAAGGCCGCGGCTGGTGCATCGGCTCGACAAGGACACCGCCGGGTGTCTGCTCGTCGCCAAAACCCGGTTTGCCGCGTCGGCGCTCGCCAAAACCTTTCGCTCACGCTCGGCGCGAAAAATCTATTGGGCGCTGGTCGCCGGCGTGCCGAAGCCGCAGCAGGGACGCATCTCGACTTTTCTCGCCAAGGAAGAGCGGGAAGATGAGTCCTTCATGCGCATTGCCGAGCACGGCGACAAAGGTGCGAGCCATGCGGTAACCTATTACGCGGTTGTCGATACCTCGGGACCGATCCTCTCGTGGATTTCTCTCAAGCCCGTTACCGGACGCACCCATCAGCTTCGCGCCCATATGGATCACGTCGGCCATCCGATCGTTGGCGATCCGAAATATTTTGCCCGTGAGAACTGGGAACTGCCGGGCGGCATGCAGAACAAGCTGCACCTCCTCGCCCGGCGGATTGCGGTGCCGCATCCGCGCGGCGGCACAATCGACATTTCAGCGCCACTGCCGCCCCACATGCAGCAATCGTGGAATCTGCTTGGCCTCGACGCCAAACGTTACGACCCGATTGTCGAGGCGCCGGAAGAGTGATGTGGGGAATCGCGCCGATTCGTTGGCGTTGCAATGTGATCGAGGCGGTCAAACAGCTCCAATCTAGCGAAGCGAAGCGTTGATCTTATCGAGCGATGCCGAGCCTGGGCAAAGCTCTTTTTCGCTCATCGTGTTGAGAGCCGTATCGACCGTGTTGAGATGGCCGTGCAGGTCCTCGGCTTCCTCTGCGACGTAAAGCAGCCCAGTGACGATCTGGCCCTTGGCCGCGTGATGCTGAAGGAAACTCATGGCGGCGAGACGGTCGTGCACGTCGTATTCGGCATTGATCTTGCGTAACGCAATTGTAGTGCCGTCGTGCTGCTGCACCATTTCCACCGTGCCCGGCGCGTAATCCACATGGATCGGCGCCTGGCCGGTCATGAAATCAAGAAAATTCACGGCCTCGTTGTGTTCACGAACATAGTCGAAGCTTTTGGTCGAGCCGGTGTGGTTGTTGAAGGCAACACAGGGCGAGATGACGTCGATGAAGGATGCGCCCTCATGCTCGATGGCGGCCTTGACCAGTGGAACGAGCTGTTTTTTGTCGCCGGAAAACGAGCGGGCAACGAAGGTTGCACCGAGTTGCAGCGCTATGCCGACCATATCGATGGCGCTGTCGGTATTAGCGACGCCGCGCTTCGATTTTGAGCCGCGATCGGCGGTGGCGGAGAACTGGCCTTTGGTGAGGCCGTACACGCCATTGTTCTCCACGATATACGTCATGTTGACGCCGCGGCGCATGCAATGGGCGAACTGGCCGAAACCGATGGAAGCGGAATCGCCGTCGCCGGAAACACCGAGATAAATCAGGTCACGGTTGGCCAGATTGGCGCCAGTGAGCACTGACGGCATACGGCCGTGCACGGAATTGAAGCCGTGGGAAGCGTTGAGGAAGTAATCCGGGGTCTTCGACGAGCAGCCGATGCCGGAGATCTTCGCCACTTTATGCGGCTCAATCGAGAGTTCGAAGCAGGCCTCGATGATAGAAGCCGTGATCGAATCATGGCCACAGCCGGCACAGAGGGTGGAAACCTTGCCCTCGTAGTCGCGGTGTGTGTAGCCAAGCTTGTTCTTGGGCAGCTCGGGATGATGGAATTTCGGTTTGACGACGTAGGTCATGGTTCCGTCACGAGTTGGTTGGTGAATATTTGAGTGGCTGGGGAAGTCCGTCAATTTGGCCAAAGGGGCGGCGAATGACGCCGGTGATCTTGCTTAAGAGCGTCATGCATGGCCGGGCCGCAAGCACGATCAGAAGCGGCTCGATCGGCAACCGATAGCGGATTGACGCTACGGTGATTGTGTAAATCGCTGTGAAGTAGGCAAACGTCAGGTAGATCGGCAGGAACTCGACGAAGCGCCGATACTGCGAGACGGCGCAGGTGATCGCAAGCACGAGGACGGATCCGAAAGTCCCGGCGCCAACGATCAGGTAGAGCGGTTTTTGGAAGGCCTCGGCTCTCGGTACGATGCTCCAGAACCGGGTGAACTTCAGCGCGGCGCGTCGCACGAAGCCGACTGGGTCTGCTTCGATGTTCGTGATCGCCATGTCGCGGAAGACGCGCGAGCGTAAAACCTCGTCTTTAATCCCGGCCTCGGGAACGAACTTGGGATCATCTGCCGGCCAGAGTGCATCAGCGTCAGGATTCCGGGGCGTATTGCCATTGTAAAGCGCCAAGTTCGATTCGGTTGTAAAGGGAACAAAAGTGCCGAGTTCGCGATAATTTCTGACCCACCATGGCGCCATAAGGATGCAGAAGGTTGTTACGGCAGCCACGCCGACAGCCATAATCGAGGCTGGTTTGCGTACCCCGATTGCACCCGCAATCACCAGTACCGGCGACATAAGCGTGAGCGTAGCTTTGACCATGACGCCGGCTACAAACAATGCCACGGTGGTGAACAGTCCGGAGTCGATCCGCGCACCATCCATTCGCCATCGATAAAGGCTGAGAAAACCGGCCATCAGCACCGCAGTGAATAAAGTCTCGCTTAGCGCCAGCCCCTGAGTAAATACGAAGTAGGGATAAAAGCCCGCCATGACAGCGGCGAGGATCGCCACACTGGCCGCGCGAAACAGGGTGTAGGCAAGAGCTCCGACAAAGAACGATTGCAGGCCTACGATAAAGCCTTGGACGATCCGAATAGCGGCCACCGGATGAGCCGGAAAGAGCCACATGACGGCTGCAAAAAACGCAGCCGTTCCGGGCATCTCATACGCCTTGTCGACGCCGACCCGGAACGCGCCGGTGGCGAGCAAAGTCTTTCCTGAGTTAATCAAACGCGCCTCGTCGGCGCTAATGAACGAGGTCAACCCGGAAAAATAGGTCAGGTCGACGATGGCGCAGGCGGTAAAGCTGGCAATGGCGATGAAAACAAGGACACGCCAGGGAAAGCCGGCGCTGCGGGTCTTCGCAGTCGCTGTGCCCTGAGAAACAGCCGATCGAACCGGATCGGCGGCGTTAGTCATGACACGACCTTGCGCAGCGGGGTCACTTTCAGGGCGTCGAGGTGGTGGCTGATGGCGTGGGCAATGAACCGCGCGGTGATCGGCGTGCCGTCATAGTGCAGCACCGGCACGAGCCGCACTGGATCGATGCCGCATTCGTTGACGATCAGCGAGCGCAATTGTGCATCGCGGTTCTGTTCGACCATAAAAACGAAGTCGTGGTCGGCGATAAAGCTCGCTACGCTTGAATGGAACGGGAAGGCGCGCACCCTCAACCGGTCGAGATACTGGCCATCGTTCTCCAGCATCTGGATGGCTTCATCCATCGCCGGCGAGGTCGAGCCGAAGTAAATCACGCCGTATTTGGTTGGCTTGGCGGCGTTGGCTTGCAACGGACGCGGCACGATATCTTTCGCGGTCTCGAACTTGCGCAACAGCCGCTGCATGTTGTCCTGATAGGCCGATCCTTCCTCGGTGTAGCGGGCGTAACGGTCACGCGACGTGCCGCGGGTGAAGAAGGAACCCTTGTCAGGATGGGTGCCGGGATAAGTGCGGTAGGGGATGCCGTCGCCGTCGACGTCGAGATAGCGGCCGAAATCGGTGCCGGAGTTCGAGCATCGCAGCCGTCATCACCTTGCCGCGGTCGTATTTCTTGGAGTCGTCCCAGGCGAGAGGGCGGCAGAGCCGGTGGTTCATGCCGATATCGAGGTCGAGCAAGCATGAACACCGGAGTTTGCAGCCGGTCGGCAAGGTTGAAGGCTTCTGCGCCGAATTCGAAGCACTCCGCCGGATCTTCGGGGAACAGCAATACGTGCTTGGTATCGCCGTGAGAGGCGTAAGCGCAGGAGATAATATCGGTCTGTTGCGTGCGGGTCGGCATGCCGGTCGAAGGCCCAGCGCGCTGGACATCGAACACGACCGCAGGAATTTCGGCGAAATAGGCAAGCCCAAGGAATTCCTGCATCAGGGAAATTCCAGGGCCTGATGTCGCGGTGAAGGCGCGCGCGCCGTTCCAGCCGGCGCCAATCACGATCCCGATCGATGCAAGTTCGTCTTCGGCCTGCACGATGGCGAACTTGTTCTTCTTGCTGCCGACATCGACGCGCAGCCGGTTGCAATGGCGGGTGAAAGCTTCGGCAAGCGAAGACGACGGCGTGATCGGATACCAGGCGCAGACGGTGGCGCCGCCATAAACCGCGCCAAGTGCCGCCGCCGCGTTGCCTTCGACGAAAATCCGATCGCCGACTGCATTGGAGCGCTTCAAACGCAGGCCGATCGGGTGATCGAGATTCATCGTCGCCCAGTCACGGCCGAGATGCAGCGCGTGCTTGTTGGCGTCGAACAGCTTTTCCTTGCCCTTGAACTGCTCGCCGATCAGCTTCTCGATCTCCGGCACGTCCATATCGAGCAGCGCCGAGAGCGCACCGACATAGATGATGTTCTTGAACAATTGCCGTTGCCGTGGATCGGTATATTCGCGATTGTAATCGCGGTAAGCGGCACGCCGATGACCGTGATGTCATCGCGGAATTTGGACTTCGGCATCGGCTTGGTCGAATCGTAAAGCAGATAGCCCCCTGGCTCGATGCCGGCGACGTCCTTGTCCCAGGTCTGCGGGTTCATCGCGACCATGAGGTCGGTGCCGCCGCGGGCGCCGAGATGGCCTTCGCCGGAAACGCGGACTTCGTACCAGGTCGGCAGGCCCTGGATATTGGACGGGAAGATATTGCGCGGGGCGACCGGAATGCCCATCCGCAGGATAGCGCGGGCGAACAGTTCGTTGGCGCTCGCCGAACCAGAACCGTTGACGTTGGCGAACCGGATGACGAAGTCGTTTACGCTTTCGATTGGCATGCTCGTTCCGCGTGGGTCATGTCGATCAGGTATTTCTGCATGTCCCACGCACCGGTGGGGCAGCGCTCGGCGCAGAGCCCGCAATGCAGGCACACGTCCTCGTCTTTCACCATGACGCGGCCGGTCTTCAGGCTGTTACCGATATAGAGATCCTGGGTGAGGTTGCCGGCAGGCGCCTCCAGGCGCTTACGCAGATCGGCTTCCTCGCCGTTCTCGGTGAAAGTAATGCAGTCCATCGGGCAGATGTCGACGCAGGCGTCGCATTCGATGCATAGCTGGCCGGTAAAGACGGTCTGCACATCGCAATTGAGGCAGCGCTCCGACTCTTTCAGCGCAAGCTCGACGTCGTAGCCGAGCTCGACTTCGGCTTTGATGTCGCGCAGCGCCACCACCTTCTCACGATGCGGGACACGATAGCGCTTATCGAGCGTGATCTCGTTATCGTAGGACCACTCGTGAATGCCCATCTTCTGGCTGGAGACGGCAATCTGCGGCGCCGGCCGGACGTTGACGTCTTCGCCGCGGCAAAACCGATCGATGGAAATAGCGGCTTCGTGGCCGTGCGCGACCGCCCAGATAATGTTCTTCGGCCCGAACGCGGCGTCGCCACCGAAGAATACCTTCGGGTTGGTGGACGCCATCGTATTCGTATCGACCTTGGGCATATCCCACTTGTCGAACTCGATGCCGCAATCGCGCTCGATCCAAGGAAAAGAATTCTCCTGGCCGACCGCTACTAACACGTCGTCGCACAAAATGTGCTGATCGGGTTCGCCGGTGGGTACCAGATCGCGGCGCCCCTTGGCGTCACGCACTGCTTTGACCTTCTCGAACACCACGCCGGTGAGCTTGCCGTTCTCGTGGGTGAATTCCTTCGGCACGAGGAAATTGAGGATCGGAATGTCCTCGTGCATCGCGTCCTCCTTTTCCCAAGGGGACGCTTTCATTTCTTCGAAGCCGGAGCGGACGATCACCTTCACGTCTTCGCCGCCGAGCCGACGCGATGAGCGGCAGCAATCCATTGCGGTGTTGCCACCACCGAGCACGATGACGCGCTTGCCGATAGAACTGATGTGGCCGAACGAAACACTCGACAGCCAGTCGATGCCGATGTGGATGTTCTTGGCCGCTTCCTTACGGCCCGGAATATCCAGATCGCGGCCGCGGGGGGCGCCGCAGCCCACAAAGATCGCGTCGTAATTCTCGGCCAGCAGCGCCTTCAGGCTGTCGACGCGCTTACCGCCGACAAATTCGATGCCGAGGTCGAGGATGTAGTTGCATTCCTCGTCGATGACGCTTTCGGGCAGGCGGAATTTCGGAATCTGCGTACGCATCATGCCGCCGGACTTTGGATCCTGATCGAGCACGACGCATTCGTAACCCATCGGGGCAAGGTCGCGCGCCACCGCCAGGGAGGCGGGGCCTCCGCCCACCAGCGCGATACGCTTGCCGTTCTTCTTTTCGACAGGTTTTGGTAACCGGTCTCTGATGTCTTCCTTGAAGTCGGCAGCGACGCGCTTTAGGCGGCAGATCGCGACCGGTTCTTTTTCGACGCGGCCGCGCCGGCAAGCCGGCTCGCAGGGGCGGTCGCAAGTGCGTCCGAGAATCCCCGGAAACACGTTGGACTCCCAGTTGATCATGTAGGCGTCGCCGTAGCGACCCGCCGCGATCAACCGAATGTATTCAGGAACCGGCGTATGCGCCGGACAGGCCCACTGACAATCTACGACTTTATGGAAGTAGTCTGGGACCGAAATATCGGTAGGTTTCATTGACTCCTCTTGCACGCAGCAATCCGCTCTTGAAGTGGCGGTAAGCACGTTGCTGCGTGGATCAGGCTTCCTCTGCGGCGGCCCCCGTAACTGAATTTAGGCGCCGGATACTAGTCGACAGGGGGGCGGATTTCTACCGCTTATGCCTGTTATGACAAGGTTTTCTCGGGCCTTCTGCTTAACAAACGCGCGACTGAATCGCTCTTGCACAGCGTTCATTTTCACCACCCCGTGAACCACTATATTTTTATCTTAATGTACTGAAAATACTACATAAAATTAGACTTTACCGCAAGGCCTGCGGTTGATGTTGCGCTGCACGGGTTCAATTCTTCGTCGTGGCGCCGTGTAATGTCGAGCGAGAACCCAGGATAGCCGGTCTTTTGTGGTGTAATGACCCATGCGTGAGTTATTCGAGAGCCCTGCGGAAAATCCGATGGAAGCCGCGCGGCGTGGAGCGCGCCCGGTCTTACGTCGCCGATTTCTACGAAAATGCGGCCGTAAGTGAGACGCCAACGGGCCGCGCCGTACAGTTGGACGGCAAACCGGTCCATACGCCGGCGCGACGGCTGCTTGCGGCACCGACGCCGGCATTAGCGCAGGCGCTCGCCGCAGAATGGAATGCGCAAACCGACGTCATCGATCCAGCAAAAATGCCGCTCACGCGTCTGGCTAATGCAATTATCGACGGGGTTGCTGAAACGCCCAAGGCGGTCGCCGACGAAATCAAAAAATATCTTGCTTCCGATCTGCTGTTCTATCGCGCCGGTGGGCCGCAGGGACTGGTCGAGCGGCAAGCCCGGCATTGGGATCCGATTTTGCAATGGGCCGCCGAAGCACTCGGCGCGAAATTCTATCTCGGCGAAGGCGTCGTTCATGTCGCGCAGCCGGAAGCCGCGTTGGCAGCCGCACGCGGTGCGGTGCCTGATGATCCGTGGCGGCTCGGCGCGGCTCATGTCGATTACCACGCTTACCGGCTCGGCGCTGATCGCGCTCGCCATGGCGCGCGGGCAGCTTTCAGCCGAGGCTGCATGGCAGGCAGCGCACGTTGATGAAGACTGGAATATGGAGCAGTGGGGACGCGACGAGATGGCGATGCAGCGGCGCGACTTTCGCCATGCGGAATTTCAGGCGGCAGCGACTGTGCTAGAGGCTTAGCCGCCCGTCACACTCATATGGCGGGCCAGTGCCGGCCGCTGATGGCGGCGGTCGATGACGAAATCGTGGCCCTTTGGTTTGCGGCTGATTGCCTCGTCGATCGCGGCGTTCAGCAAATCGTTGCCCTCGGAAGCGCGCAGAGGCTTGCGCAGGTCGGCGGCATCTTCCTGTCCCAGGCACATATAAAGCGTGCCGGTGCAGGTGACACGAACGCGATTGCACAACTCGCAGAAATTATGGGTAAGCGGCGTAATAAAGCCCAGGAGGCCGCCCGTCTCAGCGACGCGGACGTAACGCGCGGGACCGCCGGTGCGATAGTCGATGTCCTCGAGGCTAAAATGTCGCGACAGCCGCGCGCGAACTATCGAGAGTGGAAGGTATTGGTCGAGACGGCCCTCGCCGATCTCGCCAAGGGGCATGACTTCGATCAGCGTGATATCCATGCCGCGGCCGTGCGCCCATTCGATCAGGCTCGGGAATTCGTCTTCGTTGACGCCCTTGAGCGCGACCGTATTGATCTTGATCTTCAGTCCCGCGGCCTGCGCGGCGTCGATGCCGGCAAGCACGTGGTTCAACGAGCCCCAGCGGGTGATGGTGCGGAACTTGTCGGCGTCCAGCGTATCCAGCGACACATTGATACGCCGTACGCCGGCCGCCTTCAGCTCCGCAGCATATTTAGCGAGCTGCGAGCCATTGGTGGTCAGGGTGAGTTCGTCGAGATCGCCAGTGGGCAGGTGCCGCGACAGTGACGAGACGAGGGTCAATATGCCGCGCCGCACCAGCGGCTCGCCGCCCGTGAGACGAAGCTTGCGCACGCCTCGCGCGACAAAAGCTGAGCACAGCCGATCGAGCTCCTCGAGCGACAGCAAATCAGCTTTTGGCAGGAAGTTCATGTTTTCCGCCATGCAATAGACGCAGCGGAAATCGCAACGGTCGGTCACCGAGACGCGCAGATAGGTGATGTCGCGGCCGAACGGGTCGACCAGCGGAGGCCGCAAAGCGACGGCGTCAAAATCCCGCGTCTGTGCACCGGTATTGGTCATGTAATTCGCTTCCACGCTGCCCCTCGGCAGCCGTATGCGCGAAATTCTCCGCTTGGTAAGGCTTTCCTGTAGCCTTCAGATAATGAGGAATTGTGCCGGATAAAGCCCCGATCGTCCAGGATTTCCGACGGTTCCCGGCTTAATGGCCGGGCGGCGGCGGGAAGGGCGAAGGCTGTCCAGGCGGAGGTGGCGGCGCGGCGGGAGGCCGATGCGGTTTCGGTCTCGGCCTCATCGGCGGTTTGCCGCGGGGCGGTGGCGCAGTGGGCTGTAGAATCACAGTGACCGGATTGGGTGACAACGTGGGCGGCGGATTTTCAAAGAACGAATGATCCGGCGGTTCGCCGGCCGCGATCTGTACCGACTGCGGCAGGAATCCGTTTTTCGAGAACGAAACGACCTGACTCTGCGGTTGCAGAGCAAGAGAGCAGGGGGTCTGACAGGCTTGGCCTTGCGAGGTGCGAACATCGGCGCCGGGGGGCTGCGACTCGAACTGCACCGTTACAAGTGGCGGCGTCGACTTACTGGAGGACATCCAGTCGGGCATCCACGAGGGCGATGACGAGCATCCAGCCAGCGCGGCGGCGCTCAACGCAACTGCACCTATGCTACCAAAGAGTTCGCACGCAGAACATTGACCCCATCCGTCCACGGACGAACCTAGGCCGGACCGCTCGTTCGGTAAAGGTCCGATAGCAAACCGGCGGTGTTGGAGCGACTTAGCTGAACCTCAGCTCACCTCTTTGCAGTACGATTTTTGGCAGAAGAAAAAGATAAGCTTTTCCAAAATGTTACACTGATCCAGTGCGTGTCCGCTGATGCCCGAGCAACTCGCTGCCGCATTAACGTTAATTAATGCGATCCGACAACCGCCTCGATCGCAGCCGGCAAGTCGACATAAGTGCTTATGATCCGATCTGGATGAAGGGTTTCGATCGGCACTTCGGTGTAACCGAAATCCACCGCAACGACCGGAACGTTGGCGTTTCGCGCTGTGCGTATGTCGGTGCCGGAATCGCCCACCATGACCGTGTGCTTCGGATCGCCGCCTGCACGTTTAATCGTGCCGAGCAGTATTTCCGGATCAGGCTTCATGACCTTGAAGGTGTCCTGGCCGCAGATGCAGGCAAAATATCGGGCAAGATCGAGTGTGTTGAGAAGCTTCACCGCTAGCCACTCGATCTTGTTTGTGCAGACGGCAAGGCAGTGGCCGGTCGCTGCTAAATGATCGAGCGTCTCTTCGAGCTTCGGGTATGGACGCGAGCGGTCGGCAATGTGCGCCGCGTAATATTCGATGAAGTCCTTGAACATCCGGTCGACGTCGGCTTTCGCCACTGAACGGCTTTCCGCAGCTAATGCCCGTTCGATCATGCTCCTTGCGCCGCCGCCGATCATCGGCCGGGCCTTGTCATAGGCGATGGGCTCCAATCCCTCGCGTTTGAGTGTGACGTTGAGCGTATCGATCAGATCCGGCGCGGTGTCGATCAGCGTGCCGTCGAGATCAAAAACAATAGTAAGCATGGATTGGGCCTATCGGGTGACGCGCCGCCGCGCAATCGGGATGATGCTTTTTACCCCTAGGATCGCCGCCATAAGCTGGCTACACAACCTGCCATGGATATTGAGGCTCAAAAACGAGCTGCCGCAGCCCGTGCGGTCGAGTTCGTGCATCCGGGGATGCGGCTCGGCCTTGGTACCGGCTCGACCGCAAAGCACTTCGTGGAGCTTTTGGGGGAGCGTGTGCGTGTCGGACTTGATGTCGTTGGCGTACCGACGTCGGAAGTGACCCGCGCTTTAGCCGAGAAGCTTGGCATCAAGCTTACGACTCTCGATGAGACCCCCGAGCTTGACCTGACAATCGACGGCGCCGACGAAATTGCCCCGGACCTGACTCTGATCAAAGGCGGCGGGGGCGCACTGTTGCGTGAGAAGATCGTCGCGTCAGCCTCAGCCGCGATGCTGGTGATTGCTGACGAGTCTAAATGCGTTTCTCTGCTTGGCCGATTTCCGCTGCCGGTCGAGATCGTGCCATTTGGCGCCCAAGCGACCCGGCGGGCGGTCGAAGCTGCGGCTTCCGCTGCCGGTTGCCCCGGAGCGGCAATAATGCGCAAAGGGCCAAACGGCCATGCTTTCGTCACGGATGGCGGCCACTGGGTTCTGGACGCCCAATTGCAGCGCATTCCTGACCCGCAAGCCCTTGCGGCACGGCTCGCTGTAATCCCAGGAGTCATGGAACACGGCTTATTCATCGGCCTCGCCCGGACTGCTATTGTTGCCGGTCCGGACGGGGTGCGGCTCATCGAGCAACCCTGATCTCAAGCACGGAGGGAGTGCGCCTATGTACGTCCGTTTTTCAAAACGTCAT
The DNA here is from genome assembly GCA_963742215.1 of uncultured Alphaproteobacteria bacterium. Lineage (GTDB taxonomy): Bacteria > Pseudomonadota > Alphaproteobacteria > Rhizobiales > Xanthobacteraceae > BOG-931. Next base: position 261,502 of record CAVULJ010000010.1, read on the forward strand.
GTCATCGCTGCGCTGGTCGCATTTGCGATACTTGGAGCGGTCGGCCCTGCGGCGGCGCAGGCGCAAACAGAGCCTTCCCCGAATGCCATTTTGCTCGCTAAGCAAATCATTCAGCTCAAGGGCATCAACGGCATCATGGACCCGATCGCGCGCGGCGTGGTCGAGAAGGTCAAAAGCACGGTCATGCAGACCAACTTTATGTACCAAAAAGACATCAACGAAATCACGGTGCAATTGCATAAGGAATTCGACGGGCGCTCTTCCGAGCTCATCGATCACACTGCACAACTGTATGCCTCCGATTTTACTGAGGCGGAGCTGAAGCAAATTCTGACGTTTTATCAGTCGCCGCTCGGCCACAAGATGATCGTCGAGGAGCCAAAGATCCTCGACGAAGGCCTGCAACAGGCTAATGGCTGGGCGGATAAGCTTTCCGGCGACATCATGGGGCGGTTGCGCGACGAAATGAAAAAGCGCGGTCACGATATCTGATATGTCCGATTACGACGTCGATCTCTTTGTCATCGGCGGCGGTTCGGGTGGCGTCCGCGCCGCCCGGATTGCCGCGCAACACGGCGCACGCGTGGCGCTGGCGGAGGAATATCGCCTCGGCGGCACCTGCGTCATTCGCGGCTGCGTGCCGAAAAAGCTTCTGGTTTACGCCTCACGCTTTCATGGCGAGTTTGAGGACGCTGTCGGCTTCGGTTGGACCGTGCAGCACGCGTCGTTCGACTGGAACACGCTGATCGCCAACAAAGATAAGGAAATCGCGCGGCTCGAAGCAGTTTACGGCACACTTCTCGCGAAGCCAGGCGTCAAAGTCTTCAAGAGCCGGGCTACGCTGGCCGACGCTCACACCGTGCAAATGGCGAGCGGCGAGCGCGTTCGCGCTGCTTATATCCTGATCTGCACCGGCGGCGCGCCGAGTTACGGTGACAGGATTCCGGGTATTGAGCACGCCATTTCCTCGAATGAGGCGTTTCACCTCACCGAATTTCCCCGCCGTATTGTGATTCAGGGCGGCGGCTATATCGCCGTCGAATTCGCCGGCATTTTTGCCGGTCTCGGTTCTCAGGTGACGCTGGTTTATCGGGGCGAGAATATCCTGCGCGGTTTTGACGACGACGTGCGTCGCACTTGCGCGCGGAGATGGAAAAGCGCGGTATCAGGGTCGTCACCGGCCGCACCATCGCCGCGATAGAGAATTTGGGCGAGCACTATTCGGCGAGGCTCTCGGACGGCAATCACGTCACCGCCGACCGCGTCATGTTTGCTACCGGCCGGGTACCGCACGTTCACAAACTGGGGCTGAAGGAAGTCGGTGTCGATCTTGCCAAGAACGGCGGTATTGCCGTCGACGAATACTCGCGCACCAGCGTGTCGAATATCTATGCCGTCGGTGACGTGACCAACCGCATCAATCTCACGCCTGTCGCCATTCGCGAGGGCCACGCTTTTGCCGACACCGTGTTCGGGGGCAAGCCGACCATCGTCGATCATACCAATGTGCCGACGGCGGTATTCTCCGAGCCCGAAGTCGGTGTCGTCGGCCTCACCGAAGCGCAGGCGCGATCACGGTTGGCGCAAACCGACGTCTACAAATCGATGTTCCGGCCGCTCAAGGCGACGTTGTCAGGCCGTGACACGCACGGTGCTGCTCAAGTTGATCGTCGACGGTACAACCGATCGAGTGGTCGGTTGCCATATCGTCGGCGAGGGCGCGGCCGAGATGGTTCAGATCGCCGCCATCGCCGTGAAAATGAAGGCGACCAAGGCCGACTTCGATGCCACCATGGCGTTGCATCCGACGGTCGCCGAAGAACTGGTCACGATGCGGACCCGAAGCGCCACTTATGCCCGGGAAGCTGCCGAATAGGCGAATTCGCGGGCAGAATCATGGGGCTGTAACGGCCACCGGCCGTTGTGTATAAGTCCCGCGAAAGACCGGCCGGCCATCCTTCGAATGCCGTTTGTGGCCGTTCTGGATGGCGGTGTGCGGAGATTGCGTGATGTCCCAGTTATCGAACTCGGCAAAGTGGAGCCCGGATTCCTGGCGTTCCAAGCCGCGGTTGCAAATGCCGGACTACCCAGATCCGAAGGCGCTGACAGACGTCGAGACGCAGCTTTCGACTTTTCCGCCGTTGGTCTTTGCCGGCGAGGCGCGCAATCTGAAAAAAGCGCTGGCGCAAGTCGCTGCCGGCAACATGTTTCTGCTGCAAGGTGGCGATTGCGCCGAGAGCTTTGCCGAGCACGGCGCCAATAACATTCGCGATTTTTTCCGGCTGTTCCTGCAAATGGCCGTGGTGCTGACTTATGCCGCGGCGTCGCCAGTGGTGAAGGTCGGCCGGATTGCCGGGCAATTTGCCAAGCCGCGCACCTCTCCGGTCGAAAAACGCGGCGGCGTTGAGTTGCCGGTCTATCGCGGCGATATCATCAATGGCACCGACTTCACTCCTCGAAGCGCGTACGCCTGATCCGCGCCGTCAGCTCGAGGCCTACCGGCAATCGGCGGCAACGCTCAATCTGCTCCGCGCTTTCGCAGGCGGCGGTTACGCCAATCTTTCGAACGCGCATCAGTGGATGCTGAACTTCGTCAAGGACTCACCGCAGTCGAAGCGCTACCAGGATCTGGCCAATCGCTTGACCGAGGCGCTGGATTTCATGCGCGCCTGCGGGATCGACCCGGAAGTGCACCCGGAGATGCGCACGACCGATTTCTTCACCAGCCATGAAGCGCTGCTGCTGGGCTACGAGCAGGCGTTCACCCGCATCGATTCCACGACCGGCGACTGGTACTGCACGTCAGGCCACATGGTCTGGATCGGCGATCGCACGCGCCAGGCCGATCACGCGCATGTCGAGTATTGCCGCGGCATCAAAAATCCGCTCGGTCTCAAAACCGGACCGACGCAAAAGCCCGACGAGCTGTTGCGCCTGATCGACATTCTCGATCCCGACAACGAGCCCGGCCGGCTGACGCTGATCTGCCGCGTTGGCGCGGACAAGGCTGCCGATCTGTTGCCGGCGATGGTGCGCGCGATCAAGCGCGAAGGCCGCAATGTGGTGTGGTCCTGCGATCCGATGCATGGCAACACGATCACCTCAGTCACCGGCTATAAGACCCGGCCGTTCGATCAAATCCTCAAGGAAGTGCGGACGTTTTTTCAAGTTCATGCCGCCGAAGGCACGATCGCCGGCGGCGTGCACCTCGAAATGACCGGTCAGAACGTTACCGAATGCACCGGCGGCGCCCGCGCCATCAGCGATGAAGACTTGAACGATCGCTATCACACGGTCTGCGATCCGCGGCTCAATGCCGAGCAGTCGCTCGACCTGGCGTTCCTGCTGGCGGATCTGCTCAAGACAGAGCGTGAGGGCAAGGCGAAGCCGCTGCCGGCGGTTGCGGGTCTTTAACAGCGATCCATCCGGCGCTAGATCATCGTCATGAACGAGCGTCCCGCCGACCGACTTGCGATTGCCGTTGCGCAACTTAATCCGGTTGTTGGCGATGTTTTGGGCAATCTCGAACGCGCCCGTAAGGGCCGCGCGCAGGCCGCGCAGCGACGGGGCTGATATCGTCGCATTTTCCGAGCTGTTCATCGCCGGCTATCCACCGGAAGATCTGGTGCTTAAACCGGCCTTTCAGGCTGCTTGCCGGTCGGCCGTCGAGACGCTGGCTCGGGACACTGCCGATGGCGGTCCGGCGGTACTGATCGGCGCTCCCTGGGTCGAAGACGGCAAGCTCTACAACGCCTATGCGCTTCTCAATGGTGGCCGGATCGAAGCGATTCGCTTCAAGGTGAACCTGCCGAACTACGGCGTGTTCGATGAGAAGCGGGTATTTGCCACAGGCCCGGTACCGGGTCCGGTGAGCTTTCGCGGCGTGCGTCTCGGCATACCGGTCTGCGAAGACACCTGGACCGACTGGGGCGACTACGAGAACGTCATCGAGACACTCGCCGAAACCGGCGCGGAATTGTTCATCGTGCCGAACGGTTCGCCCTATTGGCGCGACAAGAGCGATGTGCGCCTCAATGTGGTGATCGCGCGGATCACCGAGTCGGGCCTGCCGCTGATCTACGTCAACCAGGTCGGCGGCCAGGATGAACTGGTGTTCGACGGCGCGTCCTTCGCGCTCAACGCCGATCGCTCGGTCGCATTCCAGTTACCGGCATTCAAGGAAACCGTCGTCACGACGCACTGGTCGCGCAGCCGGCAATACCTGGCGCTGCGCTCAAGGGCCGATGGCGCGGCCCCAGGAAGATGACCAAGCCGATTATGCCGCCTGTGTTCTGGGGCTGCGCGACTACGTCGAGAAAAACCGTTTCAAGAGTGTCGTGCTTGGCCTGTCCGGCGGCATCGATTCCGCGCTCTGCGCGGCCATGGCAACCGATGCGCTCGGCGCCGATCGCGTGCGCTGCGTCATGCTGCCGTATCGCTACACGTCGAAGGAATCCCTTGAAGACGCCGCCGCCATCGCAAAAACACTCGGCGTCAACTACGCTATCGTGCCGATCGAGAGCGCGGTGAAGGGCCTGGAAGCGGCATTGTCCGGCGTGTTTGCCGGCGCTTCGCGCGATGTCACCGAGGAAAATCTTCAGGCGCGCGCCCGCGGCACAATCCTGATGGCGGTTTCCAATAAATTCGGCGCCATGGTCGTGACCACAGGCAACAAGTCGGAAATGTCGGTCGGCTACGCCACGCTCTACGGCGACATGAACGGCGGCTTCAATCCGATCAAGGATCTCTACAAGACCGAGGTGTTTCGGCTCGCGCGTCTTCGCAATATCGTGGAAGCCGGACGACGCCTTGGGCCCGGGCGGACGGGTGATTCCTGAGAACGTGATTACGCGGCCGCCGAGCGCCGAGTTGCGCGAAAACCAGACCGATCAGGATTCGCTGCCGCCTTACGACGTGCTCGATCAGATTCTCCAGCGCTTGGTCGAGCGCGAGGAGTCGACGGCAACCATCGTCGCTGCGGGCTTCGACCGGGACACGGTGATGAAAGTCGAGCGCATGCTCTACCTGGCCGAATACAAGCGCCGGCAGGCTGCGCCTGGCGTGAAGGTGACGTTGAAGAATTTCGGCCGCGACCGGCGCTATCCGATCGTCAATCGTTTTACCGATCCCGGCAAGCCGCTGCCGGAGCCCGATCGCGCAGCGGCGCGAGGCGCGGCGCTGGCGAAGGCCGCTGATTTCTGATCAGTGACTGGTTTTCGGTCTGCGGAGCCACGAACGGCGTGCCGACGGTGCGCACCGTTTTCTTGGCAGAATCGGTACTCGCGGTGCTGCCGGTGCTGGCCGGCTGGGCGGGGACCGCGCTTGCATTCGGCGCCGGTGTGGCGCTGCCCTTGGCGCCCTTCGGCTGCGGCGCCTGAGACAACGCTTGCGCATTCTTGATCGGTCACGACGATATCGCCGCTTTCAAGCGTCGATGAGTCGTCGGCGTCTTTCAGCGCATCGGCCCAGCTTTGGCCCGGGCGGCGGCAGGAGCAGGTCGGCGTGAACTGCTTGCGATACTGGAACGCCGCCGGCAGCGCCGTGTAGGGCTGGCCGTTGATCGACATGGCCTGCGTCATGTCCTCGCCCGGATTGCGGAAGGCATAAAGGTTAGCCTCCGCTGCGGGGCACTCGCGCTGGCAGACGCGCTGGTCGTCGGCGAAATGGCTGGGCGTCGTCGAGTAGGAGATCGGGAAATAATAGCCGTCGCAGGTGCGAACGCAGACGGTGTGGAACGTGCCGGCCGGCGCGCCGTCGCCTCCCGGAGTGACGACATTGCCGCCGCCGAACAGCGCATCGAAGAAACCGCGCGGACCGCCGGCGGCGTTGGCCGCCGCGGTGTATTGAGCGCCGCAATTGTTTTGCGCCAGTTGGCCAAGCACGGCGCGGCGCTGATCGTCCTGATTGTCGCTGCCGCTCTTGAGCGCCTCAAGGTCGCTCATCATGCGGTCAAGGGTGCCGCGCATCTGCTGGATATGCTGGGTGACCGGGCCGCATTGCGGCGACAGGCTGGAGAAGATCGAGAGGAAGCCGGTTCCTTCGCAGCCCTGCTTGCGGCCATCGATAACGGCGCGATCGAGATCGGCCTGCTGCTTGGCGACGGCATCTTCGGCCTGCTTGATCTGCGCGGCGCGTGAAGATTGAGCGGCGTTGCCGTTGTTGATCGAAGCGAGCTGGCCTTCGAGCCGCGCGCAGACCGGACTTGCCGCGGCTGGCGGCGCGTTGGCGGGCTGGGCCGCAGGCGCTGGTCCCGGCGGCGATACATAATGTTCTGCGCGGCCGCAGGCGCGGCGAGTGCGAACAGCAGCGATGCTGGAATAAAGCGCGCTTCGGCCGAGACCGCGCGGTAGTCGTATAGTCATCGGTCCCGGTTCCCTCCGGCGGCCGGATAAAGCCCCGCAATGGTGACTAAAGTGTGGAGCTTGGGAGGGTTATTCAGCATCAGGCTGGTTCTCCGGGCGCGCGCGGTCGAACGCGGGAAGCTTGCAGGCAGGCGGCGTCTACGGAGAGGATTTTCGGGAATTTGTCGAGCGGAACTTTGAGCCGGCGCGCATTGTAAAGCTGCGGCACCAGACAGATGTCAGCGATGGTCACCGCGTCCCCGCAACAATAAGGACCGGCTTCGATCAGTTGCTCAAGCGCCTCGAAACCTTCGAGGACCCAGTGGTGGTACCAGGTGTCGATCGCACTTTGCTCCTGACCCAACGTGTTTTTCAGGTAGCGCAGCGGATGAGGTGTTGTTGAGCGGATGAATGTCACAGGCGATCAGCTCGGAGAGCGCGCGCACCTTGGCGCGTGCGATCGGGTCCTTCGGCAGCAGCGGCGGTTGCGGGTGGGTCTCGTCGAGATATTCGATGATGGCGAGCGACTGAATCAAGAATCTCGCCGCCGGGCGTGATCAGCGTCGGCACGCGCATTTGCGGATTGATGGCGCGGTATTCCGGCCGCCGGTTATGACCGCCGTCTTTTATGAGATGTATCGGCTGCGTCTCATAGGCGAGCCCTTTGAGATTGAGCGCAATCCGGACGCGAAAAGCTGCGGAAGAGCGGTAGTAGGAATAGAGTTTCACAAATCCTCCTCGGGGTCTTCGCCGTGCTGCGCGACGACTTCCGCGACAAGCTCGGTGGAACGTTCGGTGAGTTGTTTGAGAGCGCGGTCGAACGCGTCACGGTCGGCGGCACTGAGGATTTCGGTCAGGCGCCGCGCGAAATCCAGCGCGTGCGGGGCGAGCTCCTCATACATCGTGCGTCCTGAGGCGGTGAGCGACAGAAACGACTCCCGCATATCGGCGCGGTTGGCGCGGCGCAATACCAGTTTGCGCTTTTCCAACAGCGCCACCGCGCGCGACACTTTGGTCTTGTGCATATGCGTATGCGCGCCGATCGCCTTGCCGGTCATGACGCCGTATTGCCCGAGCGTCACCAGCACCCGCCATTCCGGCACGCCGATCTTGTGGCGTCGCGCATAGACCCGCGACAACGCCTGCGACGTCAGGCTCGACACCACATTGAGCTGATAGGGCAGGAACATTTCCAGCTTCAGCGGCGCGTCGTCGCCCGCCGATGCCTGACCGGCCACCAGGTCATCTTCGTCAATTTCGTCGGTGCGCTGCGAGTCATGGCGCGAACATGGCGAAGTTTTCCTGCCCACGCAACGGCGGTGGGAGTTATCCCGCTGGTCAATACAGGCGGAGATGAATACGGTGCGCGCTCCGGTGTTTGTGAAGACGGTAAGCTGAAATCTGCGTGGCAAGGATTCGGGTAACCGGCGCGATGGATGAGGAAGAGCGATGTTGCCGAAACTGGAGTCCTATAACGACGTCACATTGCTTGTGGCGCGGCTGTTCTATTCGTCGCTTTTTATTCTTTTCGGCTACTTCAAAGTGGCCGCTTACGCCGCCACGGTGAGTTCGATGGCCGGCAAGGGACTGGTCCCGCCTGATTTGTTTGCGGTCATCTGCCATCGTCTTCGAGCTTGGCGGCGGCTTGTTGATGCTTGTTGGCTATCAAACGCGGTGCGTCGCGCTGGCTCTCGCAATCTATACGCTGATCGCCGCGACTGATTGCGCACACCCATTGGGCCGATGCCAACCAGCTCACCCACTTCTTCAAGAACATGGCGATCATCGGCGGTTCGCTTGCATTTGTCGCGAGCGGTGCCGGCGCCTATTCTCTGGATCGCCGCAGGTCCTGACTGCGGACGAATTAACAACGTTGCTGAGCTGGGAGGATATGTTTGATGACCGATACAACAGTGACAAGGCATTATGTTCCTGCGTTCAAGGGAATCTATGCCGCTTTTGATCCGATCGCGCTGCCGCTTCTTCGCGTGACGATGGGAGTTATTTTGATGCCGCACGGCTGCCAGAAATTGTTCGGCTGGTTCGGCGGCGCCGGCTTCGAAAAGTTCACCGGCTTCTTCGACAAGGCAGGCTGGTATCCGGCGGCGTTCTGGGTCGCGGTGGTGGCGCTCACTGAACTCGTCGGTGGCTTTATGCTGGCGGTCGGATTCCTGACGCGCTTTGCGGCGGCCGCGATCGCGATCTTCATGCTCAATGCGATCTGGGCAACGTCGGCAAAGGGCTTCTTCTGGGCTCAGGGCGGCCTCGAATATTCCTTGCTGATCTTTGTCGTGGCGCTCGTGTTCCTGACCAAGGGCGGTGGACGCTATTCCGTCGATCATGCCTTGGGGCGTGAGCTGTAAGAGCTGCGCCGGTCGGCATAGAAACCATTGCGCATCTGACTTCGTCTCCGTTCGGGATGACCGGGCTTGGCCCGGTCATCCCGATTCAGTTGGCAACGCTGTGCCACCGATCATCGATTGCCGGGTCAAGCCCGGCAATGACGACGTGAAAATTCATTCCCGCGGTGCATGTGCATCCGGGTTGTTGTTCACGAAAGAAAACGTTTCACAGCACGAACGAAGAAGAAATAAGGGAGGCGAAGCGCCGAAAGGCGCGTACCACCCCATCCGCACCATCGGGTGCGGCGCGTCCTCAAGCGGAGGACGCTCGCCTTCCGGCGCTTCACCGCGGCGCTTGTCCCGGCGGTCTACCGCCAGAAACTCAGTCCAGGCCGCGCTTCACGCGATGAAGTGCGAAGGCATTACCTTCGCCTTAAGTCACCGCGCTTAAGCGAAGCACCTCGCGTCTCGGTCATAGTACCGAGAGGGTCGATGCCCGGACCGCCCGGGAGCGGAAGTGACGAGCCTCCGCCCGCAGGAACCGCACCCGCTCCGTCAGTCGGCGTCACCGGTCGACGTCCCCTCACGATGAGCGAGATGGTGCACATCTGGGAGGGCTAGGAATACTTTCAAGACACGGAAGCAAAATTTTTTACGGGCGCAGGCCGTAGCCATTGGCGTCCGCTACTGCTCAAATCACGTCCGGCAATAACGGAGAGCAAGTGCCGATTAGCGCGAGCACTCGATCGCGACGTACTTGCAGGCGGAGCCGCGGCAGGCCTCGGGTCCCTCGGACGGGATCGCGCCGGTAATGTCGTCCCGATCCACTTTCTGGAACGAGAGCGCCTGCTCGTATTCGTGGGAGTGACAGTACGTATTGGCGACGACCTTGCCGCAGGATTCACCCGTATTCAGGCAGCGGTCGACGCCGTAGGCGTCCGGATTATTGGCGACGATGAAGAGCCGCTTTTCCGCGCTGGCGGAACCTGCGCCGAGCAGCACAGCGGCCATCGCTGCCGCCGCGACCATGATACGCATGAAATCCCCCAAACGGCGCCCCGCGATAACTTCGGGTCCCGTACCGGGAGGATGCGATGGCTCAGTTAAGCCCGCGTTAACTGCAACGATTCGGGGCTAAAACCCAGCGATCTTGACGGAATAGCCGCCCTCGACCATGGTGCGCGCCATGACGAGCCTGACCACGATCTGCGGCATTTGCCGGGGGATTATTAGCTAGCGACATCGCTGGCTGTGGCCGTCTTTACTCTCAATGTTCGAGACCGACAGACGCCCGGCCAGCTGGCCTGAAGGCGTATAATTCGATTTCAATCCAAGAACCTGTCGATCAGATGGACCTGAAACTCTACGATACGCTCTCCCGCGAGAAGCGCGTGTTCAAGCCGATCGATCCGGCGAACGTGCGGATGTATGTCTGCGGGCCGACGGTTTACGACTTCGCGCATATCGGCAACGCGCGGCCGGTGATCGTGTTCGACGTGCTGTTCCGGCTGCTGCGCCATCTCTACGGCGAGCAGCACGTCACTTACGTGCGCAACATCACCGACGTTGACGACAAGATCAACGCGCGCGCGGCGGAGGAATATCCGGGCCTGCCGTTGAACGAGGCGATCCGGCAGGTCACGGAAAAGACCGACAGGCAATTCCACGAGGATGTCGCGGCGCTCGGCTGCCTGCCGCCGACGGTCGAGCCGCGCGCCACCGAGCACATCGCCGAGATGCGCGACCTGATCGAGCGGCTGGTCAAATCCGGCAACGCCTACGTCGCCGAGGACAACGTCCTGTTCAGCGTGCCGTCGATGAAGGATTACGGCCAGCTCTCGAAGCGCCCGCTCGACGAGATGATCGCCGGCGCCCGCGTCGAGGTCGCGCCGTACAAGAGAGACCCGCGCGACTTCGTGCTGTGGAAGCCGTCGAAGCCCGGCGAGCCGGGGTGGCCGTCGCCTGCCGGCATCAAGGTGCCCGGCCGGCCCGGCTGGCACATCGAATGCTCGGCGATGTCGTGGAAATATCTCGGCGAGACATTCGACATCCACGGCGGCGGCATCGATCTGGTTTTCCCGCACCACGAAGACGAGATCGCGCAATCGCGCTGCGCCTTCCACACGCCGGTGATGGCGAATTACTGGATGCACAACGGCTTCTTGCAGGTCGAAGGCGAGAAGATGTCGAAGTCGCTCGGCAATTTTGTGACGATCAGTGAATTGCTGAAGCAGACCGACAATGTTCTGCGATCAGAGATCTGCTCAGCGTAGGATCGCATGGCAGGTGGCCAGAAGACGCCATCAGATTGACATATGTTGCGATCTAACTATCGGACAGCCGATTGATTGGACCGTCGACAGCGTCTAACGGATGCGCTGTAATAATCCTTGATAGCTGGAACGAAGCATTCAGATGACCTACAAAGATGGAAGGTTCAGTACCTAGATTCGGTTCTTTCGCGCCATAGCGATGATTTAAATACGTCGCAAGCAATTCGCTGAACTTCACGAGCTACGAAAGACTAATGCTCATCGTGCAATACTGTCGGCGCTGCGCTCCATGGATTTTCAGCAAAGATAGAGGCTTTCGTCGTACCGTCCTCCCTCACAGGCGCGTCGCCGCAAGAGTGCTTGGGCGAGCATCGCTAACTGTTACCGCCTGAACGACTACCAAGTGCTGCAAGAGCTGAGTATCGAAACAGTCGAGATTGATCGGCTTATTGAGGCGCGCAAAGTCGCCCGCAGGCGAAAAACTTCAAAGAATCTCGATCGCATCCGAGACGAACTCTGCCGCGATGGGCGTTGTCCTTAAAGACAGTGAAAAGACGGCACCACCTGGGAGATAGCGCGATGACATTCAGCCGTCATGGCCGGGCTTGTCCCGGCCATCCACGCCTTACTTCTTCGTGGAGAGCAGGAAAGACGTGGATGCCCGGCACAAGGCCGGGCATGACGGCATGTGCTGGATGCAGCGCGTTTATGGAGATAGCGCGATGAGCGCGCATCCCCAGACCAAACTCGCGATGCGCCCGATGCTGGCGGAAGACGTGCCGCTGCTGGCGGAGATTTTCCGCGCCGCCATCGAGGAACTGACCTCCGAGGACTACAGCGAAGCGCAGCAGGCGGCGTGGGCGGAAACCGCCGACGATCTTGAAGCGTTCGGTGCGCGCCTTGCAGGCGAACTCACGCTGGTCGCGACCCATTCCGGCTCGGCGGTCGGTTTTGCGTCGCTCGCCGACAATACGCGGATCGACATGCTGTATGTTCACCCGGCGGCGGCCGGGCAGGGGGCGGCCGGCATGCTGATCGACGCGCTGGAGAAGCTCGCGGCCGGCCGCGGCACCACCGAGCTCAGTGTCGAGGCGAGCGATACGGCGGTGGGTTTCTTTGAAAATCGCGGGTTTACCGCGAAGAGCCGCAACACGGTGCTTCGCGCCGGCGAGTGGCTCGCCAATACCACGATGACTAAAGTGCTCAGCGCCAAGGACAAGCCGTCATGAAGCGTCCCGACACGCCATTTCCCCGTCACTGGCTTTATTACATCGTTCTCAAATACGCGGTGCTCGCGGGCGCCATTTTCGTCACGTTCTATACGGTCTACCGGCTTTATCGGGGTTGAGGAATTACACGATGACCGCACCCGGCCCGAGCTTTCTTGGTCTGCGCACCCATCACCTGGTGATTGCGCTGATCGCTATCCTGATCGCGGTCGCGTTGGCATCGAACTATTATCTTTGGTGAAACCGGTCATGGCCCGCGAGCGTCTTTATTTGTTCGACACCACGCTGCGTGACGGCGCGCAGACCAATGGCGTCGATTTCACGCTGGCCGACAAGCTTGCGATCGCGCGCATGCTCGACGAACTCGGCATCGATTACGTCGAGGCCGGCTATCCCGGCGCCAACCCGATCGACACCAGTTTCTTTTCCGAGCGCCGGCCGATGCGTTCCTGTCTGACTGCGTTCGGCATGACGCGGCGCCCGGGCCGTTCGACGTCAAACGATCCGGGGCTGGTGGCGCTTCTTGAAGCGCAGGCTGATGCGATCTGCTTCGTCGCCAAATCCTGGGACTATCACGTGCGCGTGGCGCTCGAGACCACCGAGGACGAAATGCTGGCCTCGATCCGCGACAGCGTCCGCGCCGCCAAGGCCAAAGGCCGCGAGGTGATGCTCGATTGCGAGCATTTCTTCGATGGCTACAAGGCCAAGCCCGAATACGCGCTCGCCTGCGCCAAAGCGGCGTACGACGAGGGCGCGCGCTGGGTCGTGCTCTGCGACACCAATGGCGGCACGCTGCCGCACGAAGTGGAAAAGATCGTCGGCGAAGTCTGCAAGGTAATTCCCGGCGATCATGTCGGCATTCATTCTCACAATGACACTGAGCAGGCGGTGGCAAACAGCTTTGCCGCGGTGCGCGCAGGGGTGCGCCAGATTCAGGGCACGCTCAACGGCCTCGGCGAGCGCTGCGGCAATGCCAACCTCGTGTCGATCATTCCGACGCTGAAGCTCAAGCCGGAATTCTCCGAGAAATTCGAGATCGGCGTATCGGACGACAAGCTGCATACTCTTACCCACGTCTCCCATGCGCTCGACGAAATGCTGAACCGCGCGCCGGATCGTCATGCGCCGTATGTCGGCGACAGCGCGTTTGCGACCAAGACCGGCATCCACGCCTCGGCAATTCTCAAAGAGCCGGCAACCTACGAGCACGTCGCGCCGGAGCGTGTCGGCAATAAGCGCAGGGTGCTGGTGTCCGATCAGTCCGGGAAGTCGAACGTACTGGCCGAGCTTGAGCGTATCGGGCTTGCGGTGGACAAGAACGACCCGCGCGTGGCGCGTTTGCTTGAAGAGGTCAAGGATCGCGAGGCGATTGGTTACGCTTATGAAGCCGCCGATGCTTCGTTCGAACTGCTGGCGCGGCGCATGCTCGGCTCGGTGCCGAAGTTTTTCGATGTCAGCTATTTCGACGTGAAGGTCGAACAGCGCGGCCAGAACGGCGGCGCCGAAATCCTCACGACTGCCGTCGTGAAAGTCAAAATCGGCGATGAAACATTGATCAACGCTGCCGAAGGCAACGGTCCGGTCAACGCGCTCGACGTCGCGCTGCGCAAAGACCTTGGCAAATACCAGAAATACATCCAGGGGCTTCGTCTGACCGACTATCGCGTACGTATCCTCAATGGCGGAACCGAAGCCGTGACGCGTGTCCTGATCGAAAGCGCCGACGAGAGCGGAGAGCATTGGGCCACCATCGGCGTGTCGCCAAACATCATCGATGCCTCATTTCAGGCGCTGATGGATTCCATCATCTACAAGCTGGTGAAGTCGGGCGCGCCGGCGTGAAACTTTTCCCTCCCCCCTTGTGGGGAGGGCAGGGAGGGGGGTGGTGAGGTAAAGTCCCGGCGTTGACGGGTGCAGAGAAACCGTCCGCGTTTGAAAGTCGTCTCCCGACCCCCACCCCATAGCCGACGCTTTGCGTCGGCGTCTCTAAAGTGAAGTACGGTGGCCGGAGGCCACCTACGGCCCCTCCCCACAAGGGGGAGGGGAATAGGAGCCGCCATGATCGACCACATTTCCATTCCAGTCCGTGATCTGAAAGCCTCGGCACGGTTCTACGAGGCGCTGCTGGCGACGCTCGGCATGACCAAGGTGGTCGAGCGTCCAAACACCGTCGGTTTCGGCAAGACCTATCCCGAGTTCTGGCTCAACGAACGCGCTAGGCTCGAACCTATTCCGGAGGGCTTTGGCGCTCACATCGCACTTCGTGCACCAACCACCGAAGCAGTCGATGCCTTTCATGCCGCGGCACTTGCCGCCGGCGCTCATTCCGACGGCGCGCCGGGCACGCGGCTTGAATACTCATCGCATTACTACGCCGCCTTCGTCCGCGACTGGGATGGCAACCGGGTAGAAGCAGTGACGTTTCTGCGCGACACAAAATAACGAGGCTGTGTCCTCACAATTTGCGATGTCCGATTTCCACCCGATAGCCTCGGAAAGGCAGACATCGCTTGATGTCCGCTAAGGGCTCCCAATAACCGACATGGTCTATTCGGAAGTCAGCTGGCATTCGAGCGCATTGCGCTCGCACGCTTCGGCATCGCTCTTGATATGATATTTTGAGAGGTGCAAGCGGCAAGAAGCCCGGGCGACAGCCCGGGCTTTGAAGTATGGTTGCGCTTGGAATTGATCAGCTCACGCTGGCTGGCCGAATGCTTTGGTGACACTTGCCTTGAAAGGTTCTGCGGCTGCGAGAGTAACTTTCTGGGCTAGCGCTGCGAGTTCCTTGGTCTGCTCGGTCAGCGTCTCGAACTGTTTGCGTGAATGTTCGGTCGACAATTCCATGAAATCCGAAGGGGATTTTACCGCCGACAGCTTTTGGGCAAAGCCGAAGGCAGCCTCGGTATTGGTCCGAGCGAATTCGAGAATTTTATTGTTGTAGTCTTGCCCACCTTTAACAGCTGTTGAATAGCTGTCTTTGATCAGAGCAGCGGCATCAGCCGTGGCGGCACTCATCTTTTCGAAAACTTCTTTGGCTTGTGCAGATCCGTTTCCGGCCATCGCGGAGAACGGTTCAGTGGCATCCCTCTTAGTGGAGCCGGCAGTCGCACGCGGTGCATCGGCCATCGCAATTCCTCCCATATTTTGTGAACCGTTGCCTGAATGTGATCATTCAACCAACACACGTTAACTAAGCCAGATTGGGGCCAAGGCTAGGGACAATTAAAAAGAAACTTGGCATGGAACTCTCCGAGTTCCATTCTCATAATCAACGGGACACGCGTCACGGATGAGATACTGACCTCAGATGCCCCTGTGCCGGCGCGACTTTATCGCGATGGAACCGATGCCACCCGGAAAGCCTTTCCATTGCGGGCGACGATGTCCACGCCCGGGGAGATTTCATGCGAATTGAACAACATGACAAGAGTCACATTGTTGAACTCGAAGACGGTTCTCGATGGCAGATTTGGCCTGGCGATATTGCGACGACTTTGCAGTGGTTGCCGACCACTGAACTCCAGATTTCAGCAATTAACGACGAACTGTGCTCCCACGCCCTGATTGATCAAGAGGGTGGCTCAAGGGTGCGGGTGATCAAAGCCAGTGCCGAGTGGCCCGTAGCCGAGGTCCAACAGTCATTAAAAGAAGGGTAAATAACTCGCGCGAGTTATAAGGGCTACGCGGCTCCAATAATGACGCGGCGATTAGAGGTTGCGGTGAGGCCGTCATTGTACGTGGCAACGTAGTCAATGTTGTCGGTCGCTATCCGACTAAAGGAGAAATCTCGCATGTCCATGCAAACAGACCGTGCGGAACTCGAAAGACGGCATCATGTGCTGGAATTGGAGATTCACGAAGCGCAGAAACATCCCTCATGCGACGACCTGGAGATCATCGAGCTAAAGCGTCGCAAGTTGCTCGTGAAGGACGAGATAGCGCGCCTGCTGTAGAATAGCAGCGTATACTACCACGACGCGTCCCACGTGCCTGTGGTGGCAAGGAGCCACATGCGATTGCCGCCCTGTCGCTGCGACTACGATACCGTGATCAAAAGAATTTTCGCAGTGCGGCAATCGATCGTAGCGAATAACGTAATGGGTCACTCGCTACCGAAGGGTCGCTGCGTCAGTGCGCCCAATGTCCTCTGTGCCGCCAAGCGATCGAATGAACTTTTTGCAAGGCAGCAATTAAAGTTGGCCACGCGTTACATCCGTTCGGCCGGAATTGCCATCTTCTTTTCCGCCTCGCTGACGTCGCGGCTGGCTTGCTGCAATTTCGGCAGGATCTCTTCGACGCGGTTGGCAACAAGGCAGTCGAACTCGCGATGTCTCCGGCAGAAATTTCTGGTCGCGCATGTGCTCGATTAGCATTAAAAACGGATCCCAGTAGCCGTTGATGTTGGCGACAAGGATCGGCTTTTTATGCCGGCCGAGTTGTGCCCACGTCATCTGTTCGACCAGCTCTTCGAGAGTGCCGATGCCGCCAGGCAGCGCAACGAAAGCGTCGGCATTATCGAACATCTTCTGCTTTCGCTCGTGCATATCGCGCGTGACGATGGTCTCCTGCGCGAGCTGTCGCGGCCGCTCCTTGCGGGTCAGGAATTCGGGGATAATGCCCAGCGCGTCGCCACCGTGTTCCAGCACGGCTTCTGCGACCGCGCCCATCAGGCCGATGGAGCCGCCGCCATAGATCAGGCGCACGCTGTTTTCAGCGAGGATTTTGCCGAAGCTCTGTGCGGCACCCACAAAGGCCGGGTCGGTACCCGGGCTCGATCCGCAATAAACGCAGATCGCCTTGATTTTGCTCATGGAGTTGTTCTCATTCATGGCTCTATGTGGCGTGGATTCGTGGATGCCGCAAGCTTTTCAGCCCCATGCTTTTCAGCGCCGTGGCCGTCCAGTGCGAAGCGGGGCAAAAGTCTCTATATGACCGTAAACACCAGGTGAGGATTCGCGGACGGTCCGCTGCGCACCGTCCAGCCCAGATTTCGATGAGAGATTTTCAGCAACCAGCCCAACCGAACCACGGGTTCAAGCGCGAGGTGAATGCCGATAGTGGCGCCTTACTGCGCACGCTGTTTCATCTGTGGCCCTATATCTGGCCGGCGGATCGGCGCGACCTGAAAAATCGGGTCCTTGTAGCGACCGTGCTGCTGTTCGCGGCCAAGCTCGCGACCATCGCGGTACCTTTCACTTTCAAATGGGCGACGGACGCTCTCGCCGGTCACGGTACCGCTCCGGTCGGACCGGACGACATTCTTGTCTGGGCCTTGGCGACGCCGGTGATGATGACGCTCGCCTATGGCGGCATGCGCATCGTGATGGGCGGGCTCACCCAGGTGCGCGACGGCATCTTCGCCAAGGTGGCGATGAACGCGGTGCGCCGGCTGGCGATATTGACATTCGATCACATGCACATGCTGTCGCTGCGCTTTCATCTCGAGCGCAAGACCGGCGGCCTGACGCGCACGCTTGAACGCGGCCGCAACGCCATCGAAACGATCGTGCGCATGGTGCTGTTGCAGCTTGCGCCAACTGTCGTCGAACTGGTGCTGATCGTTTGGGTGCTGCTGTTCCACTTCGACTGGCGCTACGTGGTCGCGATCGGGCTGACCGTTGTGCTCTATATGTGGTTCACCTTCACCGCGACCGACTGGCGGCTCAACATTCGCCGCGAAATGAATTCAAGCGACAGCGACGCCAATGCCAAGGCGATTGACTCGCTGCTTAACTACGAAACGGTCAAATATTTTTCGGCCGAAGAGCGAGAGGCCCAGCGCTACGACCGCTCGATGGCGCGTTATGAGGAGTCAAGCGTCAAGGCCTACGTGTCGCTTTCGGTAATGAATGCCGGGCAGGCAGTTATTTTTACGCTTGGACTTGCCGCCACCATGGTGCTGTGCGTTTACGGCATAAAATCCGGCACCAATACGGTCGGCGATTTTGTCATGATCAACGCCATGATGATTCAGCTTTATCAGCCGCTGAATTTCATGGGTATGGTCTATCGCGAGATCAAGCAGGCGGTGATCGACATCGAGATCATGTTTTCGATGCTGCAGCGCAAGCCGGAGATCGAAGACAAGCCCGACGCGAAGCCGTTGCGGGTGCGTACCGGTACGATTCGATTCGAAAACGTGTCATTTGCTTACGAACCGGCACGGTCGATCCTCAAAAATGTGAGTTTCGACGTTGCTGCCGGGCGCACGGTTGCCATTGTTGGTCCCTCCGGCGCCGGCAAGTCCACAATCTCGCGGCTGCTGTTCAGGTTCTATGATGTGACGGGCGGCCGAATTTTGATCGACGGGCAGGATATTCGCGACGTGACTCAAACCTCGGTGCGCGAGGCTATCGGCATGGTGCCGCAGGATACCGTGCTGTTTAACGACACCATCCGCTACAACATCCGTTATGGCCGGTGGGATGCCACCGATGCCGAGGTCGAAGAGGCGGCGCGGCAAGCCCAGATCGACGGCTTTATCGGCCGTTCGCCAAAAGGCTACGAGACCGAGGTCGGCGAGCGCGGCCTCAAATTATCCGGCGGCGAGAAACAGCGTATCGCGATTGCGCGCACCATTCTCAAGGCGCCGCCGATCCTGGTGCTCGACGAAGCGACGTCGGCGCTCGACAGCCATACCGAGCGGGACATCCAGGATGAGCTTGACCGCGTGGCCTATAATCGCACCACGCTTGTCATCGCGCACCGGCTATCGACCATTGTCGGCGCGGACGAAATCCTCGTGCTCGATCAGGGCGAGATCGTCGAGCGCGGCACGCACGCGCAACTGCTCGCTCATAATGGCCTTTACGCCAGCATGTGGAATCGTCAACGTGAGGCGCAAATGGCTCGCGAGATTCTGGCCGAAGTCGGCGAAGCAGACGAATCCACCGCGCCGAACCGCAACCCGCCGGTGCTTGCCGACGATTTCAGATGAACCCGCGGAACTCCTGCCCGCCGCCGACGCTGCCGAATAACGAACAATGTCCGTCTTCAACTCCATCCGCTCGCAGCTTTCACCGATCCATCCGCAAGGCTACCCGTTCATCGGCGGGTTTGCGCTCGCAAGCCTCATCCTGTTTCTGATTTGGGCGCCGCTCGGCTGGATCGGCACCGTCGCGACGTTGTGGTGCGCCTATTTCTTTCGCGATCCGCCGCGAGTGACGCCGATACGCGATGGCGTCGTGGTTGCACCAGCCGATGGCCGGATCAGCCAGATTACCAATGCGCTGCCGCCGAGCGAACTCGGCCTCAGCGATCGGCCGTTGCCGCGCATCTCGATTTTTATGAGCGTGTTCGATTGCCACGTGAACCGGAGTCCGGTGTCCGGGCGGGTCGAGCGCGTTGTCTACCGCCCCGGCAAATTCCTCAGCGCCGATCTCGACAAAGCAAGCGAAGACAACGAGCGCAATGCTTTTGTCATCGCATCGCCCGGCTTTCGCATTGGGGTGATCCAGATTGCCGGCCTCGTCGCGCGCCGTATTGTTCCGTTCTCCAGGGAAGGCGACCTGGTCGCCGCCGGGCAGCGTATCGGCATGATCAGGTTTGGCTCACGGGTGGATGTTTATCTGCCCGAAGGAAGCCGCGCGCTGGCCGCCGAGGGGCAGATCGCGATTGCCGGGGAGACCGTGCTGGCGGACCTTAAAGCCGTTGACGCAAGCCGGACATTTCGCGTGACCTGAGAAGAGGTTAACTGCGATCTTACGGCACGTGGCGGGTAACGGCCGAAGCGGCTATAGTTCTGCCATGCCTCCTCGTTCACCAGCATTCCGTCGCCCGCGGCTATCGCGCCTGCAACAGCAGCGCTTGCGCCGCATTCCGGTGCGCACGCTGGTGCCGAATATCATCACGCTACTCGCACTGTGCGCTGGCCTCACCGCGATCCGGATGGCGTTCGAGGATCGCTATGGACTGGCACTTGCAGCGGTCGTTTTCGCCGCCGTTCTGGATGGCCTCGATGGCCGGCTGGCGCGGTTGCTCAAGGGGACTTCGCGCTTCGGCGCTGAACTCGACAGCCTGTCCGATTTCGTCAATTTCGGCGTCGCACCGGCGCTGATCCTTTATTTTTGGGGTCTGCATGATTTGAAATCGGCGGGCTGGATCGCGGCGATGGTGTTTGCGATCTGCACCGGACTTCGGCTTGCCCGCTTCAATGTGATGATCGACGATCCGGATCGTCCCGCATGGACCGCCAATTTCTTTGTCGGCATGCCTGCGCCGGCCGGCGCGATCACCGTGCTGCTGCCGATCTATCTTTCATTCCTCGGGCTGCCGCGATCGGCGGTGCTGACCTGGATAATGCTGTTCTACACGCTTGGCATTGCGCTGGTGATGGTCTCGCGGCTTCCGGTATTTTCCGGCAAGCGCGTCGGGACGCGCGTGCCATCGGAGATGGTCGGTCCCGTCATCCTGCTGGTCATTCTGTCGGTCGCGCTGCTGATCGCCTATCCTTGGGTGCTGCTGACGGCGGCGACGCTGGCTTATCTCGTCAGCCTGCCGTTGGGCTATCTGTCCTATCGCGGTTACGAGCAAAGATCCCGCGAGGCCAAGTCGGAAGCGGCTTCCGCTGCTGCGCCGCAGCCGGCATCAGGCACGGGTGTGCTCCGGTCATCCGATAGCGAAGATCGTCCGTCGCGCCTCAATTGAGCCGTATCGCCGGTGCTCGTGAAGGGCCGCGAGAGACAGTGGTCCGGATACAAACATTCACATCCCATCTCGGCTGGCACCGTGTGCGAATGTTTGAATCAAAGGACCACTAGCGACTATAAGTATGAGTGGAGCTCTTGGATTTGACATTCACTTCAGGAGGTCGCGGCAAGTTGGGTAGCGAATGTCAAATCCGCTCCACTGGCATGCGTGTTGTCCGCCGTACCTTTCTTGTTTCGACACTGTCGGCGGTCGCTGCTCCCGCGGTTCTGCGTCTGGCCCGTGCCGATGCGCCGCAATTCGTGCTCAAGCTGCAGCATTCGTTTTCTTCCGTTTCGAGCGCGCACGACAAGTTCCTCGTTCCCTGGGCGCGCCAGGTGGAGGCGCAATCGGGCGGGCGCATCCGCATCGATCTGTTCCCGTCGATGCAGCTTGGCGGCGCGCCGTCGCAACTCTACGATCAGGCACGCGATGGCATTGCCGACATCGTCTGGGCGATGCCGAGCACAACGCCCGGGCGGTTTCCGAAAATCGAAGCGTGGGAATTGCCTTTTGTGCCTTCGGTCCGCGCGCTGGTCAGCTCCAAGGCCATCGACGATTACGGGCGCGCCAATCTGATGGATGAGTTTCGTGAGGTGCATCCGCTTGGCTTTTCGTGCTCGGATCGCGGTGTTCTCCACGCCAACCGTCCGGTGCGTATCATCGAAGACATGAAAGATTTGCGGCTGCACGTGCAGACCCGCTTCACCGGTGATGCGCTACGTACGATGGGCGCGGTCGGCATACCGATGCCGAACGCGCAGCTCCCGCTGGCGATCACGCAGCACGTGGTCGATGGCTGCATCGATCCCTGGGATATGATGCCGGCGCTCAAGCTCAACGATCTCTTGAAGACCCATACCGAGTTCGCCGATTCTTCGCTGAGTTCGACCACCTTTGCGCTGGTGATGAACAAGGCATCGTACGATCGGCTGCCGCGCGATCTGAAAGACGTGATCGATGCCAACTCCGGCCAGGCCGCGGCCGGCGCGGCTGGCACCATGTGGGATCTGCAAGCCAAGACAGTCGCCGACTCGGTGGCGCAACGCGGCGATCCGATCACGACGCTGCTGCCGGAATTCGTCGCGCATTGGCGCAAGGCGACGGAGCCGGTGATCAACGCGTGGCTGAAAGCGATGAAGGATCAGAAAGCCGATGGCGTGAAGCTTCTCGCCAGCGCGCACGCGCTCTTGGTGAAATACGTCAGAACGAGCCCGAGCCGAAGCCGGCGCAGACTTCGCAGCCCGAAGAGGTTTCGGAACCGGCGCAGCAACACGCAATCCCAGTCGCCAGCGGAAGCTAAAGCCGACACAGGTGTGGCGCCGAAAGCCGACCTGCAAGACGCCGCGCCTTCGCAGCCTGCCGCGTCAACTCCGGCAGCGTCTTCTGCTCCGGCGCCAGCTTCGGCGCAGCCGCAGACCTCGTGGTGGCGCTCGTGGTTCGGATCGAAACCAGCAGCTGCGCCGCCTTCAACGCCGTCACCGGCTGCGACGGCCTCTGCCAGCGCCGGCTCCGGCCCAGCCGCAGACGTCGTGGTGGCGCTCGTGGTTCGGATCAAAATCGGCGGCCGCGCCTGCTCAAACACCTGCGGCTGCTCAAACACCGGTGGCCGTGCAAGCGCCAGCAACCGTGGCAAGTCCGCCGCCTGCTGCAAGCCCGGCAGCAAGCGCTTCAGTCGCGACTCCTGCTGCGGCCGTTCCATCCGCCGCGCCTATCCCTGATCCGACTGCTGTGACGCCGGTTCCCTCGCCGGCAGCTTCGGCACCAGCGATGAATCCAGCTCCATGCCCGCGCCGGTTACTCCGGTCGTGAAGCCGGCAGCAAAGGCGCTGGATATTCCGCTTTAGAAACCCGGTCAGGTTTCCACCGCTGTCCGGCAGGTCCCGCCAGGGAACTCTCCAGACGTAACAACCAAAAAAATGCAGGCGGTCATGAGCATCGGCTTGGCCGCGGCTCGTTCGGGGTTGGTAAGTTCATAGCGCCTGCGAAGCGATCCGGTCTGGAAGCTTTGATTACACGCATGCGGCTTACCTCAATGCGCCCTCTACCTTTCGCACCGGACTCGGGTCGGCTTTCGGGACGAAGCGGACATGAACCGGCAGATGAAACGGACGGCACCGGTCGAAATTGACCTAGGCTGTGTGAAAACGCAAAAAGCCAAGAAGCGACCAGAATAATTTTTCTTCAATCGATCGATGCTGAATGCGCGGACGAATCTTTGCGCACCAGAATTTGATTTCGGAGATGTCCATTCTATCGCCGTTTGCGCGTCTCCACGTTTTTATACAGCCAAGACCCACAACGGACGTCGTGGGTTATTCATCTTGCCCGTCGCCCATACCCAGCGTCGCGTGCGAGCGCCACGGCCTGGGCGCGGCTCCTTAACTGGAGCTTGCTGAAGATCGTCGACACATGATTGCGCACGGTCTTTTCGCTGATGTCCAGGCGTGCAGCGATTTCGTGATTGTCGAGACCTTCAGCAAGGACTTCCAGGATTTCTCGTTCGCGCGCTGTGAGATCGTCAAGAAGAGGCAAAGTCCCGCGGTCGGCCGAGTCCACAGGCAGGAAATCGCTGAGCGCGCTGACGAGTTGTTGCCACGCCGGCTCCGTATCCAAAACGAGACGATTGCGACTTTCCAGCGGCACAAAGCGCGCCCCCGGGATGAGCGCCGCGACCTTGCGACCTTGATCGAATGAAATGATGGGGTCGCCGCGCGAATGCAGGACCAGCGTGGGGCACAGGACCTTGGGCACGATGTCTTGCACGTTGATGCGGTTGAAGGTGTTCAGCAGACTGATGGCGTTGGCTGGAGAAGTCGTGCGTCGCACAAGGTCATTGTACGAGCGACATTGCTCTCCCGTTGCATCCGGGATGTGCATCGAGGCGAAGAACTGACCGTAACCTGGATTTTCGTTTGGCCAGCCGAGCTCGAAGACTTTGAGCCGTGCTTGTGCCTCTGCCTCTTGCTCAGCGGTTGGGCTGTCCCCCAGCGGGCCACGGGTATTGCAGCCACAAAGGACAAGGTGGGTGACCCGTCCCGGATGGTGGACCACGTAAGTCATGGCGACCGCACTGCCGCTTCCACTCATGCCGAGCAGCACAAAGCGATCAAGGCCTGCAGCCGCAATAACGGCATCCAGGTCCTCGGCGTATTTGTCGAAAGAAAACTGCACGTGCTCGCGATCGGAAAGGCCACAGCCCCGCCAGTCGTAACGGATTAATGTGTGATGCCTCGCCAGTAGGGACAGCCAGGGAGCCCAGACCGGGCTATCCCAGTCGAATTCTAGGTGGTGAGTCCAAAACTGCACCCACACCAGCGGGGGACCCGAGCCGCAGGTCGCATAGGCGATGCGCGTGCCATCGGCGCTCGCGCAGAATCGAATTTTCTGTCGAGACTGCGACATGCGGACCAGACCCTCTGCGGGCTGATCCTAATTCTCGACGTTCGTCAAAGCGAGCCCTCGGCAGTCGAGGTGTTGCCCGCCAGCAGCGGTGTAGCTGAGCCAGTCCCGGCTAAAGCGTGGATCGAAGGAGTCGACCCATGCCATCGTCTATTACTCGGGCTCAATGCGCGCGAACTTGATAACCTTGGCCCACTTCTCGGTTTCATCTGCGATGAATTTGCCGAATTCGGCAGGCGAAACAGGAAATGCCGATGAACCGAGCGCGGCAAGTCGCGCGGTCATGCCGGGATCAGCGAGACCTATGTTGATCTCTTTGTTGAGCCTGTCGACGATCTCGGCCGGCGTCTTTTTCGGCGCGCCGATGCCGTACCACGTGCTCGTCTCGTAGCCGGGCACGAAATCGCCGAGCGGCGGTACGTCCGGCAGTGCCGCCACGCGTGCCGCGGTAGTGACCCCGAGCGCCCGCAGCTTGCCGGTCCTGACATACTCGATCGATGTGGAAAGAGGCGCGAAATAAACCTGCACTTGACCGCCAAGTAGATCGGTAATTGCCGGCGCGGAACCGCGGTAGGCCACGTGCGTCATCTCGATACCAGTCATGTACTTGAACAGCTCACCGGCCATGTGGGGCCCCGTTCCGATGCCGGGAGACGCCATATTGATTTTTCCAGGATTCGCCTTGGCATAACTTATGAATTCGGGAGCTGTTTTGGCTGGAAACGACGGATTGACCACCATCACCTCAGTCTCTCGGCTGACACCCCCCACCGGCGTCAGGTCACGCGCGAAGTCGTAGTTCAGGTTGTTGTAGAGCGACCCGTTGATGGCAGCATTGCTGGGGACCAACAGCAGGAGCGTGTAACCATCGGGCTGTGCTTTGGCGACTTCCTCAGTGGCGAGGTTAGTGCTACCTCCTGGTTTGTTCTCGACAACGAACGGTTGGCCGAGGCGATCTGATAGCCATTGTCCAATCAGCCGCGCCAATATATCCGGCGCCGCCGCCGGGAGCAGTGCCGACCATGATACGGACCGGCCGAGACGGATAAGTTTCCGCTCTCGCGCTCCGCAAGACGGCCGGTAGGCCGGGCACGCCGGCGAGCAGGCGCAGAAATCGGCGGCGGTGTACTTGCATGGTCTCCTCCCTACGGCTTCTGCCTGCCCGCGGGCCGACGTCCTCGAACTGCCCACATGATCGGCGACGGCATCATGAAGTCCGGCTTGTCCAATTGCAGCAGATCACGCTCGATTTCGGTCGCGGAGATTGCTCCGGCATCGATCATTTCGTCGCGCGTCTGGGAAATGGAGGCACGCGTCAAATCCGCGCCGCTCGTTCCCCCTTCATACATGAACACGCGGCCTTCGGCCGAAATCTCAGCCAGATCATGGGCGCGCAGACGAGCGACCAGCCGGCGGCCGTAGTAACCGTCGAACCTGTGCCGCCCCATCACAGCTTGCATGGCCTCGAAGGCTTTGAGAAACGTTTCCGCCTCGCTGATCGAACGGTCGGGACGAAGCGACCATGAGTCAAACTCCTCCGCCAGAATCCAGCCGCCAGGCCGGAGCGCAGTAACGAGCCGGCCAAGAACCTCGTCTCGATTTGGCAGGTGGCCAAGCACCAGGCGAAAATGCACGAGATCGAATTTCGCCAACGGGAGGGGATCGGATTCGATATCGTGCCGGCTGACTTCCAGATTCGATCGATTCAGCGTTTCGAGGAATCGAGTATCTATGTCGGTCGCAAGCACGTGCCCGTTGCTGCCGACCCGGTCGCAGAGCCACGTTGCGATGCTGCCTCCTCCAGCCCCGACTTCCAGGCAATGCCAACCGTTGCCAACGCCGATTTCCGTGAGGTGCCGGATCGTTCCGGGGTCGAAGATATCGGCCAGCGCTGAAAAGCGCGTTGCCGCTTGTGCTCCCGAGTTCTCGAAGGTGTAGAGCGTGTCGGCGGTCGTTTGATGGCCGGTTTGGAGGTCGTGACGCGACATCTAGGGCTTCCGCAATGTTTCGATCGCGCCCATTCTGCCGACTAAAAAACTGATGTCATGATGCTCAAGTCCCAGGCGCATGCCGGGATGGGGTGGTCGCGTGGCCCGGATTCTGGGACCGGGGTCCCGACCTTAAAGGACAGCTGAGCCCAACAAGTGAAGCGCAACATGGGTTACGCTCCCGGCCCATCGCGACATTATCGCTGCCGCGCGGCAATTCGGCTGCTTTCGGAGCGAAGCAGACATTCAGCCGAATTTTTACGAGTCCACGTCCTGAATAAATCAAAGATTGAGCGGATATCCCGGCATCAGATCGTAAGGATGCGCCCAGTTCGGAAGCGCTTTCATTCGCCCGAGCCAGGCTGCGATGTTTTTATGTTCGGCAGCAATGTCGAAGCCGAATTCCTCCGGCGGATAGTAGAGATAAGCACAAAATGAAATGTCGGCGATGGTCGGTTTGTCGCCGAGCACGAAGGGCGCTTTAGCCAGCCGCTTGTCGAGGATCGCAAGATTGCCGTCGATCCGGGCTTTTAAAAACGCCATCACAGCGGGATCGCCCGCCGGCTTGGCAAAGTTTTTCAGGAAGCGATAAGGCCCGAGAAAGCCGTTGACCTTCTGATTGTCAAAAATGATCCAGCGTAGCGCTTCAAGTCGAGCGTCTTCGGTGTCGTCTGGTTTGAATTTTCCAGAACGCTCCGCGAGGTAGCTCAGAATCACGCCAGACTGGCTGAGCTTCTTGCCCGCGTGGGCGAGTACCGGCGCCTCGCCCATTTCGTTGACTTCGGCGCGGTATTTCGGCGTGCGCGTCTCGCCGCCCTTGAAGAAGTCGACGTAAATCGGCTCCCAGTCCGCGCCAATCAGGTTGAGCATCAGCGCGGCGCGGTAGGCGTTGCCCGACTGGGCGAAACAATAAAGCTGATATTCGGCCATGAGATTTCGACTTTGCGCTAGTGAAGCGGATTTGACACTCGCTACCTGCCATTCCGCCAATTCGTCAAGCGAATGTCAAATCCGGTAGTGTCTCAGTTTGAATTTGGAGGCGCCCGGCTGATGCCAGCAACCAAACCGCGGACTAGGATGATCGTTAGCAACGGGATTTGAATTACCGATAGCCGCGCCTGATTTGACTTCCGCTTTTGGTGGAATAGCGGACATCGGTCGACATGCGGACTGGATGGCTCGGTAGCGAATGACCCAACTGCGACAAACGCAGTCGCATGATGGTGCAGTGCGATGCTCGCGCCTTGAGATGCTCTGTTGACCGCATATCTGCCGAGATTATCGTCTCGACTTTCTCCACAGCGCTCACCATGAGTGCACGATTGTGGCGCTCAAAAGTGAGAGCGGGCTCCCTACGACAAGGCAAGCTCGATCGATTGTTCTAAGGTCAATCCGTGTCCCGCTTTCCACTCGGCGTCGAAGGCCGCTGCTGGCATTTTAGCGTGGAGGTTCTCGACCGCGCTTTGGTATTCAGCGATCGAAGCGCGTGAACCAAGGTGTGCATTGATCGAACCAATCGCTTTGTCGCGCGCGTCGAGTGCGCCGACCAACTGCGCAGCGATCGTGAATTGCGTCTCGCGCAACATGCAAAATCGCAATATAGACGAGGTCTCTCGTAACCCACACCGAGTTTGTATATGTCCGATACAGTGCAAGGCTCTCTTTGAAATGGTAAAGCGCCGGATCAAAATCGTTCTGACGCAGGGCGAGCCTGCCTTGAAGCCAGAGCGACTCTGCAATGCTGTTGCGGTTGTCGGCGCCTCTGACCAGAGCCAGACTTTGGTCGAGGTAGGACTTGGCTGCAACAAAGTCGCCTTGCAACATCGCCACCAAACCTAGATTCCCGGCGCACCGCCCGAGCAGCGTGGCATCGCCGCCAATCCGCTCGGTTTCTTGCAGCGCCAATTTGTTGCGAGTAATCACCAAGCCGTTCGCCTGCACCATGCCTTCACGTAGCGCCAATTTTGCCCCTTCGTAATCACCAACGCCGATTTTGTAGACGCCGTACCAGGCATAGGCATGCACGGCGCCAAACACGTAGTCGATCGCGCGGGCGAGTTCTATGCTCTCCTCGAAATACGGGGCAGCGGTGCCGTCCAACTTCGGATAGTTCAACCAGCCCATGAGCCACAGGGCATCGATTATTCCTTCCTTGTAGTCGAGTGATCGGGCGAGGCGCAGGCTATCCTCGGCAAAACTCCGGGCCTGCGTCGGATCATAATAATTTGTGATGTGCCCGGTAACGAACAACGTGCGCGCGCGAAGCGGGGTGCCGTCTTCCGTGCCCGATACCGCGAGGAGGCGTTTCAACCAGCCATTCGCCTCACGCCAATAAACGCGGGCTACCCAATAGCGGTGCAACGATTTGCCGAGACGCATTCCGTCGCGCACCCGCGTTGGCGAGAGCGAATGCTCAAGTGCCGCGCGAAAGTTGTCCAGCTCGACCTCGGCTTTGGCGTACCAGCGAAACTGGTCGGGGCAATAGAAACGCGGCTCCAACCACTCGGCCTGTCTGGTGAAAAACGTGAGATGCCTGTCGCCGATCTGTTCGGCCTCATTCGCTTCAACCAGCTTTTCACGGCTGTATTGGCGTATCGTCTCGAGCATCCGGTAGCGCGGCTCGACTGCCTTGTCGTCGGGGATGACGAGCGATTTGTCGACCAGGCGAGTGAGCAGGTCGAGCACATCAGCCGGACTCGATTCCCTCACCCGCGCAAACCGCCTCCGCCGCTCTCCAGCGTCCAGCCGCCGGCAAATACCGACAGACGCCGCAGCATTACCCGTTCAACATCGTGCAAAGATCGTAGCTCCAGTCGATGGTCGAGCGCAGCGTTTGCTGGCGCGGCAGCGCGGTACGGCTGCCGCCGGTCAGCAGACGGAAGCGATCACCGAGACGCTCGGCAATCTGTTCGACCCGCATGGCCTTGACCCGGGAGGCCGCCAGTTCGATCGCGAGCGGAATGCCATCCAGTTGGCGGCAGATGCGCGCAACGGCAACTGAGTTTTCGGCAGTCAGCCGAAACGATGGCGAGGCGAATGAGGCGCGCGTGACAAACAGCCGAACGGCGGAATATTGCAAAAGCAGATCGCCAGATTCGCGCGCAGCGGCGTCCGGCGTCGGCAAAGGCGGCATGCGCCACGCCAATTCGCCCGCGATATCCAATGCTTCGCGGCTGCTGGCGAGGATGCGTAGCCCGCTGCTGGCCCGCAGCGCCGCCGCAGCAAAGCGGGCGCAGCCTTCGACGAGGTGTTCGCAGTTGTCGAGAACGAGCAGGAGATTTCTGCGGCGAAGAAACTCCAGGAAGGTATCGAGCAGGGGCCGGCCCGCTTCCTCGTGCACGCCCAGAACTTCAGCGGCAGTGCGGATTACAAGGGCCGGATCGCCGACGGGCGCGAGCTCGATGAACCACACGCCGTCCTTGAAGCGATCCAGCAGGGCGGCCGCGACTTCCAGCGAAAAGCGCGTCTTGCCCATGCCACCGGCGCCCACGAGCGTCAGCAGGCTCGTTGTCTCCAGCAACGATTTGACTTCGGCGAGTTCGGCTTCCCTTCCGATCAACGGCGTCAAATGCTGCGGAAGATTGTTTTTCTTTTCGGCGAGGCCAGACTGTTCTCTATCCGCAAGCGCAGGGTCGATCAGCGCAAGCGCTGTTCCCAGGGTCTTGGCCAACTCGCCCACAGCATGGATTTCGCTTTCATCGAAGCTTTCAGTATGACGCCGGTCACCACCGGCGATGAAACCGATCAGACGATCATGCAAATGAACCGGCCAAACGAGCGGCGCCGAAAGGCTTGAGCCGGTCGACCGCGGTATAATCGAGCCGCGCTGGAGGCGGAGATGTATAACCGCAGGGTCGGTGGCGGAGATTTCTCTCGGTTGGGAGGCGGCCGCCGTATAGGCAAGCTGAAACTTCTCTCCGACTTCATTGAGATAAAGCGCGGCACCTTCTGTCGCCAACAGCTGATCGAGGCGATCGATTACGCGTTTTTCGAGCGCCTTACGATCGCGGATCAGAGTGATTTCCTGCGTAAGCGCCGGGAGTTCCTTTCTCCCGCTCATGCAGACTGTGATGCAGCCAGCCTTCGACGGTATGCTCGATGCGTTTGTGAAACGTTTGGAAAACAATCGCTAGGCCGATAGCGATCGACAACGCAGCGATGAGGCTGTGATCCTTGCTGGCCTCTAGGTAGTGCTCGATCAGCCATTCGGTCGTCGTGAACAACAAAAAAAGAATGACCAGCAAAAGCGCGTAGAGCCCCGAGCGCAGCAAACGGCGATCAATTAACTTTGCCGGACCAAGTAGTTTGATCGTCTTGGGGGCTGGCACGATACGACGCCTAACGAACGTGCTAAAGTGAAATTATTAGACCGCTGGAGACGCACTATGCATACGGTGATATGGACATACAAACTACCAGCAGGCACATCCAAAGGCCAACTGATCGAGACATCAATGCGACGGCCCAAAACTATGAGGGAATCCCGGGTTTGATCCGCAAGTATTATGGGATCACGCCGGATGGCAGGTCGCTGGCGGGAATTTATCTCTGGGAAAGTGTGTCCGCCGCCAACGCGTTCCACACGGCCGACTGGGTGGCGATGGCAACCAAGCGTTGGGCTGTCACACCGCAGCGGCAAGACTGGGAAACACCGATGGTCGTCGAAAGCGCCGAGCGGCGACTTGTTGCCGCACAATGAAGCACAATTAAAAAACACACGCCCCGGTCGGCAAATCGGTGACCGACTTTGAGGTGTCCAACTGTGGAAAGACCGACTGTTTTCCGCAGTGCAAAGCGACGCAACTGGCCCTTCGCGACATTTCGCGGCGACGCAACAATTCGGTCGCTTTTGGAGCGAAGCGGACATTCAACGAACCGCGCTTTATCAATCCGAACAAGGCGAGGGGCGTCAAGAGCGCCAAAATTCAAACTGAGATACTACCTCAAATCCAAAGCTTCACCAGCCGCTTATGGTTGCCAATGGTTCTTTGATTCAAACATTCGCGCAGGGCGGCTCCGAACCGGGATGCGAATGTTTGAATCGAACCACTAGTGCGACAGCGTGATGGTGCCGCCACTGTTGTCTTGTCCTTCGAAGTGGCCGCCTGTGAACGACAGCGTTGCAAGCGGCTGGCCCTTGTGGTCGCGGATAATCAGGTTGTCATGCTCGAATGTCCACTTCCGGCTGGTGAAGAAGTTGCCGGGACAACCACCCTCGGGCGCTATCGTGCCCTGTGAGGCGCCGGGCGCGTCGCCGAGCGTCATGAAGCAGCCGCCGCCGGCCGCGGCGGTGAAATGCCAGCGCCCGGCAAGATCGAGCGGCGGAGGTGAGGGGGGAGGCGGAGATGGCGGCGGCGGGGCTGCCGCTGGCGGCTCGCCGCCGCCATGACGAACCTCCTCGCGTTCGCCAAGACAAGAATCGAATTTCAGCGAATCGGAAATCCCCTTCGTAAGTCTGCGTCAGCGGGGGCTGGTATAAGGCGTCGCGGTCGCGCCTTCCTGGCTCGCCGCCGGTTTATTTTTCGCGATATGCGAGCGGAAATCCTTTTTCCACAGCGTCGACCAGTCGATGCGCGAGGCGATGTCGCAGCCCGCGGGCTCGTTGATCACGACCATCATGCTGTCGAGTTCGTATGACGAGAGGCCCAATAATTCGAGCGCGCGTTGTTTGAGGTGCTCGATGAATATGCCGCGGCTGTCCTCCCGTTGCGTGATCAGCCCGAGATAGGCGAAGAATCGAGCGTCGCCGGCGGCGCCAACATGATCGAAAAGCGTTCTCGCCTGGAAATTGCGGGAAGTGGGAGCGACTTGAAGCGGACGGCCGCAAGATGGAGTGTCGAAAACCATGGGTCGAGGAGTTCGCCGTCGACGTCGATGGTTCGCTTGAAGGAAAAACCGCGGCTAGTCATGAAGACGTTGACCGCTTCATCGATATGCACGTTCTCCCCGACGTCGTTTTGCGAAGTCGCGCTTATCGCGGCCGAGCACAGCAGCAAGGCCAGCAGAAAGTCCCCGAACAAGCCAGTTATTCATGCTTCGCGCCGCCGATTGAAGCCCCCCACGCGCAGATCGCCGCGATGACGAACAACGCGGTCACGGCGAATATCTGGGCTCCGGCGCCATCGTGCCAATAGGCGAAGCTCTCGCGACTGAGCGAGATCGCATAAAGGCGCGCCGCGTTGAGCGCGATCATCGCGAGACAGGCCGCGGCGCCGAACTTGAAATCCGACTTGATGAATGTCGGCCGGTGCAGTTTTGTCAACGAAATCCAGCAGAGCACCGCGAGCGAAATATTATGGAAGGACGAACAACCGTTATAAATTCCGACCGAGAAATGCTGAGACGAAATGACGTTTTCATGCCAGTCGAAACCGCCCCGCGTCAATTTGAGGGCGACGCCCACGAGCGCGGCGTCGGAGCACAGAAGATAGCCGGTGAACAGACTAAATAAGGTTTTACCCCAAAGGGATTGCACGGACAGAGCCCCGAGGACCGCTGGCTCCCGCGCGGCCGTTCGATCCTTTTTCATTCCCCGCGTAGATATAGAGGGCCGCGAGGGTCGCCGCGATCCAGATCGCGTTGCCGCCCGGCAGAAAATTGATCGCGACGATGACGCCCGCCGCCCAAAAGTCTTGTTTCGACGCGAGGGCGGATGATGTTTGGAGATAGAGCAATCGTAGAACCGCGAACCAGCCCAGAAGCGGAATGCGCCGACACTCGCCACGCCGAGGGCGGTCGTGCCGCCATTCGTCATGCTTTGGGCGAAAGCCGAAGCGCGGAGAATCGATGCAAGCCAGACGAACAGCTCTCGCCGCGAAAAGCGGGAACCGGCGGCGGCGATCGAGGCCATTCGGGCTGCATCCTCGAGCATATGCGGGTTGCTCCCACGGGCGATTAGTGATATCGCTACCCAATGCATGAAAAAAATCTCCGCGCAATTAAGATGAGAACGAAAAATCGCCAGTTTTCTTAAAATTTTTGTGGATGTGTTGATTTCGTCGCGGACATGCGGCCGAACCAAGCGTCATTGTCGCTCACTTTGGTGAAACGCAAATTCGACGACTCGGATGCAATGTTTCGCCACGGATGGTGACAGGCCCGATTTCTCACAAAAGTCCCAATCGTGAAACCTCGCGGACGGGTTCTCGACCGCTCACTTTTTCTTGAAGAAACGCGCTCCAAGCAGCGCCGCGCCAACCGCGACCGAGGAGCGATCGAGGATTTTAAAAAAGTTTCCCGACCCGCCTGGAGAAAATCGCGTGCGAAAAGGTTCTCACCCGACAAGATAGAAATTTGGTTTCAAGATGAAGCCCGCGTCGGCCAGAAGAACAAGATCACGCGACGTTGGGCGAAACGCGGCTCGAGGCCCAGCGCCCCGAAGGATCAACGAACCTCTTCAACCTATATCTTCGGCGCCATTTGCCCAAAGGAAGGCAAGGGCGCGGGCCTGGTCCTGCCCGCCTGCGACATCTTCGCGATGAACCTGCAACTTTCTGAAATCGCCGGGACCGCGCCCCCCCCCCCCCGGTTCTCCTGCTCGTCGATCAGGCCAGCTGGCATATGTCGATAAGCTCGCCAACATCACAATAATGCCCTTGCCGCCCAAATGCCCGGAACTCAACCCGACCGAGAACGTCTGGCAGTTCATCCGCGACAACTGGCTATCGAACCGCGTGTTCAAATCCTACGACGACATCGTAGATCACTGCTGCGGCGCATGGAACAAGCTCGTCGAGCAACCGTGGCGCATCATGTCTATCGGATTGCGAGATTGAGCCCATGGGTTTTGATCAGCGAGGGTTGGTATTATGGCCATTTCTGAGCGCCGTTGAGGACACGGAGCAATTCGACGTGCTCCTTGGTGAGACGGTAGACGATGATGAAGGGGGTGCGGGGCACGACCAGTTCGCGCGTGCCCTTGAGGCGTCCGAGCCTGCCAGAATTCGGGAAATCTTTCAGGCGCTCGACCTGGGCCTCGATCTCGTCCCACATGGCGAGGGCGGCACCGGGTTTGTCCTTGGCGATGACCCGGGCAATGTGTTCAAGGTCTTCGGCGTAACTCTCGCCGCGCAGCAGCCGCACGGCTTATTCGCCCTGTGCGGCGGCGCGACGCGAAAGCTCGGCGCGCTTGGCTCCGAGCGTTCTTTCCATGTGTCTTCGTCGATGAATTGAACCTCGCCCGAGTCGATTCGGTCGAGGGTATTTTGAACTTCGGCGCGGAACCAAGCGTCGTGTTCGGTGGCCTCTCGTTGCCTACGCAGACGCTCGGCTTGGTCGGGGCGTTTGCGCGTGATGGCGTCGGGAGCGTGATCGAGCGTATCTACTTCGAAGCGGGCGACGCCGAGTTCGTCGCGCACGAAGGCGGCGGCGGTGGCGAGGTTGCGCCACAGGCGCGGCTTGCGGGCGCGCTGCGCGGCGACGGCGCGCTCCAGGACGCCGTAGCGCACGAGGACGGCCCAGCCGCCGGGCTGGCCGAGGACGGTCGCGCCGCGAATGGCGTGCGCCTCAACAAGGCTCTGGACGGCCTTACCGTCGATAATTTCGGGCTGACTGTGATGCGTGGCCATTGGACCGCCATTGCTTTTGTATAAGCATCGTTCAATTATTGAGTAATTACGCAGGAAAGTCCAGTCTCCCGGACGTTCCGAGTTCCATAACGCCCGTTCAGCGAATTTCGTCTGTCAGAACCCGATAGACAAGTCGCAGCTTGCGCTCATTAGAAATGTCGCTGGCCGCACCCGCAATCTCGGGGTTCGAGCAGCGCGGCGCAGCTTGTCGGATTGCGCAGCCGCGCTGCTCAACTAACCCACGACTTCCCTTCAGACTTTAGCCTACCTTGAAAAGCGCTCAACTGATCCTGACCCGCATTCACCGGATAACGCACGTTTTCCTTGTACGAACGCAACGATTGATGCATAATTATCAGGAGATTGCGCTCCATTGATCGAGGCCATCATGACGAACCCGATGGGTGAATCAAGCGGCGAGGCTCTCAGGCTCAATTTCGACCGCCGATTGATGCTCCAGTTTCGCGGATCGGTGGTCACTTCGGACGCGGGATTGCTCGCCTATCGGGAACTTGACGACGCGCTCGGTCTTTCCGCGATGGCGGGCGAAACGCTCGCCGATGCCCGCACCGGCAAGAATGGCCGACATGCTCTCGTCGGGTTATTGCGTCAATCGGTGTTCGGGCGGCTCGCGGGCTATGAGGATGTGAACGACGCCGAGCGCCTGCGCCATGATCCGGCGATACGCTGGGTCGTCGGCGGCAGGGCGGCACTGTCTGGCGCGGCGTCGGCCAGCCAAATGGGCCGCTTCGAAACGCGTTGGCTCACCGCCGAAAGAACTGTTGGCGCTCGCCGATCTTTCCGGCCAGTGGATCGACCGCGTGCATGCGCGCCGACCGCCCAAAGGCGTCATCCTCGACATGGATTCAAGCGTCAGTCCCACCCATGGCGAACAGGAGAAGAGCGGCTGGAACGGGCATTACGACTGCACCTGCTATCATCCGCTGTTTCTGTTCAATCAGTTTGGTGATCTGGAGCGACTGCGCGCTGCGTCCCGGCAACGTCCATAGCGCCGACGGCTGGGAGGGCGTGCTCAAGCCTGTCGTGGCGCGCTACAAAGGCCACGTCTCACGCATCTATTTCCGAGGCGACGCCGGCTTCGCCAATCCCGAGATTTACGACTATCTTGAAGGCCAGGGGATCAAATACGCTATTCGCTTGCCGGCCAACCGCGTCCTGCAAGAAAGGATCGGCCATTTGCTGAAGCGCCCCGTGGGGCGGCCGCCGAATGAAGTGCGGCGCTCCCATGCAAACTTCACCTATCGGGCCGGAAGCTGGTCGAAACCGCGCCGCGTCGTCGCCAAGGTCGAGCGGCATCCGGGCGAGCTTTATCCGCGCGTCGGCTTCATCGTGACCAACATGGCGCGACGCGCCGAGAGTGTCGTCGGCTTCTACAACAAGCGCGGGACATGCGAGCAATACATCAAGGAAGGCAAAGGCGCGATCAAATGGACGCTGCTGTCATGCCGCCCTTCGCCGCGAACGCCGTGCGCCTTCATCTTCATGCGCTCGCCTACAATCTCGGCAACTTCCTGCGCAAGCTGGCGACGCCGGAGCCGATCAAGGAATGGTTGCTGACGACGCTCAATGAAAAACTCATCAAGATCGGCGCGAAGGTCGTCGGTCACGCCCGCTATGTCGCGTTCCAGATGGCGGAGCCCGCCATTCCACGAGACCTGTTCGCGGACATCTTGCGGATGCTCGCCGAACTTCGGCCGCCGCCAGTCCCATCAACAGCGCAGTGCGTTTGTGTCGCGAGTCGGAGCAAAACCAAGGTAGAGCTGTGCCTCGATGACGGGAAACCATTTTTTAACGCTCCGCGTGGTATTCGCCGCCCCGCAGCCCGGTTCACTCGGCCGGCTGGGACTATACGCTTGCCGGAAACCGTCAGTCGGCTCGGGATAGGCTCAAAATCGCTGGCCATCCGGCGAATGTGGATCTAATGAGGATTTGGTCTTATCTCGCGCTAATGCTTATCGCCGCGTGGTGCAATCTCTCAGCGGCGAACGCGGACAACTTTCAGTCCGCTCCATTCTCGGGTTGGCCGTCGGCGCCCAACCGCGACGCACTTGGAATACTTGGCAATATTCCGAACGCCGCCGATACGCTCGTCAACATCGAGGCGAATTTTCATCCGGTCGCGGCTCCGGCGACGATTTAAACGACGGGATACTCGGCGGCGGGCGATCTTGGCGACGGGCTCTATGTGACCGTGGCCAACGA
The DNA here is from genome assembly GCA_963742215.1 of uncultured Alphaproteobacteria bacterium. Lineage (GTDB taxonomy): Bacteria > Pseudomonadota > Alphaproteobacteria > Rhizobiales > Xanthobacteraceae > BOG-931. The sequence continues at coordinate 298,552 of CAVULJ010000010.1, forward strand.
ACCGTCTCACACCTGCAGATTGTCGATTACGCTGGCGGCCGGCGCGACGCAATGGTATTCGCTGACGTCGTTCGACTATTCGCCCCGAGCAGTGCGGGCCAACGTCGCACACGGCCTCGGATTCAATCAGTGCTACTAATAACACCAATGCCATTCAAAACGCTGTAAATTATTTCAACACTGGTGGTGGCGGATCGGGATATCCTGCTTATGCTTCTGGTATAATTGAGATGGCAGGGTATTATATTAATAACACGATCACCGTTCCTTATGGCAATGGTATTACTTTTAGAGGGAAAGGCTGGGGAACATCGGGCGGGTATTACTTACCAAATGCCCCACAAACTTATCTTTCTTGGGTTGGACCTGCAAACATCCCAATGGTGCAGTTCAATACTGGCATTGGCGGCGGGATGGAAGATATGCAGTTTAATGGAAACCTGACTAATCCTCCATCCGCTGCGATTAAATTTCAGCCGAGCGGCGTGGCGGGATTAGCCGATGGCTTGCATTTCAACAACTTGTCAATTGGGGGGCAGGTTGGCGCTGGCGAGTTTGTAAATGGAATATATTTTACAGGAAAAATAAATGGGGATACATATGATTTTGGAGGCGTCACATATATATCGTATGAGTCTAATTCAGCAATACTATCCGACAATCCAAATGCTAGCCTGATACATTTCAATACGGTAAATATAAAGAACTACAATAATCGGGGTGATAAACAAACAGTCAACTTATATTTAACAATCTGTATGCCGATGTTTCATCATATGTCGCGCAAATAAATACCGGAGGGTCATTGACCGCGTTGTCCCTTGATAGTGAAGGCTCCGTGGCTCTTCTCAAGATGACAGGAAGTTCTGGATCATTCACTGTCTATAGTGGAGCATTCCAAATCGCACCAGCTAATGTTAGATCTGATGGGGTCGTTATTGACACCACCACGGCTAGCGCGGTGGACCATCAATCTTATTAACTTTAGCTTAGTGGCTAGCACCTATGCCGGTTCTCCGAATATCACATTCGCTCTTTACCATCCATCGTCATTGACATACGGGAAATTCACGTTTCGTGGCGGCTCGGGCGTATGGCCAAATACTTTAAATCTAGGGTCTCTGGTTTGGAACAACGATGGTCGTCAAATTATTTATGAGCCTTCGTTAAACGCTGGAGATGTAGCGCCGCCTCCACAGCAAGTGACCTTGGATTGGTATCATCCCGTTGATCGCTCATTTAGGTCGAGAACAAGTTATTTCGACGGAGAGTCCACTATTTATGGAGGACCGCTAAGGGTTCTAGCGACGCCAGTGCTCGGGTCAAATGGTTCTTCCAGACCAAGCGCTACTGCATTACTTGGCTCAGGCTCCACGACTTATACCTATGAAATAACGACCTTGGATCGAGAGGGAAATGAATGTTCCTCATCGTCTCCGTTTACGATCCAGAACGCGGCATCACTAAGTTCTGGTGTCGCGACGAACAAGATAACTTGGACATGGAGTCCCGGCATCGTAGCGGTTAATATTTATGGCCGCGCGGGTGGATCAACGGGGTCGCTCGCCACCGTGACTTGGGACAGTCTCAATGGCAACAATGCGGGGAACGGGGCGCTGGGGATTGGATCAACGCCCGCCGCGTGGGTTGACAATGGTAGCATAACACCAGGTGCTCCTCCTCCCACGACGTGCAAATCCGGCAGTATTGTCGCGGAGGGCAGCGTGTCCGAAACGGCGGCTTTGTCGGATCGGCCACCGGCGCGGACGCGCCCGCTGGAATGATAGGCGAGCGCCCGAACTGCTCGGGATCGGCCGTTTCGCAGCCCACGAGTGGGATGGCGATCAATGTTTGTTCGATCAGTCTGAGCGCTGGCGACTGGCTATGCCGTGCTAACGACCGAACCAACCCGGCCTCGACCACGACGCAGAGCCGATTTGCCGGCGGCATCAACACGGCCAGCGCGGCGGTTCCCAGCGCGCCGGGCGCCGGCGTCTCGCTTTGTGGACCAGACGCTCGCCGTCGCGGCGAACACGCCAATGGCAACTGACCCATGGGGGAGACCGTCATCAATGCGTCGAGCGCGACGACGACCTACCTCGTCGCCAATGCGTATTTCGCGAATTCCAACCTGACGCACACGGGGTTCATGGAGTGTGTCCGATGGCATTGATATTATGCCGTGGCCCCGATGGCGTCGACGCGTTCCGCGCACCGACGACGATGCCAGGATGCGCGCCGAGTTCGGCGCCTCTGGCCAAGGACGGGGCGCGCGCCGCGCTGACGCTGCTGACATTTCCGTTGGCCGTCGCTGCCGATTGTCGCGCGCAATTCTTCGAGTTAAGAACCTGCCTTCCGATCTGTGCGCGCGTGGCGGACGTTAAACATGGCCGCCCGCATCTTCGGGCATGTTGTGTACGCCACGCGCGCGCGGAGAGGAATAGGGGATAATTGGATGGAAATTACATAGCAGCGCATGAGCATCTTGACGGTGCCCCACTCAATAGCCTTTCAACACATAGAACGGCGCTTGCTCGGTTCCCCAGCGCTGCATGCCCGGCTGAACGGCGACGCAGAGGCGCATGCGACCGTTGGCTTCTTTGCAATCGCTGAAACTCGATTTTCAGCCCCTGCGCCTGCATCCTTTGTGAAACTTCCGTCATGGCGGCGATCTCGCCGCGCAAGTCGGCTTTTTCCTGCTCAAGGCTCGCGATCTCCGAACGCTGCCAGGCGAGCGCAACCCAAACGCCGAAAGCAACCAGCATCACCGCGCCGATCGCGCTCACGGCCATGATCGCCAGCATCCGGTTCGAAAACCGCTCCGCCTTCTCGTCGAGACTCATGCCGGCGCGATGCGCTTCGCCGATCACCGCCACGACGTCGGCCATCACCGGACGAAGAGCCTCGCGCGCCGCATCGCCGACAACGGCGCCCGCGCCCGCGAGGCTCTCCCGAACCTCCTCGCGCACGGCGCCCGCCCCGGCCTGTTCGGCGCGCGGCCCAAGCTGCTCCGCTTCCGCCTGAAGTTTCTTCAAAACGCCGGCGCCATACTGGATCAGCCGCGTGATGTTCGCGACGTTCTCCGCATGCGCCGCGAGTCCCTTGTCGAGCGCGGCTTGTGCGGCTTCGGCGTGAACGATCATCCCGCCGATTTCTTCCATCCTCGCGCCGCCGTCTGACTCGTTTCCCATGCTGGCCTCCAATCCATCCTAGAAAAATCAGCGTTCATGCCCGTGATCGTGGGAACGCTGCCGCATGACCTCGCGCTCGCGGTTCTGCTCTTTGAGCAGTTGCTCTTCCGCCAGCCGCTCTCGTTCCGCCTCGGCCCGCACGCGCTCGGCCTCCATGGCGCGGCGCGCTTCCGCCTGCGCAAAAGCTTCGCGGGCTTTGGCGGCGCCCTCCGCCTTGTAGAAGGCGAGCTTCGCTTGCCTTTCGATAGCCTGCATCCGCTCGGCGTCGAGGGACGGCGAAGCCTGCTGCCGCTCCGTCTCTTGCGCTTCTCGCGGCGCCGACGTTTGCGCGCGCTCGTCCTGACGCTCTTCCGCGCCCTCCGCCGCAACCTCTCGCGAGCGAGCGAACGCGGCTTTCGCGGCCTCGCCATACGCCCGCAGCTTCTCGCGGTCCGGCGCGGCGCGCTGCTGTGTTTCTCTCGCGTCGCCCTCCGCCGACAATTCGGACGGGCGCGCGGCGACTTCGCGGTCGAACTCCTTCGCGCGTTGCGCGTCGCTCTCGGCGCGGCCGGGAACCACGATCTCGCTCGAAACCCCGAGCCGATCCGCCATCCCGCGCTGCTCGGCAAAATCCCTGGCGTAATCGAGCGTCGTCTCCTTCAGGCCGGCCCGGCCAAGCCGCTCGGATAGTCCCTGCAAATCCCCGAACTCGTCGCGGCCGGCATAAAGCGTCGCCTCCTCGCGGTGCCGCGTCATCGCGACATAGGTCAAATGCCGGTCCATGCTGCCGGAACTCAGCACATAGGCGCGATCGACCGTCGCCCCCTGCGATTTGTGAATTGTCGTCGCATAGCCGTGATCGATCGCGGCGTAATCCGCCGTCGACACGGAAACCTCCCGCCCGAGCCCCGGCCCCTGCGCAGTGTCGAGCCGCGCCACCAGCCGGCCTTCCTCGGCCTCCTGAACCGTTCCCAGCATCCCGTTCTTGACGCCAAGATCGCGATTGTTCTCCAGAAACAGCACGCGGTCGCCCGGCGCAAAATGCCGCTCGCCGTCGTTCGTCGCATAGGACCGCTCGCCCAAAAGCTCGCCGCGCTCCTGACGCGCCGCGCGGATTGCCCCGTTCAACTCCCGAACGTCGGCGCGCCGATGCGCCAGCACGATCCGCGAGCCGTCCGGACGCTCGGACATGTCCTTGAGAACATCCCGCACGATCTCCCCGCGCGCCTCGTCCCGCGTCTGCGAAAACCGCACCCCGTCCCTCTCGGCGTAAGCCTCAAGCCCCTCGCTGGTCCGATGCCGCGCAAAATCCTGCGACGCCTGGCGCTGCCAATCCTCCCCTTGCCGGCGAACGCCCTCCAGCTCGGCGAAGCCGACCCGCTCCGCGACGGCCCGGAACGCCGCCCCCGCCTGGATCGGCTGCAATTGCTCTGGATCGCCAACGAGAACGATTTTTGCGCCGGCCCGCTCGGCCTCGCCGATGAAGCGCGCCAATTGTTTTGAGGAAACCATCCCCGCCTCGTCGATCACCAAAACGTCGCGCGGACCCAATTCCCCGCGCCCGGCCTGCCAGCCGTAATCCCACGACGCCAAGGTGCGCGAGGCGATGCCGGAAGATTCCTCGAGACCCTCGGCGGCTTTCCCGGACAAAGCCGCGCCATGAACGCGAAAACCCTCGCCTCCCATGCTTCGCGCGCGGCGGACAGCATGGTGCTCTTGCCCGCCCCCGCCAGTCCGACGACGACGGCGAGCTGCTCCTCCCCGGTGATATGGCGGACGGCCTCCTGCTGTTCGTCGGCAAGATAAGAGCGCGCCGCCAGCGCCTCCTCCACATGGGTCTCGCCGACGCCATGGCCCCGCGCCGCGCCATCCGGTCGGCCGAGAAAACCATGCCGCGCTCGATCTCGACCATTTCCCGCGTCGAATAGCGGGCGGGCTCCAAAACCTCCCCACTCGCGGCGCGAACCTCCGGCGCCAGCTCCACAAGAGCCTTTGAGCCCATGGCCTTCGCAAACGCCCCCTGAAACAGCTCGGGCTGGTCGATATAGCGATGCAGCGCCCGCGCAACGTCGCGCCGGTCGAACACGCTCTTTTCGCCGGTGATGATCGAAAGAACCTGTTCCGGCTTTTCCCGGATCAATTCGGCGTTGCGCCGCGCCGCCTCGGTGTCGAGCCGGCGTCCGCGAAACCTCCTGACCGCGCCGCTGCATCTGCGTGGCGTGAACGCCCATATGCTCGGTCGGCTCGATCTCCAGCCCGCGCTCCATATGCGAGCGATGATCGATCTGAATCTCCAGCCCGGCGCGCGCCAGATGCTCGTTGGCGGTCTGCTCCCACGATTGGCGGATTTCGACGAGCTGAACCTGCGTCAGCGGCAGATTATTCGCCGCAAGCCATTTGTTCTCCCGCTCGATCGCCGTCTTGTCGCCAAGCCCCTCGGAATTCACCGCCCGCGTCGTCATCATCAGATGCGCGTGAAAATTGCGACCGTCTCCCCGGACTCGATCCGGGATGCCATGCGGGGCATGGATGGCGAAATCCACCGCCGTCCCGTGCCGATCCGCCAGACCCTGCGCGAACTCTCGTGTTAGCTCCAGCCGCTGTTCGGCGTTCAATTCATGCGGCAGCGCGATCTCGAATTCGCGAGCGACCCGCGCATCTTTGCGCTTTCGCTATCCTCGGCCGCATTCCACAAAGCCGAGCGGTCCAAAGCCCATTCGGCTCCAGCCCCCTGCGCAATGACGATCTCGCAATGCTCGACGCCCTGCCGCCGGGTGAAATCATGCGTCAGGCCGTCGCGCTCGTTGGTCAGGCTTTCGCCGCGCGATAGGCGGCGGACGCCACGGCGCTTCGCCCCGACGCGCGGCTGATCGGCTTCATGCTGAGATGGTAGATCGCCAATCAAAACCGCCAAATCAATTTACCGATAGCTTGGCAGTCTAGCCGCGCCTGAGTTGCGAAGCAACTCGTAAGTGCGCCCTTAAACATCCTTCGCTTCGCTCAGGACGTTTCGGTGTTCGCGCTGTGGCTGGCATTTTGATGGCATCATGTGCGCGCATGACAGTTGGCAAGTCGAAAGTCAGGCGCAAACAATTCAGCGATTTGTGAAAGCGGCTTGGCAGAAGAGTTGCGCCTATGGGTGGTTCTCCCAAAACATTTTGCGAAAGAATAGCCCATGGCCCGCAAAAGCATTGCCGAACGAATTGCCCAACTCGACGCGCAGAAAAGAGGCGCTTCAAGCCCGCATGGGAAAACAGGAGCGCGCCAACGACACAAGGCGAAAAGTGCTGCTCGGCGCGCTTGTTCTCCATCGATTGGAAAATGCCGGCGATGTGGAATTCTCGAAGCGCCTTGGTGACTGGTTGCGCCGCGAACTGCCGGGCTTCCTCACCAGAGATTCGGACAAGGCGCTTCTTGCCGATCTGCTCGCCAGTTCGCACGCTGGGAAGCCATCCCAGGTCGGCCGGCAGGGTTCCGCGCTTCCGGCTTCCATGGGCGGTGCGCCAAAAGCGGCGGGCGCCGATAAAGTCGAAGTGGGCAAACAATTTCAGCGACCGCCGAAAAGCCAGCGCGGCAAATAGGAAAAACCATGGCGGAGGTGATGCGATATACCGATAAAGCCTGATCCAAGTCAGTTCTCTATGTCAGAGCTGATTGTGTGGATAGGTTTGCCTTGGCGGTCGTTGAAAATTGCCGCCAATTCCGGCCCGTATCCGAAAACCGGTCTCGCGGTTGATCGCACCCTTCAGCGGATTGCCGTTCTTGTAGATGTCGTCTTGCACAAACTCCCGATAGCCAGCGACCCAATCCGGCTTTTCCATGCAGGCGCGGATCGCGTTCAGGGTAATGGCGGGACTGAAGCCGCCGTCCCGGCAAATTCGCTGCGCGGCTTCGACAGCGCGCTCGACCAAACGCCACTATCGTTGATTGGCCGGGGCGTAATTCAAGGTTGAATGCGCAGCATTCCGGACGCGACGGCGATCACCTTGACGGATTTGGAGCGGTCCGAACTCGAGGGTTTGGCGCGTTCGACGCGACCGAGCATCGCACGCGTTTAAAGGCACGGATCGTGCTCTGGCGGCGGAGGGCGCCGCAACCCGGGCGATCGCTCGCGAGGTGGGCTGCACGACGGGCACGGCGTCCAAATGGCGGGTGCCGTATGCGAAGGATCGGCTCGCCGGTTTTCGGAAGTCGGCGCTCGCGGCGCCGAAGGAATACGACGGCGAGACGGATCGCCGTATTCTGGCGCTGCTCGACGGGCCGCGGCCAAGGGTTTCGCCAACTGGAGCGGACCGCTGATCGCCAGGGCGCTCGGTGACGTCCATGTGCAATATGTCTGGCGGTTTTTGCGAGGGCAAAAATGGATCTTGCCGGCCGCAAGTCCTGGTGCCGGAGAGGAGACAGACCCGGACTTCATCGGGACAAGGCAGCCGAAATGGTGAGCCCTACATGGCGCCGCCCGAGAATGCGATCGTGCTCGCCATCGACGAAAAGCCGTCGATTCAGGCGTTCGAACGCGCGCAAGGCTATCTGAAGCTCCCCAACGGGCGCGCCATCACCGGCCAGTCGCATGACTACAAACGCAACGGGACGACGACGCTGTTCGCCGCGCTCGATCTTAAAAGCGGCAAGGTCGTCGGGCGCCATAACAAACGTCGGCGGCGCGTTGAATTCTCTCGACTTCATGAACAAGGTCGTCGCCGATCATCCGGATCGCGAAATCCATGTCGTGCTCGACAATCTCTCGACCCACAAGCCCAAGCACGACATGTAACTCAAGCGTCACAAGAACGTGCATTTCCACTTCACCCCGACGCATGCCTCCTGGCTCAACCAGGTCGAAATCGGGTTCTCGATCCTCGCGGCTCAATCGCTCGAGGGAGCCTCGTTCCAAAGCGTTCCAGAACTCATCGCCCATATCGAGGCTTTCATCCCGACTACAACGAAACTGTCAAACCCTTCGTCTGGACAAAAAGCGAGGTCCACCAAAAGCGCCTCAAAGTGTGTTTCGCCGACTAATGATTTCGGGACCTAGCGGGCCGGTCAAACTTCCTCTCCGCTGTTCGTTTTACCGAACCTCGCCGCCCCATTTTTATCGAAAAGCCGTTCGCGGCGAAGCCGCGTCTATGGCTTGAGCGAGGACCGCCTTTAGGCGGTCTGCGAGGGATATTTTGATGATGTTGAGCGCGCGAAGCGCGTTCTCCACAAAAGCTTCTGGAAGAAGCATTATCCGTGGACTCTGTTTTTTTGCACCCTCCCCCCTCGGCAGGCGGCGGCACCTTGCGTTTTCGTTTTCCGGCCGCGTTCGATCCACGCTTCCACTCGCGAGACACGATCCGCACCACATTGGACAGGTTCGGCCGCTTGTCGCGCCGCCGCTCCTCGATGGTCACAAGCCCCTCGCGCGCGGCATAGCGCAGGGCGTTGCGCGCCGTACTTATCCCCACCCCGGCCCGCGCCGCGATCTCGCCCAAGGTCAGCCGGCATTGCTTGCGGTCCCGCGCCTCGTCGGCGACGATCCGCAGCGCCGCCAGCTCGCCCGTCGTGAACAGGCAGGCCGAGCTCCGGCGGCATCGGTCCCGAGGCCGCCAGCGTCCGCCGCCGCTCGATGGAGACCCGCCTGTTTGGGCAAACCGCCCCTTTGCGCTTGGCCGGGAAATAGCTCGGCCGCCCCTGCGCCTTCGCCGCCGCCGCGACCTGCGGCGCGCGCGCCGCCACCGTATCGACGCCGCGCACCTCGCGCTTGCGCAGCTCCAGCGTCTCCGCGAGCGCGCCGCCTGGTCGTCGGTCAGCTTCCCGCCGCCCAGTCCGCCCAAAGATCGCGGGCGAAGCCGTCGAGCACGGCAAGGGATTTCGTGCCGCTTATCGCGGCCAGCATGTCAATCGCGGTCATAGGCCCCTCGTCAGGGCCGCGCGGCCTCCCGATCAGCGGCTCGCATTCCGCTTGAGACACAGGTTCTCCGTTGCCGGGCAAGATGATCTTGCCGGTTGAAAAACATAGCTCCGCCATTCGCTAAACCTCGCGGTTTACGTTGACACGAAACGCGGACTGTGGGAGATTTTAGCCTGTCGTTCAGGCGGCTCCCGCAGTCGTCAAAAAGGCCTTCAGCTCGCCAAAGCTGGGGCCTTTTTGCTTTTCAGGGGTCAGCGCGGCGTTGCGCTTTCCTCTGCACGAAACACGCTGGTAATAGCGTGCTCCATGGCTTCCCGACGCGTTTTGAATTGGCCTTGCGCAATTGCTGCATCCATCGCTTCGCGGGTTTTCTGATGAACGAACACTGTCGTTTCATAGAATCCCGCTTCCTGCATCCGTTTCCGAGATGCGGCTTGTGAACGTGCTTTCAACTTTCGCAGGTCCAACACGACTCACTCCGGTTCACTAGTGGAAGATGCCTGAGTTGAGGGTTTCACGCAAGAGGTGGACGCTTTGAAAATGACAGCTTAGCGTTTTCGCTCGCCGGTCTGCGAAACCTCCGCTAGATCAAGCAACTTTTCGATGCCCTCCCAATATGGAAGGCGCTCCTGATCACAAAATCGGATGAACCTGTTGTAGACCGGAATAGGGCATTTGACGTTCAATTGCGCGCCGGCGCCGACTCCCGACGCCGGCGCATGACCTTGGACTCCTCAGCTTCCCGGCTGCGAAAGCCAAGTTGATCGGCGGCCTTGTCGATAGCCGCCAATGGCGGTTCTGTCGTCTTCTCGGTCTCCGGCCTTATCTCTGCAATTTTGGCAGCGACACGGTTTGCCGTCGCGAACCCAAAAGGATCACTCATCAGGCGGCCTCTTTTGCATCGGTGGCGACGGATACGAGTTCCAAGGCTAATTTCATGGCGTTTTCGCGTGCCGCATCAAGGCCGTTGACGGCAGCGGGATCCAATTCATCGAGCGTCAGCTTGTCCACGAACATCGCCTTATAGGCAGAGCGTTCATGCAGATGTGTCGTTAGAGCAGGGATGGATGCTGCTTCGAGAGAGGCGGCAATCTTCCGATCGATGCGACTTTGAATTGCCGCACTAGTTCGCGTAAAAACGAGCCGGAACAGAATTTTGCGCTCAATAAGCTCTTCTTCTTCCCGAATAAGCCCTACGGCCCGACTTGCCTGTCGGGCGTCCACAGCGCTTCCTTGCAAGGGAATAAGCACAAGCGATGCCCGAGCGATCGCACGGGATACGAGCCTGCTGGCCGTTCCTTCCAAATCAACAATCACAAATTGCCGAGTTTTAGCTTCTTTTTGAATGACCGAAATCACCGTGCTCTCGGTCACGTCGCCAATAACACGCATTGTTGAGGCGGACGGTCCCGTCTTCCAGTCCATGATCGGTCTATTAGGATCACAATCAATAAGTGTGACGCTTGCGCCTTGCGATGCGAGGGCCGTTCCGAGAACCAGCGAAAGGGTGCTCTTTCCAGCCTCCCCCTTTTGGATTTGCTATGACGATGACCGGCATCCGGACCTCCTCCAACCATCAGCTAACATGGGAGCAAAGCTATGAATAGACCGTAAAGCTACCATAGCTACCATAGCTACCATAGAGTATGGTAGCTATCCTACTTATTTTTGGCTGTATTCGCCGAATTCTTGATTATATATCTCATTTGAGATACAAAAATCGTCAAATAAGGAGACTGGGAATGGCCGCGCATACTTCAATGCTGCATGTCCGGAATGCTGCATGTCCGGGGGAAGCGAAGGGGGACCCGCGTCCCCTTTTCGCGTCAGCCGCGCAATACTATTAAGAGCCATCGAATTTGTCCATTTCAACCCGCCTCCGCCTCGAGCGTCTCCTACCGGACTCGATCATCGGCGCGTTCTGGAAAAGGGTCGCGCTCCAGAGCGCTGGAGAGGCCGGGAGTGTCATTCGCGACTGGATGTGATAGAACGTCCGAGCCCCCCGATTTAGTCAACAGATATGTCAACACATATATATGCCCACGATCGCCTTACCACTCCAGAAAAATGCTTGAGATTTTATGCTTTAGAAGCTATGCCTTACCTATCTGAGGATGGGACTTTGCGATGCGATTACGCTCCCCCACATCAAAATCGAACTTTAATTTAAAAATCTCGCCTTTTGATATTTTTTGGGCGGGAGCGGCGCCTTTCATCGCTCTCGCGCTACGCGATCCTGTTCTGCTCGAACCGACCGGCTTCCCGAGCGAACTCCGCCGACATATCAATACGCGCTTGTCACGATTGCTTGTTCGATTCTGGCTTTTCTGCTGTTCAAAGTTAACGACGGAATGACGCATTTCTTTTCGGTTCACGATGTTCTGGCCGTTTGCGGCGCGGTGGCCGTCACGGTCGTGGCGAGCAGCGCCATGCTTTTCTTCCTCACCAGGATGGAGGGGGTGCCTCGGTCGACGCCGCTGATTTACGGGCTTGTGCTTGGTTCCGGCATGATCGTCGCCCGAACGGTGGTTCGGGCGCTCCATAAGGAGACGCCGGGGCAACGCGAGAGCATCGGCCTGGATTCCACTCCGCGGAATTTGCGCCGCGTGCTTCTCATCGGCGTGGATCGGTTTTCGGCGACGACGATCAAGCTGACGGATCAACAGCGCCCCCGCACGGTTCAGGTGGTCGCCGCGCTGGACGCGCGCGAGGCGCTGCTTGGGCGAAGCATCAGCGGAGTTAAAATCGTCGGGCGCGTCCAGGATCTGGCCGCCGTCGTGGATGAATACGCGGTCCATGGCGTCGACGTCGATGAAGTCTGGCTATCCGACGACGCCGCGTCGTCCTTGACGGGCGGGAGTTTGGCGGATCTGACCGAGCGGTGCGCGGAACGCGATATCAAATTCGCGAGAATTTCGGAGGCGCTCAATCTTGCGCCCGGGGTCGCCCCTTCGTCCTTCACTACGCGAGACGACGCCGAGCCGGCCTTCGGTCCGAACGATTATTTCAAACTGAAGCGGGTTATCGACGTAATAGCTTCGGCGGCCTTGCTTGTCGCGCTTTTGCCTCTGGCGATGATCGCCGCCTGTCTCGTATTGTCCGACGTGGGTGTTCCCCTGCTATTTTGGCAGCAGCGCATCGGACTGCGCGGCCGCAAATTCCTGCTCTATAAATTCCGCACCTATCACGCGCCGTTCGATAAGAATGGCGTGAAAACTCCCGAGGAATGCCGCCTGTCGAAACTCGGTCGCGCGATTCGCGCGGGGCGGCTGGACGAAATCCCACAGCTTTTGAACGTTCTGGTCGGCGATATGTCGTTGATCGGCCCGCGTCCGCTTCTGCCCGTCGACCAGCCGAGCGATCCGCGGCTGCGCTTGTCGGTGCGGCCCGGCATCACCGGGTGGGCCCAGATCAACGGCGGCACGTTCGTCACGCCGGCGGAAAAGGACGCGCTCGACGTGTGGTATGTCCGGCACGCATCGTTGTGGCTCGACCTCAAAATCGCCGTGAGCACGGCGCTGTTCGCCCTCTCCGGCGAGCGGATGAACCACACCGCCTTGGCGCAGGCGATGGATTGGCGCGAAAGCAATCTCGACTCGCGCGTCGAGGGGGCCTCGCGGGGCCCCTCCCCTCCCACACTGACCTCGCCCCTGAAGAACGTCCCCCAGCTGATTGGGTAGGATCAGCATTGGAGGGGTTTGCTCGGCAGAAATAGTTCGAGCGCGATACACGCTGGAATTCAAGCAGGAGGTCATCCGTCTTGTCCAAGGGGCCAAACTGTCACGGGCTCGGATATTGATTAAACAACACTGAGTGCTTATTTCGGAACCTTGAGCGTGATTCGTGGCATGTGTTGGCGTAAGTTTTCCGTCCGGGGAATCCGTTCTCAACTTCTTTGGCGTGTCGATCAATTGGCTTGGCCTTGTACGTCTCCGAACAGTCGCAAATACCGAGCTCACCTTTTGCCTTTGAGCGACAGGAGTTGAAATTGGACCTCAATATCGACAATGTCTTGGGTTCGCAGACGAGCCTGATAATCCTCGTGCTGCTCTGGCTGATTTTTTTCGTCTATGCTAAATGCCTTCCGCTCGAGGCGTTTTCCTTGCCCTGTATTATGCTTCTGACAAGCATCGTCTATTTCTATGTCGTGCCGCTTGGCGTGTTGATCGAGGGCGAAACCGGATATTTCGGAATGTATCTCTCCGACCTGACATGGGCGCATTTCGCGGTGCTTCTCTACGCGTTGGGCGCCGTCGTGGCCTTCGCGTTTCAGTGGCCATTTCTGACCGAAAATCCGGCCGCGCCGAGGCCCACGGAGCGCCCAATCGCGATCCTGATATTCTATGTTTTATGGGGCCTCGCCTGGGGGGGGCGATCGCCCTATTTCTGATGGGGCGAATAAATTTGACTGCGAACGAAAATTTTCAGGTGGAAGAAGGCAATGAATTCCTATTTTTCAACGAGGCGTTCAACATGTTGATTCCGCTCTCACTTATGCTATTAATACGCAATAATTTCGGCTGGCGCTCGCTGGCGGTTCTCCTCTTTGTCATATTCGTCTTTCTACAGGCCGGATTTCGTTTTCGTGTCATCTTAATACTGGCCGGTGCGGTGACGGCGTTTGCCGTTCAACGGCGCATAAGGTTACGGATCTCCTACATGTTGGCCGGCGGGACAGTTGCCGTTACGCTCTCCAATTTGCTCGGAATGGTGCGGCGGTACGGCCAAGGGATTGATTATAATAGTCTCGGCGAGGCGTCGGTAGAGCATGTGTCTTCATTTAGCGGCGAGGCCGGAATTGTTTATACTCTCGGCTATATCGCCGACCACCGTTTGCCTGATTTCGTGATGTTCGAGCCATGGACAGTCGGTTTTGCCAGATTGATCCCCAGTTTTATATGGCAGGACAAGCCGATGCTCTCTTATGGAAGGTATCTTCTTGATATTACGGAGACCAACTCCTTTGGAGCCGGCGTCGCCGTCCCTCAACATGTGGAGATGTTGTTTCAGTTTGGCTGGTTTGGCCTTCCATTACTGGCATTTATATATTTTTATATAATAGCATATCTAATTCATCGCCTGAATTTATTAGGATATGAAGCCCGCGTGGCGGGTTGCTCCCTGGTCCCAGTGTTTTTTGGTTTTTATATGCAAAGCCGCGGCTATTTCTTTCAAATATTATCGGACGGTCTGTTCGTTTTTGGGCCGATGTTTCTCGTTCACGTTTTTGAGAAACAACTGGGAAGCCTACAAAGACTTTGCCTGTAAATTTATTCAGGAGATTTCGCTTGAAATGAGGTCAAGATCATGATTGCCGCTCGCCGCGAGCTGCGGTCGGGCACGATGCCAAAACCCCAATCGACAAATGCTCGGAGCGAGGTATAATAATGATTATATTAGTGGATTGCACGCCGTTGTCCTGCGGAGGCGGCGTCCAGGTGGCGATCGCGTTTTTGATCAATTTGAACAAGACCTCGAATGCCATCTGGCGCGCCGTTGTGCCTGAAGCGCTCGGGCCTTTTTTTCCGCTCGAGTTAAGAAGCGATTCCCGCGTCATTTTTCTTCAAAGAAGTCCCACATGGATCGTATTTCGTTACGCAATGCGTTGCGCAAGCTCGAGAGCGCCATCTCACCCGACGTAGTTTTCACGGTGTTCGGGCCGGCGTATTTTCGAGCGCGCGCGCCGCATGTCGTTGGTTTTGCGCTACCAAATCTCATCTACGGGCCGATCGGTAGGCCGACGCTGCGCAGGAGCCTCGTAAACTGGCTGCATGCGAGTTCTTTGCGCGCGGCGGATTTGCTGGTGGTCGAGACAGAGACCGTCCGCAGAAGATTGGCCGCCCGACTGGGATTTGACCCAAGCCGGATCGCCGTGATCGGAAACAGCGTTAATCCGCTCCTTCTGATTCCGAGCGCCGCCGCGGAGCCGATGTCGGGGCGATTTCGTATCCTAATACCCTCGTCATATTATACACACAAAAATCTCGAAATTACACCTGCAGTGGCGGCTGCAATGCGATGTATTAAACCAGATCTCGATTTCGAGTTCCAGTTCACACTTGACACGTCTAGCAACCATTGGCAGAAGATAATGCGGTTGGCTGTTCGTCTTGGTGTCGCGCAGTACTTGGTGACGCTTGGAGTTTTACCACTGGCCCGCTTGGCTGGAGCTTATAGGGATGCGTCGGCGGTGTTTCTACCCACCCTGCTGGAAGCGTCGACGGCGGTTTACCCTGAGAGTTTCTATATGAAACGTCCATTGGTGACATCAAACATGGACTTTGCGCTTGAGTTATGCGGTGATGCGGCGCTCTTTGCGCCGCCCCGCGATGCGGACGCTCTGGCGATGCAGTTAATCCACCTTGCCCAAAATCGCGAGCTACGCGAACGACTCATTGCGGCGGGGGAGAGACAGTTGACGCTGAATTATCCACGGCCGGAGGAGAAGTTTGCAATGCAAATGGAAGCGCTCCAGTCTGCAATAGAAATGCGAAAGCCGTCGAGCCAAATTTTAACGGAAGCGGTCCCAAGAAGGGGCGGCTTTTCGTGTAAGCTTAAACAGTAAGCCAAGCACGCGCGCCAGAGTGATAAGGTGACCGATGAGGCATAATTTGAATGAGCCGATTGACGCGATAGATTTCCATAATCGCATTGCGGCGTCTTGGGACAACAAATACTCGTCGCACGGATTTCGTCGACGTGCGACGTTTTTCGAACGCGAAATTCTTCCTTGGATCACGACTTCGGGTGCCTGGTTGGATGCCGGCTGTGGGAGTGGGTATTTCAGCCGTATGCTAAGCAATAAAGGGCTTCCCGTCACGGGAGTGGACGGTTCCCGGGCGATGATCGAAGTCGGCGACCAATTTTGCAGAAAGGTCGGCGAACCCCACTCTCTTAAAGTTCGCCGTAATCGAAACGATTGAGCGGACTCCCTTTCGAAGACGCATCCTTCGAAGGGTGCATTTGTCTTAGTGTAATTGAATATTCGACATGCCCAGATAGTGTTCTTGACGAACTCGCACGAATTTTAAAGCAAAATGGAACTATAGTGATCTCAATTCCCGACAGAAATTCGTTTATTCGTAAATTACAATCAGTCATAATGAGGATCATCGGTACGTGTAATACTTCTAGTAAACTATATTAATTTTTCTCGGTTTTCAATTGAGCGCGATACGATCGATCCATATATTGCTAAGCATAATTTGACAGTCAATAAAATCGTTGCATTTGATCCTATACTGCCGAAATTCACACATGCATACTTGCAGCCTAGTCTTCTATACGTAATTGCGACTAAAGGCGCTTGATAATCGATATCGTCATAAAAGGCGACGGTCCAACGTCGAGTTGCCGCTCGATGGCGCATGAAAGTTTTTCGCCACGCTGCCGCCAACGGCGAGATGCTGGATGCGATTATCTGCGTTGGCGGCCAGCGCCGACGAGCTTCGACGTGGATCGCGAACCGAAGGTAATTGCTGTCAAAGCTCCGGACCAGCCTGGATTTTGAAGTCGCAACGCGCTACGCGGATGCCGACACAACACCGGGACGGGCACGAAATCGAGGAAATATCATGACCGAACCTGCAACCGGGCGACCGACTGCCTCCCCGCATTACGACGCCGCCTATTTCGAATGGCAACAAACATGCGGACCTGGGCGGCTGGGCCAATGTCGACAAATATCGCGATTCGATCAGGCCGGGGTCAAAAGTTCTCGACTTTGGCTGCGGCGGCGGTTTCCTGCTGGCGAACCTCGAATGCGCGGAGAAATTCGGCGTCAAACCCAACGCCACGGCTCGCGAAACGGCGGCGAAAAACGGCGCCAGGGTATTCGTAAGCCCGTCGGAGGCGCTTGAAGCGCTCGGACCGGAAAGCGTGGACGTGATCGTTTCCGACAATGGTCGAATGCGCTCGAACCATGGCGCGAACTTTTGGCTTTGAGGCCGCTGCTGAAGCGTGGTGGACGCCTTCATATTGTCGTGCCCTGCGAGAACATCAGTTGTGGTTACAAAGCGAAGAACATCGACCAGCACGTCTATTCCTGGAGTCCGCAGAGCATCGGCAATCTGGTCAAAGCTGCGGGGTTTGATGTCGAATATTCGCGTCCCTACATCCACAAATGGCCGCCCCGAATCGCGCGCCATCTGGCCAAACTGGGACGGCCCACGTTCAATTTCTGCTGCCGGCTGTGGGGCAATATCGACCGTCGCTGGTTCCAGATCGAGGTCATGGCCAGCAGACCTCGGGCCGACAATGACTGACGCAAGCGTGATGATGATCCAGCAGGGCGCGCGGCGCAATTTCATCTATGCACGCCAATTGCAAGCTGCGGGACTGCTTCACTCCCTCGTCACCGACGCGGCCTGGGCGGAAGGCGAAGCCGGCCCCTGGACGTGGCTCGCCATGCGGTTTTCGTCGAGGATTGCCGGAGCGATCGGGCGCCGCACCATCGTCGGCGTGCCGGCGTCCCGTCTCCGCGCCAGCCTCGCGCCCAGTCTTGCGAGAATATCGAAATCGCTTATGCACGAAGAGCGCGCCTTTGCGCTTATCGACGAGGCGCTGGCATGGCCGATGCGTATTCGCGGTCTGCAAGGCGCCGATATCGTCGTCAATTATCATGGCAACGGCGGATCGTTTCTCTCTTACGCGAAGCGGCGCGGGGCGCGCATCGTCACCGACTTCGTGATAACGCCGAAATATCTCGAAATTGAACATAAGGAGCGCGCGCTTTGGCCGGGCTGGGAAAGCGACCGGACCTCGCCATCGATCCTGGCGTTTTATCACGACAGAATGTCGAGTCTTGTCGCTTTGTCGGACCTCTATCTATGTCCATCGCGGGCGGTGGCGCGCGATCTGGCGGATTTGTCCGGCTTCGACGCCGCGCGGGTGCGCATCCTGCCATATGGCGTCAGCGGCTTGTTGTTGCGGCAAGCCAAACCGCGGCGGGGACGGGTCTTGTTCGCCGGCGCGGCGGGGCTGCGCAAGGGCATTCCCTATCTCGCGCAAGCCGCGACCTTGCTAAAGCAGCGGAACATCAACGTTGAAATTGTCGTCGCCGGTTCGGTTACGCCGGTCATTCGCTCCAGACCGGAAACGCGCGATCTGGTCTTTCTTGGCATACTCGACCGCGAGCGCATGGCCGACGAATTTGCGCGGGCGGACGTGTTTTGTCTGCCCTCGCTCGCGGAAGGTTCCGCTACGTCTATCTACGAGGCGCTGGCCAACGGCCTGCCGGTCGTGACAACGCTGTCGAGCGGATCGGTCGTCCGCGATGGCGTCGAGGGGCTGATCGTTCCCGAACGCAACGCGGAAGCGATAGCGGACGCTCTCGCGCGCATCGTCGTGGATCGGCAGTTGCGGGAGAGCATGTCCGCTGCAGCATTGGCCACCGCGACACGCTATAGCGACGAAGCCTGCGGCGAGCAATTCATCCAGGTGATCCAAGAGTTTGCTAAGCGGGAGAGTAGCTAGGGCCGTTCGACGCCCCATGAGGACGGTGCTCATGTTGCGCAATTTGGAATGAGATTGGGTGGACTATTACAGTGATCCCGAGATTAGAACGGGGTTTCGCGATGAAAATTCATGCTAGGGCTTGTTGAGAATCAGGAATTCCCATTTTGGCGAAAGGATGAAATTCAAGGTAAGCGTGGGACGACGACCACGGGATCGGATCAGAGGGCCAGAACGGCGCTTTCCGGCGCCCTCCAATTCCAGGGCAGCAACTCGTCGATACTATTGATCGGGTGATCGGCGATGCCGGCTCATGAATGGTCGTTGGCCAAAGCCCAGTTCGCTATTTTGTTTGGCGAGCAATTCACAAAGGTAATGGCCTAACCATGCTCAACCGCTCAGGCGATACACGGAAATTCTGACAGTCCCTCGCTCCCTCTGGAATGACGCCGTCCTTGGCGAAGCGCCATAATGCAATGAGAAGTTTGCGCGCCAAGGCCACAATCATGATCTTCGCCACGCGCCCTTTCGCCCCGCCCACGCGCTCGCGAAACCATTTCGCCAGCGCGCTGTCGGGCCGGAATCGCGACCAGAACCAGGCAAGTTCCACGACGAGCGCCCGCAGGCGATGATTGCGATCCTTGCTGATGCCCTGCTCACGCTGCATGCCGCCGCTCCGAAGGGCCCCGCATAGGCCCCGAGCGATCGGCGATTGGCGAACTCCCGGCAAAAAGCCTCCTGCACCAGGACAGTCGCGCCCTCGACGCCGACGCCGCGCACTCCTGAAAGATTGCAAATCATGCGAACGGCGGGCGCCGATCACATCCTCGCGTTCGCGATGCGCCCGGCGCGCCTCCTCGTTGGCCTCGCTGGGAACGGGAACCATCGAACAAACCCGCAGCCAAGCCATCAGCGTGCGCAGCAGCATCTCGACGTCGATCACATCGGTCTGGCCCGCCGCGCGCGCCAATCCACCGGCAGGCTCGACGATTGCATCACATGAACCTCGACACCGCGCCGCTCCAGAAAATGAGCAAGCCAAAATCCGTCGCGCCCAGCCTCATGCGTTATGATCACCCGCCCGGCGGCTGCAGAACGCGACTTCAGCCGTTCGATCAACTCCGCCAGCGCCGGCCCATTCGGCTCGACCACATGCCGCGAATGCTTCTTCACGCCCGGAAACTGGACGGCGAACACCCACTTCTTCGAACTCAACTCCAAAGCGCCGATCATCGTGCTATCGTAATCGAGAGCGGCGGTCGAAAGCGCCAGATTTCCAGTCGGTCGCATGTCGGGATCCCTTCGGTTCGAGCAACAAACCAATAGGATACCCAATCCTCGGCCGCTGCTCGCCCCCATAGGGTCTGCGGGGCGGCGACAAACCCGTTGACAAAGGAGACGCGATTAGAGAACGACATCCGGGGTAACGGATACGCTCCCCCTGTTAAAAACTTGAAGCAAATCGCGTCTCCAGTGCCGACCGGACTGTTCCGCTTCGATTGCGCATCAAATCAAACTCAAATCCTGCCAAAAGGTGACTTATGTCCACGCTGATCACGCGCATCGATAAAGGCCTGTACCCCAATTTTGCGAGGAATTGGGACGATCAGATGTTTCGCCAAAGAATTCTGGCCTATTTGCGACCCGAATCGGTCGTGCTCGATCTTGGCACGGCGCCGGCATCATTACCCAGATGGACTTTCGCGACTGCGCGGCACAAATCTACGGAGTGGATCTGGACCCGCGGGTGGTTGAGAATCCCATGCTCATCGAGGGTCGGATCGCCAACGCAGACAAAATTCCTTTTGAGAGTGATCGTTTCGACGTCGTTTTTTCGGACAATGTTCTCGAACATCTGGACGAGCCGGAGGCGGTCTTCCGTGAGGTCGCACGCGTTCTCAAGCCTGGCGGTGTTTTTTTGTTCAAAACGCCGAACAAGCGCCACTACATGCCGACAATCGCGCGGCTGACGCCGCACAGCTTCCACCAATATGTAAATCGTCGACGCGGCCGCGCCGAGGTTGACACCTTTCCTACCCGCTATCGCGCCAATGCGCGCCCTGACATTGTTCGGCTTGCAGACAAGTCCGGACTATCCGTAGAGCGGATAGAACTGATCGAGGGCCGTCCAGAATATCTGCGAATGACGTGGCTAACCTATCTTCTCGGTGTTGTCTACGAACGCCTAGTGAATTCGACAGAATTATTGGCTACGTTTCGAATTTTACTGATCGGTGTCTTGCGGAAGCCTGAGGGTCGAAAATGAACACATTCGCGGTAGGGACGCCCATTTCCGAGCGCCCCCGCGCAGATCCGTACTCGCGGAATTCCCGCATACGGCTCCTGCCTCGAGTGTTTGACGGCGAAGCGGTCCTTTGGCCATGGGTGAAGGATTGTGGGCTTTGGCAGTCCAACTCGTTCGCGATTTTCCGCATCCGGTCCCATGTCGCGACGGCCCGTTGACCGCGGCGGGAAAGCGCCCGTCGCCAGAGCTGGGTCGCTTGGTCTCGAAATAGCTGGAGCGCGCGAAAGTTTGTCGGCGCGGCATGGTAGGCGAACCAACCTGTCAGGATTTGCGCCAACCACTGTCCTTGCTCGGGGAGTGGTTCGTGCATCTTCCAACGCCTCGGCGTTCCTTTGATTTCCTTCAGCTTGGCCCTCATGCGGTCGGTTCGCGACTCCCTCATGACGAGAAACCGTCCTGCGCGCGTTTTCCTGCGGATGAACGTGAAGCCGAGGAAATTGAAGGTCTCCGGCTTGCCCTGCCCGCGTCTCTTTCGGTCGGCCGCTGCAAATCGGCCGAATTCGATGAGGCGCGTCTTGTGCTCGCGCAGCGCCAGCGAAAACTCCCGCAGGCCTGCCGAGCCGCCCGCAATATTGCCGGGCAGATAGTTGTTTTGCCACGACAACCGCGCTAAAAGCTCCGCGCAAATCGCCGTAGCGATCTTTTCAATCCCACCCGTCTTGAAATCTCCGCCGAATTTAAGGAGGGCTCTCGGAATCACATCACAATTCGTCAGGGCAAGCATTTTTTGATGGGTGGCGAGTGGTCTGTTCCGAGCGCCTTCGACATTCGAGACCAAAAGTGCTATTCGGCGGTGGGGTACTGATCGCGTTTACGGCCAGTCCGACACGAAGAAATCAAAAGCAATTGCGAGCGTGGAAACGGGCTTGAGCAAGCAATGCGCGGGCATCGCCCGCCATGATTTGGACAAAACCATTCGGTGGGACACCACGGCGATGACGCGAATTGCTTTTTCATGGAACGGGCTGCCGCAATATGCGGCGCGCCTGATCGGCAAAGCCGCGCAGCGGTTGGGCGAAGACTGCGCTGTCATCGGTTCGCGTCCGGACGTGCCCGTCGAAGGCATGGAAAGAGTGTTGCAAGGCCAGGTTTTCTGGGTGGACGCCGCCACGCCGACCAAATGGAGCGATCTCGGGCTGCCGATTCCCGAAGTTTTCGTGCAGTCCGGCTGGGGCTATCCAGCGTTCAATGCGCTGGGAAGCGAAGTCAGGGCTCGTGGAGGCCGGGTGATCGAACTCAGCGACAACAACTGGCGCGAGGATTTTCGTCAGACCATCATGGGGCCGCTGGCCTTTCGCCTCGCGCATGGCAGGCGCTTCGACGCGATGCTCGTTCCGGGCCGACAAGGACGACGATTGATGCGTTGGTTCGGAATGCCCGACAGGCGCATACGCGAAGGCATGTACGGGGCGGATCCGGAGCTGTTCAACGGCGGCGAACGCCTGTCGCGGCGTCCGAAAACTTTTCTGTTCGTGGGCCAGTTCATTGCGCGCAAGGATGTGCTGGGATTGGTTTCGGCGTTTACGCGCTTCGCGCGGACACGGCCCGACTGGTCGTTACGCCTGTGCGGCAGCGGAGTGCAAAGAAACGAAATTCCGCAGACCGAAAACATTTTCGTCGAGGATTTCGTTCAGCCCGAGCAATTAGTCGAGCGTTTCCGGCAGGCGCGGTTCCTCATACTGCCGTCTCTGTTCGAAGCCTGGGGTCTGGTTGTCCACGAAGCCGCGCTGTGCGGCTGCGGCCTCGTCCTGAGCGATCGCGTCGGCAGCGCGGACGATCTTGCGACACCTATCAACGGCGTCGTTTTCAAGGCTGGCGACGGAGACGATCTATTGCGGGCGCTGCGACAGGCAGCGGCTTTCGACGACGCCCGCCTATGCGCGGCGGAGGCCAGTCGCGTCGACTTGCCCAATCGTTCGGACCGGACCGGTTCGGTCGCGAAGTCGCGGCCTTGATCGACGAATTCAGGCAAGAACCGGACGCGGCCAGTTACGCAAAGCCAAGTGGCTCATAGCTCAAACTCCAATAGGGCGAACACAGATGTTCAAATCGTTTCTGGTCAGACTGTTCGGATTTCAGGCCACCTTGCATCATGGCGATGCGCTGGTCTGGGATCGTTGGCGATGGATAAGCCGCAGGCTGGGGAGACGCACAACGACGACCGGCTGATGGATGTTGGCTGCGGCTCCGGCGCCTTCACCATTGGCGCGGCGAGACGGGGCTACCGCGCGCTTGGACTGAGCTGGGACGAGCGCAATCAGGGCATCGCCCAACAAAGGGCGGCGCTCTGCAATGCGAAGTCGGCAAGTTTCGAAATTTGCGACGTGCGCAAGCTGCATGAGAAGACCGAATGGATCGGCGCTTTCGACATTGTTTTGTGTTGCGAAAACATCGAACACATACTCGACGACTTCCTGCTGGTGAAATCCATGGCGGCCTGTCTGAAGCCGGGCGGGCGGCTGTTGTTGACGACGCCGCACCTGCATAGAATTCCGCAAAATTTCATGGATTATGGTCCCTTCCCCGATTTCGAGGACGGTCGCCATGTACGCGCCGGCTACAATCGGTCGATGCTTGGCGAATTATGCGCCCATTCGGGTCTGGTCGTCGAGGAGTTCAGCTTCATATCGGGGCCGATGAGCCAGCTGCATGCCTGGATTTTGTGGCAAATCGGGGATCGTAGCCATCCGCTGATCGGCTGGGTCGTCGTGCTGCCGTTGCGCGTGCTGCCGCCATTGTTCGACAAACCGCTGATGCGTCTGTTTGGCTTCGCGCCCTTCTGCATCGGGCTCGAGGCCTATAAACCGCGCCAAGCCCCAACCTCGACCGCCCTGCCGGAAAAGTCGCTGGTCGCCGCATGACAACACGCGTCGACCGGCACAATCAGGAACAGATGATGATCGACATCCCGTCCAGCGCGAAACAGTCCCAAACGGGATATTATGCGAGTACTGGAGCACACTATGATCGGCTCCACGTCGATCCGAGGGACTAGCATGCCAAGGCGTCAGGTCATCATCGATCAATATCCCCTTCAAAGCCTTTTGGACGTTGGATCGGGAACCGGCCGCGCGTTTCTTTATTTGAAGGATCGGCCAGGCCTCGAATTGAAGGGGATCAAGCCATCACAGAACCTAGCTGTGTTCGCTACACTTGACAATGACGTCGAATAACAGACCCGACTAGGCAAAAAGACGGCCGCACTTAAAATACGATGGAGAGCATATGAGGTGGCTACGATATTTTCTCCCGAGCACCCCGCTGGCCATTTCGTTTGCAAACATTGCTCAGTGTTTCCGGTTGCCGTTTAAGTCGTTCGTGCAACAACTATTTGGACACGATCTCATCGCGGAGCCACGGAAATCGGCACAAAAAAAGAAGATTTCCGTCGTTGCCGAAGCCTGGCATGGCTTTGGCTATCCACACATACTTGACCTTGGAGAGGTCCTTTATAAGGCCGGCTATGAAGTAGAAATTGTTATACCATATGATGGAGACACAGAGAGATGGAATTACGGTCGCGGGTTTAGATTTAATTCAACGCGAATGTCAGCCTATTCATCTGGCTGGGTATTTAATTTAATGTTTCTCATTTATTCTCTACCAAAAGTAGCGTTTTCCAATATCATAATCGTCAATACGCAACCAACCCTCGTGCTTGGTCTTATTCTGTGTTTGTTCAGAAAACACGTTATTTATTTCCCGGCGGAACTTATTCTGTTTCGCACGAAGGGAGGAGGCGCATATTCATTACTACAACACTTTATCAGATACACGTCTATTAAATCATCACAACCGGCAAGCACCGATCCAGACTGTTGGCGCATGCCATCGGCTTAAATTATATACCGGGCGAGTTACTGATATGTGCTTTGAGAGAAACGTCGACGACCATCAGTCGCCAACTATCCATAGCCGAAAAGCTTAGAGGCTTAGCTGATTCCACGACGATCGTCGTAGTGGACGCCGGGTTGAATTACGTCAACTGTTTTGACTTAATTCTGGAGGCGGAAATTCCTATCACGTCTGGCGTAATAATAGGAATGGTTGGTCAACTCATTCCGACTGGCAAAAGAAAGTCGATGCGGCGCATGCGCGAACCGGAAATTATTTTTATTTTGGCGAGATCTTGAAATCGCTATGATGTCATCAGCGCTCTCCGTGGTGCTGATCTCGGATTTGTGTTGAAACGCCTGGATCATTCCCAGACCTTCAACGACAGGCTTTATACGCCTAATAAGTTATTCGACTTCATCGCCGCCGGCGTCCCCAACTTTGTGCTCCGCGCAACCGCCGCTAAGTTTCGTGGAGAAAGAGGGAATTGGTTTTCGTCTGGATGACCTTACGTCTCCAGCATACGAGAATTTCTGCTGTCGCTGCCGGGGCGACGTGCTCATCTTCGCATAATGGCGGACGCAACGAAGGAAAGTTTTGTGACAAAATATAACTTGGAAGTGACAGCCCATAGTCTACTGAGTTATTTGAAATGACTGCCGAACTTTCGCGACAAATGGCGAGTCGCTCCACGCGCCTGTGGCGTGGTCTCGCGTCCAGCGCATTTGCATTGCTTGCGCGGACAGCGATCCAGTTTGTTCAGATCCCACTTTATTTGCACTTTTGGAGCGTTGAGCGATATGGTGAATGGCTGCTGCTGACCACCATCCCGAGCTACTTGGCGCTCAGTGGGCTAGGCCTCAGCGCGGTAGGAGGAAATTTTATTGCTTCGGCCATGACCGCGGGCAATACCGCTAGAGCGCGCAGTATTTTTCGTGCTGTGTGGCTGCTAGTTAGTATTTCCAATTTGATGCTTATCCTTGCCGCGGGCGGCGCGCTTGAATGGTTGGACATTCAGCGATTTGTGCATTTTACGACGATTACGTCGGCGGAGGGCGCACAGACGATATTACTACTCGTTTTACTAGTTGTGTTGCGCTTGCAGAGCGGAGTCAACGAAGCGGCTTTTCGCGCTCGCGGCGCCGGATGGGGAATTCCTTTTCATTGAAACCTCGTCCCAGGTCGCGGAACTCATGATGGCTGTGGTCTCGCTGCTCATGTTTGAATCGACAGTCGCGGTGGCTGCTTCGCAGGTTTTGGTGAGGCTGGCGGTTCTCGCGGGCTTGCTGCTTCATCTTTGGAAAGAGGACCGGTGGCTTTTGGCGAAGGGCGCTCCGCCGGTAGCTGGGTTAATCCGCGAATTGCTCGTGCCATCCATCGCGCTCCAGCTTTTCCCCATTGCGCTTGCAATACAATATCAGGGTATTACGGTTTTGATCGGTGCCGTATTTGGTGCCACGGAGGTCGCCACTTACGTGACATTGAGAACTTTCTCGCGAGCTGGCGATATGCTACTCAATATGTTTCACAATCTAGCACAAAACGAAGTCGCTTACGCTGCTGGATCCGCGAATAAAAGCGGGTTACGAAAAATATTAACTTTCGGGTTGGTCGGATGCACGTTCACGATTGCTATATTTTTAATTGGGATGCTCATTGCTGGCCAGAAGTTGTTTGAGGTTTGGACAGGTGATAAATTGCATTTCGAATATGGTGTATTTTATGTGGTGTTGATGCTGACTGTTATACGCGCAGCTTACGCCCCAGCAAACGCGATCTTGACGGGCGTGAACAGAAACACGGAGATCGCGGTTGCTTTCCTGATCGGGGCCGCTGGTTTCTTGGCCTAGGCTATATGGTTTCGCTCTATTCCAGAAATCTGCCGATTATTCTGGCGTTTTCGATCTTGGTGAAGTGGGTCTAATGATAGTGGCCTGGCGGCTGGCTCTGTCACATCTGCAATTGAAGTTTGTCGACTGGTTATATACAGTTCCGCCAGATCTTCATGGCTATCGCGATTTCGTCGGAACCGCGATCGCGAAGTTGCGTAATCGCTGAGAGCCTGTCGGACCACGAAGCGAACGATTGAAGAATGCGGCCACAACGTCAGCCTATCCACCCGAGCGTCGACGCCGCGCGGCACGTTTGCCCGAAAGTGTCAGAAATAGGACAAAATCCGATGCATAAATGGTTAAAGAATTACTCCAGTCGTTTCTTGAACGCGACGGTGGTCCCCTTCATGCGCTACACGCTTTCATCCGCGCTGGCTGAAAGCAGAATCAGGGCAATGCAGGCTGATTTGAGAAAAGAGATCGACGATTTGCGTCGTTGTATGAGCGCAATCACTCCGGATTGCCCATGTTTGCATGGGTTTAAGGTTTTCGCGCAGACTGACGAAGATGGCATATTGCAAAACATCTTCGGTCGAATTCCTGATCATGAAAAGACTTTCATCGAGATTGGCAGTGGCGATGGCGTGGAAAACAATACCCATTATCTTGCGCTACAGGGTTATAAGGGCTGTTGGGTAGACGGATGCGCGGAAAGTATTGCTTCGGTGAACGAAGCGCTTGGAGGATTGCGCTTCGAGAGCCTCCTCGTTCAACAACAATTTGTTTCCAAAGATAATATAGAATCGATTCTCGATTTATTCATTGAATTTATTGGCTCTCGCGAAATCGGCTTGTTTTCGTTGGATATTGACGGCAACGACCTATATATTATGGCGGAAGCTCTCAAATATATCAACCCACAAGTTATTTGTGCTGAGTATAACGCTAAGTTTCCGCCTCCAATGTCGAATTCAATTCAATATAATAAACATTTTTGTTGGCCTGGCGATGATTATCAGGGGGCGTCGCTGCAGGCGTTTTGCGATTGCCAGTGCATTAGTACTAGTTTCGGCGGAATCTACAGTGGGGCGAACGCTCTTTTTTTCGCGAGGATCTTCAAAAACAATTTACCCTTTATATGCCTGCTCAGTTGCACCTGCCGCTTCGGTTGAATTTCGGCAAACCTTCGAGCCCAGCATCCGCCTACGTTGAAATGGTTGCGGGATAAACTTGGCCTTTCTGCGGCGCGACAATCAGGACGAGCATAGTCGACCTGTTGGCGCTCGGCCGCGGATGTCTTTTTCGATCACGTAAAGGGCGGGCGCGGATGTAGCAACAGGCGATCGGCAGAGTTGGTCGGGGTTGCGCACCCGAGGGAAGAATGCGGGCGTAAGTGATTGTAGTCGTTGGCCCAGGCGCCATTTGCTCCGCGCGTGGTCGAGTCCAGGAACAGCGTCTCGTTCAAAAGTTCGTCGCGCATGCGCCCGTTGAAACTTTAGCAGAACCCGTTCTGCATGGGCCTCCCCGGCGGATGTAACGCCATTCGATCCGATCTTGGCTCGCCCATGACAGTATGGCGTTCGAGGTGAACTCGGTTCCGTTGTCGGAGACGATCATGCCCGGTTGCCGCGCTCAAGATCGAGGTGTCGGGGAGTGCCGCCAGGCATTCGCGCGTCACGTCGTCGACGACGTTGAGGATGCGGAACCGCCGTCCGCAGGCGAACTGATCGTGCACGAAGTCCAGCGACCAGCGCGTCTTCGGCCTCGCCTCGTACGGGTATCGGGCGCCCGCGTTCCAACAGCGCGGCCGCGAGCGCGACGCTTCCGCACCGTAAGCCCTTCCTCGCGGTAGAGCCGGTAGATGCGGTTCTTGCCCGAGGTCTCGCCCTTTAGCCGCAACAAAACGAACAGCCGCCGATAGCCGAAGCGCCGGCTCGCGTTGGCGAGATCGTGCAACTTCTCACGCAGTTCCGCGTCCGCCGGCCGCCGCGGTGAATAGCGCACGGTCCTGCGGTCGAAAATCTCCGCTGGCGTATTGGCTGCCTCATGCGCTCGCTCATTGCAAAGCCGACAATCTGGCGACTATCGATGACGACGGCGAGATAGACCCAGCCTTCCTCGGTAGGCCTGTGGATACGGTACAACCTGATCGTATTTCGCTTGAAACAATGCCTGACGGGGACGACGGGAGGTGCGTTTCGTCAACCGATTGTTCCGTCTTGCCGCTTGACTTCGGTCCGGCGATCGCCGTTCGTTGGGCGACGCGAGTTGAGACGACAGGAGACGTTGCGCCCTTGAAGATGGGGCGGCGACCGCAGATCGCATCGCATCGAGGCGCACGCCGAGTTCATCCTTGCGCAGATCAAGGCAAAGCCGGACATGACGATCCTATGTGTACCAGAGAGCATTTCCGTTACTTCGGGCCTCCATAGCCAAAGCCCAAGCCGTGGCGCTCCCTTATCTTCTCGCGCAGCTCCAGGGGACGAAACTGGAACAGCCTTGATTTTGGTCACAAGAATATGAGTGATACCAAAGGCTATTTAGATCGACCAGATGAGCCGGATTATGCATGCCGATTGATGTGATCGTCTGTGGTTGGGCGATGAGCTTTCGCCATGCGTCGCAGGCGGCGTCAATGATGGCGTCGTAGGTTTTGAAGATGCGGTTCGACAGCCAATTGGCGCGCAAATATTGCCAGATGTTTTCGACCGGGTTCAGCTCGGGCGAACGGGAAGGCAGAAAAATCGGCGTGATGTTTTTGGGGATATTGAGCTTTCCGTCGTATGCACCGGCGCGATCAAGCAGCAGGACGGCGTGCGCGCCCTTCGCCACGTGTCGCGAGATTTCATCGAGGTGGAGCTGCATGGCGGCGGTGTCGGCGAAGGGCAAGGCGAGCGCCGCGCCCTTGCCGCGGGCCGGACAGATCGCGCCGAAGAGATAGGCGTTTTCATAGCGCTGATCGGCCGGCTGGCGTGGCCGAGAGCCGCGCTTGGCCCATTGCCGAACAAGGCCGTTCTTCTGGCCGATGCGAGCTTCATCTTGAAACCAGATTTCGATCGGAACGCCTTTCGCGACATCGGCGAGATGGTGTGTTGAAGCGTCTGCGCCAAGTTTTTTTATAAGCCTCGACGATCTCTGCGTTCTGGCCGGGTGGCGCGGGCGCGCGCTGACGTGGAGGAAGCCGAGCCGCTTCAACAGCGTTCCGACATGGCGTTCGTGATAGTCGACGCCGAAGCGCGCCTTGATGACGCGCTGAAGATCGACGCGCCGCCAGCGCACGACGCCGTTGACCTCCCGGTTCGGGCCTAGTTCGACGATCGCCGCGAGTTCTTCCCTTTGCGCCGCCGACAGACGCGGCGCCTGGCCCTTTCAACCAATTGTCCAAAAGCCCGTCGGCAGCCGGCGGCGTTGAATTGGTGAACCCAGTCGCGCAGCGTTTGCCGATCCATGCCGCCGATGCGCGCCGCGTCGGCGCGGCTCATCCCTGTCCATAACCGCCGCCAGCGACAACAGCCGCCGCCCCTGACCGACGCTCTTGGCGCTTTTCGCCAGACGCCGAAGCTCTTCAGCCGAATAATCCGTCCGCAATGTCACCGATGCAGGCATGGCGCGAATCTTCCCGCGCCATGGAATCAGAAAACGTGGAAGGACGAAATCCCGCGTGAGTTATAAGGCGGAGCCTTTGGTAGGAGTTACAGTTTCCTGACGGGTAGCGGGGGTTTTTTGACGGTGACGGAAAACACCTGAAAATCGGCAGCAGCGCCTGAATTGTCGCCGCCGATATGCCGGGGTTTTTATCGAGCGAGAGCTGATCTTCGTAATTTGCGCCAGGTCGATTTCCACGATTTGCGCGCCGATCATATCCTGTTGCACTGTGCCGCCGCCCAATATATCGCGCCACCATCGGGCGGCGAAATGCGCGACCGTCGCTGATGTTCAAGTGATGCAGTTTAGGTATGGGCTTGGATGTCCGAGGTTAGCTGCATCATCCCGCCACCCAAGCGGAACCGTTGCAGAAAACCGGCAACAACCGATCCGCCGCCTGTTAGAGCACCGAGGAAAGTCGGAGCGGTCGCGTCCGTGACAAAGCTGCGGGCGCCTTTTAATGCTGTCGAAGCGGCTGGCAAGTAGAAACGGTGTAGCCATCGCCAGCGACGTTTGACGCTCCAACGACAGACACGCCTTGATAGACAACATCCGTTCCGATACGTCCGAGCGTAATCGAGTTGCTTTGAACGACGCCAATGGCGCCCGCGCCGATGACAGTCGCATAGTTTAGCTGTGTCGTGCTGCTTGGGGCAGCGCCACAGCCAAGAAACGTGCAAAAGCTTCCCGTCGCCAGGGCGTTCGTGATCGCCCCGCCGAAGACGCCCCACCCGGCGCCTCGCCCAACGCCGGTATTGTTGCCACCCGTGGTTATGCCACCAGGGGCGGTCGTGCCAATCCCGGTGTTGTAACTTCCAGTGGTGACGTTTTGCATGGATTGGACGCCAAAACCGACATTCATCACGCCTGTAGTCAGATACAAGCAAGACTGACCGCCGACGGCGACATTTTCGCTGCCAGAAGTGCATGCGCCCAAAGACGCCCGCGCCAATCGCGGTAGAATTACCGCCATATGCGGCAGTGTCGTTAATAAGCCCCAAAGCCCCCTGCGCCAATGGCGATATTCGTTTGTTAGATGTTGACCGTATTGAACGCCGACGTGCCGATAGCGATATTATTAGTACCGTCAGTTAGCGTATTTCCGGCTAATTGCCCCATTGCGAAATTATTAGCGCCAGTTGTTAGATTTTGTAGCGCGCCTTGGCCAATGGCGATTATACTTGTCGGGCTCGTCGCGCTGCGAAGCGCATTCACGCCGATCGCCACGCAATACGTGCCATCGGTCGTCGGCCATCGCACCGTTACCAATAGCTACATGACCGCTGGCGGTGGAGTTATACCTTAGCGCATCGCCGCCAATGGCGATGTTTTGACTTTGCGTCGTGATCGCCGCGCCCGCGAACGAGCCGATAAGAACATTTCTCGCGCCACTGGTGATGGCGGACCCAGCGCTCGCACCGATCGCGATAGTGCCGCCGCCCGAACCGATGGACATTTCCATGCGCGCGGTGAGCGTGAAGATTGTCCCGTTCCATGAGAACGCGGAGACGCCGCCAAATGCGCCGCCATTATTATATTGGATTTGTCCTGAAGAGCCTTGAGGCTCGGATGGAACAATCATAAAATCCGACATTAGAAGGTCTCCATGACGCCGATGAATTTTTATTCCGCTGGCGGCGATGCCGAAGATCGCGGCCTGCGTGCTGATCGTCGCCGTCGCGCCAGCGGGAAAAGCGGCATTCCGGTCGAGGTCGTGACGCCGCTGGTGCCGAAATAGATAGTCGCCGAGCCAGCTAAGCAGAGCGTCACGGCGATGCGGCCGGTCCCCGGCGCGCCCGTGCGCGCCGCCACGATCTGCGTGGCGGTCGCGCCGATCGACGCTTGAGACGTGGCGAGGGCGCCGGAGCCGACCGGCGGCACGTTGTAAAACGCGATCTTATTTCCGCTGCCGTCCTCGATGACGACGCCCTCGGTGATTGACCCGTTTGGATTTGGCCATTGCATGATTAAGTCTCCTGGTTGGATGTGCGGTTTCGAACGAAGCGGAGGCCGGTTTGCGCCAGAGAAATCGTCGAAAAGACTGTGATGCCGTCGCGACGTTTGGCAGCAAGTAGTGGATCGTCATGCGCACTGTTCCGCCGGTGAAACTTCCGTCCATCGCCGTGTCGAGCACCGAGGTCGCCGCGTAGGATGGGGCCAATCAGTCCGAGATTGGTGGAGCCCGCGCTCACGCCGCGTAGCGAAGCGCCTTCGCGCGCTTGGCTATCGCCTGCAGAGAGACCGCATCATAATCCTCTCGAAGCCCAATCAGCAAGACGGTTGAACGGTGCCAGGCGCTCTCCAGTTTCGTCTCGGACGACGCGCATGCTGCGAGCCCAACGAGCAAAAGCAAGACGGCGGCACATTTCGCCGCATTGCTGTGCCCGCGCTGCACGCGTTTTTGCCTTATCCCCACGTCCAGCATTTTTAGTAAAGGCCCCGCACGCATCTTATCTGCCCTAAAAGAAAGGCGAATCAGGGGCGAGGCGCAAGGGTGTCCGACGCCGAATTGGTGCTGCGGAATTGGTACCTCGGTCACCGCATCGTCGGAATGACGAACTCCGCGCCTTCCTTGGTGCCGGATGGCCAGCGTGCGGTCACGGTTTTGGTCTTGGTGTAGAAACCGGATCGAATCCGGACCGTGCTGATTGAGATCGCCAAAGCCGGAGCGTTTCCAGCCGCCGAACGTGTAATACGCGAGCGGCACCGGGATTGCGAAGTTGACGCCGACCATTCCGACCTGGACACGGCTGGTGAAATCGCGCGCGGTGTCGCCGTCGCGGGTGAAAATGGCGACACCGTTGCCGTATTCATGTTCTGACGGCAGCCGCACGGCCTCTTCGTAATCCTTGGCGCGCACCACCGACAGCACCGGGCCAAATATCTCTTCCTTATAGATGGTCATGTTCGGCTTCACGTCGTCGAACAGGCAACCGCCGAGGAAGTTTCCGTTCTCATAGCCCTGGAGCTTGAAGTTGCGGCCATCGACTACAAGCTTGGCGCCTTCCTTGACGCCTTGATCGACATAGCCGCGTACTTTGTCGAGAAGCTGCCGCGTCACCATCGGACCATAATCGGCTTGCGTATCGGTCGAAGGACCAATTTTGAGTCTCTTCGACCCGCGGGATCAGTTTTTCGATCAAAATGTCTGCGGTCTTCTTGCCAACCGGTACAGCAACCGACACCGCCATGCAGCGCTCGCCGGCGGAGCCGTATCCGGCGCCGATCAGCGCATCGACGGCCTGATCCATGTCGGCGTCAGGCATCACGATCATGTGGTTCTTGGCGCCGCCAAAACATTGCACGCGTTTGCCGTGCGCGGTTCCCGTCGCATAGATGTATTCGGCGATCGACGAAGAGCCGACAAAGCCGACTGCTTTCACCCGCGCATCTGTCAGCAGCGTATCCACCGCTTCCTTGTCGCCATTGACGACGTTGAAGACGCCGGCGGGCAATCCTGCTTTCAGAAATAGTTCGGCGATGCGCATCGGTACCGAGGGATCGCGTTCGGAAGGCTTGAGAATAAAGGCGTTGCCGCAGGCGATCGCCGGCGCGCATTTCCAGAGCGGGATCATCGCCGGGAAATTGAAAGGTGTAATGCCGGCGACGACACCGAGCGGCTGGCGAATCGAGAACAGATCGATGCCGGGACCCGCGCCATCGCTGTACTCCCCTTTCATCAGGTGGGGGATGCCGCAGGCAAACTCCACGACTTCGAGGCCGCGCTGGATATCGCCTTTGGCGTCGGCAAAGGTCTTGCCGTGTTCGGATGATAGCAATCGCGCAAGATCGTCATACTCGCCCTGGATCAGCTCCAGGAACTTGAACATGACGCGGGCGCGGCGCTGCGGATTGGTCGCGGCCCAGGCCGGGAATGCGCTCTCCGCGTTGGCGATCGCTTTTTCCATCTCCGACTTGCTGGCCAGCGCGACTTTGGCCTGCACCTCGCCGGTATTGGGATTGAACACATCGCCGGAGCGTCCCGAACTCCCCCTTCACCTCTTTGCCGCCGATGAAATGGCCGATCTCGCGCATGAAAGCTCTCCTTGGGACGCCGGCATGTTTGATGCCTTTTGGGTTGCGCCATTGTGCGGCTTTTTTCCGCGGCGGTCACGGGGGCGGCCCGGCCCGAAGGCCTGCCGGGGTCTGAATACCCGGATGGCTCGGCCAAATGAAGGGGAAGGGCGATCTCTGCTTACTCTGCCTGGCATGCATCGTCGCGGCCGCGTTTTCCTTAACTTGGGATATTTTTTGGTCCGGAACCGGTATCGAGGCGGCGCAAAGGTTCCCCCGGTAACCGTCCCTTAAGCGCAATAAAGGTACCTATAAGGCCACTGCGAAGGGCTCGCGGGCGCGGGTGGGTGCTGCTTATGGACATTGCAACAGGGCTCGGCTTGCTTGGCGCTGCGGGCGTGCTTTGCACCATCATGCTCATGGGTGGCGGCTTTGGCATGTTCTATAGCGACCACGCCATCATTGTCATTTTCGGCGGCTCATTTGCCGCCACCTTGATCCGCTTCCCCCTGGCAACCATCATGCATGGTCTGCCGGTGGGCATGAAATACGCCTTCACCCTCCGTCGCACCACGCAACGCGAGCTGGTCGATGAGATCGCCGCGCTGGCCGAGGTCGCGCGTAAGCAAGGCCCAATCGGACTGGAAAAAGTCGAGATCGAGGACACCTTTCTTGCCAAGGGCATCCGGTTCGTTGCTGACGGCTACGACGCCGACTTCATCCGCGATAACCTCGAGCGCGACCGTGACAACTTCCTCACTCTCCTTGACGAAGGCCAGAAGATTTATCGCGCGATCGGCGACTGCGCGCCTGCCTTTGGCATGATCGGAACCTTGCTCGGAATGGTGCAGATGTTCGCCAATATGACCGATCCCTCCAAGCTTGGTCCGTTCATGGCGACCGCTCTATTGGCGACGCTCTACGGCGCGGTGGTGGCGAATATCGTATGCCTGCCGATCGCGGATAAGTTGCATGGCAAGGTGGCTGATGAAGAGATCAACCGCACGCTGATCATCGATGGCGTCTTGATGATGCGCGATTCCAAGAGTCCCACCCTGGTGCGTGAAATGTTGCTGGCCTACCTGCCGGAGAAGCATCGGCATGATGAGCCAGCCGACGCCGAGCCGGTTCCGGCCTGACGGTTCGGCGAGCGGATAATCATGGCACGGCGCAAGGAAGCACACGGTGGCGGCCACGGCTGGTTCGTTACCTTTGCCGACCTCATGGGTCTGCTGGTCAGCTTCTTCGTGATGCTGGTCGCGTTCTCCAGCCAGGACCAGCAGAAACTGCAAATCGTCGCGGGCTCGATGCGAGATGCCTTCGGTGTGCAAAACAACGTGCGCTATTCAGGCATTGTCGAGGTCGACGGCTTGCCGACACGTCCCAAGCTGAAGAACGCCGCACATATCCAGCCGGAAGATGCGTCCGCCACGCCAACACCCGACCAGAACGATCATAACCGCGAATTCGGCGCGAACTTCAAAAGCGACAAGGCGTTTTCTTTAGCTGCCGCTTCGCTGCGTCAGGCAATGCAGGACATGCCGGAACTCACCGAAGCCTCCAAGCACATCATGGTCGAAGAGACCAAAGACGGGCTCAACATCGAGATCGTCGACCAGGACGGCCGTTCGATGTTCCCGGAAGGCTCGAAAGATCCGTACGAACGGACCCGCGTCATCATCCAGAAGCTTGCCATCCCGCTTAAGGCCACGCCCTATCGAATTTCGGTTACCGGGCACACCGCCGCTTCGCGGACGACCCCGCTGTCCGGATACGGGCCGTGGAACCTGTCGGCCGATCGGGCTAATTCGGTACGCGAGATTCTGGAGGAGGAGGGGCTGCCGGAGGCAAACTTCTACCAGATAGCCGGTAAGGCCGACACCGACCCCTTATTCCCCGACGACCCCTTCATGGCGGCCAATCGCCGGGTCACGGTCACCCTGATGCGTGAGGCGCCCCCAGTTCCGCCGGGCTTACAGCCTTAAATCCCCCGGAAATGAGCCGGTTTACGCCCACCAAGCTCTTGTAACGGGTTGACGGCGTATGCACTTGAGGCGCATTGGCCATTCGTTCTTTTTGCGATTGTGCGAAGCCAATCGCGTCTGAAAATGGCGCGATGTCGAGCATGACTCTGCGATCCGGACAGTGTATAGGCGCAGCCCTGCACCCGCTCTCGGGGCAGCAGTAGGAGCAGGGCGAGAACCTGTTTCATCCCTCATGGCAGAAAGCGTGACCGCTCCCGTTGGGGGCGCAACGCCAGTCGGACGGCAGCGCCAGCGCGCGGTCGGGCGCCAGCATCTGGGCACTCGCGCTGGGCAGCATCGGTGTCGTCTACGGCGATATCGGTACCAGTCCGCTTTACGCGTTCCGCGAAGCCATCATCGCCGCTTCAGGGCCGCAGCACTACGAGGCGTTGCGGCACGGTGAGGAAACCTTGGCGCGTGGCGATGTGCTGGGCGTGGTATCGCTGATCCTGTGGGCACTCTTCATTATCGTGACGTTGAAGTACGTCGTGCTCTTGCTGCGCGCGGACAACAACGGGGAGGGTGGGACGCTCACTCTAATGGCGCTCGCGTCGCGCGCGGTCGGTCGTTACACCAAGGCCGCCTCGGTTGTCGCGCTGCTCGGCATTGTCAGCGCCGCGTTGTTTTATGGCGACGCTGTGATCACACCGGCGCTGTCGGTGTTATCGGCGGTCGAAGGTTTGGATGTGGCGACGCCGCGCTTCCACGAGTACGTCGTGCCGTTCACGATCGTGATTTTAGTGGTTTTGTTTGCTTTCCAGTCCGCGGGACGGCGAAGGTCGCAGCTTTATTCGGCCCGATCATGGTGGTGTGGTTCATCGCCATCGCGGTTCCCGGCGTGATGGCGATCATGGCCGATCCGGGCATTCTTTGGGCATTCTATCCGTTCTACGGCGTCTATTTTCTTCTGCACCACGGCATCATCGGCCTGTTCACGCTCGGCGCGGTATTTCTCGCCGTGACCGGCGCTGAGGCGTTGTATGCCGACCTCGGACACTTCGGCCGCGGGCCAATTCAGATCGCCTGGATCGCGCTGGTATTGCCGTCATTGGCGCTCAACTACCTTGGGCAAGGCGCGCTGGTTCTCGCCAATTCGAAAGCGATCGAGAATCCGTTCTTTCTGCTTTATCCCGATTGGTTGTTGATCCCGTCCGTGATCCTGGCAACGGTCGCGACCGTGATTGCAAGCCAGGCGGTGATAACGGGGGCCTATTCGCTGAGCAGCCAGGCCATTCAGCTTGGATTGCTGCCGCGACTCGAAGTTCGCCACACCTCGGCGCAACAGGCCGGCCAGATTTACATGCCGCGGGTCAATGGGTTGCTGCTGATCGCGGTCTTGCTGCTGGTCGCGCTGTTCCGGTCCTCGAGTGCTCTTGCTTCGGCCTACGGTATTGCGGTGACCGGCACGATGGTCGTGACCTGCATGATGGCTTTCATCGTGATCTGGCGGATGTGGCATTGGTCTATGTTTGCCGCAGCGCTGCTTATTCTGCCATTCCTGTTCATCGATCTGACCTTCTTATCGGCAAACCTGCTCAAGGTGATCGAAGGCGGCTGGGTGCCGCTGGCGCTTGGCGGCGTTGTGATGCTGGTAATGTACACATGGCGGCGTGGCACCAGAATCCTTTACGAGAAGACGCGGCGCCTTGAGACGCCGCTCGAGGATTTGGTGCGGATGCTGGAACGGAAGCCGCCGCAGCGTGTTCCCGGCACCGCGGTATTTCTGACCAGCGACCCTGCCAGCGCACCGACGGCCCTGATGCACAGTCTCAAGCACTACAAGGTGCTGCACGAGAAAAACGTCATCATCAGCGTCGAGACCACACACACGCCGCGCGTTCAGAGTAGTGAGCGCGTGCGCATTGAATCGGTCGGCTCAACTTTCCTGCGGGTGATGCTGCGGTTCGGTTACATGGAGACGCCGAACATTCCGCGGGCGCTCGCGATCGCGCGAAAGGTTGGCTGGCATTTCGACATCATGTCCACGTCGTTCTTCCTGTCGCGTCGGGCGCTGAAGCCGGCCACTCACTCGTTCATGCCGCGCTGGCAGGATCGGCTGTTTATCTGGCTGGCGCGTTCGGCCAACGACGCGACCGACTATTTCCAGATACCCACTGACCGTGTGGTCGAGGTCGGCACGCAAGTGACGGTTTGATTCCCAAACGCGACTGACGCAAGCTGTGGCTTGCCAAGGGTTCCTTCGTCAGGAGACCGACGATGTCGGATGAAAAGTACAGCGTGCGTGACCTTACCCCCGAGGAAGTGGCGCGCGGCCTCGAAGCCGGCCGCATGGTGCTGGTCGACGTGCGTGAGCTTAACGAGACTGCGGTCGAGCGTTATCCCAACGCGGTCATCGTGCCGTTGTCGGTATTCGATCCGGCAGACATTCCTGAGCCGCAGGGGCGCGAGGTTGTGTTTGCTTGCCGCTCCGGCCGTCGCTCAGTGACGGCTTCGCTCGCTGCGCAGGAACAGGGTTACCCCTACAGCTCGCATCTTGCCGGCGGCATATTGGCCTGGAAGGCCGCGGGACTGCCGACCGAGAGCTAACGGTCTCCCCCGCCGATCCGTTACTCGATCCCCGCAAAGCCGATATACTGCTGCAGGCGCGCCAAGCGCAGCCTGGGGAGGATTCAATGAGAAAAACATGGTGCATCATTGCCGTGGTGCTTTCTGCCGCGGCCGGCGTTCCCGCGCACGCGGCCGATGCCGTCAAGATTGGGGTGATCTATCCCCTTACCGGCAATGCCGCGAGCGCGGGTCAGTCGGCGAAAGACGCGGTCGACATGGCCGCCGACATCGTCAACACCGCGCATCCCGAGCTGAAGAATTTGCCGCTGGGGCCCACCGCCGGATTGCCTAATCTTGGCGGCGCAAAGATCGAACTTGATGAGGCCGATCATCAAGGCAATCCACAAGTCGGCCAACAGCAGACGCTGCGTCTGATTACGCAGGATCACGTCGCAGCCATGCTCGGCTCGTATCATTCTTCGGTAACGCTGGTTGCTACCGCCGTCGCGGAGCGGCAGGGCGTCCCCTATCTGGTCGCTGACTCGGTCGCCGCCAATATTACCGGGCGCGGTTTCAAGTGGACGTTCCGCACCACGCCCTATGCGCCGGATTTTGCCAAAGCTTACTCCCAGTTCCTCACCGATCTGAAGAAATCCGGCACCAGGGTCAACAATATCGCCGTGGTCAACGAGAACACCGATTACGGCACGTCAGTTGCGGCGAGTATTCTCGACGCCGCAAAAGCCGCCAACATCCCGGTTGTGGCGCAAATCGCCTATAGCGCGAATAGCTCCGATGTGAACGCGCAAGTGCTCCAGCTCAAATCGGCCAATCCAGACGCGGTGATTTTCGTCAGCTACACCGCCGACATCATCCTCTATTTCAAGACGATGAAGAACTTCGACTACCTGCCGCCGATTATTATTGGCGACGATGCCGGCTTCTCCGATCCGAGCTTCATCCCGAACGTCGGTGATCTGGCGCAGGGCGCGTTTAATCGCAGCGCCTTCGACATCGGCAGGCCGGGAACCAACAGCTATATCATCGACCAGATGTTCAAGGCCAAATACGGCCGCGATCTCGACGATACCAGCGCGCGTTGGATGCAGGGTTTCTTCGTGCTGGCCGATGCCATCAATCGCGCCGGTTCGACGGAACCTGACAAGATCCAGGCCGCGCTGAAAGCGACCGACCTGAAACCAGATCAGCTCATGATCGGCTACAACGGTGTGAAATTCGACGATACCGGCCAGAATATTTTGGCATCTACTTTTCTTATTCAGCTCAAGGGTAAGGAATATGTTTCAGTCTGGCCGGCGGATCGCGCAACCAGCAAAATAGAACTGCCGATGAAGGGCTGGCACTGATCTTGATTGCACCGCAAGTAATCGGATAGGGGCGGGCGGCACGTGCCGCTCGTCACCGCTACCGCCAGCGGCGATGCAACCAGAGCCATTGCTCGGGATGTTCGCGCACCCAACCCTCAATCACCGACGTAATCTTCTGCGTGGTGCCTGCGATTGCGATCCGGCCGTCGGCATCGCGCACCGGATCGATAGCTTCGGTGAATTCACCCCAAAAGCTGTTGCCGTCGGGCTGCCGCACCAGCCGGATGCCGTGGATCGGACACTCGGTCTGTCGCGCAAGTTGCGCGACCAAAGGGTTGGCGAGACAGCGGCGGCCGAAGAAGGTTACTTCGACGCCTTTAGTATAGTGCTGGTCAGCCAGCATCCCGACATGGATACCGGCCTCGAGCATGCGGGCGAGTTTCAACGGGGCGTCAAAGGATGTAGCGACCAGTTCGCCCATGAGCGGCTGACGCAGCTTGATCACGGCGTCACTGAGGGTGCCGATATTCGGCCGCCGAAATAGCGCGGCTGTCTTCAGGCCGGTGAGTTTGGCCGCCGACACCTGGGAGCTCCCAATTGGCGATATGGGCGGCAAAGGCGATCGTGGCTTTGCCGCTTTTCGCAACGCGGTCGAACCGCGCCCTTGTTTCGAGGTCGTAGATAATCTGGTCGGCTTTGCGCGGCTCGAAATCCTTCAACGCCGAAATCGTCGAGATGGGCGAACTCGACGGAGACGCGACCGAGATTATCCCACACGCCTGTCAGAATAGTTTCGATCTCGGCATCGGATTTTTCGGGGAAAGCGGCGCGCAATTGCTCACGGCCGAGCCGGTGTTCCTTGAACATCGGTCCAACCTTGCGCATGAGCGCGCCGGAGAAATTCGCCGTGCGTTTTCGGTCGAACCAGTGAATGATGTTGATAGTTGCAATAGCAAGTGCGCCGACGACCGCGTCGAACACGGACTTAAAGCGCCGCCGCAACATCAGAAATTGACGATGATCTTGCCGAACACCTGCCGGCTTTCGAGACGCCCGAGACCACGCTCGAAATCGGCAAGCGTCACTTCGGTATCGATCACCGGGCTAAGCCCCGATGCCATCTTGGCCAGGCTCTCGCGGATATTGCGGATCGAGCAACCGAACGAGCCAAAGATGCGGTACTGCTGCAGATAGAGCTGGAACAGATTGAAATTGATCGACTGGCCCGTCGTCGAGCCGCAGGTAACCAGGCGGCCGCCGCGTTTCAGACACAGCAGCGAGCCGTTGAAAGTGTCGGGGCCGACATGTTCGAACGCGACATCGACGCCTTTCTTGCCTGTGAGCTTGCGTACGATGGTTTCGAAGCGAGCCGTGCGGTAATTGATGACGTGATCGGCGCCGAGAGCTTTGGCTTTTTCCGCTTTGGCATCGTCGCCGACTGTGGTGATGACGGTGGCGCCGATGGCCTTTGCCATCTTGATTGCGGTCGTTCCGATGCCCGAGCCGCCGGCCTGCACCAGGATGGTCTCGCCCGGTTCGAGCTTGGCATTGTCGAACAGCATGTGCTGCACGGTGCCGAATGCGACCGGGGCACAGGCCGCATCGTGAAAGCTTACGCCAGAAGGGATCGGGACAACGAGGCGTGCCGGCATGTTGATTAGATCGCGGGCGAAACCGTCGACGTGGAAACCCATGATCCCGGCGACGTTCTCGCAAAGATTATCGCGGCCTTCGCGACAGGCTTTGCAGGCGCCGCAGGTCAGTGCGCCGTAAGCGACGACTCGGTCGCCTGTCTTCAATGACGTGACACCGTCGCCAACAGCAGCGATCTCGCCGGCGGCCTCGACGCCGACGATCAGCGGCAGCTTGCGCTTGGCAAACGCCATGCCGCGCCAGCCCCAGACGTCGATATGGTTGAGCCCGATCGCCTTGACGCGGATTTGTACTTCGCCGGGGGCGGGTGCTGCCGGTGCCGCCGTGTCCAGAATCTCGATTTTGCGGTCGCTCACCAGCGTCAGCGCGCGCATCGTCCTGCCCGGTGCCGCGAGCGGTTCGTTCAGAGTTGGTGCGGCAACGCTCGTCACGCCGGCTCTCGCGTCATGACAAGGCACACATTCTGTCCGCCAAAGCCAAAAGAATTGGAGATCGCGCGCCGTACCCGCGCGTCGCGCGCTTTGTTCGGCACGACATCGAGCGTGATCGCCGGATCCGGCATATTGTAATTGATAGTTGGCGGGATGCGCTGGTGTTCGAGCGTGAGCAGGCTGAATACTGCTTCCACGGCCCCCGCCGCCGTGAGCGCATGGCCGATCATCGATTTGTTAGAGGAGATCGGGATGTTCCGGAGGTGGTCGCCGAATACGGTCGAAACGCCGAGATACTCCATCTTGTCATTTTCCGGAGTCGAGGTGCCGTGCGCATTGATATAATCGACGTCTTCCGGGCCGATGCCGGCGTCGGCGAGAGCGTTCTTCATGCAGGCAATGATCGGCTTGCCATCGGGGCTCGAACGCGTGCGATGGAAGGAATCCGATTTTTCACCGCAGCCTTCGAGGATGCCGAGTATGCGGGCGCCGCGCGCTTGCGCGAAATCCAGATTCTCCAGCACCAGCGCCGCCGCGCCTTCCGCGAGGACAAATCCGTCGCGATTTTTCGAGAACGGCTTTGACGCCTGTTCCGGTGGGTTGTTCTGTGTCGACAACGCCGAGAGCAGGGAAAAGCGCACCAGTGACTCGGGCGTCAGCGAACCGTCGGCGGCGACCGCAAGGGCTGCTTGGCACTCACCTCGGCGTACGGCTTCGACGCCCAGCTGAATCGAACTGCCACCGGAGGCGCACGCTGTATTGAGTGAGATCGGAGAGCCT
Source organism: uncultured Alphaproteobacteria bacterium (assembly GCA_963742215.1). Classification (GTDB taxonomy): domain Bacteria; phylum Pseudomonadota; class Alphaproteobacteria; order Rhizobiales; family Xanthobacteraceae; genus BOG-931. The sequence goes on from CAVULJ010000010.1 coordinate 341,422, forward strand.
TCGGTGCCGAAATGCGTAGCCAGGCGCTCGCCGAGGACGCCGTATTTCAGCGACTTATGAATCTCACCGAAGCGGGCGTCGCGGGCCACGTTGGTCAGTTCGGCATACCCGGCGTCATCCTTCAGACCGGCATCGTTGGCCATGGCGATGCGATAGTGCCATTCGATCTCGAGCGGTGGGGCAGCAAAGAAAAGCGGTCCTGGAAAGTGGCCTTTACTGCCGATGCCGGCCTCTGCGACCGCTTCCTCGGCAGCTAGTGTCGCAATACGTTCGGAGAACTCCGCGGGCGACATGTAGTCCTTGTAGACGTCGTTCACCGCGCCTGCGATCGTCGTGCGCAAGCCTTCGGTCGGAAAGCGCGTGATCGAGCGGATGCCGGACTGCCCCGCGGTCAATTTCGCCCAGTTATCGGCTTTGCCGACGCCAAGCGATGAGACAACGCCGATACCTGTCACGGCTACAATGGGACGGCCGGCTTTATCGCGTTTCGGTGCCACGGTGTTTCCCTTCAATCGGCTCGTTCTACCAGCGCAAGTCCTTCGCCGCGCCAATTGCCGACGCTGGTAACGAGAACCTGCGACAGTCCTTGCGGACTTTCTCCCATATCGCCGCTCCCGGCCGGCGCGAACAGCTTGCCGTGCTCAATCGCAGCGCAGGCGAGCCCCAGATTGGCCACGAACTGGGTCTCGACCCCATGCCCGATATACGTTCCGGTATTGCGAACCGGAAGGCCAATGTCCTTAAGAACTGTGAGCTCCCCGGACGTTACGGGTTCGATCCCGGTAGCGCCGGAAATGATAGCGGCGTGGTCACGATCAACCTTGCCGGAGACGGCTGCCCATTGACGGCGCAGCGTGGCTTCGGATTCTCCGGGATTGCGCTCGTTGCGGTCGGCGTAGAGAGCGGAAAGTTTTCCGTGCGGTTTGGCACCGCGGGCTTTGGCATGCTCCGGGCTTTCCAGCACCAGGAACGCGCCCATCGTGGCAAAGGCAATGCCTCCGTTGGGGCCGCGATCCCATACCGGCGCGAATTCGCCCTGTAGCAGCGTATGGCCGAGTTCGAAAGCGAGCAGCACATCCCAACGAGCGCCGTTGTAGGACCCGCCGACCAGCGTCAGCTCGCTTTGACCGGCGGCGACGCGCGCCCAGGCAACACGGACCGCATCGAGGCCCGCGGCTTCCTCACCCATGAATGTGCGCGAGGAGCCAACGACGCCGTGGACCAGCGAGATATTACCAGCGAGCAGATTGGGCAACTGCGCCAGAAACAGGGTAGGGCGGAGATCGCTCATCAGGCGCTCATTGAGGAAGGCGCCGGGCTTGTTGGATTTGCGAACACCAGCAAGAATTGCGTTGTCAGCGGCCACATCGCGTTCGCCGCCGCCTGCCGCAACGATCATATCGGTGCGGTCGAGCAATTCAGCGTTGCCGGCAATGCCGGCGTCACTCAATGCAAGGCCAGCGGCGTAAGTGCCCGCGCGCTGCCAGAGCTCCATCTGGCGCTGATCTGCTTTCTTCGGGATCTGCTTGTCGAAGCTCATCGCCGGGAGCTGATGCACGATGTAAGGAGCGAACGTCTTGTCGTCATAAAGTGGAGGATCACCTCGCTCGAGATGATTCCAATTCGTTTCCATCCCCTCGCCGAGAGACGTGAGCAGACCGACGCCGGTGATCCACACCTCGCGGCGATCCATCACTTCACCGGCTCCTTGAAGGGATATTGCAGGCGTTCCGCCCAGTCGTGTATCGCTTCGCGAAATTTCGGGTTTGGATAGGGCAGCAAGCGATAGGTGATCTGGGCATTGCAGACGACTTTGCCATCACGCAAGCCCTTCACCTCGCTGACGGTGAATCCCGAACCTTCGTGGATTACTTTGCCGTCGAATTCGAGTGCGTCGCCAGGCAGCACCGCAGTGCGTATCTTGGCTTCTTTCACCCCGGCAAGGATCGGCATGTTGTTGAAGTCTACCAACGCGCTTGCCAGCCATCCGGTCGTCTGCGCCATGCATTCGATCAGGAGCACGCCGGGCATCAGCGGATAGCCAGGAAAATGGCCTTCGAATACCGGGCTCTCGTCCGCTTTGGGTATCGTGCAAGCAGTACGGATTACAGCGCTCGTCGATGTTCACGTCGACGATACGGTCGAGCATCTGGAAATATTCGAGACGCATCCCGGCGCCTCAGGCGCCTTTGGCGGCGATCAGCTCGTCAATACGGTCGCTGAGGTTCTTCAGCACGAAATACTGATCCGTGGTTGCCTTGCCGTCGTTGACTTCCTGAGTCCACTGCTCAAGCGGCAGCTTGATGCCAAACGCCTTGTCGATAGCAAATGCGATATCGAGGAAATCGAGACTGTCGATCTCGAGATCGTTAATGGCATGGCTTTCCGGCTTAATATTTTCACGCGGAATGTCGCAAGTTTCCGCAATGATCTCAGCCACTTTATCAAACGTCGTGGACATCAGGCACGCTCTTTATGTCACGGCATGAATATGGCGCCGGCTATCGACGGCGTAACGAACAGCCCGATGCTTCGTCCGGGCCCCCTCAGGTCGAACGCCCCGTATAGCGAAGGACGGGGTCAAGTTCAACGGCGGAAGGCTCGGGCAATGTGAGTAGCCGGGCGGCGTGTGTAACCTTGTAAGTACCTGTACCGGCAGGCTCTTTGGAGCCTGCCGCAAGCCGGCGAAAGTCTTGTCCGGTGCCGCAAAAGACGCCAACATCGGCGGGAACCGCCGATGGGTCGAGGGACACTGGCGGGACCCGGGAGGATGAGATATGCGGCGCTTGTTCTGGCTCGCAGGGATAACTGCCGCCGTCATAGGGACGCTTGTGTCGTCGCCTGCCGGCGCACAGGTTCTCATGCAGCGGGATGTCTCGCTCAAAATGGCCGTCACATTGCCGAGACGGCAATCGCCGAGTGCGAGAAGGCGGGCAATGATGTCTCGGTTGCGGTCGTGGACCGTGCCGGCCGGCTTCGCGTGTTCCTTCAGGGCGACAAGGCCGCGCCGCATAATATCGAGCTGGCGCAACGCAAAGCCTATACGGCGCGCACTTTCGGCCGTCCATCGGCGGAATGGGCGGAGCGTACCACTGTCGGGATCCGAACTTGCCGCACAGCGTCAGCTTGAGCACGTCATCGCACTCCGCGGCGGTATCCCAATTAAAGTCGGCGATGAGACGATCGGTGCGGTCGGTGTTAGCGGATCGACATCCGGAGGCGATGAGGCTTGCGCTTTGGCCGGTGTCGCGAAGGTGCAGGATCAACTCAAATAGCGCCGTCTAGCGCTTCGCCGGCAATTCGATCGGCGCGCAATTCTGGCGCCCCTGCATTACGCAATCCTGCGCCTTCTGCATGTCTTCGATGGTGTCTGCGATCCAGACCCCAGCGCCGACCAGCGCGGTTACGACCATCACCGCCATGACATTCATGAGCATGCGGTGCCGATAGTTAATGTGCAGGTCTTCTTGTTCGTACTGGGCCAGATCGTCGAGTGGCTCGGTGTCCCCCTCGGCCACGATGGGCCGCGGAAGCGGCGCCTTCACCCGGCGGCGCAATTGAAATTGCAGGATCTGTCCCGATCCTTGCGCCTCGTCGACTTTTGGCCGGTCCTGTATCACGTCAAGGTCACCCACGGCTCCCGGACATTGTAGCGCGTTTGTGATCGGATTTCCCGCGGCATTGCGCGCTGCCGCTCCCGTTTAGCCCGCCGCGAACTTGCCTAGAATCTCGACAATTATCATAACGGACATGGCTGTGAGGACGGAGCATTTTATGACAAATATTGTAACGAAAACGATCGGATGGGGTATCGCCGTAGCGTCAGCCCTCGGCTTGCCGCCGCTTGCGATGACAGCCGCTTCGGCTGCGGATTATGACGTGGGCTCGATCCATATCAGCCAGCCCTGGTCACGCGCGACGCCCAAGGGCGCCAGTGCCGGCGCCGCCTATATGACCCTCACCAATAACGGCAAAACACCCGACAGAGTGAACTGCGTGTCGAGCGACGCCAGCGCCGAATGCCAAATTCACAGCATGACCATGGATAACGGTGTCATGCAGATGCGGCCGGTGGAGGGCGGCCTTGAGATCAAGCCGGGCGAAACAGTGACACTCAAGCCCGGCAGCTTTCACATGATGCTGCTCAATCTCAAGCATCCGCTGGAGCAGGGCAATTCTATGAAGGCGACGCTAAAGTTCGACAACGGCGGTACGGTCGACGTCGAATATCCGATCGTAGCGATTGGCGCGACAGCTCCGGGTGTTCCGGCCGGCGGCAGCATGATGCAGGGCGGCGGGATGATGGGACCGAGCGGTGGCGCAATGGCGCCGATGAACAAGCAATGACCCGCCGCTGGGCAACTTACTTCTTCACGCTGAAAGGCGGCTTGGTGCCCTGCGGCAGCGGGGCCTGAAAGATGTTGAGCGTCATCGACACCATCGCGTAATAGCCGAGGATGCCGACCAGTTCGACGGTGCCGGCTTCGCCCAGCACCTTCTTGACGCGGTTATAGGCGCCCGTGCTGACGCGCTTTGTCGAATAGAGTTCTTTGACAAAGGCGTAGATCGCCTGCTCGTCCTTCGGCGCCTTCTTCGGCATCCGCCCTGCCTGGATATCGCGGACGGTTTCCGGCTTGACGCCGGCCTTCTCGGCCATCGGCGCGTGCATGAACCATTCGTACTGCGCTTTCCAGTGGTGCGCGGTGCACAGGATAGCGAACTCCGAGAGCCGCGGTGACACGCTGGTCTTGAAGCGCAGGTGGCCGCCGAGCTTTTGCGCAAGCTCACCGAAAGTCGGCGAATGCAAATAAATCGCGAATGGGCCGGACATCCGGAATTGGCCGCGTGGCCCCGCTTTGATGGAGTCCGCCAGAGCACTCTGCTCGGCGGTGAGTTTGTTCTGGTCAAGCCTGGTCAGACGGGGCGACTGCATATCGGCCATTGTTTTCCTCTTGATGGTTTCTTGGACGTTGGACGGACAGAACGCCTCGTCCTTGGTGATTATCGGATTGTAATGTTACGCGAACAACTCGTTATCGGCTACCGGCGCTTCTTGGTTTTGCTTTTCTTGGCTGCCTTCGGCTTCGTGCGTCGGGCGGCCACTGCTCGCGCCGTTGGCATCAATCCGGCTTTCTCGACCTGTCGGACCCAATAATCCCAGGCGCGATTGGTCGACGGCGGCCGCTCCTGATACGCCGCAGTCAGGGTAATTTCACCCGGCGACAGCGAATCCACGTGGCCATGCGCCATTGCCTGGCTGAGCAGCTTGCAATTATCGGATCCGAACACCGAGCGGAATGTCAGATTGCGCAGGCTTGTGCCGGCGACAGTCGCGCCATGCCGGCGCATCAGCACCATCCAGTTCGGCCCCAGTGCGCGAGCGAGTGAAGCGCCTTCTTCCGGCTTGATGACAAGCATGTTGGTGTCGCCGAACTCATCGCGCTGGTCCCAGAATGGCACCTTGCCGATCACAGCGGCGAGGTGAAATACCGGCACGATCTCACTTCCGGAAATGGCGAACGGCAGGATGGTGTGAGCGTGGTGATGACACACCGCATGGACGTCCGGCCGTGTCTTGTAGATTTCGCCGTGGATGACGCGCTCGCTGTAGAGCCGGGAATCCGTCGGTTTAACCGGTTCTGAGTCGAGATTGAGCTCGACGATGTCCGATATCTCGGCAAGCTCGGGCGCGCGGTGCCGTGGAATGAAATAGTGCGACGGATTGTTCGGATTGCGTACGCTGACGTGGCCGAAGGCGTCGAGAATTTTCTCATTGGCGAGGATTCGCGTCGCCACAATCAGTTCGTGCAGCGTGTCGGTGAGTGTGTCCGGCATGTTGAACTCCGTTTTACGTTATTGGGTGTTACGTTATTTTGTGGCGATCAAATCGATAAGCGCGGACATTCCGGCATGGGAATTACCTTCGCTGATCGTGCTGTCGTGCTCGTTGATATCGAGCTTCGCCATGTCGCCGAAGGCGGTTTGCAGAATTTCACGCGTGTACATGCGGGCTGCATCCGATGGACCGCCGGTTTTGTATTCGAGCTGTTTGGGCCGATAGCCCTGGATCAGGAGCAAGCCGCCGGGTTTCACTGCACCCTTAAGATTGGCGAACAAAGCGTCGCGATCCGGTGGATCGACAAAAATGAAAATCGCCACGACAACATCGAAGGTGCTTTTCGGCCAATGCCATTTGGTGACGTCGGCGATTTCAGTGCACAGTTTGACGCCGCGCTCCTTGGCCAGTGCCTGGGCTTTGGCAATTCCAGCCGGAGAAAAGTCGATGGTCAGCACATCGAGGCCTTGTTCGGCGAGCCATACGCCATTGCGGCCTTCGCCATCAGCAACGGAGAGCGCTGTCTTGCGGCCGCGCAGTAAGGGTTCCTGTGATTTCAGAAAGGCGTTTGGCTCTTTGCCGAAAGCGTAATCGGGCGCGCTAAATCGCTTCTCCCACCGTTCCAGTTCGGGCATGGCCTTTTTCTCACAAGCTTTTGGGCGCTTCTTTTTGGCATCATGCTGTGATTGGCGCTAGAGCATGATCCGGAAAAGTGGACTTCCGGTTTTCCGAAAGGATCATGCTCCAACGAGAACGCGCCACGCGGAGTTTCTCATGGCTGTGACAGTGAAAGCTTTGTTCTTCGATGTGTTCGGCACATTGGTCGATTGGCGCACATCCATTGCGCGCGAGACGGAAATACTTCTCAAGCCGCTCGGCTATTCGCTCGATTGGCTGGCATTCGCGGACGCTTGGCGTCGCGAATACCAGGGCGCCATGGATGAGGTGCGAACGGGCCGGATCCCGTTCTGCAAGCTCGACGTGCTGCACCGGCGCAATCTCGAACTGATCTTGCCGCGCTTTAAAGTCGATAATCTTAGTGAAGCGCAGCGCCGCGAACTCAATCTAGCCTGGCACCGGCTCGACGCCTGGCCCGACGTGCCGCCGGGGCTGGTGCGCCTGAAGCTGCGTCACATGCTGGCGCCGTGCTCGAACGGCAATATTTCACTGATGGCCGATCTGGCACGGCGCAATCATCTGCCGTGGGATGCCATTCTCGGCGCCGAGATCGCCGGGGACTATAAGCCCAAGCCGCGCGTCTATCTCGCCGCCTGCGAGGCGTTCGATCTTAAACCCGGTGACTGCATGATGGTGGCCGCACACACGAAGGATTTGATGGCTGCGGCTGCGCTTGGATTGCGGACGGGGCATATCGCGCGGCCAAATGAGCATGGCCCCGGACGCGGGGAGACTGCACCAAGCGATAAAGTGGATGTTGCTGCAAACAGCCTTGAGGATCTGGCCGGTCAGCTTGGAGCCTAAGCGGAATGCGTTAGACGGCTTGATGCCAGAACCGATGCTCGCGGGCGCTGATACGGATTGCAGCGCGGCTCATTTGCCGTTCGAACAACTCGTTGGTCATCTTGCTGATGAATTTCAGGACGGACATTTTTGGCCTCCAGGTTCTTTCCATCACGCTCATATGGTTAACGAAAGATGAAAAGCCGCGAAGTGACCCATGTCACAACACGGCGTTTTCGTCATAAGTTATTGATTTAGATAGAGTTATTTTTATCCAGAAGGCGGAGTAATCAGTATAGCGGCGGTCCGCGCTGTGGAACGGCTCGAACAGATCGATATGATTTATTGGCTTCTTAATCGAAGTGCAGGCCGCTTTTCTTGACCACGGGCTGCCAGCGAGCGGCTTCGCTTTTAATGAAGGCAGCGAACTCCGCGGGCGTGCTCGAAGAAGGAAAAAGCCCGACGGCGTCGGCACGCGCCTTGATGGCGGGATCGTTCAGGATTTTCGCGGTCTCGCTTTGAAGTTTATCGACAATCGCTGCCGGCGTTTCGCGTGGCGCCACGAGACCGAGCCAGACCGAAAGATCGCCCAAATGGAGTCCTGCCGCATCATCGAGGGTCGGCAAATCGGGCAGCGCCGGAAACGGGCGGGTATCGAGCTTCGCCAGCGCCCGCAGATCGCCGGATTGGATCAGCGGCAGTTCAGCCGACGGTCCGTCAATTGCGAAATCGACGCTCTTGGTCAGCACGCCATGAGCAACTTCCGAACTGCCGTTGTAGGGGACCAGAACGGTGTCGATCCCCGCGGCATCGTTGAGCAGATAGCCTTGCAGCTTGGTCGAAATCGTGCCGGCGCCGTAATTGAGCTTGCCGGGCGCGCTCTTGGCTTTGGCGATCAGGTCTTTCATTGACCTGAGATCGCTCTGCGCATTGACGACAATGAGCCCGATGGTTTTTGCAACCAGCGTAATCGGGGCAAAATCGGCGATCGGGTCGTAAGGCAACGCCTTGTAGAGATATTGATTCATCACCAGGGTTGAATTGATCGCCATCAACAGCGTGTAGCCATCCGGCGAAGCTTTCGCGGCGCCTTCCGCGCCGATCACCGTGTTGGCGCCGGGGCGGTTCTCGACCACGACCGCTTGACCGAAATCGGCACTCATCTTGTCGCTGATTAGCCGCGCCAGCACGTCCGACGGACCACCAGCCGGGAAGGGCACAATCATATGGATGGCGCGCGTAGGGTACGCATCTTGCGCGGCTGCCGATCCAACGGCGAGCACGGACAATAGAGCAACAGCAACGAAATGAAGTGATCGCATACGTTTCCCCGGCCTCGGTCTGACAGAGCCGATACTGGCGTCAGTTTCGGACGCGCGGATAGCGGGTTCGCCTCGGCGATTGATCTGGCGGCTATGCGGCTTGCCGCGCTAAACTTGCCGGAAACGAGCTAAGGAGCCGTACGTTTGCGCCTCAACGCAGCGTACAGACGCAGGGGAGAGATCATGACCATTCAGCAGAATACCGATCGCATACAGACCACGCACATTGGCAGTCTGCCACGGCCGCATGCGCTGCTTGATGTCATGAAGGCAAAGTACGGCGGTCAACCGTACAACCAGATAACCTACGACGATATGGTGGCTGAGGCCGTGAAAGATGTTGTCCGCAAGCAGGTCGAGTGCGGCATCGACATCGTCACCGATGGCGAATTTTCAAAGCCGGGCTTCTTTACCTACATCCAGGAGCGGCTCGAGGGTTTCGAGCGGCGGCCCGATCAAAAGATGAAACTGTTCGCGCAGGAGGTCGCCGCCTTCCCGGAATACTATGCCGAGTATTTCAAGCAGGCGATGATGGGCGGCGCGATCGTCAGGCTTGGCGCCGGTGGTCTGTGTCGGTCCGGTGAAATACCGCGGCGAAGAATTAGTCAAACGAGACATCGAGAACGTCAAAAATGCTGCGGCCGCGGCCGGCGTGCCCAATGAGCATGTCTTTCTGCCGGCCACGGCGACATCGGGCGTCGGCATCAACGAGTACTACAAATCCGACGAAGAATATTTCCACGCCTTGGCGGGTGAGCTCGCCAAGGAATATCGCGCCATTACCGACGCCGGAATCCTGGTGCAGATCGACGATCCATTTCTGCCGGATATTTTCTTCGAGCCGGACCTCGATAGCGCGCAGATGAAGCACCGCGCGGAAATTTATGTCGAGGCGACCAACACCGCGCTCAAAGGCATTCCGCCGGAGAAAATCCGCTTCCACACCTGTTACGGCATTAACGAGGGGCCGCGGCTCTATGAGGCGGCGCTATCCGATATCATCGAATACGTGCTCAAGATCAATGCCGGGTCATACAGCTTTGAAGCCGCGAATCCGCGCCATGAACACGAGTATCATTTGTTCGAGAGCGTGAAGCTTCCAGAAGGCAAAGTCCTTGCGCCGGGGATGATTACCCACGCCAGCAATATCGTCGAGCATCCGGAACTCATCGCCGAGCGTATTGTGCGTTTCGCCAGGCTGGTCGGCCGGGAAAACGTCATGGCGGCAGCCGATTGTGGTTTCTCATCACAGGCGCTCTACCGCACCGAAGTGCATCCAACCGTGGTCTGGGAAAAATTCAAGGCATTGCGCCAGGGCGCCGATCTCGCCACCAGGCAACTGTGGCGATGAGGCACATTCGCCGCTTGCGGTAGGGCTCCTGTAAAATGGATAATAGAGCGTCAGTCAGTTGAGGAGAGACCGTGGACGCTCCGCAAGTTTCGACACGCGATGGATCGCTGGCCGCCCGCCGGGCCATGTATTCGAATAACAAGCTGCAAATCGGCTTGTTCGGCGCCAATTGTTCGTCGGGGCGCGCCGTGACGCTTGTCCCGGAGCGGTGGTCGGGCAGTTGGCCTGACAACAAGCGGCTGGCACAGATGTCCGATGACGCCGGTATCGACTTCCTGCTGCCGATCGGCCGCTGGAAGGGATACGGCGGCGACACCGATTACCAGGGCACGACGCTTGAGACGATCACTTGGGCGACCGCTCTTCTGGGCGCGACCAAGCGCATCACAGTGTTCGGCACCGTGCACGCGCCGATATTCAATCCGGTGGTTGCGGCTAAGGAAATGGTCACGGCCGATCATGTCTCCGAAGGCCGTTTTGGCCTCAACATTGTCGTTGGTTGGAACGAGGATGAGTTCGACATGTTCGGCGTCACGCAGCGCGAGCATGGCGACCGCTACGAATATGCCCAGGAATGGATCGACGTCATCAAGATGATCTGGTCCGACCGCGAAGACTTCGATTTCGACGGCAAATATCTTCACATGAAGAAGATACGCGGCAAGCCGAAGCCCTACGGCGGCACGCGGCCGGTGATCATGAATGCAGGCGCTTCAGCGACCGGGCAGGCATTTGCGATCAGGAACTGCGACGCATTTTTTCTCCAGGCCTCCCGTACCTCGCTGGAGGAGACCCAGAAAAAGGTCCGCGCCGCACAGACGGCAGCGCGCGAACAGGGCAGCGAGATCGGCTGCTACACCGTAGGCGTCGTGACCTGCCGGCCGACCAGGAAAGAGGCGGAAGAATATTTCCACCATTGCATCGAAGAGTGCGCCGACTGGAGTGCGGTCGACATCATTCTGGGGAAGAAGAACATCTCGCCGCAGACTGTGTCGATGGAAGAATTCCTAAAGCAGCGCTCGGGCTACGCGCAAGGCATGGGGGGCTTGCCGATCGTCGGCGATCCCGATCATGTCGCGTCGCAAATTGCCGATCTGAGCAAGGCGGGCCTGACCGGCATTGCGATTTCGCTGGTCAATTATATCAATGAACTGCCGTACTTCTGCGACGAAGTGATAGGCCGGCTCGAGCGCATGGGGCTTCGCGAGAAGCCGCAGGCCTGAGCGAGGATTCGGCTTCTCCTCCCGGATTTCACAGAACGTTTCCGCGTGTTGTGCGTTGTCCTGGACCTTGCCCAGGAGAACATTATGGCCAAATCAAAATCTAAAGACGTTGAAATTACCCGCGACCGCCTTGCCGAATTGCTCAACGAAGACCTTTCCCGCGAGTATCAGGCGATCATTGCTTACGTGAATTACTCACAGGTGATCAAGGGCGCCGCGTATATGGACATCGCGGATCAGCTCGAAATTCATGCCAAGCAGGAGCTTGATCATGCGCTGGCGATCGCGCGGCAGATCGACTACTTGGGCAAAATGCCGACGGTAACGCCGAAGGCGGTTAAAACGTCCAAGAAAGCCGAAGAAATGCTTCGCTTCGATCTCGACAATGAGAACGAGACCGTGCGCAATTACCGCGACCGTATCCGTCAGTGCGAGGCGCTTGGCGAATTTGCGATAGCCGAGCAGATCCGCAAGATTCTGGCGCAAGAGCAGGATCACCAGATCGATCTTGCGACCGCGCTCGGTATCGATGTGCCCGACATGAGCAAGAAAGAAAGCTCATGAAATCGCTTTGGTCGGCAAGGGAGCGACGCTAAATCCACCTGGCCGATCGAGCGAAACGTTGCCGTTGGCGACCGCGCGGGTCCAGCGCGCTGTTGCCGGCAGTCCGCCAAATGAAAAGAAATGGATGCTCACGCCTTTGGGTCCGGCGTCGGCGAGCGTTCGGACGATTTCGTCGGGTGCGGCTTGGGAAAATGCTCCGCGGATCAGGCCTGTGCGCCGCACCAGCGCATGGGCGGAGGCCTGCACGCCGCATCGGCTCGCATAGCGCAAAAGCGTTCCGATGTTCGAGGGGCCGGCAAGCCCGACACGGATCGGCTGTTCCAGTCCAAACGCCCGGAGCTTTGCCGCGTAATCGAGGATCGCCCGAGCGTCGAAACAGAATTGAGTGACGATTTCGACCGTAAGCCCCGTCGCCTCGGCGGCGGCAATTTTCTCCGACATGGCTCGCATCAGTTCGCCGTCGCTGATCCGCGGATGCCCTTGCGGATAACCGGCGATGCCGACCGCCCGCATGCCGCGGCGGCGAAATACCCCACTGTCGATCGCGTCGATGGCGCCGCGAAAGGGTCCGTGAGCGTCTTGATCGCCGGCGATGACGAGGACGCGCTGGACGCGCGCCTCGCCGTTCAGGCGCGCCAGAAAGTCATCCAGCGCGCCCGTGGTTTGGAAATTGCGGACAGCAACGTGAGGAACCGGCTCGAAGCCGGCGGCGCGCAGCCGCATTGCTGCGTCGGTTATTTCTTCGGCGGCTCGCCCCGGTACCGCGCTGATATAGATACGAGTACCGCGCGGCATTCCATGAAGCGCGGCGATATCGGCGTCAGTCGGGCGCGTAGCCTCGACGGAAAAACCTTGCAGCAGCGCGGTAATTCGTTGCACCGCGGCGGGAGACTTTTCAGCCAGTACCGGTGCGAGCGACTGCCATCGCGAGGCTTAGGTGCGCCGGCGAGAAATGACGTAAAACTCGTCGAAGAACCACAATCCGCCGCGGTCACGCAGCACCTCGCGGGTAGCGTCGAGATAGCGGCCGTCAGCGACGACCTCTCCGAGCCGGTCGTCCTCTACCTGCGCCACGTAGATTGCAGCGTTCCATGCGGCGAACAGCGTCGATGTGCCGATCGATTCCGAAATTTCCGACGGCAGCGTGTGCATCTCGTAGCGGAATAACGACCGGTTATCGGCATAGGCATTGAAGTTGAGCTCACGTCCGGCAGCGCCGAGCTCGTGCTTCACCGCTTTGAGGATCTGGTGGCGATCGTGCATGAACGGATTATCGCCCGGCCAGACCTTCTGGATGATCTCCATTCCCGGATCGTTGCCGTGCGAATGGATCGCGATCAGCCGTCCGCCGGGCCCGAGAGCGCGCGCCAGCGGACTGATCACGCGTTTTGCCTTGAAGTCGAGCGAAGCGCGGGCACGATACGGTTGCGAGGCAATCACGAGATCGTAATTGGCGCTAGTCCCGCCCGGCTTCGGGATGATCGGGTCGAGCAGGAAGCGATGATCGTCGCGATAAAGCACGAGCACAACCGGCCGCTCATAAACCGGATTACCGGTGCGTGCGCTGACGCCGGCCTTCCAGTTCTGCCCGAGGAAGCCCTCGAGACCGATGATCTGTTCTTCGAACGCATGCGCCGAATTTCCGGTCAGCGGCAGTTCGTGCCAGACCATACTCGATGCGGCATTGAGTGATTTAACCGCAAGCCACGGCGCATCGGCATAAGCCATGTTGGTCAGCACCAACACCGTCGCCGGATGCTCAAAGAACCGGTCCGACATCTTCTGCAAGGTCAGCCGAACGTCCTCGAGGCTGATTTCCTTGCCGACGGTGTAGAACGGCATGTGCGGGAAGCGCGCATGCATGGCGCGCATCACCCGCACCAGCACCGAGCCATCGCCGACACCGGCATCGAACACCCGAACGGCCGGCGGGCGAGGGTGGATGTGCGCGAGTTCCTCGGAGACGCGGTGTGCAACCTCCCATTTCTCGCTGCAGGTGTTGACGAACAGCAGATACTTTTGGCGGTTATCGAAGAAGCGGAAATTGCGCTGCGGGCTTTCCGAATTAGCCGGCGTCGTCGGCATGGTCAGAGCTGGAACGGGTGTCACGGGTCGCGACTCTCTTGCTCGTTCAATAATCGTCGGCCGCTGCTCCAGCGCTGGATTGGCTGACATGAAGCCGTGGATGCGGTCGAGCGTGTCGGTGGTGATGCGGCCGCCATTGCGCAGCCTCGCGGCGAGTTTGCCGTCATTGACAGCGCGGCGCCCGAACGTGGATTCGGCGAGACCGGTCTGACGGCAGTAATCCGAAATTTCCTGGAGGAGTTCCTGTGCGTTCATCGCACTCTCCCTGACGTTTCCCCGATGAATTGCGCTTTCGCGCATTGTTCATTGCCCTTAGCGAACCAATCTGGGCGGTTTAGGTCAACCACAAATTGGCCCAATATTTAAGTGGGCAAGATGGTGGGAGATATAGAATAAATCAAGCTTCGGCAGAGGCATAGGCGCTTCCGCTGCCCACGCTTCGGCGGCAGATTGGGCGATTTTGGGTATATGCGCACTAGAAGTGGGCAACGTCGGGACCGGCCAATGACCTGTTTTGATTGGGAATTCCGGGCTACGGTCTGGTCAAATTCGAGGGAGGACCATGCCGCGCTTTGCCGCCAATCTTGGCCATCTTTTCACCGAACGGCCGCTTCTGGAGCGGTTCGGTGCCGCCGCGGCTGCTGGGTTCACGGCGGTTGAGCTGCAATTCCCCTATGACGTCTCGCCGTCTGCGGTGAAGGCGGAACTGGAAAAGCACGGACTCACCCAGCTCGGCATCAATACGCCCCAAACCCCGGAGTTCGGTCTTGCCGCGCAGCCCGGCAAGGAGCGGGAGTGGGAAGCCTCGTTCAAGCGTGCCCTTGATTACGTCGTGGCGATCGGCGGCACCGCCATTCACTGCATGACTGGCGTGGTCCCGCCGGAGCAGCGGCCGGCAGCTGAAACCGTTTTCGTCAGGAACATCGCGCGTGCCGCGGAGCAGGCCGCGAAATCGAACATCACGCTGCTGATCGAGCCGATCAATCCACGCGACCGGCCGGGCTATTTCATGGGCCGGGTCGAGCACGCAGCCGATCTCATCGGCAAGATCGGTGCGCCGAATGTGCGCATCCAGTTCGACTTCTATCATGTGCAAATCATCTCTGGCGACCTGCTCAGGCGATTCGAAAAGAACCTGCCTGTGATCGGTCATTTGCAGATTGCGGCGGTGCCGACACGCGGCGAGCCCGACGAAGGCGAGATCAACTATCCCGCAATATTCGAAGCGATTGATCGTTCCGGCTATTCCGGCTGGATCGGCTGCGAATACAAGCCGCGCACCCGCACCGAAGATGGTCTCGGCTGGGCAAAGCCTTACGGCGTCGTGCCAAAACGGAGCTAGTCATGCGTCTTGAAGGCAAAACCGCGTTGGTCACCGGCGCGGGATCGGGCATCGGCAAATGCATTGCGGAGACTTATGCGCGGGAAGGCGCGTGGGTCGCGCTCGCCGATGTCAATCTGGAGGCAGCAAAATCGGCGGCGCTGGCGATCGGCAATAACGCCATTGCTGTGCGCTGCGACGTCACCAAGCGCTCCGACATCGATGCCGCGATCAATGAAACGCTGTCGGCATTCGGGGGGCTCGATATCCTGGTCAACAATGCCGGCGCCACGCACGTCAACAAACCGTTCCTGGAAATCGACGAGGCGGATTACGACCGGATCTTCGCGGTCAACGTCAAAGGCATTTTTCAGTTCTGCCAGGCGATCGTGCCGCATTACCGTAGGCAGAAATCAGGCGCCATCATAAACATTGGGTCGACTGCGGGTATCCGGCCCCGGCCGGGTCTGTCGGCCTACAACGCCACCAAAGGCGCGGTGCATCTATTGACCAAATCGCTCGCGGTGGAATTGGCGCCCGACAACATCCGTGTCTGCGCCATCGCGCCGGTCGCGACTGATACCCCGCTATTGCCGTCGTTTCTCGGGCCGGCTGAAGGCCAGCGCGAGAAATTTGTTGCCAGCGTGCCGCTCGGTCGTCTTGCTAAGCCCCAGGATATTGCCAATGCGGCGCTATTTCTGGCATCGGCCGACGCCGACTTTGTCACCGGGAATATCGTTGAGGTCGACGGCGGCCGGGCCGTTTAACTCAGCATCCCCGTTTCAGCCCCTCGAATCCCCCGTCTGCGACGAACGGTGGCCACGCCGTTGTGCCGTTTTCCGACAAATCGGCCATAACTTACCCCCAACTTCGCCTTTCGGCCGCCGCTTTGGCCCGGCTGTTGCTTCTGGCAAGCTCAGCCTGTTGGTGTAATATCCCTCAAGGGACGGACGGATTATGTGGGGCCGAAAGAGCAAATCTGAAGCGCTGACCGTAGCAGCCGAGCCGCCGTCACCGCTGACGCTGGCAATGCGCCAGGCGCGCGTTGAAGCTGCCGAACGCTCCAGTGTCGTGGTCGATCTGCGCGATGCGGAGCTCGCGCGCCTCGAACTGCTCAACGAGGCGCTCGATCCGTTGTTTGCCGAGATTCCCGGCGACGTGGATTTGTTTGATCGCGGCATCAGCCGGGGCGATACGCCGCGACTCTGGATCGACTCGGTTGCTCATGTCGCCATGGGCCGCGACAAGCGTGCCTATCGCTTTCTGCACGACACCCGCGTTGGCCGGCACGTGCTCGCCGAATCCCACGACATTCCGGAAATCGTGCAGGCAGTGACAACCTATGTCGCGCGACGGCTGGTCGAGCGGCAGCGGGCGCTGGATGAAGATCCCGACTTCATCAAGCGCATCGCGCCGAAGGCTGCTGCGCGCGAATATCGCCGCCGGCGCTGGCGCGCGTTCGGCGTGCTGGTGCTCGGCTTTCTGCTCGGACTGGTGACGCTGATTGTTGCCGCGCTGATCTTGGCGGCGCACTCTTAGAGCATGATCCGGAAAGGCACGCCCTCGGACTTGATCCGGGGGTGGGCTTCCGGTTTTCCGAAAAGACCACGTTACAACTAGAATTCTAGACAGTGACCGATTCAACTTAATAGGATCAGTGTCTGGGTCGTGTACTCATAAAACCAGGCTCGATGTCCGCTTCGATTCAAAAGCGACCGAATTGCAACGCGTGGCCGGTCCATACAGATGGGCCATGAGCTGACATCAAACTCCAAATTTCAGCGCGCGCAGTCGGCGCGTGCGCGTGACGAGCGACCGAAGCGCAAGCGACTGTCGCTGGCCGGGCCGCCATCAGCGGCCCGAATGCGAAGTCAGGTGCTCGCGTGCCACAAGACGCCGGCGTTGCCGGCGCCGTTGAAATCGCCGACACCGGCGACCTGGAAGCCGCCGGGGTGCGTGCCGAGGTCGATGCTGCCGGCCCAGTTTCCATTGTTGATCAGCCACTCCTCGGTGTCGCCGGTCGAGGCGTTCTGCCAAAGGATGTCGCTTGTACCGGTGCCGGTAAAATCTCCGACGCCGATCACCGAATACCCGGCCGGATGATTGCCGGGGCTGACGCTCGCCATCCATTGGCCGCTGGAGTTGAGCTCCCAGATGTCGGTCGCGACGGTGCCGTCGCTATTAACACTGGTCCACAGCACATCGTCGCGGCCGTTATCGAAGAAATCACCAATGCCCGCGATCTGATAGCTGCTGCCGTCCGTAGCGTTGGTCGGGTGCGTGCCGAGATCGACGCTCGCCGCCCAGTTGCCGCCTGATAATTGCCACTCATCGGTGTCGCCGGTCGAGGAATTAAACCACAAGATCCCATCGGTACCGCTGCCGGTCCAATCGCCGGTGCCAGCAACTGAATAACCGGCCGGGTGATTGCCGGGGCTGACACTGGCCGCCCAATTGCCACTGGAACTCAGCTCCCAAATGTCAGTCGCGATCGTGCCGTCGCTATTGGTGCTTGTCCACAACACGTCGTCGATGCCGTTGCCGGTGAAGTCTGTGAAGTCGTCGGTGCCGGCGATCTGATAGCTGGCGCCGTCGGTCGCATTGGCGGGATGCGAGCCAAGATCGGCGCTGGCCGACCACTGCGTGTTGGATAATTGCCACTCATCCGCATCGCCGGTCGTCGGATTGAACCACAGGATGCCGTCGGTGCCGCTGCCAGTCCAATCGCCGGTCAGGGCGACGTTATAACCGGAAGGATGCGAGCCGGGCCCGGCGCTCTCGACCCAGTTGCCGTCGGACAAAATCCATTCGTCGTTATTGCCTGGATTGTCCGCATAGGTTGGCGTGTTCTGGACAGTGATTGTTTCAGCGTTTCTACCAAAACCAGCGAGGGCGAAGTCCAAAGAGTTGAACTGGCCCGTCATGTTTACGTTGGCCAAATCGTCGCCATTCTTGTAGAGCGACAATGTCCCGCCTGCAGAACTGGTTTGCTGCCAGACCGCGTGAGCACCGCTTCTCACCGACGGAAGCAGTCCCAACATAAAGATCTCGTCAGAGGGCACCGCCCCCGTGACGCTGCCCGCAACTTCGCCAGACGAGAGGAACAGCTGCGCGTTCGCGCCAGTAAAGTTGACGTTCCCCGATACTGAGCCACCCTCGAGGGCTAAAAAGGAACCGGCGCCAACGTCGATGGTGCCCGGTCCCGTAACCGATCCGAACAGCTCGACATTACCCGTACCGGAGGACAGTATCGTACCGGTATTATCGACTGCACTCATGACCTCCAGAGTACCGCCGTTCGTTGTCTCCAGGGTCCCGGCATTCATGATCGTATTGCTGCCGGTGTTCAGGAAAAGCGGCGACGAATTAGCGGCAAGAAGCGGTACGTCAGCGTCGATGACGCTTCCCGACGAGACGTCGAGAGTCAGATTCGTGTCACCAACAACGCCGGCGCCTTTGAGCGTTTGATTGACGAGCGTGAGCGAGGCGGTCTTGCCGTCGCTCAGGATCGAATCGAAAGCGGGATCATTGCCTTCCAGCACGATAGCGCCAGTCGACGAGCCGTTGATGGTGACGTTGCCAGCGATTTCGAGTTTGGTGGTATTGCCGGTGCTGTCGAGGCTGATAGTGCCACTATTGCCAATGGTGCTCGACTGGCCATCGACGCCGAAGTCGAGGGTGCCGCCGTCGGCGGCCTCTACAACTCCATGTGTTGTGTTTGTAAAGGTGCCGTTGCCGGTAGAGCCTGTGATCTCCAGGGGGCCGCCGCTTCCGGTGCTGACGGTGCCGTCGTTGATGAACGAAAGACTCGTGCTATTGCCAATTGTGCCGGTGCCCGAGAGGGTTTCATTGTTGGTGAATATTCCGCCGCTAGTGCTTTCAATGGTGTTGCCGTTTACCAGGCTCGAACTGTTCATTTCGATTGAGCCCGTGCCGTCCGCGTTCACGGTGCCATTGATGACAAGGTCGGCGGAATAAACCGGGCCGCCGGAGGCGAGTTCGATCAAACCGCTGCCCTGCAGATTTCCAGTCCCGACGACAAGTTCACCCAAATTGACGACCAGCTTTCCATTGATGACATTGGTGCCGCCATCACCCGACGTGTTCGTCGTAAAAGTCGTCCCAGCATCGATATCGAGTTCGTCATTGCTGCCGACCGTGATGCCGCCTACGTCCTCGCTGGAGGAGAAGACATCCAGGGTGGTGGCGCTCGAGGTCGATATGGACGCCTCTTCGTTGGTTTTCGGCACATGGCCGCTGCTCCAATTTGCGTCTGTCGTGCCTGCGGCGCCGCCGAAGCTTTGGCTGCCCGATCCGCCGATCCAGCTATTCGTTGTCATGACACTCTCCTGTCGTGCGATTTTACCTGTCTGATGCGAGCGGCGACTGTGACGCGCGTCACACTGCGCGCTTGGTACCGGCACGTTAGCGGATAGAAACCGCCGTAGCTTGGATGGGCGCGATGTCATCTGGGTCGGGGGCGAAATAACCTTCCGAAATTTGGCTCCTTATTATAATTTGCGGTCGCAAGTGGAGCGAAGGTTAGATGATGCCTACCGCAGCGCCCGGAGAGTCTCCGCAGTTCCGATTCCCGGCTGCGACCTTTCCGGCGCGACAGCGTGTGGCAACGTGGCGGTAATAGGGTCTTCAATCTCGAAGGTGTTTTAGGCATGCCTTCGCGTGCCGCCTCAAATAGGATGCAAGTCTCATGGCGCGATACCCCGTGCTCAAATCGCTACCGCAAAACGCGTCAATTCAAAAAAAAGTTCCGTCCGGCTGGGGCTAAAAGTCCTGCCCCGCCGACCACAGCTTCGCGCGCCGATGAGGTGATCGAGCCGATCCTTCGCAATGCTCAATTGACGTGGTGAACCGACGCTATGGGTCGATTTTCGACCGATCCGGCTAGTCTTGTCGGCCGGGTCATGTCTGCTTCGCCCCCCTGAAAGCGGACCTGATGGTGGTCACGCCGGACTCGCCTCAATACGGTTGTGGCTGCGCGTTAACGAGTCCACGCCCTAGTACAGCGTACGGCGCTCGGCGTCGCGAAAGCTTCCATCGGCATCGCGCTCACGTCCGATCATTTCACAGCGCCAGCTTCCTGGTTCACCGTCGATGTGAAACAGGTTGTAACCGGCGCCGTTTTCGTCGCCGTGGGGGGCGCGCGCGGACGCTGACGGGACGCCCACTGCTGGAATTTTAGTTTTTGGCCCGTCGAGCCAGATCAGCGCTCGGCGATGGTCGTGGCCATGCAACAGAAGCTCGGCGCCCTTGTCCGCCAGCACGTCGCGAAGGTCGGTGGCATCGATCAGCCGGCGCAGTCGTCTTTTGGGCGGCGTGATCGCGGGATGATGGATCAATACGATCCGGAACATTCCGCGTGTTTGATCGAGCAATTCGAGCAGCCGCGCGAGCTGGCGTTTGCCGAGGCGCCCCGTTGCCATCAGCGGCGCAGTCGGCACCGCCGTCGAAAGACCGATCAAAGCGATATTGTTGCGCCGGCGCAGGAACGGGAAGCCGTCGCGGCCGTCGTCGCCGCGCATGTAGTCTCCCCAATAAGTCGAAGGGGATGGCACGACACTGCGCACATAGACGTCGTGATTTCCAGGAACCAGGGTGACGTCCGCTGACGATCCGAGCGTTTGCAGCCAGCCGCGGGCGCGATTGTACTCGTCAGGCAGTGACAGATTGACGAGATCTCCAGTCACCGCGATGTGGTCCGGCGTGCTGGCCTTCAAGTCGCGGACAACGGCCTCAAAGACCTCCGGCCGATGGATGGACTTCCGTCTGCGATGCCAGTTGATCCGCCCGAGGCCGCGCTTGCTGAACAGTTCTGCGAAGCGCGGACGGGAGGCGAGATGCCAATCCGACAGGTGAGCGAGTTTGAACATTCCGGAATAGTAATGCGCGATTGGTTACGAATTGCCGATGAGAATACCTGCGACAAAGACCAGTACACCGCCGACGACAACCTGGAAGGCCGCTTGCAGGAACGGAGTGTCCATGTACCGCATGCGAATCCACGAGATCGCCGCAAGTTCGATGGCGACAACAACAAAAGCAAGCGTCGTTGCGGCGTAGAAGCTCGGGATCAGATAGGGCAGGGCATGGCCGAGGCCGCCGAGTGCGGTCATGGTTCCGGTGACGGCGCCTCGCATAACCGGTGCACCGCGTCCGGTGAGTGAACCGTCATCCGACAAAGCTTCGGCGAAAGCCATGGAAATGCCCGCGCCAATGGAAGCGGCAAGCCCGACGAGAAACGTGGACCAGGTATTGTGAGTGGCAAACGCCGCGGCAAAAAGCGGCGCGAGAGTCGATACCGAGCCGTCCATCAATCCGGCAAGTCCCGGCTGAACGTATTGCAGCATGAACAGCCGCCTCGAAGTCTCTTCTTCGGTAGCGCGCGCTGTCGGCGAGATCTGCTTGCCGAGTTGTTCGGCAAGATGTTCGTGCTCGTCCTCTGCTGCGGCCAGTGTGGTCAGTAACGCGCGGGTGGCGTCGTCTTTTGTCGTCTCCGCGGCGCGTCGGTAGAAGCGTGCGGTCTCGAGCTCCATCGCTTCGGCAAACTGCCGTGTCGCATCGAGCGCCAGCGGACGGTTGAGCCAGATCGGCCGGCGCGCGACAAAGCCTTTGACGTCCTGGCGGCGTATCAGTGGGAGAAAGTCGCCGAATTTTTTCCGGTGAAGCTCCAGCAAGCTGTCGCGATGGCCCATCTCTTCCTGGGCCATCTTGTCGTACATTTCCGCCGTATCGGGGTATGATGCGCGCAGCGCATCCGCGAAGGAACGATAGATGCGGTTGTCTTCGTCCTCGTTGGAAATCGCGAGCGCAAGCACTTCCTGCTCGGTCAGGTCGGCAAAGCTTTTCAAGTCGGTCCCCGGTTTTTCTGAATTGCCGTGCGTAGACATTATTAGAACTATTCTAAGCTATTTTACAGCGGCAAATTTCGTATGAACCTGGATGCCATTCGCCGACTGTTCGAGCCGATCATCCGGCGGCTCCTGCATTTTTATTGGCGATTTTCCCGTGGGCTTACCGTTGGCGTGCGCGCGGTCGTCGTCGGAGACGATGGCAAGGTATTTCTGATCAAGCACTCATACGTTGCGGGCTGGCATCTACCCGGCGGCGGCGTCGAGCCGGGTGAAACGCTTGCGGCCGCGCTGGCTCGCGAACTTCACGAAGAGGGCAACATCGAGCTCAGTGAACCTGCGCGGCTATTTGGGATCTATTTTCACCGGCGCGCGTCGCGGCGCGATCATGTGGCTGTCTACGTGGTGCGATCCTTTCGGCAAAGCAGCCAGCCCCAGCCAAACCATGAAATTATCGCCCATGGATTTTATACTCCTGACGCCTTGCCCGAGGGCACGACACAATCGACACGTGCGCGTATTGCGGAAGTACTCACGGGGCAGGCGGTGATGGACATTTGGTAATGTTGTTGCGACGCGCAAGAGAAAATTTCAACCGCCCGTTTGAAATTTTGAACCTTGCCGCTGCAACTTCCGACTGATCGGTACGTTAGGCTTCTGAGGACGTGAACTGTGACTTCAGCGACAGGGAGAAATTCAATGCGTAAACAACTTATGGCAATTGCCGCCGGCGTCATGCTCGGCGCGGCCCCCCTCTCGACGGCTGCTCTGGCAGCCCACGGTGGAGGCGGCGGCGGTCACGGCGGCGGAGGCGGCCACGCGAGCTTCGGCGGAGGCGGCCACGCGAGCTTCGGTGGAGGTGGCCACGCGAGCTTCGGCGGTGGCGGCCGTCCTGCCTTCACGGCCCGCGGCGCACCGAGCGTTGGCATGTCCAGCAATTTTGCCACGGCACGTAGCAACCCTGCCATCAATCACACTGTGCTTCCAAACGCTTCGCCGGGCATTCACGGAAACTTCGCCGCGAACAACTTTGGGCATCCGGGCAATTGGAACCATGGTCAACGGGGCTACGGCCGGTACGGTGGCGGCGTTTATGCCTTTGGCGGTTACGGGCCTTCCTATGACTATGGCCCGGACTATTACGATTACTCAGATGGCTACGCCAACGGCTGCCTCCAGCAGCAATACGTCCAGTCGGTTTATGGACCGCAACTGCAGTGGGTTGACGTCTGCCAGTAATCCTATGTCTTGAGTTTGACGTGCGCCGCTCCGCGAGGGGCGGCGCATTCTTTTGGATATGCTGAATGACGTCTGCGCTGGACCTTCGGCAATCGGGATGCTACGCGCGGCAAGATGAGCGAGCTCGAACTGACAATCTCGCCCGAAGCGAAAGAAGATACCGATGCAGTCGAACGGCTGCATGAGCGGACCTTTGGTCCTGGCCGGTATGCCAAAACCGCCTATCGGTTGCGGGAAGAGGTCGCGCACCGCCCCGAACTTTCCTTTACCGCGCGCATCGGCACGCTTTTAGTCGGATCCGTATGGCTGTCGCCGATCCGGATCGGCGAAACCAAGGCCCTGCTTCTTGGGCCGTTGACCGTCGAGCCGGCATTCCGCGAACGTGGCGTCGGTCAGGCCCTGATTGAGCGCGCGCTCGGTGAGGCCCGCACCAAAGGCCATAAGCTGGTTATTTTGGTCGGCGACGAGCCCTACTACGGCAAAACCGGCTTCAAACGCGTGCCTCATGGCCGCGCGACCATGCCTGGACCGATCGATCCTGCGCGCCTCCTGGTCGCCGAACTCACCGAAGCTGCCTTTGAAGGTGTGTCAGGTCAGGTACGCGCTGAGTGGGAGGCGCAAACCTAGAGCAATTCGGCTCCCCATGAGGTACAGTGCCGTTAAAATAAGAGAGCGGTACGTGGGGAGTAGTTACGAATGGCGCAGTCGCAGGTTTTCGTCTGCAAAGATATCGAAATGAAGGACGGTGACGTCCGCATTGTCCGTCAGGATCGCATCGAGATCGGCCTCTACCGTTATGAGGGCTCCTTCTACGCCTACCGCAATCAGTGTCTGCATCAGGGCGGACCGGCCTGCGAGGGCATTATTCGGGGCAAGGTGCTCGACCTTTACGATAAAGACCGGCAGTTCCTCGGCCAAACCTATGACAACGACGAACCGCACATCATCTGCCCCTGGCACGGCTGGGAATACAAATTGAAAACCGGGGAGTGTGCGCCTGACCCGAAGCTGCGCCTCAAGCGCCACGAAGTGGTGCAACGTGAGGGAGGCGTTTATGTCGTCGTCTGACGTTCTCGAGCAGCCGGCCGCTACGCTTGCACGCGCTACAGAAATACTTGCCGCCGCGGTCACCGATCCCGATCGCATTCCCGACGAAGAATTTCGCGCACTGATCGCCAACGCGATCCGGCTCTACGCCGCCAAAGCTGAAAACGACATGCGCACGCCGCTGCCGCCAAACGGCGGCGGTGTCACCGTCACCGAAGCCATGATCGCCGTGACCGATATCCTGCACGCTCTGAATACCCAGTTGTTCGAGCTGAGCATGTGGCAGGCGATGACCGGCAATTGCATCGCTCCGCACCAGCGTGTTGACGCACCGCAATCCCGTTAGGACCCAAAGGGGGAATAGCCATGAACGTGATGACGCCCATCGTTCGCGATCCCAGTCAGGACAAGTTCGACACCAAGCGTCTGCTCTCGCACGCCCACGAGCAGTCCGAGGATCGGCGCTACGAAGATTTCATGATCATCGACGCCGACGCGCATCATTACGAGACCGGCTCGTACAAGGAGATCTACCAATACATCGAAGATCCGGTGATGCGCGATCAATTCATGTACACCAAGGGCCAGACCACGCTGCCGCGCTCGACCGGCGGCTTCCAGGAGATGGCCGGCCGTATCACCCGCTACGAGCATCGCGCTACGGAGCAGGCACCGGCTGGGTCGAAACATCGCGACATCGGGGTGACGCTGAAGTGGATGGACTCCATGGGCGTCGATGTCGCCTGCGTGTTTCCGACGCCGATGCTTGGCCTTGGCCTCAATCCGATCGTCGAGGTCGAGGTGCAGTACGCACGCGCCTATAACCGCTGGCTGACCGACCATATCCTGGCGCATGAGCCGCGCATCGTTTCAATGCTCTATCTGCCGATGAACGATCCGGTTGCCGCGCTGAAGATGGTCGAGGACTTCAGCGGCAAACAGGGCGTGATCGGCTTTCTCGTCACCACGGTCCGCTACAAGCCGCTCTACAACAACGTCTATATGAAGCTCTATGCCGCGCTCGAAGAACGCGGCCTGCCCCTCGCGTTCCACGCCGCGACGAATTGGGGCGACCAGAGCATGAACATCACCAACAAGTTCATCGCGACCCATGCGCTGGGCTTTACCTGGTTCAACATCGTCCACATGACGAACTGGGTGGTGAACGGCATTCCGGAGCGCTTCCCGGGGCTCAAGTCGATCTGGATCGAGAGCGGCCTCGCCTGGATACCGTTCCTGATGCAGCGCCTCGACAACGAATACATGATGCGCTCGTCGGAAACGCCGACGCTCAAACGCAAGCCGAGCGATTACATGCGGGAGATGTTCTACACCTCGCAGCCGATGGAGATGGTCGGCAATCGCACGATGCTGGAAGAAACCTTCAAGATGATCAACGCGGAGAACCAGCTCCTCTACGCGTCCGATTATCCGCATTGGGACATGGACCTGCCCAGCACGATCTACGATCTGCCGTTCCTGAGCCAGCAAGCCAAGCGCAATATTCTCGGCGAGAATGCGCGCAAGCTCTTCAAGCTCGATAATTTCGTGTCGGCCGAGAAGATGGCGCGCCGCAAGGCGCGGC
This sequence comes from uncultured Alphaproteobacteria bacterium, assembly GCA_963742215.1. GTDB lineage: Bacteria > Pseudomonadota > Alphaproteobacteria > Rhizobiales > Xanthobacteraceae > BOG-931. The sequence goes on from CAVULJ010000010.1 coordinate 367,322, forward strand.
AAATGCAGGCGGCGGAGTAGGGCGCTTCATCTGCGTTGACCGGGCCCATCGCAACCGGCAACATCCCTTCCTCGAATAAAAATCATCTCGAGGGAGGATAACAATGAAACGGATTCTAGCTCTACTGGCGGTAGGTGCTTGTGCCGCCGTTATCGCCGGTTCTGCGCAGGCCGCACCGGACGTATCCGTTAAGCGTATTGACTGTGGCACGCCGCAGGCACCTGTATCGGTCAATCCGCGGTTTTCTGACACATTTTCTTACGGCGATCTGAAGCTGCAGTTCGTCTACAGCTGCTATCTCATCAAGCACGACGACCAATATCTGCTGTGGGATACCGGTCACGCGATGACGACGCCGAATGTGGCGCCGAAGGTGAGCATCGTCGACCAATTGGCGCAGGCTAACGTGAAGCCCGAGCAGATCAATTTCGTCGGAATCAGCCACTATCACGCGGACCATACCGGACAGGTCGGTTCGTTTCCGAAGGCGACACTGCTGATCGGCAAGGGGGACTGGGATGCCATAACCAGTCCGAAGCCGGCCGAAGGCGTGAATTTCAAGCCGTTCGAGAATTGGATCAGCGGCGGCGGTAATGTTCAGCCGGTGCCGCTCGACAAGGACGTGTTCGGCGACGGCAGCGTGATGATGCTCAATACGCCGGGCCATACACCCGGCCACCACAGCCTGCTGGTCAAAACTCAGTCCGGCAATTTCATCATCACCGGCGATGCCGTGCACTTCCGGGAGAATTACGAGACCGGTGGCGTACCTTCGTTCAACTATGACCACGCTCAGACCGTCGCCTCGATCGACCGCCTGAAGAAGATCGCGGCGAACCTGAATGCAACCGTCGTCATTCAGCACGACGCCCGCGATGTCGATAAGGTGCCGGCGATCTCAGCCGGAGCGAAGTGATCGCTTCTACCGCATAAGTTTCGGGGAGGGCGCTTCGGCGCCCTCTTCGCTTTCCGCGTGGATCAATAAAGCAGGTACTCACGCCGCTCAGTTCAGCCAGGCCGCTTCGTCGGCGAGGGCCGTCGCATCAAGTTCTTGCGGTGTGGCGTGTGCGTCATCCACCCATTCGCGCAAGCAGCGGTCCGCCATTGATGACGTCGATAGCGAGCTTGTTCTTCTCGTACTCGTAGGCAAAATCGCGCCACAACGGATAGTCCGGAGTACAGGCGCCGGATCGCCTTGAAGGCGAGGGCCTGGATCCGCCACGGCTTGAATGCCGCGTGGTCGTAGCCCGGGCCTTCGGTGTGGATCTGGATGCCGTTACATAGCTTGCCGGCGTGCTTGTGAAAGGTGGGTTCGAACCAGCAATCACGGAGATGACAGCCGCGCAGCCATGATGGCGCGAGCGCCTGCATTTCCTCGATGAGAGCCCGCGCTTCAATATCGGGTGCGCCAAACAGTTCGAGCGGCCGGGTGGTGCCGCGTCCTTCCGAGAGCGTTGTGCCTTCAACCATCACGGTGCCGGCATAGGCGCGCGCCATCCATAAGTTCGGCGCGTTGGGACTGGGATTGACCCAGATGCGCTCGCCAAGCGGCCAGCCAAATCCCGGTGCGGCGTCCGGCTGCCATTCCTGCATTCCGATGACTTTGTATTCGACATCGAGCTTGAGCGTTTTGATGAACCATGCGCCGAGTTCGCCCATCGTCAGTCCGTGACGCATCGGCAAAGGACCGGCGCCCGACAAAGCTTTCCCAGCCCGCGCGCAACGTCAGTCCTTCGATAGGCCGGCCGATCGGGTTAGGGCGATCCAGTACCCACACCGCTTTGCCGTGTTTCGCCGCCGCCTCCAGCACGTAACGCAGTGTCGTGATGAAAGTGTAGATACGGCAACCCAAGTCTTGCAGATCGACCAGGATGGTGTCGAACGTCTGCATCATGGCATCGGTCGGTCTGCGCACTTCGCCGTACAAACTGAATACCGGGATGCCGTGCACCGGATCGTTGAAATCCGGCGACTCGATCATGTTGTCCTGCTTGTCGCCACGCAGGCCATGTTGCGGACCGAAGGCGACGGCGATCCTGATGTCGCCGCATGCCGCCAGCGCGTCGAGCGAGTGCGTCAGGTCAGCGGTGACCGAAGCAGGATGGGCGAGCAGCGCAACACGCTTGCCGCGCAAGGGCACCCGCAGTGCAGGCTCGGCGATGAGGCGGTCGATGCCGAATTTCATGACGACTACGCTTTTAGAGCATGATCCGGAAAAGTGGATACCGGTTTTCCGAAAAGATCATGCTCCAGCTAAGAGAATTCATGCGTAAAGCAATCGGTGCAGTGGAAATCCGGCTTGCCGGGCGCGTGCGCCAGAGCCCAATAGGACTTGTTGCCGTTTGTCTCCTCGATAACCGCCGACAGACCAAGTCGCCAGCGGGGCTATGAGGCAAATCGAGCTGCTCCAGATCCAGGCTGGCGCGTAGCATATAGTTCTCAGGGGCTGGAGGATGACGTCAATCTTGGGTGGCATCGATCTCGGACGTCGCTGCATCCCGCTTCGATAATCGCTGAAACGATAGGCCGCCCATTGTGTCGATGGCGAAAAGTTGAATTCGTAGTAGCCAGCATGGGAAGGGACGCTGAGGAAGGCCTCAAAGCAGGTGTGCCGCCAAAGCTCGTCGGTTCGGGCAGGCGTGACGACTGAGGGCAGTCGCAGACCGCTTGTTTTGCCGATGACGACATACGACAGCGACAGCGCGCTTTCTTGCGGGCGCGCGACCTCAACTTCTACGCTGCTTGCCGCAGCGGAGGTTGAATCAGGATGCAGTTTCAGGGCAAGCCGCATGTTGCCATTGTAGCGGCTCAGTCGACGCGCGGAACACAACTTGAGTTCAGCGGCCTTCGCGCGCCCACGTGCCGGCAAGGCTGCCGATCAGCAGCAAGAGGCCGAGCAGACCGGCAAATACCGGCAGCACGCCAATGCCGCGGACCACGCTGGCGTCCCGCATTTTCAGGCCGATCCAGTCGTCACCCTTGTAGGTATCGCCGGAACGTACCGGGATGATGCGCGGCACGTTGAGGCCATTGCCGTCATCAAGACGGCGCGAGTCGCCGCCAGTGGCGTTGGTGATCGGTGCGAGCACCTCGGTGGTCGAGGTCACCTCGGTGAATTCGCGCGGATTGGCGGGGCCGATATTGACCAGCGCATTGAGCTTGCCGTCGGTTGCCCGCCACAGTCCGAGTTCATCAGCTTTGACGCTTTTTTCCCACACGCCGGGCTGGGTGGCGTCGAGCTTAAGCACCTGGCTTGTACCGGACGGTGAAGTCAGGGTCACATCGGCAACGCTCTCGGCCATGGTCTGCCGGCGCACGACAAGATCGTGGCCGCTGATGTTGAGCCGCAGCGCCTCTTCTTCGAGGTCAGGCTCCTTCATCAGCCAATGCGACAGGCGACGTAGCAGATCGAGATGAGGGCCGCCGCCTTCAAAGCCGCGCGCCCATAGCCAGATGTGATCGGACAACAACAATGCAACCCGGCCTTCGCCCTGGCGCGACAGCACCAGCAACGGTTTCTGGTCCGGCCCCTGCATCACCGTAGTGCCGGTGGTGTTCCGCGTGTTGACGATCCGGAACCATTCGCTCCAGTTCGGCGGATTGCTGTCGGAGCCGTCGAGGCCGCGCGTGACCGGATGGCGCTTGCCGAGGTCGGTAAGGCTTGGCCGATAGGCTTCGTCGGTGACGTTGCCGTCCGGCTCGGCCGGGAGAACGGAGTCGAGCGGTGTGCGCCAGAGACTGGTCTGGCTCGCGTAATCCGGGCCAGCCGCGACCAGAACGGCGCCGCCATCGCGGACGTAACGGTTGATGTTGTCGAAATAGATGATCGGCAGCACGCCCTGGCGCGCATAGCGATCGAAGATGATCAACTGGAAGTCGTTGATCTTTTGCTGGAACAGTTCGCGTGTCGGAAACGCGATCAGCGACAGCTCATTGATCGGCGTTCCGTCCTGCTTTTCCGGCGGGCGCAGGATGGTGAAGTGAACGAGATCGACCGAGGGGTCCGACTTGAGCAGGTTACGCCACGTGCGTTCGCCGGCATGCGGTTCGCCGGAGACCAGCAGCACGCGCAGCTTGTCGCGCACGCCGTCGATCGACACCACGGCGCGGTTGTTGACCGTGGTCAGCTCGCCGCCCGGCAACGGCGCGGCTTCGATCTCGACGATGTTCTGACCGCCGTGGGGAATCTGGATTTCCACGTTTTGCTGGACGCCAACGGGAACGGTCCGCGTATCGATCACATCGCCGTCGCGGCGCACCGTCACTTCCGCAGTTCCGGCTTTGACGCCCTGATCCTCGACCTTGAACGTGATGGTCTGCGACTGGCCGACGATGCCGAAACGCGGCGCTGCAATCAGCGCGACGCGGCGGTCGCGCTCATCCTTGCTGCCGGTGATCAGGGCGTGGATCGGGGCGGCAAAGCCCAACGCGCTGGCATCGGCCGGCACGTCATGCACGCGCCCGTCGGTCAGCATAATCACGCCGGCGATGCGGTCCGTCGGCACATCGGCAAGGGTCGAGCCAAGCGCGGTGAACAACCGCGTGCCGTCGGTCTCGCCGTCGGATTGCCCGGCTTCCACGACACGCACATCGAGGCCGGGAATATGGCCCAGGCGATCGACGATTGCGGCGCGCGCGGATTCAGTCTGCTTGGTGCGGTCGCCGAAATTCTGGCTCGGGCTCTTGTCCACCACAACAACGGCGATGGAACTCAGCGGATCGCGATCTTCGCGAGTGAACGAAGGATTGGCGAGCGCGAGCACAACGAGGCCAAGCGCTATGGCGCGGATCGTCGCGCCGCGGCTGCGCGAGACAAACAGCAACAGCGCAAGGATTGCTGCGACGCAGCCGCAACCCATAAAATCTGGGCGCTGACGAGAGGGGCGAACGCAATACCGAAGTTCACGATTGCGCTCCTATTGCCCGAGCCGCTCAAGCAGCGCGGGCACGTGCACCTGGTCGGCTTTGTAGTTGCCGGTGAGCGTGTACATCACGATATTGACGCCGGCGCGGAACGCGAGCTCGCGCTGGCGCGGTTCGCCATCGACCATCGGCAGCATCGGCTGGCCGTCGGCGCGTGTCGCCCAGGCGCCGGCAAGATCGTTCGAGGTAATGATGATCGAAGATACGCCGTCGCCGCCGCGCGCCGGCCGGCCAAGGCGCTCTTCGTCTTCTGCCGAGGGTAGCGCTTCGACCCAGAGCTGACCGGTATTGAAGCGGCCGGGGAAGTCGCGCAGCAGATAGAACGTCTTGGTGAGAACGTGATCGCGCGGTACCGGCTCAAGCTCAGGGATGTCGAGCGACGAGAGGATTTGCCGCAATTCCATCATTCCCGGGCTGCGGGTTTCGCCGCCGGGGCCGGGAGGCGCTGATACGGCGTCACGCGTGTCGAACAATACCGTGCCGCCGTCCTTCATGTAGGTATCGATGCGCTTGAGCGTTTCTTCCGAGGGATGGGGTGCGCCCGGTGCAATCGGCCAATAGATCAGCGGATAAAACGCAAGCTCGTCGTGGGCGATGTCGAGCCCGATCGGATCGCCTGGCTCCAGCGCCGTACGTTGCGCCAGAAACAGTGTCAGGCCGGCAAGGCCGGCTTTGCTGACGCTGTCGACGTCGGCATTGCCGGTGACGACATAGGCAAGCTTGGTTTCCAGCGCCGACTGCGGGACGTTGCCGACGCGGATGTCTTCAGCGCGGGCGTAGCTCGCCGTAAGCGCGAGGGCCGCGAACAGGATCATCGACGCGGCGGCAGCGCGAGACGAACGCGGCATCAGGCGCTGGATGCCGCCGCCGAGGAATAACACCACGATGGTGTCGAGCAGGAACAGCGCCAGCGCCGCAAGCAGGATCGGCCCACGCAAGTCCTGCGGCTCGCTGGTGCGGTAGATCTCAAAGCGCGCGTTGGCGAGCGGAGAGAAATCGAGTGGCGTCAGGCGATCGGTCGGCGCGAGCGTATTCACCGCGAACAGACCATCCGGCGGTCCATAAAAGCCCGGCGGATGATCGGCGGTAGCGCCGCCGCTGAAGTCCGTCGGCACCGGACGTGCCGTTGATGGCGGCGCGATGAAATTGCCAAAACCGTCGAGCACGCGGGTCGGCGGCACGAGTTCATGCACAGTCTTGGTCTGTGCGTTGGCTGCTTCTGTGACGTTTGTCGTGCCGGCGAGCGCGACGATGCGGCGGAGCATTTCGACGAACGCCCCGGACAGCGGCAAATTCGACCAGCGGGTATCGCCGGTGACGTGGAACAACACGATCAGGCCTTTGCCGCGCTTGGCGGCGGTCACCAGCGGCGTGCCGTCGGCAAGGGTGGCCCAGGTATTGTCGCTGAGCGCAGCATCGGGCTCGGCCAGAACCTGCCGTGTGACTGTAACGTCGTCCGGCACGGTCATGCCTGCGAACGGACTCTCGCGCGAAAAAGCGGCCAGCGGTTGCGGCTTGTCCCAGCTCAGGGTGCCACCGAGGATTCGGCCGCCACTTCGCAATTTCACCGGAACGAGATCGTCTTCGGAGGCGGCAAGTCTCGGACCGGCAAAACGGACCAGCACACCGCCATCTTCGACCCAGTGGGCGAGCCGGTCGTGGGCGTCGCCGGCATTTCCGACATCGGTCAGAATCAGCATCGGAAGATTCTGATCGAGGAAATGGGTTACGGCGTCGGCCGGCGACTCGCCCTGGGCAAGTCTTACGTCTGCGAATGGGCTAAGGGCGCGCTGGATATAGTAGCTTGACGACAGCAAGGCTCGGCCGTGTCTGCGGTTGCGCCGGAAACGATGCCGACGGTGCGCCGCCGCCAGCGCTTGTCGAGCAATTGCACCGCGCCTGCCGAATGCTCGCCGGAAATCTCGATCCGCGCGATGTCGTTGCGGATTTCCACCGGCAGATCGAAATGCGCTTCGGTCTCGTGCGCGTCGGCATTGAATGCGAACGCAGCGTCGCCAAGGGTGAGGCCTTTAAGATCGAGCGCGCGCACATTGCCATTAGCTTGAGCGCTTGGATCGGCGCGCAACACCTTCACCGCCAGAGCGCCCGACGCGTTATCTGCGGCAACGAGCGCTCGCGGGCCGGCGACGCCGCCAGTCACGACGGTGATCGCATGGCCGCCAAGGGTTTGGGAAAGGTTCTTGATGAAGTCCGAACCGCGACCGGCGTCCGTACCGTCGGACAGCCACACCAGGTCGACGTCATGAACGTTGGCGACGAACTGCGTGATCGACGGCAGCGCCTCGGTACGGTCGATCGAATGCGGTTTCGGCTTCATGTCATGCAGCCGAACCCGCGCCGAGCTGGCCGGTTCGAGCGAAATATCGCGGGGGCCTTCCGAAAGTGGGATGAGCGCAACGGCGCGGCGATCGTCCTCGGCACGGGTGATGATGTCATTGGCGGTGCGCATTCGCGCATCCCAGGTCGACGCGGCGGTCCAGCCGTCATCGATCAGAATGCCGATGGGTGCTCTGGAAGCTGTCGTTGCCAGCGGCGGATGCCACAGTGGGCCGGCAGCGGCCAGGATCACGAGTGCGGCGAGCGCAAGCCGCATGAGGGTCAGCCACCACGGCGTGCGCGCCGGGGTTTCTTCCTTCGGCGCAATTTCAAGCAACAGGCGCGTCGGCGGGAAATCGATGCGCCGCGGTCGCGGTGGGATCAGCCGTAAAAGCCACCATAGCACCGGAAGCGTGATCAGTCCGACCAGAACCAGCGGTTCGGCAAATCCGATAGGCAAACCGCCGATCATGCCGTCACCGTTTGCTGCTGGCCGGCGTGCGGACGGTAGCCGATGTCGTTTCCACCGGCGCCGATCCGGGCCTGCAAAGCGAGCAGAAGTTCGCTCGCCGATCGGTCGGTGCGATGAATGGTGAAACTCCAGCCCAGGCGGTCAGTCTCAGCCCGGATTTCAGCACGGTGGCGCTGCACGCGCGCCGTATAATCGGTGCGCCATGTTTCAGCCCGGCCGGCGGTGATGCGGCCGCCACCTTCGGGCTCCACAAATTCGACCCGGCCCCAATATGGGAATGTCTCTTCGGCAGGATCGACGACCTGCACGATATGGCCGCGTGCACCATTGGCGGAAAGTTGCGTCAGTGGTGCGTCGGATTTCGCCGATCTCGGTCCACAGGTCGGACAGCCACACGATCTCGGAGAGCGGCGAGGGCGCGAAGTTGGGCGGTAAGCTCGCGCGTTCCGCCTGATCATGCACAACCGACTGCGCCATGCGATCGATGACGTTCCGGCTTCCGGTTGGGCGCATCAGGCCCGGAATGCCGACGCGCTCGCCGCCCTCGACCAAAACCTCAGCGAGCGCCATCGCGGCAACCAGTGTGCGAAAGAGTTTGGTGTCGCGAACCAGCGGCGATGCAAAATTCATCGACGGCGAACGGTCAGGCCAGATCCACACAGTGTGCGCGGCTTCCCATTCCAGTTCGCGCACATAAAGATGATCGTCGCGGGCCGAGCGGCGCCAATCGATGCGCGCGGCCGGTTCGCCCGAAACGAAGCGGCGATATTGCCAGAAGTTTTCGCCTGGGCCGGCGCGGCGGCGACCGTGCAGGCCGTGGATGACCGTGGCCGCAACGCGCCGTGCTTCCAGCATCAGCCGCGGCATAGAGGCGGCGAGCGTTCGGCCTGCGCCGACTGCACGACCAATTGCTGCGATATCTGGATGTGTGCGTTTGGGTTCGGCCGCCATCCGGCTATCCGATCCGTGCCTTCAGGCGTCCGATCACGGCTTCGATGCTTTCGCCCTCGGCGCGCGCCGTGAACGTGAGCGCCATGCGGTGCTTAAGCACCGGCTCGGCAAGGTCGAGCACGTCATCGACCGAGGGGGCGAGACGGCCGTCGAGCAGAGCACGGGCGCGCACCGCAAGCATCAGCGCCTGGCTGGCGCGCGGGCTCGGGCCCCACGCAATCAGCTTCGCGGCCTCGGGGCTGTCCGGACCGGGCCGTGCCGAACGCACCAGCGCGAGGATCGCCTCGACGACGAACTCACCAACCGGCAGACGGCGCACCAGCCGCTGCGCCGCCAAAAGATCTTCGGCGGTCATTGCGGGCTTGGCGCTGGCCTCTTCCGATCCCGTTGTCTCAAACAAAATCTTGCGCTCGGCGTCGCGGTCCGGATAGCCGACGTCGATCTCCATCAAAAACCGGTCAAGTTGGGCTTCGGGAAGCGGGTAGGTGCCCTCCTGCTCAAGCGGATTTTGCGTCGCAAGCACGTGGAACGGTTTCGGCAGGTCATGCCGCGCGCCGGCGACAGTAACGTGCTGCTCTTGCATCGCTTGCAGCAGCGCCGATTGCGTGCGCGGACTGGCGCGGTTGATTTCGTCCGCCATCAGCAGTTGGGCGAATACGGGGCCTGAAAGAAACCGGAAGCTGCGCTTTCCCGTCTGGCTTTCTTCAAGGACCTCGGTGCCGAGAATGTCCGACGGCATCAGGTCTGGCGTGAACTGGATGCGCCGCGCATCGAGTCCGAGCACCGTGCCCATGGTATCGACCAGCTTGGTCTTGGCGAGGCCTGGCAGACCGAGCAGCAAGGCGTGTCCGCCAGACAGGATTGTTACCAGCGCCTGTTCGACGACCTTGTCCTGGCCGAATATGACAGTGCCGATTGCTGTCTTCGCTGCGCGGATGTTCGCCGCGGTGGTTTCCGCGGTGCGAACGATCATGTCCTCGAGCTTTTCGAGGCCGTCTCCCGCAGCAACAGCCATTGCTAACTCCTTGTGATCAGCGCGTATTCTTGCATCGGATCAGAGCCATGCCATATGCACGAATCCGGGTGTCTACGATGCAATATATGAGCCACCCCGCTAAAACCGGAGGTTGACCCGATGGTTCGTCCACAGGAACACAACTTGGATTGAGCTACTGAATATACGTTCGCAACGACGAACTCTCGAATAATCTCGCCCCCGGACTCGGGTCCAGACGGCAACCTCACGGCAAACCATGGCGAAGGAAGGGCAATCTGGCCTCGATGCGATCACGGGATCGCTAGCGCGTGCGACCGCCAAAGGGCCGCCGCCCGTCGAGCGATGGAACCCGCCATTTTGCGGTGACCTCGACATGCGTATCGCCGTGGATGGGACGTGGTTTTATCTCAATGCGCCAATCGGCCGTCCTGCGCTGGTGAAGCTGTTTGCATCGGTTCTCAAGCGCGAGGGCGACAGTTACTTCCTGGTTACGCCGGTCGAGAAATGCGGCATCACCGTTGACGACGCGCCGTTTCTCGCGGTCGAACTCAAGATCGAGGATGTAGCTGAAGGACGAGTGCTGCACTTTCGTACCAACGTCGACGATTGGGTGGCGTGCGGTCCGGACCACGTGCTGCGTTTCGAGCCGGAAGCCGGTACGGGCGGCCTCAAACCTTACCTTCACGTGCGCCGCGATCTTTGGGCTAAGGTGACGCGGGCACTATTTTTTGATCTCGTCGAACTTGGCGAAGAACGCGACGTGGACGGGGAGGCAATGTTCGGGGTGTCTTCTATGGGTACATTCTTTCCGATGGCGCCGGCCGAGCAGGTGAGGGAGTTTGCGTGAACGACATCAGCGCGCCGTTACCGGAAACTGCGAGTGCGGCCTTTTTCGACCGCGCCTATGCCCGGCTTACACTTGAAGTACCGCCCGCACTCACCGATCCGAAGGCCCAGGGCATTCGCCGCGGCGATCTCGATCTCGATCCGGCCTTGTGGGAACGCGCCGGCGTTAATGCCACAAAGCCTGCGTCGGTTCTCATTCCGATTATCGACCGCGAGACGCCAACCGTGCTGTTGACGCTGCGAACGGCTGACCTTACGAGCCACGCCGGACAGATCGCCTTTCCGGGCGGCAAAATTGATCCCATCGATGAGAGTCCCGTCGCCGCGGCAATGCGCGAGGCCAGGGAAGAGATCGGGCTAGCCGCAAACCTGATCGAGCCGATCGGTTATCTCGATCTTTATCTGACGTTTTCTGGATTTCGTATTTTGCCGACAGTGGCGCGGGTGAAACCGGATTTCACGCTCACCCTCAATCCGTGGGAAGTCGTCGAGACTTTTGAAGTGCCGCTCGAATTCCTGATGACGTCTGCTAATCATCAGCGCAAGTCGCGCGACTGGAAGGGAATTACCCGCGAGTACTACGCCATGCCGTTCGGCGACCGCTACATTTGGGGCATTACGGCGGGCATCCTCAAGAACCTTCACGACCGGATTTACGGCGCATGATCAGGCCGGTCTCCATCGAAGTCGCACTGTTCCTCGCCCCGTTCGTGATCTACGCCGCGTTTTTGATCCTGACCCGTTCCGAGGTGATACACGCGGATGCATGGCCGATACGACGTGTGGCCGCCCTTGTCATCGCCTCGCTCGTGCTCGTTGTCGGAAGCTTCTTTTTCCTGGCGCAGTTTTCGGGTGCACCGCCCGGCTCGACCTATGTGCCGGCACACATCCAGAACGGTAAGTTCGTTCCGGGGACAACGCGGTGACAGACGGCGCACAGCTCAGCGGCGCAGTCTGGCTTAAGGACGATGCTGTCGCCCGCCTGCTGGCAACGTTTGGTCGTGATGGCGAAGAGGCACGCGTCGTCGGTGGCGCCGTGCGCAATGCGCTGATGGGGCTTTCGGTCGGCGAGATCGACGTCGCGACAACTGCCGAACCAAAAGAAGTGATGCACCGAGCCGAAGCGGCCGGCTTCAAAGCAATACCGACCGGGGTCGAACACGGTACCATCACGGTCGTTGTTGATGGCCGTCCATTCGAGGTTACGACGCTGCGGACCGACGTCGAAACCTATGGCCGCAAGGCCAAGGTGATGTTTGGAAGGGACTGGAAGAAGGACGCCGAACGGCGTGATTTCACGATCAATGCATTGTCCGCATCGGCCGACGGCCACGTTTACGATTACGTCGGCGGCCTTGCTGATATTTCAGCGCGCAAGGTGCGCTTCATCGGCGAGCCTGAGAAGCGGATTGCCGAGGACTATCTGCGCATTCTGCGATTCTTCCGCTTTCATGCATACTATGGGGAAGGCTTGCTTGATCCCGCGGGTGTCGCGGCATGCATCCGCGGGCGTAGCGGCATCGATAGCTTGTCGCGAGAGCGCGTGCGGATGGAGATGCTCAGGCTGTTGGTCGGGCCGCATCCGGTGCCGACGCTCGCGGTGATGGCCGAATGCGGCATCCTCGGTGCTGTTTTGGGCGGCGTGCCCTATCTCGCTAGCTTCGAGAATGTCGTGAAGGCTGAGGCCGCAATCGGTCTTGAGCCCGACGCCGTGCGTCGGCTCGGCGCCCTTGGCGTGTGGGTGATGGAAGACGCGGAACGGCTGTCGCAGCGGCTGCGGCTTTCCAATACCGAAGTCGAGCAGCTCCTGAAAATCGAATATTGGTGGCGCGTTACCCCGGCAAGCGGCTCACATGCGGCGCGTACGTTGCTTTATCTGCTTGGACCGGCCTCGTTCACAGACCGCGTGCTGGTGGCTTGGTCACGGTCCGCCGTGGGTGTCGCCGACAAAGCCTGGCAGGAGCTTGCAGCCTTACCGCAACGGTCGACCGCGCCGCGATTTCCCCTCAAGGCAGTCGACTTTATCAATCGCGGCGTGCCGAAAGGTCCGTCCTTGGGAGCGGCGCTACGCGTTGCGGAGCAAGCCTGGATCGATGCTGATTTTACGTCCGACGCTGCGGCAATCGACGCGATCGCGGATCGTGCGGCTCGGGACGCCAAGGCTTCTGCGTAAGGCTTAGGACATTCGTTCGCGCAACGAACGCAGTCGGCGCCGGCTAACGGCGGCGACTTCCTGCAATCGTGGCCGCACTCGCGCCATGATGCGGACCGGTTCGAGACTCTCGACTTCCATTTCATTGCCGCGCCAGACGAAGTCGCTGCCGCGCAGCGCGTCAAAGAACAGTACGGGCAGCAGCAAGTCGCGCAACAGGCCGTAGAGCGGGTAGAGCGCCGGCAGGTGCCACTCTGCGGCTGCGGCAAGCAGCATTTCGCCGCCGTACCACACGACGCCGAGCAAACCCACGCAAAGCGTTACCGGAAGACCCATCGCATTTGCCACGATGGCGGCCGCGATCATCGGCAATACGCCGCCGGCAAGAGCTTCGGGCAGGAAATAGAGCATGAAGCTTGCGCGCCGCAGCCGCGCCCAGCGGACTTGCCGATTCCAGACTTCAGCCGCACTGCGCCGTCCGAGCGGCTGGGCCATTGGCCTATCGACTAACCGCACTTTGAGGCCGGCGTCGCGCACGATCTTGGTAGCAGCGGCGTCTTCGGCGACTTCCTTGCCGAGCGCCTCGATGCCGCCTGCGCCATCGAGATCGGCGCGCCGCCACAGCATCGTTTTGCCCTGGGCGAAGCCGCGACCGAGGCTATCGATCAGATATTGCCAGCGCGCCTGATAGGTATTGAGGAAAGCACATTCGAGCTCCGCCCAGATGCCTTCCGGCCGGCAGCCAGCCGGTGGCGAGGCGACCAGGCCGGTGTCGGCGCGCCAGCTTGCGAACAGGCGCTGAATATAGTCGCGCGGCATCAGCACGTTGCTGTCGGCCAGAATGATCCAGTCGTATTTGGCTGCGCGCCAGCCCTTGAGCACGTTGTTCAGCTTCGGATTGTTGTTCACGCGCTCGTTGCCGAACAGGAGCTCTTGCATTGACGGCAGGATGTTCGGCGATAAGGCCTCGACCAGCGGCACGACGGGATCTTTTGAGGAAGCGACGCAAAACAGTACTTCGTACCGGGAATAATCGAGTTCGAACGTCGAGCGCAGCGTGTCGTCGGCATAATTGTCGATGCCGCAGAGCGGTCGGATCAGGCTGACCGGAGGAAATGACTGATTTGCGGTCGCTGCCGTTCTTTGTCCAGCTCGGCGGAAGCGAAACGCGACAATAACAATACTTACAATGTGAATTGCAGTAGCGGCGATGCAAAAAAAGGCAAGAGCCAGGATTAGTGCTGTCATCGCTGCGGCTTTTAGTTGAGCGAAATGACAGCGGGATGACTCACGCTTCCCTTCAAACCATCGCCTTAATCTTCGATGTCATGCTTTTGCAATGGAAGAAATCTATACACGCGGCGAATTGGCACAGAGAAAGATGATTCTTCGTGGATATTGAGCACGGCGCGACGGGCTACCGTACTCTCTTCATTTCCGACGTCCATCTCGGCGCTCGCGGCTGTCAGGCCGACCGCCTCCTCGATTTCCTTCGTTATCACGACGCCGAAACGATCTATCTGGTTGGCGATATCGTCGATGGCTGGCAGCTGAAATCAGGCTGGTATTGGCCGCAACCTCATAACGATGTGGTGCAGAAGCTCTTGCGCAAGGCCCGCAAGGGTGCGCGCGTGTTCTACGTGCCCGGCAACCACGACGAATTCCTGCGCGATTATTACGGCACGCATGTCGGTGGCATTGAAGTCGTGGAGACCATTATTCACGAAGCTGCCGACGGTCGCCGCTATCTCGTCGTGCACGGCGACGCATTCGACATGGTGGTCAAGCACGCGAAATGGCTGGCGCTGCTCGGCGATACCGCTTACGACCTTGCCATCCTGATCAACCGTTATTTCAATGCGATTCGCCGCCGCCTCGGTTTCCGCTACTGGTCGCTATCACAGTGGGCGAAGCACAAGGTCAAGAATGCGGTGAACTACATCGGCGCTTTCGAGCATACGCTCGCCGCCGAGGCGCAGCGTCATAACGTCGATGGGGTGATCTGCGGTCACATTCACCACGCCGTGATCCATGACGATTACGGCATCCGCTACATGAACTGTGGCGACTGGGTGGAAAGCTGTACCGCGCTTGGTCGAACACGAGGATGGGCGGTTCGAAATCATCAACTGGGCCGATCACGACTACTCGGCGCGACCTGTCGTCGAAGACGACGAAGAAGCGATCGAGAGCGATCGGGAAATCGCAGCCTAAGCTGCTCCGGATTTAGAGCATGATCCGGAAAAGCATGCCCTCGGACTTGTTCCGTGGGTGGACTTCCGGTTTTCCGAATTAGATCATGGTCCAACTAGAAATCTGGACCCTGATCCAATTCAACTTGATCGGATCAGGGTCTAGTGTCCGAACAGCAACTGCGACGGATGCTCGTTGATATTCTTGATGGCCTTGTTGAGCTCCGCGAGCGTATGCCGGCCGTCCACCGCCAACGCCTCGAATTCCTTCAGCCCGCCGTTGGAGAACTGGTTCAATCCGATCGCAATCTGATTGGTGTTCTTGTCGAGGTCATCGGTCAGTTTGCGGATCGATTCTGCCGCCTGGCCGATCTGGCCGTTGCCATCGTTGCCGCCGATCAGGTTTTGCAATCCGGCCATCACCTTGTCGAGGCGCTGGGAATTGTCGGCCAGCGTTGACGTCACCGTTTCGATGTTGCGCAACGAACTGCGTAAAACGGTATCGTTCGCAGCAACGAGACTATCGATATGCGAGAGTACGTTGCGGGCCTGTTGAGTCACGTCGGCGGTGGCGTCTGGATCGGCCACAAGTGTAGGGGGCGCCGCCCCTTGAGCCACCAACGGCGCTGCGTCTGCCGCTCCGCCTTTCAGAGATACCTCCGCAAGGCCGGTAAGGCCCTGGAACGTCAGACCGACTTTAGTGTCGGTGCGGATCGGCGTCGTGGGATCAACCGAAATAACCGCGATCACCTTGTGCGGATCCTGGGCATCGAGGCCGAGGGATGAAACCTCGCCGACCCTGATGCCATTGAACGCAACGGCAGCGCCGGCCTGCAATCCTGCTACCGAGCCTTCGAACACCACGCGATACGAGGCTCGCGCGCTTCCGCCGGTATGTTGCTGAAACCAGAAGACAAAGCCAAAGACGCCGACGATAACCGCCAGCGTAAAGGCTCCGGTGATGACATAGTTAGCTTTGGTTTCCATAACGATTCTCTGCGTTGCCTCAGTGGCGGACGAGACGCCCCCGTTTACCGCGGAAATAGGATTTCAGCCACGGGTGCTCCGACGCGAGCATTGCTTCGATCGGACCCGCGGTTATGACACGCCCTTCTGATAATACCGCAATGCGCGAGCAAATCGCATGCAGGCTATCGAGGTCGTGCGTGACCATGAATACGCTCAAACCCAACGTTTGCTGCAACGTATGGATCAGTTCGTCGAACTCGGCGGCGCCGATCGGATCGAGGCCAGACGTCGGCTCGTCGAGAAAAACAATTTCCGGATCCAGCGCAAGCGCGCGGGCAAGCGCGACGCGTTTGATCATGCCCCCCGATAGCTCGGACGGATATTTCTTGCGCACGTCGGCTTTGAGACCGACCATTTCCAGCTTGGCGAGCGCAATTTCGTCCATCAGACGCGGCGACAGGTGGAGATATTCCCGCATCGGAAACTGGATGTTCTGCAAGGCGGTGAGAGAGGAAAACAAAGCGCCGTGCTGAAACAGCACGCCCCACCGCTGCTCGATCTTGCGGCGCTGCTCCTCGTCGACAGCGGAAAGATCAGTGCCGAATACCTCGATGGAGCCTGCTTGCTTCGGCATCAGGCCTATGATGGTGCGCATCAGCACCGATTTTCCGGCGCCCGAGCCGCCGACAAAACCGAGAATCTCGCCGCGAAATACGTCGAGATCTACGTGGTTAAGAACGCTGGTTCCGTTAAAACCGACGACCACATCGCGGACGCTGATGATGGGCTGATTGCCGGCCATGCCTCACATCCCGATGGTTGCGAAAAACATGGCGAAGAAGCCATCGAACACGATGACCAGGAAGATCGATTTGACAACCGACGCCGTTGTCTTCATCCCCAGCGAAGCGGCGCTGCCATCGACCGCGAAGCCTTCGACACAGGCGACAAGTCCGATCACCAGCGCCATGAACGGCGCCTTGATCATGCCGACGGCGAAACTTGGCGGCCAGATCGCTCCCCGCAGCCTCTCCAGGTAAACTGTCGGCGACATTTCCCCGTAAAGCCAGCAGACCAGACCGGCGCCGTAGAGCGCCGCGATCACACCGATGAAGGTCAGCAACGGTACGGCGATCACGATCGCGATAATGCGCGGCAACACCAGAACCTCGACCGGATCGAGCCCCATCGTGCGCAGCGCGTCGGTCTCTTCGCGCATTTTCATGGAGCCGAGCTCGGCCGTGTAAGCGCTGCCGGAGCGGCCGGCGACCATCACGCAAACGATCAGCACCCCGATTTCGCGTAAGACCAGCACGGTGACCATGTCGACGACGTAAGCGTCGGCGCCGAATTCGCGGAAACGGAAAATGCCCTGCTGCGCCAGAATGGCGCCGATCAACAGCGTGCTCAGCACGATGATCGGCACGGCGTTCAGGCCGACCTTTTCCAGGTGGTGCACGGTCGAGGTCAGGCGCAGCCGCGACGGATGCGCGATGGTGCGAAGCACCACCACGGTGAGCGCTCCAAGCAGGTGCGCGAGCAGTACCAGCGACCAGCAGATTTCGGCCATTCCGCGGCCGATCTGATCGAGGCCAGACACGATAGCATTGGGCTGGAAGTCGGCTTTGCTCTGGTCCGATGCGCGGTTTACCCGGCGCACTTCCTCGATCAGGCCGCGGTCTTTGTCCGACAGGTTGACAATGCGGGCTGTTGAGCCGCGAGCAACGAAGGTCCGGCCGAGCCGTTCGATCAGCCATGCGCCGAAAGTATCGAGCCGCTCGAGCCCTGAAAGGTCGATATCAATGCTGCGTGCTGCGCCGTAGCGCGCAGCCATGTCGTCGACGATTTTCTCAAGTTCGGTCGCACGCTCTGCCGTCCATGCGCCGGTTGCCGCGAGACCGAGACGTTCACCCTTGACGGTAGCGGTCAAGCTCATAGCCGGATGCCCCACGACACTTGAGTGTCGCGGCTTGCTTCAGTCATACTCGCTCCTTGCATGGAGCTCTCCGTTAGCATCGAGCGCTGGCCCCTGGCTGGCGCCTTCACGATTAGCCGCGGCAGCAAGACCGAAGCTGTCGTGGTGGTGGCTGAACTATGCGATGGGCTCCACCGCGGCCGCGGCGAGTCCGTCCCCTACGCAAGATACGGTGAAACCCCGGACAGCATTGTGGCAGCAATCGAGACCATGCGTCCGGCACTGCGACAGGGCCTGAACCACCAGGAATTACAGGGTGCCATGCCTGCCGGTGCAGCCCGCAATGCACTCGACTGTGCTTACTGGGACCTTGGCGCCAAGGCAACCGGCCGGCGGGCCTATGAATTAGCTGGTCTTATTGCCCCAGCGCCACGGATCACGGCCTATACGATATCGCTGGCCGCACCGGCGGCGATGGCTGCTGCTGCCGAGCTGGCGGCCGGGCGTCCCTTGCTGAAAATCAAGCTCGGCGGTCCTGAAGGCGATGCCAAACGGATAGCGGAGGTGCGTCGAGCGGCCCCCGGGTCCGAGCTGATCGTCGATGCCAACGAGGGGTGGACCGCCGATAATTTGCTGCAAAACCTCGCCGCTTGCGCCGATGCCGGCGTGACCCTGATTGAGCAACCGTTGCCCGAAAAAGCCGATGCGGCGTTGGCGCATATCAAACGGCCGATTCCGGTTTGCGCCGACGAGAGCCTACACGACCGTGAGGGTCTGGAAGCGCTCGCCGGCAAGTACGACGCGATCAACGTAAAGCTCGATAAAGCCGGCGGGTTGACGGAAGCGTTGGCGCTCGCGGCTGAGGCCGAACAGCGCGGCTTTTTCATCATGGTCGGGTGCATGGTGGCGACGTCGCTGGCGATGGCGCCGGCCATGCTGGTTGCCCAACGCGCCCGGGTCGTCGATCTCGACGGGCCGCTTCTGCTCGCCAGGGACCGAGCGAACGGACTGCGCTACGACGGCAGTCTGGCTTATCCGCCCGATGCGGCGTTGTGGGGCTGAAGGGACGGCACATACCGTTGTATGCTTGTCACGACGGCCGCAGAGCCGCGTTCGGGAGGACCACATGGCCACCAGGCGAAGCGTTCTCACTTCACTTGTCGGTGCAGGCTCCGCTTTGGCGTTGCCGACAATCGCGCGCGCCCAAGACAGGTATCCCAATAAACCGATCAAGCTGATTGTCCCGTTCCCGCCGGGCGGTCCAACCGACACGATCGCACGCGTGATCGCACAGGATCTGAGCAACCGCATCGGTCAGGTTGTCGTGGAAAACCGCCCAGGCGCGGGCTCGACCATGGCAACAAAGGATGTTGCTGCCGCAGACGCCGATGGCTACACGCTCCTGCTTGGGACTTCAGGCTCGCTCGCTGTCGCGCCTGCGCTTTATTCGAGCATGAAGCTCGACCCGCAAAAAGCCTTCGCGCCGATCGCCACCATCGCGCTGCTGCCGCATGTCTTCGTCGTGAATAACGAGGTGCCTGCGAAAACCATTGCCGAGTTTGTTGCCTATTCCAAAGCCAATCCCGGCAAGATCAACTTCGGCGCCGGCTTGGGGACGCCGCCACATCTCCTTAGCGTCTTGTTCAAGACCGAAGCCAAGTTGGATATGGTATACGTTCCCTATACCGGTTCGGCGCAGTCGGTGAATGACCTGCTCGGCAACCGGACTCAGTTCACAATCGATGGTCTCGTTACGCTTTATCCGCTGATTCAGGCGGGCAAGCTGCGGGCGCTTGCGATTGGGCGGAGTGAGCGCTGGCCGGCTTTGCCCGATGTGCCGACCCTGGTTGAAAGCGGCTATCCCGATTTTGTGCTTGATGCATGGACCAGTCTGGTTGCTCCTGTTGGCACTCCGCCAGAGATTATCATCAAGCTCAACGCGGCTGTGAATGAAGGTCTTCAGTCAAAGGCGATGAAGGATAACCTGGACAAGTTCTCTGCTATCGCCAAGGTCGGATCGCCTGAGGACTTCCGGAAATTTCTTGC
Source organism: uncultured Alphaproteobacteria bacterium (assembly GCA_963742215.1). Lineage (GTDB taxonomy): Bacteria > Pseudomonadota > Alphaproteobacteria > Rhizobiales > Xanthobacteraceae > BOG-931. Next base: position 387,122 of record CAVULJ010000010.1, read on the forward strand.
CGATCAGACGCGACGATGGGGCGCGCTGGTGAAGGCAGCCGACGCCCGCATTGACTGAAGCTCTTTGAATTCAAGTAGAGAAGGACGAAAGCTGTGACCAAGTCAAAGCACACAAGACGCAACGCCATTGCGATGCTGGGCGCTGGCGCGAGCGCCGCCGCTGCGCTCGGCTCGGCGCGGGCGCAGGCTACTGCGAAACCTTTTGTGCTGGTGCATGGTTCTTGGCACGGTGGATGGTGCTGGCGCCGGGTTGCCGATCTGTTGGATGCCAAGGGCCACAAGGTCTACACGCCGACACTTACCGGCCTCGGCGAGCGGTCTCACCTCATGAGCGGCATGATCACACTCGACACGCACATCACCGACGTAGCCAACGTCATCAAATGGGAAAACCTGCAAGATGTCGTCCTTGTCGGCCATTCCTACGCAGGTTTCGTGATTTCGGGCGTTGCGGAGCGGGTGCAGCCGGCGATCTCGTCGATCGTTTTCCTTGATGCGTTCCTGCCCCAGAACGGTGAAAGCGTCCTCGACCTCACGCCACCGGACTTGCATGCCGCAACGCTCGCGGCGGTGGCGAAGAACGAGGTCGGCCGCCCGGTGCCGCCGGCAAAAGCGTTCAACGTCAACGGGAAGGATCAGGCGTGGGTCGACTCCAAATTGACGCCCCAGCCAACCTTCGCTTCCCTTACACCCATTGTGCTGACCGGAGCGCGCGAGAAAATCGCGAAAAAGACCTATATTCGCGCCACGTCCTATCCAAATCCGCGTTTCGACGGCTATTTGGAAAAGCTCAAACAGGACCCGGCCTGGCGGACCTACGGCGTGCCGTCGGGCCATGACGTCATGGTTGATATGCCGGGTCGGCTCACGGAGATTCTGCTAGAGGTCGCCTAACACCGCAGCGGGGCGCTTCGGTGCCTGTGGGTATCCCCCGACGAATGTTTGACTAGCCCGTTACGGGTTGGTCGGCTGTATAGTTGGGGTTGAGCGTGACCTGGTGGACGAATGGCCAACGAGCCGCTGGCGCTGTCGGAAATTCTAGCTCGGCTGCCGGACGAGGCGGATTTCGACGCCGCCTACGCTGCGCTGATGGCGACCGAACGTGGCCGCGAGTTCCTCGCCGAATATGGCCGGCGCAATCGTCAGGCCGATACCCAGATAGTGGTTAGCGCATTGGCCCGCGTCGAAGCCGCCGTGCGGGGCGAGCCTGCGCCGCAACCTGCTTTGGCGTTGCCAGAAATTGCGTCAGAGATCGAACGGATTGGGGCTGGGCTCGCCGGAGGCAAAACGGTCGACGATATCTCTGTCGCGATAGAACGCATACATGACGTGGCTTTCATGTTGCATGAGCGGCCCATCGAGCCATCGTTGCGCGATGCATTCGATGACGCCATTCGGAAACTTTCCGATGCGCTCACCCAGCCGGCAGGCTTAGTTGAACGCAGACAACAAGCTATCGTTCAGTTGCGCGCGCTTGCCGCACGGCTGCAAGGGCTGATCGCGCCGCCCCCCGAAATCGTTCAGCCGACGCCGGCATTGAACGTCGATTACCAGAGCGTCGCCGAGACCGTTACGCCATTTGCCGGATCGCCGCCGACTGACAAACCTATACCTGAAACCCTGCTTCCCGATCAGCGAGCAACTGCTGAAGATCAATCAGTTGTCGAAGCGATTAATGCTGCCGAGCTCACAACAGAAACAGAACCGATCGAAAATGTCTCTTCGGTCGGGAATGTCGCCAAGCCGGTCGATGGGGCAGGGGATGCTTCTGAAGCTTCGCCGGATTTGCCGCGGGCAAGCGAAAACGTTTTGGATCAGGCGTTCGACAGTGATGCCTTCGCGCGGTCTGCGGCGCTTAGTCAGAGTCCATCAAGTGTCCTGCTGTCGCCCCCCCAAACGCCGCTGGAGAATGCGCCGAGCGGCGAGCCGGTAAGCGAGCAATCGCTGGCCTCGCAGGTCTACTCACAGGACATCATCGTTGGTCCGGAAGAAGATCCAGGAGATCTGTTCGAGCCGATGCCAATGCCGTCTCCGATTTCCGCCTCCACGGTCAGCGAGGAACTCGCGTCGGAACCGAATTCTTCTTCCGCGCAACGTGCTAACATGACTCCGGCGACTCACTCGGCTCTGCTTCCCGCGGTGAGCGACCCGCTCGCTGCGGTACGTGATTTGAGCGAAGAAGAGCTCATCGCGCTGTTCAGCTAGAGTTTTCGAGACAGCGTTGCGGTGTGCGTTAACTTTTATTGACGCGTGCGGCTGTTCCTTCGAGCCGTGCAGTCGGCACGGAAGTTGCTTTGATGAAACGAAAGGCGGATCGATAACGACGTTGTTGCGTGTGCTTGCTGTCCGGGGTCTGAGCGGCCGTTCGTTAGTGGTCCGCGCCAAGCGATCTTCAGGAGGCTACGATGCACAGACTTGCTTGTCGTGTTCTGACAGTAGTTGCGTTGTGCGCGATTGCGCTCTTTCCGATCAGCGTATCGGCCCATGACGATGGCCAATATGCCAATTCAGCCTTGAAAACCTGGTTCGACAAGCTCGCGAGCGGCAAGGGGTTGTGCTGCTCGTTCGCCGATGGCGTGAGCGTTCAAGACGTCGATTGGGACACGCAAGGCAGCAATTATCGTGTACGTATCGACGGGCAATGGGTGGTCGTTCCTGATGCGGCGGTCGTGTCCGAACCCAACAAGTTCGGTCCGGCCGTGGTATGGCCGTACCGGGATTTCCAGGGTGCAACCCAAATTCGTTGCTTCCTTCCTGGCACGGGTGCCTAGTTCGCCTGATTAAAAAACAGCTAGGGCGCGATTCTGATTTAATCAGTGTTCGGATCACGTCTGGTAGAGTTCGATACCCGATCGCTACGCGACGAGTTTGGAGAACAGTTCAGGGTCGACATTGCCGCCGGACAAAACGGCGACGGCAATTTTGTTTTTGACGTCCACTTTGCCGGTCATGACGGCGGCGAGCGCGACGGCGCCGCCAGGTTCGACCACAAGCTTCAATTCGGCGAACGCGAATGCCACGGCGGCGGCCACTTCTTCGTCGCTCGCCACGACGCCAGCCCCCACCAGCGATTGATTGATCGCGAATGTGAGCTTGCCTGGTGTGCGTGCCATCAGTGCGTCGCAGATGGTGCCGGTCAATTCAGCATTCTGCTCACGCTGGCCGCTGCGGAACGAACGGGCGTGGTCATCGAAACCTTGCGGCTCGGCGGTATAGAGCGCGGCGGTCGGGACGCGCGCTTTGACGGCAAGTGCAATGCCCGCTGTGAGCCCACCGCCGGAAGCAGTTATGACCACGACATCGGGAACCAGCCCAAGCGCGCGCAGGTCGTCGACAATCTCGCGGCCGGCGGTGCCTTGGCCGGCGATGATCAGCGCATCGTCGTAAGGCGGCACGAGCGTGGCGCCGCGACGTGCCGCAATTTCGGCGGCGATTGCCTCGCGATCGTCACTGGCGCGGTCGTACAGCACGATCTCGGCGCCATGGGCTGCCGTGCGTTCGCGTTTTGCGCGCGGTGCATCGCGCGGCATGACGATGACACAAGGCATCCCGAGCAACCGCGCCGCCGCGGCGACGCCTTGCGCGTGATTGCCAGAAGAAAAAGCCACGACGCCACCAGCGCGGCGCTCGGGCGGGATGGCGGAAAGCTTGTTATAGGCGCCACGGAACTTGAATGAGCCGGTGCGCTGCAGGGTCTCGGCTTTAAGGAAGACTCGCCCGCCGGTCATGGCGTCGAGCGCAGCAGAGGTCAAAAGCGGGGTGTGCAGGGCCACACCAGCGAGCCGGCGCGCCGCTTCGTCCACGTCCTTGGCGGTCGGCAAAAAGGCTTCAGTGCCGGAGCCTGTAGCGCTCATGGCGCTGACCGTAGCGCCGCAATTGCGTCGCGAGCAAGGGCGTCGGCAATGCTGTCCCGCGCATAGAAGATGCGCGGGACCAGGGATTTGTCAGTCGAACCGTCCGGCGGCGTGCGCCAGCATGGTGTAAACCTTGCCGGTGTCTGACGTCAGATAGTTGCGCGTTACCGCGGCTCCACGGTCGCCGCGTGACACGTCATCGAGCAGCCGCTCGAATTCATGGATGTAGTGCTCGACCGTTTGCCGGAATTCCGGATCGGTCCGATATTTGTTGCGGATCTCGTCGAACGCCTTCTGGCCCTGCAGGGTGTACAGACGCTTGGTGAATACGCCGCGCTCGCCGCGCTTGGAACGTTCCCACACTTCTGCCGCCGCTTCGTGGTCGATCATACGTGCGATATCGACTGAAAGCGTGTCGAGCGAGTCGACGGTATCGCGCGGACGTTCATCGGTACGTGCTGGTCCGCGCGGGGCAAGGGGAGCACCTTGCGCCGCATCCTCCCGCGACGCGCGCGACAACAGGTCCGTCAGCCAACCGCTGCCGTTCGCTGCCCGGTTACTCTCAGCCGGAGGCTGGCTCTGCGGCGCCCGCGGCTCAGGGCGGCGTGTCGGCGCGCCAGTGATGTCGCGCAAACCTGGCTGCGGGGTCAAACCGGCCTGCGGCGGCGTGACGTCCGGCCGAATTGGCCGGACCTGGCCACGGCCGCCACCACTACCACCACCCGGAGGCGTACGCTTGCTCAGGCTCGCGGCGCATCGGTTCTGCGGCATCAAGCGAACGTCCGTGACGGGCAATGATGCGATTGAGCTCCGCGAGTGCGTCGATCTGATCGACGATCACGCGGCGCATTTGCGCTGCGCTTTCGGTCGTCTCCTGCGGCAGTTCGAGCACGCCGCGGCGCAATTCGGTGCGCGTTGTCTCGAGTTCCTGCTGCATTTCGGTCGCCATCTGCTTCATGCTCTGGATGGTGGCCGTGAAGCGCTCGGCAGACTGCGTGAAGATCGCACTCACATCGGCGGCAGCCTCGTTGTAGATCGTATTGAGCGTATCGCCGGTGCGCTTGCGCTCTTCCTCGGAGCTGGCGCGAATCTGCTCGAATTGATGCTCGATCGACTGCACGCTCTCGTTGCTGGTTTCGGCGATCAGGCTCGCAATCTCGCGTGTCCGTGTTGTCGCGGTATCAAGCGATTCGTCGAGCAGGCTCGAGAAACGCTGGAGGCGTTGTTCGAAGTCGCTGGTTCGCAGGTCGAGCGTGGTGACCAGCCCTTCAAGGCTGGTCTGCCGCGCCGCCGTGGTTTCTTCACTGCGGCGATTGCTCAGTTCCAGAAGCTCGACGGCCTCTGCAAGCGAGCGGCCATGCTGGTTGAACTGCGCTGACAAATCGCCGAGGTTGTGCAGCACTTTCGCCGTCACGTTGTTGAACGTGCCGAGATGCTGCTCCACCTTGGTTGTCGTGGCGCCGCTCTGCGAACTGAGATCGTTCATGGCGGCCACGAATTCAGATACGCGGGTCGCCATCGTGTGTTCGATCGAGTTCATGTTCTCGTGGGCGCCGCTGAGCACTTCCTGCAGCAGAATATTGGCCTCGCGCAGGCGCTCGAACAGGGCCGTCGAGTCGGAGCGCAGCATGTTGTGCGTCTCCAACATGTCGGCGACCGTTGCCGATGCGGTCTGCTTCGACTCCTCGACGGCCTGCCGCGTGGCGCTGTGCAGATCGGCGAGGGTGCGTGCGATCGTCGACTTCGCCATCTCGGCGGCGCTATGCGTGCCATCCTGGAGCTGGCCCAGCGAACCCGCCATGGCCGTCGTTGCCGACTGGCTGGCATCGTTTATGAGCCGTGCGATTTCCTCGCTGTTGTCCATCATCGTCTGGGTGAAGACGAAGCTCTTCGCCTCGATCGACTTTACCGCATGATCGGTGACGCGGCTGACCTCGTTGGCGAATTCCTGGCCCTTTCCGGACAGAGCCGTTAGCAGGCTGTTCGACTTGTCGTCGAGCAGCAGAGTCATCTCTCCGAGCCGCTCGCTGATCCTGGTGTTGAACTGCTCCGCGTTGCCGACAATATTGCGGGCAACCTCGGCGCTTGTGCTGACGAGCTTCCGTTCGGCCTCGGCAGCGCTGCGATCGATGGAGTCGGTCGTAGTTGCCGCGTTGCGGGCGAGAAGTGCAGCAGCTTCAGCGGCGCTGCGATCAATGGACTCGGTTGTCGCAGCCGTGTTGTGGGCAAGGAGCGCAGCAGCTTCAGCGGCGCTACGGCCAACGGAGTCGGTTACCGCAGCCGCATGTTGGCTGAGAAGTGCGGAGGCTTCAACGGTGCTGCGACCAACAGACTCGGTTACAGCAGCCGCATTCTGGGTGAGAAGTGCAGCAGCTTCGGCGGCGCTTCTACCAATAGAGTCGGTCGTGGCGGCTCCATTCCGGGCGAGAAGTTCGGCAGCATCGGCGGCACTCTTGCCGATAGTGCTGCTGACCGCTGCGGCAGTCTTGCTTATTGTATCGTTTGCGGCGGCAGCGCTCTGTCCGATACTGCTTCTTGCCGCAACAACGGTGTTGCTGATTGCTTCGCCGGCGGCCGACGCGCTTTTCCCGATCGTATCGCTCAGGGAGATGGCGCTGCGGTTGAGCGAAACTGTCGCTTCCGTCGCGCTGCGGTTCAGCGCTTCCGCCGCGGCTGCACTTGCGGTCGTGCTCTTGCCCAGCGACTCGGTCGTATTGGTCGACAGTTGAACGATCGCGCGCTCGGCTTTGCCGGTATTGGTCGTGATCGCCTCGGCGAGCTCCCGCAGCCGCGCGCGTCAGCAGCTCTGCCGCGGCGCGGCTGCGTTGTTCGAGTTGCTGCGCAACCGCTTCCGTCCGCCCGACAAGCAGTTCCTCGAGCTTGCCGATCCGTCCATCAAGCGTGTTAGCGACCTCAAGCGCTTTGCCACCCAGTGTCCTGTCGATGTTGGCAATGCGGCTGTCGAGATTGCCGGCGACCTCCTGAGCACGGGCGCCCAGCGTCGTGTCGATATTGGCGATACGACTGTCGAGATTATTGGCCACTTCCTGAGCCCGATCGCCCAGCGTCTTGTCGATGATCGCAATCCGGCTATCGAGATTGTTGGCGACTTCCAGCGCGCGTGTGCCCAAGGTCTTGTCGATGTTTGCAACCCGAGCGCTGACTGTGTCGCCCAAATTGGCTGCGCGCGTATCGATCAGGGTGGTGACGTCGCTTAGTCGCTTGTCCAGCGCTGTGACGACCTCCTTGCCGCCCTCGGCAAGAGTCTTCGCAATGTCCATGACACGCGCTGCAAGCGCCTCGGTCAGCGTTTGCGTGCGGCCGTCCAATGCGTCCTGGAAGCGCGTCAGGCGCTGGTCCAGCGCGCTGGTGACTTCGCCGGCCTTTTCGGTGACCCGGTTGTCGAAGCTTTCGACATAGCTGCGCATCGATTCGGATACGTCTTGGGTGCGCGCGCCGAGCCGCTCTACCAGCTCGGAGCCATAGGTCTTCACTGTGCGATCGAATTCGGCGAGATGGCGGGTGATAAGATTGCCAAGGGTTCCGGAGTCGCGCGAAATTTTTTCGCCAAGCTCGGCGCCCGAATTGTTGAAAATATCCTCGAACGCGGCAAGGCGCGTCGCGAGCATTTCCCGCATTCCGTCGCCGCGAGCCGCCAGCGCTTCGACGAGATTGTCGACGCTTTCACGCATCGTATTCGTCACGTGAGCGCTGCGATCGACAAGGGTATCGGTGATCTGTGCGCCGGTCTGTTCAAGCTTCTTGGCAACGTCTCCACCGCGCAGGTTGAGATCGAGGATCAGCGATTCACCGGTAGCACGCAGTGTCGAATTGACCTCATCGGCCCGGCTGGCGATCGTCTCGGCGATGTGGCTCGACGTATCGACGATAGCTTCGGAGAGTTCCTGCGCGCGGCCTGCGACGAGGTCGGCGACCTCCTGCGAGCGTCCAATCATGTTGTCGACGATTGCAAGCGATTTTTCAGAAAAATTATCGGCAACCGCGTCGAGCCGCGACGTCATCATGTCTTCCAGACCGGTCACGATTTCGGCGAAGTCCTCGCCAACGTGGTCCGTCTTGAAATTCAGATTGGAAGTAAGCTGGTCGCTCGCTGTTGCGATGGCGCGCGAGGTTTCTTCGCTCGCGTTCTCCAGCCGTGTCAGCAGGTCGTCGCCGCGCACGCTAAGTTGCTGGATCATATCGTCGCCGACCTGGCCCAGTGAAAGAGTGATGTGCTCGCCCTTTTCAGCGAGAGAATGCGTGATGCGTTGAGCGGCCTCGTTGACCTGCTGGCCGACGAGATCGCTGATGGTGGAAAGATCCTGCGTCAGGTCGATGTGGACGTTGTTGATCGCGGAACGTACCTGCTCGGCTTGGCCAACCAGCGTATCGCGCTGATTGGAAAGGTCCTGGAGCAGGCCGCGCATGCGAACTTCATTGTCGCTGTAGGTGCGCTCGAGCGAGGCCACCTCGTTCTGCACCAGCGTCTCAAGCTCGCCCGCTCGCGCGAGAGCGCGTTCAACGCCGTCGCCCATAGCCGCTACTTCGCGGCGGATCGCCTGACCGACCGTGACGATGGAGTCCCGCGCGATGCTTTCCGGTTCGGCAAGCCGCATGGCGACTTGCGCCATCGATTGGGTAATCAAGCGCAATTCTTGTGCGCGCCAAGCCATGTGCGCGACGCCAAAGAAGAAGATGATGGGCAGCAGCGCGGCAGCGCCTAGTCCGACCATCAAGGCCGCCGATGAATGACCTGGGCCAGCCGCTGCGTCGAGATCGGACAGGTAGGCCCACGACAGCGAGAGGCAACCAACAACCCAGACGGCGGAGAATATGGCGGCGATAAAATAGGACGTACGGGCCGGACGGCGCTGGAGCGCGCGCAGGATCTGGCCGACAGATTGCCTGTCGTCGTTCGCGGCAAGCGGCGCGGGCACATCACCGCGAATCCCGATGGGTTCGCGGTCGAAATCGTCGTCGAAATGCCGGCGCAAACGGCTCGGTTTCGCGCATGATGTGATCGGCACTCGGCGGCGGAGCAGGGAACTCCTCGGCCGGGCCGTCGGTGCGCTCGTCCTCGTCGTGGATGTTGAGGGCTTCCTGGATCGCGGAAAGTGCCGCTTCCGTCGGATCCGTCATCTTTTTCGGGTAGTTGGCCATTTCGGTCGTCGCCTCGCGTATTACGCTGGACTAGGACGGCCCCGTTCGCGGGCCGCACCACGAGCACGTGATCGTCAAGTTCCTCATCGGCACTCAGGGCTCCCCGCCCGCAAGTTACAGTGCCACAACTCATCCTATCGGCTTGGCGGATCAAATTAAACTGTGTCGGTAACGTGCCTTTAATCATCGTTAACGGATAATTCACCATAACCGCCGCCATTTTGCCGCCAAGATTGCGGCTGGCTTTGGGCTGAGAAATACGGAAGTAAATCGCAGCAAACCGGCCTCCAGTCGTTGCCTCGGCTAAGGACTTGCTTACCAACGACGTGAAACAAAGCGCTCCAGCGCCCCTGCAAGGGGGTCGATTTACCCGGTTTTTGCTCCTTTGGATGCAGGGTCGCGGCCAAGAATAAAGAGCGGCGGTCAAGGAACGGGTCATGGCGGCAGTGAACTTAAAAAAAGTAAGACGTCCGGATCAGACGCCTGCCGTGCTGGATGAGGCGCATCTTGCACTCATGACGCTTGGCGACCGTCAACTCGAACGCGATGTTCTCCAGATTTTCGTGCGGCAGGCCGCGATGATGCTTGAGCGCATTGCGACGGCGGAGCCTCCGCTCGCGGCGGCAGCGGCACACACGTTGGTAGGTTCTGCTCGCGGCATTGGCGCATGGCGAGTTGCGCATGCGGCGGAACGCCTGGAACAAGCCTGTATGGGAGCGTCCCGGGCGTTGGAGTGCGATGTGGCGATCGACGACCTGAAGACTGCGGCGCTTGAGGCCAGCGCGGTGATTGGCGCGCGCCTTGGCGGTGTTTTGCGCGATCACTAGCCGTTAAGTGGAGCGGGCTGGCTTTACACTAGCGTTGTCCGGCGGAAGCCAATAAATAAGGGCAACCGCTTCGGCAAATCCTCGCCGGAGCCATCAGCATCCGGTTGTTTTCCATGACCAAAATCACCTTCATCGATTTTGAGGGCACGGCTCGTACGGTCGATGGCGAGAACGGCTCCACGGTAATGGAGACCGCAATCAAAAATGGCGTGCCTGGCATCGAAGCAGAGTGCGGCGGTGCCTGCGCTTGCTCGACCTGTCACGTCTACATCGAAGAGCCATGGCGAGAAAAAGTCGGCGAACCGTCGCCGATGGAAGAAGATATGCTGGATTTTGCCTACGACGTGAAACCAAATTCTCGGCTGTCGTGCCAGATGAAGGTGCACGACGAACTTGATGGCCTCACCGTGCGAACGCCGGAGCGGCAGGCCTAGCTAGACGGTGTTGCCGAAACGGCCGCCGGACCCCAAATAACTGGAGCGGCACCTCCTCTTCCCCTGTCGCCTGCAGCGCGCTAGACACTGCGCCACATCAAACAAATCCCTAAACAGATCCCTGAAGACGAGCAAAAAGACGACATGACTGAGCCTATCAAAACTGACGTTGTCATTATCGGTGCGGGGCCTGTCGGCCTGTTCGCGGTATTCGAGCTCGGCCTGCTCGATATGAAATGCCATCTCATCGATATTCTCGACAAGATCGGCGGCCAATGCGCGGAGCTTTATCCCGAGAAGCCGATCTACGACATTCCGGGCGTCCCCTATACCAGCGCGCAGGGACTAGTTGATGCGCTGCTGTTGCAGATCAAGAATTTTCAGCCGCAATTCCATCTCGGCGAAATGGTCGAGAAGGTCGAAAAGATCGGCGATCCGTTGTTTCGCGTGTCGACGGATCAAGGCAAAGTGTTTGAGTGCAAGGTCGTGGTCATCGCGGCCGGCGGTGGTTCGTTTCAACCGAAGCGCCCGCCGATTCCGGGCATCGAGGCGTATGAAGGCAACACCGTGCATTATGCCGTGCGCAAGATGGAAAACTTCCGCGACAAGCGCGTCATGATCGTCGGCGGAGGCGACAGCGCGCTGGACTGGACGCTCAATCTGCAACCGATCGCCAGCAAGCTGACGCTATGTCATCGGCGCGCCGACTTCCGCGCCGCGCCGGACTCCGTCAACAAAATGATGGCGCTGGTCGATGAAGGAAAAGTTGATCTGGTCGTCGGCCAGGTTACCTCGCTTGTCGGTGGCGACGGCATTCTGCAAAAAGCCGTTGTCAAAAAGACCGACGGCGCCATGGCGGACATCGACTGCGATCTGATGTTGCCGTTCTTCGGCTTGACGATGAAGCTCGGTCCGGTCGCCGATTGGGGCTTCGAGCTGAAGAACAATGAATATATCCCGGTAAATACCGAAAACTTCGAGACCAGCATGCCGGGCATTTTCGCCATCGGCGATATCAACTGGTATCCGGGCAAGCTCAAGCTGATCCTCTCCGGATTTCACGAAGGTGCGCTCGCGGCGCAAAAAGCCTATCACTACATCTATCCCGAGAAGCGCCTGGTATTTCAGTACACGACGTCGTCGTCGAGCTTGCAGAAGAAACTCGGAGTCGCGCCGACCCCGCGCTGAAGTTTTGCAGGACTACTGCGGGTTGGATCCCTCTGGCGCTGGCTGCGGCGTTGTCGATGCTGCCGGCGGATCTACGCCGGCAGGTCCGGCGTCGGACGGCGGCGCAAGCGGCGCCGTCAGAATCGCGGGCGGTGCGGTCAGGCCGAGCACGCCGCGGGCCACTGGCAACGCTGCGTCTGCCATCGCCGCATATCCTTCTGCGGTGGGATGTATCGCGCCGCCATAGACCGCGCTGACGACGCCCCATATGGCGTCATGAATGTCGCTCGGCCGCAATACCGGTGAAATACCCACGGGATAAGTCATCGCGGTGAAGTAGCTGTCATTCGCGGTCCTGATCCAGCGTGCCCGCGAAGCATAGGGTTTGTAGTCGCTGGCGGGGCTTGAGCAGACCATCGGGTCTTCGGCTGCGTCGGCGATATTCTTCTCGAAGCTTTCGCCGGCTTGTGAAAAACAGGCGCGATCGAATTCGGGATCGGTTGGCGCGTGCGCGCACATTCCGTGCTGGGCAAATACCGCCTGGTGGGAATCCACGAACGTCATGCGATCCGAGATCGGATCCTTGCAAACTTTGCCGCCCTCGCAGGTCGCAAGCATTTTCACCTTGGGCAGGAACCTGGAATCGACGAACGCTGCAGCCTCCTGCAGCCGCGCAGGGTCGGCATTGAAGGCTGGATGTACGTCGAGGCCGTCGAGGCCGCCGGGGCAAGGTACATTTGGCGCCTGTAACGCGGGATTGGCGTACGAGACAAAAAGCACACGGCCCATGTCGCCGTTGACGTAGGGCTTGAGCGCCGCGCGCAATCGGGTGAATTCGTCCGGCAAGTCCAGATCGAGACTTCTCTCGGCGTCCAGCGCGCTGGCGAGAGAGCCGCCTTCTTTCAGCAACAGACGTTCCGCCGTGCCATCGACGATGACGTTGGCGACAAGGCCCGCGAAATTGATGTCGTTCGCGCCGACCGTGAGCAGCACCATATCGAGATTGCGCTTTGGATCCTGGCGATGCACTGACGCCATCAGGTCTTTGAGCTCGGTGAATTGCGCCGGCGCCATGCCGGAACATCGGTCGACCCCGATCGGGCAATCATCGGTAGTCTGCGACCCAAACAACCCGGCCGCAATACTCGCGCCGGTGCATGCAAGCGGCAGAAAAGTCACGGCAGCGCGCGGCTGTTCGACCGCAAGAGCGAGCGCCGTGCGAAGCTGATAGCTGTAGAGCGAGCGGTGGCAGCCCGGACTCATCCAGCGAGCGCCATGGCGCGCCCAATCTGCTGTTGAGGCCGGATTGGCTGGACCACCTTCACAGGTGCGGTCGCCGTTATAGCCGGCCCGGCCGGGCCGGTAGAATTCGCCACCGGCGACACGGAGCAAGCGCCGGAAGCAAAAGCTGCTATCAAGTCTGACAGCTCTGTCGGGATTGCCTTCTCCGGCGGCGATAGAGTCGCCCATGCCGGCGATCAGCATGTCGCGCACCGCGATCTCGGTTGTGACTCGTGTCGTCGTGCCATCAGCGAGCGGAATATCGGCGGTTGCGACGGTGGTTCGGCCAGCGGCGACGCGTAGCTTCACTTCCTGATCACAGGGTGCCTCGGTTTGCCGAACGGGTCCGGCGCTGTCGTCAAAGCTCCACCGGCACGTCGCGCCTTGCGGCACGTCGCCGGCGATCTCGACACCGACCGGATAGTCAACCGGGTTGAGGTAGCTTTCCTTGATGCCGTCGCGTTCGCAGGTTTGCAGGAGATTGCCGGTCGCGTCGACGCAAAGATTGCCGACGACATCTTTGGCCCAGCCCAAACCTCCGGCAGTCCGCTCGAGCCGATCCTCCGTTGCGAGGACGCCGTCGCCGCGATTGGCCGCTTCCTGGCGCAGGAAGTCGGTCTCCTTGCGGAACAGCCTGAAGCGGTTTTTCACTTCCCATGCGATGTGAAAATTGCCCGCGCCCGACGGCTGCTGCGCGAACGCGGCATCAAACGGCGCGAGCGAAACCAGGATGGCGAGGATGATGGCGGAACGCATGGTGTGACACGCTAACGGGTTGTGCCGTTTTAGCATTCCGGTTGCGGCGGAAATATGGGTGTGCACAAACGGCAGCTTACTCGCTTCCGGTCGGCGCGGTGTCCATGGTTTCGGTCGCGGCCTTGGCGGTTTCAGGCGGCAGGGCAAACGTATCGCTCAATATCTCCTTGATGCGCCGGCCGCTGACTTCGCGGATTTCGAGATGATCTTTTTCTGCCTCTGCGATGAAGGTGGAGCAGGAACGCCGCTCCAAACGCCATCAGCCAGCGCTGCATCACGGCCTAATCGGCGGAGACGTCGATCAGGATACCGTCGCAGTCGGCCATGTGGTGCTGGCCGAGCGGGCAGGTGCGCCGGAACATTTCCAAGTGCGCGTTGCCTTCGGCGCCGGTGCCGACGGGAAACGGCGCGAGCAACGGATTGTCGGCGGCGATGCGGTCGACGTCTTCCTTGAACTTCGCGAGGTTCTCGACCTTGAAGCCGATGTGATCCATGCCTGCGGTAATGATGCCGGAGCCTTCATAGTCGGCGATGTCCCACGGCATGATGACGAGCGTCATGTGCCCGTCGGTCAGATAGTGGTTGCGGTCGCCCTCGCGCTTGTTGCCCGGCGCCAGCTCGAACACGTCGCGATAAAACTCCGCCATGTCGTCCGGCCGCATCGTGCGCAGCGCCACGTGATCGATGTGGCGCGGATTGACCTCTTCGCTCGCCTCCTGGTCCTGATACACCGAGGTACGATTGCTCATGTTCTTCTGCGAGATGTCGAACATGTTGCCGTCGGGATCGTGGGTGGAAATCCCGGCGAACGGACGGTTCGAAGGGCGTTGCAGCCATTTGACCGTCGGATATTTCTTGCGAATGCGCGTCGAACGCGGTCTCTGCGTCCTCTACTTCGATGCCGAAATGGTCGAGGCCCGCCGCGCGTCCGGCCTTCTTCGGATTGATGTTGAGGCCGACATAGCCGTCGCCGACGGTCTGCGCGCGCGCCGGTTCGCGTCTTGTCGGACGTGCGCATGCCGAACACCGACTGATAGAACAGCGCCGATTTGGCGTAGTGCTCGCTGACGATGGCGACGTGATTGATCTTGGAAAACATTCCTGCCTCCCGTCGGCTTTGCCGCAACCGGCGCTTTATCGAACAAGGAAACGGCGGCCTGCGTTCTGTGTTAAAGAGCTGCGGCCAAATTGAACCTTCCCGCCTTCTGCCGCAAGGCCACTTGCCGGAGCCGAATGCCAATGCCCGATACGTCGCTCACCACGAAATGCTGCATCGCCGGCGGCGGTCCCGCCGGAATGATGCTCGGTTTCCTGCTGGCGCGCGCCGGCGTCGATGTCGTCGTGCTGGAAAAATATCCGGACTTCTTTCGCGATTTTCGCGGCGACACCGTGCATCCCTCGACACTCGAGCTGATGTATGAGCTCGGCGCTGCTCGACGATTTCCTCAAAGCTGCCGCATGAAAAGATCGAGACGCTGACCGCACAGATCGGTGAGGAGCATCTCACCATGATCGATTTCCGTCATCTGCCGACCCACTGCAAATACATCGCGCTGATGCCGCAGTGGGATTTCCTCAATTTCCTGGCCGAGCATGGCAAGCGCTACAAGACTTTCGATCTGCACATGAAGACCGAAGCGACCGACCTGATCGAGGAGGGCGGCCGCATTGTCGGGTTACGCGCCAAAGGTCCGGACGGCATGCTGACCATCCGCGCCGATCTGGTGGTTGGCTGCGACGGCCGGCATTCGACGGTGCGCGAGAAGTCAGGCCTTCAGAGCGACGATTACGGCGCACCAATGGACGTGCTGTGGTTTCGCATGTCGCGCAAGCAAAACGATACGACAGATACTTTCGGCCATGTCGAAGCGGGCAGGATGATGATCATGCTCGACCGCGGCGATTACTGGCAGTGCGCCTACGTCATCCCGAAGGGCGGCATCGAGAAAGTGCAGTCGGAGGGGCTTGAAGCATTCCGCAAGCGGGTGACCGATATGTCGCCGTTCCTGGCCGATCGCATCGGCGAATTGAAGAGCTGGGATGATATCAAGCTGCTCAGCGTGTCGGTCGATCGACTGCAAAGATGGTGGCGGCCCGGGTCTGATCTGCATCGGCGATGCTGCCCACGCGATGTCGCCGATCGGCGGCGTCGGCATCAATATGGCGGTGCAGGACGCGGTGGCTGCGGCCAATCGGCTCGCCGGGCCGCTCAAGAACGGCACGATGACGATCGAGGACCTTCGTGCCATTCAGAAGCGGCGCATCTTGCCGGTGCGTTTCACCCAGTGGCTTCAGCTCACCATCCAGAAGCGCGATCATCAGCCGTGTGCTCGGGATGGAAAGTCAGCAGCGGCCGAAGCCGCCGCTGTTCTTCAAGCTGTTCAACATCTTTCCGGCGCTGCGCCGCATTCCGGCGCGGTTGCTTGGGGTCGGTATCCGCCCCGAGCACGTGCGCACGCCGGAGATTTCGTAACCTCCGCGCATTATCGGGACTAGCGCAGAAGTTCCTCCGGATCCATCGGACGATGGCCCATGTTGATCTCGCCTGAACTGCTCCACCAAACGGCAGCGGGACGATCCCAATATAACTCGACGCCGTTTTGGTCCGGGTCGCGAACATAGATCGACTCGCTGACGCCATGGTCGACCGCGCTGTCGATAGCGATGCCGGCATTCTTCAATCGCTCATAGGCATCGCGCAGATCGTTTCGCTCCGCGTAGACAATGGCAAAATGGAACAGTCCCGTTGTGCCGGAGGTCAGGCGGGGAACCACCACGACTTTCCCAGGTGTTGATGCAGATGTCGTGGTGGTAGTCGCCGTGGGCCAGAAACGCCGCTGCGTCGCCGAGCCGTTTCGTGACTTTGAAGCCGAGCACGCCTTGATAGAAAGCGAGCGAGCGTTGCAGGTTCCGAAACTTTCAGGTTGACGTGACCGATGCGAGCGCCGGAGGATGCTCGCGGCGCACCGTTCTGCTTCCTTGTCGATGCGTCAGACATGACAGATCAACCGTTGGCTTGACGCCTCAGCTGCGCTGCTGCAATTCGGTCGCGGCGCGGGCGAGGATTTCGACCAGCCGCGACTTCGTCGTCCGCGTCGTTTTCCAGACGTTTGCCGACTGTCTCGCGCAGATGATCGAAGGCTGCCTCAACGAGCGGCGGCAACGAGCGGCGATCGCCGCGTTCGCCACGTTCGGAGCGGCGCCAGCGGTTTACACGCTCGCCGAGCGCGGCCAGCCGCTCAAGCACCACGTCGACCAGCTCGCGATTGCTTTGCAGGTAGGTGCGGCCTTCGTCGGTGATGGTGTAGAGCTTCTTCGAGCCCTCGGTTGAAGCGGTGACGTAACCGGCTTCCTCGAGATAGGTCAGCGTCGGGTAGACGATGCCGGGGCTCGGCGAATACCAGTCCGCGGTTTTCTCTTCGAGCAGCTTGATGATTTCGTAGCCGTGGCGAGGCGCCTCGGCGATCAGAGCCAGCGCAAGCAGACGCAGGTCGCCCTGCGCCAGCATGCGGCGCGCCCGCATCAGGTCCTCGCCGCCTTCGCCGAAGCCGCCGCGGCGGCCGCCACCGAAACCAAAGCCGCCAAAACGGCCGCGGCGGTGGTGCCGGCCGGCGGCCCAACGGCCGCCTCGGGATTCGTCTGAATGCCCACAATGTCTATGCATGTAGTTTCTCCTTATTGATGCAAAGATATATCTTTAGATAGATCATAGCGAGCTATAGCGCAAGATATATCTTTAGCCAAACGTCGAAAACGGCGGAAATTGATAATTTCTTTTGAAATAACAGATGGTTATAGCCATTGAAACTAAATTGAGAGGCGCGACTTCGGCGCAAGAGGGAGGGCGGTAGTGGGTCAGTTTGAATAAGGCAAATCCGACTTACCCACAGCGTCCGGAAGTGAAGTGAGCAATTTTGATCAGACCGCCCTCCCTTAAGCGTGCAGCCTAGCCATCGGGATGTGGGGAGCACGGAGGTCGCCCCATGCCGGTAACAGATCAGTTCTGGCAATTCGCTAAGGAAGCGATGCTTTCGGCCTACGAAGCCAAAACCGACGAGGACAAGCAGGTCCAGCTCGATCTTGCTCGGCACTTGGGCGCTAGCGGCAATGGCTGAGCGGCGACGCTCAGGTCATTCACGACAAAGCGATCGCCGCTTAATCAGAGGAAATGCAGCGCCATTGAGTGCGCGTGGTTCTGGACCTTCTTGCTGAACGCATTCGTTAGCCGCGTCATCCGGCGATAACTGACCCACTACCTGCGTTTGCCAAGCACCGCTTTAGCCTTATCGACGACCTCGCCATGGACAAAGGCGCCCCGCGTTTCGAGGTCGCCAAACCGGGTACTTCGCAGCGCCGGCGGCGTGCCGTGGAGAAAGGTCTCGATCCGCTCCCAAAGGATCATCGCATGCGCGGGGAGCATTCAGCGCGGTCGTCGCGCGCAATCGTTTCGTCGTACCAAAGATCTTCTCGCCGAGGTCGCACCAGGCTTCATGAATATGCTGCGTCCCGCACACCGATCGAGATCGGTTCAATCGCGGCGCGGGCGATCGGCGTTCGAACGCGTTGGCGCGTTTAAATCGCCGCAGACCTCGGGCGAGCCAAAGCCACCAGGTGCAGCCATTCATGCAGAAGCGTTAGTCCGTTGAACTGTCCGAGATCGCGGCCGGGCTTATAGAGTACGACAAGACGCGCATTGGTCGAATGGCCGAGCAAGAAAACCTCCGGACCGCGGTTTTTCCTTGCCCACGGATCATAAAATGACGGCTCATCGCTTATCTGCAGGCGGCGGATGAGACGAAGATCGGGAAGTTCCCGCAACAGCGCCAGCGTCCCGGCGGCGTCGATACGCTCATAGCCGGGTGCTGCTGCGGGAATTTCGATTTCGGTGTCGCAGCCGGCGATACGATAGATCTGCAAGAGCGTAGGTTGCGGTGTCGTGCCGTGACGCAGAAAGGCCTTCAGATTCGAGAAGCGCGCGGCATCCGAAGAAGCGATGAAGACCGTCACGACTGCGTGATAGATCCGGGAAAATCCATCTGGGACCACGGCAGGCGGCTCGACGGCTGTGAGGGCGCCGATCTTGCCGCCCACCCGCGGCATGTTGCGGTTTAGAAAAATCCGGATCAGGAATATCCCGAAAATGATGAGGATGATTTCGGCCATGGCGAAGTATTATATCGGCAATTCATCCGCTTGACGGGTTCGCTGCAAGCGGCGAATGGTGACGCATGTTCGCGACCTTCTTCCATGAGCTCAAGGCTGCCGGCCTGCCGGTGACGCTGCGTGAATATCTCACGCTGATGGAAGCGATGCAGAAGGATCTCGCCGATCGCCGCGTCGAGTCGTTCTATTATCTGTCGCGCGCGGTGCTGGTGAAGGACGAGCGCAATCTCGACAAGTTCGATCGGGTGTTCGGCCACGTCTTCAAGGGCCTCGATCTGGTCGAGGAGGCGCTGGCTGCCGAAATCCCGACTCGAGTGGCTGAAGAAGCTCACCGAGAAATATCTCACCGAGGAAGAGAAGAAGCAGATCGAGGCGCTCGGCGGTCTCGACAAGCTGATGGAAACATTGCGCCAGCGCCTCGCCGAACAGAAAGGCCGCCACCAGGGCGGCAAGAAATGGATCGGCACCGGCGGGCACGTCGCCGTTCGGCGCTTACGGCTACAATCCCGAAGGCGTGCGGATCGGCCAGGACACGAACCGAAATTTCCGCGCGGTGAAGGTGTGGGACAAGCGTGAGTTTCGCGATCTCGACGGCGACGTCGAGCTTGGCACCCGCAACATCAAGGTCGCGCTGCGGCGGCTTGCGCAAATTCGCCCGCACCGGCGCGCCCGACGAACTCGATCTCGACGGCACCATCAAGGGCACCGCGCACAAAGGCTATCTCGACATCCTGATGCGGCCGGAACGGCACAATACCATCAAGGTGTTGCTGTTCTTCGACGTCGGCGGCTCGATGGACTGGCACATCAAGGCGACGGAGGAATTGTTTTCGGCGGCGCGCACCGAGTTCAAGCACATGGTGCATCTCTACTTCCACAATTGCCTGTACGAGAAAGTGTGGAAGCAGAATGCCCGGCGCTGGACCGAGACCACGCCGACCTGGGATGTGCTGCACACCTATCCGCACGACTACAAGGTGATCTTCGTCGGCGATGCCTCGATGTCGCCTTACGAGATCGTCGCAGCCGGGCGGCTCGGTCGAGCACTACAACGAGGAAACCGGGCAGGCGTGGATGCAGCGCGTGCTCACGACCTATCCGTCCTGCGTCTGGCTCAATCCCGTTCCCGAGCACGAGTGGGAAATGACCGCCTCGATCCGCCTGATGCGCCAGCTCATGGGCGGGCGGATGTATCCGCTGACGCTCGAAGGCCTCGATGGGGCGATGCGGCAATTGGGGCGCTGAAGGCACTTCCGAAATCGTCGAAATGGCCCTATATTGAAGTCCGTCGTCAACAAACTGAAAGGAGGTGATCCAGTGTCTCATTGTCTATCGCCGCGGTCGCCGGCATCTGTGAACTGGGTCCTCGCCTCTGCCGAGGTCCTCGCCTAGGTGGTCTAATCCACCACCGGGCTCACGCGCGTAAGGCAGACGATCGCCTACGCAACCGGGCCACGGCCTGACAATGGAAGGGCTATCCGCAAGGGTAGCCCTTCTTTGCGTTTGACCAATTGGATCGAACTTTGGATCGAAGTTCGCGCGTCGCGTCTGCGGTTCACCTGGGCGATAGACTTATCTTCTGCTGCGCGCGAACATCCGCGCAGAGGAGATCCCCATGGCTGAAGAAAATCCAAGCGTCGCTGCGCCCGGCCTCGTCATTGTCCGCGAAACTCGCCGCAGCACATTCGATCAGGAGATCATCGCCGGCAAACACCATCTGGTCGCGGATGAGCCGGTCAACGCCGGCGGCCAGGATAACGGTCCGGGTCCTTACGATCTGCTGCTGGCGTCGCTCGGCGCCTGCACGTCGATGACGCTCCGGCTTTACGCCGACCGCAAGAAAATTCCATTGCAACGCGTCGAAGTCCGGCTGCGGCATTTTCGGGTCTATGCCACCGATTGCGCCGAATGCGAGACCAAGGAAGGCATGGTCGATCACATCGACCGCGAGATCAGGCTTGAAGGCGATCTGAGCGCCGAGCAGCGCGCGAAATTGATGGAGATTGCCGACAAGTGCCCGGTGCACCGGACGCTGACATCGGAAATCAATATCCGCACCGTGCAACTATCATGAAGGTTGCGCTGGTTACCGGGTCGAGCCGCGGCATCGGCCGCAGCATTGCGCTTGAGCTCGCCGAAGCCGGCTACGATGTGATGCTGACGGCGCGCGATGCGGCGGCGCTGCAAAGCGTCGCCGATGAAATCCGCGCGCTTGGCCGGAAAGCCGCCATTCATGCGGTGGATTTAACCGCCAGCACCGCGCCAGCGACTCTTGTCGAGGCCGTCATTCGCGAATTCGGCCGGCTCGATGTTCTGATCAACAACGCCGGTAACAACAAACGCGGAAGTTTTCTGGAACTGACCGATCAGGACTGGAGCGACTGCTTCGATCTGAAATTCTTTGCGCATGTGAGGCTTTGCCGTGCGGCGTGGCCGCTGCTGAAAGTGGCGCAGGGGTCGATCGTGTTCATCGCCGGTGTCGGCGCTCGCGCTCCTGTTGACGATTATACGATCGGTGCGTCTGTGGTCGGCGCCAGCGTGTCCTTCATGAAAGCGCTGGCCGATTTCGGCAAACACGACGGTATTCAGGTCAATGCGGTCAATCCTGGGTCCGTCAGGACCGACCGGTTTCGGCACCGGCTCGACAAAGTGATGAAGAAAACCGGACTCGGCGAGGAAGCCGCGACCGAGCATCATCGCAACGAACTCGCCATCACGCGCTTCGGCCTGCCGGAGGATATTGCCGGGCTTGTCGGTTTTATCGTCTCGCCGCGCGGCCGATGGCTGCAAGGCGCGGCTATCGACATGGATGGCGGCCAGATCGAACCGTTGCGAATGGCGCGGTACGATTAGCGCCAATTGGATTAAAGCGCGGCGTTCTTCACGCGCGCTCGTACCTCGGCGATCACATGCGGGATCGCCGCGTCATTTCCCGGCGCCATGATGTGGACGCCGGCGATGCCGGGAATGGTGGCGAGCTCTTCGATCAGTTCGACGCAGATGGCGATGCCTTCGCGCGCCGGATCTGCCGCCTTTTCCAGCCGCGCGATGTAACTGTCGGGAATGATCGTTCCGAACAGATGGCTCTTCATCCACTGCGCCGACTTTGCCGAACGCAGCGGATTGACGCCGATCAAAATCGAAAGCTGCCTCGTGATGCCGGCTTTTTCAAGCGCCGCTGCATAGCGGCGCACGATGCCGGCATCCATGCAGAACTGGGTCTGCGCAAACTGTGCGCCGGATTTGATCTTGCCGGCGAGACCTTTGGGCTCCCAATCCGCGGGCGGGTCGATCGGCATGTCGGCGGCGCCAAGGAAGAAGGCCGCTTTGCCGTCGACCTTGCGGCCTGTCGGCAGCGTGCCTTCATCGCGCAGCCGCCGCGCGGTTTCGATCAGCGTCGCGGAATTGACATCGAACACCGGCTTGGTGTCGGGCTGATCGCCGGCCTTCGGATCGTCGCCGGTGAGTAGCAGCAGGTTGCGGATGCCGAGCGCGGCTGCGCCCATCATCTCACTCTGCAGCGCGATGCGGTTCTTGTCGCGGCAGGTGATCTGCAGGATCGGCTCGATATCCATGCCAATCAGGATCGACGCCGCGGCGAGCGCCGCCATGTGGGCGCGGGCTCCGGCGCCGTCGGTGACATTCACCGCGTCAGGCAGTCCCTTAAGCGGCGCTGCTTTCCGCCGAAGGTCCTCGGCATCGCAGGACACCGGCGGCGCCAGTTCGGCGGTCAGGACGAATCGGCCGGCCCGCAGGCGCTCTTCGAGCGTGTGTGGGACAGGAGTGCTTTGGTTCATGGTGAGGTCTCGACAGCAAGCGCGGGCGCGCAGCAGCGCATATATGCTTTACCGGCGCGCTGCAAATGCGCCGTTTCTGGACAGTAAAGCCTTGTACCGCTAGAGAGTTAGCGCTTTTAGCGAATTGGACCATAATGAGCGGCGTCAACGAAATCCGGTCGGCCTTCCTGAACTACTTCGCCCGCGAGGGGCACGAAATCGTGCCGTCGTCGCCGCTGGTGCCGCGCAACGATCCGACATTGATGTTCACCAATGCCGGCATGGTGCAGTTCAAGAATGTCTTCACCGGCCTGGAGAAGCGGCCTTATTCGCGCGCGGTGACGGCGCAAAAGTGCGTCCGCGCCGGCGGCAAGCATAACGATCTCGACAACGTCGGCTACACCGCGCGGCACCACACGTTTTTCGAGATGCTCGGCAACTTCTCGTTCGGCGATTACTTCAAGGAACGCGCCATCGAGCTGGCCTGGAAGCTGATAACCAAGGAATTCGGCATTCCGGCGGAGAAGCTGACCGCGACCGTCTATATCGACGACGACGAGGCGTTCAAACTCTGGAAGAAGATTGCCGGACTGCCGGACAGCAGGATCATCCGCATCGCCGGCTCCGACAATTTCTGGGCGATGGGCGACACCGGACCATGCGGTCCGTGTTCGGAGATCTTCTACGATCACGGCGACAAGGTTTGGGGCGGGCCGCCCGGCAGCCCGGAAGCCGACGGCGATCGTTTCACCGAGATCTGGAATCTCGTGTTCATGCAGTATGAGCAGCTCGCCAAAGGCGGCGAGCGGGTCAACCTGCCGCGGCCGTCGATCGACACCGGCATGGGGCTCGAACGCACCGCGGCGGTGCTGCAGGGCACCTACGACAATTACAAGATCGATCTGTTCGGCGCGCTGATCGAGGCGGTTGCAGATCTCACGCACGTCGATCCGGACGGCGAGCAGAAAGCGTCGCACCGCGTCATCGCCGACCATCTGCGCGCCAGCTCGTTCCTGATCGCCGACGGCGTGCTGCCGTCGAACGAAGGCCGCGGTTACGTGCTTCGCCGCATCATGCGCCGCGCCATGCGGCACGCCGAACTGCTCGGCGCCAAAGACCCTTTGATGTGGAAGCTCGTCCCGGTGCTGGTGCGCGAGATGGGCCAGGCTTATCCCGAGCTGCATCGCGCCGAGGCGCTGGTCACCGAAACCTTAAAGCTCGAAGAAACCCGTTTCCGCAACACGCTGGAGCGTGGCCTTGCAATCCTCGACGAGGCCAGCAAGTCGCTGAAGAAAGGCGACATGTTCGACGGCGTGACTGCGTTCACGCTCTACGACACCTACGGCTTTCCGCTCGACCTCACCCAGGATGCGCTTCGCAATCGTGGCATCGGCGTCGATCTCGCCGCGTTTGATGACGCGATGGAGCAGCAGCGCGAGAAGGCGCGCGCCTCATGGGCGGGCTCAGGCGAGGCCGCGGACGAAGCAGTCTGGTTCGGAATCCGGGAAAAAGTCGGTGGGACCGAGTTCCTCGGCTACGACACCGAGAAGGCAGAGGGCGTCGTCGCTGCCCTTGTGCGTGACGGCAAGGAAGTTGCCGAGCTTAAGAAAGGCGAGAGCGGTGCGGTTGTCCTCAACCAGACGCCATTCTACGGCGAGTCCGGCGGTCAGGTCGGCGATACCGGCATGATGACGGCTGATGGCGTGCGCCTTCAGAAGTCACGGATACGCAAAAACATCTTGGCGATGTGTTCGTTCATACCGGTACGGTGGAAGAGGGCACGCTGAAGATCGGCGCGGCACTTCGCGCTCGACGTCGATCACCGCCGTCGCGGGACGATCCGGAAAAACCATTCCGCGACGCACCTCTTGCACGAAGCTTTGCGACAGGTGCTCGGCGATCACGTGGCGCAAAAGGGCTCGCTGGTTGCGCCCGACCGGTTGCGCTTCGACTTCTCCCATCCCAAACCGATCAGCGCGGACGAACTGGAGCGCGTCGAAGAAATCGCCAACGACAAGGTGCTGGAGAATTCGCCGGTCACGACCCGCGTCATGGCGCTCGATGATGCTCGTTCTTCCGGCGCCCGTGCGCTGTTTGGCGAAAAATACGGCGATGAGGTTCGCGTTGTCGCCATGGGCGAGAGCGGCGGCAATACCATGGGCTGGTCGGTCGAGTTGTGCGGCGGCACCCACGTCAATCGCACCGGGGATATTGGTCTCATT
This sequence comes from uncultured Alphaproteobacteria bacterium, assembly GCA_963742215.1. Taxonomy (GTDB): domain Bacteria; phylum Pseudomonadota; class Alphaproteobacteria; order Rhizobiales; family Xanthobacteraceae; genus BOG-931. The sequence goes on from CAVULJ010000010.1 coordinate 411,762, forward strand.
TCCGTGGTGGGCGAAGCCGGCGTCGCCTGCGGCGTCCGCAGAATCGAGGCGCTGACCGGGCAGACAGCGCGTGCCAACGCCAACACGCTGGCGCGGCTTGCCAAGGCGACGGCGTCAGAGCTGCGCGTGCCGGTTGAAGATGCGCCCGGCCGCATTGCTGCGCTGCTCGACGAGCGCAAGAAGCTTGAACGCGAGCTCACCGACGCCAGGAAGAAGCTCGCGATGGGCGGTGGTAGCGCAAGCGACAGCGCCGACGGGGTCCGCACCATCGGCAACGTGAAGCTGATGGCCCGTTCGGTCGAAGGTATCGACCTCAAAGACCTGCGCAGCCTGGCCGATGAGGGCAAGAAAAAAGTCGGCTCCGGCGTTGTCGCGATTGTCGGCGTCACTGGCGACGGCAAGGCCGGCCTCGTGGTTGGCGTAACCGACGATCTCACTGGCCGCTTCAATGCAGTCGATCTGGTGAAAAAGGGTGCGGAAGCGCTCGGCGGTAAAGGTGGCGGTGGACGGCCCGACATGGCGCAGGCCGGTGGGCCCGATGCGTCGAAAGCCGACGCGGCGCTTGCCGCGATTGAAGCTGCACTCGGTCCTAGCGGAGCATGATCTTCGGAAAACCGGTATCCACTTTTCCGGATCATGCTCTAAAACTCGACGATCTTGCCGTCTTCCGCGGTTTCGTAGGGAAGCTTGCTGCGCTGCTTGAGCATCTCCGCGCTCATGTGCGTCAGCACAAGCCGCTTCGGCCGGATTTGGCCGAGGTGCTGTTCGAGCAGCGACAACGCCATGTGCGTGGTGATCGGCTTGTCCCGCGTATAGGCCTCGCAGACAAAGAGATCGGCCTCCCGGCCAACTTCGATCAACGCCTCGGTCCATTCGGTATCGCCGGAGAACGCCAGCACCTTTCCTTCGGCCTCGAAGCGAAAACCGAGGCAAGGACCTGCGCGATCGTCGTGGACAACGTGAAACGGCGTGACACTGACACTGCCGACGTCGTTACGCGTGCCGATTTTGAGTTCATCCAGCGTCAAGGGAAAATTCAACTCCATTCCCCGGGTACCGGGAAAGGCACATTCCATCAGGTCGGGAAAACGCGTCTTCAGTCCGGGCGGTCCGACAATGGTGAGCGGCTGCGAACGCTTGGTCACATAATTGGCTTCGAGAATGAAGAACGGCAGCCCAAAAATATGATCGGCATGAAAGTGCGAAATAAAAATGGTCGTAATGGCGTTGCGATCGATGCCAAGCCTGTTCATGGCGACAAGCGAGGTCGCCCCGCAATCGATCAGCGCGTTGACGTTTTTCCCCACCAGATGGAAGCAAGTATTGAACCGGCCGCCGGAACCGAAGGCGTCGCCGCAGCCGACGAATTGCAGATGCATTCAAAGGTCTCCGCTGAGCGTGGGAAATAACTCGGCGAGGGCGCCCGGCCCGCGTCTTTATAAGCAAGTTAATTGAGCTGATAGTCCGTGATGGGGATCACAGCTTGTCAGGGCCTTTGGCCAGTCCCGTCGAGCGTCCAAATCCCTGTGTTCTCATTGTTTTTTTAGCCTTTACCCCAATCTATCGTCCGACTTGTAGGGCTGTCGTGGAACCCGCATGATGCTCGCTAGCATAGTGCTGGGCGCAGCGCCATGATCGGAACACAAACTGGCGCTTCCTGCGGGCTTGGCGTGGGATACGGGGACGTTCGGGTGAGTGTCAGACTGGATCGCAAAGGCGGGCTGGCCGCGGCGGCGTTGGCTGTCGCGTTAGCCGGCTGCAGCAACATCGGTTTGGACAACGATCAGCCATTGTTTCGCAAACAGTTCGATCTGACCGGCAAAGCCGGCGGCTACACCTTTTCTGATACGCAGCAATCGAGGCGGGACCGGCCGATTACCGCCAGCGATCTCATCGCAGCAAACGGAAGTTGTCCGCCGCCGCCTGTGCCGACGGTTGCACCGGCTTCGGCGGCAACGCCAGGTCCCGCAACAGCGCCTGTTGTTGCTCCTGACAATCCTTCATTGCTTGGTGAAGGTGTTGCGCTCGGCATGAGCGAATGCGAGGTGGTTTGGCGGGCCGGCGCGCCAAATAATGTTCAACTCGGCCAGAATCCGGGTGGCGTTCGCACCGCGGTCCTGACGTATGAGAGCGGTCCGCGTCCCGGTGTTTATCGCTTCGAGAGCGGACGCCTGATGGAAATGGATGGCGTCGCGCTGCCGCCAGCTCCCCCGCAGGTCGCGAAGAAAAAGCCGGTAAAACCCAAAAAGCCGCCAAGCAATAACGCGACCTGATAGTGTATCGGTGCAAACAAACACCCCGGCCTCGGAAGAGGCCGGGGTTGCCGTTTGGAGCGACGGATGGATCAAATCAGTAGCAACGATTGACCCAGCGCAGTGCCGGTCCGTACGGGGTGGGGACCCAGGTCCGCACCATGCAGCCACCGTACCCCGGGCCCGCATACACGCGAACGAACGGGCCATGGTGCCAGCCACCGTGCCAGCCACCCCAGCCGCCGCCCCAGTGAGCGGACGCGGCAGTAGGCGAGAGCGCAGCGGCGCCGAGAGTGACGCAAGTGGCGAGAGCGAGGATGGATTTGCGCAACATCTGACTTCTCCTTGGTTAGGCTTCGTTTTCACGGAGCTATCTTTTGGTCGGCTGCGTCCGCGCTTCGGTTCAGGGTTCGGATTTTGACTTGCCGCGAATTGAGCTGCCGCCGAGGGCCTAATTTTTTGCAGATTTTTCAGGCCTAACTGAGCGGTCAGGTGACGTTCGTCACAAAATCACGGCTCCGGAATCGGAGTGATGCTCGTCACACCTTTTCGTATTTGCGCACTCGGCTTGCCGGGATCGGGGGCGACAGCTATAAGCCGCCGCGGTTCCGCAACGGCTTCCAATCTTAAAAGGACGATCTGATGGCGATCGAGCGTACGTTTTCGATCATCAAACCCGACGCGACGGCGAGCAATGTGACCGGCACGATCAATGCAATGATCGAGAAAGCGGGTCTGCGCATCGTCGCGCAAAAGCGCATTCGCATGAGCCGGGAGCAGGCGGAGACTTTTTACGCGGTTCATCGCCAGCGGCCGTTCTTTGGCGAGCTGGTCGATTTCATGATCTCCGGTCCGGTTGTCGTCCAGGTGCTCGAAGGTGAAAACGCGATCGCGGCTTATCGCGACCTGATGGGGGCAACGGATCCCGCGAAGGCCGCGCCTGGCACTATTCGCAAGGAAGTCGCCAAATCGATCGGCGAGAATTCGGTGCACGGCTCCGATGCGGCCGATACCGCGGTGAAGGAAATCGCGCAGTTTTTCTCCGGCAACGAAATCGTCGGCTAAGGCTTCCGGCTCGCTTCGTCGCTCGTAACAATCCGGATGGCGACGGTGGGATCAATCGCGCAAGTTTTTCATCCTTCCGTGTGGAGTGACATGCTCCACGGCGGCGTCAACACTATGGGAGGTGCCGCGTTCTGGGCGGCGGTGCTGCAAATCGTTTTCATCAACATGCTGCTGTCAGGCGACAACGCGGTGGTCATCGCGATGGCCTGCCGCAGCTTGCCGCAGCGCGAACGGATCTGGGGCATGGTGATCGGGGCGGGTGTCGCGGTGTTGCTGCGTCTTGTTTTCACGGGGCTCGTCGGCCGGCTGATGCTGTTGCCGTATCTAAAATTGATAGGCGGCGTGGCGCTGATCTATGTCGCCGCCAAACTGCTGGTGCCCGAGCGAACCGATCGAAGCAAGGTCGAAGCCGTTGCGCAGTTGTGGCGCGCGGTATGGATCGTTGTTGTCGCCGATATTGTCATGAGTCTCGACAACGTTATTGCCGTTGCGGCGATTGCGCAGGGCAGTATTTTGTTGCTGGCAATTGGCTTGGCCGTCTCCATTCCGATCATCCTCGCCGGCGCGGCGCTCATCATGGTGCTGATCGATCGTCTTCCGGTGTTGGTTTGGGCGGGCGCCGGTTTGCTTGGCTGGATTGCAGGCGAGGTCATTTCGACCGACCCGGCTATATCTCATTATGTGATTGGCAAATTTGGCGAACCGTTTGCCAAGCAGGTGGAACTCGCGGCGGCGATTTCAGGCATCCTGCTGGTGATTGCTGTCGGAGGATTGTGGCGGCAGTTTCAATTGTCCCATGTGCGTATGAAGTTGGCCGCTGAAGTTCGCGGACAGCGCATAAATTTTCCCTGATGAATTCGCAACTTGTTTCTACATCGTAGATTTTTGGTTGCTGCCAGCGCAAAAAATTTAGACTCGCGTTTGGCGAGTGCTTGAGCGACGAATTCGACGCAACGATGCAATGTTTGCAGCCATGCTTGCGCCGTATTTATCGGGCCTCCTTGGTTTGCAATCGGATTTTGGCTGGCTGGCCGGTGGCGTCGTGGGCGATTATCATTTCGGACTTCCCCAAAATCTGCTTGTGGCGCAGATCGCGGTCACTACACGCGGCGTGTAGGGACTGTTCTTTGTGTCTTTGGTGACATAGGGACTGAGGAGGCAGGCGATGCAAAAGGGCACCGTCAAGTGGTTCAATCCAACCAAGGGCTACGGATTCATCAAGCCGGCAAGTGGCGACAAGGATGTTTTTGTCCATATCTCGGCCGTAGAGCGCGCCGGACTTCGTTCTCTCAACGAAGGCCAGGCGATTGAATACGAACTCGTGACCAACCGCGGCAGGACATCTGCCGAAAATCTCAAAGTCGCTTAGACGAAGTTCGGGAAGGGCAGTTCCCGTAGTCCCCGGTGTCTTGATTGGGGGCGCTGTTAGCTGTGGCCTGGAACGTCGAGCGTGACTCGACCTTCAGCAACCAGGCGCAGCGCCTCCGGGTAGATGCGGTGCTCGACTTCGAGCACGCGCGCAGCGAGTTTCGCTTCGGTGTCGTCTTTGGCGACTGCCACTGAATCCTGCGCGATGATCAGTCCTGAATCCATTTCCGGAACGACGAAATGAACAGTGGCGCCGTGCCGTTCGACGCCGGCCTCCAGTGCGCGGCGATGAGTATGCAGTCCCTTGAACTGCGGCAGCAGCGCCGGGTGAATGTTCAGCATGCGGCCGTTCCACTGTTTGACGAACCATGGCGTCAGGAGCCGCATGAAGCCGGCGAGGCATACGATCTCGACGCAGCGGGCTTGAAGTTCCTCGTTGAGTGCGCGCTCGAACGCTTCGCGATCCTTGCCGAATGCGCGGTGGTCGACGACGGCGGTTGCGATGCCGTCCTGCCGCGCGCGGGCAAGTCCCGTGGCATCGGGTACGTTTGAAACAACCAGGACGATTTCGGCGGGATAGTCAGGCGCCTTCGCCGCTTCGATCAGCGCCACCATGTTGGACCCACGGCCGGAGATCAGCACGGCGACGCGTTTCTTGTTCATCGCCTTAGCTCGAAAGATCGAGGCGCCCGCGAAAGCTTATGCGGGCATCGCCGCTTGCGGGCACGACCTCGCCGAGTTGAATGACTGTTTCGCCGTTAGCGGCAAAAGAGTCGCTCGCTGCTTTCGCGCCGCCTGGATCGAGCACGGCCACCATGCCGATGCCGCAGTTGAACGTACGCAACATTTCCTGTTCGCCAATCCTGCCGCTCGACGCCAGCCACTTAAATACTGGCAGCACCGGCACGCGATCGAGGTCTATGGCGACCGAGAGGCTCTTCGGCAATACGCGGGGAATATTCTCGGTGAAGCCGCCGCCGGTGATGTGCGCGAGTGCTTTCACGGCCTTAGTCTGGCGGATCGCGGCGAGACACGAGCGTACATAAAGCCGCGTCGGTGTGAGTAGCGCTTCGCCGAGACTGCGCGAGGGTTCGAACGGCGCGGGCTTGTCCCAGGTCAGTCCGGCGTCGGCAGCGATCCGGCGCACCAGGGAAAATCCATTCGAGTGCACGCCGGTCGAGGCAAGACCGACGACAACGTCGCCCGGTGCAATATCGGCGCGAGGCAGAAGCTCCGCGCGGGAAACCGCACCCACCGCGAAGCCGGCGAGGTCATAGTCGTCGCCGTGATAGACGCCCGGCATCTCTGCCGTCTCGCCGCCGATCAGGGCACAATTGGTTTCGCGGCACGCCGCGGCGATGCCGGTGACAACCTTTGCGCCGATGTCAGGATCAAGTTTCCCGCAAGCGAAATAATCGAGAAAGAAAAGCGGCTCTGCGCCTTGTACCACGAGGTCGTTGACCGACATGGCGACGAGGTCGATGCCGATCGTATCGTGGCGGCCGGTTTCGATGGCGATCTTGACTTTGGTGCCGACGCCGTCGTTAGCGGCCACCAGGATCGGGTCGGTATAGCCGGCGGCCTTCAAATCGAACAGGCCGCCAAATCCGCCGATCTCGGCGTCAGCACCGGCGCGCGCGGTCCCGCGCACCAGCGGCTTGATCAACTCCACCATCCGGTTTCCGGCATCGATATCGACGCCGGCGGCCGCGTAGCGCGCCTTATTCACGGGTCACCAAATCGGACAGAATTGCCCCCTTGAGGATGAGCTTGCGTCGCGCCTCGTACGTCGGAATCGCGGGGTGCGCAAGCACGCAAGCCTCGTTATATTGTGCACTTCCGGAGCGGAAAAACTGCCGGAATCCGGGGCCACAGTTTGAGTATCCCAAATCTCGTTACGCTGGTGCGTATTCTTTTGGTGCCGATCGTGGTCTGGGCGATCACGTCGGGCGAGATGCGTATTGCGTTCTTGCTGTTCCTCGGGGCCGGCGTCAGCGACGCCATTGACGGTTTCGTCGCCAAGCGCTTCCACATGACAAGCGAGCTTGGCGCTTATCTCGATCCGCTGGCCGACAAGGCGTTGATCGTTTCGATCTACGTTTCGCTCGGCATCGCGGGAAAATTGCCGCTCTTTATTGTGATCCTGGTCGTTTCGCGCGACATCATGATTATCGGCGCGTTCATGCTGGCCTGGCTGGTCGGCAAGCCAATGGCGGCACGACCCTTGATGGTCTCCAAGATCAATACGGTTGCGCAAATTCTGCTGGCGACATTGGTGCTCGCCGAGCAGGGCTTCGGTTTTGACGCGGACCTGTCCTCCAGGCTCCTGATGGCGCTGGTGGCCGTCTTGACCCTGCTCTCGATCGCCTTCTATCTCGTCGAATGGGTACGCCACATGAACTCGTTTGGCGGCAATCATTAACCGCATTAGGGGCGGCACACGATGCACATCGAGCGTAACATCGTGTTCTGGGTCGCCGCCCTTATTATCGTCGGCGTACTGCTTTGGCTGTTAAGTCCAATCCTGCTGCCATTCGTTCTCGGCCTCACCATCGCGTACCTGCTTGACCCGCTGAACAGGCGCTTGACAAAGCGCGGCGTCAGTCAGACAGGAGCGGCCGGCATTATCCTCGCCGGCTTCGTCATTGCCTTCGGGCTCTTGCTGTTGCTGATCGTGCCGCCGCTGCTGCGACAGTTATCGTCTCTTATCGCCAAAGCGCCCGAATATGCGCAGCGCCTGCAAAGCCTTGCGACCGATCCCAGCTATCCGTGGCTGAAACAGTTCGTCGGAGACAATCTTACCAATGGGTCTGTCAGCGAACTGATGAATCAGGCGATGGGCTATTTGACCGGACTGCTCGGCTCGATTTGGTCGAAGGGAACCGCGCTGATATCGATTTTCTCGCTGGTGATCGTAACGCCAATCGTTGCCTTCTATCTCGGCGCCGACTGGGATCATATGCTGGCCGCCACTGACTCGCTCATACCGGTGCATCACCGCGCAACGGTTCACAGGATAATCCGCGAAATCGACAAATCGATCGCCGCCTACGTGCGGGGCCAGTCTGCCGTTTGCCTTATCCTCGGCACCTACTATGCGCTCGGGCTTTCGCTGGCCGGCTTGAACTTCGGCTTCCTGATAGGCGTTGTCGGCGGCCTTATCAGCTTCGTGCCGTATGTTGGTTCGCTCACGGTGCTTGTGGTTTCGCTCGCCATTGCCGTTGCCCAGTTCTCCCCCGAGTGGGTCCATATTCTGGTCATCGTCGGCATAGTGCTCGTGGGTCAGTTCTTCGAGGGCAATGTGCTGTCGCCCAAGCTTGTCGGGCACAGCGTCGGCCTGCATCCGGTATGGCTGATGTTCGCCCTGTTTGCGTTCGGTTATCTGTTCGGTTTTGTCGGATTGCTGTTGGCGGTGCCGCTCGCAACGGCGGCCGGCGTTCTAATACGCTTCGCCGTGCGGCGCTATCGTGAAAGCCCGATCTTTACCGGCGGCGAGCCGATTTGAAAGCCATTTGAAAACCATGGCGCCGAATGCACACCCGTCCGTACCGCGTCAGCTCGCTCTCGCTCTCGATCACGCCGAGAGCTACGCGCGCGACGATTTCCTGCCGGGTTCCTGCAATGCGGCGGCGCTCCAGTTGATCGATAGCTGGCCGGATTGGCCCGCGGGCGCTATTGCGCTTGTCGGGCCGGAAGGTTCTGGCAAAACCCATCTGGCAACGATCTGGGCACTCGCTTCCGGCGCTCGCGTGATTTCCGGTCATGCACTTACCGAAGCGGTGTTGCGTTCAGCGCTCGCGACCGGCGCGTTGGTGATCGAGGACGCCGCTGCGATTGCGGACGAGCACAGCCTGTTTCATCTGATCAATCTCGCGCGCGAGGAGGGTGCGTTCCTGTTGTTCACCGCGCGCACGACGCCATCCACGTGGCCGTTCGCAGTCCCCGATGTTATTTCGCGGCTACGGGCGATGCCGGTCGTCATGCTGCAAGCGCCGGATGATGCAATGCTGCGCGCCGTTATCGTCAAGCTCGCCGCTGACCGCCAGCTTGGCTTCGACGAGAGTGTTGTGCGTTATCTGTCGACCCGCATTGAGCGGTCGTTCGCGGCGGCCCGTGCGGCGGTTATCGCGCTCGACAATGAAGCCTTGCGGCAAGGGCGTCCGCCATCGCGGGCGCTTGCCGCTGAAATGTTCCGCGATTCCGCCTGATCCGCCGCGGAACGGCCAGCTTCCGCCTTCACCCTAAGCGCCACTAATTAGGGTTGAGATTCCGGCTCAGCCTTGACGTGGCAGGCCCCCGCCGCCTTATCTCAGGGCAGGGATGTCATCGAACTGTAATCAAGGGTGGCAATCTTGGCGCTAGAGGAGCACCAAACCATCATGGCTAGTCGTGGCCAAGCCACTGTCGTTCCTTTGGAATCTGGCGCCGGGCGGCGGTCGGAAACGGCCTCGGCAGTGTCCGATCTGGTGGCCAGTTCTGACCGTTTCGTCAACCGGGAGCTGTCCTGGCTGAACTTCAACCGTCGCGTGCTCGAAGAATTGGCCAATCGCGGCCATCCGTTGCTTGAGCGGCTGAAGTTCCTGTCGATCTCGGCCAATAACCTCGACGAATTCTTCATGGTGCGTGTCGCCGGCCTCGGCGCCCAGGTGCGCGCCGGCATTACCGAAAAAAGCCCGGAAGGGCTGACGCCCGCCGAGCAGCTGGCCCGCATTGCCGAAGCCGTCGTGCTGCTGGTCGAGGACCAGCAGGCGCAGTGGCGCGAGTTGCGCGAGGCGCTCGCTCAGGCGGGTATTGTTCTGGTCGATGGTCCCGATGTCACAAAGGCGGAAAAGGCCTGGCTTGAGGATTATTTCCTCGCTCACATCTTCCCGCTGCTGACGCCGCTCGCCGTCGATCCGGCGCACCCGTTTCCGTTCATTCCCAATCTCGGCTTCTCGATCGCATTGCAGCTTGCCCGCGCCAAGGACGGCAAGGCGATGAATGCGCTTATCCGCATGCCGAACCGCATTGACCGCTTTGTGCGGCTGCCGCAAAGCGGCGAGGGTGGTCAGGTGCGCCTGATCTCGCTGGAGGGCGCGACCAGCCTTTTTATCGGCAAGCTGTTTCCCGGCTACGTACTGAAAGGTGTCGGGGCATTCCGTGTGATCCGCGACTTCGAGGTGGAAATCCTCGAAGAGGCTGAAGACCTGGTGCGTGTGTTCGAGACCGCGCTCAAGCGCCGCCGCCGCGGCATCGTCATCAGGCTCGATATCGAAGCGATGATGCCGCCCGAGCTGCAACGTTTCGTGCTGCGTGCGCTCAGCGCGACCGACGAGAACGTGTTCAAGGTCGACGGTGTGCTGGCGCTCAACGAAATGAGCCAGCTTGCGAACCTCAATCGGCCCGATCTCGAATTCGTGCCTTACGCGCCGCGCTATCCAGAGCGCGTTCGCGATCACAGCGGCGATTGCTTCGCTGCGATCCGGCAGAAGGATTTTGTCGTTCATCACCCCTATGAATCGTTCGACGTGGTGGTGGACTTCCTGCAGCAGGCGGCACGCGACCCGGACGTGGTCGCGATCAAGCAGACGCTCTATCGCACGTCTGCCGATTCCCCGATCGTCAGGGAGCTTGCGGAAGCCGCCGAAGCCGGCAAGTCGGTGACCGCGGTCGTCGAGTTGAAAGCGCGCTTTGACGAAGAAGCCAATATTCGCTGGGCGCGCGACCTCGAACGCGCCGGCGTGCAGGTCGTCTATGGCTTCATCGAGCTGAAAACCCACGCCAAGTTGTCGCTTGTTGTCCGCCGCGAAGACAGTGAGCTTGTGTCTTATGTTCATGTCGGCACCGGCAACTATCATCCGGTGACCGCGAGGGTCTACACCGACCTGTCGTTCTTCACCCGCGATCCGCAGATCGCGCAGGATGTTTCGCGCATCTTCAATTTCGTTACCGGCTATGCCGAGCCGGCCGGGCTTGAGCGTATGGCGGTCTCCCCGGTTTCGCTGCGCGAGCGCATCCAGGCACACATCGAGGAAGAGACCGTCAACGCCAAAGCCGGCCGCCCGTCGGGAATCTGGATGAAGATGAATGCGCTGGTCGATCCCGAGATCATCGACGCGCTTTATAAAGCCTCCGCCGCCGGCGTGCCGATCGAGCTCGTGGTGCGCGGCATCTGTTGTCTGCGCCCCGGCGTTCCCGGCTTGTCGGAAAACATTCGCGTCAAATCGATCATCGGGCGTTTCCTCGAACACGGCCGCATCTATTGCTTCGGCTCCGGTCACACGCTGCCGCACGCAAAGGCCGCGATCTACATCTCGTCGGCCGACATGATGCCGCGTAACCTCGACCGCCGCGTCGAGGCGCTGTGCCCGATCCTCAATCCCACGGTGCACGAGCAGGTACTCGATCAGATCATGGTCGCGAATTTGAAGGACAACGAGCAGAGCTGGCAGCTTCTCGCCGATGGTTCGTCGCGCCGCATCAAGCCTGCGGCCGGCGAAGAAGAATTCAACGTTCATACCTATTTCATGACCAATCCAAGCCTGTCGGGGCGCGGAAAATCACAAAAAGAATCCATTCCCCGCCTGCGGCATCGGCCGGAGCGGGTGTGATTTCCGGAGCGAATCGTGTTTACGGTGAGCGCAACATTCCATGCCGCGCCGCCGCGGTAGAAATTCAATAATTGTTTCGGATGAAGCGCGCCCAACTCGACGCACAAGGACGGCTCGATCACGGTCCGCCGATTGCCGTTATCGACATCGGCTCGAATTCCGTGCGCCTCGTCGTGTACGAGGGCCTGGTCCGCAGCCCGACCGAACTTTTCAACGAGAAAGCGCTGTGCGGACTTGGCCGCGAGGTGCAGTCCACCGGGCCTGCTTGCGGCCGATGCCGTCGAGCATGCGTCTGGCGACGCTCAAGCGTTTCCGCGCGCTCTGCGACCGGATGGGCGTGCAGAAAGTGTTTGCGATCGCGACAGCCGCTTGCCGCGACGCCAAAAACGGCCGCGCCTTCATTCGCTTTGCCGAGCGTATCCTCAAGACGGAAATCGAAGTTTTGTCCGGCTGCGCGTGAAGCGGAGCTTACGGCGCTCGGCGTCATTTCCGGCGTGCACCGCGCCGATGGCGTCGTCGGCGATCTTGGCGGCGGCTCGCTCGAACTTGTCGACGTTCGCGGCACTCGCGCGCGCAATGGCCTGACCCGGCCGCTGGGCGGTCTCGCGCTCGCCGACATTTCCGCGAAATCGCTGAAGAAGGCGGAAAAGTTCGTCAAGAAATCCCTGACCGGTCTTGCAATGCTCAAGGGCTGTAACGGCCGGACCTTCTACGCGGTCGGCGGCACCTGGCGTTCGCTGGCGCGCCTGCACATGTGGCAGACCGGCTATCCTTTGCACGTCATGCACGGTTACTCGATCTCGGCCGAGGAGGCGCTGGAATTCGCCCGGCTGGTCCATCGGGTCGATGTCGATACGCTCTCGAATATCGACGTGGTCAATAATGCGCGCCGTCCGCTGCTGCCGTACTCGGCGCTGGTGCTCGAATATATTCTGCGCATCGGCAAGCCGCGGCAGGTCGTGTTCTCCGCACTCGGCGTGCGCGAAGGGTTGCTCTATTCGCTGCTCAAGCACAAGGATCAGGAGAAGGATGCGTTGATCGAGGCGGCGCGTCATCTCAACCAGTTGCGTTCGCGCTCGCCGCAGCACGGCGAGGAGCTGATCCCCTGGACCGACAAATTATTGGCGTCGTCGGGGCTGGAGGAGACGATCGAGGAACGCCGGCTGCGGCATGCCGCGTGTCTGCTCGCCGATATCGGCTGGCGCGCCCATCCCGATTATCGGGGCGAGCAATCGCTCAATATCATCGCCCACGGCGGCTTCAGCGGCATCGATCATCCCGGCCGCGCCTATCTCGCGCTCGCGGTGTTCTTCCGCCACGTCGGCCTCGTCATGGACGATGAATTGTCGCCGCGGCTGCGCGAACTGGTCTCGACCCGCATGCTCGATCGCGCCCGCGTCCTCGGTGCGGCGCTGCGGCTTGCCTATGTCGTGTCGGCGGCCATGCCGAACGTGCTGCCCAAAACCACACTCGCCGTCGAGCGCCACCGGCTCGCGCTGCATCTGCCGGGCGCTTTTGCCTCGCTTGCCGGTGAGCGCGTGCTCAACCAGGCTGCGCGCGCTGGCGCGCCTGATCGGGCGTGAACCGGTGATGCTGGTCGGCTAGGATTGTCCTGCCGCGATGCGCTCGCGGCAGGGAGAGTACCATGCAGACAGCCCGGACTGATCGTCGCCCCGCTCACGCCATTTACGGCCGACCTGCGGGTCGATGATGCCGCCCTGAAGCGGCAGATCGATTACATCATCGACGATTGCCGGGCGACGATGGTGGTGGCGGCCGGCGTCGAGACCCAGGAATATACCTATCTCAGCTTCGAGCAGCGCAAGGCGCTGATCCATCGCACCATCGAGTGCGTCGGCGGCCGCGTTCCGGTCATGGTCGGCATCTCGCATCCGTCATTCAAGACGGCGATTGAGCTTGCTCATGACGCCGAGCGGCATGGCGCCGCCGCGGTTCAGTTGCTGGCGCCATTGCGTCCGTTCGCCGGCCCGCCGACGCAGGCCGATCTCCTGGCGTACTTTGAAGCGATCGGGCGCGAGACCGGTCTTCCGATCACGCTCTATCTCAATCCCGGCCCCGGCGCCGACGTGTCGATCCCGGATACCATCGCGCTCGCCAAACTGCCGAAAGTTCAACTCATCAAAGAGAGTTCGCGCGATCTCGCGCGGGTTTCGCGGCTGATCGTCGAGATCGATCGGGCCGGTCACGCCCGCTACTTCACCACCATGCAGATGCTGCTCGCCACGCTGCAATTGGGCGGCTCCGGCGCGACGATGCCGCCGCCCGGCTCGGAGATAGCGCGGCATGTGATCGATGCCTTCGTGGCCAAGGATTACGAACGCGCCGCCGAGATCCAGCTGCAGTTCGCTTTGTTTCCGTCGAAGTGGATGCATCGCGGCCTCGGCCCGGCGATGAAGGCGGCGATGAACTTGATCGGCATTCCGAGCCGGCGATCCGTATCCGCCCTACGCGCCGGTGTCGCGCGAGGAGTTGGCTGCGCTTAAGACAACACTGCAAAATACGGTGCTGGCGCCGCGCTTCAAGATGACGGCCGCGGCCTGACAAAGTTCGGCGGCACGACCAGCTCGCTTCGAACTTTACTTACGCGCGGTCAGACCGATGACGGCCGACATCCCGCCGTGGCCGGCGCCTTCATGCATCTCAAGCTCTTCTTCGACGAACTTCACGTCGCGGAAGTCGCCGAAGGCTTTCTCAAGCATGTCACGCGTGTACAGATTTTCGAGTTCCTTGGGACCGCCGGTGCCGTATTCCAGTTGCTTCGGCGTGTAACCCTGGAGAATGAGCAGAGCCACCGGGCTTCAGTGCTTTGCGCATGCCGGCCCATTTCCTGGCCCGATCCGACGGTGCACTGAATTGGGTGAAGATCTCGACGACCACGTCAAAGGCATCTGCCGGATAGGTCCATGCGTGGACATCCGCATGGACCAGGTTGATTTTCACGCCGCGTTCTTTGGCGAGCGCGGCAGCTTTCACCTGTGCGGCTTCCGAAAAGTCGAGCGAGAGTGACGTCGAGCCCTTGTTCGGCGAGCCAGACGCCGTTGCGCGCTTCGCCATCGGCTACGGACAATGCTTTGCCTGAACGGGGCAGCAGCGGTTTGCAGGAAGCGAGGAAGTAGTTCGGTTCTTTGCCGAAAAGGTATTCAGGAATGCTGTAGCGGCCTTGCCAGCGCGCGTACTCGTTCACGTTATCCTCCGCTTATGGCCTGTGCTGCGTGGGCCGGCGTCAGTTTTGTTCGATTGTCGAAACCCGGCCGCGCACGATGGCCAGCGCGAGCTTGCCGTGCTTGAGCGCCAGCGCTTTGTCGCCGAACAATTCGCTTGCGCCAGCCGTGAAGCGCCGGAACTTCGGCGTTGTCGTCGGCGGCGATGCGTTCAAGCTCATCCACCGTGGCAATGACTTTGGCGGCAACGTGATGTCGCTCGGAAATCATCCGCAATAGCACCTTGAGCAGTTCGACGATTGCCGCGCCGTTGGCGGCGGGCTGAAAGCGCGCTTGCTGGGGCACGGTATTTCGGATCGCGGGCCAGGCCGCGCTCCACCGCGGCGACGATGGCTTCGCCCCAGCGCGAGCGTTCAAAGCCTTTGGGAAGTGACCGCAGGTGTTTGAGCTTTTCGAGGGTGGTCGGCGCCTGCACGGCGATATCGGCGATCGCATCGTCTTTCAGAACGCGCGAGCGCGGCACGTCGCGGCTTTGCGCTTCGCTTTCCCGCCACGCCGCGACCTCGATCAGCACCGCAAGCTCCTTCGGCTTGCGCACCCGGGTCTTGAGCCGCTGCCACGCGTTCTGCGGCTCCATGCGGTAGGTGTCGGGCGAGGTCAGGACTTCCATTTCGTCCTGCACCCAGTCGGCACGGCCACGCCGGCCGAGGTCGTCAACGAGCGCGAGATAAACGTCACGCAAATGCGTCACGTCCGAAATGGCGTAAGTGAGCTGGGCTTCGGTCAGCGGCCGCCGCGTCCAGTCGGTGAAGCGGTTCGATTTGTCGAGCGCGTCGCCGGTGATGCGCTGCACAAGCTGGTCGTAGGAAATCGAGTCGCCATAGCCCAGCACCATGGCCGCGACCTGGGTGTCGAAAATCGGATGCGGGATGAGCTTGGCGCCGTGCCAGACGATCTCGATGTCCTGCCGCGCGGCATGGAACACCTTCATCACCTTTTCGTCCGCCATCAGCGCGTAGAACGGCGAAAGGTCGATGCCCGGCGCGAGCGCGTCGACCACGACCGCCTCGTCGGTGGTTGCCATCTGGGCGACGCACAGCAGCGGGTAATAGGTGGTCTCGCGCAGGAATTCGGTGTCGACGGTGACGAAAGGGTGCGCGGCCATCCGCTTGCACACGTCTGCGAGATCGGCCGTGGTCGTGATCGGCTGCATTGAAAGTGTGATTTCGGCGCTGCGTAGCATTCGGTCTGGGTAGTGTGGTTCAGGTGATGCGTAAGAGGCAAGGCCGCTGTAAAGGCAATGACGGCTGCTCTGTTGCGGCGATCATGTGAAAACTTTCGGCATATTGAGAAATTCCCAGGGGCTCGGAAACGCGCCAACCGGCACTTCGATCAAGGTCGGTCCGTCGCGGTGGGCGAACGCGCGGCGCAGCGCTCGGCGCAGGTCGTCGGGATTGAGCGCGCGTACGGCCTCGGCGCCGAAGCTTTTGCCGAACGCGACGAAGTCGGGATTGGTGAGATCGCTGGCGATCAGCCGGTTGCCGAAGCGCTCCTGCTGGATGCGGCGCACATTGCCGAAGGCGCCGTCGTTGAACACGATGGTGGTGAGCGGAATGCGATGGCGCATCGCGGTCGCCATTTCGGTCGCGGTGAACATGAAGCCGCCGTCGCCGCAGATCGCCACCACCGGGACATCGGGCCGGGCGTGCTGCGCGCCGAGCGCAGTCGCGAAACCCCAGCCGAGCGGGTCCTGAAAGCCGGGCGAGATATAGGTGCGCGGCTTGTAGACCGGGATAGGCGATCCGAGCGGCGAACGCCATCTGGGTGATGTCTTCGACGAAGATGCCGTCCTCCGGCAGTTCGTCGCGGATCGCTTCAAGGAAAGCGATCTGCGGCGCAATTTTTTCAAAGCGCTTGCGCCACGCCGCCTGACGCTCTTCCATTTCGGCCTTGCGCGACGGCCGCTTGGCGTTGTGCGCCGGCAATTCGGCGAGCAGGCTTTGCAGGATCGGCTTGCTGTCGCCGGTGAGCGCCACCGCCGGCTTGTGCAGGCGGTTGTGCTCTTTCGGATCGGCATCGATGCGGATGATCTTGGCGTCGGGATTGATGCCCCACTGCCGGAACTGGATCAGCATGCGCGTGCCGACGGCGAGCACAACGTCGGCTTCGCCCCACAGGTCGTGGCCGAGCGGCAGCGTG
Organism: uncultured Alphaproteobacteria bacterium; assembly: GCA_963742215.1. Taxonomy (GTDB): domain Bacteria; phylum Pseudomonadota; class Alphaproteobacteria; order Rhizobiales; family Xanthobacteraceae; genus BOG-931. Next base: position 428,418 of record CAVULJ010000010.1, read on the forward strand.
ACACTGAATGGATTGCGGCCGTCGAGCACGCCGCGGCCGCGCCGGAATGCCAGCACCGGCGCTTGCAGCATCGCCGACAACGCGGTGACTTCCTCGGAAGCATCCTGCGCGCCGCCGCCGCAGATGATCAGCGGCCGCTTTGCTGCGCCGAGAATCTTCGCCGCCTTGCGGATCGCGGTGTGATCGATTTTGGTTTGCGGTACCGGCAACGGCGCTTGCAAGGATCACCGGGCCGGGTTTGCCCCATACATCGATGGCGCATTCCAGCACGGCCGGGTCCGGGCCGGCCGCGTTTGCATCGCGCGCATGGCGAGCGCGGTCGCCCGTGACGCTTGCTCGGGTTTGCGGATGATCGCGGAGTGATCGACCAGGCGCTCGACGATGCCGGCCTGGTCGCGGATCTCGTGAAGCTGGCCGAGATCGCGGCCGATATCGGCATCGGGAATTTGCCCGATCAGGCCGAGCACCGGAACGTTGGTGGCGAATGCGGTGAGGAGCGCCGCGCCGGCGTTGAGCAGGCCCGGTCCTGGCACCACGGCGAAGGCCTGCGGCTTGCCGGTCGCCAGCGCCGCGCCGAGCGCCATATAGGCCGCGCCCTGTTCATGGCGGGTGTGGATGGTGCTCAACTGGTCCGTGAATTTGAACAGCGCCTCGAACAGAAGATCGTTCTGCACGCCGGGGAGCGCATAGATGGTGTCGATGCCGTGGCCGATCAGGGTGCGCGATGACGGCTTCGGCGGAGGTCATCGTGGTCGGGGCCACGGCCTGGGTTTGGCCGGGCTTTGCTGGCCGGCTGTTTGCGTTTCTTGATCGTTTCTGACGTTTCTTGGGCATTCCCGCTCCTTATGGGGCGAGTTGTGCAGATCACGGGCGTTCTGTCGAGGCTGCCGTCCGGCTGCCGGGACCTCCGGAACGGCCCGGCTTGACAAATCAGCCTGCAAAAGGTGGTTGTGCGCCACCTATCCCTATAAGCGGACCTTTCAGGCGGATTGAACAATGCATCGCTACCGCACCCATACCTGCGGCGCGCTTCGCGAAAGCGACATCGGCATCGAGGCCCGGCTCTCGGGCTGGTGCCACCGCATTCGCGACCATGGCGGCGTGCTGTTCATCGACCTGCGCGACCATTATGGCCTGACCCAGGTGGTTGCCGATCCGGACAGCCCGGCCTTCAAGGTGGCCGAGACGCTGCGCTCGGAATGGGTGGTGCGGGTGGACGGCAAGGTGCGCCGGCGTCCGGGCGGCACCGAAAATCCGGACCTGCCGACCGGCGTCGGTCGAAGTCTATATCAGCGAGATCGAGGTGCTGGGGCCGGCGGGCGAGCTGCCGATGCCGGTGTTCGGCGACCAGGAATATCCCGAGGAAACAAGGCTTAAGTACCGTTTCCTCGACCTGCGCCGCGAGCACTTGCACCAAAACATCATGAAGCGCGGGCAGGTCATCGACTCGATCCGGCGGCGCATGAAGGAGCAGGGCTTCTTCGAATTCCAGACCCCGATCCTGACCGCGTCGTCGCCGGAAGGCGCGCGCGACTATCTGGTGCCGTCGCGCATCCATCCCGGAAAATTCTACGCGCTGCCGCAGGCGCCGCAGCAGTTCAAGCAGCTCATCATGGTGTCGGGCTTCGATCGCTACTTCCAGATCGCGCCGTGCTTCCGCGACGAGGACGCGCGCGCCGACCGCTCGCCGGGCGAGTTTTATCAGCTCGATCTCGAGATGAGCTTCGTCACCCAGCAGGACGTGTTCGACGCGGTCGAGCCGGTGATCCGCGGCGTGTTCGAGGAGTTCTCCGACGGCAAGCCGGTGACCAAGAAGTTTCCGCTGATCCCTTACGCGGAAGCCTTGAGCAAATACGGCACCGACAAGCCGGACTTGCGCAATCCGATCGTGATGCAGGATGTCTCGGAGATTTTCCGCGGCTCCGGCTTCAAGATTTTCGCGCGCATTCTTGAGAGCAGCGCCAAAGGCCGCGGTGTGGGCGATCCCGGCGCCTAGCGGCGGCTCGCGCGCGTTCTGCGATCGCATGAATTCATGGGCGCAGGGCGAGGGCCAGCCTGGGCTCGGCTATATCTTCTTCGCGCTCGATAATGGCGCGGTGGTCGGCCGCGGCCCGGTCGCCAACAATCTCGGCGCGGAGCGGACCGAAAAGCTGCGCGCGCAGCTCGGCTTGAAGGACGGCGACGCGGTGTTCTTCGTCGCCGGCGAGCCGGAGAAATTCGTCAAGTTTGCCGGTCCGGCGCGCACCAAAGTCGGTGAGGACCTCAACCTTATCCAGAAGGATCGCTTCGAGCTGTGCTGGATCGTCGACTTCCCGATGTACGAATGGAGCGAGGAGGAGAAGAAGATCGACTTCTCCCACAATCCGTTCTCGATGCCGAACATGCCGGTCGATGAATTCCTGGCGCTCGATCCGAACGACAAGGACAAGATCCTTGGCGATGAAGGCGATCCAGTACGACATCGTCTGCAACGGCGTGGAATTGTCGTCCGGCGCGATCCGCAATCATCGCCCCGACGTGATGAAGAAGGCGTTCGCCATCGCCGGCTACGACGAGAGCGTGCTGGAAGAGAAGTTCGGCGGCATGCTGCGCGCGCTGTCGCTCGGCGCGCCGCCGCACGGCGGCATCGCGCCGGGCATCGACCGCATCGTCATGCTGTTATGCGGCGAGGAGAACCTGCGCGAGGTCGTGCTGTTCCCGATGAACCAGCGCGCCGAGGACTTGCTGATGGGCGCGCCGTCGGAAGTGACGCCGAAGCAGTTGCGCGAATTGCACATCCGCACGGTGCTGCCGGGCTGACGTGGCAGGTAAATCTGTTTCGGTGTCTGACCCTGTCGATATTGAGTCGGCTGCAAAGCAGCCGGTAGCAGCCATGCGGAATTAATCAATGAACCGGTTCATACCATCGATTTTCTTAAGTGCCGTTGTGCTGTTGGCGTCCAACAATTTGATCGCAACCGCATCGCAAGCTGGGCCGCCGAATTATCATGTCGCAATGGTCGTTCCTTTGGGGCCGCCGGATCGCTGGGATTACGTCGTGTTCGATCCAGATTTGCGCAGAGTTTATGTTGCTCACGGCGACCGCGTTACCGTCATTGACGGCATCAACGGCACCGTTGTTGGTACTGTCGAAGGGATGCCAGGCGGTACACATGGCATCGCTGTGTCGCACGCTACCGGCAAGGGTTATACGGACGACGGGAAAGCCGGCGTGGTGATTGAGTTCGACTTGGCGACGTTCAAGGTAACTAAGCGGATCAAGGCTGAAGCTGATGCAGATGGTATCGTCTTTGATCCAGCCAGCGGCCATATTTTCGTAATTGATGGCGATTCCGGAAAGTTGACGGTGATCGATCCCAAGACCGACACCGTTGTCGCTACGGTCGACGGTGGCGGCGGCCTGGAGTTCGGAGACACCGGTAATAATGGAAAATTCTATGTGGACGGCACCGAGAAGAATGAAATCGTCCGCGTAGATACGGCCACCAACATGGCAGATGCCCATTGGCCGATGCCGACGTGTGTGAAACCGCACGGTCTCGCGATCGACCGCGAACATCACCGTCTTTTTGCCAGCTGCTCGAACAAGGTCATGGTCGTCATGAATGCCGACAACGGAGCCATAATGGCGACTTTGCCAATCGGAGAGGGAACCGACTTTGCGACCTTCGATCCGCAAAGTGGCTTGGCCTATAGCTCGAATCGCGACGGAACGATTTCAGTTATCGCCGGA
>CAVULJ010000011.1:0-453983 GCA_963742215.1 uncultured Alphaproteobacteria bacterium
TTGGGTGAATTCGGGATTCGCGAGATAACGATGCCGGTTACGCCCCATAAGGTCTGGGCGGCGATCCAGGCGGCCAAAGCGCGCACCAGTGCAGCCTGACCGCTTTTCGCGGGAACACCTTGGCGTCTCAGCCGTTTTACCTGAGGGCATCTCGCGCGCCGGCACCAATGGGTGCATAAATTGGGCATTTCGAGATGCGGTAATGGCTCCGGTTTTCCGCAATGATCAGCTCGACACGTAAGCTTGCGCGGTCGCCATGCCGCAAGGAATTTTGGATTATGAATCCTCTCCAATCTCTCGCAGATCACGGTCAGGCGGTTTGGCTGGATTTTCTGTCCCGCGGTTTTATCGCCAAAGGCGGGTTGAAGAAGCTGGTCGATGACGACGGCTTGCGCGGCGTCACCTCCAACCCGTCGATTTTCGAGCAGGCGATTGGTCACTCCGACGAATATGACAACGCCATCGGACGGATGCTCAAGGCGCAGGATCGCGGCGTCGGCGAAATATTCGAACAACTCGCGATCGAGGATATCAAGCACGCGACCGATGTGCTCCGCCCGGTTTATGACGCGACCGGCGGTGCGGATGGTTATGTCAGCATCGAAGTATCGCCGTATCTCGCCCAGGATACGGAAGCCACTATCGCGGAAGCCAAGCATCTTTGGCAGGAGATTGGCCGCAAGAACCTGATGATCAAGGTGCCGGCGACCCAGGAAGGGCTGCCGGCGGTCCGCGATCTGATCGCGAGCGGCATCAACGTCAACATCACGCTGCTGTTTGCGCAAGCTGTCTATGAGCAGGTCGTCGAGGCTTATCTCTCCGGCCTCGAGGCGCTCGCGGCGAAGGACGGCGACGTCTCGAAAATCGCGAGCGTCGCGAGCTTTTTTGTCAGCCGCATCGACACCGCGGTGGACAAGCTGCTCGACGATAAGATCGCCGCGGCCAACGACCCGGACGAGAAAGACGCGTCTCGCCGCGCTCAAGGGCAAAATCGCCATCGCCAACGCCAAGCTTGCCTACCAGCGCTACAAGCGGCTGTTCGGGGGCGAGCGCTGGAAAAAGCTCGAGGCCAAAGGCGCGCGGCCGCAGCGGTTGCTGTGGGCCTCAACCGGCACCAAGAACAAGGCCTATAGCGACGTGCTTTATGTCGAGGAGTTGATCGGCGTCCGACACCGTCAACACCATGCCCCACCGCGACGATGGACGCGTTCCGCGACCACGGCAAAGTCCGCGACACGCTCGACGCAAACGTCGCCGATGCGAAGCGTGCCCTGGACGATCTTGCGCGCGCTGGCATTTCGCTCGACGCGGTAACGGACAAGCTGGTCGAGGACGGCGTGCGGTTGTTCGCCGAAGCTGCCGACAAGCTGTTCGGCGCAGTCGCGAAGAAGCGCAGCAAGATCCTCGGCGATCAGATCGATCGGCAAACGCTCGCACTCGGCGACGCGCTGAAAAAGAAAGTCGACGCCGCCGCTCGAAGAATGGGGCGCGCGCGGCAATAGCCGAAAGCTGTGGGCGCGCGACAAGTCGCTATGGACCGGCGCCGATGAAGACCGTTGGCTCGGCTGGCTGGAAATGCCAAGCGCCGAGCAGCTCAAGGAGTATCAGGCCTTTGCAGATGATATTCGGCGCGACGGCTTTAGCGACGCATTGCTGCTCGGCATGGGCGGCTCAAGCCTTGGCCCGGAAGTGCTGGCAACAGTATTCGGTCCGCAAAACGGCTTCCCGCGTCTCCGCATCCTGAACTCGACGGTGCCCGCCCAAATGAAGGCGATTGAGGCGGAGGTCGATCTCGCCAAGACGCTGTTCATCGTTTCCAGCAAATCCGGTTCGACGACCGAGCCCAACGTCTTCAAGGATTATTTCTTCAAGCGCGTCGGCGACACAGTCGGCGCGGACAAGGCAGGGCAGCATTTCGTCGCCATTACCGATCCGGGCTCGTCGCTGGAGAAGACGGCGAAAGAGCAGAAGTTTCGCAAGATTTTCTTCGGTGTGCCGAGCATCGGCGGCCGCTATTCGGTGCTGTCGCCGTTCGGCCTGGTGCCGGCCGCGATCGCCGGCATCGATGTCCCGCGGCTCGAAAAGCTTACGGGGATGATGATGCATTCCTGCGGAGCCGGACGTGCCGCCGGCGGAAAATCCCGGCGTCGATGCTGGGGCTCGCACTGGGCGAGGCCGCGCGCGGCGGCCGCGACAAGGTGACGATCACGGCCTCGCCCGGTCTCGGAAGTTTTGGCGGCTGGGCGGAGCAGCTTTTCGCGGAATCGACCGGCAAGAACGGCAAAGGTCTTATTCCGATCAACGGTGAGCCGCTCGGCGCGCCGAGCGTTTACGGCAATGACCGCATCTTCATCGATCTGACGCTCGAAGGCGAGGCTGATACAGCGCGCGAGAGCAAGCTCAAGGCGCTCGAAGCCGCCGGCCATCCGGTGGTGCGCATCGTGCAAAAGTCACCGAGATCACATCGGGCAGGAATTCTTCCGCTTCGAGATCGCGACCGCGGTCGCCGGCGCGGTGATCGGCATCAATCCGTTCGATCAGCCCGATGTCGAAGCGAGCAAGATCAAGACGCGCGAGCTCACGTCGGCGTTCGAGAAAACCGGCAAGCTGCCGGCCGAAACGCCGGTTTGTTCAGGCAAAGACTCTCGAGCTCTATACCGACGATAAAAATGCCAAGGCGCTGCGCGAAGCCGGCGCCGGCGCGACGCTCGAAAGCTGGCTCAAGGCCCATCTCGGCCGTATCAGCGCCGGCGATTATTTCGCCGCGCTCGCCTATATCGAACGCGATGACGCGCAATACCGCGCCATTGCAGAAAATGCGGCTGGCGGTGCGCGACAAGCGCCACATCGCGACCTGTCTCGAATTCGGGCCGCGCTTCCTGCATTCGACCGGGCAGGCTTACAAGGGCGGCCCGGACAGCGGCGTATTTCTGCAGATCACGTCGGACGATGCGCGAGGATCTGGCGATCCCGTCGCATCGCGCGAGCTTTGGCGTTGTGAAAGCGGCGCAGGCGCGCGGCGATTTTGACGTGCTGGTCGAGCGCGGCCGGCGCGCGCTGCGGGTTCATATCAAGGGCGATTTGAAAGCCGGCCTCGCCGAACTCGAGGCTGCATTTGACCGCGCGTTGGCGTGAACGGAGTTTGCGATGCAGATTGGCATCATCGGTCTTGGCCGCATGGGCGGCAATATTACCCGCCGGTTGATCCAGAACGGACATGAGACCGTGGTCTATGACCACGAGCCCAAGGCGGTTGTCGGTCTCGAGCGTGACGGCGCGACCGGCGCCGACGGCCTGGAAAAACTGGTGCAGCAGCTTCGGCCGCCGCGCGCGGTCTGGGTGATGCTGCCGGCCGGCAAGATCACCGAAGACACCATCGCGCAACTTGGCAAGCTGCTCGTCGTCCGGCGATGTCGTCATCGACGGCGGCAACACTTTTTGGCGCGACGATATCCGCCGCGCGAAGATGCTCAAGGAACGCAGCATCCATCATGTCGACGTCGGCACCAGCGGCGGCGTCTGGGGCCTTGAGCGCGGCTATTGCCTGATGATCGGCGGCGACAAGGAGATCGTCGATCGCCTCGATCCGATATTTTCTGCCCTTGCTCCCGGCCTCGGCAGATGTGCCGCGCACGCCGAAGCGCGAGGGCCGCGATCCGCGCGCCGAGCACGGCTACATCCACGCCGGTCCGAACGGCGCCGGGCACTTCGTCAAGATGATCCACAACGGCATCGAATACGGCCTGATGCAGGCCTACGCCGAGGGCTTCGATATTTTGAAGAACGCGGACAAGAAAGATCTGCCCGGAGGATAACCGCTTCGATCTCAACCTTGCCGATATCGCCGAGGTGTGGCGGCGCGGCAGCGTCATCAGTTCCTGGCTGCTCGATCTTGCCGCGAGCGCTCTGGCCGGCGACGACAAGCTCGACGGCTTCGAGGGCGTGGTCGAGGATTCCGGCGAAGGCCGCTGGACCTTGATGGCGGCGATCGAGGAGGCGGTGCCTGCGGACGTGCTGTCGGCTGCGCTCTATACCCGCTTCCGCTCGCGCCAGAATCACACCTTCGCGGAAAAGCTGCTCTCCGCCATGCGCAAGGGCTTCGGCGCGCACGTTGAGCCGAAAGCCGGTAAATCATGAAGGTCAAAGCCGGGAAGGCGCGGCCGGCCGATCCGTGCTGCCTGGTGATTTTCGGCGCGTCGGGCGACCTGACGCACCGCTTGCTGGTGCCCGCGCTTTACAATCTCGCCGCCGTCCGATCTGCTGCCGGAAGCCTTCGCCTTGATCGGCGTCGCGCGCAGCGAATCCTCGAACGAGGCATTCCGCGACGACCTTGCCAAAAGCCTGCCGAAATTCGCGACCCGCAAGGTGGACGATGCGCGTCGCCAAGAAGCTCCTGAGCTGCGTCGCCTATGTTCAGGGCGATCCCGACGATCCGCAAGACTTACGAGAAGTTGGGCCATGCGCTCGAAGGGATGGAGCGCGAGCGCAACACCAAAGGCAATCGGCTGTTTTATCTGGCGACGCCGCCTACGGCCTTCGCGCCGATCGGCACGCATCTCGGGCAATCCGGTCTTGCGCGCGAAGATAATGGCGCATGGCGGCGCATCATCATCGAAAAGCCGTTCGGCACCGACCTCGCTTCGGCGCAGGCGCTCAATCAGAAACTCCTCAGCCTTCTGAAAGAGGATCAGATTTACCGCATCGATCATTACCTCGGCAAAGAAACCGTCCAGAACATTCTGGTGCTGCGCTTCGCCAACGGCTTGTTCGAGCCGATCTGGAATCGCGATCACATCGACCATGTGCAGATCACGGTGGCGGAAGCGCTTACGGTCGGCCGCCGCGGCAACTATTACGATGCCACCGGCGCGCTGCGCGACATGGTGCCCAACCATCTGTTCCAGCTTTTGTCGCTGGTCGCCATGGAGCCGCCGTCGCGCTTTGCCGCGGACTCGGTGCGCGCGCAAAAGGCGGAATTGCTTGATTCCGTGCAGGTGCCCGGGCCACGAAGAAGCGCTGCGCAATTCGGTGCGCGCGCAATACGGCGATGGCACAATCGACAACCAGGCGATCGAGGCTTATCGCGCGACCAAAGACGTGGATCCCCGAAAGCACGACCGAAACCTATGCGGCGCTCAAGCTGGTGATCGACAATTGGCGCTGGGCCGGCGTGCCGTTCTATCTGCGGACCGGCAAGGCCCTGCGCGCCAAGCGGACCGAGGTGGCCATCAAGTTCAAGCAGGCGCCGATCGCCATGTTCCGCGATACGCCGGTCGAGAATCTGACGCAGAATTTTCTGGTGCTGGGCATTCAGCCGAAGGAATGCATCGGGCTTGAGTTCAACGCCAAGGTGCCGGGCCCGTCGATCTCGATCGGCGGCGTCGGCATGACATTCAAGTACGAGGATTACTTCGACGTCGCGCCGTCGACCGGTTACGAGACCCTGATCTACGACTGCATGATCGGCGACGCCATTCTCTATCCGCGCGCCGATGGCATCGAGGCGGGTTGGCGCATCGTCCAGCCGTTCATGGACGCGTGGGCGGCCAAAAACGGCGACGGTCTCGCCATCTACCGCGCGGGCAGCGATGGTCCGGCCGAAGCCGACTGGTTGCTGGCGTCGGATGGCCGTCGCTGGCGTGCGATCGCATGAGCGACGCTATAGCGGCACAATACCAATCGCGAGACGATTGTCGTTGCCGACCCGAAGGCGATTGCGGAAGCGGCGGCGCATCGGCTGATCAATCGGCTCAAAGTTGCGAAAGACCGCGCAGCGATTTGTCTCACCGGGGGGTCGACCCCGGAAGGCCTTTATCGCCTGCTGGCGGAGGAGCCGTGGCGCAGCAAAGTGCCGTGGGAGCGCGTGCACTGGTTTATCGGGCGACGACCGCTTCGTGCCGGAGAGCGATCCGCTCAGCAATATGGGCATGGCGCGGCGGCTGTTTCTCGACAAAGTGCCTGCGCCACCCGGCAGAGTTCACGCAATCCAGACTGTTGCCAATGATCCGGACGGCGCTGCGAACTCTGTACCAGGACACGCTCAGGGAGTTTTACGGCGCCGAGCAGCTTGATCCGGCGCGGCCTTTATTTGACCTAGTGCTGATGGGAGTCGGGCACGGACGGTCACACCGCGTCGCTGTTTCCGGGCTCGCGCGCGCAGGAAGAAAAAGAGCGCTGGGTTGTCGGCGTTGCCCAAGCTGGGATGGAGCCGCTGGTGCCGCGCGTGACGCTGACGTTCCCTGCCTTGGCTTCGACGCAAGAAATGCTGTTCATCGTCGATGGCTCCGGCAAGCGCGACATTCTGCGCCGGGTTTTCTCCGGCGAAGATTTGCCGGCACCGCGCGCTTATTCCGACGGCGCGTTGGTCTGGCTGCTCGACCGCGCCGCGGCGCCCGAGGGTCATCATGGCTGATACCCAGGAACAGCCGCCATGCGTACTTGTGGTGATGGGCGTTTCGGGCAGCGGCAAGAGCACTATTGCCTCGATGCTCGCCCATCATCTGCACTGGGTTTATGAGGACGGCGACTGGTTTCATCCGAAGGCCAACGTCGAGAAAATGCATCATGGCGAGCCTCTGACCGACGAGGATCGCTGGCCGTGGTTGCGTGCTATGGCAGCATGGATCGACGATACATTGAGGGCTGGCGGTCACGGCATCATTGCCTGCTCGGCGCTCAAGCGAGCCTATCGCGACATCCTGATCGGTAAGCGGCAAAACGTGAGGCTGGTCTTTCTCAAGGGCGACCGCGAACTGATTGGACGACGTATCGCCGCCCGCGACGATCATTTCATGCCGGCCTCGCTGCTCGACAGTCAGTTCGCAGCGCTCGAAGAGCCGGCACCGGACGAACATCCGATCGTCGTGTCGATCGCACCGCATCCCCGCCAGATCGTTGACGCCATCGTGAAGAAGCTCGACATTGGCGCTACAAAAGCCGCCGACCACAAGGCCTGCCCCGGCGCGCTGAACGAGTAATCTGAGCCAAGTCTCAATGAACGTGCCGGTTCCCGCTTGAACGCAAGGTTGTTCTTGACCAACCTACAGTCCGCTGGAATGAAGACGGCTGTCAAAATCCAGGCGTAAGCCGAGTAGGGAGAAACGGACCATGGCGAAAATCATCATCAGTTGCGCGATCACGGGCTCGATCCACACGCCGACCATGTCGGACGCGCTGCCGATCACACCCGACCAGATCGCGACGCAGGCGATCGATGCCGCCAAAGCCGGCGCCGCCATCTTGCATCTGCACGCCCGCGATCCGAAGGATGGCCGGCCTTCGTCTGAAGCGTCGGTGTTCATGCAGTTCCTGCCGCGCATCAAGCAGGCGACCGACGCAGTGGTGAACATCACCACCGGCGGCGCGGTGACCATGACGGTCGACCAACGCATCTCGGCGGCGAATACGCTGTCGCCGGAAATGTGCTCGATGAACATGGGCTCGATGAATTTCGCGCTCTATCCGATGGCGAAGCGCTACAAGACCTGGAAGTACGATTGGGAGGAGAGCTACCTCACCAATTCCGATGCCTACATCTTCCCGAACACGTTTCGCGACATCGAGAAGGTCTATGACACGCTCGGCAAAGGTCATTCCGTGAAATTCGAGCACGAGTGCTACGACACCGGGCATCTCTACAATCTCGCGCATCTGGTCGATCGCGGCATGTTCAAGCCGCCGATTTTCCTGCAGCTCATCTTCGGCATTCTCGGCGGCATCGGTCCCGATCTCGACAATCTGTTCTTCATGAAGCGCACTGCGGACAAGCTGTTCGGAAAAGATTATCTGTGGTCGGTGCTTGCAGGCGGCCGGCATCAAATGAACTTCTGCACCGCGGCGGCGATGATGGGTGGCAATGTGCGGGTTGGTCTTGAGGACTCGCTCTATATCGGGCCGGGCAAGCTCGCATCGAGCAATGCCGAGCAGGTCACGAAGATCCGCCGCATCGTCGAGGACCTCGGCCACGAGATCGCGACGCCAGCAGAGGCGCGCCAGATGCTCGGCCTCAAAGGCGGTGATCGAGTGAATTTCTGAGTGGCTTCGACCTTCCGCTCATTCCGGTCCCCGATCTTATCCGGGCGGAAACCGCGAATAGCTTTATAAGCACTGGGGACGAGCGGGGTGAGGAATGAACACGATCGACCTTAAAGGCCGCACCGCGGTCATCACCGGCGGAGCACGCGGCATTGGCTTTGCCGCCGTGCAGAAGATGCTGGCATCGGGCGCCGCGGTTGCGCTCTGGGACGCCAACTCGGCCGCGCTTGCGAAAGCTGGGGGCGACCTGAACAAAAGCGGCAAGGTCTTTACCGCCATCGTTGAATTAACTGATGAGCAGGAGGTTAAGAAAGCCGCCGACGCTCTGATCCGCGACGCCGGCAAGATCGATATCCTTGTGAACAACGCCGGCATTACCGGCGGCAACGCGCCGACTTGGGAGCTCAAGCCGGAAATCTGGCGGCGTGTGATCGAGGTCAATCTCGTCGCGCCTTATCTAACCTGTCACGCCATCGTGCCGCACATGATGAAGGCCGGGTACGGGCGGATCGTCAACGTCGCCTCGATTGCCGGCAAGGACGGCAATCCAAACGCCTCGCATTATTCCGCTTCAAAAGCCGGATTGATCGGATTGACCAAGTCGCTCGGCAAGGAGCTTGCCACCAAAGGAATTCTGGTGAACTGCATCACGCCGGCCGCCGCCAAGACCGAAATGTTCGATCAGATGACGCAAGCGCACATTGACTACATGCTGTCGAAAATCCCGATGAACCGCTTCGTAATGGTCGAGGAACTAGCGGCGATGATTGCGTGGCTGGCGTCTGAGGATTGCTCGTTCTCGACCGGCGCGGTGTTCGATGTCTCCGGCGGCCGGGCAACGTATTGACACAGACCTAGGGCGACGGGTGTTTCAGCTTTGTCGCATTCAAACCACTCAAACGTAATATTCGTTCCGCTCTTGGGCACGCTCCCCGCGGCGGCGGCGGCGCTTGTGCTACAATACACTCCGCCGTTTTCGAAATTTCTGTTCACCGCAGGGTGGACGGTTTTCGTTCACAATTTATGCCTGCTGATCCTTTTGCCCTATTATTTGATCTTTCTTCTCGCTGTCGGCACATGGGTCTTTCCACGCAACTGGTTGCCTCCTTATGGTCTACGACCATCGGAAATCGAGCTTATCCGTTTTTTTGCTGGCTCCGGTGTTGTCGGTCTCATCGGGATCGCTTTGGGAACGCTGCACCTTCTCACGCCGTGGATCACAATTCCGATCTTTCTTTCAGGCGTGTTTGTACAGCTGCAAAGGAGCCACGATGTCGTGGGCAAAATGGCCGCTTGGATCAGCGACCATGGCGGGGCAAAGGACCGCGCTACACCAGTGCGTCTTGTGTTTTGGGCAATGCTGGTTCTGATAGGCGCAACTGCAGCTTATCTAATTCTTACGAAGGGACTTTTTCCGGAAATCTGGTCGCCCGACGTTCACAGTGTATACCTGCAATTTTTCGAGCTTGCTCGCAATGCTCATAGCATCTGGATGGACCCGCTCGATCCGAAACTTGTCTCATTCATTACTTTTCGCGGATACGGCATCTATCTTTTTCTGACAAACGTTGGGACCGGGTACTCCATCCAGAACATCAGTTTGCTTTATCTGGGCGCAATGGCTTTCACCGCCTGTCAAGTATTCGAACGACTGATGCCGGAAACCGGAGTCCTGCGATTTGATGCGGCCACCAAAAGTGTACTGCCATTAGCCGTCGTACTGCTGGTCATTACCTCGCCGGTACTGTTTGTGGAAGCCGGCAGACTGCATTTTCAGGATAGCGCTTTGATGTTGTCTCTGGTTTGGGCAGCAGGTCTTATTTGCGCAGTCGATGACGATGACGGAAAACGGATCGCACTGGCGATGGTGCCAGTAGCGGCATACCTAGCATGGTCGCTTCCCCAATCTCAGGCTTTTATCCTGCCAGTTCTGGCCGCTGCGGCGGCTTGTGTTTACCGCTCGCGCAAAGGCGACTTGCGCATTCGAAGAATTGCGTTGCTCGGATTTATTGGCCTCATGGCCGCAATCGCCTCATTGCTGTTCAATCAATTGTTCGCCGGCATAGCAGCAGTCAATCCGATGTGGCCTTTCACTGAATTTGCAAACATTGCAAAGATCGAGCGTACGGGAACCAGTCTCGACCTGTTGCGATATCTTGCCGGCGCACAGGGTCGCGTGCCGGGGCATGTTTTCGCTTATATCGGCAGTCAACTGCCGGTCTATGGGGGCTTGAAGACATGGATCGCGGCATTCGCGGTTCCCGCCTTCCTGTTCAACAGCCTTCGCTGCTTTCCTGTTAAAGTTGGCGCCGTAGTCGCTGCCCATCTGATGGCTGCATTTTTCTTCGCGGCATTCCAGTTTCAAATGCCTTTGGGCGGGGTAGCCAAGTATGCGCTGATCCTCGCCTTACTTGTTATGGCGATGCCGATCCTCTTCAAATTCGAGCTCCGGATGTGGCGTTTTCCTGGATCAGCGGGTCAAGCGTACCAAAATGCGTTGGGCTTTTTGGCAACTCTGCTGTCCGGCTTTATGTTGATCTGGATCCTCACCTACGTTGTTCGAGAGCCAATTGTGCTGCGCGTATTTCAGCTCAGATACGCGTATCCTCCTATTCTTCTTTGCGGACTATTTGCCGCATCCGCGTGGGCGAACGCTCCTGTGGCTTATCAAGATGGCGACATTCTGAAAAAACTTCCAGCGACGTTGCTCTTGGCTATGGCAGGCCAAATGGCCGGGGTGATGGTGCTTACAACTAGCTCGCTGTTCGTTGGGTTATTGTCTTTCGTATCGAGTTTTTTTGCGTTTAAAGCGGTTGGTGCGGATGATTTGCAACAAAGTGTTGTTGATCCAGAGGAGAGAGATCAAAAATTAGCACAAATGGCCGATGACGCGATCATTTGTCTCTTCGGTATTGCCTGTATGTTTTTGGCTTGGTCCGGATTACGCGAGTTTTATGCACAACAGCGCATTTTCGCGGGCTCCCCGATTGTTGAGGCGAGCAGTTATTTTCTCGGCCTGACCTCACTCAGCAACAGTCTGCCAACGCGTGAGTTTGATCGATGCAACGCATTGGATCAAATTGTGCCCCCCGGCGAGCCGATCCTCGCCCTTAATGTAAACCTTACGCTTGTCGCCGACTGCTCGGCGGTTTTACCGAGCGGCAAAATCGTCGGTGTATACGATGCGCCTTTTGCGCGATCGTACGCCCGGATTGTCGCTGGCAGTGCCACGGACGCAATCGATGCTCTCAAGGCTGCAGGCGTCAACTACTTTTACGTTGCACGAAATGATGTGCAGTTTTGGGGGCCGGGTTGGAGTGAGGCATTTTCGTACGACAGCCTACGCGAAAATTTCAGTGTTCTTGCCAAGGATGAAAAGTATTTTGTATTGACGTGGCCAAACCCCTCGTCACCACGACTTAGCGAAGAGGAGGCTCGGGAAATTACCCAATTACGGGAGCGCGCGAGAACGGAGTTTCCCACTTGGCGGGGACTCGCGGTTTTCCAGCGATGAGTTTTCGCCCCAAACTGTCCGTCCGCAATCGCGACCTGACCGCGCGTTGAGCTTCGTTCGTACCGGGCAGAGAATGGTGGGCGGTACAGGGATCGAACCTGTGACCCCTTCCATGTCAAGGAAGTGCTCTTCCGCTGAGCTAACCGCCCGGTCAGGTGCGACGGTTTAGCGTCGCGCCGCCCGCGGGGTCAAGCCCACGCGCGACATGCCAGGAAGAGGTGCAAGAAAAGGGAAAAGCCGGCTTCGCGGCGATCAGGTCTTGGCCGGAGCGACGTCAGACACGCACTTCTTGACGAAGCTCGTCGCCGCCGCGCCATGCAGCTTGGCGGCCGCCGCCGCATCCTTGCAGCACTTCGTCGCCGTGCTAGTCAGCGCTGCGCCGTGCAGGTTCTTCGGTCCGATTGTGGACTGGCAAGTAGCGCCCGCAGCATCGGCCGGAGCCGCGGCCGGAGCGGCAGCGGGTGCCGCCGGAGCTGGAGCCGGGGCCTGTGCCAATGCGGCGCCGGTGACGAAAAGCGACGCCGCGACAATTGCGATCATTCTCATTTTTAGTCTCCCTGGTGACGTTCAACGAACCGGCGCGGGCGGCGGCGCTATTTTTGGACCGCGCCGTTCGGGCTCGCCTTGTCGACGATCTCCGGCAGATACTGCGCCATGAGCTTGAGCACTTCGTCCACCGGCAATCCCATTTGACGAGCGAAGGTCTGGATCTCGGTGTTGCCGAGCACGGCCTTCAATTGATCCGCTGTGATCGGCATGTTTTGGCCATTGCCGAGCCACGATTGCACTTGAGGGCCCAGGCCGCCCTTTTCCAGCGCCGCGACCAGGCCAGGGAGGTCGTGATACTGGGTCTGCGCCAGTACCGTGTTGAGCATTGCCGGCAACGCTTCCGATTCAAGCGCGCCTTTGAGACTGTCAAACAAACCCATTTTTTCTCTTCCTTTGCAAAACCAAGAAGGTTAAGTCGGAGTCATGTCAAATCCACGACGCAGAGTATAACCTGCCGGATGGTCCGACAAGCCAAGTGTGGCGGAAGGCGGCCAGAGGCCGTTGAAGGTCCATCTCCACAAAAGTGATTGCGTCCAACAGTTAATGCCAAACAAGCAGTCGTTCCGCAGCCTTGCCGTCGGGTGCGGCTCGCAGCTGGGGCGTGAGCGTAACAATTTGCGGAGCAAGGTCTGCGAAACGAAACCACCCCTGCGTATCAGGCTCCGCGCGTCTGCTGACGTAGGAACTAAGAAAATCCGATTGGATTGGTTTGGTCTCAGGCCCGATCCAGGTCAAAAGATACGTTGTACCGTCGGTCCATCTGATCCCGAGATATTGGCCAATAATATCCGGAGCAAACAATCGACTGTGAGGCAGCAGATCGAGCATCACGCTGTCCTTGCGAAACAGAAAATAGTTCAGTCCGGCTTCCTGAAGACGTTGCTTTGCCAAATCCGGGCGTGCCTCCCAGGATATCGTCGAGCTGGCTGGACATCTTGAACGAGATCACACTCTCGATCAGGCAGCCCGGCGCCATACAGTAAGAGTTGGTGTTGGTGCTCCAAATTGGCGTGTCAGCGGGAAGCTGTTGTGCTGCTGCAAGCGTGCCCGGATGGAGTCCTCCATAGCGAGAACCGCTTTCGTAGCGTACTCGTATGCTTGGGCGAGGCTGAGATATCCGATGGCGTATTCCACCGTGTGTGGAGTTTCCCGGATGAGCCTTTTATAATGATCCTGAGGTTCCCAAGCGAAAAAGAAAACGATCACTAGTGCTATCGGCAGCGTGGTCTGCACCCACGGTTCGCGATGCTGCCAGCGTGCGGCTTCAATCACGCAGACACTGCCTGCCACCGCCAACAAAACAAGCAAAGGAACAAAGAAAGAGCTCAGGCGCATGAAAGAAATAAATTGCACGTGCCCCGTCGCCAGTCCGATAGCGGCTAGAAAAAGCGATAATCCGCCGAGCCTCATCGCTGCGAAGGCGGCGAACGACGCAGCAAGAGGGTTACGTGGCGGCTTGAGTTGAGTTTTTGTGAGCGCGCTGGAGATGCGCATTGCGGTGGCTGTGACAAGGGGGGCGGCGAGAAAGGGCCATAGTGCCCGAAGCCTCATAAAGTAGGCGAGGTCCAGATAGGCCGCCTTCAGTCCGAACGGCGTTCCCGTTGTTTCATAATTTTGCCGTGTCCAGGCTATGGCGACCAACTGCGGCAACACTCCCCACTGGTCGAGCTTGCTCAGGTTGGCAAAACGAAGCATTACGCCGAGCGGTTGGTCGCTCGCCATTCCGGTAGTTTCGTAACCCGTCAGGAAGATGGCAAGCACGGAAAGTGTGATCGAGGCTGCCACCAAGATGTAGCCCCACATATCGCGCCAGCGCCGCCGCAGCATCTCGACCGCACCCAACACTCCTGCAAAAAAGCCGAGTAGGACGCCAATCGCCTGGGTCACAATTGATGCAGCGATCGCGCTTGCGGTGGCCATAATCCGGCACAGGCGCGATGGAGCAAAGTATTCCATGCAAAGCGCCCAGGAGAACAACGTCACGAGCGCCGCGACCGTTTCGTGGTCCTTCTCGAACTCCCCTTCGCCCAGCAAGTTTGGTCCGAAGATGTAAAAAATCAGATAGACCAAGGTGGCAGCGGTTGGCCACAGCGAGCCGGGAGCCATTCGGGCAGCGAGCGTCCAGATGGCAATTGCTGCAAACAGTACGCAAACATAACTGGTCAGCGGGGGCGCCGTCGGATCGGCGAGCAGCATTCCGAGAAAGACCAGACCGTTGCCCTTTGAATAATAGTAGTGATACCAAACGTCGTTGGGTGAGAGCCCGTGGTTTTTCAGAACGGCCAGGTAATAATAGAAATAGTGGGTGTAGTAGTCGGCATTACCGCCGGGAAAAATTCCATGGCGGAGAAAAAGCCATGCGGCAAAAAACGCCACGGCCACAGCGCCGACCGATGGCGGCAATGCACGACGCTGCCAAAACAAGGCCCACTGTTGCGCGAGCGTATGCCATCCGACAGTTAACGCTTCGGAAAATGTTTTCGCCGATGCCAACAGGACTATGGCGCAAAGACCAACTATCACATTCCGATAATACAAATTGAGAACGCCGATAATCAGCATGACGATGTGCCAAATCCCGACGCCTATGCCGAATCCAAAAACAGCTCGTTCGGCTCGGGATAACTCAGCTCTCTCGTTCGCTTGAGACAACAAGGTGACAATCCAGGCGCCTGGTGCGTAAATCAGCCAGGAAAGTAGGCCGACGAAAACGATTTGCACGAGGTGGTCGGCAGGGACAATGATGCCAGTGTCGAAGAAGTGTTTGTGGTAGTAGTCAACGTAATCAAACCACCACACGACGAATGCAAAGCTGCCCAGCAGCAAAACGACGGACGGCACGCGAGGGCCTGCTAAAGCAGTCATGCGGCGAAGCTTAACTTGTCCAGGATAGAGATCAATCGTCTACCGAATTCCCGGACATCGCGTTAAAAAAGTGGCGCTGGCTCTATAGCGTACGCTGATCCATTATATTCGCACATATACAACGCGTCCGCTGCCCATCGCAGAGACCATGGCAACTGTTTCGACATATCACGCCAGCGACGGCGCTGCGTACGAAGTCTTCCTCGGTCGATGGACCAGAGAGCTTGCGCCGCTTCTGATCGACTTCGCTTTACTTCCGCCGGATGGCGCTCTGCTCGATGTCGGCACCGGCACCGGCAGTCTTGCGCGCGCCATGGCGGCGCGCTGGCCGTCGCGAAAAGTTGTCGGCGTCGATGTCGCCGAGCCTTACATTGCTTTCGCGCGCAACCAGAGCAAAGGCGCGCAGCCCGAATTTGAGATCGGCAACGCGGCGGCGCTGCACCACGCCGACGGCACATTTGCAGGGGCGGTTGCACAACTGGTTCTCAATTTTGTGCCAGACGCAGGTGCGGCACTGCGCGAAATGCGCCGCGTGACGCGTCGCGGCGGAACGGTCGCCGCTGCGGTATGGGATTTCCGCGGCGGTCTAGTCTATCAGCGGCTGTTCTGGGATACCGCTTCCGGAATCGATCCTCTTGCGGCCGATGCGCGCGATCGCTTGTTCTCAGGCGCTCTCGCGTTGCCCGACGGTCTGTCTAAATTGTTCAACGCTGCCGGTCTTACCGAGGTGCAGCGTGGCTCGCTGACGATCCGGATGAACTACGCAAATTTCGACGATTACTGGCAGCCGCTGCTGGGCGGGCAAGGTCCGGTCGGCACCTACGTCACGAGCCTCGACGAAGATTTGCGCCGCCGTATCGCCGAAGCAGTCAAGCGCGCCTATTGCTCGGGCGCGCCCGATGGTGAGCGATCGTTGACCGCTACTGCCTGGGCCGTCCGCGGCAGAGTGCCGTGACCGCCGGCAGCTTGTCTTACAGGCCGGCCGGAACCTTGCCGCCGTTCTCTGCGAGTTTTTGCATCACCTGCTTTATCAGCCAGACGTTCATCGTCGCGGTGTCGTTCTCATTGCCAGTGTAATGAAGCTCGGTCGCGAGCGCTTTCCGCGCAGCCAGACTCGAGTCGAGGTTCAAAAGCTTCATCAGGTCGACGATCGAGTGCTTCCAATCGAGCTGCTCTTTGTTTTGCGCGGCCAGCTTGGTCAGGATCGCTTCTACATCGACCGGAGCGCCCGGCGCCGGCGAGGCGGACGCAGACGATGCGCTGGGTGCCGGCGATGCTGCTGGAGTGGAACCCGGGGCGGCAGGCGCCGATGGCTGGATCGCGGGCGCCGCGGCCGCGCCGGCATGCTTGAAGATGGCCGACATGATGGTTCCGAAAATACTCATGAAGCGCTCCCTTTTGACTATTCGCCAAACCTACGCATGCATTCGGACAGAATGTTAACAACGTTGGGGACGCCGATACAACCCGCAACTGCCCGCACAGCATGCGTCATCCATACGTCATGCTATTTCGTTCAAGAACAATGCCATTGCCAGGAAATGCTAGATGGCGCTGCGCCGGGCCAGCAGACCGTAAAGCGCGACGGCAACCATGGCGAGGCTGATCAGCACATTATATCCGGCAAGCGAGATGCCGAGGAAGCGCCATGCCGCCTGGTCGCATTGCACCACGTTGATCGATTGAAGCTGGCCAAGAATCGATCCGCCTGCGTTCAGATTATTGAGCGAGCCGGTGCATGCGGTCGGACCGGGCCAGAAGTGCCATTCGACGCCGGCGTGATAGCCGCCCAGCACAGCACCGCAAATCAATACGATCAGCACGGCGATGAAGCCGACGGTGAGGATCTTCTGCGGCGCCTTGACCAGCGCCGCGATGGTCAGGAGCAGCGAGAGCGGGATGACGATGTGATAGGGCAGGCGCTCTTCGAGGCAGAGTTCGCAGGGTGGATACTTGAGCACGTATTCGAAGAACCAGGCGCCAAGGATGGTGGCAGCGCCGATAATGAAGATCGCCAGCGCCGCGCCGGCCGCCGGATCGGCGCGCAGCCGGTCCACCCAGGTCATTCTTCGGGCGATAGCCTGATCCATCTTGCTCTCGCCGGTTTGCGAGTCGTTGCTACTGCCTGCCGCAATTTGCCGATCCTGACGGCGGAAACAAGGCCAACCAACCAGGCCATAAAACCTCTCAACGGCCGCCGATAGACGGAGCCGCGAGGCGACTATATAGATTGGCCGGCAAGCCCGTGTGGCGGAACTGGTAGACGCACACGACTCAAAATCGTGCGCCGCAAGGCATGGGGGTTCGATTCCCTCCACGGGCACCACTCATCACGTATCGCCAGCGTACCGCTGCTAACGCAATGGCGCTGTTAAGGTCGGCAACCTCGGCGCGGCTTCTGAAATTTTCTCCGTTATGAACCTCAGTCAGGATCGGCACCGGCTCTCAGGTCTCCCAGCGTCATGGCCCCCGCGGGCAGTAGAACTCATAAATGAGCAAAAGTTTGAACGGAGGCATTTAACAATGCCTCCGTTCAAATGATGGGGCCTGCCTGATGGCTTACGACAGGCAGCTCGTTTTAGCGTTGGGTTGCGATGGACGGATCGTAACCGGAAACGCTTCCGCTGAATTCACTCGGAGTCACAGCAGAGTTATACAGCGGCCGGGCTTCCACCACGGTCGGTTTGGCGGCGCGGCTGCTTGGCGCCCAGTTACCCACAATTTGCTTTCCGGTGGCGTCATAGTACGACGGCTGCAGTGTGCCGGTGTGGTCAACGGCCTGGGCGAAGGCCGGAGCCGAAAACGTCAGGGCAAAAGCAGCGGCGACGAACGTCAGTTTTGACTTGGTGATCATGACTTCTCTCCTTAACAAGTAAACGAGAGTTCCAAACTCTCGATGCTTGAAATAGGAGCGCCGGGCGTTTCCATTGACGGAGGCTTTGCGAATGGACTGTTTGAGAGATTCCGAATAATCGGCGGATGCAAAATGCGGCGAATTTCTGATCTGCCGCCGTTCGGTCAAATGAAGGGATTTCGCCTATTCGTCGTTGGCTGACTTGGATTTCAGCTCGGCGTCCGATTTCGCGGGCGAAGTCGTGAAGTTTATGTGAGCGAACTCGGCGAAATGTTCGCTCATTCGTCATTGCCGCAGCGTGTAGTTATGGCTCTAATTCGATTGTAATTGCTTGCTCCCCCTTACTAAGCTACGGTCGCCGGCAGACATCGACGATTGTCACTTCCTCATACCTTAGAGCTTTTTTTGGCATCTATTCATGCGACTGCTCAGGTTGAGGGCGTTGTAGCCGACGATGTAACAATCGGTGCCTATTGTGTCGTTGGTCCGGGGGTGTGCCTAAGTCGCGGGGTGCGTCTGCACGAGCACGTCATCGTTAAAGGTGAAACCGTAATCGGCGATAACACCGAGATTTTTCCGTTCGCATCGATTGGCCAGCAAGGTCAGATCGCTGCTCACTGCGGGCCTCCGGGCAAGCTCAATATTGGGACCAGTTGTGTTATCCGCGAATACGTAACGATCAATGTGGGGTCGGCAAAAGGCGATCTTGTCACCGAGATCGGCAACAATTGTTTTTTTATGATGGGAGCGCACGTCGCGCACGACTGCAAGATCGGACACAACGTCGTGATGGTCGGCTACTCCGGACTTTCCGGTCACTGCATTGTCGGCGACGGTGCCATTATCTCAGGACACAGCGGAGTGCATCAGTTCGTGCGTATCGGCGAGGGAGCCTTTGTAGGGGCTCTGTCAGGTATCGAGAACGACATCATCCCGTTCGGAATGGCAATTGGAAATCGCGCGCGGTTGAAGGGGCTCAATATCGTTGGCCTCAAACGTCGCGGTATCGAAAATTCCAGGATTCACGAAATTAGAGCGACCTATCGCGATCTATTCGCCGATGCGGGAACGCTACGCGGGCGCCTGGACGACGTACTCGCGGCCCACGGACACGAACCATTGGCGCGCCAGATTGTCGATTTCGTCCGTAGCGGGGGTGAGCGCGCGATCTGCATGCCACAGAGAAAGCAATAGGACAGCACAGAAGGCAGTCGAGCTTCGTCCGCCGCTAGCGGTAAGTTGCGGCGGTGACTTAAGCAGAAAGCGTTAGACAAAGTCCGTTGCGTGTTTTCTGCGCTCGCGGCCGCGCTGGGGAAGTCTGTGCAGGAAAGCCCCGGTCAAAGCCGTCCTTGGCGTTTTTAGTGGCACTTTTGACTTAACATTGAAGCCGATCCGCAAGATTGAACAACCAATGATCAATCATCCCGATTTTTCCGTTGTCGTGAAGCACAAGGGCTCGCTACCGAAGCCCTGGCGCTGGGAGATTTACCGCGCGGGCAGAAACAGCGCGATCGAATGCTCGGAGATTTTCTTTGCGACCATGACTGAGGCCAGCCGCGCAGGAAAGAGGGCGCTCGGTCTGCTGTTGAGCGAACATTTCGGCTGACAGATTTGGCGGGACATTGACAAAGTTGTCGATCTCTATAAGTCAAGTACGAATTCGTTCCGCAACCTGCCCCATAACGGCGATAAAGAAAGAGACCGCCGTTTCTTCTGGTTGGCAGCACATCGCTCCGGTGGCGTAATTCAATAATGTCGACGTTGGTGCGTGCCGCACGCCAAAAGCGGATCTACTGTTCTTCGTGCTTTGGCGTCGACCCGAGCGACTTGTCAGTCGGGCATTGAACGGCTCAATCGAGAAGAAATAAAGCGTGCAGGGTCTCGTCCGTGACAACAATGTCGATCAAGCCTGCAAAGTGCTGAAGAAGAAGATGCGGCGCGAGGGCATGTTCAGGCCTCCGCGCGGCCCGCGCTTCTGATACTGTACGATCTCATGTGCGACGGTAACCGCTGAATTTGAAGTCGATCGACGGAGGCTAAGATGGCTACTGGTACTGTGAAGTGGTTCAACCCGACCAAAGGATATGGATTCATTCAACCCTCTGGCGGCGGCAAGGACACGTTCGTTCATATTTCCGCCGTCGAGCAGGCCGGACTGAGCACGCTCAACGACGGACAGCTCGTCGAGTATGAAATCGAGAGCAATCGCGGCAAGGAGTCTGCGGTCAGGCTCAAGGTCAAGTGAACGATCTTGACGGGCAAGGGGCCGGGCTCTCCTCAGCTGCGTGCCGGAGTTGTGGTGCATGCTGCGCCTATTCCGCAGAGTGGCCTCGATTTTCCCTCGAGAGCGAGATCGATCTCGATCGAATCCCTCGTGCATTCGTCGACGACGAGCGAGCACGTATGCGATGCAGCGGCAATCGTTGCACGGCCCTTGTCGGAACTATCGGCGTCGCGACGGCTTGCGCGGTCTACAATGCGCGGCCCGACGTGTGCAAAGCCTGTTTGCCCGGAGATGACGCTTGCCGCACGGCGCGGCAACACTTCGGATTTTTGAATGGCATGCAAAACGTGGGGCAAGGAGGCTCTGCATGACTGACCTCACGCACAAATTCAAGGTCGGACAAACCGTCGATCTTGTCCCATCGATGTCCCGATGGGCAGCTGGCGGACACTATGAAATCGTCAGCCTGCGACCGCCGGACGGGGAAACTCCGCAATATCGGATCAAGAGCAAGAGTGAATCGCATGAGCGAGTGGTAGCTGAGAGCGATCTCGTTACTATTGACGCTTTTTAAATTCGTTTGGTCGACCCGGAACACCGGAAGAGGCGCCGACAATGTTTATGGTCCTCGAGCTAAAGGGTGGCACCGCCGGCCCGGCCGTCCAGGTGGGACATGGACACTCCACGCGCGACCAGGCCACGGCTGCGATCAAATCTTATTTGAAGAGCTTTAAGATATCGGGACGAAATCTGGAGGAAGATTATTGGTGGGCGCGCGACTCCGAAGGTCTGCGAAAATGCTGGATTGCGAGTGCTGACTGAAAGTCGATCCAGCGGGACGGTTTTTTGAAATTGCCCGTTCAGATTGCTCCGAGTTTGCGTTCGTCGAAAATCCCGAGAGTTTTTTGCGCCTCGATTGGCATATCCGGGACGCTGATGATGCGGCCCATGAAGGTAGCCCACGGCTTTTCGGCGATCGGCTGCAGCTGAACGAAATTCCAAAATTGCTGCTCCTTCATCTCGATCTCGGTGACTGCGTTGTCGAGTACCCAGTTGCGGAGCATGCTGAGCCGGCTTTGTTCAGGGCTCCTGAACATCGTGTCTGGCAGAGCTTTCATCATGCGAAATTCCTTTTGCCGATGCGGTGAAATGTCGAAGCACCTGAACCGCATCGATGTGCAGGCCGTTTACCGGCGGCGCGATTTAGCAGGCATAAGCACCGGCAATGGGAATTGGTGCGCGTATGGGCGCGGCATACGCTTGCATGCCAACCGTAACCTTTCCGTTAGGGCTGAACGCAAACCAGTAATCGTGGTAATCTCCCGACGTGCAGCCGGCAGGCAGGGCCGCCTACAGCTCGATCTTCAAGCGAGCTGAATATTCGACTGCCGCGCTGCCCTTTGCATTGTGGACGTGCAAAGTGTCCCTAAAGTGCTATATTAGGCATATAATGAGATTCAACTGAACGGGCCGAAATAGGCGCCAGCCGTCGTCGGCTTCAATGCTCGACGTTCGCCACAGAAAACGCGCCATTCTGCTGGACAATTCTCTTAGGCTAGAAGGCTGGCGCAGTGGGCGGCCTGGTATCCGAGCAAATGATGGTCGCTGTTGCGGCCATAAATCAACAGAGAGAAAAATTTGCGCGAAAGACTAAAAGAAGGTGCGGCCACGACCGATGTACGCGCCTTGCCCCTGAGTTTGGGACGCTACCGAGAACCGAATCACGGGCGCAGCACCGTCGAAATTCTGATTACTGTCGTGCCGTTCGTTCTTCTTTGGTTATCGATGTGGTTGTCACTCCGCCTCGGCTATGGACTTTACCTGCTGCTGGCTATCCCTACCGCTGGTTTTCTTGTCCGCCTGTTCATGATCCAGCACGATTGCGGTCATGGTTCGCTGTTCCGCCATCGGCTTCTGAACGACTGGCTCGGCCGCGTGATTGGAGTGATTACATTAACTCCCTATGATTTCTGGCGGCGAGCGCATGGCATCCATCACGCGACATCGGGCAATCTCGATCGCCGCGGCATCGGCGACGTCGACGTGCTCACGGTGCGGGAATATCTGGCGCTGTCGCGCTGGCGCCGGCTCGGCTATCGCCTGTACCGCAATCCGATCATCATGTTTGGTATAGGTCCACTCTATCTTTTCATCCTGCGCCACCGTCTCCCGTTCGGGCTCATGCGGGAAGGCTGGATGCCTTGGGTCAGCACCATGGCGACCAACGGTGCAGTCGCGATCGTCGTCGCCGCCATGATGTGGTGGATTGGCGTCGTGCCGTTTCTGTTGGTGCATCTTCCCATAGCCTTCTTCGGCGGAGCGATCGGAGTGTGGTTGTTCTACGTCCAGCATCAATTCGAGCACACCGTATGGTCTGAAAACCAGAATTGGAGCTTCGCTGACGCCGCTCTTTATGGCAGTTCGCATTATGATCTGCCGGTCGTGCTGCGCTGGTTCACCGCCAATATCGGCCTTCACCATATCCACCATCTCTGCAGCCGAATTCCGTTTTACCGGTTGCCATTGGCCCTTCGGCGCAATCCTCAACTCTCGGATGTTAGCCGACTGACGTTGAGTCAGAGTTTTGCATGTGTGCGGCTTGTGCTGTGGGACGAAGCAGCACATCGGCTTATTACGTTTCGCGAACTTCGAGCTCAGCTTGGCGCAGTGGACCAGACGGAATGCCTGGCATTTCCAGTCAGTGACGAAATGGCTCGATCTTGAAGCAAATCTGCATCGCTGCTTGCGGACGAGCATTTGTCTCAGGTTTGTCGCGACCTTGAAAAAACCGATCTTGTCTTGTATATTATCTGTATCGACTTTTTTGGCCGGACAATCGGGCCGTTTCGCCTTCGCTAATTGCCAGGCGCACGTTCAGACCCTCCAAATACGACGATGAAGCTCAAGGCCCGCGATCGCGGATCTTGGGGTCGAGTGCATCCGGATTAGCAAAAGGAAACGATATGAATACGGGTACCGTGAAATTCTACAACGACCAGAAGGGTTTCGGCTTCATTCAGCCGGACGATGGCGGCAAGGACGTTTTCGTCCATGCCACCGCGCTTGAGCGCGCCGGAATGCGTGGACTGGTCGAGGGTCAGAAGGTCTCCTTCGACACTCAGGAAGATCGCCGCACCGGCAAGACCGCCGTCGGCAACATCCAGACGGCGTAACGCTGTAGCAAGAAAGTTAAAGCCGCCCCAGTGGGGTGGCTTTAATACTTAAGCGAATGTGGTCCGACGCGAGTAACGCGCAGCATACGCCCAGCGCGCAAACGCGAACAATGACGGTAATTGACTACAAGGGATATCGGATTGAGATCGGCCCTGTAGGAAAGGGATGGAGAGCATCCATCTTTTCACCAGGTTCGACCTCTCCTTGGCCTAATAGTCCCGTCAATCTTGAAAAAAGCAGCAAGGACGAGATTGTTGCCGAGGCCAAGCGTATTGTGGACGTGCGCCTTGGTCCGCGCCTTCTGTAATTTCTGCACGGACGAGGATTCGGGTCGCCTGGCTGCCAACTCATCTTGCATCGCAAAGGATAATCGCCGCTTGCGTAGAGGCGATAGATAGCTTTGCTTTTCCGGTCAGATGGTCTCGGCGAGCCGCTCAAAAGATTCCTCAACCAGACTCATGTGATCGAACATCGCCGTGTGAGCGGCGCCGGCGTCGCCCGCGACAATCGCCTTGACGACTTGCCTGTGCTCCTCGTGTGACCGGGAAAGTCGGCCTTCCGTGCGAAATTGAGCGCGGCGGAACGGCGCGAGCCGACGTCGCAACCCGGTTGCAAAATCGGCAATAATGTCGTTATGAGCGCCCAGATAGATCTGCGTATGCAGATCAAGATTAGCGGAGGTGAACGCCTCCGCGTCATTTTTCTGGACCAGCTTGAACATGGTTTCGTGGAAAGCGGCCAGACGCCGACGCTCAAGCGGCGTCATGCTGACGGCTGAGAGCCGTGCGCAAGTCGCCTCGATTTCAGCCATCGCACCAAACATTGTTTCGAGTTGCGCCGACGACGTGCGGACGACGGTTGCACCGCGCCGCGGCCTGATATCGATCAATCCGGTAGACGCAAGCTGCCGAAGAGCCTCTCTGACGGGAGTTCGGGAAACGGCGTAGCGTTTCGCGAGCATATTCTCGTCAAGCCGAAGGCCCGGTCGAAATTCGCCGGACAACACAGACGCCGCGATCTCGCCGGCGAGACGTTCTGCGCGAGTCGTGGGCTCTAAAGGGCTGATCTTCATATCAAACCGAATACCACGGCCGGCCGCGTTTCAATGCACAGTTTATATGCATGCAATATCGAAATAGAGGCATACAGTTAGAATTGATTGTATGCAATAATGTGTGGCCGGATCAGCGATCGCCGCGACCAGCCGGTGGGGGCCGGCGGCCGACGTTTCGAAGACGGAGGGTCGTTGATGAAGGAGCTTCTGGAGAGCTTTCGCGCCGATCAACCGTCGTTGGTGTGGACCCCGATAGTGAAACGAGATTGGACCCTATCGAGCGCTTTCGAACATTTCGGGGCTGTCCGTTCACTCCGGCATTTCGGCGGATCAGCGATCAGCGGCGATGGACGAACAGTCGCCGTGGCGATGTGGGACGACGAAATAGTTCGCCAGGGGAATCGCGCCACTTACCAATCCCGGTTCGGGCCGGCGCTCAAAGGAAATTCGAAAAGGATAAGCCTGCAGTGGATTGCTCACATTGAGTGGGCAATTGCGCATTGCAGCGGCCGTATCAACGTCGTCGTCCTGACCGCTGAAGACCCGCAGGCCCATCCCCGGGTTATCCGCTCCTGTTGTCCGGACGATGAACTGGTCATGCAGATCACCCGCTTCGACGCCAAGACTGGATGTTTTGAAGCGCGCTCAACGTGAGTTCTCGCTTGAAGTCGCATCTCGCGACGGAAGTTTTCGCTGCTCGAAGGAGGATGGACATGCCGAAACCGAGTCCGATCACCAGGGAACACATCCTTGATGCGATGACCTACGTCGGAGATGATCCAGCGCAATGGCCCTTCCTGTCGCGGCCCAAACTGTATGTCGTGATCGATCCGAGAAACGGGGCCTTGCTGCCACCGAAACTTGTTTTGACAACGGCCGCGGACATCGCAAATAGAAACCGGCGCCATGCGATGTATAGCGGCGGCGAGCAGACCAATAGAGTGCTTAGGGAGCTTGGTTTCTCGGTTGTAGAGAAGGCGTCCGTTGCCCAAGTCGCTTGCGGCGACCTGACGGCAACAAGCGCAGCGTAGCGTGCAGCGTCTTCCCGCGCTTTAGTCTTTCCATCCTTTGGCCTGCGCGACGATGGCGGCGCGGTCGAAGTCGTTGCAGACCTGGATAAATTGGGTCGTGTAAGCGGCGCTCGCGGGATCGCCGCCTTTCAGTTTGCCGAATTCGACATAAGCCTTGCGGGTGTTCTGCCAATTGTCGGTAATGAACGCGCCGAGCGGTGCCGTGCTAGTCTGACCCTGCAGCGACATTTCCAGGAAACGGTCCATCACGTGCACGCCGTTCTTCAGCGCTGTGGCATCGTCAAGGCTCGTCGGTTTGATGCTCGGGAATTCATCCCACAGCATTCGGACTGCGGCTTCCTTGTTGGTCATGGTGAACACCAGACCCTTGGTCATGGCGCGGCAATAGCCGGCAACGTCCTTCGGATTCGAAGCGGCATAGGCTGCCGAGGTCGCGAGCGTAGTACCGACCAGTTCATCTTGCAGCGGAATGTCAATCATGCGCAGCTTCAAGCCAGTATTCTCGGCCGCGCCGAGCATGGCGTCCCACATCACCAGCGCGTCGATCTGGCCAGAGCGCAAGGCCGCCACCGCCGATGGGCCCGCACCGGTTGCAATGCCGGTGTACTGATCGGGCGCAATGCCGATCTCGGTCAGATTTTGCGTCAGCACCAGACCGCCGCCGGCGCCGAAGGACGGCGCCCCTATGGTTTTACCCTTGAGATCTTTCAGGTCGTGGATCGGAGAATCGGGCAGCACCGTCAGGAAAGTGCCGGGATTGCGCTTGAGGTTGAAGAAGGAGACGAGGTCGGCGCCTTGTTCGCGCATCGCAAGGATCGCATCGCCCGCGGTGGTACCGACCTGGGCATTGCCCGACTGCAGGAGCTGTGCTGAGACCATGCCGGTCTGGGTATTTTGAATGTCCACGTCGAGGCCCTCGGCGGCAAAGAAACCGAGATGCCTTGGCACCGCGTAGAGGAATACTTCTTCGCCGACGCCCATGATCGGATGCATCTGCACAAGCGTTATCTTCTTAAGGGGTTGTGCGTTCGTACTGCCTACGCCGGCGCCGGCGGCGACAAGTATCAGGGCAATCGCACCGCGGCTGAGAAGGTCTCGCATCGTCGGTCTCCGCAAACTAAGGGAAAAATTATTCACGTTCGTGCCGCGGCAGCGCGCTGCGCCCAGAAACAATAGCGGCGCTCCAGCAAGCCGATCGCGTGATTCATCGAAAAGCCTATCAACGCCAACAACAGGATGACGGCGAATAACGGGGCCAGCTCCATCTGTTGGTCGTATTGCATCAACAGCATGCCGAGTCCGGATTTGGCTCCCACAAATTCACCGACAACCGCTCCGAGGATTGCCAGCACGGATGCGACGCTGAGGCCTGCGAACAGAAATGGCATGCAGCTTGGGAAAATGATTTTGGTCAGCAGGTGCCATTCACTGGCATTGCACGAGCGCGCGAGCTCGATGCGGTCGGGCTCAACCGACTGATAGCCCGCCATGGTGTTCACCAATACCGGGAAGAAGGTGATAACGGCGGTGATAAACACTTTGCCTTCGAGGCCGAAGCCGAACCACACCACCATCAGCGGCGCCAAAGCGACCTTGGGCAGGGACTGAAAGCCGACGATGTAAGGATACCAGCTTCGGCCGAGAAGCGGCCAATGCGACAGTGCGAAACCGAGCACCGCGCCTGCGACCGAGCCGATGACAAAGCCGAGCAGCGCCTCCCACACCGTGATGCCGGCGTGAAACCAATATCCGCCACGATCCCACGGCGCGCGGGTGAGACCGTTGATTAGTGCACGCCATACGTCCTCTGGCGCGGGGACGACGTAGGATGGCGCACCGAAGACATGACAGGCGAGCCACCAGCCCGCCAACAGAACGACGAGGATCGCCGGCGAGATCGTCAATTGCGGGTAGCGCCGGAACAGGCCCGGCTTCGCCTCCCGTACTTGGGCCGAAAATACTTCGGCCGAAGCTTCGGCTTGCATTGTCATCAGGATAGCCCTCCGTGGGCATCGAGCAGCGTGCGCAGGCGCGCAGCGTAGCGCCCGAAACGATCGGTGTTGATGACCGACAGATCGCGCGGCCGCGGCAGATCGATGTCGATAATGTCGGCGATGCGGCCCGGCCGCGTCGTCATCGCGATGACGCGGTCGGACAGGAAGATCGCCTCGGCGATGGAATGGGTGATGAAGAACACGGTCTTGCGGCTTCGGCTCCAGATGCGCAGCAGCTCCAGATTCATCTGCTCGCGCGTCATGGCGTCGAGCGCACCGAACGGTTCGTCCATCAGCAGCAGCTTGGGGTCTTGCACCAGCGCGCGTACGATCGCAGCGCGTTGCTGCATACCGCCGGAGAGCTCATACGGATAACGATCGGCGAAATCGCGTAAGCCGGTCGTTGCCAGCAGGTCGAGCGCGCTCAGGCGATACTGCGATTGCGGCAATCCGCGGAACTCGATCGGCAACAGTACATTTTCGAGCACGGTCCGCCATGGCAGCAGGACCGGCGATTGAAAGACGACCGCGGCTTCCTTGCTCGGACCGCGCAGCGGAACGCCGTTCAGCTCAACGGTTCCGGCGGAAAAAGGCAAAAGTCCCGCGAGGATTTTGAGCAGCGTCGACTTTCCGCATCCGCTCTGGCCGACCACCGAGACGAATTCGCCGTCATAAATCGTGAAATCGAGTTCTTTAAGTGCCACCGTGCTGTTGTCACCGGCGGCGTAAGTCTTGCACAGGCCGTGCGCGACGATCAGCGGAGACGTGCTCGCAGTGCTGGCGAGCGGAGCGGCGGCGAGCACCTGCTTCATGGGACACCTGAAACCGGCGGGCCATTCAATGGCCCATGCGCTCAAAAATCAAGCAAAGGATATGCCAGCGGTGCCGCAGGCAAGATCGCATGCCTGCGCCTAACGGCCGCCGGCTACCAGGTGGAACGAGGCGATCTGCGGGGGGGTGCCGAAATAGACAGTTTGCAGCTCGGCCTCGTCCTTGAATTTGGTTTGCGGCAACCGTCGGAAGATCAGGTTTGCGGTCAGTGACGGCTGGTCGAACGGGTAGGGGTCGAGCGCGATGGTGTTCGCTCCCGACGGGGTCAGTGTCATCTCCGCGCTTGCCGCACCCGCGTATCCAAGCGGCACCGGTGCTATCCGGTCGGGTTTCAACGTCTCGGTGCTGCATATGTAGAGCGAGATCAGATCCCAGACCTGAAGCAATGTGTAGTTCGTCATCAACTGCTTGGCGTCGAATTTTTCAGCAGCGCTCTTTTGCTTCGCCTCACTGCGTGTGACGAGCGCCTGAATCTCGGGCTTGAGCGTACCGCGTTGAATCGCGGGTGGCGATGTCATGGTTCCGTAGCGGCCCTGATAAAGGCCGGTGCGATGTTTGGCGATCATCAATCCTGCATAGGCGTCGATGCTGCTCAACCAGTCTCCGGCCCACTCGAAAGCTTCGATTTGTCCGGCGTCGTTCGGCACCTCGCGATAATTCGGTGTTTTGCCTTCGGCATTGAGCTGCGGCCCCGTCTCGTAGCGGATCCAGCCGCGGTCATGAAACATGGCGGCGCGAACCATGGGCATATACGGTTCTGGCTTGGCAAATTGGGCGTTGCCCCAATGGGTGGCGAACAATCCGGAGAGCTGAGCATGATCGTTCTGGGTGATCATAACGATCGTGCCATCGGATTCGTACCGGACGATCATACTTGCCTCCGTCAAACCTATGTTGGGGCCGCATACCCAAGAGATGATACAATCCTGTTGCGCGGGTGCAAATTTACGCGCTGAAGAGAGCACGCTGCGCAGCGCAACCGCGATGTAACGGCCACTGTGCGTTTACGTTAGCTGTGAGCAACGAGGAAGATCATCTTGCGAAACACGGAAGACGGCGGTGAAGCGATCCTCGAAGCCTTTCGCGCCCTCAAGGTGGACTATGTAATCTCGTCCCCGGGATCGGAATGGCCTTCTCTCTGGGAGGCGCTCGCTCGCCAGAAGGCAAAAAATACGGCGGGCCCGGTGTATCTCGATTGCGGCCACGAAATCCTCGCGGTGTCGATAGCGTCCGGCTACACCAAGGTTACGGGACGGATGCAAGCGGTGTTGCTCCATGCAGGCGCCGGCCTCCTGCAAGGCAGCATGGCAATTTTCGGCGCTCGTCTCACCGAGACGCCGATGCTCGTCATGTCCGGCGAGTCGCAGTCGTTCGGCGAAGGAGAGTTCGATCCCGGTCCGCAGTGGTATCGCAGCCTGAACGTCGTCGGCGGGCCGCAACGGCTCGTCGAGCCGGTCGTCAAGATTGCGCTGCAAACGCCATCGGTCTCGACGCTTTATCAGAGCATCGTTCGTGCCGGAGAACTTGCACAACGCTCTCCGCAGGGCCCGACATATCTTTGTATCTCGATGGAATCGATGATCGAGAGCTGGTCCCGGCCGACGAGAACTCCATACGTCCCAGCGCCACCCAAACTGCAACCTGCCGCCAACGATATCGTCCGCGTGGCCGAACAACTCAGCAAGGCACATTGTCCGTTCATCTTTGCGGAGTCGGTCGGCGGAAACGAGGACGCTTTCCATGCGCTGGTTGAACTCGCCGAGCTTTTGGCGATTCCCGTTATTGATGCTCCCGGTGCCGGCGTATCCAACTTTCACAAATGTCACGGTCTTTATCTCGGTATCGATGCAACGCCTTACTTCGATGAGATCGATTTCGCTTTGCTGGTCGAGAACCAGGCGCCATGGTTTCCGCCCAGCAATGCACCGAGCAACGCCACGATTGTTTCACTCGCGCAACGGCCCTTGAAAGAGACGCTGGTTTATCAAGTGACGGGAGCGGAGCAATATCTTGAGGGTGATACTGCTTTAACACTGCGGCTGTTGGCTGACGCGGTATGCGGCCAAAAGCGCGATACCGAGGCCATCGAAGTCCGCCGCGTGCGGTGGAAGCAGGAGCACGAAAAGCGCCAGCAAAGGCTGGATGCTGCCGAAAAGGCTGCGGCGGCTGCCAACTCCATCACCGTCCCTTTGGTCGCGCAGTTTCTGCGCGAGGCTGTACCGGACGCAATTTATGTCGACGAAACGATCGTGCATGCGCGCCTTATACGCGAGCACTTTTTGACTGAGGGCCCCTTCGACTTCTTTCGTGCGCCGAACGGATTGGGGCAGGCGCTCGGATATGCGCTCGGCATAAAGCTTGCGATACCTGGCCGGCCGGTCGTGGTGACCATTGGCGACGGCACGCTACTCTATAATCCTGTCCTGCCGGCACTCGCCTTCGCTGACGAGCACAAGCTGCCGTTGCTCATACTCGTGTTCAACAACGCGAAGTACGCGGCGATGCAGTACTACCACGACAAGTTCTATCCATCAGGCACAGCCGTCGTGACAAAAGATTATTACGGGGTCGATCTCAAGGGCGTGAAATACGAGCAAGCCGCGGCTCTCGTTGACGGTTACTCGTGCCGCGTGGAGACACCGGCAGAACTTCAGCGCGCTTTGACAGAAGCGCTCAAGGCAAACGCTGCGGGCAAATGCGCGATCATCAATATGATCATGCCGGCCAAGGTGCGTTGACGCGCGCTGTCAGTCAGGCTTGACGCCTGAACGGCGCACCACCTTGCTCCAAGTATCCATTTCGCGACTGACGAGTGCTGCAAATTGTTCCGGTGTGCTGCCCACACGTTCTGCACCCAGAGCGTCAAATCGTTCGACAACCTCCGGCACCTTCAACGCCTCGCACGCTGACGCGTTGATCCGGTTTATGACATCGAGGTCCATCCCGGCCGGGCCACTAATTCCCTGCCACACCACGACCTTGAAATCCGGGTAACCCGTTTCGACCATCGTCGGGATATCCGGCGCTGCCGACGATCGCTTTGCTGACGTGACGGCGAGAGCGCGGAGACGTCCCGCGGCCACGTGCGGTAAAGCAACCGGGCTGTTCGAGAACATCGCCTGCACGTGCCCGGCGATGACATCGGCGACCGAGTAATTGTCGCCGCGATAGGCGACCTGTGTGACCTCTATGCCGGCCTGAATCTTGAGCAGCTCGACCACAAGGTTCGTGAGCGTCGCTGCGCCGTTATGTGCGAAGTTCAACTCATTCGGCCTGGCTTTCGCATAATCGACCAAGTCCTTCACACTCTTGATCGAAAGTTCCGGATTGACGACGAGCACGAACGGGTTCTCGGCGACATCGCACACATGAACGAAGTCTTTCGTTGGGCTGAAACTCAGATCGGGCAGCGTCGCAGCCATGACGGCAAATCCGGCGGATGACCAGCCTAGCGTGTGGCCGTCCGGCGCCGCTCGGGCGACATGGGCGAAGGCCAACGCGCCACCGGCTCCCGGCTGATTTTCCACGACGATG
This sequence comes from uncultured Alphaproteobacteria bacterium, assembly GCA_963742215.1. GTDB lineage: Bacteria > Pseudomonadota > Alphaproteobacteria > Rhizobiales > Xanthobacteraceae > BOG-931. The sequence continues at coordinate 31,659 of CAVULJ010000011.1, forward strand.
GTCTGGTTCAGATTATCGCTCATGTATTTCGTGAGGATGCGCACGAGAACGTCCGCGCCGCCGCCTGGCGGAAATGGCACGATCATGGTGATTGGGCGTGACGAATTAAACCGAGCGCGTGCCGACATCGGCCAGCTCAAGGCCGCCGTTCCCGCAAGTTTTACAAAATCACGACGCCGCATGATTTCTCCGTTGTCGGCTAGTCTGCGCTGTTTTCGTGGCTGTGCGAACCTAACACCGCGTAGCAATCGGCCATGCCAATGCACATTGGCATATATGTGAAATCCCTTTGCCACGGGGAAACAAGGAATGGTTGCCGTGATCTTTGCGAGAGGATAGGCCTTTGGCTTCGTGATCCTACGGTCCGATCGGCAATAAATATTCGGCAACGTTCTCAAGAAATTCGCCCGCTTCTCGTTATCCGGGCTAAAGCCCGTGGTAGTAACGAGGAGAGCTCTTCGAGGTTCAAGGGGCGGCAAAAACGGGGAGGCAACGAAGCGATGAGATTTCTCGCCGCAGCAATCGCGCTATTTATGGCAGCCGTTGCGGTAACAACGCTTTATGCGGAAGATTATCCGGCGCGCCCGATTCACCTCATCATCGGATTTCCTCCGGGCTCGGTCGCTGATGTGTCCTTTCGCGTGATCAATGCGAAATTAAGCGAGATACTTGGGCAGCCAATCATTATTGAAGACCGGCCCGGTGCGGGTTCTGGCCTCGCGGCTGCCCAGGCGGCGCGCAGTCCGAATGACGGATACACGTTGTATGTCGGTTCGTCGGCCAACGTGTTCGACCAGGCACTTCAACTCAACAAGAATTTTGACTTCTACAAAGACTTCACGCCGATTATGTTTGCGGTTTCCGCGCCGACTATTCTGGTTGTGACACCCAGTCTGGGTATCGAGAGCGTTTCCGATCTCGTCAGTTACACGAGAGCGCATCCTGGAAAACTGTCTTTTGCCTCCGCGGGCTTTGGTAGTGCGGCGCATCTGTCATTGGAGTTGTTCAAGCTAGCTACGAAAACCGACATTGTTCACGTGCCGTATCCAGGAAGCCCTCAGGTAATCACCGATATGCTGGCGGGGCGCGTCGACGGCTTTTTCGGTCCGGGGACGACTGTCCGCAGCTACATCGAGTCCAGACGGCTCACGGCGCTTGCGGTAGCAGAGCCCAAGAGGAGCATCTTCTTCCCTGATGTTCCAACGCTTGCTGAAGCCGGCGTGCCCGGAGCGGACTCCGCGCTGTGGTTCGGATACATGGCGCCGAAAGGCACGCCTCAAACTGTCATAGCTAAATTGTCAGAAGCTGCGAACCAGGCGATGCGAACAGACTATGTCGTAAAAAATCTCAAGCTTCAGACAATTGAACCGCACCAAGGATCGCCCGACGACTTTGCCAAGTATATCGAACAAGAACGCAAGCGCTGGACCGATGTGGTCGATACGGCCGGACTACGCAAATAAGCGGCTTCATAACCGGCTATGCTAGTATCGGCGGAACTGCGTTTGGGGAAAAACAGTGAAGATCGATAGTCACGCGCACTACGTTGACCGGGAATACATCAAAGAGCTCATCAAATTGATGAAGCTCGAAACCGTAAAGACGCCGCAGGGCCAGTTCCTGCTCCGGCGTGGCGGGACGACCGTCGCCTGGTACAAGGAAGAACATTTTGATCCGGCGGCGAGAATTGAAAAAATGGACGCTGCGAGTATCCGGGCGCGCGTCCTGTCGCTGACCAGTCCAAGCATCTACGAATGGCCGTTTGCCGAACAGTCCGAGATTGTGCGCCATGCGAACGACGCGTTGGTCGCTTATTGCCGGGCCCATCCGGGGCGTTTTTTTGCCCTGGCCGTGCTGCCCTGGAGTGACGCGGACGCCGCGATCAAGGAGTTGGATCGCGCCGTCGACTCGCTTGGCGCAGTTGGCATCGCAATCGGGTCGCATATCCAAGGAATGCCGCTCAATCATCCCGACTTTGAGCCGGTGTGGGCCGCCATCGACCGGCGCCGCATCCCGGTAGTGCAGCATCCGATGGAGCCGCTGGGTGCGGCGCATCTCAACGAGTTTGAACTGCCAATCCGGGTCGGATTTATCTACGAAACGACGACAGCCGTGACCCGCATGATTTACGCCGGCGTTTTCGAGCGATATCCGAATTTTCCCTTTGTGCTGGCTCATACCGGCGGTGCTGTGCTGAGTATGCTCGAACGTCTCGATGTCGGTTACCGGTTGTTTCCTGACTGTCGGGCGCACATCAATCGGTTGCCGAGTGAATATGCCAAGAAGCTCTTCTACGACACGTGCTCGTTCTACGGCCCGACTTTGCGCCTTGCTTTGGAGGTTGTCGGACCGAAGCAACTGCTGTGGGGCACCGACGATCCGCTCGTGAGCGCCAGTAGTGAGCACGTGGAGCAGCTTAAGCTCCCCGCGCAACAGCAACAGGATATTCTCGGGGGTAACGCAGAAAGAGTGTTCGGGCTAACGCAATCTATTCCGGCTTGATACCTGCAGCCGTGACAACTTTGGTCCACTTCGCCACATCCTTTCTGACCAATTGACCGAACTCGGCCATAGTCAGGTCCGGCGGTGTTTCGAATCCGATTTTTTGCAGCCGGTCTTCCGCGTCCTGCATCGAAAGAATGGTCCGCACTTCGCGCGTGATCCGGTCACTGACTGGTTGCGGTGTTCCGGCAGGCCCGAACAGTCCGAAGAAAGAATCGACATCGAAGCCGGGATAACCCTGTTCGGCGATAGGCGCGATGTCGGGCTCCTGCGGAATGCGGTGTGTAGCGCTGAATCCAATGGGTTTGAGTTTTCCCGTCGACAGATAAGGGCCCACGATAACGTAGCTCGCGAAGACTACCGGTACTTCTCCGGCAAGCGCCGCCTGAATCATCGGACCTCCGCCGCGGTACGGAACATGCACAAGGTCGATGCCGGCGACCTGCTTGAACAGTTCCATGGCCAAATGATGGGGCGTGCCGATTCCCGGCGTGCCGTAAGTCAACGCGCCTTTGTGATCTTTGACGTAAGAAACGAACTCCGGGATGTTCCGCGGTGGTAATTTTGGATCCACCGTCAGGATAAAGGCTTGCGTCGCCAGGAGCGTGATCGGCGTGAAGTCCTGCACGGGATCAAAATCGGCATCCTTCGACAGCGCGCGGGCGCTCGTCAGTCCGGGGCCGGAGCCAACGAAGAGCGTATAGCCATCAGGATCCGACCTGGCGACAAAGCTCGCTCCTATATTGCCGCCGGCGCCGGGCTTGTTGTCGACGATGACGGCTTGGCCCAATCGTTCCGACAATTTGTCTGCGAATATCCGGCCAAGAATGTCAGTCGCTCCTCCTGGCGCAAACGGGACCACGATGTGGACCGGGCGAGCCGGCCAGTCCTCCGCGTTGGCCCTGTCCGCCGACGCTAAAGCGATGGCGCAGGCAACGATGGCGAGACAATGTAATCGGAAGTTGCCGTATCGCGCGCGCATCGCATCCTCCCTTATTCGAGCAGTGCAGAGTCCGATGATAACGAGGATCGGTCGACCTTTGGTGATATAAGCTACTCCGGCAATTCGATGCCGAGCTCTTAACAAGAGTGACTCCATGAAATTCGCCCACTTTTCCCATATCTGGGCCAAGCCCGGAATGACGCCGCACCAACGCTACGAGCAGCTCTGGCGGGAGCTCGAACTGTGCGACGAACTCGGCTTCGACCAGTCGTTCTGCGTCGAGCATCATTTCCGGCCGGACGAAAGCTGGATGTCGTCGCCGAGCCTCTACGCTGTCGGCGCCGGCGCGCGAACGAAACGTCTGCGGATCGGACCGATGGGCTACATCGTGCCGCTCTACCATCCGTTGCGGCTCGCGGAAGAGATCGCCATCGTCGATCAGATGCTGGGCGGCCGCATGGAGCTCGGCCTCGTTCCCGGCATCAATCCGGATTATTTCCGCCCGTTCGGCCTCGACTATGGGCAGCGCAAATCGCCGACGCTGGAATTCGTCGATTACATGCGCGCGGCGTTCGGCGAGACGCAGCCGTTCTCGTATCACGGCCAGGAATTTCATACCGACAATGCGAGGCTTGCGGTGATGCCGATGCAGCAGCCGCATCCGCCGTTGTGGATGATGAGCCGCGATCCGCAAACGCTGGAGTTCTGCGCCAAAAACGGCGTCAATCCCGGCTACTTTCTGGTCTATCCGCGCGCGGACGCGGCGCCGCGTTACCGCAAGTTTTTGGCCGACTGGGCGCGGGTCGGCTGGCCCGATAAACCGAACATCGCCTATTGCACGGTGGTCTATGTCGACGAGACCGACGAGAAGGCGATCGAGAACGCGCAATTTCGGGCGAGCCGCGCTTATGAGGGCTTCCTGAAACCGGGCAAGCCCGGCGAAAGTTTCGAGGTGCGCGCGGCCGAACACGCCAAGATGTTCGTCGGCCGCGGCGAGCCCGGCGCCTCCGAGATCATGCAGCACCTGTTCGACGGCGATTATCTGTTCAAGAACGATCTGGTGTTCATCGGCTCGCCGGAAACAGTAGCGCGGAAACTGCGCGCGGCGGCGGAAGCCGGCGTGTTCAATGTCTTCATGGGCGAATTCAACTTCGCCGATCTGCCGGAGCCGGATCTGATGCGTTCGATCCGGTTGTTTGGTGAGAAAGTGATCCCGGCGTTGCGGGATTACGAGCCGTTTTAGCGTCACTGCGCCTGCGCCAGCTCCGGACGCGCGCGGAGCCGCGCGCCGACCAGGAGATAGATGACGAACGCCACCACCGCGCCGGCGGCGAACGGGATCGCTGACCACATGTAAAGTTCGGTCACGGGCAAGGTCGCAAACTGAGCGCCGACGAACGGACCGATGATAGCGCCGATGCGCCCGATGCCGAGCTGCCAGCCGGAGCCGTTGGCGCGTAGCGAGGTCGGATAGATCAGGGCGCCGACCACGTTGATGCCGGACTGGATGCCGAGGACGATGAAGCCGGCGAAGAACGTGATGACAATCAGCGCGGTGGTCGAGTTCAGGCCCACATAACCGATCGAGGCGACAATCGGCACCGCGATCACGAACATGATCGCGACAGCGAGGAAACGGGCTCGTTGCAGCCACCAGCACAGCAGCAGCGAGCCGACCGTGCCGCCGACCTGCAAGCCCGCGCCGGCAAGTGCCGCGGTTTGCGGCGGGACATGGGCGGCGCCCAACAGGGTTGGCGTCCAGCTCAAGAGGAAGAAGTAGCCCATCAGGTTACAGGCGAACATCAGCCAGGTGAGCGGCGTGATGGCCGCCAGACCCTCGCGGAACAGAGAGGCCGGGTTGCTCGGCGATTGCTTCTCGTCCTCGATCACGAAGCGTGCGTTCGGCGGCACCGTAAAATCGGGCCGGATTTCCTTGAGCAGCTCCACCATCTTTTGCCGGTGCCCTTCATGGATCGCCATGAACTTCACCGACTCCGGCAGGAAAATGATGCCGAGAAGCGCAAAAATCACCGGCGCAATGCCGCCGATGTAGAACAGCACCTGCCAGCCGTAGGTCGGCACGAAAGCGGCGCTGGCGAAGCCGGCGAACGAGCCGCCGAGCGGCACCATGCCGGATGCAATGATGGCCAATGTCGCACGCCGGTTGCGCGGCGCGGATTCCGCATTGATGGCGACGACGTTGGGAATGACGCCGCCGATGCCGAGGCCGGCGACGAAGCGCAGCAGCGACAGTTCGGTCAGATTGGTCGAGTAAGCGGCGATGAAGGTGAATACGCCGAACAGCAGGTTGGCCGAGATCAGCGCTGTCTTGCGGCCATAGCGGTCGCCGATCCAGCCGAAGATCTGCGAGCCGAACAGCACGCCGAAATTGCTGGCGCTCAGCACGAGGCCGAGGTCCTTCGGCGCGACGTGCCATTCCTTGATCAGGCTCGGAGCCGCGAACGCAACCGCGCCGATGTCATAGCCATCGACGAGAGCGAGCAGCACCGTCCAGAACAGCAACTTATAATGGAATGGGCCGACACCGTACTGGTCGAGAAAATGTGAGACTTGAACTTCCGGCTCGCCCGCCATTGTTTCCCCCGCAAGGTTCTTGATTGCGGCGGAACCTAGGACAGTCGCGGGGCTGAGGAAAGCGACATTCCGGCGCGGCGCAATTCCCATCTTCATCCGCCCCCGCAATTCCCCGCTCCACTCGTCACCCCCGGGCTTCAACGGCTTGTCTTTACCGGCGGAACTCTTCACGGACGCGGACTTGGACTTCATGTTTTTGTTTCCCCGTAGCGCCGCTCTCTGCATCCGCCCCCGCGATAGCGGGGGAGGGGGACCGCGCTCTTGCGCGGTGGAGGGGGCGCTTGCGTTGCCGCTTCTCCTGCCGTCGCAGAATTTTCCTCACCGCCCGCGCCCCCTCCACCATGCTCGCTTCGCTCGCACGGTCCCCCTCCCCCGCTATCGCGGGGGCGGACAATTCTCTCCCGTTCCCGCGCCTCATTTTTTTGCGCGGGGGATCGTACGGATGGCTCTGAAATCTCTCCCATCACGCGGAGAGCAAGTACTTCACCCTCCGAAGCCTTGGCGTAGGAGGGACTTCCCTTTATCTTCTTCGAAGCTTTTGGAGGGCTTGCCCTTCGAAGCTTCAGCGAAGAAGGGAAGCGGAACGCCGGCAAGTCCGGGTAGCACCTTCCGCATCTTTTCAGGATGCGGCGACGCGCACATTGCTGCGCGCGCCGACTTGTCGGCGTTCCACTCGCGGCTCCAGCCAGAGGGACGTTGGTCCCAAAGGCTCAGGTCCAGGCCAGGCTTCCTGGGACGTGGTTACGCGGATGATCCGGAAAAGTGGACTTCCGGTTTTCCGGCCAGATCATCCGCAGCTAAACAAGCTACTGGGTGTTATCCAGTGTCTCCTGTCCCAGTCCAGTGGCAGCACCCCACGCACCGGTCGTAATGCCGGCGAGCATGATGCCCGGACCCGCCCGAGAGCGGAGTGTATGGCTCCGCGCGCGGGCGCCGCACCCGCTCCACCTTGGTTGAGTACCCTCGGCCGAAGGCGCCCTTAAGCGAGCGGGATTTTGTTCCTATATCAAAATAAGAGACGCAATGTCAACAGAAAAGAGACCGCAATGCCGGTCGACACAACGCTTGGCTTTAGCGCGTAAATCGGCTGAATTTACGAGGCGCCAGCGACAATTGCTCAGCGTCACTTAGTTTCTGCGGGGAGAAATATTGCGACGATGTGTAATCGTGTGTATATATGATTTCCAGTGCTGACGTTCTCCGGGCGCTTCGGGAAGATGGATGGCAAATCGTCCGTCAAAAAGGCAGCCACGTTCAGCTACGCCATCCGACCAAGCGTGGCCTTGTGACGGTGCCCAGCCCCAGGAGGGATTTCCCGATCGGCACGCTCAAGAGCATCGAGAAGCAGGCCGGCATAAAATTCAGAACGTAGATCGCCAACGTGGATAACCATGGCAACGAACACCTACATCGCACTCATCCATAAGGACTCGGACAGCGACTATGGCGCGTCGTTTCCCGATCTGCCGGGCTGTGTCGCGGCTGCGTCCAGCCTCGACGAAGTACTTTCGGAGGCGAAGGAGGCGTTGGCGCTCCACATTGAGGGCATGCTGGCAGATGGCGAGGAAGTTCCTCTTCCTGCTCCAGCGGATGCGATCGATCGCAACGATGCTCTGCTGATGGCGGCAATCGATGTGCCCGACACATTGAAGGTCGAACAAATCAACATGACCATCCCGGCGATTGCGCTTTCCCGATTTGACAATTTCGCGCTTCGTCAGGGGATGACACGGTCAGCGCTTTTCGTCGAAGCCGTCAATCGTTGGATTGAGGAGGATAGAGGCCATTTGCGATTGCGAAATACTCCCCGTTTGGACGGGCGTATCGCTGCACTTCGAGTGGCGCCTCAGGCGGCTTTGCCGGCACCGCTCGCCACTGAATATGCATTGTTCTCAATTCAGGAAGCCCTCAGTGCTGGGCAGGATGAGGATCAAGAGTCGCTCCATCCGTCGGCGAGCGAATTAGAAGATCAATTATCGAACGCGCCCGCGCAATCGGAAGCAGACGAGTTGATCGAGGCAATTAGTCGTCTTGTCAGAGAGCAAATGGGCAAGACTCCCAAGGTGGGCTAACGAACCGGCCTTGCACTGATCAATTGCGATTGCCGCGCTGTGCCGCGGCTTGCTCAATGCCTATCTCAAAAAAGCGGGCGGCTGAGATCGCGGCGATAGCCGATAAGGACATCGACACCTCCGACATCCCGGAGGCGGGTGAGGAGTTTTTCAGGAACGCCGAGCTCCGATTGCCAGAGCATTCGGCGGCGGCACCAGCTTCGCGTCCGGACGAAAAAACCGGCCGCGCTCGGCTTTTGAGAAATCGTATTCGTCTTTCATGTCGTCGGTAATGTCGCCGCCCCTGTCCGAAATACTTGCAATAGTTTTTTCCTGAAATCCAGTTTCAACTCGGTCGCACCCCACGCACCGGTCGTAATGCCGGCGAGCATGATGCCCGGACCCGCCCGAGAGCGGAGTGTATGGCTCCGCCCGCGGCGCCGCACCCGCTCCACCTTGGTTGAGTACCCTCGGCGAAAGGCGCCCTTAAGTGAGCGGGATAGCACCTAAGTAACCTTTAGAGGGACAAATGTCAATATAGTCCTTAATAAAAGGACGTCTGCCGCCGACAACCTTCTCGTGCAATAAGGCCCGACTTTCTACTAATCTGTTCGCGGGCCGGGCCACGATGAATCTCACCGACTTCCACGCTAAATATTTTGCTCATGAACTGACGAAGCGAAGTCCGTCGGACAGCGTGGAAATGCTCGCTGGCGTTTTGGCAGATGCTCAGGTCGATCTTAACCCGCACCAAATCGAGGCCGCGCTTTTCGCGTTCCGCAATCCGTTTTCCGACGGCGCGATTCTTGCCGATGAGTCGGCTTAGGAAAAACGATCGAAGCCGGGCTGCTGCTGGCACAGCGATGGGCGGAGCGAAAACGAAAGCTCCTGGTGATCGTGCCCGCCAACTTCGCAAGCAATGGAGTCAGGAACTTGCCGAGAAATTTCACTTGCCGTCAGTGATCATGGAGGCCCGCACCTTCAATGAGGCCATCCGCGCCGGCAACCTCAATCCGTTCGCGCAAGCCGGAATTGTGCTGTGCTCCTATCAGTTTGCCCGCGGCAAGGAGCCCTACGTTCGCCAAATGGCATGGGACCTGGTAGTCATCGACGAGGCGCACCGGCTCCGTAATGTCTACAAGACGTCGAGCCGCATCGCTTCTGCAATCAAGCAGGCGGTCAGCCCGTTCCCAAAAGTGCTGTTGACTGCGACCCCGCTCCAGAATTCCTTGCTGGAGCTTTATGGTCTGGTCAGCATCATCGACGACTATGCGTTCGGCGATTTGCCGAGTTTTCGCGCGCGATTTGCCCGGCTCGGCAATCAATCGGATTTCTCCGAACTTAAAGAGCGGCTTAAGCCGATCTGCAAGCGGACGCTTCGTCGCCAAGTGCTGGAATATGTTTCCTATACAGATCGCCACGCACTTGTGCAGGAGTTCGCCCCGTCCGCCGACGAGCAAAAACTCTACGATCTCGTCTCCGATTATCTTCAGCGCCCGACACTGTTCGCATTGCCGGCGGGGCAGCGGCAATTGATGACGCTGATCCTGAGTAAGCTTCTTGCTTCGTCCACTTATGCGATTTCGGGCACATTGGAAGGGCTTGCGAAAAAGCTCGAAGCAGCAGCCGACGCTGCCGAAGAGGTGGATGTGCCGCCGGACGAGCTCCCCGAGGAACTCGAAGGCTTCAACGAGCTCGCCGACGAGTGGGACGGCGATGAGGAGGAATTCGCCATCGCAGCCGGGATTAACGCCGGAGCAATTGGTGCAATTGCGCGCGGAGTTGGACCAACTTCGTCAGTTCAAGCAACTCGCCGCGTCAATAATGAAAAACTCGAAGGGCGAGGTGCTGCTCACGGCACTGCGACGCGGTTTTGCCGCCGCTGCCAAAGCGCAAGAAAAGGAAGGCGTGAAGCTACAGCAGAAAGCAGTCATCTTTACGGAATCGCGCCGTACCCAGGACTATCTGCTCCGCGTCCTTGAACAGACCGAATTCAAGGGCAAGGTGATGATCTTCAACGGCGTCAATAACGATCCTGCGTCAAAGGCGATTTATCAAAGATGGCTGGAGATGCACGCTGGGACGGATCGCGTTACCGGTTCGCCGAGCGCCGATTTGCGCGCCGCTCTGGTCGATTACTTCCGCGATGAGGCTTCGATCCTGATCGCGACGGAAGCCGCCGCCGAAGGCATCAATCTGCAATTTTGCAATCTGGTCGTGAACTATGACCTGCCGTGGAATCCGCAGCGTATCGAGCAGCGCATCGGCCGCTGCCATCGCTACGGGCAAAAGTTCGACGTGGTCGTGGTGAATTTTCTGAACAAGACGAACGCTGCCGATCAGCGAGTCTATCAGTTGCTCGACCAGAAATTCCGCCTGTTCGACGGCGTGTTCGGTGCGAGCGACGAGGTGCTTGGGCGCGGTCGAGTCAGGCGTGGACTTCGAGAAGCGCATAGCCGCGATTTATCAAAAATGCCGCTCGCCGCGAGCAGATCGAGTTCGAGTTCGATCAATTGCAGAAGGAGCTGGAAACGGACATTGCCGAAGGTCAGCAGGACGCGCGTGAAAAGCTGCTTGAACAACTTCGATCAAGAGGTGGTGGAAAAGGTCCGCATCCAAAGCCATAACGCGCTGGACCGCTTCAACCGCCAGCTTTGGCTGATGACCCGCCATGTGCTGGATGGGCCATGCCACCTTCCAGGAATCCGACTATAGCTTCACCCTCAACGACAATCCGTTCAGCGGCGAGCTCAATCCATCCCGGCCCTTATCGCATCGGCAAGAACGTCGAGGATGCTAACACCTACCGGGTCGGCCATCCGCTCGCACAGCGCGTGCTGGACCGCGCCAAAGGCGAGCACAACCCCCGACAAGCGAGCTTACATTCCAGTTGACGGGCAGCGGCAAGAATATCGCCATCTGGTCCCCTTCATCGGGCGGCAAGGCTGGCTCCGTTGCAATCGGCTGTCGGTGCGCGCTGGAGGTCGAGGAACACTTGTTGTTTTCGGCTGAGGACGATGACGGACAAGTACTTGGACGACACCCAATGCCGCCGGATGTTCGACTTGCTCGCCGAAGATGAGGGGGGTGGGGCCGCGCTACCCGCCGCCGCGGCCGAAAGACTGAAGGATATCGCGGCGCGCGCCCAGGCGGGAGACCCTGGATGAGATGGGAACGCGCAATGCGCGCTGGTTCGAGACTCGAGATCGAAAAACTGGAGCATTGGGCCGAGGACCGCCGCGCAACGCTGAAAGGCGGAGCTGGATGAACTGGACGAGGCGGTGAAAGCGGGCGCAAGAGCGCGCGAACAGCGCCGACGCTGCCCGAAAAGCTTGAGCGACAACGTGAGGTCCGCAAGCTGGAGACGCGGCGCGATGACGCTTGGCGAGCCTTCGATCAGGCGACGCGGGATTTGGACAAGCAGAAAGACGCTTTGTTGGATGACATCGCCAAACGGCTGGAGCAGCACATTGACGAGGAAGTCCTTTTCACTGTGCGCTGGCAGATCGTCTAAATATCGGAAAGGCGCAAGCCGGGAAGCGAAGTGCGAAATGAGTAACAAACTAAAGCCTGAAAAATTAGATTTGCACTCGTTGAGCCCGACGATCGAGCGCCGCGATGCTCTTTTTCAATTATTTCCAGAGGCGTATACCGAACACGGAAAGATTGATTACGACCGGTTAAAACGCGCGTTGGGCGAAACTGTTGATGCTGGGAAAGAGCGGTACGGATTAGTGTGGCCTGGTAAAACTGAATGCTTCAGAACAATTCAATTGACCTGCTCCCCAACTTGCCCTCGTTCATAAGAAGAGTTTGTTCCAGTTTTGCCCCTGGTTGGGGCGTGCTGCGAACTCGGTTGGTGTGAGCCCGTTGAGGCTCGAGTGTGGTCGGTTGGTGTTGTAGTCGGTCCTCCATTCTTCGATGATGTCGCGCGCCTCTTTGAGGTTGGCGAACAGATGCTCGTTGAGGCACTCGTCGCGCAGACGGCCGTTGAAGCTCTCGACAAAGCCATTCTGCATCGGTTTGCCAGGTGCGATGTAGTGCCATTCAACACCACGCTCCTGCTGCCAGGCCAGGATGGCGTTTGAGGTCAGCTCGGTGCCGTTGTCGCTGACGATCATGCAGGGATAGCCACGCAGTTCAGCAATCCGATCGAGCTCGCGAGCGACGCGCAGGCCGGTGAGCGATGTGTCCACGACCAAGCCGAGGCATTCCCTGGTGAAGTCATCGACCAGCGTCAGGATACGGAAGCGCCGGCCGCTGACCAGCGTGTCCGCCACGAAGTCGAGCGACCAGCGCAGATTACGACCCTGCGGTACGGCCATCGGTGCTCGCGTGCCGAGAGCCCGCTTGCGACCACCACGCTTACGCACGGTCAGCCGTTCCTCCTTGTAGAGCCGATAGAGCTTCTTGCGATTGAGCTTGATGCCCTGGCGCTTGAGCATCAGTCCCAGACGCCGATAGCCGAACCGCCGCCGCTGCGACGCCAGCTCTCGCAGCCGCTTGCGCAGCGCTTCATCGCCAGACCTCTTTGGCACATAGCGATAGGTCTCGGGATGCAGGCCGACCAGCCCGCAGGCTCGACGTTGCGAGTAGCTCTTCTCTCGGACAGCCCAGGTCACAGCTCGTCTCCGCAAGCTGGGCGTCAGAAGTTTTTTCCGAGCATCTCCTTGAGTGTCGACGCATCCAGCATCGACTCTGCCAGGAGCTTCTTGAGCCTGCGGTTCTCGTCTTCCAGTGCTTTGAGCTTGCGGGCATCGGAGATCTCCATCCCGCCATAACGTGATCGCCACTTGTAGAAGGTCGCGTCGCTGACACCGTACTTGCGGCACAGCTCGCCTGCCGACAATCCGGCGGCGTGCTCCTTCAACACCTTGATGATCTGCTCTTCCGTAAATCTGCTCTTACGCATGTCCGTCTCCCGTAGGGAACGGACTTTACCCAAAAACGGGGGCATTTAAGGGGAGCAGGTCACAATCCCCAAGTTTGGGAACATTGCTTCCCACACCGAAGGAGAGTGTCTCGTTTGACGACACGCAAAACTTATTCATCGAGGGTGACAATCTGGAAGTCTTGAAACTTCTTCAGAAGTCCTATCTCGGAAAGATAAAACTTATTTATATCGATCCGCCCTACAATACAGGCAATGAATTCATCTACCCGGATAACTTCTCGGAGAGTCTGCAGACTTATTTGGAATACACCGGGCAGGTGGATGCAGAGGGACGAAAATTTAACACCAACACGGAGACGGATGGTCGCTTTCATTCAAAGTGGCTAAGCATGATGTATCCGCGCCTATTTCTGGCGCGTAATTTACTGCGTGACGATGGCGCAATCGCAATTTCGATTGGTCAAACCGAGTTGGGGGCGCTACTGCATGTGTGTAATGAGATTTTCGGAGAAGAAAATTTTGTAACGATTTGTTCTCGCGTCATGAAAACTGGAGGGCAGAAGGGCGTCCATTTTTCGCCAAGCGTGGACTACATCATCCTTATGGCGAAGAATATCAATGAATTGCAGGCGTTCAGGGAACAAATCAGCCAGAATGTCATCGAAAATGTTTATACAAAAATCGCCGATCAAGGACCTCGCAAGGGAGAGAACTACCGATCAATGGGCCTGTATCAGGCTATGCTCGAAAAACGAGCTAATCAAAAATTCTACATCGAATGTCCGGACGGTGAGTTAGTAATTCCACCCGGTAAATCGTTCCCAAAGGAAAGAAAGGACGGCTCTCAGATTACGCCAACGGATGGAGACGGTGTCTGGCGGTGGACCTATGCACGGTTTGCTAAAGAGAAAAAGGAGGACAACGTTGAATTTATTCGAAGCGATAAGACATCCCTTTTGCGGCCAGACGGGTCAAAGGCGAGTTGGAATGTCTATTACAAGATCTGGCTCAAGGACCGTTTGGAACAGGGGCAGTTGCCAGGAAACATTCTAGATAAGTTTGAAAGTAGGCATAGTTCTGCAGAGTTAAAATCTCTAAACATCCCTTTTGATTTCGCAAAGCCGTCTGCCCTCATTAAATTCTTGATGTCGGTGTGTGGCGTAAACGAGGGCGATATTACGCTCGATTTTTTTGCCGGCTCCGGCTCAACTGGTCACGCTGCAATTGAATTGTCGATTGAGACAGGGAAGAACCGCCCTTTTATTTGCGTTCAATTACCGGAAAAAACTAAGCCTGACTCTGAAGAATTCAAAGCAGGCTTTAAGACGATATCCGACATTGCGAAGGAAAGAATTAGGCGCGCGGGTGAGAAGCTGCGGAAACTACATCCGGGCCGGGACAATGACTTCGGGATTCCGCGTTTTTAAGTTGGCTCAATCGAATTTTAAAGTCTGGGACGGCGAGGCAGCAACCAATACGGACGCCCTTGCGCACCAACTTGATTTGCATGTGGACCACGTTCAAGCCGACCACGGCGATTTGGCTATTCTTTATGAAATCCTGATGAAGAGTGGCTTTCCGCTAACTGCGGCGGTCGAAAAGCTAACGCTCGCGGGCAAAGTCGTGTTCGGAATTGCTGGCGGGGCGTTACTTGTCTGTCTTGAGCGTAGACTCACGTTCGAAATAATTCGAGCTATTGCGGACAAGAAACCTGAACGCGCTGTTTGTCTCGATGAAGGCTTTTCCAACAATGACGAGTTGAAGACAAATGCTGTTCAAACATTCAGGTCGAAGAACGTCGTATTCCGTACAGTCTAGTTGCAATGAAAATCCAATTTGACGCCAACCAGAATTTTCAGCTCGACGCGATCGCTGCGGTGGCTGACCTTTTCGAGGGGCAGCCACAAGGCTCGCCAGAATTTTCCGTTATTAAAACGACGGAAGATACCGAGCTATTTTCTGGACAAGAGCGGACCGAGTTGGGAATCGGAAACCGGCTTCTGCTAGACGAAGCAAAGTTGCGAACAAACACGCAGATAATTCAAGCGCGGAACGACATAGAGCTTGCGGATGATGTGAGTCCCCTTGAAGGGTGGGACTTGTTCGACGCCACCGCTAATACCCCGCGCTTGTGTCCCCATTTTTCAGTGGAGATGGAGACAGGTACAGGCAAAACCTATGTCTACCTACGTACTGTGTTTGAGCTATCGCGGCGCTATGGTTTCAAGAAGTTTATCATTGTTGTGCCGAGCGTCGCCATTCGCGAAGGCGTTCTGAAAAACATTGAAATAACTGCCGAGCATTTTCGAGCGCTCTACGACAATATGCCGTTCGAGCATTTCGTCTATGACGCGCGGCGAGTGAACCGCCTACGGCAGTTTGCGACCGGAAACACGCTACAAATTCTGATTATCAATATCGATGCCTTTCGTAAGAACTTCACCGGGACGGAAGCTGAGCAAAAGAGCAACGTCATTTATAAAGAAAGCGACAAGTTGTCCGGTCGGCAGCCTATAGAGTTCGTCCAGGCGGCACGGTCAATTGTCATTATCGACGAGCCGCAATCCGTGGACAGTACGGAGAAGGCACAAGAAGCCATCAAGTCACTCAACCCGCTATGTACGCTGCGCTACTCGGCCACGCACAGGAATCCGTACAACCTCGTCTATAAACTCGACCCTGTGAAGGCGTTTGAGCTTCGGCTCGTCAAGCAAATTGTTGTCGCGAATGCGGCGGAGCAGGGGGTGCGAACGACGCCTTCATCCGCCTCGAAAGCATCGATTACAAGCCGTCTATCAGGGCTAAAGTAACACGTGCAAGGGCCGGAGGGACCGAAGGAAAAGACATTGCGATAAAATATGGCGACGACCTTTTCGTGCGCTCGAATTAGGTGCGGTACGCGAAGGATATTCGGTTGCGGAAATCAATGCCGAACCAGACGCCGAGTTTATCCGTTTTACGAATGGCCGGACGATGCGGATCGGTGAGGAGTCAGGTGGAATGCGTGATGACGTTTGGCGCGCGCAAATCCGCTATACGGTGAAGAAGCACCTCGATAAGGAACTGCAGCTGCACAATCGCGGTATCAAGGTGTTGAGCCTTTTTTTATCGATCGCGTCACGCTATCGAGACTATGCCGCTGCGGGTAAGCCGATCCAAGGCAAGTTTGCGCAGTGGTTCGAGGAAGAGCTTTCCGCTCTTGCCAAGGAACCGCGCTATAGCGTGCTTGCATGGACCATGCTGCCTATGGAGCGGGTCCACAACGGTTACTTTGCGCAAGATAAGAAAGGCGTGCTCAAAGATACCAAGGGCGATACGCAAGCTGACGATGACGTTTACAACCTTATTATGAAGAGAAAGAGCGGTTGCTCTCGATCGACGAGCCGCTGCGGTTTATTTTCAGCCATTCGGCTTTGCGCGAAGGATGGGACAACCCGAACGTTTTCAGATTTGTACGCTCAACGAGACTAAGAGCGCTATGAAGAAACGACAGGAGATCGGTCCCGGCCTGCGCTTGCCGGTGGATCAGGACGGAAAACGAGTTCTCGACGATATGATCAATAAGCTCTATGTGATGGCGAACGAGTCCTACGAAGATTTCGCTGGCGCTGCAAACCGAATATGAAGAGGATTGCGGCGTTACCTTTGGCAAAGTGCCCTTGACTGCAATCGCGCGCATCACCCGTGCCGTTGACGGTCAAGAGGTGCCGATCGGCAGGACGCCGCCGAGGCAATCCGCTCCGCGCTCGTGGCGCAAAAGATGCTGGAGGCCGACGGGCGCCTGGGAGTAGCGTTCGATCCGAGAAGGCCGGATTTCAAGCTTACGCTACCCAATGAGTATGCCGACCTTGAGCCGGCGGTGATCGATCTGTTAGCTGCGCACCAGATCGAAAGGCACATCCGCAGGGATACGGACGAGAAGCCTAACCGTCTCAAGAAGGAAGTTACGCTCAGCGCGGATTTCATAGCTTTGTGGACAAGATCAAACCAAAGACGACCTATCGCGTCGAGTTCGAGACCGACGTTCTTGTTGTCCGCGCTGTTGCCGCGCTCAAAAAGATGGAGAAAATTCAGCCGCCAAAAATCCGAATAACGGCTGGGCGGGTTGACGTACAAAAAGGAGGTGTGGCGGCTACGATCCTGAGCGTCGCCGAAGAACAGCAGGAGCCGTATAGTGCAGGGCACGCCGTGCCCGATGTGCTCGCCTACTTGCAGAACGAAACTGAGCTTACGCGTTCGACCTTGGTTCGTATCCTAAAAGAGTCTGGGCGATTGGGTGATTTTCTAATCAATCCACAACGCTTCATGGATCAAGCCGCTTCTATTCTAAAATATGAATTGCATAGGCTGTTGGTGGACGGGATCAAGTAGGACCGAATCTTGGGGGCTGGTCCGGAAGCAGAATGGGAAATGGCTCTATTTGAGAACGAAGAACTGGTGAACGTCTTAACTGCAATACAGGTAAAGAATTCGATTTACGATTATGTTGTCTACGAGTTTGAGGTCGAGCGAGAATTTGCAAAGAAGCTCGACCAACGGGATGACATTCGTCTGTTCGTCAAGCTGCCCGATTGGTTCAAAGTCGAAACTCCAATCAGACCTACAATCCCGACTGGGCGATCGTGAAGCATCAGGACCAGACGGTTTATCTAGTTCGCGAGACGAAGGGCACAAAGGACTTTCTCAAGCTTCGGACTACTGAAGCCGATAAGGTTAGGTGCGGCCAACGCCATTTTAGAGGCGCTTGGTATGCCATTTGCGGTAGTGACCGCGGCGGAAGATATTTAAGCGAATTGCGCCTCACTCCACCTCCAGCGGCCGGCCTTCCTTCTCCCGCAGCGCGCGGAAAACGGTTTCCTGCGTCAGCGGCAATTCCATCAGCCGCACGCCGCAGGCGTCGTCGATGGCGTTGGCGATCGCCGGCGACAGGCAGAGCGTCGAGGATTCGCCGACGCCCTTGGCGCCGAATGGCGCATTGTGCTGATAGGCGTCGATGGCTTCGTTGATCATGGCTCCCGGCAGGTCGCTGATGCCCGGAATCCTGTAGTCGGCGAACGAGGCATTGGTGACCTGGCCGTTGTCGAGATGCATTTTCTCGTAGAGCGTAAAGCCGAGCTGCATCAGGGCGGCGCCGGAAATCTGCGTCTCGACGATGCGCGGGTTCACCTGCGTTCCGCAGTCGACCACGTTGATCATTCTGTTAATGCGCACGCGTCCGGTTTCGGTGTCGACCTCGACCTCGGCGCCGCTGCCGCCGGCCATCCAGAACGGCGTGATCTCGGGCGACAGGCCGGTTTCGTGGTCGGGCGCGACGTAATCGGGCTTGTAACTGCCGCTGCCGACGATGTTGCCGGCCTTCATGCCGTACTTCTTGACGAACAGGCCGGACACCGGCGTGTTGCTGCCCTCCGGCTCGCCGAGCTCACGGCGCAGCGCCTCGATCTTGCTGCGCACGTCCTCGGCCGCGAGCCGCACCGCATGGCCCATGTGGAACATCGAGCGCGAGCCCAGCGTGCCCATGTCGTAGGGCGTGATGTCGGTGTCGCGCGCGATAACCCGCACCGACTCCGCCGGCACGTTGAGCACTTCGCCGACGACCTGCGCCATGCCGGTGTCCGAGCCCTGGCCCATATCGACTGTCGAAATGTACAGCGTCGGGCTGCCGTCGGCGCTGACATTGATGATGGCAACCGACGTGGTCGGCGAAACGCAGGCCTTCAGTGCGACGGCAAGGCCGCGTCCTCGCCTGATCGTGCCGGTGCCGCGGTCGAATTTGTCTTTCCAGTGCAGCCGGTCGGCGACGTGATCGAGGATCGTTTCCATCGCCACGCTCTTGAGGATCGTGCCGGTGGCCTGCGGCCGGCCTTCGTGCAGCAGGTTCTTGCGGCGGAACTCGACCGGATCGAGCTTGAGCGCGGCCGCCATCATGTCGGTGTGGCTCTCGTGCGCGAACACGAGTTGCGGCATGCCGAAGCCGCGCAGCGCGCCGGACGGCGTCATGTTGGTGTACATCGCGTAGGAGTCGATCGATACGTTGTCGATGTCGTAGGGGCCGCCGGCGAGGAAGCCCGACTTGTGGGTGACGCGCGGGCCGATATCGGCGTAGGCGCCGCCGTTCCAGAACACCTCGCATTTGCGGCCGGTGATGCGGCCGCCTTTGTCGACGGCGGTCTTGATGCGCACGGTGCAGGGATGTTTGGTGATCTGGTAGAACGCCTCTTCCATCGTCAGCGCGATCTTGACCGGGCGCCGCGCGATCATCGAGCACGCGGTCACCAGCGCTTCGAGCTTGATGTAGAGCTTGCCGCCATAGCCGCCGCCCAGATACGGCACTTTGATGCGGACTTTGTTCTCCGGCCAGCCGAGCAGGCGCGCGATCTCGGAGCGCACAAATGATGGCCCTTGCGAGCCGGTAAGGATTGTCAGGCCGGAGTCCTTGTAGTCCGCGATCGAGGCGTGCGGCTCGAGCGGCACGTGCAGGCATTTCTGCGTGCGGAATTCGTGCTCGAAGACGTGCGCGGCTTCGCTTTCGGCTTTGTCGATATCGCCGCGGCGGAGCTTGGCGTTGAGCGCGAGGTTGGTGTTCTTCAGGCCCTTGAGATGCTTGAGGTCGGCGAAGCTGCCGGCCGGCTTGAGTTCGTCGTGGACGTAGACTTTCGCCGTCATCGCCTCGACTTCGTCGTAGACCGGCTCCATTTCCTCGTATTCGGCGACGATCGCTTGGGCTGCCGCTTCGGCAACATGCGGATCGGCGGCGAGCACGACCGCGACCGGTTCCCCGACAAAGCGCACCTTCTCCATCGCCAGGATGGGCTGATCGTGGAACGCCGGCCCGTAATAGGGATTGGGAATGACCTTGACGACGTCTTCGGCGGTAATCACGCGAAAGACCCCGGGGATTTTCTTCGCCGCGCTGGTGTCTATCGATTTGATGCGGCCATGGGCGACCGTCGAACGGAAGATTTTGCCATGCAGCATGCCGGGAAGGCGCATGAGATGGGCGTATTCGGCGCGGCCTGTGACTTTTTCACGCGCTTCGAGGCGTGGCACGGAGCGGCCGATCTGGCCGCCCCCTATCGGATTGGTGGGCATCGGCGATTTTGCTCCTTGTTGCCGCAATGCTGGCACGGCTTGCGGTCGCCGCCAAATGGGAAATGACCATCGATATGTCATGCGCTCCCACTTATGATGCGTGAAAGCCGGAAACCGGCCAAAGAGTGAGGAACTGTCCATGGACATGAGCGTTCCGGTTTCTCCGGAAGCGGGAAGTGAAAAGCTGAAGCGAAACTCGGCCGCGGTCAGCGAAGCCCCAATTCCAGCGCCCTCGACGAGTGGATGGCGAAGGTCGAGGCGATGGGCGAGCTCAAGCGCATCACCGCCGAGGTCGATCCCGATCTGGAGGCTGCCACCATCACTTATCTGGTCGGCAGCGAGAAAAGCCCGGCGCTGTTGTTCGAGAACATCAAGGGCCATCCCGGGCACCGCGCGCTCTACAATATGATCGGCTGCAATCTGTCGCGGTTCTGCCTGATGATCGGCGAGGAGATGGTCGATCATCCGTTGAAAGCGGTGCAGGCACTCCAGCGCAAGATGGGCAAGACGATGAAGCCCAAGGAGGTGCCGGCGGAGACCGCGATCTGCAATCAGAACATTGTCACCGGCGATGCGATCGATATCCGGCAATTTCCGGCGCAGCGGATGTGGCCGCTCGACGGCGGGCTCTATCTCGGCACCGGCGACGCCGTGGTGACGCAGTGTCCGGAGACCGGCCGCATCAATGTCGGCACCTATCGCATGATGATCAAAGGTCCGCGCGAGATCGGCGTCTATACCTCGCCGGGCAAGGACGCGACGCTGGATCGCGAGAAGTGGTGGAAGATGGGCAAGCCGATGCCGATCGCCGCCGCTTACGGCATCGATCCGCTGCTGTTTCTGGTGGCGGCGACGAGCTTTCCGAAAACCGAAAGCGAGTACGAATATTACGGCGGCATCAACGGCTCGCCGATCGAATTGTTCAAAAGCGACGTCACCGGCCTGCCGCTGCCGGCGCGCGCCGAGATCATCCTCGAAGGCTTCGTCTATCCCGACGAGACTTTTGCCGAAGGTCCGTTCGGCGAGTTCACCGGCTATTACGGCCGGCCGAGCGGCGCGACGCCTTATATGCGCGTCGAGAAAGTGCGCTTCCGCAACAATCCGACACTCACCTGCGCGCTGATGGCGGATGGCCCCGCGAACGAAGCCGGCCTGTTCTGGGCGGCGATACGCTCGGCGGCGATCTGGTCCGATCTGCAAAAACTCGGCGTGCCAGGCATTCAGGGCGTGTGGTCGATCCCGGAAGCCGCGGGCTGGGGCATCACGGTGGTGTCGATCAAGCAGATGTATCCCGGCCATGCGCCGCAGGCGATGGCGCTCGCGGCGCAATGCGTCGGCGGCGCCTATTTCGGCAAATACGTCATCGTCGTGGATGATGACGTCGATCCGACCAATGTGCATCAGGTGCTGTGGGCGATGGCGACGCGATCGCGGCCGGCGCAATCGATCGACATCTTGCGCGAGACCTGGAGCACCTTCCTCGATCCGAGCCTCAATCCGCCGGAAATCCGGCCATGGGGATCGAAGGCGCTGATCAATGCCTGCATGGACTACCGGCACATCAAGAATTTTTCCAAGCGCACCAAGCTGTCGAAGGAAACCTACGATCAGGTGGTGTCGCGCTGGAATGAACTGGGCTTTACGGGCAAGCCGCCGGTGCATGACGGTGTTCGAGGACGCGCCGCCGGGGAGCAAAGTCGACTAATTCTGCAGCTCGTTACTGTGGCTCGATATTCGC
Organism: uncultured Alphaproteobacteria bacterium; assembly: GCA_963742215.1. GTDB lineage: Bacteria > Pseudomonadota > Alphaproteobacteria > Rhizobiales > Xanthobacteraceae > BOG-931. Next base: position 53,474 of record CAVULJ010000011.1, read on the forward strand.
ATCTTTCATCAGCTTGCCGAAGGATGCCCGGTCCTCGTCGAGAAAGTTTGTAAAATCTTCCGGCGAGTCGCCAATCGGTTCCAGCGCCCTGTCGACGAGAAATTTCTGCCTGAAATCGGGCGTCTCCACGATGGAGACGATCGCCTTATTGAGCTGCGCGATGATCGGCTTTGGGGTCGCCGCAGGGGCTACGATACCGAAATAATTTCGATTGAGCCGTTCCGTGTATCCGAGTTCGCTCAAAGTTGGAACCTGAGGAAATAAGGGAGATCGCTTGGGGCTGTCGACGGCGAGCCCGATCAGCTTTCCATCGCTGATCAAGGGCGCGAAATTGGCGCCGCCGAAAAAGGCAATCTGGGTCGTGCCGTTGAGTAAGCCGGTGATGGCTTCGCCGCCGCCGCGGAATGGAATGTCGACGATATCGATCCCGTACTCTTTGTTGAATCGCTGAAGGAAAAGCCGCTGCGCGACGGCCGGCGCCACAAAAGCCAACGGCTTTGCTTTCGCTGCCGCCGGAAGTTCGGCCAGAGATTTTATTCCAAGCGACGAAACTGCAACCAGCACCTGGGTATTGAAAAAAGATTCGTTACCGGCGCGAAATCGCGCCGCGCATCGTACCCGACGTTCTTGTAGAGAAAGTCGTCGTAAACCAGGGTTTCACCCGACAGCGCACAGAGCGTGTAACCGTCAGGCGTCGATTCCTCACAAGCATGGCCGGCGATCATGAAATTGCCGCCAGGACGGGACTCGACGATGAAGGGTTGCCCGAGCCGCTGCTGAAGCTCGCTGGTCAGCGCTCTCAGGAAGACATCGAACGTCCCTCCCGGACCCACATTCTCGATAATCTTTACCGTGCGGGCCGGATAGGACTGCGCTTCCGCGTGTGGCTGAAGCAGGATTGCCAAGACAGGGAACACGGCGCTCGCCAGCAGAACTCTCGCGGCGCGCCGTGAGTAAGGCAGTGCGCGTGGGCTTGGCTTGTGCATGGCGATCGGTCCCCCCGATAAAGCCCTCTATTTCTCGTTCACGCTGCCAGCTTCAACAGCGCTGCGGCATTTTTCCAGAAAATCGCGTCGCGGCTGTCCTGCGGAATATCCAGGTTCTTGATGAGACTTATCGCCCTCGGCTTCAGCGAGGTCAGCGGTGGAGCATCGCTGCCGTAAATCACGCGCGAGGGGCCCAGCCATTCGAGCACCATTTTGAGGGCGGGCTCGTTATAGGTAACGCTGTCGACATGGATCATCTTGAGATAATCGCTCGGCTTGCGGCTGATCTTCATCGGCACGTAGGGGCCGAGAAAGAAGGCCTCGTCACCCAATTCATAGGCATAGTCCATCCGGCTGATGGTCTCGCAGATTCCACCGCCGCCGTGCGACGCGACGAGCTTCACTTTCGGGAAGTCCTCGAGGATGCCGCGAACGATAAGGCGGCCGAGGGCCAGGCATAGATCGAAAGGCCGCCCGATGCTCGATGCCAGACGATAGTCGCGCATGCGTTCCTCGCCGAAACCGGCGTTCGGCGGATGGATCATCACCGGCACGTCGAGATCCTGCGCCAGTTCCCAGAAGGGCCGTGCTTCGTCGTCGTCCGGATAGCTGCCTTTGTGGCTTGAATGAATGAAGATGCCCTTAAGTCCGAGTTCGCGAATGGCGCGTTCGGTCTCTTTGATGAAGGCGGGGCCGCCGCAAGGCAGTATCGTTGCAAACGCGTACAGCATTCCCGGGTGATCGGCCTGCACCCTTGCGGCGTAATCGCTCCATTTCTGGATCGCGCTCAATTCCTCGTCGGCGCGTTTGCCGCGCAGGTAATGAGCCGCGTTGGTTACGACGCTGATGTCGACACCAGCCGCATGATGCGCCATGAGAAAATTTTCCAGCACCATCGGGCATCCGTGCACGCCCCAACTTGGCCCCTCCTTGCCGTCCCAGGTGCCTTTGTCGTTGGCCGCTTCTTCGGGCGTATAAATGTGTGCGTGCCAGTCTATGATCATGGACAGCCTTTCCTCCGATCGTTCATGCAAATGCGACCGTTCCTCGGTCGTCAAGGCTCAGCCGGCAAGCTGTTTCGTCCGCCGCGCGTCCGAACCCGCCGGACGTTCTTGCATATTTTTGTACATCCGGCGCAGGCAGCGCTTGAGGACCATTAATTCTTCCGGCGAAAGATCGCCGATGGCCGCGGCTTTCGTACTCGCGCGCGATGGGGATAAGCCCACTGACGACCGCGTTGCCCTTGGCTGACAGCTTCACGACGACCTCGCGGTTGCTGGTTGCGGAGCGCGTGCGCGTTACCAGGCCGACGCGGATCAGCCGCGTCACCAGCCGCGACAAGGTCGATGAATCGATGCTGGTCAGGTCGGCAAGATCGATCTGACGCTGTTCGCCGGCGCTCGCCAGCGCCGCCAGGACGCGCCACATCGCAATGCTAAGCCCATGGGGCGCCAGCGCTTCTTCGCCGAATTGTTCGGCGACGATCGAGCCAACCCGGTTCACGAGGTAGGGCAGGTAGTCGCCCAGATCGAGTTTTGCGGAACGGTTCGCTGTTGCCATTGTGGCAGCAAGGTATCGCACGATTAGTGCATTTACAACTGATGCAATTTCAACTATTCTGACGGTCAATAAAGAACTGGAAAATGCAGCAGAGTGGGAGGTTACGATGGACTTCGGCTACTTCACGCTGAGCGACAATCACTACGAAAATAATTCGCGTTCCGCGAACCAGTTTGTCGCCGACATCACCAACGAAGCGCTTTATGCCGACAAGATCGGCATGCATTCCGCCTGGATCGGCGAGCATCATTTCAATTCGCTCGGCGTGCTGTCATGTCCCGATCTGGTGCTGTCCTACATCGCTGCGCAGACCAAACGCATCCGGCTTGCGCCGGCGGTGACGGTGACGCCGCTGCATCATCCGATCCGCGTCGCCGAGCAGTGGGCGACGCTTGACCTGCTTTCCAACGGCCGCGTCGATTTCGCCTGCGGTCGCGGCTACGACCGCCGCGAATACGAGCCGTTCCACGTTTCGTTTGACGACAATCAGGGCATCTTCGAAGAAAGCCTTGAAGTGATCCGGCAGCTTTGGGCGGCCGAACGATCGCATGTCGCACCACGGCAAGCATTTTTCGTTCGACGACGTGCGGATCACGCCGAAGCCGGTGCAGAAGCCGATCCCGACCTATGTCGGATCGTTCTCCAAGCCGTCGATCGAGCTCGCCGCGCGGCTGGATTGCGGATTGATCGTCGCGCCGTTCGCGGCAGCGATCAGCTTTGGCGGGCTGAAGCAGGTGTCCGATCTTTACAACGAGACGTGCGCCAAGCACGGCAAAAAGCCGCATCGGCTGATGTGCAGCTACTTCATCCACTTCGCCGACAACAAGGCGGAGGAGGATGCCGCGCGCGCCCGTCAGATCCGCTATTACCGCGAATGCGTGATCCCGGCGCTGCCGGGCGATCCGAAGACCGCGCCGCCGAGCTATCGCTATTTCGTCGATATGGTCGCGAAACTTGCCAAGGTGGAACCGCAGGATTTGACCGAGAACGCCGTGCTGTTTGGCTCGCCGGCGCGCATTGCCGATACGCTGAAGAAGGTCGAAGCAGCGGGCGTCGATGAGGTCATTCTCTACTTCAACGTCGGCCTGAAGTCGCACAATCAGGTCAAGGACGAAATGGCGCGCTTCATGGCCGAGGTCGCGCCGGCGTTCAGTGGCGCGCACAAGGTGGCTGCGGAATAGCTTCGGCTCAAAAAGCGGAGCGCAGCCATGATTGAGCTGTACCACTTCTGGAGTTCTGTCTGCTCGGTTCGCTGCCGCATGGCGCTGGAGGAGAAAGGCGTCCAATGGGTCAGCCGGTATATCGATCTGTTCAAGTTCGATCAGCTCAAGCCCGAATATCTCGCGATCAATCCGAACGGCGTGGTGCCCACTCTGGTGCACGACGGCGCGCCGATCCGGGAATCCATCATCATCAACGAGTACATCGACGCGGCGTTTCCTGGACCGGCGTTGATCCCCGCGCAGCCCGCTCAAGCAGGCGCGGATGCGCGAATTCATCCGCACCTGTGAGGACGACTTTGACGCCATCGTCAAGCTGACGATGGTCAAATACCTCCTGCCGAAGCTGCGCAACCGGTGGGGCGAAGAAGAGCTCATCAAACAGGCGGCCCGCCGGCCGATGCGCTACTACCAGGACCTTCACTCCCGCGGCGTGCGCGGAGAAATCACGGCGGCTGAACTCGCTGAGGCCCGCGCGACCATCGAGCAACTGCTCGATCGCCTGGAGAAGGTTCTCGATCCGGGTCCCTGGATCGTCGGCGAGGAGTTCAGCCTCGCCGACATTGCGATTGCGCCCTACATGTTCCGGCTGTCGGCGCTCGGCAACGATCAGTTCTGGTCCAAGGATCGCCGTTCGCGCGTGCACGACTGGTACGGCCGCGTGTCGGCGCGGCCGTCGTTCCAGACGGCCGTGTCCTGGCCGGACGAGAGCGGCGGCGGTTATGAGGAAGTCGGCCTCAAGGCCAAAACGGGCATCTGACGGAGCGCGCCAGCTTTCAGCGGCGCGCACAAGGTTGTCACGGAATAATCACGGCAATTTCGGCTGGTAGGTTAGCGTATCAGTCAGCCGGCACATCTATTCTCTCGCTGTCGCGCACCGGCAATTCGCCGGCCGCCTCCAGCACCGGGTAAGCTACTGAGCAGATGTGCGAGTGGATGCGCTTGAGGTCGGCGAGCACGTCCAGATGCAACGACGTGGTCTCGACGCTCTCCGGCTGTCTTTCGCGCAATCGGTCGAGGTGCCGGTCGGCCGCTTCAAGCTCGGCCTTGCGCATATCGGCTTTTTCACGAATGAGCTTCTTCGCCGCGGCGACATCGCCGGTCATGAAAATACCGAACGCCGCCTGGAGGCCTTCGCAAACCCGCTTGTGAAAAGCGGTCAGCTCGGCCGCTCCTTCAGGCGAGAATTGATAACGCCGTTTGCTCTTCTTAACAGCGAGTTCGCACAGATTCTTGTCGATGATATCGCCGATGTGCTCGAGGTTGATCGTGAACGACACGATCTCCATGGCGCGGCGACCTTCGCGGTCATCAAGGCTGTCGCGGGTAAGCTTGGTGACATAAAGCTTGATCGCGTCGTCCAGCTTGTCGACGATATTGTCCCGCTTCGACACGCTGGCGGCGAGCCCGCGATCATTGGTCATTAATGCGGTCATCACGTCGCGCAGCATGGTCTCGATGACATCGCCCATGCGCAACGTCTCGCGCGCTGCGTTGGAAAGCGCCAGCGACGGGGTGTCGAGCGCAGCCTCGTCGAGATAGCGCGGCACCAACTCGTCGGTCGGCCGCTTCTTGTCAGGCAGGAGACGCACCAGCAGCCAGGCCACGGCGTCGAGCGGTCCGATGAAAATCACCGCCAGCGCCACGTTGAAAATCATGTGAAATTCCGCCGTCATCTTCGACGGATCGGGCTGGATAAGGGACAGTTCGTGCGCGATCGGTCCGAGGAACGGCGTGGCGACGACGATGCCGACCAGGCGATTGAGCATATTGCCCGCCGGGAGCCGGCGGCTCGCGGGATTGCCGGAAGCGCCGCCTTCGATCAGCGGATTGATGGCGCTGCCGAGATTGGCGCCAAGCACCAGCGCCAGCGCCGCGGGTTCGGTGACGAAATGCGAGTAGGCGAGCGACATCGTCAGCAGGACGACGGTGACGCTCGAATGCGCCGCCCAGGTCAATGCTGCCGCGATCAGAATGCAAAGCACAGGGTCATTGGTGATGGCGGCGAGCACAGCCCGCGCCGCCGGCGCCTGCTCGGCGGGCGCTAGCGTATCGAGCAGGATGTGCAGGGCGAGGAAAATCAGGCCGAGCCCGATGGCGATACGGCCGAACGCCTTGGTGAGACTCGTACCGCCAACGCGGAATGTCACCAGGCCGATGACGAACAGTACCGGGGCGACCGCCGCGATGTCGAACGACAGAAGCTGCACGATCAGGGTGGTGCCGACATTGGCGCCTAGCATGATGGCGAGTGCCGGCACCAGGCCGACTATACCGTCGGCGGCCAGCGAAGCCGTCATCAGGCCGGTCGCGGTGCTCGACTGCAACAGCGCGGTGAGGCCAAGCCCGGCGGCGAAGGCGGAAAAACGGTTGCGCAACGCAGTGGCCAGAAAGCGGCGCAGATCCGGACCGAATGCGCGCAACACACCACTGAGGACCATGTGCAGGCCCCACAGCAGCAACGCGACGCCACCCATCAGATCGAGCAGAACCATCGATCCCATTGCAGGCTCCACAACCAAGCGCCAAACGCGCATGTAGGCCCGTGTGCCGTTTGGCACAACCTGAAAATTGTTCCAGAAGCCGATTGGTTGGCGCGCGGCAGGCGCCGTGGTGCACCGCTTACGGATCGAGTTCGGTGTCCCAGTAGAGATAGTCGAGCCAGCTGTCGTGCAGGTAGTTCGGCGGGAACAGCCGGCCGTTGCGGTGCAGGTGCTGGACCGACGGCTGGAACGGCGTCTGCGACGGAAACATCCTGGCTTCGCCAGGGGTCAAGCTGCCTTTGCGCAGATTGCAGGGCGAGCAGGCGGCAACGACGTTGATCCACGTCGTCTGCCCGCCGCGCGAGCGTGGGATCAGGTGATCGAAGGTCAGGTCGTCGCGTGAGCCGCAGAACTGGCAGCAGAAACGGTCGCGCAGGAAGACGTTGAACCGGGTGAAGGCCGGATGGGTCGACGGCTTCACATAGGTCTTCAGCGACACCACGCTCGGCAGCTTCATCTCGAAGCTCGGCGAGCGCACCGCACGGTCGTAATTGGCGACGATGTTTACCCGTTCGAGGAAAACAGCCTTGATGGCATCCTGCCAGGACCAGAGAGACAGCGGGTAATAGCTCAGCGGCCGGAAGTCAGCGTTCAGGACGAGCGCTGGAAAACCCGATGGCGATACGTGAGCGTTCAATTCCGACGCTCCTGACCCGACTCAATGCCGCAGTGCGGCGATGGGTCGTATTTTATAGGCAGGCGTGACGGGATTGTGAAGCCTGTACTAAGGCTTATCCGCCAGACCTATTGTTGGCGCGACAGTTCGGAGGCGCCGGCAAATCGGACAGGCTCGAGCGGCTGGCGGCCGCGGATCAGGTCGGCGGCTTTTTCCGCGATCATGATGATTGGCGCATTGATATGGCCGCCGATCAGGTCCGGCATCACCGAGCCGTCCACGACGCGAAGTCCTTCCGTGCCGAACACCCGGAGTTCGGGATCGACCACGGCCATGCGATCCATAGCGACGCCCATTTTGCAGGTCCCCGCCGGATGGTGGACGGTAATGTTGGTCGTGCGGATATAGTCGTCGAGTTCGGCATCGGAGACGGCTCGGTCGCCCGGCGCGATCTCGCGGGTGGCAAAGGGCTGCAACGGCGCCTGGCGGCCGATGTCGCGGACCATGCGCAAGCCGGCGCGCAGCGTTTTCCAGTCATTGTCAGTGGCGAGGAAATTCTGCCGGATACGCGGCGGCTTTTTCGGGTCGGCCGAGATCAGCTCGACCCGGCCACGGCTCTCGGGCCGCAATACCGCCGCGCGACAAGAAAAAGCGTCTGCGTAAGCACGCCGGAATGGCCAGAAATAAGGATACGCCGTCATTGGCGCGGCGTTGAAGATTAGCTCGACATCCGGGAGCGCGACGTCGGGCCGGCTTTTCAGGAATGCGAGTCTGGCCGGTTGGCAAATCGGCAGCGATGCCCTCGCCGTTGAAATAGGCGTCGGCCAGCGCCGGTACGATACGATCGAAGCGCATGGCGCGATGGAACGGCCCGGGCTCTTTGCGCGCATAGGTGATTTGAGCCGAGATGTGATCTTGCAGGTTCTTGCCGACGCCGGGCAGTGCGGTTTTCACGGCGATACCTTGAGCGCGCAATTCATCCGGATCGCCGATCCCCGACAGCATCAGAAGTTGCGGCGAGTTGATGACGCCGCCGCAAAGAATGATTTCGCGGTCGGCGTATGCGGTAATGCTTTTGCCGCGCTGGATGTATTCAACGCCGATGGCACGCTTGCCGTTGAATACGATTTGCGTGACCAGCGCTCCGGTTTCGACTTTCAGGTTCATGCGGTCGAGCGCCGGCCGCAGATAGGCGTCGGCCGCGCTACAGCGGTGGCCGTCGCGCACCGTCATCTGCCAAACGCCAAAACCTTCCTGCTGCGCGCCGTTGTGATCCGGCGTGGTCTTGTAGCCCGCGGCCTGACCGGCTGCTGCGAAGGCATCGACCAGGGGGTCGGAAAAGCGCGTCATCTGCGTCGATAACAGGCCACCACCGCCGCGGAAGAAACTCGCGCCGCCCTCCCAGGATTCCTGACGCCGGAAATACGGCAGCACGTGCGCATAGGACCATTCGGTAAGGCCGGAAGCCGCCCAGCGGTCGTAGTCGCCGCGATGGCCGCGCGTATAGGCCATGGCATTGATCGACGACGAGCCACCGATGACCCGGCCGCGCGCGCATTCCAGGCCCCTCCCACCGGTCGATGCTTCCGGCTCGGCGAAATACATCCAGTCGTGCTTGCGGTTGAGCAACAGCCTAGGCCAGCCAAGGGGAATCTTGATCCAGGGATCGCGATCCCAGCCACCGGCTTCCAGCAGCAGCGCTCTTTTGCCCCTGTCCTCAGTCAGCCGGTTGGCCAATGCACAACCGGCCGAACCCGCGCCAATGATGATGTAATCGTAAGCTTGCCGATCTGGCATGAGGTCACCTGTGGGAGAGAAGCTAGCCAAGGCACCGAGCGCCTGTCTACGGCAAAGCGCGGCGCGTAAGCTGCAAGTTACGGCCCGCCGCGGAGCGACCTATGTTTCCACCCGAGCGCATTGTCTGCCTGACGGAAGAGACCGTCGAGACGCTGTATCTTCTCGGCGAGGAAGGCCGCATCGCAGGCATTTCGGGCTACACAGTGCGGCCGCCGCGGGCGCGGCGGGAAAAGCCGCGGGTGTCGGCGTTTACGTCCGCCGACATTCCGAAGATTCTCGAGCTGAAGCCGGACCTGGTCCTGACATTCTCCGATCTTCAGGCCGATATCGCCGCCGCATTGATCCGGCACGGCGTCGATGTCCACGCTTTTAATCAACGCACGATTGCGGAAATCCTCGACATGATCCGCACGCTGGGATCGCTGGTCGGCGTGGCTGAGCGCGCGGCGACGCTTGCTGACCAGTTGGCTGCCGGGGTTGTCGCGGTGCGCCAGCGCGCGAACGGGGTGCGATACCGTCCAAAAGTCTATTTCGAAGAATGGGACGATCCGATGATCTCAGGCATCGGGTGGGTCTCGGAGCTAATCGAAGCCGCCGGCGGCATCGATATTTTTGCCGATCGTGCGAACGGCAAATCGGCCAAGGAGCGCTTTGTGACTGCGGATGAAGTCATCGCTCGCGCGCCCGACATCATCGTCGGCTCGTGGTGCGGTAAAAAATTCCGGCCGGAGAAAGTCGCCAAGCGTCCGGGCTTCGATACTGTGCCGGCGGTGCAGCGCAATGCGCTGGTGGAAATCAAGTCGCCGCTGATCCTGCAGCCTGGGCCGGCCGCGCTAACCGATGGCCTCGCCGCGCTTGAGGCCATAATCACGCAAACGGCACTAACTCGGTGAACAAGTCGTTATTTGACTGATTCAAATTTGAGCCAGTCAAACGGCGCCACCTCGACCTTATACAGCCTGGATTTCGTGGTTAACGGCGCGCTTGCATCGCAGCTAAAGACCGCAACTTTATCCTTATCGGGCAACGAAACATCAATGTGTTTCAAATATTAGCAGAGGGTGCATTGCTACGGGCCGATTGGCTTGCATATGGATACACGTACCATGCAAAACTTGGCGAGGCATTCCCGCCGCTGTGCAAGGGCTGTAATTCGCTTTTGTGTTGCGCGTCGCGGCACGACGGCGGTTGAATTTGCCCTCGTCGCCCCTGCGTTCTTCGCTTTGTTGATAGCCATCTTTGAGGTCACGCTTTTTCTGTTTGCACAGCAGACCCTACAGAACGCCGCGGTTGCGGCCGGTCGACTGATCATGACCGGGCAGGTTCAGAACGGTGGTACGACACAAAGTCAGTTCGCGGCTGACGTCTGCCCGTTGGTTTCTGTGATTTTTACCTGCTCGAACCTGATGATCAATGTACAAGATTATACGAACTTCAGCAGTGCAAGCACCTCGGCTCCGACCCTGACCTACAATCCTAATGGCACGGTGAGCAATACCTGGGCTTACGATCCCGGTGCGCCCGGTCAGGTCATGGTGGTGCAATTGATCTATCAATGGCCGATCGTCCCGGGTCCGTTCGGCTACGTGCTTTCCAATCTCGGCAACGGCAAAACCGAAATGATGGGCGTCACGGCGTTCCGGGTGGAGCCGTTTTGATCATGCGGTCCTTCCTCAAATATTGCCGATATTTTTCCGGTGCGACCAGCGGCGTCGCCGCGATCGAATTTGCTGCGATATTGCCAGTGATGTCGATCATCTTCCTGGCGTCCTTCGACGGCGGCCGGGCCATTGCCGCATACATGAAAGTCCGGTCGGCGACCTATTCGCTTGCCTCGATCACGAACCAATACGCCACGATCGCCTCGACCGACATGACATCGATACTGGGCGCTACGTCGGTGGTGATGGCGCCGTATAACAGTGCAACGCCCGCGGTCACGGTCTCGCAGATAAAAATCAACGGCTCGGGTGTGGCCAAAGTCGAATGGAGTGCCACGCAGGGCGGGACCGCCCTTACGGTCGGATCCACGGTATCATCTCTTCCGTCGGGGCTGGTTGTTAACAGCACTTATCTGATCTTCGCTCAGGTGAGCTACACATATACGCCACTGTTTGGATTTTTTGGATCGGGCGGCCTCACCTTCTCGGACAATCTGTATGTGACGCCGCGAAGCGTTTCCTGCGTCGTCTATACTCCGCAAAGCACAACCTGCTGAGGACAGCTGCGGGCCGTCAGGCTGCTGCCGTGTACACATAGCCTCCGATATATTTCATTCAGGATATCGCCGGCCCAGAGTGAGAGCGTGGCTTTTGCCTCCCGATACCATCGAACCGGCAAAAACAAAGGTCCGCCGCTCGCTAGAAGTTAGTTGGTGATGTGGGCGGTGCTGATTGCTTGCTCAAACATCGAAACCAGAGCGCTGTTAATGTCCGCCGGCGTGCTTGCGGTGTAGAAGAAATTTGAGGACGCGCAATTCTGCAGGGCCGTGGGAATGTATTGGATATTGGTATTTGCATAGCCGTCTTCATCATCGAAGATCGTGCTGGGATCAGAGATCGTTTGATAGGGGATGTAGAGGATAGCGATGGTAATCCCGCGGCTCTTCATCGACGAGCAGTAGTCGGTACTGCCAGATTCGTCATTGGGACTTTGTTTGGGTATGACCGTCGCTGAATTTTGATAGGGAATATTCGTGGTGGCAGACCACGATCCGCTACCGTTTGCCGCCCCCCAATTTCCGCTCCATTGTGTTTGGTAATTCTGTGAGCCGTCGGTGATGATGAAGACGTAAGGCAATGCATTGGAGGAACTGGTGCCGGTCCCGACACTCGTGATCACACTGTTCATGCTGGCAAACGCGTTCTCGAAATGGGTGCCCCCGGAGCCGAGATTCGAATTGGCGCCTGTGTCGAGCAAGCTTGCCAGATTCGTGGCCGCATTGTTGATCGAGCCGGAGCCGGTCGCGGTCAGGTTCGTCGTCAGCGGGAAATAAGCGCTCGATCCTGAGCAAGGCGTGATCGAGGTGCAGCCATACAGATACTGGATGAAGGGGAAAAGCCCAACCTGGTACTGGTTTGTGACCTGCTCACTGGCCGCCGCGGTCGCAGCAAAGTCGTTACGGCATAGCCGACAGCATCGGCGCGTAGCTGGATACACGACGTCGTTCCTGCCGTGGGGCAGGAGGTTACCGGCGTATTGCTCCAATTTACGCTGTTGCCATTGTTTGTGTTGTTGCCGGACGAGAATGAAACAGGATTTGTGCCCAGTCGGGAAATGATGAATCCCTGACAATATCCGCCCGATCCCGGGTTCGTCGCTGCTGCCGGCTGCTGGTATCGGACCTTGATAGGGGTTGCTGGCTGAAGTCTGGCCGCAGGCACCTTGCGCGGAAAAGTGGCAAGCAAATTGACAGCCCTGCGGATAGCCCGGACTTCCCTGCATGTTGTCGGGATTGACAGCCATCAGCCTCGCCTGCTCGGCAGCGCTTGAAGGCATGCTCATCGAACCAGAGACGTCGGTCATCAGATAGAAGTTAATGTAGGTGGGCAGGCTGTAACTGGCCGTGGACGTGCCGTTCACTGCGATGGTGCTGTGCCCTATGAACTCCCAGGAAGTAGGTTGGGACATTCGCGGAAAAGCTGATTTTGGCGGTAACGGTTGTGCCGCTGAGAGTGACCGTCGGCGTCGGCGTCAAACTCAAGCCCGTGTAACCGACATTTTCCGGCGCGGTGCTGAGGTTTGAATTGAAAAAATTGGTCGCGTAAGTGGATCCGCCGGAAACAGTCCCGCTGCCCGACATGCTCTTGGCCGTGGCTATAACAGACGAATTGACGGAGACGGTTGCCAGCGCTGCGGCGTCGGAGGCTGCCTGCAGTTTGGTCTTGATCATACTCGCGTCGGTATAATCGATAACGCAACCGACGGCCGCAATCATCGGCAGGCATGAGACGGCCGTAATCACGGCGATGTTGCCGTGCCTGTTGGAACCGAACTTGGCGATCTGGACCGATAAGCGAGCAATTCTTGCGCGCCGGCTCCAAAGCTTCAGAATTGCGAACATGACTAATCCATCCAGCACCCCAGTTTCTAAGCCCAAAGTGCTAGAAAAGCGTTACCGTGAACCGCGACTCGCGGTTAAATAGTGTTGTATTTTCAAGTATTTACTTGAATCGGCGGGCTAAAAACTCGCCGCCGTGGCGAAGACCTTCGCCGTCGATACCGTGGCCAACCCCAGGCGACAGGTGCCATTCGACCGGCACTTCAAAGGCGGCGAGGCCTTGGGTCGCCTGAAACAGCGCTTGCGGTGGAATCAGGTCGTCGCGATCGCCATGAACGAGCAAGACCGGCGGGCGGGACGTAATCTGCGCGGTGAATTTTTCAGGGTCCACGTCAGGCGGCACGACGAGCACGCCGGAATAGCCGACGATGGCCGCGGGCGCTGTAGCGCGGCGCAATCCCATGTGCAACGCCATCATCGTGCCCTGGCTGAAACCGACCAGCGCCAGTGCGGAAGGCGGCAGCTTGTGGCGCGCAAGTTCAGCATCGAGAAAATGCGCAAGCGTCGGTGCGGCCTTGTTGACGCCAAGCCAGCGCTCATTCGGATCCCGCATCGTCAGCGGGAACCATTGACGGCCGACCGGCGCTTGCCCGCACGGCTCCGGTGCGTGCGGCGACACGAAAGCGGCGTTGGGCAGCATCTGTTGCCAGGCGCGGCCGATATCGATCAGGTCATTGCCGTCGGCACCGTAGCCGTGGAGGAAAACCACGAGCTGTTGTGCGCTTCCCGACTTCGGAGAAAGCCGCGGACCGTCGAGCTCACCGGCCATTTCGACCTCGCTTTGCTTTTATAGGTTTTGCCGGTTGCACGGGCGCGCCCTCGCGGCCTTTGACCGATCGATAATAGGTCCACAATACGCGGGCTGCTATCGAGCGCCACGGCCGCCAGGGCTGGGCAAGCGTCGCCATCTCTTTCGTCGTCGGCCGTGTGCGCAGGCCGAAGGCCAGCCGCGCCGCTTCCTGTAAGGCAAGATCTCCCGCCGGCCAGGCATCGGCGTGACCGAGGCAGGATAGAAGATAGATATCGGCGGTCCACGGCCCGATGCCATGGATTGCGGTGAGTGCCGCATGGGCTTCATCGGCCGGCAGATCGCCGAGTGCGGTGAGTGGCAATTTCCCCTGCGCAATAGCGCGCGCGATCTCTTTTAGCGCTCGGATTTTCGGCGACGACAGACCGACCTTGGCCAGCCGTGGCGCACGTGCGCGCAAGATGGCGGCGGGCTCGAATGGATCGAACGCAGCCGCGAGCCGGCCCCAGATCGCGCTCGCACTTGCCGTCGAAAGCTGTTGCGAAACTATCGTGGTGGCGAGGCCGGCAAAGCCGTCGGAACGTCGCCGCAACGGCGGCCGCCCTGCCGTCACGATCAGCGCGGCAAAACGCGGATCGGCCTCAATCAGCGCGGCGATGCCGTTGTCGAGGTCGAGCTCGGTGCGGATGTGGGAGAGTTTGGCCATCGGTGCTATTGAATGGAACGACGGAGCAGCGCCGGTCAAGCGTCGCACTCTCGAATAGCGTGGCCTCGATGTACACCCGCATCCTGCGTTTCGCGCCCAGTCCGAACGGATACTTGCATCTGGGCCATGCCTATTCGGCGTTGCTAAATCACGACATGGCGCGCGAGCGCAACGGACGGCTCCTGCTCCGCATCGAGGACATCGATGCGAGCCGCTCGCGCCAGGAATACGAAACTGCGATCTACGAAGATCTCGCCTGGCTTGGTATCGCCTGGGAGCGGCCGGTGCGGCGGCAGAGTGAGCACTTTGGCGATTATCAGGCTGCAATCGCCAAGCTCGACGCGCAGGGATTGCTCTATCCGAGTTTCGAGAGCCGAGGCGATATCGCGGCGCTGGTCGCGGAGCGTGAACGGCATGCGCCATCGGGATCGCACTGGCCGCGCGATCCCGACGGCGCCCCGATCTATCCGGGTCGTGCGCGAAAGCTTACGCCGGCCGAGCGTCAACGCCGCATCGCCGCAGGCGAGCCCTATGCCTTGCGGCTTGCCACGGATGCCGCGGTGGCCCGCGCCGGTGTGTTGACCTGGGACGAAACCGGCCTTGGCCCCCAAGGCCAAACCGGCCGAATCACTGCGGCGCCGCAAATGTGGGGCGACGTTGTTTTGGCCCGTAAAGACATGCCGACGAGTTATCACCTCGCCGTCACTGTCGACGATGCCCTACAGGGCGTAAGCGATATCGTGCGCGGACGAGACCTGTTCTGGTCAACCAGTATTCATCGCCTGTTGCAGGCGCTGCTCGGTCTGCCCGAGCCGAGCTATCATCACCACGAACTCATTCTCGACGCGAACGGCGACAAGCTCTCCAAATCGGAACAGGCGAAAAGCCTGCGCGAATTGCGGGCCGCGGGCATGAGCGCAACCGATATCAGGCGCATGGTGGGACTGGGGCGGTAACGCGCCGGCTCACCGGTATTTGGACAAGATGGCGCTACACCTAGAGCATGATCCGGAAAAGCCCGCCCTCGGACTTGATCCGTGGGTGGACTTCCGATTTTCCGAAAAGATCATGCTCCAACTAGAAATCTAGACCCTAATCCGATTCAACTTGGTTGGATCAGGGTCTAGGGTGCCGGTTCTTTTCACAGAGCCGCCGTGGCAATCTGGGTCCGGCTGGATGTGATGGTGCGATCAAAAGCCAGGAAAAAGACCGCTGTAAAGCCCGCGCGCCGGCGCAAAACGCGCCTGCGTCTTGCTGCGCCCGCGCCTGAGGCCGTGCTTGCGGCATTCGCTCACGATATCCGCACGTCGCTCACCGGTATTCTGGCGCTCGGCGAATTGCTGGCAAGCTCGACACTCGGCGAGCGCGAGCGGCGCTGGGCCTCGGATATCAAGACCAGCGCCGAGCACATTGCCGCACTCACGACCCTTGTCATCGATGCGGCCAAAGCCAATGCCGGCAACATCGTTTTGCAGCAGCAGCAATTCCGGCCCAGAAGCCTCGTCAACGATCTTTCTGAGTCGCTCACGGCGCGAGCGGAAACCAAGGGCTTGCGCGCCGAGGTCAGCATTGCCGACGATCTTCCGGACATCGTCATTGGTGACGCGGTCCGGCTCCGCGCGGCCATCGAAAATCTGATCGACAACGCCGTGAAGTTCACCGAGCGCGGCATGGTGCAACTCGACGCTCGATCCGCGCGCGCACCGCGTAGCAAGACAACGCTGGTTTTCACAATCACCGACAGCGGCATCGGGCTTACGCGTGATGAGATCAAGCGGCTGTTTCGTGCATTCCGGCAGGCAAACCCGGAGATTGCGCGACGCTATGGCGGTGCAGGTCTTGGACTCGTCGTGGTCAAGCGGCTGGCTAAGCTGATGCACGGCGACCTGACCGTCACCAGCACTCCAGGCCGCGGTTCGCGGTTTCAATTCTCGGCCGTGTTGCCGGTCGCCGCTGCCACAGCAGGTGAGGCCGCGCGTTCGCAACAAACTCCTGCCACGGCTCGCCGCCTCGCAGTATTGTGCGTGGAGGACAATCCCTACGGGCGCGTCATCCTCAACACCATCCTCACCGAGTTAGGCCATCACGCTGACTTTGTCGGCACCGGCGAGGAGGCGGTTGGGGCAGTCCAGCGTGGATATGATGTCGTGTTGATGGACTTGAAGCTCCCTGGTATCGATGGTCTTGAGACGACGCGGCGGATTCGTGCGCTTGCCGGCAAACATGGTGCGACGCCGATCATCGGTATTTCCGGACGCACCGAAACCGGCGATGATGCTGCGGCTCGTGCCGGCGGAATGAACGCTTATTTACGAAAGCCGATCAGTCCGAGCGCGCTGAACGATGCGATTGTGGTCGTTGTTCCGTCATCCCGATAGCTGCGAAACGGTTCCCAACGAAGCGGCGGAGTTGTCCGGTCGTTTTAGACGGTCGATGCATAAACGCGATTTGCGATCTGCGAGTTGATGGGCAGCGACCTTGTCGGGTACATTTCCATCTCAAAGCCGGAGAATTTGCCTGCGGCATTAGCGATCAAATTAAGATAGAAGCCCGGTTAGAAAGAAAACGTCTATATTGAATTTCCTGACGTCAGCAGACTTGTGAAAAGGCTATCTTCCGTCATGTCTCACGACGTATTCATAAGTTATTCGTCCAAAGACAAAAACGCCGCAGATGCTGTTTGCGCCGTCCTCGAACGCAACGGCATTCGTTGCTGGATTGCCCCTCGCGATGTTACGCCGGGGATGGTCTGGGGCGCGGTCATCGTCGGTGCGATCCACGGCGCGAAGGTCATGGTGCTGGTGTTTTCCGGTGCCGCCAATACATCGCCGCAAATAGAGCGCGAAGTCGAAAGGGCGATCAGCAATAGCGTCCCGGTCATTCCATTCCGAATTGAGGATGTCCAGCCAAGTCAGTCGCTGGAATATTT
This sequence comes from uncultured Alphaproteobacteria bacterium, assembly GCA_963742215.1. Lineage (GTDB taxonomy): Bacteria > Pseudomonadota > Alphaproteobacteria > Rhizobiales > Xanthobacteraceae > BOG-931. Next base: position 70,639 of record CAVULJ010000011.1, read on the forward strand.
TATCAGCGCTTCGCATTGGCTCGATGCTTTTTCCGCGCCGCTCGAACAGCACCTGGAGAGGCTGGCCCAGGTTGTGCAGCGGATCATCGACGTCAAACAGGAAGCGGGCGCAAGCACGGACCGCATAAGCAACCGCCTGTCTGCCGGCACGATGCCTTTGCAGCGGCCGGCGGAAGTCCAGCCGTCAAGTCCGCCGCCCCCGGTTTCGCGACCTCACGAAAGGCGCTGGTTTATCGGCGCCGGTGCGGCCGCCGTTGCTGTCGGAGCCGGCGGCTTGGCATTTTGGTTTCGTCAGGCGCCGAATTTCGGCGGCGCAAATTCCAACGCCATGAATTCCAGCGGTGAAGAGGCGGCGGCCTGGACCGCAGCCGAGGCCGCTCCGATGCTCGCCTCGTGGAGGTCGTATCTCAAGGCCTGGCCGAACGGCCGACACGCTGAAGAAGCGCATCGGCTAATTACCGAACGAGAAAAACTCGGGCGATTGATCAGAACATTTGTTGGTCCTCAAGGTTGGGTCATACCGATCTCTTATCTGGCGGACGGGCAGCAAATCTTGTCGGCTGGAGAAGACAAAACGCCGAAGCTCTGGGACATCACTTCCGGAGCGATACTGCGTTCGTTTGTCGGCCATACCGGCAAAGTCCGGGCAATGGGGATTTCGCCGAATGAAAGATGGTTTGCCTCGGCAGGTGCTTCCAAAGAGGACGGCGACGGGACGCTGAGAATTTGGGACCTCGCGAGCGGAGCCGAACAATCGAAATTTTTTCCAACGCCAGGTTGGACCTATTCCCTGGGATGGTCCTCCGACGCCAACACTTTGGTGACGACGCACGACAATGGCGTCCTGCAACTGCGAGATGCGCGGGATCTTTCATCGGTGCGCGACCTAAAAGGCCACCTCAACCGGATATGGTACGCGGCATTCTCTCCCGACGGTCGCAGCCTTATTTCCGGAAGTGTGGATACGACGGCACGAATTTGGGACGTCAGGACCGGAGAAATGCAGCACGTACTCCCTCACCGCGACGCAGTCGGGGGAGTCTTGTTCTCGCCAAATGGAAGGCGAGTCATCACTTCAAGTGGGGATGAGATAAAGTTCTGGGACGCGGTTTCCGGCGGTGAGGTGAGGTCGCTCTTCTCTCCTCAGCCGGTTAACAACTTCGCGGTATCGGTCCGCGGGCGCTTTCTGGTTTCAGGCAGTGCCAGCGGAAAAGCCGATATCTGGGACCTCGATTCCGGCCAAATCGTTCAATCCCTACAACACAACGGCGATATATGGGGGATCGCATTCTCCCCGGACAGCACGAGTGTTTTGACTTCCGGGAAGGACGAAATCATCCGCCTGTGGGACGTTTCCGATTTGACGGCGTGACGACGCCGAATGCCGGATGTGGTCGGAGCCGGACAGCATGTACGGGGTCTAGGGGCCGGGCACAGTATTCGTGGCCAGGAATTAAGATACCGGCGCCGGCGGATATGAGACCCCACCATTTCATCGTGATAAAGAAGAAGTCATTCCTGCTGGCGAGTGTAACGCGCTCTCCCGTTTTCTCGTCCACCAGCACCCGCGCTGCCTTTCTGAAAAAATAAAAATCAGTCATCCAGATCAAGCCACCCGCGACGATCAATGCGCTCGCAAGCGGCCAAGCATGCGTGTTCCGATAGTCTCTCCCAGCCAAAATATTGGTGGCTAAGTTCGCAGCCAAGCTGGTTAGAAAGACTGTAAATAAGACCAGCACGCCCCATCCTCGCCAGATAAACATCGCGCCATATCCCCCTGCTTTTCTGCGGCGTAGTTTACAAGGGTTGGGCGTGCTGGCTAAGACGACGTAAGCGGTCTTCGTCGCGGACCCGCACGAAAGTCGCCTGGGGGACTCAGCCGTTACGAGTTGCGCCCAGCTATTCCGCCGCGTCGGCCTTCGCCGCATCTGCCGAATCCTCGACGATGCGGCAAAGGTCGCTCATGATACGATTAAGCTCGAAATCTTTCGGCGTATAGACCTCGGTCACGCCTGCATCTTTCAGCGCGTTCGCGTCCTCCGGCGGAATAATGCCGCCGACCACGACCGGAATGTCGACATTGGTGGCCTCGCGCAACCGGCTCACCACGTCCTTTACCAGCGGCAAATGGCTGCCCGACAGGATCGACAGCCCGATGACATGCGGCTTTTTCGTTATCGCCGCCTCAACGATTTCCTCCGGGGTGAGCCGGATCCCTTCGTAGACCACCTGCATGCCGGCATCGCGGGCACGCACGGCGATCTGCTCGGCGCCGTTGGAATGGCCGTCGAGCCCTGGTTTGCCGACCAGGAGTGTCATCCGCCGTCCGAGCTTCCGCGACACGCGGTCAACCTCGCTGCGAATGTCGTCGAGTCCTTCGACGTCGTTGCGCATAGCCTGGCCGACGCCGGTCGGAGCGCGATATTCGCCGAGCGCCTGGCGCAGCGTCCAACCCCATTCCCCGGTGGTGACGCCAGCCTTCGCGCAGGTGATCGACGCTGGCATGATGTTGCCCTGACCGGCGGCGGCGCGCTTGAGCTGTTGCAGTGCTGCGGCGACTTTCGCGCCGTCGCGTTGCGCGCGCCAGGCTTCGAGGCGGCCGACCTGATCTCGCTCGGCCTCCGCCGATACCGTCATGATGGCGTCGATGCCGCCGGTTAGCGGTGAAGGCTCGGTCTCGACGTATTTGTTAACTCCGACGACGATCTGCTCGGCGCGCTCGATCGCCTCGAAACGAGCGCTTGCCGAGGCGACGAGCTGCTGCTTCATGTAGCCGGTTTCCACCGCCTTAATCGCTCCGCCCATCTCCTCGATACGCTTGAGCTCCTCCTTCGCCTCGTGCTTGAGCTCTTGGACCTTGGCGTCCATCACCTTGGAGCCGTCGAACAGGTCGCCGTATTCCAGGAGGTCCGTCTCGTAGGCAAGGATTTGCTGCATTCGCAGCGACCATTGCTGGTCCCATGGGCGCGGCAGACCGAGCGCCTCGTTCCAGGTCGGCAATTGCACGGCACGGGCGCGGGCCTTTTTCGACAGCGTCACAGCCAGCATCTCGATCAGGATGCGCGCAACGTTGTTCTCCGGTTGTTGCTCCGTGAGTCCGAGCGAATTGACCTGCACGCCGTAGCGGAACAGCCGCTGCTTGGGATCCTTGATGCCATAGCGGTCACGCGTGATCTCTTCCCACAAGTCGACGAAGGCGCGCATCTTGCAGATTTCGGTGACGAAGCGCATGCCGGCGTTGACGAAGAATGAGATGCGGCCGACGACCTCGCCGAATTTCTCGTCACTCACTTCACCGGATTTCTTCACCGTGTCGAGCACGGCGACCGCGGTGGCGAGCGCATAGGCCAGTTCCTGCACCGGCGTCGCACCCGCTTCTTGCAAGTGATACGAACAGATATTCATCGGATTCCACTTCGGCAGTTCGCTCGTCGTGAAGATCGCGATGTCCTTGATCAGCCGCATCGAAGGCGCCGGCGGAAAAACATAAGTGCCGCGTGAAAGGTATTCCTTGATGATGTCGTTCTGGATGGTGCCTTGCAGCGCGGCGCGCGGCGCGCCCTGCTCGTCGGCGACCGCGATGTAGAGCGCCATCAGCCACGCCGCGGTGGCATTGATGGTCATCGAGGTGTTCATCTGCGCGAGCGGGATATCCTGGAACAGCGCGCGCATGTCGCCAAGGTGCGCGATCGGAACACCGACCTTTCCGACCTCGCCCTTGGCCAGAATGTGATCGCTGTCGTAGCCGGTCTGGGTCGGCAGATCGAAAGCGACCGAGAGCCCGGTCTGCCCCTTGCTCAGGTTCTTCCGGTAAAGCTCATTGGAGGCCGTGGCGGTCGAGTGCCCGGCGTAGGTCCGAAAAATCCAAGGCCTATCAACAACTGGCTTATCGCGCACTGGTTCGCCGCGTGGCTGTTCGGGACTTCGGCACAGCTAATGTGGCGTGAATTTTGTTGCAATGCAACATCAACTTCACGGCGTCAAGACCGTGGCGGCACTTCGGGAATGATCGACGCCTATTCTGCTGAAGCGCGATGGCGTGTGTAGATAGACCGCGGTCGGGTCGGCATAGACGCGCCGCCACTCGGGCAAGCGGTCCAGCAGCGCCCGCCGGCGTGGCGGAACCAGGAGCGTTGTTTCGATCCGGTAGTCATCGAGGAGTTTCAGGAAGTCCGGAAGATCCTCCAGCATGACTCCGCGGTAATAGCGGAGCATGAACTGTTCGCCATAGAGTTCGGTTCGCCCGTCGATGAAAGCTGGGATGCCCAACGGCCGCCGAGCGCCATCAACAGCAAATAAACCGCCGCAGCGACGAGCCAGGGCATGGCAGCCCGGGCGTCGGCGCTGCGGCTTAGGCCAATGGTTTGCTCCGACGTCGCCGGGCCTCGCTTGTCGCGAAGCTAGGCCGATGCGCCTTGAAGAGCCCTTAAAGGCAAAGACGCGCGGACACTTGGCCCAGTTACGCGCGTTTTACCAGACGCAGGATGATCAACAGGATCACCGCGCCAATGAAGGCATCGATGATTTCACCAACGAGCCCCGCTCCGATCGGAAGCCCGACGACCGGCAACAAATAACCGGCAATCAAGCCGCCGATAATGCCGACGATGATGTCGCCGATCAGTCCGAAGCCGCCACCCTTTACGACCATACCGGCAAGCCAGCCGGCAATCGCACCGACGATCAGCCAAACAATAATGCCCATGGCACTCCCCTTGTTTCCCCGTCCCGGCAAGGGCCAGCGACGTACGCGACTTTTTCCTCAACGGCCGCGCGTTGTAACCATAGGATGTCAGAGTTCCGCTGTCAGGCCCTGCGGCCCATTATGCCGTATCGCAGAAAGTAATTATTGCGCTGCAATATGAAACGCGGCAGACTCGACGACAGATATCGGAGGCTGTGATGGCCGTCGCGCAAGTGAAACCGTCTGCTGCGCCGCTTAAGGACCTCTACGACATCGGCGAGGTTCCGCCGCTCGGTCACGTGCCGGCGAACATGCACGCGTGGGCCATTCGAAAAGAGCGGCATGGCCCGCCGGAACAGGCGATGCAGAGCGAGGTCGTGCCGACCTGGCCGATCGCCGAAGATGAAGTGCTGGTCTACGTCATGGCCGGCGGCGTGAATTACAACGGCGTATGGGCCGGTCTTGGAGTACCGGTTTCGCCGTTCGACGGTCATAAGCATCCGTTTCACGTCGCAGGCTCCGACGCGTCCGGCATAGTTTGGGCGGTCGGCTCGAAAGTGAAGCGCTGGAAAGTCGGCGACGAAGTCATTATTCACTGCAATCAGGACGACGGCGACGACGAGGAATGCAATGGCGGCGATCCGCTGCTATCGCCGTCGCAGCGGATCTGGGGCTACGAGACGCCGGACGGCTCGTTCGCGCAATTTTGCCGCGTGCAATCGCGGCAATTGATGCAAAAGCCCCCGCATCTCTCGTGGGAAGAGTCGGCGTGTTACACGCTGACGCTCGCCACGGCCTATCGCATGCTGTTCGGTCATTCCCCACATACGCTCAAGCCCGGCGATAATGTCTTGATCTGGGGCGCGTCGGGCGGCCTTGGCGTGTTCGGCGTACAGCTTGTCGCCGCGTCCGGCGCCAATGCGATCGGCATCATCTCCGATCAGTCGAAAGCCGAATACGTTTTCAATCTCGGCGCCAAAGGCGTCATTAACCGCAGCGAATTCAAATGCTGGGGTCAGATGCCGAAAGTCGGCACGCCCGAATACGACGCCTGGGTGAAAGAGGCGCGGCGCTTCGGCAAGGCGATCTGGGACATCACCGGCAAGCGCGATATCGATATCGTGTTCGAACATCCCGGCGAGGCGACGTTCCCGGTGTCGTGTCTCGTCGTCAAGCGCGGCGGCATGGTGGTATTCTGCGCCGGAACCACCGGCTACAACATCACGTTCGATGCGCGCTACGTCTGGATGCGGCAGAAGCGGATCCAGGGCTCGCACTTCGCGCATCTCAAGCAGGCCAGCGCCGCCAATCAGTTCGTGCTCGATCAGCGTATCGATCCGTGCATGAGCGACGTCTTCCCGTGGGACAAGATACCCTACGCGCATGAGTTGATGCGCACCAACCGGCACAAGCCCGGAAACATGGCGGTGCTGGTTAATGCACCGCGCACCGGCTTGCGGAACTTTGACGACGTCCTTGAAGCGGCGTCGGTGCCGGAACTGAACCGGCAATCGACGCGATCCTGACGAAGCTGAACGCTTCAACTGGCTTTGATGCTTATCTCAGGTTGTCTCTTCGCGCTCCCGCGCGATCGCCGCATTCAATTCGCCGCCGTAAATGAAGATAGTCGAGGTGAAATACAGGAAGATCAGTGCCGTCATTGCCGACGCGAGACCGGCATAATAGGTGACGTAGGCATAGGAGAAATCAGCGAGGTAGCGGCCGAAAATAAATCCGGCGAGCAGCCATAAGCCAAGCGTGGCGACGATGCCAGGCCAAACTTCAAAAAAATTTCGCCGCCCGCGCGGGAGCCACATGTGCAGGATCATGAGCGAGGCTGTCAGCAATAAAGTTGCAAGTGCAAAACGGCCGATATCGTAATGAGTCTCAAGCGGCGCCAGCCACGGCAGGTACGCCAGCGCCGCGCGAAAAACCAGCGGGCCAAGCACGACCAGAAACGATAGAGTGAGGAGCCCGATCGCGCTCACCAATACGTAGCCGATCGATTCCAGCCGCAGCAGCCACCACGGCCGCGGCTCAATAAGCCCGTAAGCGCGATTAAGGCCGATCCGCAGGCTCTCGACACCGCTTGAGGTGAAATAGACCGCGAACACCGCGCTGAATGTCAGCACGTCGCCGCGCGCTGTGGTGAGGACGCTGTGGATCTCACCGGCGATGCCTGCCGAAACTTCGCGCGGCCATGCAGCGATGATGATGCGGGCGACCTCGTCGGCAAGATCCTGGGAGCCGATAAAGCCGGCGATCGCCGTTACCAGAATCAGAAACGGAAACATCGACATCAGCGTCGACAGCGCGATGTGGCTGGCGATCGCCCAGCCGTCGTCGGCGTTGAAGCGATAAAAGGCGTCCACGGCGACGCGAAAGCCGCAGGCGGACATGGCTCAGCATCATCGCCGTCCAGCTTAGCTCAGGAAACGGGTGGTTTCGAACGGCCGGCATTGTCAATTGTTGTCCGCACCAGAAGGAGACACATGGCAAAAGCTTATTACAGTAACGTGTTTCCGCAGTCGGCGGATCACATCTGGAGTTTTATTCGGGATTTCAACAATTATCCAGTCTGGGTCGACGGGGCAGGGGAGAGCCATATCGAAGCCGGCAAATCCGGCGATGCGGTCGGCGCTGTCCGCAACGTGATGTATCAGGGCAAAAACATCCGGCAGAAGCTGCTTGCCGCATCCGATATCGACCGCTCACAGAGCTACGAATTCTGTGGCGAGCCGCCGATGCCGGTCCAGCGCTATCGCGCGACCCTGAAAGTCACCCCGGTCACGGAGGGTGACCGGGCCTTCGTCGAATGGTGGGCTACGTTCGATTGCGCGCCAGAGCGGCAGGACGAATGGACGGGTTTCTTCCGCGATTCCTTTGGACGCTGGCTGTCCTCGTTGCGGCGGCATATCGAGAGGAGTGAGTAGCGCCTGCGGGGGATTGCTCGGCGACGGCGGCGAGGCGATGAACAATCCCGCTGACGCGCGATAGCTGTTAGGCCGCCTGCACTTCAGTGAGGAAGCGGCGCACTTCGCCTTGCAGGCTTTCGGCTTCGACCGAAAGCGCGTCAGCCAGCGCTTTGACGTCGGCTGCGGTGGCGCGGGCGCCGATCGTCGCGCCGGCGACGCGGCTCATGGCGTTGGCGCCGGTCTTGGCTTCGACAGAAGCGCGATTGACGCCCTCGGCGATCGAGGCCACCGCATTGTTCTGTTCCTCGACCGTACAGGCGACGGTGGCGGCGATCTCCGACATGTCGTCGATGATCGAGGACACCTGTTCGATCGCCTGCGACGCGTCCGCGGTGGCCGACTGAATCGAACCAATCTGGGCCGCGATATCTTCGGTCGCGCGCGCGGTCTGCGACGCCAGCGATTTCACTTCGGTAGCGACAACGGCAAAACCGCGGCCCGCCTCGCCGGCGCGTGCGGCTTCGATGGTGGCGTTGAGCGCCAGCAGATTGGTCTGGCCGGCAATCGCCTGAATGAGCCCGACCACTTCGCCAATGCGATTTGCGGCGGTGCCGAGCTGTGTCATCGTGTTGACGGTGCGTTTGGACTCTGCGACGGCGCGTCCGGCGACCTCGGTCGAGCGCGTTGCCTGCAATGCGATTTCGCCGATCGAGGCGGCAAGTTCCTCGATCGAGCTTGCGACGGTCGTCACGTTGACGGCGGCCGTGCCGACGCTGTTCTCGGCGTCGCGCGCCTCGGCGCTCACCGAGTCGGCGGAGACATTAAGAACGCCCGACGCGTCTTCGAGGCGGCCAGCGGCCTGCCGCAGGCGTGCCAGTGCCTGCTCGACCGAAGCGCGGAATTTGTCGATCATCGCCGCAATCGCTTCGCCGCGCTTTACGCGTGCCGTGCTGGTCTGCGCTTCGACCGCGGTCAGCCGTTCGCGCTCGATCATATTGTCGCGGAATACCAGCACCGTCCGAGCCATGGCGCCGATCTCATCGTGGGACTTTGCGGACGGAACGGTGGCGGAGGTGTCGCCTGCGGCAAGGCGTTTCATGGCGTCCGCGAGACGCTCCAGCGGCTGCGTGATGGAGCGGCCGATGCGCCAGCTGCACGCGAGCCCGATCAGAATGACTGCAAGACCGACCCAGATGATGAAAGTCGCGGATACGTGCGCGCGACGCGGCCAGCGCGTTCGCGGCTTTATCCGCGCTCTCGCGCGACGTTGCAATTATCTTGTCGGCTTCCGGCAGCACGCTCGCAGTGTCGTGCTCGATCAGGCTGAGCAGCGGAGCGATGTCATCAGTGCTCGCGACCCATTGTGCGAACGTATAGCTATAGGCCATCACCTGATCGTTCAGCTTCTTTTTCATTTCCGGCGCGCCGTCGACCGAATCGAACAGGTTGTTGAAGTTTTTTTCCTCGTCGAGAAAGTTCTTTTCGGCGCTGCGCACCCGGGTCAGCCGATACTCGATCTCGTCACGGCGCATCTTGAGAAGCGACATCAGCAGCCGGGAAGCGTCGACGTCGGCTACCCAGGACAAATCCTCGTGAATGATCTTCTCGACTGCGGTGCTCGAAGCGTTGAGATCGGCATTGATGCCGTCATGTTCGGTATAGCCGAGTAACTTCAGCTCGTTGACCAGGCTTTCGAAACTGGCCTTGAGGTCGCGCAAGGTGATGTGCAGCGGCGTGATGACGTCCTCTTCCGACGTCCCAAGCGTGTCGGCGATACGCGCCAGCGAACGGATCGCGAGATCCTGTCCGTCGTTGAATTCCTTCACTTCTGCGTCGGACGGCCGCGACACGAACTCGGTGCGTCGCGGTGCGCATCATCAGCAGACCGGTCTTCAGGTCCCGGCTGGCATCGGCGACCTCGGAATCGCGGTGCACGCTGTCGAAGGCGCGGCCGACCTCGATATCGCCGGTCTTGAAGGCGAGCCCGATGGCCAGCAAACCGATCACCGGAATGACGGCCAGCAACACAATTCGGTTGCGGACCGACATTTTGGAGAAGAGTTCAGCGCTGACCATGAATCGACCGAGCGGGATTACGGCTTCCGCGGCACAAACGATGCGGCATTCCACGCCAGCAAAGCGGAAAATGGTTAAGATTTGGCGAGAAACGCTGTCATATTCCTGCTTGCGGAGGGTTTCAGGGACTTATCCTCACCGCCCCGTCCCGGCTAGGTCCCTGATTGGCTTTTGTGCGGTGCACGCGTAAAGTTTCCAAGCCGTCCGGGCGGCCCCAAAAACCAGGTTTTCGGAGCGCTCCATGTCGCTTGCCGCGTCGTCGCCTATGCCTGCCGGCAATGAATTAAACACCGCGTTGCGCGAGGCGGTTACTGCCGTCGAAGCCCTGTTTGCCGATGCCCGCCGCAGCATTGCCGCGCGAGTTACGGTCCAGGGTCGTCCCATGGCGCGTGTCTTCGACCGCGAGCAGCGGGCCACCCACGGCCTCGCCTGGCTCGCCACCTATGTCGAAGCGATCCGCCAGCTTGCGGCTTACACCGAGCGGCTGCAGGCGAGCGGCAGCTTCGGTGAGACCGAAGAGCTTCTGGTCCGCATCGGCGCCGGCGAGTTTTTGGCGCAGATGTTCGGCGGTATTCCGATGAGCCAGGGCGAGATCGTCCGGCTCGCTGATATGGGCTTGAGCCCCTCGGCCGTCGCGACGCGCGTCACGCCCGCGGTCGATCATCTGATCTCGACCGGCAATACGGCGCCACGCCGCGCCAGGCTGGTCGAACTGATGCGCGAGCGTCAGGACGGCACCGTCGGCGCCTGCGGTCTCGACGAGACGCTCGACTCGATCCGCGACGAAATGCGCAAATTCGCCGACGGCCAGGTGATGCCGCATGCGCATGAATGGCACCTGAAGAACCAATACATTCCGCTCGAAATCGTCGAGCAGATGTCCGAGCTCGGTGTGTTCAGCCTCACCATCCCCGAAGAATACGGCGGCATGGGGCTCGGCAAGGAATCGATGTGCGTCGTGTCCGAGGAGCTGTCGCGCGGTTATATCGGCGTCGGCTCGCTTGGCACCCGTTCCGAGATCGCGGCGGAACTGATTCTCGGTTCTGGCACCGAAGATCAAAAACGCAAATGGCTGCCGAAGATCGCGTCGGGCGAAGTGCTGCCGACGGCGGTGTTCACCGAGCCCAACACTGGCTCCGACCTTGCGAGTTTGCGCACGCGCGCGGTGAAAGAAGGTGGCGCGTATAAGGTCTTCGGCAACAAGACCTGGATCACTCATCCGGTGCGTGCCGATCTGATGACGCTCCTGGTTCGCACCAATCCCGCCGAGAGCGGCTATCGCGGCCTGTCCATGCTGCTCGCCGAGAAGCCGCGCGGCGACGACAAAACACCGTTTCCGGTTGCCGGCATGACGGGCAGCGAGATCGAAGTGCTCGGCTATCGTGGCATGAAGGAATACGAGATCGCCTTCGACGGATTTGCAGTCGCGGCGGAAAACCTGCTCGGCGGCGTCGAGGGGCTGGGCTTCAAGCAATTGATGGCGACGTTTGAGTCGGCACGCATCCAGACCGCAGCGCGTGCGATCGGCGTGGCGCAGGCGGCGATGGAGCAGGGCTTAAGCTACGCCACCGCACGTGTGCAGTTCGGCGAGCCGATCGCGGCATTCCCGCGGGTTTCCGACAAGCTCGCCATGATGGCGGTCGAAATCATGATCGCGCGCCAGCTCACCTATTACGCTGCGCGGCAGAAGGATTCCGGACGGCGTTGCGACCTCGAGGCCGGGATGGCAAAACTTCTCGCGGCGCGGGTTGCCTGGGCCGCGGCCGACAACGCGGTGCAGATTCACGGCGGTAACGGATTTGCCCTTGAATTTCCGGTCTCGCGCCTGCTTTGCGACGCCCGCATCCTCAATATTTTCGAAGGCGCCGCGGAAATCCAGGCGCACGTCATCGCGCGACGATTGCTGGATGGAACGAACTAATCGATGTCATCCGCTTCTCGGATGACGACGCTCTAATCCAGCGGCGCCAGCCGGGGTTGACGGTGAAGGTCGCCTCGGTGAACTTCGCCGCATGGAATCGTCAACTTCATCGTCGGCTCTGAAAAGCGCTGTGCCTGATTCCGGGCAGGCGTGGCTGCGCTTGGCCGCAACCATGCTGATCTCGACTATCGGCGGCGTCGGCATGTGGTCCGTCGTCGTATCCCTTCCTGCCGTTCAAGCGGATTTCGCCGCACCCCGTTCGGAAGCGGCGCTGTCATTCACGATGGTGATGGTGGGATTCGCTGTCGGCGGTGTCGTGATGGGCAGGCTTCTCGATCGTGCCGGAATTTTGTGGCCGATTGCAGTCGGCGCGATTGCGCTCAGCCTCGGTTATTTCGCCGCGGCCAGTGCCGGCAGCCTTTTCGTGTTCGCGCTTGCGCACGTCGTGATCGGCTTTGGCAGCTCGGTGACTTTCGGGCCGCTGATGGCTGACATTTCCAACTGGTTCGTGCGCCGTCGCGGCGTAGCGGTGACGCTGTGCTCGGCGGGGAATTATCTCGCCGGAACGGTATGGCCGCCGCTGTTGCAGCGATCCATCGCGTTCTATGGCTGGCGCGCGACCCATATCGCTATTGCGCTGTCCTGCGGCGCGGCGATGGTGCTGATTGCTGTCATTGCGCTTCGTGCGCGCGCGCCGGTCATTACCGCAACCGCCAATGCGGCAGCGCGAACCGCGTCGCCGGCATCGCTCGGGCTTTCACCGGGGGCGCTGCAAATCCTTCTGGCGCTGGCTTCGGTCTGCTGCTGCGTCGCTATGTCGATGCCGCAGGTTCACATCGTCGCTTATTGCGGCGACCTTGGTTACGGCGTCGCTCGCGGCGCCGATATGCTGGCACTGATGATGGCATTCGGCATCGTGGGCCGCATCGGCTCGGGCTTTATCGCCGACCGCGTCGGCGGCATGCCGACGCTGATGCTGGGCTCTGCGCTGCAAGGCGTCGCCCTGCTGCTCTATCTGCTCTACGACGGGCTGGTTTCGCTCTACGTCATTTCCGCCGTGTTCGGCCTGTTTCAGGGCGGCATCGTGCCGAGCTATGCCATCATCATCCGGGAATATTTCCCGGCAAAGGAAGCTGGCGCCCGCATCGGCATCGTTCTGATGGCGAGCCTGTTCGGCATGGCGCTGGGCGGCTGGCTGTCCGCCTACATCTTCGACCTAAGCGGTTCCTACCAGGCCGCGTTCCTGAACGGCGTGGGCTGGAACGCGGTCAATGGCGCGATCGTGCTGTGGCTGTTGTTTCGCCGCCACTCACGCATGGCCTATGCGTGAGCTTTTTCTGGCGGGTTATTTTCCCGACGTTGCGCCTGCTTTGCCCCCAAAGGCTGCCGCGGCGGTCGCCGATTGGCGCGGCAGCTAAGAGCGAAAAGCGGCCGCCAGCCATATCCGTGCGCCCCCCTGCATGAGATTCAAACATTATTAACCGTGCGTAGCGCTAATGTTGCAGCCTCATGTTACGAGGAAGTGGGCTTGCATGCGCGTATTGCTGATTGAAGACGATAGCGCTACGGCGCAATCGATCGAGTTGATGCTTAAGGCAGAGAGTTTCAACATATACACCACCGATCTCGGCGAGGAGGGCATCGATCTCGGCAAGATCTACGACTACGACATCATCCTGCTTGATCTCAACCTCCCAGACATGTCGGGCTTCGAGGTGCTGCGTAAGCTGCGCACGTCGAAAGTGAAGACGCCTATTCTGATCCTTTCCGGCCTCGCCGGCATCGAGGACAAGATCAAGGGTCTCGGCTTCGGCGCTGACGACTACATGACCAAGCCGTTCCACAAGGACGAGTTGGTCGCGCGCATTAACGCTATCGTGCGACGCTCGAGAGGACACGCACAGTCTGTCATCAATACTGACGATCTATGTGTAAATCTCGATAGCAAGACGGTTGAGATCAACGGTTCGCGGGTTCATCTGACGAGCAAGGAGTACCAGATGTTGGAACTCCTGGCGGTGCGCAAGGGCTCGACGCTCACCAAGGAAATGTTCTTGAGCCATCTTTATGGCGGCATGGACGAACCCGAGATGAAAATCATCGACGTTTTCATCTGCAAGCTGCGCAAGAAGCTTGCCAATGCATCGGGCGGCAAGGACTACATCGAGACGGTCTGGGGGCGCGGCTATGTCATGCGCGAGCCACTGGAAATGAGCGTTTCCGCCTGACATTGTCTCGTGCGAGCCGGTGATCAGCCGCCTCTTCGGCAATCTGATCTAAATTGGGTTGCCGCAAACCGCAGCCGGCCGTCGGGCCTAAGCGCGAACGGCGGCTAACGCGCCGCCGTTCTGTCGGTTTTCCGCGCAGCCGCCGGCCCCTTGAGCAACAGCCCGACATTGCCGGACAGAATCGCTCGCCTTCGGCGCCCAGCGCACGGATGTCGCGCACGAAGTCGCCGACGATTTCGCGCTTGCGGATTTCCTGCGGGTAGTCGGTGGCGAACACGATGCGCGAGGTGGGAATTTCGCACAGCCCGGCTTTAATCGCACCGATGCCGCCGGCGAAGCCCGCGGTGTCGAACACAAGGTTGTGCTTTATGTAGTAGTCGAAGTCGTGCTTCGGCGCGACGCCGTGGCGCTTGTTGCCGGCGGTGCCCCAGAACTCCTTGTCCTGAAAGCAGCGGATGCGCGACAGCATGCCCGCCATGCCGCCGGACAGATGTGCCATGTGCACAGTGAGTTCGGGATGGCGGTCGAAAACGCCGGAATTGACCAGTCGGATCGTCGCCATGATCAGTGAGAACTCGCGGCCAACCGCGCGCGCGGTGTCGTAGGCGTCGAATTGCTCGGGACGATTGAGCTTGAGCGCCGGGTGCACGAATACAAACATTCCGAGCTTGCACACTTCGGCCCAGAACGGCTCGATCGCCGGATCGTCGATCCACTTGCCGTCGAACTCCGAGCAGATCGTCACGCCCTCGAAGCCGAGCTCGTGCTTGCAGCGGGCGAGCTCCTTGAATGCCGCGTCGCCGCCCAGCGGGTGCGTGTGCGCCGCGCCGATGAACCGGCCTGGATAATCGCGCTCGGCCTGCTTCGCTTTTTCGTTGATGAAGTGTGAGGTTTCGAGATCGGCGCACATGCCGGCCGCGCTGGTCAGCCAGGCGGCGTCGATGCCGGCGGTATCCATCATGCGCACGTGCTCGTCGAGGTCATAGAGCAGCGAATGGATCGTGTAGCTCGGCGTTCCCGTTGCATCATAGCGGAGGATCAGGCGGTCGCCCGGGTCCTCCTTGATCAGTTCGCGCGGCGTGAAATGGTGCTGAAAATCGACGATCATTGCGGGACCTTTCTGACTTGCGGCGCTTTCTTAGCGCATGTCTCGCAGGAGTGAAAACAGGACGACATAAGCCGCTCATTGGCCCGCAAGCAGGAATTCATCTCCGGGTCCTGCTTTCGCGGGGATGAGCGGACCGTTAGAGTGCCCGCCATGGCCAATTTCATGTCTCATGTCGCGGTGCCGATCGCCGTCGGAGCGGTGGCGCTCGTCCTGCTGTTGGGTCTCGCCAATATGATGCGCGGCGGGTCCGGCAATACCTCCCAGAAATTGATGCGGCTGCGCGTGCTGCTGCAATTCATCGCCATCATCGTCATCATGGCGACCCTTTGGATCATGCAGAAGTGAGCCCGCGCCTTCATGGTTAAGCTCAACAAGATCTATACCCGCACCGGTGACGACGGCACCACCGGACTCGGCACCGGCGCGCGGCGCAAGAAATACGATTTGCGCGTCGCTGCCTACGGCACGATCGACGAAGCCAATGCCGCGATCGGCGTGGCGCGGCTGCATACCTCCGGCATGCTCGATGTCGCCTTGTCGCGGATTCAGAACGATCTGTTCGACGTCGGCGCCGATCTTTGCACGCCGGGTAAAGGCAGGGGCAAAATTGGGAAAGGACCTGGCGGTGCGCGATTGACGGTGACAAAGGCACAGGTCACCTGGCTCGAGCAGGAGATCGACCGGCTCAACGCCGAGCTCGCACCGCTGAAATCGTTTGTACTGCCGGGCGGTACCGCCGCGGCGGCCTATCTGCATCTGGCCCGGACCATCGTCCGTCGCGCGGAGCGGATGATCGTGCAGCTGAAGGACAAGCGCGGCGAGAGCGTCACGCCGGAACTGCTGAAATACGTCAACCGCCTGTCCGACTACCTGTTTGTCGCGAGCCGCTACGCCAACGACAAAGGTGCGCAAGACGTATTGTGGAAACCCGGCGCCAATCGCTGACGGTATCGCACCATGGTCATTCCAATTTACGACCACAGCCCGTTCAAGTGGCCGACGCCGCCCTACGTGATGTGGGGATTGCTCGTCGCCAATTTCGCGATTTTCTTTTTCAGGCGATCATCGCCCCCGATAGCGTGGCGGCGATCGATCATTTAGCCGGGCTGGTGCCAGCAGCATTCGGCGGCGCGGTGCAGTTCACGCTTCCGGCGCCGCTCACGCTCGTCACGTACATGTTCCTGCACGCCAACTTCATGCACGTGTTCGGCAACATGATCTTTTTGTTCGTGTTCGGTGACGACATCGAGGAAGCCATCGGACACTGGCGCTTTCTTTTGTTCTATCTCGCCTGCGGGATCGGCGGCGGCATCGCTTATGTGATGAGCGGCCCAAATTCGAACATCGATCTGATCGGTGCGTCCGGCGCGGTCGCTGGCGTGATTTCCGCTTACGCCATGTTCCGGCCGTGCGCCAAGGTCACGGTGCTGCTCGGGCTGATACCGCTGCGGCTGCGGGCTTATTGGGTGATCGGTCTCTGGGTGGTCATGCAGATCGCCGATTTGGCGAACGGCGTGCAGAACGGGGTTGCTTATTGGTGTCACATCGGTGGGCTTCTCACCGGCGCGGTTCTGTTCTTTTTCATGCGGCCGCCCGGTATCAGGCTGTTTGACTGCGCACATTCGGAGCCGGTCTTTGCGCCGGGCGAGGCGATGCCGCCACGTTGACCGCAAGCACCATGCCGATTAGGGTTTTGCAATGCAGCATCGCCCCGCTTGCGAGCGTGGCCGAAAGCGGCGAGAACAGATAAAAAAGCCATCAATAGCCACACTTAAGCAGCCAAGTTCTACAATCATGAAGATTCTCGTGCCTGTTAAACGGGCGGTCGATAAGGACGTTAAAATCCGGGTCAAGGCAGACGGTTCCGGCGTCGAGCTGGGCAACGTCAAAATGTCGATGAACCCGTTCGACGAGATTGCCATCGAGGAAGCGATCCGGCTGAAAGAGGCCGGCAAGGCGACCGAGATCATCGCCGCTTCGATCGGCCCGCAGCAGGCTTCGGAAACTATCCGCACCGCGCTCGCCATGGGAGCCGACCGCGGCATCCTGGTAAAGACTGACGGTCCCGTTGAGCCACTCGCGGTGGCAAAAATCCTCAAAGCCATCGCCGACGCCGAACAGCCCGGCCTCATTATTCTTGGCAAGCAGGCGATCGACGACGATTGCAATCAGACCGGCCAGATGCTCGCGGCGCTGCTCGGCTGGCCGCAAGGCACTTTCGCATCCAAAGTCGCGCTCGATGGCGATGCTCTGATGGTCACCCGTGAGGTCGATGGTGGCTCGCAGACGGTGAAGCTGAAAATGCCGGCGATCGTCACCACGGACTTACGTCTCAACGAGCCGCGCTATGCTTCGCTGCCGAATATCATGAAGGCGAAGAAGAAGCCGATCGAAGACAAGACCGCTGCCGATTATGGCGTCGACATCAAGCCGCGGCTCGAGGTCGTGAAAACCACCGAGCCGCCGACGCGCAAGGCCGGCGTCAAAGTGAAAACCGTCGCCGAATTGATCGTCAGCCTGCAAAACGCGGGAGCGATCTGATGCCGACGCTCCTGCTCGCCGAACACGACAACAAGACTTCTCAAGGACGCGACCAACAAGGCGCTGACGGCGGCGAAGGCTATTGGCGCCGAAGTGCATGTGCTGGTCGCGGGCTCCGGTTGCAAAGCGGTGGCTGACGCTGCAGCCAAGCTTGATGGCGTGGCCAAAGTCCTTCTCGCCGACGCGCCGCTCTACGATCACATGCTGGCCGAGCCGACCGCGGCTTTGATCGTTTCGCTCGCCGGGCCCTACGAAACCATCATGGCGGCGTCGACCACGAGCGGAAAGAACATCATGCCGCGGGTCGCGGCACTGCTCGACGTGATGCAGATTTCCGATGTCATCAAGGTCGATGCGCGCGGATACCTTCGAACGGCCGGTTTATGCCGGCAACGCAATCCAGACGGTGCGTTCGGCGGAGAAGAAAAAGGTCTCACCGTGCGTACTGCCTCGTTTCAGGCAGCGGGCGAGGGCGGTTCCGCGCCGGTGGAACCTGCCACAGCCGCGGCCGATCCAGGGCTTTCAGGCTTTGTCGGCGAGGAACTTTCCAAGTCGGAAAGGCCGGAACTGACCTCGGCGAAAATCATCATTTCCGGCGGCCGGGCGATGCAAAGTCGCGAGAACTTCACCAAATATATAGAGCCGGTGGCTGATAAGCTTGGTGCGGCGGTCGGTGCGTCGCGCGCCGCGGTCGATGCCGGCTACGCGCCGAACGACTGGCAGGTCGGCCAGACCGGCAAGGTCGTGGCGCCGGAGCTGTATATCGCGGTCGGAATTTCAGGCGCCATTCAGCATCTGGCAGGTATGAAGGACTCGAAAGTCATCGTCGCCATCAACAAAGATGAAGAAGCCCCCATCTTTCAGGTCGCTGACTATGGACTGGTCGCGGATCTTTATCAGGCGCTGCCGGAACTCGCGACCGAGCTCGACAAAGTCAAACGCTGACCGAACGTTTAAGGTAGATTAGTATGGTTGAGGTCAAGGAACGGCCGAAAGAACGCACCCAGGCGCCGAGCACCATGGTTCAGCCCATTCGCAAGATCGGAATTGTCGGCGCCGGCCAGATGGGCAACGGCATTGCCCATGTCTGTGCGCTTTCCGGCTTTCACGTCATGCTCAACGACATCGTGCCGGATCGAATTGCCGAGGGTCTTGCCACAATTAACGGCAATTTGGCGCGCCAGGTCTCGCGCCAGCGCATCAGCGACGAACAGCGGCAGGCGGCGATTAAACTCATTGCGCCTGCGAAGTCGCTCGACGATCTCGGTGATTGCGATCTGGTTATCGAAGCTGCGACCGAGCACGAAGAGACCAAACGCAAGATCTTAAACGCGCTGTGCCCCTCGCTTAAACCGGAGGCGATCGTCGGCACCAATACGTCGTCGATCTCGATTACGCGGCTCGCCGCCTCGACCGATCGGCCGGAGCGGTTCATCGGCATTCACTTCATGAATCCGGTGCCGCTGATGGAACTGGTCGAGATAATCCGCGGCATTGCCACCGATGACGCAACCTTCGAAGCAACCAAGCAATTCATCGGCAAGCTGGGCAAGCTCATTGCCGTTTCGGAGGATTTCCCGGCGTTCATCGTCAACCGTATCCTGCTGCCGATGATCAACGAGGCGATTTATACGCTCTACGAAGGCGTCGGTAACGTGGAGGCGATCGACACCGCGATGCGGCTTGGCGCGCATCACCCGATGGGACCGCTCGAACTCGCCGATTTTATCGGCCTCGATACCTGCCTTTCGGTCATGCAGGTACTGCACGAGGGCCTTGCGGATTCGAAATATCGGCCCTGCCCGCTGCTGGTGAAATACGTCGAGGCCGGCTGGCTCGGCCGCAAAACCCAGCGCGGGATTCTACGATTATCGCGGCGAAAAGCCCGTCCCGACACGCTGATCCGCTTCCCGAACGCCCAAAGATTCCAGTGGATTACCGCCGCGAGGCCCTAACAAGGGGCCGCTCACTGGAATTATGATCGAGTTGTGAATGGCGTGGGAAGTTGTCGAGTAGTGCAGGTGGCGTTGCGTGGGGTGGGGAAGCCGGATGCGGATATCGTTCGCATCGCGGTTGCCGCACACTATCTTGTTGCGCGCGCTGAACCCGGCCAACTTGGGCACGTCAAGCTCAATACCATCCTCTGGTATGCGGACCTTGAGCACTATCGCCGTACTGGGCGGTCGCTGACGGGCCTGACGGAATATACCTGTACCCCACAAGGCCCCTATGCCGCTGACATTCCGCGCGCCGTCGGCACGCTGGTGCAGGGCAGGCAAGGTAAGCGAACAGCCAATCAAGTTTTCAGACTACGCGCGCCGCGCGATGGTGAGTTTGCGGGAGCCGGCCGGCATCGATGCGCAGCAGGCCGGCATTCTCGATCGCGTCATGGATGTCGTTGCCCCGCTCAACGCAACCCAGTTGCTCGCCTTTACACGCGCCGATCCACTCTGGCGGGAGGTTGCGCCGGGCAGCCGCATGATCGTCTCGACCGGTTCGATCATCACGAAATTTCCGGCGGCGTCTGGCCCGGAAGCGGCGCGTTTCCTGATCGCCGCGGAATAGCAGCCGGCACGCGCTGCTTGGCTATGCGAACAGCCTTACCGCCACGACGACCAAGACGCTCGCAAGAGCGAACCGCACCACGGCCTCGCGGGCCAGCGTTGCCAGGTAGCTTCCGGCAATAATTCCCGGCAGTGATCCGATCAACAGCGTTACCAGCAGCGCCCAGTCGATCGATCCCAAATACCAGTGGCCGGCGCCGGCGAGCAGCGTCAAAGGCACCGCGTGCGCGATATCCGAGCCGACAACGCGGCCGGCCGGCATCTTCGGATGCAGCAGCAATAAAGTGGTCACGCCGATGGCTCCCGCGCCTACCGATGTGACGGTGACCAGCACGCCCATGACGACGCCGAGAATGATCGTGAACAATCTGATCCGCCCGGGACCAAGCGCTTCGAGTTGTTCCGCGTAGCGGTCACGAAGGCTTCGGCCCAGGAGCAGAAAGACGGCGGTGACAACCAGCACCGCGCCGAGGATCATCGTGATGGCGTGTTGCGCGGCAGCGCTTTCCAGATTGAATTGCGACAACGCAACGACGGTTACGGCAGTCGCTGGAACGCTGCCGGCGGCAAGGAGCGCAACCAGCGCCCAATCGACCGTTCGGGCCGCGGCATGACACGCTGTTCCGACGGTTTTGGTCGAGGCTGCGAACAGCAGGTCCGTACCCACCGCGGTCGCCGGATGAATACCGAACAGCAAAATCAGCAGGGGCGTCATCAGCGAGCCGCCGCCGACTCCGGTCATGCCGACCAGAAAACCGACACCAAATCCCGATGCGACGTAAAGCGGGTCGACCATCGTCAGGCTCCGGCGCAGTTGCCGCCTTTTATTGTCGTGCCAGTGGGGCCAACAGCTGCCCGCTGTGCTACTTCGCCGGCATCGCTCCGGCTGTGAAGGCCACATTCTCTCTTGGCGTCCTGCTCCCACCACCAGCGGCCGGCCCGCTCAGGCTCGCCGGGCGCGATGGCGCGTGTGCAAGGCGCGCAGCCGATCGAAACAAAGCCTCTCTCGTGAAGAGGGTTGACCGGAATTCCATTGTGTTCGGCGTAGCTCTGGACCGCCTTGCCGGCTCCAGTCGAACAGCGGGCTGAATTTGAGCGGGCCGCGCTCATCAACCGCGACTACTTTTGTTTTCTGCCGATGATCGGACTGGTCTGCGCGAAGCCCGACGATCCAGCCTGACGCGCCGGCAAGCGCACGCGACAGCGGTTCGACCTTGCGCGCATGGCAGCACGCCAGTCTTGCGTCAACCGTGTCATAGAAGCCGTCGATCCCGTGTGTCTGGACAAAGGCTTCCACCGATCCCTGCTGCGGGTAGACGGCGCGGATGCGGTGGCCGTATTTCCGCTCGGTCTCGGCCCAAAGCGCATAGGTTTCCGGAAACAGACGGCCGGTATCGATCGTCACGACGTCGATATCGAGGGAGCGCTCCCGCAGCATGTGCAGGATCGCCTGGTCTTCCAGCCCGAAGCTGGTGGTGAAGACGATTTTGCCGGCGACTTCGCGGCAAAAACGCTCAAGCCGCTCGCGCGGATGCAGGGGAAAAAGATGTTCGTTCAGCCGCGCCGCAAGCGCGATCAGACCATCGCGGTCCGCGCCGACATCTTGGGCTCTGGTCTCCGGAACACGATCCGTCTCGGCATCGAGCGACAGAATGAGCCCGCCGCCGGCGATACGGCCGGCGACGTCGAGCACGAGGCGGCCGGTTCGCGGATTTTGAACATGAAGATCGGCGCCGACCGGCTGTGACAGTTCGATTTCGATCTCGCCAATATGATTGCGCGCAAGCTCGCTCGGCGCCGCTTTCGCAAGTTCGCCGGGATCGATCACGTTTTCTATTGTCTCAATTCTGCCGCGCCGCTCGGCCATGCCGATGCGCACGCCAAGCGTTTCTCCGGTTCGAAGCGGTTCATGATGGAGCCAGAATACCCGGGCGCGCAGCCGCTGCGCCTGGCTTCGCCGGCTGATCCAGCGCGGCAATCAGGTCGCCGCGCTCGACGAAGACTTGTCGATCAAGCGTGAGGCCGATGGATTGTCCGGCGACTTGCGGTCCGCGGCGATTGTCCGTCCGAAGATGCGGGCCACGTCTCAATTGAGCGGATGCGGGCCCGCGTTCCTTTCGGCAATATCGTGACATCGTCGCCGACCACGAACTGGCCGCTTTCGACGCGCCCAGCGACGATCCGCCGGTCATCGAATTTGTAGACCGCCTGAACCGGGAAGCGCAGCGGCAACGCCGCGGGCGGTTTAGCCGGGGCGAAGCTGTCGAGCACCCGCAAAACGGTCGGGCCATTATGCCAAGCCAGCGCCGGTGTGTACTTGGCCACACCGTCGCCGTGCCGTGCGGCGATCGGCAGGATCGCCACGGCGGAAGAGCCAAGGCGGGAAAGCTCGCCGGTGATCTCGGCTTTGATCGCGGCGAATTTTTCCTGGTCGAAGCCGATGCGATCCATCTTGTTGACGACCACCGCCAACTGCGGAACGCCGAGAAGATGCAACAAATGAATATGCCGGCGGGTTTGATCGCGCACGCCTTCGGAAGCATCGATCAGCAACAAGGCTGCGTCGGCTTGCGCGGCGCCGGTCACCATGTTGCGCAACAGTTCGGCGTGGCCCGGTGCGTCAATCAGCACGATGTCGCGCGCATCGGTACGCAAACGCACCTGGCTGGTATCGAGTGTAATTCCCTGGTCGCGTTCGGTTTGCAGCGCGTCGAGCACGAACGACCATTCGAAAGGCACGCCGCGCCGTTCGCTGACCGCGGTCAGGTTCGCGAGCTTGCCATCCGGCAAGCCGCCGGTCTCGTGCAGCAGGCGGCCGATCAGCGTCGATTTGCCGTGATCGACGTGGCCGACAAAGACAACGCGCAACAGCGGGCGGTCTCGCGTCTGGCGCGGCTCTGCGCTGTCGTTTGTGGCGTGCATATTCATCAAAGGGTTTCCGAATTGCGGATCAGAGATATCCGGCGACGCGCAAGCGCTCGAACGCGTCCTCGGTCTCGTGATCCATCGCGCGACCGGCCCGTTCCGGGACCTTGGTGGCCTCGCAGCTCGGTTATGATCTCGTCGACCGTCGCCGCTTCGGATGCGACGGGAAACGTGATGTCAGCGTCGCCGAGCGAGCGGTAGCGTTTGCCGTTCTTGGCCAGATACAGCGGAATGATCGGAATACCTTCACGCCGCGTGTATTGCCAAATGTCGAACTCGGTCCAATGCAAAATCGGGTGCACACGCAGGTGCGCTCCCGGCGGCGGCGCGGCGTTGAAGTGATCCCAGAATTCCGGCGGCTGTTCGCGTACATCCCAGCCGCCTTCCTGTCCGCGCGGCGAGAACACCCGCTCCTTGGCCCGGGTCGGCTCTTCGTCCCGGCGGATGCCGGCGATCAGCGCGTCGAAACCATATTTTTCGCGTGCGAGCTTCAGCCCTTCCGTTTTGCGCGCGGCGGAGCGGGCCGCGGGCGGCAGGCTCGGGTCGATCGCCTCGACTGGCGGGCAGGACTCGATTTTGAGATCGAGACCCCACTGCGTCGCATAGCGATCGCGAAACGCATACATCTCGGGAAATTTCTTGCCGGTATCGACATGGAGAACCGGAAACGGCACGCGGCCGAAGAACGCCTTGCGGGCGATCCGGATCATCACGTTGGAATCTTTGCCAAGCGACCACAGCAGTGCGACGCTCCGCAATCGCGCGTAGGCCTCGCGAAAGATGAAGATGCTTTGCGCTTCGAGCGCGTCGAGCCGGTTCAAGACCGAGGTCCTCGGCTGCGTAACGATGCGTATAAAATCAGGGCAACGCGCATCTCACGTGCGCGCCGAATTCGGACGATATGTTTCATACTGACTACAGAAATTAGTAGAATGTTGTTCCACGAGCGAAGCCAAACACCGTTCTAGATAGGAAATTATTTTAGTCAATTCAGATTCATGCAACAAAACTAACAAAAGTGTTTTAATGCACGGTAGGTCTGCGTGAGAGCAAAGAATCACCTTCGCGGTTGCGGTCAGCGGAATGGAACTTCCCGCCACCGTCAGCCGCCGACAGTACCTTTTATGGCCTCGGATCGAACAATCCGCGTGACGTGATCGCGAAGCGCGATGAACGGCGCTTCGCTTCGCATTTCGTACCGTCGTGGCCTGGGCAGGCCGACGTCGATCACTTCGTGGATTTGACCGGGATGGGCGGTCATAATTACTGTCCTGTCCGCCAAATAGACCGCCTCGTCGATATCGTGGGTCACCAGCACCACAGTCTTGCGCTGCTCATCCCATATCTCCAGCAGGAAATCCTGCATGATGGACCGCGTCAGGGAATCGAGCGCGCCGAACGGCTCGTCCATCAAAAGAGTCGATGGATTGATAGCCAGCACGCTCGCGATCGCTGCCCGCTGGCGCATGCCACCCGACAACTCGGCAGGCCGGCGTTCACGGAAGGCGGACAATCCCGTTCTTTGCAGCATGCGCTCGACGATTTGTCGATGATCGCCAACCTTTTGGTTCGCCCGCAGCGAGAGACCAAACCCAATGTTGTCTTCGACAGACAGCCAGGGAAACAACGCGGTCTGCTGGAAGACGACGCCGCGGTCCGGCCCCGGTCCTTTGACCGGCTGGCCATCGACGAGGACGTTTCCGACGGTAGGCATCTCGAAGCCGGCGATGAGGTTCAATAGCGTGGACTTCCCGCATCCGCTCGCGCCGACGAGTGTCACGATTTCCTGTTCCTGAACGAAGAGGCTGACGTTATCCAACGCGGTAACCGCCGAACTCCCTGTTTGAAACCGTTTCGTGACAGAATTGATATTAATTCTCCCCACCAAACGTCTCCTTCTTGTTCCAGGTGAGAAGAATGTCGCGGACGAAGACAACAAGACGATCACTGCAAAAACCCAGCAGTCCGATGCTCAACATCGCCGCGATCACGACGTCGTTTCGGAAAAACTGGTAGGCATCGTTCAGAAGATAACCAAGGCCGCTCCTTACCGCGAGAATTTCGGCGACGACGACAAGCACCCAGGCAATGCCCATCGAAAGCCGGACGCCGGTCAGAATCGAAGGCAGCGCGGCAGGCAGGATGACTCGCGATAGAAGCTCCCATTCATTGGCGCCCATCATGCGGGCGGCTTTATAGAGCGTGATGTTGATCTGACGGACGCCGTGGGTGGAGTTGATTGCAGCCGGGAAAAACGCACCAAGGCCGATCAGAAAAATAGCCGGTGCGTTGCCGATTCCGAAGAAGACCAGCGAGAGCGGGACCCAAGCCGTAACCGGAATGTTGCGCAATACCTGGATCGTCGGATCCAGAGTGCGCTCCACCATCCGCGAAAGCCCAACCAGCAAGCCCAGGAGTATTCCCAGCGCAACGCCCCAACTAAAGCCGGCGAATACCCGCCACGTACTTGCCCACGCGTGGTCGAGCCACGTGCCCGAATAGCGGCCCGCCAAATCCGTCGAACCTGTTATCAGATCGTACCAGACTGCAAGAACCGCGGATGGCGGCGGAAGGACGTCCGGCCGAACAAAGCCGATCTCGCTACAGATCTGCCACAGCAGGAGAATGCCAACGGGAAAGATGGCGTATTGAACCGTTATAGACACGCGTCTCCATGCAGCCCCCGATTTTGCAACTGAGGCAGGCTGATCACCAGGAGATGTGGCTTGGTCCGGCATCACCAGGCTGATAATTCAGCCGGTGTGAGGCCCGACGCTTTGGATGCAAACGACAGATCGACGAAGCCGTCTACTTTTGGGCCAAAATCTTCTTTCACCCAGCCAAGCTGATTCAGCTCCCGAGCCATCGTCTTGATATCGGCGACATTCGTTTTGAAGTTGTAATGGAGAAAGTCGCGCTCCTGCAGAGCTATGACGGTGTCGGGCAATCGCGAATACTTTCTTTCGAATTCAATCTGCTTGTCCGGTTGGTCCATGAAAGTCTTGATGGCAGCGACGTGAGCATTGACAACGCGCTGCACCAGATCCGGTTTATCTTTGATGAGCTTCTCAGCGACAATAAAGCCCACTTCCTGCTTGCCGAAGTTGCCGCCGAACAAATGCAGGAAAAGAGTCGCGTAGTCCTTATCAATCGCGATCGCGCCGAACGCAGAAAGCGTCATCGCCAGTTCAACTTCGCCTGCCTGCAGAGCCCTGGGATGGTTTGGAAACGGGATATTGGCGATCTGAACATCCTTGTCGGGGTCGATCGCAATGGATTTCAGATAGACCAATAGTTTCGCGTGCTGGAGAGATCCGGTCGGCACGCCGATCGTCAGCGTTTTTCCCGATTGCTTTCGCGCCGCCACGAGCGATTTCAATGCAGCGGAATCGTTTTCCTTGAGATTAAGCGCTTTGGCGGAAACCAGGACATTGTAACCGCCGCCGTACCCGCACACCCACCTTACGGGGATGTTCTCGCTGATCGCTCTGGTGAGATGCTGTGTCGTCGTATTGCAGATGTCCAACTCGCCTTGCTCGAGTGCGAGCAGAGCGGCCGTGCTGTCCGTGAAGTCCTTCACGTCGAAGGTCAGGTTGTCCGGTTGTGCGGCCACGGGCAGCGTCGTGCGCAACGCACCCATGGCGCCGATTTGAAGCCCGTGACGAATGACATCGGCCGCCCGCGCGCCGCGCGGAAATATCGTGGGAAGGGCGAGGCCAGCGGCTGCTGCACCCAGGGTCTTTCCGAAGTTGCGTCTGGTAACGCCGTTCCCAATCATATCAAACTCTCCATTGCGGTAGTCGTGGCCCGGCAGGCATCAAACTGCTGGCTTTTAGAGACTTCTTGGCCGAAAATTTCTCGACCCACAACGTCAAAGCGGAATGTCCATGCCCAAGCAGATCATCACTTCGTCTTCGGCGCCGACTACCGGCTTCACGCCGGGCCAGCCCGTTTCGCCGCTGGCGCAAGCGATCCGGTTCGGCAACATGCTGTTCGTGTCGGGTCAAGGGTCGCTCGATCCCGCCACCGGCACCGTCGTTGAGGGCGATATCGTCGTGCAGACGCGCCAGACGCTGGACAATCTGATGAGCATACTTGCGGCCGCGGGCGCGACGGCGAAGAACATCGTCAACATGCGCGTCATTCTCCGGGACGTAGCCGATTTCCCGCGCTTCAACGAGACCTTCCGCGAATACTTTGGCGGCGAGAAAGTGACGCGAACCTGCTTCGGCGGCGTATTGCACCGCGCCGGCATCAATGTCGAGATCGACTGCGTCGCCATGTTCGATTAGCGCGCTTGCCCCATAACGCAGAGTGGCGGGCATCATGCCCAAACGGATCATCAGCTTGTCCTCGGCCCCGACGGTTGGCATCACGCCGGGCCACTCCGTCTCGCCGCTCGCGCAAGCCATCCGGTTCGGCAACATGCTATTCCTGTCCGGCCAGGGTGCAGTCGATTCCGCCACCGGTAACGTCGTTGAAGGCGATATCACCGTGCAGACGCGCGTTGCGCTCGACAATCTGATGAGCGTACTTGCAGCCGCGGGCGCAACAGCGAAGAACGTCGTCAACATGCGCGTGACGCTGCGCGACGTTGCGGATTTCCCGCGCTTCAACGAGACCTTCCGCGAATACTTCGACGGCGAGAAGGTAACGCGGACCTGCTTCGGCGGCACGCCCAACCGCACCGGCATCAATGTTCAGATCGACTGTATCGCCGTGTTCGACTAGGCCGCGTACTCACAAAACCCGGCCCAACGTCCACGTTACTCCGAGAGCGACCGAATTGCCGCACAGCAGCGAAGCGACGCGAATGGGCCAGGATAAAGACGTCACGCCAGAACCGCAGGTTTTTAAGGATTCATCAATCTTGAGGGATTATTAATTCTTCGAAGCGAGACTTGATGTGGGGCACATCGTTTAGAACGAACGAATAGGAGCCCTGCGCCATGCTGCACCATGCTTCGCAAGTTCTGATCGCCACTGCGCTTTTTACGCCAACTCTTTGGGTCGGTTTTGTCTTCCTGCTCGCGCTCGCCGCGGGGGAAACACCGGACCCGTAGGCGATCACAGTTGCGAGGCTGAGCTTTCGGCCAGCAGCACGCGCTGCAACGCGATGGCGAATATTCACCAGATCCTTGCCGGCGGCGCATTTCGGTAACGTCTTCTCGACATACCGCCACTCCGCTCTTCAACGAGACCTTCCGCGAATACTTTGACGGCGAGAAAGTAACCTGGACCTGCTTCGGCGGCATACCCAATCGCGCCGACATTAATGTCCAAATCGACGGCATCGCCATGTTCGACTGGGGCGTAGACTCACAAAACCCGGCCCAACGTCCACGTTACTCCGAGAGCGACCTAATTGCCGCACGGCAGCGAAATGACGCGAAGGGCCAATAGGCGACATTCCATTCCCGATGCTTTCACCTCTGAGCTTATTACGACCCACCCATGTAGAATACGAACGTCAACCTTGGGGCAGACGTGCTCGCGGGTTTTAATCGAGGCTAAGCTTGAATAGCTTGATCGCATTGGTGCGCCCGATCTGAATTCGGTCGGTGTCCGACAGGGTGGTATTGTCAAACCAGGTGGCGGCTGCTGCCATCTCCTCAAACGGGTAGTCGACGGAGAACATAATCCGCGCAGGTCCCATCTCGGCCAGCGCGCAATGGAATGGCGCGTCGTGAAACTGACCGCTGGTGGTCACGTGAAAATTGTTCCGCATGTAGTGCGACACTGGTTTCTTCGCGGAGTGCTTCACGGGCAATATTTTCATAAGATTATCGATCCGCCTCATATCGAATGGAATGCGCTCGCCGAGATGGCCGAGCACAATTTGCAGGTTTGGGAATTCGTCGAATAATCCTGAACCGATCAACCGTAGAGCCTGCAGCGCGGTCTCGCTTCCGAAGTCCCAGGCTGGACTGTAGAGCCAGCTGTGTCCTTCGTACGACTTTGCCCGCGACGGGATGGTCAGCCGGGGATGGAGATAGAACGGCACGTCGAGTTTGGCCACTGTCGCCCAAAACGGCCGAAATTCCGGGAGATCGAAGTAGACAGCCGATTCGGGCACCTGTCTCTGAGTGAAGCAATTGACCATCGCTCCCTTAAAGCCCAATTCGGTCACGCAGCGTGTGAGTTCCCGCGAGGCCTCCTCCGGATTCTGCATAGGTAGACCGGCGAAGCCTGCGAAGCGGCGGAAGTTGCGCGCAATTTCGTCAGCTAAGATGTCGTTTGCCTTGCGGGCGACGTTGGCGGCCTCTGCCGAATCAAGAATAGCTTGCAACGCCGGTGAGTTCAGTCCGAGGATGGCGAGTTCAATACCATTCGTGTCCATATCAGTTAGCCGGCGGTCACGGGAATCGACCGACAAGCGCCAATCTGCTGTTCCGAAATGCGACGCAATATCGAACGCCCCGTCGATTACCCAATGTTCTTCCAAGGCGATTTTGCCATGCATGACCCAACTCCCATCGAAGCCAATATCGCAGTTGGGTCGCAAGCAGACATCAGCAACGCGTCGCGCAATCTCTGCTGAGCGCCAAAAGCAGGTATTTAGACGATTTAGTTAGCCTGATTACCTCTGTCCGGTTGTTTCAGCTGGTGTCGGTAGCGTGCCGGCCGTTTGGGTCTCCAACCACCGAGACAGCCCACTCCTCATTCAGTCGCTCCTTTTTATTTCACGGCCTTGTCCCGTCGACCGTCCGACCTTGACGATGATATCGTCATATTATATTACGATCATATAATATGGCAATGGGAGATAAGTGACGATGCGAAACGTTGCCGGGATCACCAACGATTTATCGGTGCGGCTTTCCGCGGCGGCGCCCTGGCACGGCATCCCAGCCGCGGCAGCACGGCGCTTTCATCAAATCTGTGCAGCACGAGTTGGCACGGTAGTCGGCGAGCACGGCCTTACCTCACTACAGTGGGGAGCGCTGCAACACCTCGGCTGGCTGCCCGAGAACACAGTTCTCGAGCAGAACGTTTTCGCCGTTCGTCTGAATTTTGACCGCAACACCGCAAGCGTTGTTGTCGAGCAATTGGTGAAATTAGGATTGGCTGCGCGCCAAATAAACGGCGCCGATCGGCGATTGCGGCTCTTGAGCCTCACCACGAAGGGCAAAAAGCTTTACGCGCGCCTGCTGCCTGCCGTCGATCGTGTCAACGCGGAAGTCGTTTCCGCGTTACCGCCACGCGAGCGAAAGCAGTTCATGAACCTTCTGATTCGCGTGATCGAAGGAAATCTTGTGGATCAGAAATCGCCGCCAAGGCGGCGCAGACGCAACCTATCACAACCCCCGCGCGATACCGCTTGAAGGAGACCAACATGACCGCCAGCATGCCGCAGATAAAATTCTCTCGCCGCAAGCTCATGCGTCTCGCCATGAGCGCCGTCGCGCTCCCGGCAGTGCCCCGAATGGCGTACGCGGAATCTTACCCGGCGCGGCCGGTACACATCATGCTCGGTTTTCCTCCGGGTACAACGCCGGACGTCACCGCACGTCTAATTGGGCCCCCCCTGTCGGAACGGCTCGGCCAGCAATTCATCGTCGAGAACCGAACCGGTGCTGGAGGCAATATCGCCACCGAATTCGTCGTCAAGGCGCAGCCTGACGGTTACACGCTTCTGTTGGTAACCTTGGCCAACGCGGTCAACGCGACGCTTTACGGCTCTCTCAACTTCAACTTTCTGAACGATATCGCACCGGTTGCGAGCATCATGCGCACGCCGCTGGTGATGGAGGTCAATCCCGCGGTGCCGGCCAGGTCCGTCGCGGAATTTATCGCTTACGCGAAAGCCAATCCGGGCAGGATCAACATGGCATCCGGAGGGCCCGGCACGCCGCAGCACCTCGCCGGCGAACTATTCATGATGATGACCGGCACCGAGATGGTGCACGTGCCGAATCAGGCGGGGAACGCGATGACGGACGTCCTAGGCGGACAGGTGCAGGTTATCTTCAATCCGATATCCACGTCCCTTCCTTTCATCCGCCAAGGAAAGCTGCGGGCCCTTGCGGTGACCAGCGCGGAGCGCGTGCGCACTTTGCCGGATATTCCGACTGTGGCCGAATTCGTCCCGGGTTACGAAGCGAGCGGCTGGTACGGCATAGGCGCGCCCAGAAAGACGCCTGCCGAGATTGTCGAAAAGCTTAACAGTGACATCGGCACAGCGCTCAGTGAGGCCGCTACTATGGCACGGTTCGCCGATTTGGACGCTGAGACGGTGCAGATGTCGCCCGCTGGGTTCGGCAAGTTCCTCTCCGATGAAACGCAGAAATGGGGAAAAGTGGTGAAGGCTGCCAACATCAAGATTGATTAGGCAGGGTACGATCCGCCGTTCATGATATTCGGGGCGAATTCGTTTCCCGACATAGGTCGTTCATGTCCTTTGCCCTCGAGAGGCGATCGCAACGAGCCAATCTGCTTTCGCCGACCGCGCAATCCGATCGAGCGGTTCTTCAATAAAATCAAACAATGTCGACGGTCGTGAGGCGCTACAACAAGCGCTCCGCCAACTATCTTGCCTTCGTCCAGCTTGTCTCAATTGCGGCTCCGCGTTAATGAGTCCGCGCTCCAGCGACGGCGCCGTTACACGTAGGCGCCGCTCGATGTCCAAAGTCCGGCTTTCTCCAGGCGAGGCAGCACTTCCCGGCCGAATCTGTCGAGACCGCCTTCATAGTCCAGCCAGGTCAACAGAAACCCATCGACACCTGCGTCGGAGAGGTTCGCGAACAGGCCCGTGATATGATCCGCATCGCCGACAAGCGGGTAGCCAGCGAACCCGGCTTTCAAGGCGTAAGCGAGTTTTTCGGCTGCTTCGGGCGGCATCGATTTGGTGTCGATTGCATTATTTTTGATGATGTTCTGGACAGGCGCATCGTCACCTTGCGTGACGATGTAATCGTAGGCGTAAGCCTGCGCATCCTCGACTGTGTCCCGCAGCACGACGTAAGCGGACATCCATATCTGAATCTCTCTGCCAAACTTCGTACGGGCTTCGTTGCGGTAGTCCTCGACCTGCTGCTTGATCGCCGCAGGCGCAGGGTTATGCGCCGAGACAAAGGCGATGTCGCAGTGCTTTGCCGCGAACTCCCGGCCACGCGGAGAACGGCCAGCGTTGAGCAGCACCGGACGAGCCTGCACGCCATGCGGCTGGCTGTAAGCGGCTTTCAGGTTATAGTTTTTGCCGTTGTAATCGAAGCTTTTTCGTTCCGACCACAAACGATCGAAAATGTGGATCCATTCCTCGGCGAGTTCGAACCGATCGCTGTGCTCCTTCACCTCATAGCCAAAGAGCTGCATATCCGGCGGGTACCATCCGAGAACGAGATTCATGCCCGCCCGGCCGTTGGAGACGAGATCGACGGTCGCCTCCGCCTTGGCGACGAAGACCGGATGGTTGACGGTGACATGCACCGTGCTGATGACACCGATGCGCTCCGTCACGGCAGCGACTGCTCCCGCCCAGGTAAACGTTTCCATCAAGTCGCCGCTGTAGTGATCGTCACCGCCGAACGACTTCCAATGCGCCGCAGAAACGAAGGCCTCAAATCCAAGCTTCTCGGCCATTTGCGCCAGCCGCAGGTTTGCGTCCCAGGTGCACTTGAAGCGATCCGGATGAAAAGTGAAGGCGGCGCCATTGCCGTTGGTTGCGAAAACACCGAGCTTGATGCGATTTCTGGAATCCCGGATCGGATTCGATTGAAGGGCTTTGCGGTCGTTCATTAGTCATTCCATCGTACGATCGAGGCAGCGATGCGCGGGCCATTAACGCATCTTAGCGGAGGCCTGTCGACGATCGGAAGCCAGCGCAGTCGCTGCGCCTCGGCCAGCGGATGCAATCTGGCGCGGGACCGATTTTAGCCCGATTCTAGCGGACGGTTCTGGCGTTGGCGCGGCGCAGCCGCATGGCGAGGATGCGTCCCAGCGCGAACAGAAGATCGCGGGCAAGGGCAGGGTGGCTTTGTTCGAAAGCTGCGTATTGACCGGGCGTCATCGCCGCAACTTCGCAATTGCGGACCGCCCAGGCTCCGGCCGAGCGCGGACCGCCGTCGAAAAATGCCAGCTCTCCTAGTACCGAGCCCGGTCCGACCTCGGCCACGCGACCCATGCTGAACGCATCGCCCGACGGCAGGATGATTTCAAGTTCGCCGACGAGCACAAAATAAAGCGTCCGGTCGGGCTCCCCGTGCCGGATCAGCGCCTCGCCAGCCGGTACGGTCCGGACGCTGGTGAACCGGAAAAGCTCGCGACAATCATCGTCGCTCCAATACGAAGGGATAGATGTCTCGGCCGCAGCGCGAAAATTCGCGATCGCAGAGACGAGTTCCCGCCCTGGAAGAGTGTCTACCGGCATAGCCCAAGTCTT
The DNA here is from genome assembly GCA_963742215.1 of uncultured Alphaproteobacteria bacterium. Lineage (GTDB taxonomy): Bacteria > Pseudomonadota > Alphaproteobacteria > Rhizobiales > Xanthobacteraceae > BOG-931. The sequence goes on from CAVULJ010000011.1 coordinate 103,982, forward strand.
CTGGCCAACGTCTCTGCGTCTTGGTCTCAAGGTGTACCGCAGGGCGGGTTATTTGTCACCAAGCACTGTTTTCGCACCTATAATATCCTTTAAGGTCAAGTCGACGTTGCGGCCTTTGAGCGCGGCAAAAGCGGTTCTTATGAACAATTACTTGCTGCTCGGCGCCTGTTTTATTCTCGGCATCATTTTACGCCGGATGCAGCGTTTGCCGAACAACGCGGCTGCGGCGCTGAACGGGTTTGTTGTTCACATCTCGCTTCCTGCGTTGACCCTGACTTACGTTCATAGCCTGCAACTTCAGAGCAATTTGATCCTGCCGGCGCTGATGGCATGGGTGATGTTCGCTCTCGGCTGCGGGTTCTTCTGGCTGACGGGCAAGACCTTCGGGTTTTCGCGCAGCACGACGGGTGCGTTGATGCTGACAGGCGGGCTTGCGAACACCTCGTTCGTCGGCCTGCCGATGATCGATACGTTCTACGGCCCACAATTTCTCGGGCTCGGCATCCTGATCGATCAGATCGGATCGTATTTCGTGCTGTCTACGCTCGGCATCCTGGTCGCCTCGATCTATTCGTCGGGGGGCGGTATCAGCGCGCAGATGGTGATCCGACGCATTCTTCTGTTCGTGCCGTTTCAGGCTTTCATTCTGGCGCTGCTGTTGACGCCGTTCGACTATCCGGCATGGCTCGACGAATTGCTCAAACGCCTGGGCGCCACGCTCGTTCCGATCGCGCTGGTCTCGGTCGGTTATCAACTTCAACTGAGCCATGTGCGCGGCAAGGCCTTCGCGCTGACCGTCGGGCTTGTTTTCAAGCTGGTGGTCGGCCCGGCGTTGATCCTGTTGTTGTTTGCGCCTTTGATGTGGAATGACCGGCCGATCCTGAACGTGACCGTGTTCGAAGCGGCGATGGGACCGATGATCGGAGCGAGCATCGTGGCGATGGACCACGAGCTCGATCCGCCGCTGCTCACGCTGATGGTCGGCGTGGGTATTCCGGTCTCATTCCTGACGCTGCCGCTGTGGTGGCACCTGTTGAATCTTATCTGACCGGAGGGGGTCAGCGCTACCCGGTGTTCGTTCCGGGCGTGCGCGCCCGATGACGGTCGATCGCGGCCTGCACTGCGGCGCGCGATTGAGCGCCGGCCGTCTCGTATTTCGACTTGGCGTCATTATAGCTCCATTCGCGCAGCGCGTTGGCATTGCGCTGAAAGTGCGGATGCACGTAACGCGCCATCAGTTCGTAGCTTTTCCGCGTTGTCGCCCAGTCGGCCCAGTTGTGCGCCAGCAGCAGCACGCCGCCGAAGCCGCCGTCGGAGCCTTTCCACAATCGCTCGAAATGCCGAATGCAATCGTCCGGGTTGCCGATACAGGCGATGCCAGACGATACGAGATACTCCGCCGGATCGCCGCTGATATCGGGAGGCACGATCGGAAATGTTCCGACTTCGGCAAAATAACGCCTGAAATCTTCCAGTCCGAACTTCACATCTTGGCGCGCCTGTTCGGTCGTCTCCGCGACGTGAGCAAAAGTGACGATGCGCCACTTGCGCCGGTCGGAGACGTGGCCATTGGCGCGTGCGGTCTCTTCATAGATTTTCCAGTTGTCGGCATGAGCCTTCAGGGCGTCGTCGGAAGTGCCTCCGATCGCCAGCATGCCGATGCCATGCTTGCCGGCAGAGAGCGCGCCGGTTGGCGAACGCGCGGACGCCACCGCCATCTCCATCATTGGCTGCGAATAGCTTCGGAATTGCAGCCGCGCCTCCTGCAGGTCGAACCAGTCGGTCTTTCTGGTCACCATCCGGCCCTGCATCAGATCCATGATGACGTCGAGCGACTCGTCAAGCTTGCGCCGCTGATCCTCGGCTTTGAGGCCCATCTTGATCGCATCGTAAACCAGCGAGCCCGGGCCGACGCCGAACATCGCGCGGCCGCGCGTCATGTAATCGAGTTGCATCATGCGGCCTGCAACGGTGAAGGGATTATGATACGGCAGGGAGACTACCCCGGTGCCGAGCCGGATGTGGCTCGTTCGTTCCGCCGCGGCGGCTACGAACATTTCCGGACTGGCGATAATTTCAAAGCCGCCGGAGTGATGCTCGCCGATCCAGGCCTCGTGGTAATTCAGCCGGTCAAGATGGACCAGAAGCTCCATGTCCCGGTCGAGAGCGAGCAGCGGGTTTTCGTTGAGCGGATGAAACGGGGCAAGAAAAACTCCCGTCTTCAAAAACCTCTCATCCGAAACCTTGTCGTTCATGATCGGCCGGCCCCGGTTCTCGCTTAACTAATCGTAGCGAGAACCGGATGGCGGGCAAGCGCTAGAACATTAGTTCGTAGAACAGGCCAAGGATCACCACATAGCCCAGCGTGAACACGAGCGTACGAATATACGGAATGGCCGCCCAGAACACGATGGCGTGCGCGACGCGAAGCCAGAAGAAAGACATCGCGAGTAACGCTGTCGTGCCGTTGGCTTTGCCCGCCAGATGAATCACAATCACCAGCGCGGCGAACGGCGCAAAGGTTTCAACAGCGTTGATGTAGACACGATCGGCCCGTTTGCCCCACGGCGGCAGCGGCCGCTGGGCCGGGTCGACGTAATTGGCCGGTTGCAGCGGGCCGTTGGTTTTCACCTGCGCGACGACATAAGGTATCCACAGCGATGCCGTCAGCAGCGCTGTGAATGCGAGATATTGCAGATCCGTCGACATTTTGCGTCCCCTCCGTCAAAAGTTAAAAGTTGCGGCTTCTAATCGCAGCACGAATCCGTTTTCTTCGGCTCGACGTAATCGGCGTTCGGATCAACACTGGCGCCATCGTACTCGTCATGCCGGCGTACCCAGGCCATCGAGAATTTCAGGCCGGCTTCATCGCGGCCCTTCGGCGCGATGTCCAGGAAATGATAGGCGCCGAGGAACGTATCGAGGCCGCGGCCGTAGGTCGAGTAGGTATGAAACACCTCGCCGGCCTCGTTTTTATAGAACACGCTGGCGCCCGGGCGCTCATCACTCGGAAACTTCGTTATCTCGTAATTATAGTAGGCCTCGCCTTTGGCTTTCTCTTCCGGAGACTCCGACACCTGATAATCATGGTTGAAGTCGGAGCCGAATGCCGACACCCATTTGAACTTCCAGCCCATGCGCTGCTTGTATCGCTCGATTTCGGGAAGCAGCGCCCGCGAGATCACGACGAAAGATAGGTCGCGCTGCGCGAGATGGATCGCCGCGCCGTCGAAGTGATCGGCGAGGTATGAACAGCTCGGGCAGCCGGCTTCCCAGCCGGGCCCGAGCATAAAGTGATAGACGATCAACTGGCTCTTGCCGCCGAACAGATCGGCCAGGGTCTCCTTCCCGTTCGGGCCGTCGAAGACATAGTTCTTGTCGACCCGCACCCATGGCAGCTCGTGCCGTTTCTTGCTGAGCGCGTCCCGGGCCTTGGTAAAGGCCTTTTCCTCGGCGAGATGCGCTTTGCGCGCCGCGATCCATTCTTCCTGCGAAACGATGCGATGCTGTTCCATAGGTAACTCCGTGCGATCCCGATTACTGCTGCGGCACCGGCGTGATCCAGCCGATGCCGGCGCCGCCGGGCTCTTTGAGGATCGCGATGCGGCCGACGCCCGGTATGTCGAAGGCTGGCTTCATCAATGTTGCGCCGGCAGCGGTGGCTTTCTTCACGCGCGCATCGACGTCGTCAACCGCGATGTAGGACATCCAGCACTTCCGGCATGCCGTCAAAGTCGTGGCCGCTGATGTCGAAGATGCCGCCGACAGGCTCGTCGCCCATTTTGGCGAGCCAATAGGTGCCGCCGGGCATCGGCATGCCGTCGAAAGTCCAGCCCATCGTGTCGCCGTAGAATTTCTTCGCGCTCGGGATGTCGCGTGCGCAAAGTTCGTTCCAGTAAAACGTGCCGTGTGATCCACGCATGGTCTTGCTCCTTTTGAATTCAGGTGAACATCTTTTCCATCTTGTCGAGCGCGCCATTCCAGCCGAACTGGTGACGGTCACGCGCGTCTTCATCGAAGAACTGCTCGTGGGTAAGCGTGAGCAAGGTGCCGTCGCCGTCAGGCTTGAGCAAGACCGTGACGAGCGACTCGCGCTCCGGCGTCGATTTCCACGCCCAGGTGAAGACCAGCTTTTCGTTCGGGACGACTTCGCGATAAACGCCCCGGACGTCATGCTCTTCACCGCTTGGCGCAACCATCACCCAGCGGTAGTGGCCGCCGACGCGCAAATCGGATTCGACACTTTTCGCTTTGGTTTCGCCGGGTCCAATCCAGCCCTTTACTTTGTCCGGGTCGGTCCACGCCGCGTAGACTTTGGCCGGCGGAGCTTTGAATCGGCGCTTGATGGTGAGGCTTGGCTTGGTGGCTGTTGCGGTGGCCATGACTTTTCCTTTTGCGATTGAGAACTCTTCTTCATCCAGAAACGCGGCTAAACGATCGAGCCGCTCAGTCCAGAACTTTTCGTAACGGTTGAGCCATTCGAACGCGTCGCGCATCGGCTCGGCGTCGAGACGGCAGGCGACGGTGCGCCCGGTTTTGGTGCGTTCGACCAGGCCGGCATCCGAAAGGACGTTCAGATGCTTCATCACCGCCGGCAGCGACATCGAAAACGGCGCGGCAAGCTCGGTCACGGAAATATCCGGCTGCCCGGCAAGCCGCATCACCAGCGCGCGCCGGGTCGGATCGGACAGCGCGGCAAAGGTGCGGTCGAGAGCGGCGTCTGAAAACTTAACCATTTGGTTTAGTATAGGGGCGGCATAAGCCGAGTCAATAGCGGTTTGGCTGCATTCGATTCATCGGTCGTTAAAGCGCGGGCGCGATCATGCCGCCGCTATGGAAACGACGAGCCTCATCGGCGCGCTGCTTGGCGCCCAGACCGGCATGACGTCGGGAGCTGCGTAAAACTGTTTCAAAGCCGACCGATCACGCTCCAGTCTACTCTTCTTTCAAACCGGTTGCCGCGGCGAGTTGCCGATAGGTCTCGATGTCGTGCTTGAAGAATGCGGTGTAGTCCGCGGCCGAGCCGCCGCAAACCTCGTAGCCGGCTTTTTCGACGTGCGCGCGAACGTTGTCGTCCTTCAGCGCTTCATTGGCCGCCGCGTTCCAGCGATCCAGAATCGACTGTGGTGTGCCAGCCGGCGCAGCGAGTGCGCACCAGGCCAGGAGCTGATATCCCGGAAAAGCGGTCTCGCTAAAAGTTGGCACGTTGGGTAAATGCGTCGACCGCTCAGGCGACGTAATCGCCAGCGCGCTCAAATCGCCGTTCGCAATATAGGACTGTACCGATCCCGTGCTGACGATCATGAAATCGACCTCGCCGGCGAGCAGTCCGCGCACGGCTTCAGGCAGTCCCCGGTAAGGGACATGAGTGCATACATCCTGCGGCAGGCCCGCGCGTTGCAGCATCATCGCGACAGCGAGATGCTGCTGTGTCAGGTAACCGGAGCTGGAGAATTTCAGCACGCCCGGCTTTGCGCGGATCAGCGCGATAAGGTCGGCGACAGAACTGACGGGCAATTGTTTGCCGGCCAGCAGCACCATCGCACCCTGCGCCAGCAGAATTATCGGCGCGAGATCGGTGTAAGGATCGTAGGGCAGGGCGTGGTTGAACGCGGGCTCGGAGCCGTGCGTGGAGGAACTTGGACCGACGAGGGTGTAGCCGTCCGGCATCGCCTGCTTTCCCGCGAGCACCCCGACGATGCCGCTGGCGCCCGGCCGATTTTCAACGGCGATTGCCCAGCCGTATTTGCGGGAAACATAGTCGGCAACGACCCGCGTGGTGACGTCGTAAGGTCCGCCCGGGGTGGATGGCACAATGATGCGGATTGGCCGCGCCGGATAAGGTCCCTGCGCGAAAGCGTTGCGTACGGCGCCCGTGGCCAAAGCGGCGCTGAAGCCCTTTAGCGTCCATCGCCGGTCGATCCGCATATGCTCCTCCCGGGCCGGAGTGTAACTCGGGTTACGGGTGCACGTCATCGCGGCCACTGTCACCGCTCCGCTTATTTTCAACGCGTGCATGGCTAATCGACAGGATGCCAAGACCGATCACGGCGAACACGGCCATCACCGCGTAGATCGGCAGGCTCGAAGAAGCATGCAGCAAGCCGACACCCGTCGAAGCAAAGGCGCCAACCGCCATTTGCAGAAAACCCAGCAGCGCCGAAGCGCTGCCGATGTTTCTGCTGAATGGCGCAAGCGCAATGGCGGCCGCGTTCGGATAGGCCATGCCGCAAAACGGCAGATACAAAAAGAGCAACGCGATATTCGACGCCAAGCCGTACCAATCGAACCATGCGCCCGCGAGTATGACGATGATAACGATTGTCTGGCAGATAAGCGCGGTCCGGAAAATCTCTCGATCCTGATGCCGCATTAACAGCCAGATGTTGAACTGGCTACCGCCGATGAAAGCGCAAGCAAGGCCGGCGAAGACCAGTCCGAATGTCTTCTGATTGAGATGATAGGCCCCGATAAAAATAATCGGCGCGCCGGTCACGTAAACAAACAGTCCTGCAAACGAGAACGCGCCTGCGATCGCGTAAGTTCGGAACTGCGGCAGTGCGATGATTTTCATAAATTCGCTGACGATGGCATCGGGCCGCAGCGATATCCCAGGGTCCGGCTTATGGCCTTCAGGCAGCGCCAGCGCGAGCACCGCGATCAGGATCAGCGCATAGCCGCCAAGGACTGCAAAAATCCACGGCCAGCCGAAGCTCGTCGCAATCAGGCTGCCCAGCGACGGCGCGAACAGCGGCGACACGCTGATGACAAGGATCAACAGCGAGATGATCTTGGCGCTTTCCTCGACGGGAAAGAAGTCGCGCACCATCGCAAGCGCTCCGACGCCGGCTCCGCAGCCGCCGACGGCTTGCAAGAGACGAAATGCAATGAAGACTTCGGGCGAACGCGCGGTGGCGCAACCGACCGACGCCAGCACGAACAGGCTCAAGCCGGCATAGAGCGGCGGCTTGCGGCCGAAGCGATCCAACAGCGGACCGTAGAAAAGCTGTCCGCAGGCAAGGCCGACGAAATAGCCGGAGACCGACAATGAGACTTCCGCCTGGGTCGTCTTGAGGTCATTCGCGATCTGCGGAAACGCCGGCAGGTACATGTCGATTGAAAACGGGCTCACGGTGCTCAGGGCACCGAGAATAAGAATGATGAGTAGATTGGCGTTGCGGCTGCGGGTCACAAAATATGCATCGGTTGCGGCGCGAGGGCCGCGGCAACGGGAAACGCGAAAGGCTACTGCTGGTTTGTAACGGCCGCGCTGACGAGTTTCACGCCGTCGGCGCTGGACCATTCGGCGGGGCCGGCCATGTTGCCGATCTCGCAACCGGAGCGATCGACCAGCACCGTCGTCGGCATGCCGAAGGCTTTTCCGGCCGTTTTCAGATCCTCGTACACGTGCGCACTGTCGTCGGAATAATAGGCAAGGTGAGTGATACCGACGTCTTTGAGGAATTTGAGCGGCTTTTCCGGATCGCGAGTGTCGATATTCACCGCGACGACTTCAAAGTTCGGCCCGCCGAGATCGCTTTGCAGCGCGTCGAGCGCCGGCATTTCCTTGCGGCACGGCACGCACCAGGTCGCCCACAGGTTCAGCAGCACGGTGCGGCCGCGCCAGTCGCCGAGCTTGCGGTCATGGCCGCTGGCGTCCTTGAACGTCACGTCGGGGACCTGAAACGGCTTTTGCGCCACGGTCAGAGCCGCGACCTCGCCATGCACCAGCGGCTTAAGCTTTGCCGCTGCGTTAACCGCAGGCAGGCAGGCCGAATCGGCCGGATTGCCTCGCAAGTGCCCGATCCCGTATACCCCCGCCAGGACGGCAACCACGGCGACCGCCGCAATCGCGGATAGCAGGCGGAGCCGGCCAATTTTGCCGTGCGGCGGCTCTGAAATCGATTGTTCGGTCATTAACAGTTAACACACTTGGGCAGCAACTTCATCAGCGGCGTGTCATGAGCAACAAGATGTGGGGTGGACGCTTCGGCTCCAAGCCCGACCCGATCATGGAGGATATCAACGCCTCGATCGAGTTTGACCGCCACCTGTACCGGCAGGATATCGCCGCCAGCAAGGCCCACGCTGCGATGCTCGCCAAAAAGGGCATCATCACGGCGCAGGATGCGAAGAAGATCGCTCACGGTCTAGACACGATCCTGTCAGAGATCGAGACCGGAAAATTCTCGTTCAAGCGCGCGCTCGAGGACATTCATATGAATGTCGAGAGCCGGCTCTCGGACCTGATCGGGCCGGCCGCCGGGCGGCTGCACACCGCGCGTTCGCGCAACGACCAGGTGGCGACGGATTTCCGGCTGTGGGTGCGCGACGCGATCGACGGAATCGATGCGCAACTCGCCGCCTATCAGCAGGCGCTCGCCGAAAAGGCGCTGGCGCATGCCGACACCGTCATGCCGGGCTTCACTCATTTGCAGCCGGCGCAGCCGGTGACGTTCGGCCATCATCTGCTCGCTTATGTCGAGATGGCGGCGCGCGACCGCGGCCGGTTTGCGGACGCGCGGGCGCGGCTCAACGAAAGCCCGCTCGGCGCTGGCGCGTTGGCCGGCACCTCGTTTCCGATCGACCGTGCCATGACCGCGAAGGCGCTCGGCTTCACGCGGCCGATGGCGAATTCGCTCGATGCGGTCGCTGACCGCGATTTCGTGCTGGAGACATTATCGGCTTGCGCGATCTGCGCCGTGCATCTGTCGCGGTTCGCCGAAGAGATCGTGATCTGGTCGTCGTCGCTGGTCGGCCTGATCCGGCTATCGGACAAGTTCACCACCGGCTCATCGATGATGCCGCAGAAGCGCAATCCCGATGCCGCCGAGCTGGTGCGCGCCAAGAGCGGGCGCATCATGGGTTCGCTCGCAGGGCTGATGATGGTGATCAAAGGCCTGCCGCTCGCCTATCAGAAGGATCTTCAGGAAGACAAGGAAGGCGCGATCGATGCCGTCGGCGCGCTGTCGCTGTCGCTCACGGCCATGACCGGCATGGTGCGGGATCTCGAACCCGACGTGACCGCGATGCGGCAGCGCGGCCGGCAAAGGCTATTCGACCGCAACCGATCTTGCCGACTGGCTCACCCGTGAACTGAAGCTGCCGTTCCGGCAGGCCCATCACATCACCGGCCGCATCGTCGCTAAGGCGGCCGAGGATGATGTCGCGCTCGATCAGTTGCCGCTGAAAGCCATGCAGGCGATCGAGCCGAAAATCACCAAGGCGGTGTTCGATGTGCTCTCGGTCGGCAAGTCGGTCGAGAGCCGGAAGGTCTATGGGGGTACGGCGCCGAACCAGGTGCGTGCCCAGGCCCAACGGTGGCTGAAACGGCTGAAATCCAAGGGCTCCAAGGGCTCTATGCCGAAGTGACAGGCTTCGAGCCATAAACGGGATGGCAAGACCTTGCCGACACAATCTCGCCGCCGCGGCGTGATCTGGTAGGATCAGTGGGTTAGGGGACCTCCGTTGGCTTTTGTACGCTCGACTGTCCGGATGTTTCGCTCTCGGCGCGGCGGTTTCGCTTGCGCTTGGGCTTGCCGCCTGCGGGCGCAAGGGGCGGCTCGATTTGCCGCCGAGCGACACGCCGTCGCCGCAGGCGAACAACAATCTGACGCAACCGTCATTCGGGCCGTCCTCGATGATGCCCGGCTCGCAACAGCAGGCGAGCGGTCCCGCGCCGAACGCCGTCAATTCGCAAGGCCATCCGATCTATCAGCCGCCGCCCAAGAATAAATCGTTCATTCTCGATCCGATCCTGCAATAATTTCACGGCGCGCGGCCTGACCGCGCTGTAGCGCCGGTTTCCATCTCAAGCTAAACACTTTCCATGCATCACTTCGCCTATCGCGATGGCGTGCTGCACGCCGAACAGGTCAGACCTCATCGCACTGGCGGAGGCCGCCGGGACGCCGTTCTATTGCTATTCGAGCGCGACGCTGGAGCGGCACTACAAAGTGTTTGCCGGCGCGTTCGCCGACGTCGATGCGCTGGTCTGTTACGCCATGAAGGCGAATTCCAACCAGGCGGTGATCGCAACGCTGGCGAAGCTCGGCGCCGGCGCAGACGTCGTCTCGGAAGGAGAGTTGCTGCGGGCTCGTGCTGCCGGCATTCCACCGGACAAGATCATGTTCTCAGGTGTCGGCAAGACCGCGCGCGAATTGGCGCTCGCGGTGGACGAAGGCATTCTCTGCGTCAACGTCGAGTCCGAAGGCGAGCTTGAACTGCTTGCCTCGATCGCCGCCGCCAAGGGCCGCACGGTGGCGATTTCGGTGCGCGTCAATCCCGACATCGATCCGAAAACCCATGCCAAGATCGCGACCGGAAAGGCCGAGAACAAATTCGGCATTCCGATCAGCCGCGCCCGCGAGGTCTATGCCCGCGCCGCGAAGCTGAAAGGCGTGCGTGTCGCCGGCGTCGATATGCACATCGGCAGCCAGATCATCGAGCTCGATCCGTTCGGCGATGCGTTCGCGCTGATCGCGGATTTTGTGCGCACGCTGCGCGCCGATGGTCACACCATCAGCCACATCGATCTCGGCGGCGGCTTGGGCATTCCCTATCGCGACGACAACGAACCGCCGCCCGATCCGGATGCCTATGCGGCAATTGTCAAGCGCGCCACGGCGGGGCTCGACTGCAAGCTGATCTTCGAGCCGGGGCGGTTGATCGTCGGCAACGCCGGCATCCTGGTGACGCGCGTGCTGTATGTGAAGCGCGGCGAGGCCAAGACCTTCATTATCGTCGATGCCGGCATGAACGATCTGATCCGGCCGACGCTCTACGAAGCGTTTCACGCAAATCTGGCCGGTGCGGCAGGCGGCGGTCGGCGCGCCGCGAATCATTGCCGACGTGGTCGGGCCGGTATGCGAGTCCGGCGACTATCTGGCGCTCGACCGCTCGATGCCGGAGCCGAAGCCCGGTGAGCTGCTGGCGGTGATGACGGCGGGCGCCTATGGCGCAACCCAGTCCGGCACTTACAACACCCGCGCGCTGGTCCCCGAAGTGCTTGTGCGCGCTGACAAATGGGCGCTGGTGCGGCCGCGGGTTCCGGCCGATGCGCTGATCGCGCTGGATAAGCTGCCGCATTGGCTCTGATTTTGCTTGCCTGATTTGTCCAGAGGGCGGGGCGGCGCCGAAAGTGCCATGAACTGTGCCATGAACCTGCCCTCATGTTACTGTGTTGTCGGGCACAATCGCACTGTGCGGAGCCTCTATTGACGGCGACAATGCTACCTGATCCGGCGCCCGGCGGACCGCCCGCGAATACGGCGCGGACGCTGCTCGACGCGATGCTCAAGCGCGCCCGGCTGGCGATTTTCTGGGAGCGGTTGTGGCCGGCGCTGAGCGGGCTTGTCTGCGCGATCGGCGTATTCCTCGCGCTGGCCTGGCTCGGCGTGTTCCTGTGGCTGCCGCCGCTCGGCCGCGCCGCGGTGACGATTGTCTGCGCGCTGCTTGCCGCTGGCGCGCTCTATCCGCTGCTGCGGCTGCGCATGCCCGGCGCGCGCGACGGTTTGAGCCGGCTCGATCTGGACAGCGGCTTGCGCCATCGCCCGGCGACTGCGATCACCGACGATCTCGCCGTCACGCCGAAAGATCCTTACTCGCTCGCGCTGTGGAATGCGCACGTTGAGCGCGCGCTCGCCGCGGCGCGATCGTTGAAAGCCGGCTGGCCGTCGCCGCGCGTCGCGCGATGGGATCCTTATGCGGTGCGCGCGCTGGTGCTGGTGGCCTGCGTCGCGACTTTCTTTGCCGCGGGCGGCGAGCGCTGGCGGCGGATCGCGGCGGGGTTCGATTGGCACGGCGTGGTGCTGCCGGCGAATTTCCGCGTCGATGCCTGGGTTATTCCGCCGACCTATACCGGCAAGCCGCCGGTCATGCTGCCGGGCATTCACCCGGGCGAAACCGCGGCGCTGCCGCCGTCGAGCGGCATCGTTGCGGTGCCGGTGAATTCGACATTGGTGGTGCGCTCGACCGGCAAGGTCGATCTTGAGGTGACGGGCACCGGCGGCGTGACGCCGTCAAAAGATGAGGTGAAAGCGCCGGCCGGCACCGACGAGCGCCGCTTCACCATCGCCGCGACCGGCAGCGCCAGTTTGCGCGGCGCCGGTGACGATCTGAACTGGGCGTTCAACGCCATTCCGGATCTGCCGCCGACCATCGCGCTGACCAAGGATCCGGAACAGCAGCAGCGCGGCTCGCTGTTGCTGTCGTACCACCTTGAGGACGATTACGGTGTGAGCGAAGCGCACGCGACGTTCGCGCGCAAGGATGACGACCCGGCGAAGGAAACGCCGCATCCGCTCTACGGCCCGCCGGATTTCCCGCTGGTGCTGCCGCAGGCGCGCACCAAAAACGGCACCGGCCAGACCATCAAGGATCTCACCGATCATCCGTGGGCCGGCGCCGAAGTGGTGATGACACTGACCGCCAAGGACGACGGCGGCAACGAAGGCAAGAGCGAACCATTCACGTTCCGCCTGCCGGAGCGGGTCTTCACCAAGCCGCTCGCCCGCGCGCTGGTGGAGCAGCGGCGCAATCTCGCGCTCGATGCCAATTCGCGGCCGCTGGTCATCACCGCGTTCGATGCGCTGACCATGGCGCCGGAGAAATTCCAGCCCGACGCCGGGGTCTACCTCGGCCTGCGCGATATTTTCTGGTCGCTGGTGCGCGCCAAGAACGACGACGACCTGCGCGATGCTGCGCAAAGCATGTGGTCGATGGCGCTGCAGCTCGAGGACGGCGACATTTCCGACGCCCAGCAGCAGTTGCGCAATGCCGAGGAGGCGTTGCGCCAGGCGTTCGAGCGCGGCGCTTCCGATCAGGAGATCAAAGCGCTGATGGATCAGCTGCGCGCGGCGATGGATCGCTTCATGCAGGCGATGCGCGAGCAGCTCAAGAACTCGCAGCAGCTTTCGCGTCCGCTCGCCCCCGAACGCGCATACGCTGAGCCAGCGCGATCTGCAGAACATGCTCGACCGGATGCAGCAGCTGGCGCAAAGCGGCAACAAGGATGCCGCGAAACAGTTGCTGCAACAGCTTCAGCAGATGATGGAAAATCTGCAGATGGCGCAGCCGAACATGGACCAGGACGGCGAGCGACGACGACATGATGTCGGCGCTCGACGAGCTTGGCGACATGATCCGCAAGCAGCAGGAGTTGCGCGACCGCACCTTCAAGCAGGGCCAGGACCAGCACCAGCAGGGCGGCCAGTCGCGGCGCAACGGCCAGCAGAATCCCAATGCCGGCAATGGCAACAGCGATCTGCAGCAAAACCAGCAGGCGCTGCGCGACCGCCTGAACAAATTGCTCGACGAGCTGAAAAGCCGCGGCCTCGGCCAGAACGGTCAGCGCGGCCAGGAAGGCCAGCAGGGTCAGGGCCAAACGCCGGGCAGTGACTAGCTCGATCAGCTCGGCCGCGCCGGCGGCGAGATGGACGAGGCGCAGGGCGAGCTCGGCGACAACAACACCGACAGCGCGGTGGACTCGCAAGGCCGCGCGCTCGACGCCATGCGCAAGGGCGCGCAGTCGCTGGCGCAATCGATGCAGCAGCAGATGGGGCAGGGGCAGTCGCCCGGCCGCATCGGCCGGCTCGGCCAGCCGCGCGCCGATCAGGACACCGATCCGCTCGGCCGTCCGCTGCGCGGCCGCGATTACGGCGACGACAACACCGTGCGCGTGCCCGGCGAGATCGACACGCAGCGCGCCCGCCGCATCATCGAGGAATTGCGCAAGCGCTTCGGCGACTTCGCGCGCACGCAGGAAGAGCTCGACTACATCGAGCGCCTGCTGAAGGATTATTGATCCTCCTTTCATCCGCCCCCGCGATAGCGGGGGAGGGGGACCATGCGAAGCATGGTGGAGGGGGCGCGGGCCGTGAGGAAAATTCTGTGGCACCAGAAGCAGCGTCGATGCAAGCGCCCCGCCCACCGCGCAAGAGCGCGGTCCCCCCTCCCCGCTATCGCGGGGCGGGATGAAGTTAGAACCGGAACAGCTCCTCCACCTTCACATCTTCCAGCGCGTTCAGCCGCGCCAGCAATTCGGTGCGCGGCTTTTCCGCCATCACCGACGACGACAGTTTCAAAAACTTCTGCTCCAGCCGCTCGCGGGTGAGCGGCGAGGTGGTGGTGCCTTCGAAATCGGTGCGGGCGATGCTCAAGGTGCGGCCGTCCTTGAGCGTGATGTGCAGCCGGCACGCCATGTCGTTGGTGTTCGGTCCGTCCTTGGCGTAAGGCGCGAGCGCGACGCGCTTCGCCAGTTCCAGGATCGCCGGGTTCTGGTTCGGGCCGTCGAGAAAGGCTTGCGGATCGCCGGGGTCGCGGTAAAGCGCGAGCGCGATGGTGAAGGGCAGGCTGTACTGCGCGGTCGCGACGTCGCGCGGCGCGGGGTCGGCGTGATGCGACAGCACCTTGTCCGACACTTCGATCAGAATCTTCTCGACATCCTCCGGCGCGAACGTGTTTTGCGCGCGCAGCGTCTGCAGCGCCTGCACCGGCGATTGCGAGGTGACGTGGCAGGGAAAGGTCTTGAACGTGATGGTCAGCGTTTCCCAGCGCGTGCCGAGGTCGGCGGGGATCGCGGCGAGATCGGCATCGCGGGCAAACACGTCGAGCACGCCGAACTTGCCTTCGAGGATTACCTCCGGCCCTTCGAAGCCGCGCGCCGCGAGGTTTGCCGCGGTGACGCCGCCTTCCGCGGCGCGGCCCATGTGGATGCGCTTGACCATGCCGCCCTGGCCGGATTTCACGAAGGCGAGCAGGCCGGAGCAGAACGAGCCGCCGATGCCCATCGCCATGGTGATCTGCTGCGGCGAAAGCTGCATCACTTTGCTCGCCGCGATGGCCGAGCCGAACACGCCGGTCATGCCCGGCGCGTGAAAGCCGAGCTTCTCGCTGGTGCTGCTGCGCCGCGGCCGCGATCCGGAACATGCATTCGAGCCCGGCGACGAACGCGGTGATCAGATCCTTGCCGCTGACCTTGGCTTCTTCGGCCGCGGCGAGCGCGCCGGTGAGCACGGTGGCGCCGGGATGCACGCCGGTCGAGGGCTGGCGAAGATTGTCGAACTCGAACGCATGCGCGAACGCGCCGTTGGCGAACGCCGCGCCCGGCGCGCTGGCCTTGCGGAAGCCTGCGCCGAGCACGGTGCTCGCGCCGTTGCCGACATGATGCACGTAATCGTCGACGATCTTGCTCCACGGCAAGGTCGAGCCGAACAGCACCACGCCGACGGTGTCGATGATGCAGGCCTTGGCGATGGCGACCGCCGGCTTCGGAATGTCGTCATAACGCAACGCGGCCGCGAATTCCGCCAGCGCTTTTGTTTCACCGGGCATGATTGTTTCCCCTCATGACGAACCGCATAGTTGGAGCCTGAGTATATGTAAACGGCTGGTAGCGAGGCGTTGAACTGCATCCGCCCCCGCGATAGCGGGGGAGGGGGACCGCGCGGAGCGCGGTGGAGGGGGCGCATGAGGTCCGGGACATGAGGGCGCCAACGCGAACAATCGGCATCGCGCAAAATCTTCGGCGCAAGATGTCGCCGCCGGAGGTCCGATTGTGGAATCGACTGCGAAGACGTGAGCCTGGCCTGCCGGTTTTCCGCCGGCAGCATCCGGTCGGACCCTACGTCCTAGATTTCTACTGCGCGTCCGCGCGGCTGGCGGTTGAACTCGACGGCATCAGCCACGACATGGGCGACCGGCCGCAGCGCGATCTGGAGCGTGACGCCTGGCTCAAAGCGCACGGCATTGAAGTCGTGCGGATTGCTGTGAGTGACTTGCCACGTAACGTCGATGAAGTGGCGCATTCGATCGTTCAAATGGCCTTGGAGAAGCGGTGAGGGCGACGCCCCCTCCACCGCGCTGCGCGCGGTCCCCCTCCCCCGCTTTCGCGGGGGCGGATGTAGAAAGCCATGCCCGCGCGCTCGCCTCTGAGCCTCATGACACCGCGTTGACACCCGGGCGTATCGGCCTATTTTAGGGGTGTTCCGAGGGGTGCCCGAATAGGGCTGAGAAAAACCCTTTGAACCTGATCCGGGTCATGCCGGCGAAGGGACGGAAACTTCTCCCAAAATCCGCCCCAGAACCGTGCGACCGGACTGCTCATTATTCAGGAGCCGCCCGATGAACAAGCCGCTGTCCGAATCCGATCTCGCCACGCCGAAGGTCACCACCGGCCCGATCGCCGGGTCGCGCAAGGCCTACGCCACGCCCGGAGAGCGCGCCGGACCTGCGCGTGCCGGTCCGCGAGATCGTGCTGTCGAAGGAATCGGGCGAGCCGCCGCTGCCGCTCTATGACACCACCGGCCCGTACACCGACAACGACGCCGCGATCGACGTCGAGAAGGGCCTCAAGCGCGCCCGCGTCGAATGGGTCAAGGAACGCGGCGGCGTCGAGGAATATGAAGGCCGCCCGCTCAAGCCGATCGACAACGGCAACGTCTCCGGCAAGCACCTCGCGCGCGCCTTCGCCAACACGCCGAAGCCGATGCGCGCGCTCGGCGACGCGCCGATGACGCAGCTCGAATGGGCGCGCAAGGGCGTCATCACCAAGGAAATGATCTACGTCGCCGAGCGCGAGAACATGGGCCGCAAAAAGCAGCTCGACCGCGCCGAATGGGCGCAGAACGACGGCGAGAGCTTCGGCGCCTCGGTGCCGCTGTTCATCACGCCTGAATTCGTGCGCTCGGAAGTGGCGCGCGGCCGCGCCATCATCCCGGCCAACATCAATCACGCCGAACTCGAGCCGATGGCGATCGGCCGCAACTTCCTCACCAAGATCAACGCCAATATCGGCAACTCCGCCGTCACCTCCTCGGTCGAGGAGGAAGTCGACAAGATGGTGTGGTCGATCCGCTGGGGCGCCGACACGGTGATGGACCTCTCCACCGGCCGCAACATCCACAACACCCGCGAATGGATCATCCGCAATTCCCCGGTGCCGATCGGCACCGTGCCGATCTACCAGGCGCTGGAGAAGTGCGACGGCGATCCGGTCAAGCTCGACTGGGAGCTCTACAAGGACACGCTGATCGAGCAGGCCGAGCAGGGCGTCGACTATTTCACCATCCACGCCGGCGTCCGCCTCGCCTATGTGCCGCTGACCGCCAACCGCGTCACCGGCATCGTCTCGCGCGGCGGCTCGATCATGGCGAAGTGGTGCCTGTCGCGGCACAAGGAGAGCTTCCTCTACGAGCGCTTCGACGAGATCTGCGACATCATGCGCAAGTATGACGTCAGCTTCTCGCTCGGCGACGGCCTGCGCCCCGGCTCGATCGCCGACGCCAACGACCGCGCCCAGTTCGCCGAACTGGAAACGCTCGGCGAGCTCACCCAGATCGCCTGGAAGAAAGGCTGCCAGGTGATGATCGAAGGCCCCGGCCACGTGCCGCTGCACAAGATCAAGATCAACATGGACAAGCAGCTCAAGGAGTGCGGCGAGGCGCCGTTCTACACGCTTGGGCCGCTCACCACCGACATCGCGCCGGGCTACGACCACATCACGTCGGGCATCGGCGCCGCCATGATCGGCTGGTTCGGCTGCGCCATGCTCTGCTACGTCACGCCGAAGGAGCATCTCGGCCTGCCGAACCGCGACGACGTCAAGGAAGGCGTCATCACCTACAAGATCTCGGCGCACGCCTCCGACGTCGCCAAGGGCCATCCGGCGGCGCAACTGCGCGACGACGCGCTGTCGCGCGCGCGCTTCGACTTCCGCTGGGAGGACCAGTTCAACCTCGGTCTCGATCCCGACACCGCGCGCGAATACCACGACGAGACGCTGCCGAAGGACGCCCACAAGGTGGCGCACTTCTGCTCGATGTGCGGCCCGAAGTTCTGCTCGATGAAGATCACGCAGGACGTGCGCGACTACGCGGCGAGCCTCGGCGACAACGAGAAGGCCGCGCTGGGCCTCGACGTTGCGCAGAAGGGCATGGACGGAGATGTCGGAGAAATTCCGGCAGATGGGCGAGCAGGTTTACGTCGACGCCGGCAAGGTGGCGAAAGCCCCGCACACCACCGCGCTCGACACCGAAGCCGCCCACGCCGCGAAGAACGCGGCGCTGGTGAAGGAAAGCAACAAGGCATTGTAGTGGTCCTCACCCCGATAGCGTATCTTCGGCTCGCCCCGAGATAGCCTCTGTGGGTGTGCAAAAGAGGACACCTCGCTGATTTGTGGAATACAATAGCGTCTCGCTCGGCATTGCCTTTGAAGCGATGAGAGCGTTTGTGTGACCAGTTAAGCTGGCGCGCTGGCGGTCGTTCGTTGATCGGCCGGTAGCGTGATCGCCGTTTGACGTTGGACTACGAACAAGAAACCGAGCACGGATTGGCATAGGAGAGCGGAAGCCCGCGTTGAAATTTATGTCAAAAGAACCAATGACAATCGATGTGGAAGAAGAGTTCGATGACTACGACATTGATCTCGCCGAAGACGGTGTTGAAGACGAGACGACAAAAGAAACTCAAGACATTACTCAATTCAACATTTCAAGTTATGGTGCGGACTACACCGTAGATTCTTTGGTGAAATCGTTTAAAAAGTGGCGCATTCTTTGTGCCTCCTTTTCAACGAGCCTATGTCTGAAATCAGAATTAGGCGTCGCGCTTCATCGAATTACTTTTGTTGGGTCTGCCCGTCCCCGGCATCTTTCTTTACAAGGAGCCGACAACAAATAAACACTTGATTATTGACGGCCAGCAGCGCCTTAAGACGCTTCAAAATTTTGTTGAAGGCACCTTTGGCGAGAAAAAATTTCGCTTAACGAATGTAAGCAAAAAATGGGTCGGTGATACTTACGAGGACTTGGACGAGGCGGATATTTTAAAACTTCAAGACTCGATTGTTCATGCGACTATTTTTCAACAGGACGAACCGAAGAAGAGCGATCAGAGCATCTATTATGTGTTCGAGCGAATTAATACGGGGGGCATGGCGCCTTTCTACGCAAGAAATTCGTGTCTGTGTAAGTTACGGCGCCTTCGCGCAGCTTTTGAAGAGTGTCAATTCTTACAAAAATTGGCGCGAAATATATGGGAAGAAACCTAGCAAGCGATTGAAGGATCAGGAGCTTATACTCCGATTTTTTGCCTTCTTCTTCTCGGACATAAAATACGAACGACCAATGAATGAATACCTGAATAACTTTATGGCGCTTCATCGGAATTTGGCGACTCGCCAGCCGCCAGAATTTCGCGGCGTGTTCGAGCAGGCAATAGACACAATTCTGCAAACGGTGGGGCCGAAGGCTTTCCGACCAATCAGTACCCTAAATGCTGCAGTGTTTGATTTCAGTAATGGTCGCTACAGCCAAGAGGCTTGCTAAGGGTAAGCTCCTTAAACCCGATTCTTTCACTAAACAGTATGCTGCGCTTCTTGCCGACAAGGAATATCAAGAGTCGGTAACACGCTCGACCGCCGATGAAGAGAGAGTAAGTACCCGTATGGCGATTGCAGAAAATTACCTTTCCAAGGCGCAATGATCGAGCTCGAGCTAGATCGGCTTACAAAGCGCTCGAAGGCCTATTTAGATTCCATTAGTACTGGCCTTGATCCTGCAATCACCACGCTCCTTCATCGTTACATCTGCATCTTACTTTCATCGAATATAGACAAGGCAATCTTGTTGATTCTTTCAGAATTCGGCCGAAGCCATGGAAGTGTTGAGATTGCCCGGTTTATTGCCAAGAAATATCAACGCGGAACTAATTACAACACAGAACGCGTTATCCAAACGCTCAACCTATTTGATCCGTCTTGGGGACGAGCATTCGAAAAAGAGATAGGATCGGCGCGATCAAAGGAACAACTAGACTCGCTTTACAGTAAGATATAAGACACTTTCAGGAGTGACGGCTTCTTCATAGACTGAAGGAGCAGGCGATGAGTGACGAGAAGACGATGGGCGATGTCATCCAGATCGATGAGGCTCGGATCCGGGATCATCTAGGCGATTTGGTTCGCGGGACGGTGGAAGAGACGCTCAATGCGCTGCTGGATGCTGAGGCGGACCAGCTTTGCGGCGCCGGGCGTTATGAACGCAGTCAGGCTAGGGCGGATACCCGAGCGGGCAGCTACGAACGGACGCTGCATACCAAGGCCGGCGACGTCAGCCTTAAGATACCGAAGCTGCGTCGCCAGACCTTTGAGACGCTGATGATCGAGCGTGATCGACGGCGTGAGAGCTCAGTCGAGGAAGCGCTGATCGAGATGTATCTGGCCGGCATTTCAGTGCGGCGGGTCGAGGACATCACCGAAGCGCTGTGGGGCACGCGGGTGAGCCCGAGCACGGTGTCCAACCTCAACAAGAAGATCTACGCCAAGATCGAGGCCTGGCGGAACCGGCGCATCGAAGGCGAGCACCCGTATCTGTATCTCGACGGCATCGTGATGAAGCGAAGCTGGGCCGGCGAGGTTCGCAATGTATCTCTGCTGGTTGCCAGCGCCGTTAATTCGGAAGGATTTCGAGAGATACTGGGCATCTGCGAGGGTGCCAAGGAGGACAAATCCGGCTGGTCGGCGTTCCTGCGGCAGCTGGTCGATCGCGGCCTCAAGGGTGTTCAGCTGATCATTTCTGATGCCTGCCGCGGGTTGATCGAGAGCATCGCAGAATATCTACCCGAGGCACGCTGGCAGCGCTGGCATGGTGCATTTCTACCGGAATGTCTTCAGCCACGTGCCGGCGACCAAGGTCCGCGAGGTGAGCCACATGCTCAAGGCCATTCACGCCCAGGAGAGCCGGGAAGCTGGCCGACGAGAAGGCCAGAGCAATCATCGCGGATCTGAGAGCCAGCAAGATGAGCACGGCAGCCGACCTCGTCGAGCAGGCTGTCCATGAGACGCTGACCTATTACGCCTTTCCGGACATCCACTGGCAGAAGATCCGAACCAACAATCCGCTGGAGCGCATCATGCGAGAGATCCGGCGCCGGACACGTGTCGTAGGGGCATTCCCAGATGGACAGTCATGTCTCAACCTTGCAGCAGCACGGCTGCGGTACATTACCGGCACGGCATGGTCGACCAAGCGCTACATGAATATGCGGCCGCTCTATCAGCCGCACGTCATGCAAACCGGAGCCGTCGCCTGATCAAATGGCGAAGATCTGGACCCTTCGAAACTCGATTTCGCACGGCGAACAAGTTCAGGTAAGTCGATCCTCACTTGATGATTATTTTGAAACGCACACGAAGATCATCGGATTAATAAAGACCATTGTTCTGAATCCCAGATAATTGCTCCGCAAGCAGTTAATTCTCATACTTCTCATGAATGCGTCGAGCGAAGCCATCTAGATCGGGAAACATGGCGAGGCTGTCTATTCCAGCCAGATCAAGAAATTTTCGGGCGTCGTTCAATAGAGGAGCCTTCAGCCGCACTTGCCTAACATCCCTCGGAAAAATGGCATCGAGAGGTCGCCGATCGTTGCCATGTACCGTGAAAAAGCCGCGTTGAGCGCGAATTCTCGGCGTAAGTTTTGGCGGCCTAAACGGTACCGGGGCAGCAAAAGGCCAGTCATTTTTCAGTATGCAGCGCTCGTAGTAATCATTTGAAATGTCCTTGTGAAAATCGACGATCGACTTATCGCCGTTGCGCTTCGCGAGCGTGGCAATTTTGAACGGATTAATGATCCAGAGAGCTGGTGCCTTGGGCTCGCCGTCGTCAAGTCTTCGTATCGCAAAATATAGCGCGACGCCAAACGACTCGGTCCAATCGATTAAGCGGGTTGGAGTTCCAAAATGTTGAAGGCGAACAAGCCGCTCCCATGAACTCTTCTCAAGAAACTAGAGTCCGCGAAATCGGTGAACTCGTTATAGATATCTTTTTCACGACTAGGTTTAATACGCTGATGTGGGCGAAAGAGACTCGGACAGACGATGTCGATAATGTCGAACTCCCCGAAACCACGCCCCCATTTTGGAGCAACCAAGCTCATCCCGGGCGCGTTGAACGGCTGCTAAGAAATCGTTCCATGTCAATTTTAGAGTCTCTCGATTTCAAAGTGGTGGGCATGGGGGGATTTGAACACGGGTTGCGTTGGCCACTCCTCCCCGACCTTCACATTATCAGTGTGACGCTCTACCACTGAGCTACATGCCCTTAAATTACATCGATCCATTCTGTCTTAGATATTTGGATATGACAATTGACCTACTTAGGACTCTGTGCCGCAAGGGCCAGCTAGCTCCGATGATCCCCAAAAACCCCGGCCTGATGCTCTGACCGACGGCGTGTTCGCCGTCGCCATGACGCTACTGGTGCTCGATCTGCGGCTGCCGGAAAGCTTCATACAATCTCGGGCTGATGCCTTGCGAGCGCCACCTCTGCGGCGCAGAACTACATCGGGGAAAGTCCGGCAATTAAGGGATATAAAGTTGATCGGCGCCACGTTCGCCCGCGCGCTTGTGGTCTCGGCGGCTGTCGCCGGCGCTTTGGCGCCGGTCGCGTGCCTCTGCGGCGAGGGCGCACCCGCGTTGCCGGAGAAAGCGACGCGGGAGCTGCCGGCCGCACTGCTGTCGCTGCTGGCGCAGAAGAAGATGCCCAGGCTTTCGCCGATCCTGCTGCGCATCTTCAAGGAAGAATCGGAGCTTGAAGTCTGGAAACAGACGGCCGCCGGCCGTTTCGAGCTTCTCAAGCTCTATCCCGTTTGCCGCTGGTCGGGCGAGCTCGGGCCGAAGCTGCACGAGGGCGACTATCAGGCCCCCGAGGGCTTCTATGCCATCACGCCAAAGCTGATGAACCCGAATTCCAGCTACTATCTGGCCATCAACATCGGCTTTCCCAATGCCTTCGACGCGGCGAATGACCGCGACGGCTCCTTTCTCATGATCCACGGCAATTGCGCATCGGTCGGCTGCTACGCCATGACCGACGAGCAGATCGGCGAAATCTACGCGCTGGCGCGCGACGCGTTCTCGGCGGCAAGCCGGCATTCCAGGTCCAGGCCTATCCGTTCCGCATGACGCCGGAAAATCTGGCGCGGCACCGCACCAATCCGAACATGCCGTTCTGGCAGATGCTCAAGATCGGCAACGATCATTTCGAAGCGACGCATCTCGAGCCCAGGGTGGATGTGTGCGATCGCCGTTATGTGTTCGATGCGCGGCCCATGCCGGGATCGTCAAAGGCTCTGGCGTTCGACCCGGGGGACGAATGTCCCGCCTTCGTCGTCGACCCAAAGGTCGCGCAGCCGGCGCTCGAGAAACAGAGCGCCGATGAAGCCGCCTATGCGCAACTGGTCAAAGACAACATACCGGCTGTCCCGATCCACACCGGCCTCGACGGCGGCATGAATGCGGCCTTCCATCCTGCCTTCCCGTACAACTTCATATCGCTTGCGAACGTGCTGCTGGACGGATCTCTGGATTTGCCGCCATTGCGGCCGATTCCGTATCTCGACGGCTATCGCGTGATGATGGGCGCGATGACTCGACCGTAGCTTGCGGCGCGGCGCTACTCGTCATTGCGAGCGGAGCGAAGCAATCCAGCGCTCAATGCAAGACGGCCCCTGGATTGCTTCGTCGCTAATGCTCCTCGCAATGACGATCCGGCAATGACGAGGTGATAGGTGCTGGCGGACGACGACAAAAATACCTGGTCAAAAAAATAATCGCCCGCCCTCTTGAACCCGTCATAGGATTTATTACCTCCTCCGCATCCTGCTCGTCGTGAGGGACATCGGCCGGTGACACCGACTGACGGAGCGGGTGCGGTTCCTGCGGGCGGAGGCTCGTCACTTCCGCTCCCGGGCGGTCCGGGCATCGTCTCCTTCGGCATAACGACCGAAGCGCGAGGTGCTTCGCTTAAGCGCGGTGACACAGGCGAAGGTAATGCCTTCGCACTTCATCGCGTGAAACGCGGCCTGGACTGAGTTTCTGGCGGTAGACCGCCGGGACAAGCGCCGCGGTGAAGCGCCGGAAGGCGAGCGTCCTCCGCTGAGGACGCGCCGCACTGGCAGATGGTTTGCGCAGACTGCGTAGACTTGTCTGCGATGGTGCGGTCGGGTGGTACGCGCCTTTCGGCGCTTTGCCTCCCTTACTTTTTTCGTTCGTTCGTGAAGCTTTGTTCGTGACCAACAACTCGGATGCAAATCGCATCGCGGGAACGATGGAGTTCGTCATTGCGAGGAGCGAAGCGACGAAGCAATCCAGGGGCGGCTTGCATTGACCGCTGGATTGCTTCGCTCCGCTCGCAATGACGAAAATTCATCCGCCCCCGCTATCGCGGGGCGGGATGAAGTAAGCGTCGCTGTTTGACAAAGTGAAACGGAAAGGTGCGCGTGCGCGCAAGATGGATTACTTGATCCCGAGCTGCGCCGGATCGGTCACATCGATCTCCGGCCGCCCCTCGTGGAGTTCGACAGTGCCCGTCACGTCGACGGTCTTGTCCCTCAATGAATCGGCGTCGGGGATTTTCCATGTATCGCGGGAGAACAGCACGACCTTAAGACCATACTTTGGATAGTGGCCGCATATGTTCAGGATTGTCATTTTCCCCGCCGCGATGTCATCAACGTAGTCGACGTAGCCTTCAACGGTGACGCGCTGGCCCGCGTAATTTTGGGCAACGCATGCCGAAATCGTCTCAGCTTTCGCTGACGTTGTTATGAGAAACAAGCCGAGGACCAGCGCGATTGCCTTCATTGCTTCCTCCCCCCGGAGCATGGCGGCGCTTCATCATGGATTGCGGGGCCATGTCACATAAAGACGGCGCGGAGCGCCTTTTGTCACATAAAGACGGCGCGGAGCGCCTTTTGTCACGTAAAGACGGCGCGGAGCGCCTTTTGTCGGGCAATGACGATCTGAAAATCATCCCTCCCCACTATCGTGGGGCGGGATGAAGGGCGGACTTGAGAAGAAGTGCTTGAGCGCGGTGAACACGTTGACGTTCGCGGGCGGCGGCTGGGGCGGTAGCCCGCTTGAACTGCCGGCGGCCGGCAGGTGGCCGCTGCCCCTCATCGGAGACGGATCGGACGGCCATCCTTCCGGCTCGGCCGGAAGGGGCGAGTCGGCGGCGGCGACCGGCGGCAGCGATCTGATCTCGGCTGTAGCGAGCGGCGGGGGGACTGCGGTCGCCGATGCCTGGGTGTCAGGGGACGCTTTGGTCTCAGGGGATACTTGGGTCTCGGGTGATGCTTGGGTCTCGGGTGCAGCCGGCGTGGATGAAGCGGGCGTCGGGGGCTGCGGCGTCGCGACAACCGGTGCCGCCCGGCTCGCGTCGTGGCTCGCCAGCGCGGCGCGAACCGTGGCTTCGATCGAGGCGTTGTCGCGCGGCGCGGCGGCCGAACTGATCGCCTGCGGCGGAGCCGGCGTGAAGGCGGCCGGGATCAGGAAGGAAAAAAAGGAAAGATGTCCGGTGACATAGGCGACGAGGTATCCGCTCACCGCCGTGCCGATTCCCGCGGCCGCGATCTCGACCAACTTTACCGTGAACCGCCGCAGGTAGGTCACTTCGCCCGCCATAGACATCGTCAAATACCGATCAAATCGCACGTCCCACACCCATACAAACGCCAGTATCGGGCGAAATTGAGATGAAACTCAAACGGCCGTTCGGTTTTTTTGGCTTATGCACGACCTCTATGATCGTACCCGGCCGCCATCCCCATTCAGCGTCTGCCCGCCCATGAAAGCCGCATCGTCGCTGGTGAGTAGCGACAGCGCGCCGTTTCGTTCAATGCCGGTCCGGCGCCACGATACCCGGTGCCGAGAGCGGGTCGAATGATCGACGAGCCAATCCCGGCTGCGCGTCGGCGAGCACCATCTGGATGGTCCCGAGGATCGCGATCAGGACGATGAGCACCTGACAGACCCGTTTCGGGACCGGCGGCATCGGCAACGCCTCGCACACGAACCACAGGATGATCGCCATGATGGCGAGCTTGGATGCCTCGATGGCGAATGGGATCACACTCATGATCAAAGTCCGCTTGTTCAAAGGCTCTTGTTCAAAGGCTCTTGGCGCTATTTCCAGTTCCATAGTTTCCAGTCGTCGGTGGCGCAATCCGGGCAGGCGGTGTGCCATTTGCCGCCGAGCTGCTGGCGCACGTGCCAACCCTGCTTCTTGGCGGTCAGCCCATAACGCATTGAGGTCCGGCCGGCTGCCGGGTTTCTGGTCAACTTCAAAACGTGCGCTGCACACGTCACACACGAAGGCCAGCTTGCCGTTTTTCTCGTCGATGCTCATGACGCGATTTTTCGCTTCGCCAAGGCGCCCACTTTAGCTCAAACGATGACGACCCGTCCTCTGCGCTCGCGGCATAACCCGCTACCTCATGTCCGATTTGTAATCCGGTGCTTCGAACGGCAGCTGATGCGGCGCGCGACCAACCCATGAGGCGATTGACGAAACGGCAGCGATAAAGAAGCGCCGCCGCTCACAACCTAAGACCTTACCCTTCCGCCATCGACGTTCAGCGTCTGTCCGGTCATGAAGGCTGAGTCGTCGCTGGTCAGAAACGACAGCGCGCCGACCAGATCCTCCGGCACCTCGACCCGTTTGATCGCCTGCAGGCCGGCGACGGCGACGAATTCCTCGTCCATGGTTGCAAAACCCGGGCGCGGTGTGCGCACCAGCGTTCCCGGCGAGCGGGTCAGGCCCGGCGCGATGGCGTTGACGGTGATGCCGTCGGCTGCGACATCGCCGGCGAGCCCGCGGGTGAAGCCGATGATGCCGCCCTTGGACGCAACGTAATGCGCAAAGCCGGTGGTCACCGAGCCGAACGTGCTCGACGCCATATTGACGATGCGGCCCCATTTCCGCGCGCGCATGCCCGGCACGAACGCCGCGGTGACGAGGAACGTGCCGTCGAGATTGATCGAGAGCACCTTGCGCCAGTCGGCAAACGTCATGGTGGCGAAATCCTGCTGCGGATAAATGCCGGCGCAGTTCACCACGATATCGGCGCGGCCGAATTTGTCCGCCACCGCTTTCGCCATCGCTGCGACCGAGTCCGGGTTCGCCACGTCGCACTGAACCGCGAGCGCATTGCGCCCGGCGGCTTCGACGAGCTTCACGGTCTCGCGCCCATCCGCCATGTCCGCGATGGCGATGTGCACGCCGTCTTCGGCCAGCCGCTTCGCGAAAGCCTGCCCGATGCCGTTGGCGCCGCCGGTGATGACGGCGACTTTATCCTTGTGGCCTTTTGCCATGGTTTTCTCCTCCCGAAATTGCGCGTTTGTTGGTTTCGGGGTGGAGCATGGATCGCCGGATTGTGTACGGCAATGACGTTTATTTCATCGTCACCACCGGGCTTGACCCGGTGGTCCATGCTGAGACGACGTATGGATTGCCGGATCGAGTCCGGCAATGACGAAATACGTGCGAGCGCGCAGTGTTCGCGCTTACCTGAGCGTGATCACCAGCCCATTGAGGTCCGCGCTGACGATGGCGCCGACCGAATTGCCGGTCAGGGTCAGCACCGCGCCTTTCGGGTTGGTCAGCACGATCGCCTGCGCGCCGCGCCCGACGGCCGCACCGACGTTTCCGGCGGCATAGACGCCGGCGACATCGGACGGGCTGTGGATGTTGCTCGCCGTGCCACGAAAGCGTGTCTCGGAAGCGCCGAAGGTGAACCCGTAGCTTAAGCCGCCGATGCCGAGCGCGTATTGCCGGCCATGGAAAGAGAGCGTGCCCGAGCCGGCTGAACCGCCGATGACAATACCCGCTTTAATCACGCTGAAGGTGATGCCGCCGTCATCGGCAAAGGCGGTGGAACTCGAAGGTGAGGCCGGCGAGGGCCAGCAATGCAATCAGGCTGGCACGAAAGGCGGCTGCGGTGCGCATGACTGTGTGTTCCCGGTGATGGTGTGAGGATGCGAATCGGCTTTACCGGCTGCCACAATATCGTGCGGGCGGCCTGATGACGCGAAATTTCCCCGACTTGTCATGCTCCGCGAAGGCGGGGCATCCAGTAATCGTCGGCTTATCGGCAAAACGTCAGCGCCTGCGTTTACTGGATCGTCCGCCGGAGCCTGTCATCGGGCCGGCCACTTCGGGCCGGACCCGTTGGCGGACGATGACAATTGCCGCCGCGGCGATACTTCGCGCCTAACTGCGGCGGCCCTCTTTGGCCTGTCCGTCGAGCCAATTCGACAAGGAGCCTGAAGGGCCTTTGCTCTTGGCCCTGCGCTTTTTTGGTGCGGCTGGCGGCGGCGGGTTGGCGGCGTCGCGGGCGAGGCGGAGCGCCTTCAGCTTCTCGGTCTGCACGCGGAGCGCTTCGGCCCGGGTTTCGTAGTCGGATGGCCCCTTTTTGGCGATAGCGGCGCGCTGCATCTTGGCGAATTGCGCGCCCGCCTCGTGCTTGGATTTCTCCATCGCGGCACCATCCTTTTTTCATGGGTCTGCGCGCGCCATCGCCCGCCAGATGGGCGTAACAGCTACAGAGGCCAATAGCGAGGATTCTATTGGGGCGAGCGTGGAGACCGTTAATCCGAAGGCCGTTAATCCGAGGCTTGGCTCGCCAGCCGTATCTCCGGCGGGGCTGGAGGTCTTGAGCCTGGATAAGGAACTTAATGGCTGACCCGCCGATACTCCGTTTTGCCTTGGTCCGCGCGATCATGCGCTGGGTGCTGGCGGCGTTCTTTGTTGCCGCCGGCGTCGCGCACCTCTCTACGCCGGAGCCCTTTCTCAAGATCACGCCCGATTGGGTGCCGTTCGCGCCGCAGGTGATCTTCGTCACCGGGCTGTGCGAACTGGCGGGCGCCGCCGCGCTGGTAACGAAGCCGCTGCGGCGCTGGGCCGGTATTGCGCTGGCGCTTTACGCGCTGTGCGTCTGGCCCGCCAACATCAAGCAGGCGCTCGACCACATCGTCCTTCCGCATATTCCCGATAGCTGGTGGTATCACGGGCCGAGGCTCGCGTTTCAGCCGGTGCTGATCTGGTGGGCGCTGTTTTGCGCGGGCGTGATCGATTGGCCATGGCGGCGCTACACTGACCGTCACCACCGGGCTTGACCCGGTGGTCCATGCTGAACACAACGCGCGGGTAGCGCAGGTTGTTCGCCTTCCCCTAATCCCCAAACACCCAGCGGGTGATCCGTGCGTCTTTCTGATAGCCGCCGTTCCGCGCGAACGGCTCCTCGTTCCAGAACTTGTCCGCGGCAGCCCGGTCCGGCAATTCGAGCAGCAACGCGGTGCCGATGTTGTCGGCGCCGTCGGCGGAGCGGATCGGGCCGCGGAAGATGAAGTTTTCGCCATACGACGCGAAATAGGATTCGTGGGCGTGCAGGTGCGCGCGGAAGAATTCCGGCGTGCCGGTCTTCGGTCCGGTGCACAGGAACTGCTGCAGCCCCTTGCGGCGATAGTCGGCGGCGCGCTTGCCGAAACTGTTCGACCAGCGGTGGATGTCGACGTGCTGATAGACGCCGGCTTTGTTCATCGGCTCGTTGGATACAAATTCGTTTGCCGCGGCGCGGTTGGGAAGCTGCATGAAAAACGAGGTGCCGAGCGTTTCGCGGCCGTCGTCCGACACGAAATGGCCGTAGCCGATGGCGCGCTCGCCGAATTCTTTGACGTAGTCTTTCTGTTCCTGAAGCAGCGCGCGCCGCGCGGTACCTTTGCCTGGCATAGCCGTCCGAAGGACGGCGTCGCTTTGCTCGCCTATGTCCCAGCAATAGATCGCCCACTGCGCCGGTTTGTTGCGGTAGTAATCCTTCAGCGCCTCGCCTTGCAGACCGTAGCGCGGATCGCCCGACAGATAGCCGGTATTTCCGTTGGACATTTTCGTCTCCAAAAACTCGCGGGCGTGAGTGTTGGTTGTGCCGGCCCCGAGATCAAGTGCGGGAAACGATGTGCGTTGAAGCATCCTTCGAGACGGGCCCCGTCGGGCGCTCCTCAGGATGAGGTCGGCAATGGCGAATACAGCTAACTCCGCTCATTCCCGCGCAAGCGGGAATCAGGTCTGGGTCCCCGCTTTCGCGGGGACGAGCGCAAAGCTATGTTCGCAGGATGACAAAATCCTTCATCATTGTGTCCAGCTGCCTGCTTGCATTAGCCATCCTCTCCGTCGCGCACGCCGACGACCATTTCACCTACACCACGCCGAAGGATCATCCGTCGGCGGCGGCGATCGCGAAAGCCGGCGGCTGTGCGCCGAAGGACAACACCGCGCGCATTCTCAAAAGTGCGCATCCGCTCGATCTCGCGCCGAACTGGACCGGCACCAATTACATCGGCACCGGCTGGACCTTCATGCCGAAGCGCTATGTAGTCGATCCCGATTTGACCGGCGGCATTTATCTGGAAGGCAATCTGATCACCACCCGCGGCGCCGCCATGCCGGACGATCTCTTCATCCTCTACGCCGAGTGGGATTGCGCGGGGAAGTGAATCGTCATTGCGAGCCATAGGGCGTTTACGCCCGTCTTCGCGGGCTATGGCGAAGTAATCCAGCGCTTAACGCGAGCCGCCGATCTACCTCGGTTGGCATGCTCCGCGAAGGCGGAGCATCCAGTAATCACCGGCGACGATTGTGAGTACTGGATCGTCCGCCTGCGCGGACGATGACAAGACGTGAACGTATCCTTCGAGACGCGCCCTATCGGGCGCTCCTCAGGATCAGGTTTTTAATAAGCCTCATGGTGAGGAGCGGCGCGCATGCGCCGCGTCTCGAACCATGGTTTCGCGAGGAGAGAAAAGCATCAAAAATCGCAAAAACACTTAATTGACGGGCATAACTCATTTCATGCGAATTTTTTTCCAAAATCGCCGAGCGCGTCTCCGAAGCACACCGCGCAACCTCGCGATTTATCTGAACAAATCGAAACTCTTTGACATCGCGTTCCGGATTTGAAAAAGGGCTCCCAATCTCGCTCGCGTACAAGGACGTTATGCGGTCACTCCGCATGGCGGAGCGAGAGTCGGTTCCCGCGGGCGGCGGCTCGTCACCGCCGCACCCGGGCGACCTTGGCGCATCACGCCCGGCCGGCACGATGACCGGTCTGCGGTCTCAAGACCGCTGCACTGCAGGACGGCCGGGAGCGGGTAACACCCGCTCCTGTTTGGCCCCGTCCCAGGAAGCGCGTAGCTGGGGTTGAGCTTGGCGATATCGCTCGCTGCAGCAAGAGCCGTGGTGGGACGCCGAAAGGCGAGCGCGCAGCGCTCTGCGCGCGCCGCACCCCGCAAGGGTGCGGAGGTTGGATACGCGTCTCTCGGCGTTCCGCTTCCTTGCTTTCTTCCGTTCGTTCTTAAGCTCGTGGGCCTGCTTGAAGCACGGATCGTGAGGGTATCGGCATCCACCGCCGGCATTCTCTGGCGAAGATCGGTGCGGAGGGCGAAGAAATTAGTCGCTTGAACAACAACTCGGGTGCGAACCGCATCGCGAGAACGATTCGTCACGTCGTCATTGCCGGACGGAGAGCTGTCAGGTTGTTGCTACGGCGGGACGCGGGTATCGTTCAGGCCCGGTCAGATCGCCGGCCATCCGTCACTTGAATGTCATGGAGACAAAGAATGTCGTGGAGACAAGTCATGTTCGTTAGCCGCTGCGTCGCTGCGCTGTCGATTCTCGTCCCGTTCGGTTTTCCCGCGCATGCGCAGGACGGCAAGATCGCCATCGAAAAATTCAATCACAGCGAGTGGACCAAGGGCATTTTCTCGGAAGCCGTTACGGTGACCGGCATCGGCAATGCCAAAATGATTTTCCTCGCCGGCGTCGGCGCTGAGGACGAGGACGGGCCGCGCGGCAAGATTCGCAATCCCGGCGACTTTGCCGGCCAGTGCCTTTATGCCTACGACAAGATCAAGCGCGTGCTCGCGCTGCACGGTGCGTCGCTCGGCGACGTGGTCAAGATCACGACCTATATGACCGACATGGGCAATCGTCTGAACATGGGCAAGTGCCTCGGCCAAGTCTGGGGCAACACCACCTTTCCGGCGCACACTTTGATCGGCGTCACCGCACTGGCATTCCCGGAAATGTTGATCGAGGTCGATGCCACGGCCATTGCCGGAGCGAAGTAGGATCAGATCCCGGTCGCGAACCGCGCCATGACGATGATGGTGACGATCTGCATCACGCCTTGCAGCGCGACGGCGAGAAAATAGTGATGGGTGAGCGCTGCGATTTTGCTGTTGTCCGGTTTGTCCTTCTGCAGTTCCAGACAGACCCGCAAGTTCGCCGGCAACAGATAGCCGAGCCCTTGAAGGGTCATCAGCGTGACCAGCGCCAGCGCGGCGGCGACCCAGCCGTAGTCCGGCCAGTTCAAGGTGGTGAAGCCGAGATACTCCGCCTGATACCAGCCGGTCGTGCCGGTGATGATCGCAAGCGTCGGCATCAGGAACAGCGTGCGCGGGGTCAGTTGCAGCAGTACTGCCTTGCGGCGGCGACGTCGACAGTCCGCAGGATCGGGCCGAGCATGAAGCCCATGAATAGGTCGACGCCGGTCCACAACAGGCCGAAAAATACATGGGTGAAATTGAGCAGCCAGGGATTGGGGCTCCAGATCACGGCGATCATCGCGGCCAGCGCGATGCCCGCGTACCAGAGATAATGCCAGCGGATCAGTTTGCCCGGTGCGGTTGCTGTCAATTGCTGTCCCCGTCGCGCGCCGTCCGCGCGGCCGCCGCCGATATACTACCGCAAAGCCACGTCGCGTTCCTGCACGCAGCGCTGGCGGGCGGCGGTAAGGTCGCCGTCGAGACCGGTCGAGACTTTCAATGGCAGTGAGCAATTTGGCGAGCCATCGCGCATGCGGTAGGAGGCGTCGCAATAGCTTGCCGACAGCTTGCCGGTCGCGAGACAGGCGGTGTGGTTCGCAGCCACCTGGTCGGCGAGCACCTTGCACTGCGCTGACCATGACGCGTCGTGGGTCGCACCGGCGCGGACGAGACAGGTTTGATAGCGGCTCTCGGCCGCCGTTTTATCCGCCGCGCGGAGCTGCTCGGATTTGCTGTTGCCCGGCCAGCAGCGCGCTTCTTCGGTGCGCCTCTGCCCATAGGCCTGCAACTGCTCCGATAGGTGTTCCTGTTCGAGCTCGGCGTCGCGCTGCGGCAAATACAGCGCGTAGTAATAGGCAGCGCCCGACGAGCCGATCAGCAATGAGACGATGACGCTGAGCTTGAGCAGGGTGTTAATCTTCGCCGCCACGGCGATCTCCACGGGCTTTCGCCATGAGATATCGTAGAAATTTGGTAAACAAAGCCTTTCATTGGCCTGGAACGCAGGGATGAACTGGCAAAAGGCGCCTGTGCAGGCCCTCACTGGTGACGGGCGAATTACTTCGCCTGGCTGTCCCACAGAATTTGAATCTTGGCGTCGAAACCACGGTCGTCCTTGCGCAGCGTGTCGAACACTTCGCGCGACCGCTTGTCCGCAAAAATGTCTTCGGCGTCGGCTTCGATGCCGTCGATGACGCGGCCGGCGACGTCGGCTGCGCTCGACTTCGGCGCATTCTTAACGTCGGCAGCCATGTCGGTGTCGATATAGCCGGCATAGACGCCGATTACGCGAGTGCCTTGCGCGTGCAGTTCGAACCGTACTGCCTTGGTCAGCGACCATGCGGCGGCTTTCGACGCGCTATAGGTCGCTTGCGTCGGCGCGTTAAAGAAGCTTACCGTCGACAGCATGTTGACCAATATGCCGCCGCCGTTTTGCTTGAGCACCGGTGCGAAAGCGCGGCACATCGACAGCGTGCCGAAATAGTTGGTTTCCATTTCGAGCCGCGCATTCTCGATTGTAGGCGTGCCGAGCTGCGGGAGTGAAGCGCGCCACGCCGGCGTTGTTGATAAGGAGATTGACATCCGCGCAGGTTGTTGCGGCAGCGCTGACCTCATCAGCTTTGGTGATGTCGAGCCTGACAGGCGTAACAACGGCATCCTGAATTAAGCCGTTGCTGTTGCGGGCAGCGGCATAGATTTTCGCGGCGCCGGCGTTGCGCAAGGCCTCGACAAAGGCACGGCCGAGGCCGCGATTGGCGCCGGTCACAAGCGCGATACATCCTGCGATTTTCATAGTGGTTGCTTATTAAATGAGTGAGTGGACGCGAATGAGATATGATCCGTTTAATGCTGCGCAAGCTGTCCGGTTAGTCGCTTATACCGGGTGTGTTAGGCGCAGCCGCGGAGCTTGCTCATGTCTGACGCGATCGAACTGCTCAAAACGCGCCGCTCGTTCAAGGCGGTGGAGCTTTCAGGTCCCGGCCCGTCGGCGGCCGAGATCGATACGCTGCTTACGGTTGCTTCAAGAGTGCCCGATCACGGCAAGCTTGTGCCGTGGCGGTTTATCGTGTTCGAGGGCGAGGCGCGGCGCGCGGCGGGCGCTGCGATCGTCGGAAGCGTACCGCGCCAAATATCCCGACGCCAAACCGGAGCAGGCGGAGGCCGAGCGCACACGGCTCACCCGCTCGCCGCTGGTCATTGCGGTGGTCAGCCGGGCCGCCCCGCACGTGAAAATTCCGGAATGGGAGCAGGTGCTGTCCGCGGGCGCCGCGGCCATGAACCTCGTGCTCGCGGCGCACGCGCTCGGCTATGGCGCGAGCTGGATCACCGAGTGGTATGCCTACGATCGCACCGTGCTCGACGCGCTGGGCCTGGCGCCGCACGAGAAGATCGCAGGCTTCGTCCATATCGGCCGGCCGCCCGGCGTGCCCGAGGATCGCGCGCGGCCGCCGCTCGACGAGATCGCGACGCGCTTTGATGGCCGGTAACTTTGACCGACATCAAATTCCGCCGTGTGGGTCAGTGCTAGTTTCGTTTAAGGCATGACATTGAGGATGAAACCATGAGTAACGGCCTGTCGCTCGATCAGCTTGAAGACCGTATCGCTATCGTGCGTGACAATATCCGCCAGCTCATCGAGCAGTCGGCGGCGGATTCCGGCGCCGCCAACGAGGCGCGCAACGCCGATCGCCTCGCGCAGCAACAGGCGGAACTCGAGACGCTGACCAAACAACGCGATGAGTTGCTGAAGAAGCGGAAGTAGCGGGCCAGCGGTACCATTATGCCGGGATCGGCCGCTACACGCCGGAAGCGGCCTATGCGCGCGGTCTTGCCGATCTCGGCGCGCTTGCGAAGCTTGTTCCGGCGGATGGTTATATGTACGGGCCGCGGCCAACCAGCATCGACGCCGGCATCTATGGGTTCATCGCCAATATCTGGTTTTTCGATATCGACACGCCGCTCAAGCAATTCGTCCGCGCGCACGCGAGCCTGGTGCGTCACTGCACGACGATTTATGAGATGGTGATGCGGTCGCCCTGACGCCGCTAAACTGAACCGGAAGGCGGTTATCCCCGCCCGATGAACGAGCGCATGTGGTTTGGCAGGATTGTTGCCTCGTAAAGGTTCACCTCAGGCGGCAGTGATGCCATCAGCACGGCAACTTTGGCGACATCCTCGGGCGCCATCACGTAATCGTCCGGCGCCTCGCCGGCGCCGGCCTTAGTGCGGCCACGGCGCGTCGTGAACGACGACA
This sequence comes from uncultured Alphaproteobacteria bacterium, assembly GCA_963742215.1. GTDB lineage: Bacteria > Pseudomonadota > Alphaproteobacteria > Rhizobiales > Xanthobacteraceae > BOG-931. The sequence goes on from CAVULJ010000011.1 coordinate 139,393, forward strand.
GCGTCGCGCCGGGATGGATGATCGACGACACGATATTGTGCTTGCGCCCGTCCATGGTGAGTTGATGGGTCATGCCTTGCAGGCCGAATTTGGTCACGGTGTAGGGTAGTGAATCCGGCCGCGGCGTTTTTGCCGAGACGCTGCCGATATTGATGATGCGCCCGCCTTTCGGCTGCTTGCGCTTTCATCAAACGGATTGCCTCGCGCGCGCAAAGAAACGGCGCAGTGATGTTGATGTCGAGCGCTTCGCGCCAGTACTCGAGCGTGATGTCTTCGGTGTTGCGATGCGTGGCGATGCCGGCATTGTTGACCAGCACGTCGATGCGGCCGAAAGTTTTTTGCACAAGGGCGAACAGCGCGGTGACGGCATCTTCCTTGGTCAGATCGGACGGTACCGGCAACGCCTCGCCGCCGCGCGATTTGATGGCTGCGGCGACTTCCTCGAGCAGCACGGCGCGCCGCGCCACCAATACAGTCTTTGCACCTTCCGCAGCGAACGTTTCGGCGATACCGCGGCCAATGCCGTTGCTTGCGCCGGTGACTATTGCGATCTTGCCCTGTAACTGCATGCCCATGCTGCTTCCTCCTCGCCTTCCGCACTGTACATTATTGAGTGGAGGCGAACATTGCAGGGGCATGGAGAAACCCGGCCGTAGGCGCGGCCGGGTTTGTGATTTTTTATTGGACGGGTTCGTGGTTTTTTATTGGAATTTCGCGCCTAACGTTGCGAACCGATGCCCATGCCGCTGCCGGCGCCGACCCGCGGTCCCGGGCCGCCGCGTTCACTGTCGTTGCGAGTCCAGCCATTGTCGTAATAGCCGTTGCGGTAACCGTAGCGTGGTCCGCCGTTGTAGGAACCGTAGCCCGGCGAATAGTCGTAATAGCCCGTGCCGTAGCCGGGTGCAGCATAGACGCCTTGCGCCAGCGACACCGACGTGGTGCCGAGAACCAAGGCTGCTGCAACAAAAATTTTCTTCATGATCGATCTCCGTCGTTGGTTGTAACGACAACAAGTCACGATGGTGATCGTTCCATTAAAATCGATCCACCTCGCGTGCGCCAACAATCGGAAAAGTTTCAAAGAATTTATCCTAAGCGGATTCTTCGCCAGGCGGGAACAATCAAATCAATGAGGCGAATGGCTTATTTTCCCGCTGCCTTGCGTAACGCGGCGTTGATGCGGTCCTGCCAGCCCGGGCCGTCTTCCTGAAAGAAATCGAGCACATCGCGGTCGATGCGCAGCGACACCATTTCCTTCACGCCCGGAATTGCCGGTGGCGCTTTGGGCGGTCCTTCGATCGGTTTCGCCGTAACGGTCTTGAACGCCTGTTCGGCGGCGGAGCGGGGATCGGTCGGTCGTCGTGCCATGGATGAATTATAGCATCGGCTTGAGTGGCGGTCTAAGAATTCCGCCGCGTCGCACCGCCCGGCGAAAGAGCGCAAGTGGGCCGCATCCCGCAACTTGGCCGCATTTCGCAATTTTTCAATCCGGGCTAGGCTCGCGTCAGAAAACGACAACGTGAGGGGGGAGACGATGAGCGGGGGCACGGTCGACGTTACGGAGGTTCTGGATGGCCAGAAGATCACCGGATTCAACGTCGGTCTGGTGATCCTTGCCTTCCTGGTCATGATGACGGATGGCTACGATCTCGGCGCTGTCGCGTTTGCCGGCCCCGGCCTGATCAAGGAGTGGGGCCTGCGCGGGCCCGATCTTGGCATCTTGCTTTCGAGCTCGCTGGGCGCCGGTCTGTTTGGGCCGCCACTGCTCGGCTATCTCTCCGACCGTTTTGGTCGCAAACGCGTCATCGTCTCGGGCGCTTTTGCCTTCGGTCTGTTCTCGTTGGCTGCAGTTGCGACCTCGTCGCTCAATGAGCTTGTCATCACGCGCATTTGCGCCGGCGTGGCGCTTGCCGGCACGCTGCCGATCGTGGTGTCACTGATTAACGAATTTGCTCCGAAGCATGCCCGCGCCACCATGGTGGTGCTGATGTTCACCGGTGTGACGTTCGGTGGCGGTCTACCGGGATTGATCGCGGCGAAATTCATGGCCGTCCATGGCTGGCGCATTTTGTTCTGGGTCGGCGGGCTGGCGCCGCTCGTGATGGCGGTCATCCTTTCGCTGGCGCTGCCCGAATCGGTGAAATACCTGACGTTGCATCCTTCACGGCGGACCGAACTGGTGGCGCTGCTCAAGCGTATCGATCCGGCAGTGCAGGTCGGCCCCGACACGCATTTCATAATTTCCGGCGAGCAGAACCGTCCAAAATTCTCGATCGGGGCGCTGCTTGAAGGCCCGCTCGCGGTGCTGACGCCGCTCTACTGGACGTCCAATCTAGTGTGCCTGATGGTGTTCTACTTCATCAACCAATGGATGCCGACGGTACTGTCGAGCTCCGGCGTCTCTGTCGAACAGGCCGCGATCGCAACCGCGTTGTTTCAATTTGGCGGCACGCTCGCCGGTCTGGTCTCGATGCGCTTTCTCGACAAGGTCGGCTTTCTCCCGGTGCCGATTCTTTATGCCTGCGCCATTCCGATCGTAATCAGCATCGGCGTGCCGGGCCTGTCGCCCGCTGTGCTGATCGGGTTGGTCGCGAGCGCAGGCTTCTGCCTGCTCGGGCTGCAATTCGGCAATATCGCTACCGAGGCGAATATCTACCCGACTTATATCCGCTCCTGGGGCATCGGTTCGAACTTCGCCATCGCCCGCATCGGCGGTGCACTCGGCCCGTTGCTTGGCGGTATGGCATTTGGTGCGCATTTGCCGGCGCAGCAGATATTCATGATCGCCGCGGCCCCGCTGGTGCTGGGCCTGATCGTGGCGCTGCTAATCGTGCCGCGCTATCGCGCACAGCTACGGCGGCAGCAGAACGTCACCACCGATCCGCTGTTGGCGCAAGCCCGCGCGTGAAACGGGCTGCATGCATTGCGGTCTTGCTGGCGGTGGTAACACCTGCTGCGGCGAGTGACATTGCCGCGATCTGCACCCAGAAGGGCGGGATCACCGCGAGTGGCGAAAGATTTTCGCCTGAAAAGCTGACGGCGGCCCATCGCACCTTGCCGTTCGGCACCATGGTTCGCGTCATCAATCTGCGCAACGGTCGCACCGTCGTGGTGCGGATCAACGATCGCGGTCCGTTCGACAAGGGCAGGGTGATTGATATTACGCCGGCCGCGGCCAAGGAATTGCATTTCTCCGGCCTCGCGTCGGTTACTCTCACCGTCGTCGAACCGGCGCACTAGACCGGATCATGCTCCAAGGTCAGCTTCGCGCGCAATCAGAAATCGGGTGGTTCGCGGCAATCTCCCGGTCCACATTTCCTCCAACAGCAAACGGAGGACGATCATGCACTTTCGTATTCAGGGCTTGCCTGCCACCGAGTTCGCTCCGCTATTTTCGATGTCTGACGCGGAACTTGCCGGCCACAACGCGGTCCGGCGCACCGCCGACAATCGCGAGCGCGGCTATCCATGCCGCGTCAGCCTCACCGATTCCAAACCGGGTGATGAGCTGATCCTGGTCAATTACGAACACCACGCTGTTGCGTCGCCGTACCGGATGCGTTTTGCCATCTTTGTGCGTCCGGGGGAGAAGCAGTTCGACGCCGTCGACGAGGTTCCGGACTATTTGCGCGGGCGCACGCTTGCGGCACGGGCTTACGACGAGTCCGGAATGATGGTCGGATGGGAGTTGGTCGAAGGCGACTCGCTCGAAGGCGCTATCGAAAAGCTTTTGGCTGAAGCTCGCGCTTCCTACTTGCATATTCATTTTGCCGCGCCAGGCTGTTATGCGGCACGTGTGGAACGGGCGTAGGGTTTCTGTAGGGCGCTCAAGCTTTTGCAGCGTCGCTGATCGCGTGCAGCAGCGGCAGTAATGCGCGGTTGATCGGTGTCGGGATGCCGTGGCACTTGCCGGCAGCGACGATGGCACCGTTCAGCGCCGCATATTCCAGCGGACGTCCGGCAAGCCGGTCGAAATACATCGAGGTGCCCGCCTCGAGCGGAAAGGTGAAGAGCATCGCAAGTGCTGCGTCGGCTTCGTCGGGCCTAAGCTTGGCGCCTTCGGCGCGCGCCACTGCGATAGCTTCGGCAAGGAGTTCCAAACAAAGAGACTTAACGTCCGGGCGGCGCAGCACCGCCTGGCGTTGCAACGTAAGCGCGGTGATGGGACTTGCGATGATATTGATCAGAAGCTTACGCCACGCTGCGGTTGTAAAGTCGTCGCTCAAACTCACCCGAAGCGGCGTACCATCGAACAGTTGCGCAAAAGCGCGACCCGTTTCGTCCTTCGCGACCAAAAGATCCTGGCCGGCGCCTTGCCGCAAGCGCATGTGGTCATCCGCGATCCGCTCGCCGTTGTAGTAGACGATCACAGGAACAACCGTTGCCCCATTCACCAATGGAGCGACCCGGGCAACATGATCAACGCCGTTTTGCAGGACGGCGACCTTCGTATTCGATGCGCAGAGTTGCGCAAGCCATGGCGCAGTGGCTTCGGTCTGATGCGTCTTGGTACAGAGCAGGACCCATTCAGCCGGTTCGGCTTTTGCGGGATCGGTGAGCGTATCCAAGGGCACCTTTGCCGTGCCATCCGGCCCGTCGAGAGTCAGTTCCGCGATCGGCTTGCGTACGCAGGCAAAGACGCGATGCCGGCCGGTCTTCGCAAGATAGCCGGCGATGATCCCGCCGATGCTGCCGAGTTCAACGACCGCGATATTGTTTGATCCTGGTGTTCGCTCCATGCCGACATGGTCGGTCTGCCGGCCAAAATGTCAAATGACGTTTACCTTGGCTATGTGAAAAACCCGGCGTTGAGGCCGGGTTTTTGCCAGTGCAGCAATACTCTTGAGTTACGCGAAAATTGCTCGCGTCGTCTTATTGGCCGTTACCTTGCACCGGGCGGGCGAAGTTGCCGTTGCCATCGGCGCCGCCGTTATATTGCGTGTCGTTCTTCCTTCGGATTGTAGAAACTTGAGCGTAGCTTTTCGCGCGCCGTTAGTCGTGCTTGCGGTGGGTAGCCCGTCGCGCTACCCCCGAAAACGCGAAGATTTCGAAATCAGGGTCGTCCATGAAGCGCCCACGACTGCGCCGCAAAGTGCTCGCCGGCATTAAGCGCCGGCGCATTGTTGCCGATCGGCCTGCACGTTCGCGCCACAGCAGTTTTGCCGGGCTGACGATCGCAGCGCTTGGTATCGTGTACGGTGATATTGGTACGTCGCCGCTTTACGCGATGGATCAACTGTTCTTCGGCCGAGCCGGCGTTGTGGCAAAGCCCCAGGACGCTTTGGGCGGCGTATCGCTCGTGATCTGGACCATCACGGTTATTGTCGCCATCAAATACGCCATCCTTGTGCTACGGGCTCAGAATGACGGCGAAGGAGGCGTCTTCGCGCTTTACGGCCTGCTGCATGGTGACGGCAAACGCTCCACTAGAATATTGCTATGGTCGCTGATGCTCGGCGCTGGTCTGTTGTTCGGCGACGGAATTATTACACCGGCGATTAGCGTCCTTTCTGCGGTGGAAGGTTTGCAGGTTGCAACACCTGCATTGAGCGGTGCCGTCGTTCCGCTGACGGTCGGATTATTGGCAGTACTCTTCGCCGTTCAATTTAAGGGTACCTCCCGGATCGGAATTGTATTTGGTCCGGTGCTTGGGGTTTGGTTTCTTGTTATTGCGGCGCTGGGCGTGTGGCAGATTGGACAGCATCCGGAGGTGCTGGCTGCGTTCAACCCGTTTCTCGGTCTCGACTATCTTCGTCATGCCGGCCTGTTCGACTCGCTTCTTATCCTTGGCGCCTTGATGCTGGTCGTCACCGGCGGTGAAGCGATGTATGCGGACGTCGGACATTTTGGCACTGCACCTATCCGGCTAAGCTGGTTTACGGTGGTGTACCCTGCGCTGCTTTTGAATTACTTGGGTCAAGGTGCTTATCTTCTATCCGGTGCGCCGGTTGCCGGCGGCAAGCTGTTTTACAGTTTGGTGCCGCAGACGTTACTCTATCCGATGGTGTTGCTCGCCACAGTCGCGACCATTATCGCGTCGCAGGCGCTCATTTCGGCAGCTTTTACTCTCACCGCTCAGGCAATTCGTCTTGGTCTGTTTCCGCGGCTTACGATCGCGCACACCCACGAGCATCATGCCGGGCAAATATACGTGCCGTTTATCAATATCGCGCTGTTCGTTGGCTGCATAATTCTGGTCGTGGCATTTGGCTCCAGCTTGGCGCTGGCTGCGGCCTACGGACTGGCCGTTTCCGGAGTTATGGTGATCACGTCACTGGCGATGTTTTCTGTCGCGCGGCGTCATTGGAAATGGAGCGCGGTCACGACTGCAGCAGTGTGGGGCACCCTGACTGCAATCAATACTTCATTCCTGTTCGCTAGCGCGCTGAAATTCATCGAAGGCGGGTTTGTCCCGCTGACCATCGGGTTAGCGGTGTTTTTGGTAATGGCGGCGTGGCGATGGGGGCGCAAGGCGACCTTTGCCGCCTACTCGGCGAAACACACCATGACAATGGCGGAATTGGTCGAGCTGCATCACAAAAGCCACGCCTTCATGGAGCGCAATGCGGTGTTGATGTCGCCAAAGCCGTTGCGTGGCCCAAGCGATCGGGCGCCCGCGCTGATGCAAATGCTATGGGATCGGCACGGTATTCTGCCGCGTAATCTGATCCTCGTCGAAGTCACTCATAGCAAGACCCCCTACGTCCGGGGCAACCGCTATCGCGTCACGGTGTTTGATCGTGATCGCAGCCGCGGCAGTGTCATTGGGGTGGAATTAAGCTTCGGCTTCATGGAAGAGCCTAACGTGGAACGGCTGCTGGAGGACATGGCTCGGCACAAGGAGATCGACCTGCCGAGCGATCCGCAAAAGTGGATCGTTCACGTCTCCCACGAGAATTTGCTGCCGGCGAAGGGCATTAGCCTGTTTCGGCGTTTGCGGCTTAAGCTGTTCATCTTCCTGCGTTTGGTCCTCAGCCAGCATACTATTATTATGGTCTTGGTGACGAGGTACAGCTCTCGGTCGAAATTATTCCGGTACGTTTGCATTAGTTATTGCGCCTGCCAAAACCGTGAGGACAATCGGCCATGTCCGATTATCTGGAAATCGATCCGGCGACCGCCGATAAGCGCCAAATCTATCGCATGCTGGTTGGATCCGTGGTGCCGCGGCCGATCGGCTGGGCCTCGACGCTCGGCAAAAACGGTGTCGCCAACCTCGCACCATTCTCGTTCTTCACCGTGGTCTGTGTCGTCCCGCCGATGATCTCGCTCACGATCGCGCGCAACCCGGACGGCAGCGAGAAGCACACACTGCGCAATATCCGCGAGAGCGCCGAGTTCTGCTTTAACGTGGTGACGCATCCGGTGTGGAAGGAGATGGTGGATTCGGCAAATGGCTTTCCGGAAGAAGAGTCGGAGTTCGAGAAAACCGGCTTGACGCCGATCCCGTGCGTGAAGATCAAGGCGCCGCGGGTCAAGGAAGTGCCGATCCATTTTGAGTGCAAGCTGGAACGCGTATTGGAGCTTGGTCCAAATCGTCATCCGCTGGTGATCGGCGAAGTCATCTACATGCACGTCGATCCTGCCTGTATGACCGGCAAATACATCGACATGCGCAAGCTCGATCCGATCGGCCGCCTCAACGGTTTTTTTTATTCAACGATCGGCGAGATTTTCGAGCGCAAATTCAACGACGGCCAGCCGCGTTAGTCAACTCTTCACGCGATACGCGATTTTGCCTACTCGCGATTGCATTGGGTCGCCAATTTGTTAGCGTAGTTCACGGACGTGAAGCGTGATCGAATAATAAATAAAAAATATATAACAGAAACTCTTTGAATTGGCTGCTGCACCATCGCCGGGACCCCGGTGCGGCAGGCTGCGATCCGTGACACGCGATAATGAGGGTACCGGCCAGCGTGCAGCAACCTTTTCGGGAATTCCGGCGAGTTCGAAGCCTGAACCGCAGGCATCCGCGGCGGAGCAATGGCCTGTCGAGAGCACGGCCGCCGTGAATTCCAATGACAGCACCTCGGCCGAAACCGACTTGAACGTCGGTTCGAAGACGCAAGGCGGAGTACAGATCGCGCGCCAGCCGCCGCAAATTCGCCGGGTGCCGAAACCGCGAATGTCGGGTTTTTTCGACTTGCCGCACCGCAATCTCATCGTCGGCGTCATTTATACGCTGACCGTGATGATGCTGGGCGTCGCCGCCTATACGGCGGCGGGTTGGAGCCTGCGCGACGCCGTCTACATGGTGATCACGACCGTTTACACGGTAGGCTATGAAGAAGTCCGGCCCATCAATACCCCCGCGCTCTACGCCATCACCATCTCTCTTATCTTGCTCGGCTGCACCGGAGTGATCTTTCTCACCGGCGCGCTGGTGCAGTTCTTCACGCTTAGTCAGATCAACAAACTCATCGGCATCAAACGCATGAATACACAAATCGATCAGCTCAGCGGCCACGTCGTGGTCTGCGGCTACGGCCGGCTTGGCTCGGTGTTAGCGCGCTCGCTCAGTGCTTCAAGCGCCGGTTTCGTCATCATCGAGCCGAATGAGGCGCGAGCCGCCGAGGCGCGCGAGCAGGGCTTTCTGTGCATCCAGGGCGATGCCACCAGCGAAAAAACCCTACTAGCCGCGGGTATAAAGCGGGCCGCGGCGCTTGCGACGGTGGTGTCCGAAGACGCGCTCAACGTATTCATCACGTTGAGCGCCCGCTCGATCAATCCGAACCTGTCGATCGTTGCGCGCGGCGAGTTGGCAAGCACCGAGAACAAACTTATCCAGGCCGGCGCCGATAAAGTGGTGTTGCCGACCAAGATCGGCGCCGAGCGCGTGGCCGAGCTCCTGCTGTATCAGGAATTGGCTCGCGTCATCGAGAGCCTGGAACGGTCGCACGGCTTTCAGCGCGTGTTGCGTAGTCTCGGTGTCGAGCTCGAAGTGGTCACCGCTGCGCCGCAGAGTCCGGCGGTGCGCATGACCGTGGCAGCAATTGAACGTCAGGCCCGGGGCGCGTTCTTCATCGTTCAGATCAATCGCCGCGATGGCGACGTGCACACTGGCCCGCCGCCCACGACGGTTGTCGGCGAGGGCGACGGCGTTGTTCTGTTAGGCAGGCCTAACCGCGCGGAGATTCTCACATCGCTGTTCGAGCCGCGGCGACGGGTCGGCGTGCGCGGGTGAATGCCACGCGGGACTAGCCCCGCGTGGTCATCACTGCGAGGTCACCAATTGGTGTAGGTGTGGCAGTTGTAGCTGCCGATCACGAAGTCGCGGTAGCACTTGACGATCCTGTGCTTGCTAACGCGGTGCTCGGCATACTGTGCCTGCGCGCTTTGGCAAAGTGCAAGACCGACAACGGCAGCGAAGCCGAGCGCGGCTAATGTCTTTTTCATTGGATTCTCTCCCCAGGGTGTCGCCCGAGCAACAAACTATCGCGCGGTATTTGAACTCCGCAAGTCCCTACTGCTTTTTGAACACTTCGAGCCGGAGCGGCAGCACCGCGCCGAACCAAGCGGCATGTGCGGAATGGTCGGTGTAATTGTCGCCGGTTTCGGGATGCAGCAGCACAGTCAGGCCGTCGCGGTTGAGCATCAGCCACGGTACGAAATTTCCCAGAATTTCCGTGGGAAATGCAATCTGGAACATGGATTGTGGATGCGGCCCGACCAATTCGTCGTGCCAGCGCCCGAGTCTCGCTTGCGGAAACGCCGCGCCGACGCGTTCGCGAAGCTGCTCGGCCCGGCCGCGGCTGGTTGCCGGATCGTAATAGACGTGGGCGTGATATTCGGTGATCGCGCCTGGGTCTTTCAGCGACGGCTGTGTTTGTTCGGTCATGGGGTGAGCCTATCCAATCGGCGACCGGCGGGCTATCTCATCCGCGCCGCGGAGTCGGCCGCCGTGCAAACACGCTGGCGAGCAGCACCGCCAGGATGCCGGTGAGGAAGATGCCGTCAAACGTTCCGGCCCCACCGATCGAGGCGACTGGAGCGCCAAGACCGCGCACTTTGTCGAGATTGGTGATATCGGCGCCGATCAGCGTTCCGAGCCCGCCGCCGATATAAGCCAGCGGCGCCGCGAAATCCCGCGACAGGACCAGCGCCACGATGGCCGTAACCGCGGCCGGCATGAAAATCGGCACCGCAATACCAATTCCAGGCACTGGATTGGCCAGCCAATGAATAACAAGCGCAACCACGGCGACTGCGATCAGGCCTTTGGTCCAGAGATTGAGCTTGGCCAGCAGATAAAGCGACATCAACGTCGGAATGACCGCACCGCCGACATTGACGGCGATCACGGTGCCTGGCCAATGACTCACCACCGGCACCGCGTAGCGCATGCCGAAGAAATCGACCACCTGGTCGGACATGATCTGCTCCGGCGGCAGTTCGGCGATCGGGATGTTGAAAATGCTGCCGACCAGGGTGGCGAACAGCAGGAGCAGGGCAGTACCGGAGCTCACGCCGAGGCTTTCAAAGGCGTAGCGCACCGCCCGCAACGCAACGACGAGCAGAAAAAGGAACACCAGGATGGCGAAGAAACCTGGTGTCAACGGCAGGTAATGCATCTGGCCCAACTGCATCGGCGCAAGCTCCGCGGTCCTTAACCAACTCCTTAGTTAAGCGATCTTATCCGCCTTGCACCTGCAAAGCGCGGGCCTATACTCCAGTGCTTCCTTCGCGCAGGGGATTTTGGTGTCGCAGCTGGGAGCGAAATCCGTAGCCATTATCATGGGCAGCCAGTCGGACTGGCAAACCATGAAGCACGCCGCCGATACGCTTGATGCGCTCGGTGTACCCTACGACAAGCGTATTGTATCGGCGCATCGTACGCCTGAGCGTCTTTATGCGTTCGCCAAGGGTGCGAAGGCTGCGGGCTTCAAAGTCATCATCGCTGGTGCCGGCGGTGCGGCGCATCTTCCCGGAATGACCGCCTCGCTCACCAGCTTGCCGGTGTTCGGGGTGCCGGTGAAGTCGAAGGCGTTGTCGGGACAGGACTCGCTTTATTCCATCGTGCAAATGCCACCTGGCGTTCCGGTCGGCACGCTCGCCATCGGCCCGGCCGGCGCGGTGAACGCAGCGCTCCTGGCTGCCAGTGTTCTCGCCTTGAGCGATCCGGCGCTCGGCAACCGGCTGGAAGAATGGCGCAAACGCCAGACCGAAGGTGTCGCCGAGGCGCCCAAAGATATTTCCTGAGCGAAAAGGATTTTTCGTGAGCGACGCAACCGCCGCGCTGAAGCCCGGGGCGACCATCGGAATCCTCGGCGGCGGTCAGCTCGGCCGCATGCTGGCGCTGGCCGCGGCTCGGCTCGGCTTCAAGTGCCACATCTTTTCGCCGGCGCCGGATTCGCCGGCTTTCGACGTCGTGCATCGCGTGACCAGCGCCGACTATACCGACACGCGAGGCGCTCGACCGTTTTGCCAGCGATGTCGATGTCGTCACCTACGAGTTTGAAAACGTTCCAGCGGAAACCGCGACCTTTCTTTCGGCGCGCGTGCCGGTACTGCCCGATCCAAAAATCCTCGCGACGACGCAGGATCGGCTCGCGGAAAAAACCTTCGTCAACGCCCTCGGTATCGGCACCGCTGCATTCGCGGATGTCGGCAATTCCGCCGCGCTTGAGCCGGCGCTCACGAAGATCGGCCGTCCCGCCGTCCTGAAAACCCGGCGGCTGGGCTACGATGGCAAAGGCCAAGTCACGATCAAGAATGGCGTCGATCCGGATACGGCGTGGCGCGATGTCGGCGGCCAGCCCAGCATTCTTGAGGCCTTCGTGCCGTTCGAGCGGGAAGTCTCCGTCATCGCGGCGCGTAGCCATGACGGCACCGTCGAATGTTTCGATGTCACCGAGAATGAGCACCGCGATCACATTCTGAAAATATCGCGAGTGCCGGCAATGTTGTCTCAGGCTACGGGCGAAAAGGCACAGCAAATCGCCGAAACGATCGCACAGAAATTTCGTTATGTTGGTGTGTTCGCAGTCGAGATGTTCATGTTGCCGGGGGGCGAGCTTCTGGTCAACGAGATCGCGCCCCGGGTGCACAACTCCGGACACTGGACCCTTGATGGCGCCTCGGTTTCGCAGTTCGAGCAGCACATCAGGGCGGTCGCCGGCTGGCCACTTGCCAAGCCTGTCCGGCACGGCCGGGTAGAGATGACCAATCTGATCGGCAGCGAGATCGAGGACTACCGATCCTGGCTCTCGATTCCGGGTGCTGCGGTGCACATTTACGGCAAGGCGGCGGTCCGTCCGGGCCGAAAAATGGGCCATGTCACCCGGGTGTTCGCGGACTAGCTTTTTGAGGGCTGTTCTGCTAAATGGCCCGCCAAAGCGGTGCAGGCTTTAGCCAGCCCGCTATGCCACCCAAGCGAACCTAACTGCAAAAGGAGCACGCGTGCAGGTTCTCGTCCGTGACAACAATGTCGACCAGGCTCTTAAGGCGCTGAAGAAAAAGATGCAGCGCGAGGGCATTTTCCGCGAGATGAAGCTTCGCGGCCATTACGAAAAACCATCCGAAAAGAAGGTGCGGGAAAAGGCGGAAGCGATCCGCCGTGCCCGCAAACTTGCGCGCAAGCAGTTGCAGCGCGAGGGCTTGCTGCCGGCGAAGCCGAAGCCGACGGTCGGTGGACCTGGGGCGACGGGCGGCAGGGCAGGTGCGCCACGGGCGCCCCGTTTCGGCTAAGAAGCCGTGTTCGTTCCGGTTATTCTACGGCGCGGGCTGCTTTGCCCGCGCTGTTGTTTTTAACGACTGCGCATTATCGTCCTGGAGAACCGCGAAAACGCGCGCAGGTGCCACGAGGGCATCGTATGACAGGTCGAGCCTCCGCCCAGTTCCAAGACAGCTTTTGTGCTGCTCGCCGTGCTGGCTGTCGCCGGTTGCGGCACGATTGGGGGCGGGCCTCCTTCGGACAAGGAAGATCCGGCGCTCGCCAATGCGCAGCCTAACATTGGCTCGCTCAGCGAAGTCATCGAACAGCACCCGAACGATCCGCAGGCCTACAACATGCGCGGTTCGGTCTATGGCGAAGCCGGCCAGACCGAACGGGCGCTTGCCGATTTCACCAAGGCAATCAGCCTCGATCCGAATTATGCGCAGGCTTACGCCAACCGCGGTCTGGTCTACCGCAAGAGCAATCAGCTCGATCTGGCGCTTGGCCGATTTCAACAAGGCGCTGTCGATCGATCCGAACTATGCACCGGCCTATGTCGGCCGTGGTTCGGTCTATAGCCAGCAAGGCCGCCACGAGCAGGCTCTCGCCGATTTCAATAAAGCAATTGCGCTAAAGCCGGATAACGCGGAAGCCTATTACAGCCGCGGGATGCTCTATCAGAGCCAGCATCAGAACCAGTTTGCGATCGATGATTTTTCGACTGCGCTGGGGCTCACCACGCAGAAAACCCCGATCTTCGTCGCACGCGGCCTAAGCTATCTGGCGGTCAGCAATAACAAGGCGGCGGCCGACGATCTCGATCTGGCGGTGCAGGCGGACTCGCAAAACATCAAAGCGTGGACGGCGCGCGGCCTCGCCTATGAGCGGCTTGGCGACAAGGAAAAGGCCGCGGGCTCCTATGCCAAGGGCCTCAATATCAACGAGAAATACGAGCCTGCGAAAGCCGGATTTGCCCGGGTCGGCGGCCAGGTCGGTCACTCGTATCAGACGTTCTAGACCCTGATCCGATCAAGTTGAATCGGACAGGGTCTAGATTTCCGGTTGGAGCATGATCTTTTCGGAAAACCGGAAGTCCACCCGTGGATCAAGTCTGAGGGCATGCTTTTTTCGGATCATGCTCTGATTATCCAGCTCGCTCTAGTGATCCAGTTCGCCAGCCAGGAAGCGCGCAACCGCGATCAGCGCGCCGTTGTTGTCGAGGTCTTCGTGGTCGCCGTCGAGAAATTTGACGATGTGCTTCGGCTTGTTGGCGAGCTCGAACATTTTCTCGCCCATGGCAAACGGCACCACGTGGTCCTTAAAGCCGTGCAGGATCAGGAGCGGCGCGGTGACCTTGGCGATGCGTTCGTCGGAATGAAACTGATCCTTCATCAGAAGCCCAATCGGCATGTACCAATATTGCTTCTTGGCGACGGCGGCTGTCGACGTGAACGGTGCTTCCAGGATGACGCGGCCGACCGGTTTCTCGGACGCCAGAGCAACAGCGACGCCAGTGCCGAGCGACTCGCCCCAGACCGCAATTTGGGACGTTGAATAGCGCGACGCGGCAAACGCGTAAGCGGTCTCTGCATCGGCGATAAGGCCACCTTCGCTCGGGCTGCCGCTATTGCCGCCGTAGCCGCGATATTCGAGCGCGACGAGGCCGATGCCGTCCTCGATCAGTTTCTGGAAGCGCGCGGCGCGATAGTGCAGGGCGCCGCCGTTGCCATGGAAATAGAGAATGACTGGTTTGCCCTCGACTGGCACTGCATGCCAGACGGTGATGTGTGCTCCGTCCGCAGTGGTGAGCGGCACTTCCTCAACGTGCGACAGCCCGGCTTGCTCCGGTGTTACGTGCGCGGTGTCGGGAAAATACATCAGCGAGCGCTGGGTGAAGTACAGCACCGCGGCCAAGCCGAGATAGAGACAGAGCGCGGCGCCTGCGATCGCCATCATCGCGCGCGGCAGCCAGCGCGGCCGGTAGCGTCTTGGCCAGACTCGCAGCGAAAAATCGTCAGCAAGAATGAAAGCGACGCGGATGAAGTAGCGCGCATTTTCGATGCCGCGATGGATTGCTTCGCGCCATCCTGCCTGCCGATAGCTTGAAAGGAAGCGGACAACAGAATCTTTCGCTGTTTCAAGCGGCATGGTCGCGTTGCGCAGTCGCATCGGCCGATTTAGCAACTGATATGCAGACTATGCTCAGGGCCACAAAAGCAACCGGCCGGCTTGTTACAGCCGGCCGGATAAAAATTTCACTTACACTTCGTCGATCAGGCCGGTTTACGGGCAGATCGGAACGGTGCGGACCTGATAGCCGTAGCCTTCGACCCAAACCCGGCGGTGGCCCCAGTAGCAGCCCGGGCCGAGCTGCGCGTAAGCGGCGGGACCGGGACCGCCACCATAGTAACCCGGAGGGGGCGGGGGCGGCGGATAGTAGGCCGGGGGCGGCGGCGGATTATTGGCAATCGCGCTGCCGATGATCGCACCGGCGGCGACACCGCCGAGCACGCCTGCGCCGACGGCGCAGCCGTAACAGCCTGCATTTGCATTGCTCGGTGCAGCCAGCGAGGCCAGCCCGATGCTCGCTGCGGCAGCAAGCCCTAAGAGCGACTTATGCATGTGTTCTCCTTAAGCGATCGGGCGGGTGCCGATCTTAAACCTGGTCCGCGGGAGTCCCCGTGCCACTCCCGGAATTTCACGGCACGTCTGTTCGCCTAGGCCCAATAAAGCGTTCACTCTTTGGCGGAAGTTTGGTGGCGAATCATACGTTTTTATTTATGCCGCCGGAAAGTTAAGCAGATTGAAATCTACGGCGCTCCGCTGGGGAACGCCGCAGATATGATCGGAAACGGAGGGCGCTATGCGCGTTAGACGCAGGCGCGAACCCAAGCGTAACCGTTCCAAACCCGGCGCCACGCACAACCGGGTCCGTAGGGATAGCCATAGACCATAGCCGTAGGGGTAACCGCCATAGTAGTAAGGCGCGGCGAGCGCGCCGCCCACGATAGCGCCGGCTACAAATCCTGCACCGGGACCCCAATAACCGCCGCGGTAGCCCCAGCCACCACCACCACCGTGCCAGCCGCCACCACCGTGCCAACCACCACCACCATGCCAAGCCTCTGCCGGGCTCGACATTGCAAGCGCCGCGGCGGAGATGCTCGCTGCAGCAACCAGTGCCGTAAGAATCTTTCTCATGACATTCACCTCGACCTGGATCGGGTCCTCTGCGGAGGCCCAACCGCCCCTGCCGCCTAAAGTTCCTGTTTTCTCGTGAACGTGGACTGAACGGCTCCGCCTGATTGTGGCCATGATTGACGGCCGCAACGATGGTGTAATGGTGTGATGCTTCTGACTTATGCAATTGGCGATATTCACGGCTCGCTCGACAAGCTTCAGCGGCTCATGTTGCGCTGCGAACAAAACGCTGCGGGCCGGCCATTCAAATATGTTTTTCTCGGCGACTACATCGACCGGGGACCCCAATCGGCCGGTGTCATCGCCTGCCTGGTCGATCTGCAATCCCGCCTCGGTGACCGTCTTATTGCATTGAAGGGAAATCACGAGGCGATGGCGCTGGACGCGGTCGATGGTACCGCTCCCTTGCGGCTCTGGTTTGCCCAAGGCGGTGCGGCAACGCTCGAGAGCTACGGCAATGTGCGTCCAAGCGAGCTACCCAGCCCTCATCTTGATTGGCTCCGCAGTCTGCGCCTGAGTTACGACGATGGCCGGCGGTTTTTCGTTCATGCCGGCGTCGATCCGGAGAAGCCGCTCGACTTTCCAGGACGAGCAGCATCTGCTCTGGATCAGGGAGCCGTTTTTGTCCGATGGCCGCGATTATGGCCGGCTGGTGGTGCACGGCCACACCCCGCAGATGACCGGTACGCCGGATTTCCGCGGCAACCGGCTCAATATCGACACCGCCGCGGTATTCGGCGGTCCGCTCACCGCTGCTGTGTTCGATGATACGAGGACGCCGCCGCTGGCCTTTCTTATCGTCGGAATAGCGAGCCTTTTCCGGCTCGTCTGCGACAATCCGCCGCAGTCTCAGCTAACGCCAGTAAAGCAGGCGTTTTCCGCGTTTTTGCTGGCCTCCGTTCGTCTAGCGGCGCGGTATCCTTCCCCTCGATTCGCGGGGCGGGACAGTCACGGCATGAAACGTAAGGCGGCAAAACCCGAACGTAGCGCAAAAACCTCCCGCCGATCGCAGCCAAAAGCGCTCCGCGCCGCTCCGGATAAAAAGGGCGAGTTCCAGAAACGCCAGCAGCCGATATCGCGCTCCGTCGTCATGCGGCTTGCTGCGGAGGTCGATGCGCTGGCGGCGCAGCTCAAGGATTCCCGCGCCCGCATCCAGGATCTTAAATCGCGCGTCGACATCGATCCGCTGACCGACACCCTTAATCGCCGTGGCTTTGAACGCGAACTCAGGCGCTCACTGGCTTATGTCAAACGCTACGGCGCCAGTGCTGCGCTGATCTATGTCGATCTCGATGGGTTCAAGCCGGTGAACGATCGTCACGGCCATAGCGCGGGCGACGCGATGCTCAAGGCGGTGGCGGCGTCCTTGTCGCGCAACGTACGCGCTTCCGACGTCGTGGCGCGTTTCGGCGGGGACGAGTTCGTGATCCTGCTGTGGAACGTCAGCGCATCGATCGCCGAGACCAAAGCGCGAGCACTGGAAGCGGCGGTTTATGGTACGCCGATGCGCTGGGGTAGTTCGACGCTCGTGGTTGGCGCTTCGGCTGGCGTTGCCCTTCTCGGCGCTCTCGATACTCCGGCTGAAGCGCTCGCGCGTGCAGATACTGCGATGTATGCCCGCAAGCATGAACGGAAAGGGCTCTCCGCTTCCGAAAGCGACGAGCGATCCATCGTCACGCAATAATATCAGGTGTTAGCTGGTCCGAGATAAAGGTAATGCGGTCGCGCAGGTGGAGTTTACGCTTTTTCAGCCGCTGCACTTGGATAATATCGGCGCCCGGCGAAGTCCTGCAACGCCGCGATCGCGGCGTCGAGATCGCGATGCAGCTGTTGCAGGCGCGCAAGCTCCTCCCGCAACTCGCGTTCTTCCTCTTTCGTCATCGCCGCCCTGATTATGCCGGGGGTGGGCCGCGAGATGGTGCCCGGCCGAATGCCGCGTAAGTGTTTCTGCAGTATCGCGTTTTGGTTAATGGCGGACAAGCCCGTCCGATCTCGCGGTGCGGCAATGCACAGCGGGGATTTTCGACAGACTCAAAAGGGAGTATCCTAGCTCTTGGTTGTGGTCGTGAAGGGGTCAGACAGCCATCCAACGCAAGGAGAGATGCCACATGGCGATCGAATCGCATCTTGCGGAACTTGAGAAACGTCACGAAGCGCTGAAGCATGCAATCAGCGAGGCACTTAATCACCCATCCGCTGACGATCTTGAAATTGTGGAATTGAAGCGGCGAAAGTTACAGGTCAAGGACGAGATCACGCGTTTCAAGCAAGATACACTCGTCCACTAGCTCACCCTCGAGAGTAACCAGTTTTGATCACTTGTAGCGCCGGCCCGAAGGCGGGCCGGCCCGCGGTATTTTTTAGCTTGGTAAGTGCTCACACTGCCTTCGCCGTTTCCCGCAGCTTGAATTTCTGCAACTTCCCTGTGGAGGTCTTTGGGATTTCCGCGAACACGACATAGCGCGGGCATTTATAGGCGGCGAGATTTTTCCGGCACCAGGTGATCAGTTCGTCCGCAGTTGCGGTCATGCCCGGCTTCAGCTCAACGAAAGCGCACGGCGTCTCGCCCCACTTAACGTCCGGTTTAGCGACGACAGCGACCACCTGTACCGCCGGATGCTTGTAGAGCGCGTCCTCGACTTCGATCGAGGAAATATTCTCGCCGCCGGAGATGATGATGTCCTTTGAGCGGTCCTTGAGCTGGATATAGCCGTCCGAATGAATGACGCCGAGATCGCCGGAATGAAACCAGCCGCCCGCAAAGGCTGCGTCGGTTGAAGCTTCGTTTTTAAGATAGCCCTTCATTACCACATTGCCGCGAAACATTACTTCGCCCAATGTCTCGCCGTTGCGCGGGACCGGCTGCATGGTTTCGGGATCGAGTACATCGAGTGCTTCGAGCACCGGATAGCGCACGCCCTGCCGCGCCTTCTTCGCGGCTTGCTCGGCGCCGGGCAACGCGTCCCATTCGCGATGCCAGTCGTTGACGCTGGCCGGGCCGTAGGTTTCCGTCAGGCCATAGACGTGGGTGACGTTGAAGCCCGCCGCTTTCATCGCAGCAAGCACAGACTCCGGCGGTGGCGCCGCGGCGGTAATGAATTCGACCACATGGGGCAGGGGCTTTCGTTCCTGCTCCGGCGCGTCGAGCAGCGTCGACATCACAATCGGCGCGCCGCAAAGATGCGTCACTTTGTGTGTGGCGATGGCGTCGTAGATCGGCGCGGCGCGCACCGAACGCAGGCAGACATGGGTACCGGCCACCACTGATAAGGTCCACGGAAAACACCAGCCGTTGCAGTGGAACATCGGCAGCGTCCACAGATAGACCGGATGCTTGGCCATGCCGCAGGTGATGACATTGGCCATGGCGAGAAGGTATGCGCCGCGGTGGTGGTAAACCACGCCCTTCGGATCGCCGGTGGTGCCCGACGTGTAATTGAGTGCGATCGCATCCCACTCATCGTGCGGCATCATCCAGGGAAAGCCCGGATCGCCTTCGCGCAAGAAATCTTCGTATTCGAGATTGCCCAGCCGCTCACCGGGACCGGTAAATTCAGGATCGTCGTAATCGATCACCAGAGGCTTTGCGTCGCACATGGCGATCGCGTTCTTCACCACTTTAGAGAACTCGCGATCGGTGATCAGCACCTTGGCTTCGCCGTGATCGAGGGTGAAGGCGATAATGGCTGCATCCATCCGGGTATTGATCGAGTTAAGCACTGCACCGGCCATGGCGACGCCGTAGTGCGCTTCCAGCATCGCCGGCACATTCGGCAATATGATGGAAACGGTATCGCCGCGCTTGATGCCGCGCTTGGCAAGGGCCGATGCCAGCCGTTTGGCGCGGGCAAAAAACTCCGCGTAGCTCCAGCGCCGCGTGCCGTGAATGATCGCGGTCTGATCGGGGTAGATTTCGGCGGCGCGGGCGAGAAACGACAGCGGCGTCAGCGGCTGGAAATTCGCCGGGTTACGCTCTAGTCCGGATTCATACGGGGAATTCATCGCGCCTCTCCGACAGCCGTCCGCTTATGAGTCTGACGGCAGGTGAAACGGCGGCAGCCGAAGCGGATGTTATCGAAGAACGAGGCTGCCTTGTAGTCTTGCGGTTCGAGGCGCTTGTCAGGTTCGACTTAATGAAAAATCGAGCGCGCCGTCTGTCCCCGTGCCTCAGCGTCGGCGTCTTGCCAGAGGCGATCAAACGGTCAAGATCCCTCGACCTGATTTTCGCCGCGCCGCCTTGAGGCTGTCATGGATGTCCGTTCGAGCCGCTATCACGAGGTCTACGCGCGCTGCCAGCGCGATCCGCAAGCTTTTTGGGGCGAAGCGGCACGCGACATCGACTGGTACGAGCAGCCGAAAGCCGTGTTCGATCCGAACATAGGCATTTACGGACGCTGGTTCCCCGGAGGTGTCTGCAACACCTGCTTTAACGCAGTGGATCGTCATGTCGATGCCGGCCGCGGCGACCAGGCGGCGATGATCTACGATTCACCGCTTGCCGGTGAAAAGCGCACCGTCACCTATCACCGTCTGCTGACCGAAACGCAGGTGCTCGGCGGTATGCTGCGCGATCTCGGCGTGCAGAAAGGCGACCGCGTCCTTCTCTACATGCCGATGATTCCGGAAGCGGTGGTCGCGATGCTCGCCTGTGCGCGCATCGGTGCCGTCCATTCCGTAGTCTTCGGCGGTTTCGCTGCGCGAGAATTAGCGACGCGCATCGATGACGCCAAGCCAAAGGTCATCCTGTCAGCGAGCTGCGGGCTGGAGCCTGGGCGTATCGTTGCCTACAAGCCGCTGCTCGACGGGGCGATCAATCTCTCCCAGCACGAGCCAGCCGCTTGCCTGATCCTGCAACGTCCGCAAATGGAAGCGAAACTGGTCGAAGGCCGCGACCACGACTGGAAGACCATGCGCGATTATGCGCTCGTGCATGCGCGGAACGCGTGGGATTGTGTGCCGGTCGAAGCCACCGATCCGCTCTACATTCTTTATACGTCCGGCACGACGGGCCGGCCGAAGGGTGTGGTGCGCGACAACGGTGGCCACATGGTCGCGCTCAAATGGTCAATGAAGAATCTGTACGGTATCGAGCCAGGTGAGGTGTGGTGGACTGCCTCCGACATCGGCTGGGTGGTTGGTCATTCCTACATTGTCTATGCGCCGCTGTTGCACGGTGCGACGTCGATCCTCTACGAGGGTAAGCCGGTCGGCACTCCCGATGCCGGTGCGTTCTGGCGAGTGATCGGCGAACACGGCGCGGTCGCGATGTTCACGGCGCCGACAGCGTTCCGCGCCATCAAGAAAGAAGACCCGCGGGGCAAACTGTTCGCACAACACGACCTATCAAAATTCCGGACCTTGTTTCTCGCCGGTGAGCGGGCGGATCCTCCGACGCTCGAATGGGCGGAAAATCTTCTCAAGAAGCCGGTGATCGATCACTGGTGGCAGACCGAGACCGGCTGGTGCATCGTCGGAAATCCGGTCGGTCTTGGCATGCTGCCGATCAAACATGGCTCTCCGACCGTGGCCATGCCTGGCTACGACGTGCGTGTCGTCGATGAAGCCACTAAAGAGGTTCCGCCCGGGACGATGGGCTCAATCGTGGTGAAGCTGCCATTGCCGCCGGCCTGCCTGCCGACGTTGTGGCAGGCCGACGCGCGCATGCGCGAAAGCTATCTCGACGAGTTTCCCGGCTACTACAAAACCGCCGATGCCGGCTTCAAGGACGAGGACGGCTACATATTCGTCATGGGCCGCACCGACGACATTATCAATGTCGCGGGCCACCGGCTTTCGACCGGCGGCATGGAAGAAGTGCTGGCATCCCACCCCGATGTCGCCGAATGCGCGGTGCTCGGCATCAAGGATGATCTCAAGGGTGAAGTGCCGTGCGGCTTTGT
Organism: uncultured Alphaproteobacteria bacterium; assembly: GCA_963742215.1. Taxonomy (GTDB): domain Bacteria; phylum Pseudomonadota; class Alphaproteobacteria; order Rhizobiales; family Xanthobacteraceae; genus BOG-931. The sequence goes on from CAVULJ010000011.1 coordinate 161,152, forward strand.
CGTGCTCAAATCCGGCGTCAACCGGCCGTCCGAGGAAATCGAGAAGGAATGCGTCGCGCTCATTCGCGAAAAGATCGGACCGGTGGCGAGCTTTCGCCTCGCCATCACGGTAGCGCGATTGCCGAAGACGCGCTCAGGCAAGATTCTGCGCGGCACGATCAAGAAGATTGCCGACGGCGACCAATGGTCTATGCCGGCGACGATCGATGATCCGGTGATTTTGGATGAGATCGGGAGCGCGCTGAAGGCAAAAAGGGTAGGCGCCTGAAAGTTGTAGAAGGGGAGCGACCAGCAAATGTTGAAGCCGATTGTTATTGCGGCATGCCTGCCTGCGATCTGCACCTATCAGGCTATCGCCGCCGATCCCGGACAGAATGCGTACATGATCCGCGTTCTCGCCTGCAAAGGCGAAGATGCGCGCATGGAAGTCTACTTGCCACAATCGATTGCACTCGATCCGGCCAAGCTGAAGAGTGCTCTCACCAAGCCGGTGATCGGCTATTACACGCTCGACCTAACATCGGCAGGCAAGGGTAAGCCGCTTGAGCCGGTCAAAGTTTCGACGACCGCTGACGGGAAGACTGTCATCATCGATCAGTATACGCGCGGGCTGAAACCCACACGCATCCCGGTCGATGGCGGCACGGTGGACTTCGATCAGCGGTTCGGAACCGGAGCGAAGTGCGAAGCGTTTGGAACCTGAGCCGCTCAATGACGGTGCGATGCGCTGGACCGGATATTGTGCTTTACTGGTGTATGTCGCGCTGCCCGGACAAGCGCTTGCTCAATCTGCCCCAAGTCCGGCGTCCGATCAGCCCACTGAATCTCATAATCAGCCGGCGCCCGCTGCAACAGTACCCGCACCGCCCGCGCCCGCCGGGACGCCGGCGACAACGCCGTCAGCCACGGATCAGCAAACGCAGAAGCCCTTCACGCCGAGTAATCCCCCGACCGCTGACGATATCTGCCGCGCGCTCGAAGCCGACGCGGCGGAAAATGAGCTGCCGGTCGAGTTTTTCGCACGCGTGATCTGGCAGGAAAGCCGGTTCAATGCGCAAGCAGTAAGCAGCAAGGGTGCGGAGGGAATTGCGCAATTCATGCCGGCGACCGCCGATTATCGCGGACTGGTCGATCCGTTCGATCCGATTGAGGCGCTCAAACATTCGGCCAGCTACCTGCACGATCTTAAAGTGCAGTTCGGCAATCTTGGGCTGGCCGCGGCGGCCTATAACGCCGGGCCCGGCCGCGTCTCAGCATTCCTCACCAGCCATCGGCCGCTGCCGAGCGAGACACGCAATTACGTCGCGATCATCACTGGCTGGACCGCGGACGATTGGGCCTCCGCTTCGCCGCCGCAGACCTCCGAGACCACGATCCCGCAAGGTGTGCCGTGCACGCAGCTCGCCAATCTCATCCTGGCACCGAAAGCGGAGCAGCAGCGCATCGCATCCTACGTGCCGAAGTGGGGCATGCAGCTCACCGCCGACTGGTCGGAGGCCAAGGCCTGGGAACTCTTTCGCCGCATCCAGAAGCAATATGCCTCGGTCATCGGCGACCGCGAACCGATCGTGCTCCACGCCCACCTGCCCGGGATGGGCAACGCGCCGCGCTACGAAATCCGCATTGCCGACGACGATCGCTCTTATCTCGAAAAATTCTGCAATAAGCTGATCGCTGCCGGGGGTGCCTGCATCGTGCTGCGGAACAATCGGGGATGATCCCGCAAGGGAGCGAGGGAATTTACTCGCCTTTGCCACCGCCGAGTTGCTTCAGCTTGGCGAACACCGCATTGACGTCGAGTTCGTCGGCAGGCTTTTTTGCGACGGGAGCGGCGGGGGCAGGTTCCGGCTCGTCCTTCGGCGCGGTGGTGACGGAGGCCGGGAGGAGGGTCGCGCCGTGCTGGTCGGCCGGTGCTGGTTTCTCCTTGGCGGCTTTCATTACTTCGAGGTCGAGATCGGTCTGCGAGCAAAGGCCGAGTGTCACCGGATCGAGCGGCGACAGGTTTGCGGAGTTCCAGTGGGTGCGATCGCGGATTGCCGCGATCGTGGACTTGGTGGTGCCGACCAGCCGCATGAGCTGGCTGTCTTTCAGTTCGGGATGGTTGCGCACCAGCCAAAGGATCGCATTCGGGCGATCCTGGCGGCGCGACACCGGCGTATAGCGCGGCCCCTTCTTCGGCTTGGCCTCGGGCATCCGCACCTTCGATTCCGCAATATGCAGTTTGTGGTTCGGATCTTTCTCGGCGGCGGCGATCTCGTCGCGGGTCAACTGCCCGGTCAGGATCGGATCGAGGCCCTTGATGCCCTGCGCGGCGTCGCCGTCCGCGATCGCCTTTACCTCAAGCACGTGCAGATTGCAGAGTTGCGCGATCTGGTCGAACGACAGCGAGGTATTTTCCACGAGCCATACGGCAGTCGCTTTTGGCATCAGGGGCGCGGTCGCCATCGGTAAATCTCCTCTGTGCTCCGCCCGCCCGTCCGGGCGAAGCCACTTAACGTCATCAAAGATGACTGGGAAAGTGGCCGGAATATAAGCGGCTGACCCCTGTTGCGCAACCTTCGAAGATCGCGCGCCGGCCAACTTGGCGGGTATCAGGATGCCCCATATAATCGCGCCAAATCAGCACTTTGCGCCGAACAGGCAATACAGAACTAAGAGGAACTCCCATGAACCGGATCGTGACGCCGCAACAAAGCCCGGCCCAAGGAATACCCCAAGGAATGCCCCAAGCAATTGCCCCCGCGGCTCAGATGCTCACGGTGTTGAGCCCACTCGGTACGCCGCCGAAAATCAACAAAAAACAGGCGGCGCCGCGGCCCGAAAGTCTCGACGGCAAGACCGTCTATCTGGTGGATTGCCGGTTCGACGATTCAATCGAGCTGCTCAAACAGGTTGCGGAATGGTTCGCCACCAACATGCCGAGCGTGAAGACCAAAATCGTATCGTTGTCCGCGACGTATCAGAAAGACGATCCGAAAACCTGGAATGAGATCAAGACCAACGGTCACGCCGCGATCATCGGCGTCGGTCATTGCAGCAATTGTGCGCCGGCCGTCACGACCCACGCGATCACGCTTGAAACCCAATACGGCGTGCCGACGGTGGCGCTACACACCGACAAGTTCGACAAAGTCGTTGCCTCGGTCGCCAAGATGGCGGGCCTGCCGGAAGCGCCGCGCTCGTTTGTGCCGCAGCCGGTCATGGGCAAGACCGCGCAGGAGCTTGCCGCTTACGTGAACGGCAACGATCCGATCACCGGCCGTCCGGTGATGCAGGAGGTGGTTATGGCGCTGACGACGGCGCTGGACGGCGCTCATGCCGGTCATTGAGGCGCCGATCGCGGGAGTGATCGGCCCCGATACCGAGGACAACCTGCAACGGTTGTTCCTGGAAAATAACTGGACCGACAAACTGCCGATCGTGCTGCCGACGCGTGAGCGCGTCGATGCCATGCTGGCCGGTACGAGTCATGCGCCGGACGAGATCGTCGGCCATTTGCAGCCGGTGGAGTTTCGCGCCGCCTGGCAATTCACCGTCGAGCAGGTCGCGGTAAATGCGGTGATGGCCGGTGCGCGGCCGGAATACTTTCCGGTGATCCTCGCGCTTGCCGCATCCGAGCTTTCGGCGCGCAGCAGCTCGTCGAGCTCATCGGCGATTATGGCGGTAGTGAACGGCCCGATCCGCAACGAGATCGGCATGAACGCCGGCGTCGGCGCCATGGGCCCGTACAATCACGCCAACGCCACGATCGGCCGCGCCTACGGCTTGTTGTCGCAAAATCTTCAGGGCGGATCGGTGCCGGGTGAATCCTACATGGGGTCGCAGGGCAACAATTACGGCTACAACAATCTGACTTTCGCGGAGAATGAAGAGCGCAGCATCTACGAGCCGCTGCACGTACAAAAAGGGTTCAAGTCGACCAACTCGGCAGTGAGTATTTTCTTCGGCTGCCGTTCCACCACGTTCTGCCTGGGTTTGCGCGAGCAATATTGGCGCGAGCATGTGCGTGACATGTTGGCCGGCGTCGATGGTCAATCGGCGCCGTGCCTGTTGCTCGATCCGCTCACGGCAAAGCAATTCCTCGATCGCGGTGGCTTCGATACCAAGCAAAAATTGATTCGCTTCATTCACGAAACCGCGGAAATGCCGGCCGGGCGCTACTGGGATTTGCAGCTGGTGCAGAACTACGTCTATCCATGGGCGACTTTCGGCCAGGAGCCGATGGCGAGCTGGCTCAAAGCCAAGCCCGATGAGCCAATCCGCATCTTTCCCGAGAGCGAGATCAACGTCGTCGTGGTCGGCGGTGAAGCGAACGGCTACTGGCGCATCATGGCCGCCAAATATCGCAAGACCGTTTCCGTCGATGCGTGGCGATAAATGAACTTTGCCAAACGTCTCGCGGTGTTTATCGCAATTGCGTCGTTTCCGGCGTTTGCTTTCGCAGCCAATTTTCCCGACCACCCGGTGCGCTTCATCGTGCCGTTCACGCCCGGTGGCGGCGTCGACATCGTGGCGCGGCTCGTAGCCGGCAAACTCTCGGAGATGTGGGGCCAGCCGGTTTTGGTCGAGAACAAGCCGGGCGCCGTTGGTGCGATGGCCAGCGAATATGTCTTGCAGCAGCCCGCCGACGGCTACACCATCATGGTTGGGGTTGCCGGCAGCCACGCTATTGCCAAGCAGCTCAAACCCGATCTCGACTACGATCCGATGCGTGATTTTGCAGGCGTCACGCTTATTTCTGAAATCGCCGCTGATCTGCCTTGTTGCGCCTTCGTCACCGTTTCACACCATGAAAGAGCTGGTCGATTATGCCAAGACCGCGGCTGTCCCGTTCGGAAGTCCTGGCGTCGGCTCACAAATGCATTTGATCGGCGAGATATTCAATTTGCTCTACGGCACGAAATTCCAGCATGTCGCCTATCGCGGCGTGGCGCCCGCAATGCAGGATCTGATCGGCGGGCACATCCCGATGGTGATGGGAGAAATGGGCTCGTCGAAGCCAATTGTGACGTCGGGCCAATTGCGCGCGCTGGCGCTGACCGGCACGCAACGCAATCCGAGCCTGCCTGACGTGCCGACTTTCGCGGAGGCCGGCTATCCAAGCTTTGAAGTCAATAGCTGGTTTGCACTGTTCGTGCCGGTAGCGACGCCTCGCCCGGTGATCGACAAGATTGCTGCCGACGTGACCAAAGCGGTGCACAGTCCCGAAATCAGCAAGAGGTTTGCCGACGACGGCTGGGTTCCTGTCGGCGGTACGCCTGAGGATTTGCAAAAGTTATGGATGAAGACGTCGCAGCAACTCGGCGACGTCATCCGCCAACGCCACATCACGTTGCAATAAGGAATCGCCATGGCCGCAACACTTGACGGCAAGGTCGTCATCATTACCGGAGCCGGCCGCGGGCTTGGCCGCGCCATGACGCTCGGACTGCTCGACGCGGGTGCGCGGGTCGCCGCGGTCGAGATCGATACGCCTTCGCTCGGCGAATTGCGCGATCTGGCGGAGGACCGCAAGGCTGATGACCGCTTGCTCGATATCGCAGGCGACGTTACCCACGACACTGCCGCGCCAAAGATCGTGCGCGCAACAAGCGAGCGGTTCGGCCGTGTCGATGTCTTGATCAACAATGCGGGGATCAGCACCGGTCTGTTGCGCGGCGGCGAGCAGATCACCGGGAAATTATGGGAGACGACGCCGGAAGAATTCCGCCGCGTCATTGAAGTCAACGTCGTCGCCGCTTTCCTGATGACACGCGCGGTGCTGCCGGCGCTGATGGCGCAGCACTGGGGCCGCATCATCAACGTCACCACCAGCCTCGACACGATGTGGCGCAGCCTGATGCAGCCCTATGGCGGATCGAAAGCAGCCAATGAAGCCCTGCTGACAGCGCTGTCGATGGAGCTCGAAGGCACGGGGGTCACCGCCAACGTGCTGGTACCGGGCGGTGCCGCCAATACGCGGCTGGTGCCGGAACGGGCCGCGCCCGATCGTTCGGCGCTGATTGCGCCGGAGGTGATGGTGCCACCGTTGTTATGGCTGTGCTCCAATGAATCCGATGGCGTCAACGGGCAGCGTTTCATCGGCATGCGCTGGGACACCAAGCTGCCGCCGGTGGAAGCCGCCAAGGCAGCCGGTTCGCCGATGGCATGGCAGCAACTCGGCCGCCAGTCGATCATGCCGGATCAGATGCGCTGAAATTCAGTTGGGGCCGCTTTGAACGAGAGGTTACTCGCCGAATTTTTTCTCAAGCTCCCCAGCTTTCGCCATCAACTCGATACCAAGCTCCTGCAGGGCGCGCGACAGCTCGTAGCGCCGGCAATCCCGGGCCATGCGGGTGCATCTTTCCGCGACACTGCGCAAATCTTGAGCAATTGTCTTGATCATAGGAATCGCGGTCTTCTTGGAGCGGAGCGTGTAAATAGGCAGCGACGCTGCCAGCGTCTTGTTGTTTGCTGCCAAAGATTTGTCGTTTGACGCCAAGCGCCGGCTAGCGCGGCCCACACGGTTGATGTGTTGCTAATGCTGGGCGCGCGCGGCGCTCGGCGACATTCCGGTCCAGCGCTGGAAAGCGCGCGTGAACGTGCCGATCTCGGTATAGCCGACCAGCCAGGCGATCTGTGAAATCGGCAGCGTGCGGTCGGCGAGATAGCGATGCGCGAGCGCGGATCGTATCTCGTCGAGGATCATAGCGAACGATGAGCCTTCGGCGGACAAGCGCCGCGCCAGTGTGCGCGGACTCATGCCGAGCTTTGCCGCAATGATGTCGTGGCGCGCCTGGCCGTGCGGCAGCAGCGCCGCGATTGCGTTTTCCACCTGTACCTTCAGCGGCGTGGCGCCATTTTGCCGGCGCGCCAGCGCTTCCTCACAGTTCTGCACCAGCAGCCGATGCAGATAAGGATCGGCAGAGATCAGCGGCAGGTCCCAGCTCGCAGCGGGAAATTCGATTTCGTCGGCGTCGGCGCCATCCTCGACGGTGGCATCGAGAAACCGTTCCAGCCTGGATTTGTCGCCGGCGATCCGGTGCATGATGCGCACGCGCGTCGGCGTCAACTCGCGGCCAGTCAATTGCCGGTTGATCCTGATCAGAAGAGATATGAAGGCTCCCATCTGATGAATGTCGGTGTGGCGTGCGACACCCGTGTACTGCTGCCTGATGCGAACGGACTTGCCGATCGAGACCTTGAAGCGGACCGCCTCATTTTGCAGCTTGATGTAACGCTCGGCGCGCCGCAGTGCGTCGCCCATCGTGTCCGCCGATGCGGCCACATAGTACAGCAGGCCCATCTCACGGGGATCGAAATCCTCAGCGAGGTGAAAGCCGAGAAGATCGTCGCCGAGCGCTTCGGCAGCGAGCTCGACGAATTTGATCTGATTGGCGACGCCAATCGGCGCATTTCTGTCTTTGATAAGGTCTTCGGTCAGTCCGGCTTGCTTGAGCAGCGGGCCGACATCGATGCCTTTGTGCTTGGAGCGCGCATAGACGAGGCGGGAAATGACTCCGCCGCACATCTTGACAGAACTGCTGCGCGTCTTTGCCGAACTTGCCATCGATCGGCGCCCCGGCTCCGAAGGCTATCGGGCGAGAATAACATCCTTACGGTGTGTTTTGGCAGCCGTTACGGGCCCGGCAGCTTGCCTTTAATCGCGTTGGCGAAAGCCTCATAGGCAATGCGCCCGTCAGCGGCGATAGGCAATATTTCCCGAAGCCGGTCCTTGAGTTGCACGATTTCGGAAGGCGACATGGCTTTCAGGACCTGTCCGGCCGGGCCGATCGGCACGAGGTTTGATTCACAGAAATCCTCAAAGCTGGAATAGGTTACGGGAATGCGGATTTGGCGCGTCTCGATCTCCTGCAGGCCAGCGTCCTGCCACAGGCTCTGCATCACCTCGCGGTTCGAGGCGTCGCTGCTCACCCGCGTGTAGTTCTTGCCCATGGCTTTGAAAGCCGTTCCAAGTGGCGCGAGCGGTACGCCACCGGCCAAAGTGTCCCACATGTAAGTTGCGACCGAACCGCCTGGCCGCGCCACGCGGGCCATTTCCGCAACCGCCTTGGCCGGGTCAGGAATAAAGGTGATGACCAGCGCCATCGCCGCGGCATCGAAGCTGCGATCGGGAAAGGGCAGGGCTTGCGCGTCAGCTTGGTGAAATTGCGCGAGTTTGGCGGCCGGTCTTGTCCGCGCGAAGCTGAGTTGCCCTTCTGACGGATCGACCGCGGTGACTTCAAGCGGCGCAGAGTGCGCGATCAACTCTTCGGTAAAAGCGCCGTTGCCGCAGCCGACCTCGATCCATTTGAGGTTCTTCGGCGCATTGAGCCATTCGAGAAACACCCGTCCGACCAGCTTGCTCCAGCGCCCCATCATGCGCTCATAAACCTTGCCGTCGGAAAACATGGCGCCGGCGTCGGTCATGGAAAATCCTTCCTAGCTGGGCGGCGGGATGAGTTGCCTCGATCCCGGGATTATACTTTGCTGCGCACGATCTTGTAACCGGGATGACACGCTATGGATTTCGGCTTTACCGAAGAACAGCGCCTGCTGCGCGACAGTGTGCGCAAGCTTTTGCAAAAGCACGCGACGCTGGAGTACGTACGCAAGCACGACCGCGAGCGCACCTATCCTGAAGAGTTATTCCAGGCCTGGGCGGAAGCCGGGCTGATCGGCTTGCCATTCCCGGAAGAATACGGCGGCTCTGGCGGCAGCCTGATGGACATGGTGGTCGTCGCCGAGGAGATCGCGCGGGTCTCCGCCGATCTGGTGATGGCCTATACCGGCGGCATCTTTTGTGGGCTCAATCTTGTGCGAAAGGCCTCGGAGGAACAGAAGCGCTACTGGCTGCCGAAATTCATGGCCGGCGAAATCAAGTTCTCGATCTCGATGTCGGAACCCGACGCCGGTTCCGATATCGGCGCGATGCGCACCACCGCGGTGAAAGACGGCAACGAGTGGGTGATCGACGGCCAGAAGATCTGGGCCTCGACCGCGGGCGCTAAGAACAATGTGATCTGTCTTTATGTGAAGACCGATCCCAAGGCGCATTACCGGCAAGGTATGTCATTGTTCCTGGTCGACAACGACACGCCCGGCCTGACGCTCCGCAAGCTCGACATGCTGGGACGCCGCGCCACCGGCACCTACGAACTCACCTTCGACAAAGTCCGCGTGCCGCCGGACCGTCTGGTCGGCGGCGAGAACAAGGGCTGGGACTGCGTGATGTCCGGCTTGCAGGTCGAACGCGCGACCTCGTCGGCCGGCAATGTCGGCGCGGCGCAAGGCGTCATCGATCTCGCCTACAATATGCCAAGGACCGCAAGCAGTTTGGCCGTCCGATCGGCACCAACCAGGCGATCGCGCACATGCTCGCCGATATGCAGACCGAGGTGGAAGCCGCGCGGACATTGATGTGGCGCGCAGCATGGATGGTCTCGACCGGTCAGGACGCGCTGCGCGAAATCACGATGGCGAAGCTGTTCACCTCGGAGACCTATGTGAAAGTCGCGAGCCAGGCGATGCAGGTGCTGGGCGGCTTCGGCTACAGCGAGGAATTCGACATGGCGCGGCATTATCGCGACGCTCGTGCCGCGACCATCGCCGCCGGCACCTCGCAAATTCAGCGCAACCTGATCGCCAATTTGATGGGGCTTAAGGTGCAGTGATGCGCGCCGCCGCGGAGGCGGGAAGAAGTCGGGTAGCGACGTTGTTTTGCGGCGCTTACCCTGGCGCGCGTCCCTTTACCGCATTGCAGAACGCGTCGTAGACGATGCGCCCGTCGGGCGCGGGTTTCAAGTTTCTCCGCAAGTGCTCTCGCAATTCGTCACGTTTCGACGGGGTGAGATTGGCGACGGCATTGCCTGAAGGCCCAATCGGCACGTTGCAGGATCTCCAGAAATCATCGAAATCCTCGTAGGCGACCTGAATGCGAACAACGTCGGTCGCGATGTCTTTCATGCCGGCGCTGTTCCCAGTACTTTTGCATGTTGTCGCGATTTGATTGCGGCGCCATTACAGGACGCAAGTCGCCGGCGCCGATTTCCATCAGACCCCTATAGATCGGGTTCACCGGAAGCCCGCCGCCTGGAATATCCCACATGTAAGTGGCGACCGGGCCGCCGGGCTTCGTTACGCGCGCCATTTCATTGGCGGCTTTCTGCGGATCGGTCACAAAGCTGATCACCAGCGCCATGGCGGCGGCGTCAAAGCTGTTGCCCTCGAACGGCAGCGACTGCGCGTGCGCGACGCGAAACTGCGCCATCTTCACACTCGGCCGTTTTCGCGCATAAGCAATCTGCGCATCGGACGGGTCAATCCCGGTAACTGCGGCAGGTGCGCAGCGGGCGATCAGCACTTCGGTGAAAGCGCCGTTGCCGCAGCCGACGTCGATCCAGCGCAATCCCTTCGGCGCATTGAGCCAGTCGAGAAATTTTTCGCCGACCCGATGGCTCCAGCGGCCCATCATCCGTTCGTAAGCGGCGCCGTCGCCAAACTGGTTCGGAGGTTCGGTCATTGAGTAGGTTTCAGGTCAGACTGCAAAACGCCGGGCTACTCCGCCGCCGCTTTGGCTTGGCTCGCGTGAATGGCTCCCCACACCCGGCTTGGCGTCGCGGGCATGTCGATGTGATCGATACCGAGCGGTTTGAGGGCATCAAGAATGGCGCTGATCACCGCGGGCGGCGCGCCGGTCGCGCCAGCTTCGCCCGCTCCCTTGATGCCGAGCGGATTGGTTGTCGCCGGCACTTCGGTCAACTCCGAGACCAGTTCCGGAAAATCCTCGGCGCGCGGCATGGCGTAGTCCTGGAAACTGCCGGTGATAAGCTGGCCATCGCTGTCGAACGTGATCGCTTCCATGAGCGCCTGGCCGACGCCTTGGGCGACGCCGCCGTGAACCTGGCCTGCGCATAACAGCGGGTTTATGATCTTTCCGACGTCGCCGATCGACGTGTAGCGCGCAAGCGTCACCACGCCAGTTTCCGGGTCGATCTCGACCTCGCAGACATGGCAGCCGTTAGGGTAGTTCGAGGGTTCGGCCGCAAACGTGCCGGAGGCTTCGAGGCCGACATCGAACTGCGGCGGCAGGAACATCGGCCGGAACAGAGACTGCGCCACGGCGGTCAGCGGCAGTGAACGGTCGGTGCCGACGATGTGGAAGTTGCCGTCCTTGAACTCGATGTCGCTGGCCGACGCTTCCATCATCATCGCGGCCATCGGCTTCGCCTTTTCGATGATGGCGTCCGCGGCGCGTTTGAGCGCATTGCCTCCAACATGCATGCTGCGCGAACCGTAGGTACCGCGGCCGATCGGTACCTCGTTGGTATCGCCCTGAATGAAGCGGATCGATTCCATCGGCACGCCGAGCCATTCGTGCACCATCTGGGCGTACACTGTTTGGTGGCCTTGGCCGTGGGAGTGGGTGCCGGCGATCACCATCAGCGTGCCGCTCGGATCGAACCGGATCACCATGCGATCGTTGAAGATAGCGGCCTCCTCGACGAAATAGCCGAGGCCGCGGCCGCGCAGCATGCCGCGTTTCTTCGATTCGGCGGCGCGTTTGGCGAAGCCGTTCCAGTCCGCGAGCTTCAGGCACTCGTCCATGACGCGCATGAATTCGCCGCTGTCATAGGAGACACCGGAATGAATCTTGTGCGGCATCGCGGACGGCGGCACGAAGTTGCGCCGCCTGATCTCGATTGGATCGATACCGATGACCTGGGCGGCGCGGTCCATCAACTGCTCGATGAGGAAGGTTGCCTCCGGCCGTCCGGCGCCACGATAGGGCGCCATCGGCGCAGTATTGGTCAGTACAGCCTGCGCAGCGGCATGCACCGCCGGTATGTTGTAGACGCCGGGTGCGAGCTTAATGGCGAACAGCGGTACGACGATCGACGCTTCGAACAGATGTGAGCCCATGGCATGAAGGGCGCGCATGCGCATGCCGAGGATCTTGCCGTTCTCGTCCAGCGCCAGCTCGCCGGTCACTACCTGATCGCGGCCGTGGGCATCGCCGAGAAACGACTCCGAGCGCGTCGCCACCCATTTGACCGGACGGCCGCCGCAGCGGCGTGATGCCCAGCACACCAGCGCGTCCTCGGGATAATTCCCGTTCTTCATGCCGAAGCCGCCGCCGACATCCGGCGAAATTACGTGCAGTTTCGACTCCGGAATCTTCAGCACGTTACCAGCGACGTGAGCGCGCGTGCCGTGGGGATTCTGCGACGTCGAATAGAGCGTGTAGCTGTCGCTGTCGGGATGGTATTGCCCAATCGCGGCGCGCGGTTCGATGGTGTTGGCGCTGACCCGGCTGTTGTTGAGCTTCAGCGTGACCACGTGCTTGGCATTGGCAAACGCGGCGTCGGTCGCCTCCTTGTTGCCCATCATCAGGCCGACGGAAACGTTGTTCGGCGCCTCGTCCCAGACCGCGGGCGCGCCGGGCTTCACCGCATCTTCAAGATCGACCACGGCTGGCAGCGGCTCGTAGTCGATTTCGATCAGCTCGGCTGAGCTTTTCGCCTGCAACAGTGTCTCCGCAATCACGAAGGCGACGCGCTCGCCCACCGAGCGCACCTTGCCGATAGCGAGGATCGAACGCATGGTGCGGTAGCCCTTCGGACCGCCCATGTCCTCGGGCATGACGGGCGAGAAGCTGCCGAGCTTGTCGGCCTCGACGTCGGCGCCGGTAAGCACGGCGATCACGCCCTCGGCGGCTCTGGCCTTGGTCGCATCGATGCTCTTGATGCGGGCGTGGGCGTGTTGGGACATAAGCACGACGCCGTAGCACTGCCGCGGCAAATCGATATCGTCGACGTACCGGCCGCGGCCGGTAATGAAGCGGGGGTCTTCGACCCTTGGCACGGGCTGGCCGATACCGAATTTGTTCACGCGTCCCTCCTCCGAGGTTTTGTTCTATGCGCCTTCCATGCGTGGTGCACGGCACGGCATTCCCATAAGGATCATAGTCGAGCGGCCGGAAATCCGGCATGCTCACTATAACAAATTCGCACGAAACAAACTTAGAGGGGAGGACTACCGATGAATAGCGACAAACGCCTGTCACGCCGGGACGCGCTGGTAGCGGGGGCTACGATCGCAGCGGGTGCCGCCGCGGCTGGCAATTTCGCCGCCGAAGCGCAGGCGCAGGATGTGCGTCATTTCGCCAGTCTGCCGGCGGTGGACCAGAAGCACCGCATCGTGCTCAGGGGTGGCACCATCATCAGCATGGATGCCAAGGTCGGCGATCTCGCCAAAGGCGATGTACTGATCGAAGGCAGCAAGATTTCTGCGATCGGGCCCAACCTGACCGTGAGCGGCGCGCAGGAAATCGACGCCACCAATGCCATTGTCATCCCGGGTCTCGTGGATTGCCATCGCCATTCCTGGGAAGCGCAGCTTCGCCGCATCAATCCCAATTCGCCAACGCTCGCGGACTATTCCAACGCGACCCACCTTTCGTTCGCCAAGTTCTACCGGCCGCAGGATCACTACGTCGGCAATTATCTGACCGGGGTGGGGTGCATCGATTACGGCATTACCTGTGTGATCGACAATTCGCACAATTCCCGCAGCGCCGCCCATTCCGATGCGGCGATCGAGGCGCTGTTCGACAGCGGCGTGCGCGCCGTCCACGCCTCGGGACCGCCCGGCGCCGGCGACTGGGCGCATCAATGGCCGCAAGATCTGGAGCGGCTGCAGAAGAAATATTTCTCGTCGCCCGACCAGCTTGTGACCCTGCGGATGTTTTCAGGCCCGGTTCGGGAAAACTGGGAATTCGCCCGCAAGCTTGGGCTTCGCATCACCACAGAGTTTCAAGGCCCGCAGATGGCTGTGATGCTCGATCCGCTCGCGGCCGACAAGTTGGTTGGCCCGGATAATACGTTCAACCATTGTGGCGCGCTGCCGGAGCGGACCTGGCAAATCTTCGTCGATAGCGGTGCGAACATAAACGTCTGTCCGCGCTCGGACGCGCAATACGCGCTGGGCGAGGGCGTCTGCGCGCTGCAACACGCCTGGGATCACGGCATCAAGCCCGGCTTCAGCGTCGACAATGAAACCTCCTACAGCGGCGACATGTTCATGGAGATGCGTGTCGCGTTTTACTTGCAGCGCGCGGTGGCGAAGAACCGGGCGTTCCAGGGCGACCAGAATCCGCCGAAGCCGCTCATGATCAGGGACGTCTTTCATTGCGCGACGCTCGGCGGCGCCCACTGCGCCGGCCTCGACGACAAGATCGGCTCGCTCACGATTGGCAAGCAGGCCGACATCGTGATGATCCGCAGCGACGACCCAAACCTTTATCCGTCGAACAATGCGCTCGGTACGGTCGTGCAAGCGGCCGATCGCGGCAATGTCGATACCGTCATTATCGGCGGCCGCGTGCGCAAGTATCGCGGCAAGGTGGTCGGTCTCGATATGAACAAGGTCAAGGCCATGACGGAGGAATCGCTCACCCATCTGTTCACATCAGTCGGCTATCATCCCGATATTTTCGCTGAGCTGCTGCCGAAGCTTTCATAGGTCTCGTTACGGAGCGTAAAGTTGTGTCGCGTGATTTAAGTGTCACCGGGACCATGGCGAAATTTGTCGTCGACACGCGCTGGGAGGATTTGCCGGCGCAAGCCACACACCAGGCGAAGCGCTCGCTGATGAATTTCTTTGCGGTGGCGTTGACCGGCTGCCGCAGCGAAACCATCGAGACCGCATTTCGCACGCTGGCGAAGTTCTCCGGCGGACAGCAGGCGACGCTGATCGGCCGGCGCGAGCGGATCGACACGCTCAACGCGGCGTTCCTCAACGCTGCCGGCTCCAACGTGCTCGACTACTGCGACACCCACGTGCCGACCGCGATCCATCCGACCGCACCGCTCGCACCCCCGCTGCTCGCGCTCGGCGAGATGCAGCGGGTGAGCGGCCGCGATCTGTTGCTGGCCTTTGTGCTTGGCCAGGAGATTGAGTGCCGCATCGGCCTTGCAATCTCGCCGAGCCATTACAATCGCGGCTGGCACATCACCGCGACCTGCGGCGTGTTCGGCGCTGCGGCAGGCAGCGGCAAATTGCTGGGGCTTAGCCCCGAACAGATGGTGTGGGCGCTCGGCTCTGCGGCGACGCAAGCCTCAGGCCTGTGCGAATGCCTCGGCACGCCTGCCAAAAGCGTTGGCGTCGGCCATGCGGCGCGCGCCGGATTTTTGGCGGCACTATTGGCGAAGGAAAACTTCGAAGGACCGGCGGAACCGCTTGTCGGCAAGCAAGGCTATTACAATGCGCTTGCCGAAACGCCGAAGCTCGAAGCTTTGACGGAAGGGCTGGGCGCACATTGGGAAATAATGCCGACCGCGTACAAGCCCTATCCGTGCGGCTTCGTCCTGCACCCCGCGCTCGATTGCGTGCTGGACTGGCGACGTGATCATCCAGACGAAACTGTCGAAAAAGTCATGGTCATCGGCAATCCGCTGATGTCGCTCCGCGCCAACCGGCCAAACATCACAGCGGGTCGGGAGTCCCAGGTCAGCGTGCAGCATGCGGTTGCGGCCGCGCTGGTGACCGGTAAGGCCGGGCTCGAGCAATTTACCGACGCCTGTGTCAACGATCCGCGGGTGTTGGCACTGCGCGGCAAAGTCGAGTTGCGGCAGGATCCGGCTATTCCAACGGTCGCCGCGCGCGTGACTGTCACGACTTCGGGCGGCAAGACTTACGAGCTGTCACAACCAGCCGCGCGCGGCAGCGACAAAAATCCGATGAGTGACAAGGACCTTGAGAACAAGTTGCGGGATGCTGCAACGATTTGGAATCCGCGCCATGAGATCGCGCCGCTGATCGACGCGATCTGGCAGGGGGACCAGAGCGACGATATTGCGAAGCTTGCGGCGCTGACCGTACCGCGCGGATGAAGACAAGCCGATTTCCATAAGAAAGTAGCTTTTGCTTCCATAGGCCGCTGGTTGTACGGTTCGCGGCATTTTTTAGGGGGAGATCAATGAGTACCGGCGTCAACAACAAGCGCGTGTTCTGCGTTCAACCTCACCGGCCGGTGGGATACGGCGAAATCCTCGGCAAGCGAGACGACATCCGTCTCGACATGCTGGAGCAAAAAAGTCCGGACGCGGCGGCGCTCGAGGTTCTCTCCGCCGCTCACGCCTATCAGATCAGCTCGGCGCGCGATGAGCTTGCGCCGCACTACCATGCCCGCGCCGAGCTGCTCGGCCGCGCGCCGAACCTGCTGATCGTCTCAACCAACGGCGCCGGCTACGACACCGTCGACATCAAGGCTTGCACCGAGCGCGGCGTGCTGGTGGTCAACCAGTCCGGCGGCAACGCGGAAGCGGTCGCCGAACATGTCGTCGGCATGATGCTGTGTCTGGTGAAACGCGTGAACGACAGCGACCGGGCGCTGCGCGCCGGCACGTTGAAGAACCGCAATGAATATATCGGCCGCGAAGCCTACGGAAAAACCATCGGCATCGTCGGCCTCGGCCATGTCGGCAAGCGCATTGCCGAGCTCGCTGGCGTTTTGTTCAAGATGAAAGTGCTGGCCTACGATCCTTATCTTCCCGCCGAGACGGTAAAGGCGCGCGGCGCAGAGAAGGTCGAACTCGACGAGCTTTTAAAGCGGTCGGATTTCGTCTCGATCAATTGTCCGCTGACGCCGGAGACGCGCGGCCTGATCGGCGCGCGCGAATTCGCGCTGATGCAGCCGCACGCCTATTTCATCACCACGGCGCGCGGCTCGATCCACGACGAAGCCGCGCTCGACAAGGTGCTCCACGACAAGAAGATTGCCGGCGCCGGCCTCGACGTGTGGGAGAAGGAGCCGCCGCCCGCCAGCCATCCGCTGATGAAGTACGACACCGTGATGGTAACGCCGCATATGGCCGGTGTGACGGTCGAAGCGCGCACCAGGATGGGCCAGATCGCCGGTGAGCAGCTGCTCGATGCGCTCGACGGCAAGCCGGTGCCCCGCATCATTAATCCGCAAGTGTGGAGCGCTTACGCCAAGCGCTTCGAAAAGGCGTTCGGCTTCAAGCCGCAGGATCCGCCGAGCGAGCCGAACTGGCACGCCTCGGAGAAGCACTAGACGCGATCCGAAAAACAGGCGCTGGCGGCCCGCAAAGATCGCACTAGCCGTGCGGGTCTCTGGGCATGCAGTGGTGGAAGTCTGGACCCATCATTTTAGTGAGTTGAGCTGTGAGAGCGGCGTTCCCATCCCAGAGATCGGTCCGGTCGATCACGACCCACTGGCAGACGTCATTGTCGAAGCGGCCGAGCCGCAACGGATAATTGTTCAAGGCGCGAACTGCGGCTGAGACAGTGGCGCTATCGGCGGCGACCAACTGCCGGGTGATCACGGTGCGCCACTCGGCCTCGGCATATTGAGCCGCCGCCGGCGGCGCGAAGACTGCGAGCGTGCCGGCCAAAAGCTGCGCCCAGCTCATGGTCGGCTCCCATAGCTTGACGGCGCGGTGTGCGTTGACGGCAGCCGACAGCAGCGGCGGAATAACAAGTGTGACCAGTGAAGGGCCGGACAAAGAAGTAACTGTACAGAAAATGATCGGCTGCAATGAGCAGCGCGCCAGCCGCGCTACCGAGGTTTGCGCCGCAGACCAAAGCGCGGCGCTTGAGATTTGGGGTACCTCGGCTGGAGGCAAGCAGAGCGAGAATTCCGAGCGGCGTGTAGCACCATGACAGCCACGGGCCAACTACGTCTTCGTGCAGGACGACGATCTCCGCCGCAGCGGAAAGAAGCGGAAGAACCACGCCGCCGGCGATCTCCCACCAGGTTAGTCGAAGCCCGGCTTGTTTGGCTGCGGTCGCGGGCATTCACCCCGTGTACTCCAGAATGTGCATGCCCTGGCCCCAGCGGTCGATCAGATAGAGCCGCCCTTCATCGTCGGAGCCGATGTCGTTTGACTGGATACCCGGCGTGCCCTCGGGTTGCTCCGGCACGTAGCAGCCGACTTCTTTCGGCTGCAGCGGATCGCTGACATTCACCGCGCGCAGGCCGGCATTGAAATAGGTCAGGAACACGATGTCCTTCCACGGTCCTTCGGCCGGCAGATTTTCCAGGATGTTGTGTGCGCCGAAGCGGCCCGGCCGGTCGTAGTATTTTTCGCGGTCCGGGATGAAGGTCGCGACCGGCAGCGGATTGGTCTCGTCGCGGGCGTCGATCACCCACATGAATTGTGCGTCCCAGAATTTCTGTTTGCCGCGTGCTTCGTCGGTGCAGATCAGATAGGGCCGGTCGCCGATCGGCCAGCAGGTATGGGTCGAGCCCGGAAACGGCGGCGACCATTTGACGTGGCCAACGAGTTTCATGTCGCGCAGATCGGTGCAGTCGATGATCGACATGCCGCCGCCCCACCACGCGCAATACATGCGGTTGCCGCGGATCATCGGCGGGCCGTGCAGCGTGGTCGCTTCTTCCGCTGGCATCGGATCGTTGCCGAGTTCGTCGCTGTCGGTCTTCATCCACGGCAGGCCCCAGATGCTGACCACCTCGGGCTTGAGCGGATCCTTGATGTCGAGCGTCCAGATCACGCGGCGGGTCCAGCCGGGCGCGTCGTTCGGCATGAAGGCGAGGCCGCGCTTGAGATCGACGCCGAAGCGATGCGGGCCGGAGCCCGGCATGTCGTAAAAGCCGATCGGCTTCGGCGTGGCCGGCTTCGATACGTCGAAAATGAAAAAGCCCGCGCGCGCGTTCTTGCCCTTGTCGCCGGCAAGCCGCTCGGAGTTCACGTAAAGCAGGTCGTCGCCGACGATGCGCAGCTTGTGGCAATGGATGCCAGGCGGCGCGCGAAATTCGCCGACCTTGTGCGGCCTGGTCGGATCGCGCACGTCGTGGACGGTAAAGCCTTCCGGGCCGTTATAGCTCGAGCCGCCGACCGCGCCGACATAGGCGTGGCCCTTGTGCACCTGCACCAGCGATCCGCCGCCCCACGCCGCCGAAGCATCGTGGCCGAGCAGTTTGAAGTTCTTAGCTTCAGCGGGCGTCGTGGCGGGCATGGTTTCTCCCTGGCTCGGAAGTTGCTTTATTGTCATCATCCGCCAACGGGACCGCGCGAAGTCGCGCGTCCCGATGACAGGCTCCGGCGGATGATCCAGTAATCACCGCCGCTGCGGGGTATGCAAGTCCCGTCCGCGAATACTGGATGCCCCGCCTTCGCGGGGCATGACAACGCAAGGATGGCTACGTGGCCGATACCGCTGCTTCCATTCCGGGCTCGCAAAGCGGCGAACTCTTCGGCCATCCGCGCGGGCTGACGTTCCTGTTCACCACCGAAATGTGGGAGCGCTTCTCGTATTACGGGATGCGGTCGCTCCTGGTGCTGTACATGACCAAGTACCTGCTGTTGCCGGAACACGCGGGCGACGTGCGTGGCCTCTCCGCCGTGAAGGACGCGCTGGAATCCATCTTCGGTCATCTCGACGTGCAGCCGCTGTCGTCGCAGATCTGGGGCCTCTATACCGGGCTGGTCTATTTCACCCCGATCATCGGCGGGCTTATCGCCGACCGCGTGCTCGGCCAGCGCCGCACTGTCGTGATCGGCGCCGCATTGATGGCGCTCGGCCATTTCATGATGGCGTCGGAACAGCTTTTCCTGTTCGCGCTCTTGGCGCTCATTCTCGGAAACGGCTGCTTCAAGCCGAACATCTCGACCCAGGTCGGCGGCCTTTATGCGCCGGGCGATCATCGCCGCGACCGCGCCTATTCGATCTTCTATGTCGGCATCAATGTCGGCGCCTTCCTCGCGCCGCTGGTCTGCGGCACGCTCGGCGAAAAGGTCGGCTTTCATTATGGCTTCGCCGCCGCCGGCGTCGGCATGTGCATCGGGCTTTGTGTTTATCTTTACGCGTTCCCGTTATTGCCGCAGGACGAACTGGAGAAACGAAGGGCCGCTCACACCGCACCGCCGCCGCTGACGCCCGAGCAATGGCGCGCCATCGCCGCGCTCTTGGTGTTGTTCGTGCCGAATATCCTGTTCTGGGCGACCTACGAGCAGATGGGCAACACCACGATTTTGTGGATCGACAAGAATGTCGACCGCACCGTCGATCTGTTTGGGTGGGTCGCGCAAATCCCGACGACGTGGTTTCTCGCCTTCAATCCGTTCATGATCTTTGCGTTCACGCCGTTCGTGGTGACGTTCTGGAAACGGCAGGCGGCGCTCGGCAGCGAGCCGTCCACCATCACCAAAATGTCGCTCGGCTGTTTCGGCGTGGTCGCGTCCAACCTGATCAAGGCGTTTGCCGCGTTTCAGGCCGGCAGCGGGCAGGCCAGCTGGCTGTGGGTGCTCGGCGCCATCGCCGTCATCACGGTCGGCGAGCTTTATCTGTCGCCGATCGGGCTGTCGCTGGTGACGAAGGTCGCGCCGGCGCGTATTCTTTCGATGATGATGGGTGTGTGGCTGGCGACGAATTTTTTCGGCGGGTTTCTTGCCGGCTACCTCGGCAGCTTCTGGAGCCGGCTGCAGCCGATGCAATTCTTCCTGATGATCGCGTCGATTGCCGCGCTCGCCGGCGTGCTGATCTTTCTGTGCCGCTGGCCGCTCAAAGGAGCGCTGCGGGAATGATAGTCTTACGGGAGTAATTTTCTTGAACGTCATTGCGAGGAGCGGCAGCGACGAAGCAATCCGGGGGCGGCTTGCATTGAGCGCTGGATTGCTTCGCTCCGCTCGCAATGACGGCTTGGGAGCGCTGCGGGATTAACCAATGGACCCCTACGAGCTCATTCACCGCGAACTCACCGGCATCGGCATCACGCTCGCCGCGACGCTGCCCGACGACTGGGTCGGCCCGCTGATCGGGCGCATCGATGCCGATCCGGCCATTCGCCACGTCCCGGTGGCGCGCGAATCCGAAGCGGTTGTCGTCGCCAGCGGCGCGTTCTTCACCGGCGCGAAGTCGGTGGCGATCATCGGCAATACCGGTCTGCTGACCTGCACCGGCGAGCTCGCCACCTTGAATCTGCGGCATCAGATTCCGGTGTTCTGCATCGTCAGCATGCGCGGCACCTATGACGACCATCGCATCTGGCAGGAAGTGCAGGGCCGCCGCACCATCCCGCTGCTCGAGGCTTACGATTTTCCCTATCACGTGCTCGATAGCCTCGACGAAGTCGGTTGCATCCCCGCGGTCTATGAAGCCTCGCGGATGCAAAAGCGGCCGTACATTCTTTTCCTCACGCGCCGGCTGCTGAAAGGAAAAGCCTGGTCATGACGGTGCGGCCAAGGATGCAGCCATGAAGGTGCGGCCAAAGGTGCAACAATGAAAACGCGCGAAGCGATGCGGGTGCTGGCGGCGCACCGCGGCGACGCCGTTGCGGTGTGCGCGCTCGGCATGGCGTCGAACGAATGGTGGCAGGCGACCAAAAGCGAAGAGACGTTCTACATGCACGGCGCGATGGGCTTTGCCGCGAGCTTCGCGCTCGGCTTTGCGCTCACCGCGCCCGACGTGCCGGTGCTCCTCCTCAACGCCGACGGCTCACTCTGCATGAATCTCGGCTGCCTGTTGACCGAGGCGCAGCAGGCGCCGAAAAACCTCAAGCATTTCCTGATCGACAACCGAGTCTATCAGACGGTGAGCGCGGTGCCGATGGTCAATCGCGAGCTGACCGATTACGCCGGCATCGCGCGCGCCGCCGGCATTTCCCGCACACTCACGATCGACAATGTGCCGGATCTGGAACAGGCGGTGCCGGAGATCATGGCGTCGCCAGGGCCATATTTCACCGTGCTGCGGGTCGAGGCGGAGCCCACCTACCTCGAAGTCGCGCCGAACGATTACGAAGGCGCCGAAATGAAATACCGCTTCGGCCGCGCCATGGAGCGCCGCCTCGGCATCACGATCTTCGGCCCGGCGGGTTATTGATACATTGTCATCATCCGCGAAGGCGGATGATCCAGTAATCGCCGACGCAGTAATTCTGCTCGAACATCGGTGAGTACTGGATGCCCCGCCTGCGCGGGGCATGACTAAAAAATCCTTGCGTCGCTTCAGTGCTTGGCGATGGCGGCGCGCATCGTCTGTAACATGTCGTGCACGGCTGGCTGGCTTTTGGCGGCTTCGTCGGCGACCGGAGTCAGCAAGGTCTTCATTTTCGCGAGGTCGTCGTCGGGCAGCGTATGCACGCTGCCGCCCAGCTTGGTCCAGTTATCCTCGAGCGTTTTGTTGAAATCGCGGCTCCATTGCTGCGTTTTGGTCTGCGTGTCCTTGCCGGCCTGGATGACGATTTTCTGCAAGTCCGGCGGCAGCGTGTCGAACCAGGGCTTGCTGATGACGGTTAGCGAGATGATGTAGGTATCGTTGGTGACGGTGACCACCTTGAGCAGGTCGGTCATCTTGAATGCGACGAACACCGCAAGGCCGGAAATGGTGC
The DNA here is from genome assembly GCA_963742215.1 of uncultured Alphaproteobacteria bacterium. GTDB lineage: Bacteria > Pseudomonadota > Alphaproteobacteria > Rhizobiales > Xanthobacteraceae > BOG-931. The sequence goes on from CAVULJ010000011.1 coordinate 183,506, forward strand.
CGTCGATCGTGCCCTGATCGAGCGCCGGCGTCACGTCCGATAGCGGCATGGCGATGCCGCTGGCGCCGAGGCTGGCCATCTTCTGGCGCTCCAGTTCGGTGCCGTTGATGCGCAATTTCTTGCCCTGAAAATCGGCGAGCCGCATGATCGATTTCTTGGCGCCGTAATCGGAGGCGCCGATATTCATCATCGCAATGCCGATCATGCGTTTGGGCGCCAGCATGTCGAACGTCGTCTGCTGGATCGCCGGATCCGCAACCGTCGCGACGGCGTTCTCGTAGCCGTTGAACAGCATGGGTGCCGAGAACACGCCGAGGCGCGGGTCGATGCCGACGAAGAAATCGACCGGGCCGATGTAGCCCTGGATGCTGCCGAACTGCACACCCTGGATTTCGCTCGGAATCGGGCCGAGCTGACTCGAAGGATAGATTTGCACCTCGATGCGGCCGCCGGAGGCCTTCTCGACTTCCTCTTTGTAGAACTTGATGAACTGGTGCTGCGTCTCGTTCACAGTCGCGGTGCCGAATTTCATCGTGAAGTCGGCGGCGGAAGCGGGACCGGGACCGGCAAGCATGCTTGCGCCGAACGCCATTGCGGCGGCGACCGCAAAAGTTCTGGCGGCGGCGAGCGCAAGAGCTTTGGCGGCCCGGATTCCGTACGTCTTTAAAGGCATGGTTTCCCCCCTTGTGAGCAAAATTCCGGCGCGTCTTTTTGATCGTCGGTCCGCGCGCCTGTAGCGCCCACTATAATTGAGCGGTGGGCATCGCCAAGCGTGTGTCCACGGGCATTTCCTGCGTCATGATGCCCGTGGTTTTCGATTCACAACGTCAAACAGCGACGCTGCCCTCTTCGTCACCACCGGGCATAGCCGTTCGAAGAACGGCGTCGATTCGCTCGCCTATGACCCGGTGGTCCATGCTGAGCTGCCGCATGGATTGCCGGGTCAAGTGTTTAGCCCGGCAATGACGACGTGGAGAGGGTGCTCGCACTGCCGCCGCATTCGCACGCATCCTTTCGCTTCACAATGTGCTTGTCGCAATTACTTCATCGAACCGGACGATGTTTCATGGTCTGGTTGGCATTTCGGCTCTTATTTCAGAGCAACGGCAGGGTTAGTAGAGACCGGGAGGGCGACGATGGAAGGCGACACGTCTGAACTTGATCAAATGCAGGCGGCCTATCGGGCGGCGGTTGAGGAATGGATTGCTGCGATCAAGCAGGAAGAGGCTCTCGCCTCAGTCGCTCCCCATTCAATTGCCGAGGTCGATAAATGGGAAGGGGCGCACTTCGCGGAAGACAAGGTTCGCTTCAAGGCGAAGGCCGCGAAGCTTAAGTATGAAGAAGCCCTGCGCCACAAATTTTTTGGCTTCTAAACAGAATTAGCGCACCAGGTCGTCGCGGCTCGAGTCTCGTCGTTCGCGCGGTGTCATTGCAGCCGCGTGCGTCGTTTCCGATTCACAATGTCAAACAGCGACGCTTTACTTCATCCCGCCCCGCGATAGCGGGGAGGGGCGACCGCACGAAGTGCGGTGGGCGGGGCGTTTGACTCAACGCATCTCCTGACGCTGCAGGATTTTCCTAACCGCAAGCGCCCCCTCCACCATGCTTCGCATGGTCCCCCTCCCCCGCGATCGCGGGGGCGGATACAAACAAGCAATCTCGTTCTCGCGATGCGATTTGCATCCGAGTTGTTGTTCAAGAACCAATTTCTTCGCTCTCCGCACCGATCTTCGCCAGAGAATGCCGGCGGTGGATGCCGGTACCCTCACGATCAGAGCTTCGAGCCACGATGTACGAAAGAAAGAAAAGGAAAGCGGAACGCCGAATGACGCAGAGCCGTATCCACCGCATCTCTCGATGCGGCGCGCGCTTTGCAAAGCGCGCTCGCCAATCGGCGTTCCACCACGGCTCTGACCTAAGGGACTATTCATCCCAGAGGCTCACCTCGGGTCAGGCTTCGTGACACACACGTGGCTCACGCGGCGGGGCTCCCCGCCAGCCCGTGCGGCACATCCAGCGATGCACCTCGCGCGCCGGTCATAGTGCCGGCAGGCTGATGCCCGAGACGCCCGGGAGCAGCGGTGACGAGCCGCCACGAGCGGGTACCGCATCCCGTTCCAATCAGCCAGCGTCATCGGCTGATGTCCTTCACGGCGAACGGGATTGAGCGCCATTTTTCAAAACGCAAACGCGATGTCAAAGCATTTCGATTTGTGCAGAGAGATCGGGACGTTGCGGGATGGGCTTCAGAGGTCCCGCCTTGCTATTTCGCGCAACAATGATTCGCAGACAGCGAAGTTCCGCGATGGATCAATGGTTTATGCGATTTTTTATACTTTGAATTCTGCAGGCACGTCTGCTTTGCCGCAGAAAGTTCATATTCCCACGTGCCAATGAGCACGTGCGCTGCTAAGTTTCGCCCGGTGAGATCATCTTGAGGCCTGTCATGTCAAAGCGGATGCGGTTCGCGGTCGTTCCCTTCATTGCGGGTGCTATGGTCGCATTAACGACGGCCTCTGTTTGGGCGTTCACGCAGCAAATGCTTAATCCCAACGGCAACTACAACTTTGATTACGGTCCGTTGGACGGTAAGGCCAAATCGGGCGAGAGCACGAACAACTCTGATCCCAATAAGCCAGGTTTTCACTTCGGCATTGAGGGTGGCCAGCAGACGACGAGCCCGTATGGTTTCCATAGCTTTGGAGGCGTCAGTCCTCCGGAACCCCCGGGCTCTCGGCCGCTCGGCAATGGTAACTGAACTAACGGCGTAGCCAGAAAGACGTGGATGGCCGGGACAAGTCCGGCCATGACGCGCTTAGGATTTAGGGTTGCGCTTCTCCGTCGTCGCCTCATCCACCGCATCGCCATCCGCCGTCAGCATCACACCATAATCGCGCTGCGCCGCTTCCGCCGAGACAAACCCCTCGCGCACATTCGGCCAGCACTTCCTGCGGCGGCCGCGTACTGATGTCGCTTCGGGTCTTGGCTGTGTAAAAACGCGGAGACGCGCAACGGCGATTGAATGGACATCTCCGAAATCACATTTCCGGTGCGCAATGATTTGTTCGCGCATTCAGTATCGATCGATCGATTGAAGAAACATTTTTCTTGTCGCTCCTTGTTTTTTTGCGTTTACACACAGCCTGGGTCAATCACGACCAGATGATTGCGCCGCGCTATGTCTGCTGTTCACCCAACTCCCGACATATCGCTGCGTCGCACGAAGCGACGCTTTGGGCCATGAGCCGACATCAACTGGATTTCCACTCCGGCGTAATTCAAAGAGGACCGCGATGCGAGTCACCCCACGCATCCTGCCAGGATGAGTGGCTTGAATGCTGCAGGATGATCTATGCTGCGGCATGTGGTGCGCATATCGCCGCAACTGACCGTAATTTGCGGGCGAATGCTGTGAGCTTCTCGGTCACGAGTGGAAGAGGATATCGCTCGTTCCGGTGCCGGTGAAATCGCCGACGCCAGAGACCGGGGTGTTGCCGGGGTGCGCGCCGAGATCGACACTGGCGGCCCAATTGCCACCTGCGATCTGCCACTCGTCAATGGCGCCAGTTGTCGAGTTCTGCCAGAGGATGTCGCTCGTTCCGGTGCCGGTGAAATCCGCGACGCCAACCACCGAATAGCCGGCCGGGTGGTTGCCGGGGCTCACGCTCGCCATCCATTGGCCGCTGGAATTCAGTTCCCAGATGTCGGTCGCGACCGTGCCGTCGGCATTGACGCTGGTCCACAATACGTCGTCGCGGCCGTTGTCGAAGAAATCGCCGACGCCGGCGATCTGATAGGCGTTGCCGTCTGTCGAGTTAGCGGGATGGCTGCCAAGGTCAACGCTGGCTGACCACATGCCGCCGGACAATTGCCACTCGTCGGTGTCGCCGGTTGATGCATTGTGCCACAGAATTCCATCGGTGCCGTCGCCGGTCCAATCGCCAGTGCCGGCGACTGAATAGCCGGCCGGGTGGTTGCCGGGGCTGACGCTGGCGGACCATTTGCCGCTGGAATTCAGCTCCCAGATGTCGGTCGCAATCGTGCCGTTGCCGTTGGTACTGGTCCACAGCACGTCGTCGCGGCCGTTGCCGGTGAAGTCGGTGGAGGCGTCGGTCCCTGCGATCTGATAGCTGGCGCCATCCGTCGAATTGGCGGGATGCGTGCCGAGATCGGCGCTGGCCGCCCATTGAGTATTTGCCAACTGCCATTCGTTTACGTCGCCCGTGGTGGAGTCGAACCACAGGATGCCGTCGGTGCCGTTGCCGGTCCAATCGCCGGTGCCGGCGACCTGATAGGGATTGCCGGAAGGGTCAGTGGGACCAGGACCGGGGCCGGCGCTGGCAGCCCAGTTGCCATCAGACAGAATCCATTCGTCAGTGTTGCCGGGATTTTCCGCGTAGGTCGGCGTGTTCTGGACCGTGATGGCTGAGTAAAAACTACCTCCCAGGCTAAAGCTTTCTACGGTGAAGTTCAGGGAGGTGTACTGGCCGGCCAAATTCAGCGCGTAGAGGTCGGTGCCGTCGCTATAAAGCGACAGCGTGCCGCCGGAACCGCTGGTTTGTTGCCAGACCGCATGCTCTCCGGCAACGAAGTTGAAGGCTTCGATAAAAAAGCGATCACCGGCCGCGGCCCCGAGAATCTCGCCGCTGATCCCGCCATTGGGAGCGCCCTCATTGAGCACGAGCAACCCAGGACCGTTAAACTGTACGTTTCCGGCGACTGACCCGGTTCGGAATACTAAACCCGAAAATTCCGTGAGCACTTCCAAGAAGCCATTAGGCCCGATCTCGACCGTGCCCGGTCCGGAAACAGCCGCAAGTATGGCGACCTGGCCCGTGTCTTCGGCAACTATCGTGCCGGAATTGTTGACGGGGCTCTCGATCTCCACGACTCCGTCATCGGTGCCCTCAAGCGTGCCTCCATTGGTGATCGTGTTGCTGCCTGTGTGGAGGTATAGGTTGCCATCGGTGGCGTCGATTGTTGCCGAGACGTTGTCCAGCGTCAGATTGGCATCCCCCACTGTACCGACGCCGTTGAGCGTACCGCCGACGAGAGTGAGTTCGGCGGCGTGGCCATCGCTGGCGATGAAATCAAGGCTGGGGACGGACCCACCCATCTCGATTACACCAGTAGCAGAAGAGTTGATGGTGACGTCGCCGGCGATCTGCATATAGGTGTCGGCACTGCTGCCAAGCAGCGAGATCGTGCCGCCGTTGGTAAGGCTCGAAGAAACGCCGTCCGAGCCGAATATCAGTGTGCCGCCGTTATCAGCTTGCACAGCGCCGGCGTTGATGAAGCTGCCAGATAACTGGATAGTAAGAATTCCGCCGCTGCTGCTCGTGTTATTATTGGTTTCGACCGTGGCGTAGTTGATAAAGTTAACATCGAGGATGGTGCCGGTGCCGGAAATGTCCTCGCCCTGGTTCACAAGAGTTGGAGCGATTAAAGAAGTATTCCCTTCGATAAGGTTCAAGGCTGCCGAGTTGCCAATCGTCATCATGATGGAACCGGAGCCGGTAAGTTCCACGCCGGCGCCGGCAATCATGATGATAGCTGGAGAATAGGAGGGCGAACTGGCGCCATTGAGCACAATCGATCCGGTACTGCCGTTATCGAAAGTGACGATGCTTCCGCCTCCCATATTCAAGACGGCGTCGTTGAGCCCGATGGCTCCACTATTTACGTTCTCTCTTGTCCCGGCAGTGGCTGTAAAAGTGCTGCCGCCGATGAGATCAAGATCATCATCGCTGCTCGTGGCGATGCTGTTCACCGTTTCATTGAAAGCGCTCTGGACGACGGCGAAGCCGCTGTTGGTTCCGATGTAGGCGTCCTGGGAGCTTATCGGCAGCCCCAAGCTCCAATCCGAGGCGTCGGTCCATTGTGCGGGAAAGAATGATGATAAGGTCCAATTGTTCTGTGCCACGGCACCCTCTATCTGACCGACAGCAATCGTCGGCAGTCGTGCTTTTCTTGGCTCAACGACGGCTTTGCAATAGTTGCCGCGCGTTGAACTTCAAAATGCACTCGCTCTTCGGCCCAGCCTCTGTTCACCGGGCGTCGCGCGGCTGCGTACCGGCGGCGCTCATTTTCAACGGCGTCCGTCGCAGCCACATCGCGGGCAGGGCCGGTAGGTCGCACCCTGAAAATGAATTTACCCTTGCGCGCAATCCGGTTCAAGAACGGCCGGTAGCGACTGCTGGTATGTGGTGGGCTAATGTCGGTTCGGGGTCTTGGCTGTGTAAAAACGCGGAGACGCGCAACGGCGATAGAATGGACATCTCCGAAATCAAATTCTGGTGCGCAAAGAGTTCGTCCGCGCATGCAGCATCGATCGATTGAAGAAAAATTATTCTTGTCGCTTCTTGGCTTTTTGCGTTTTCACACAGCCTAGGTCAATCGCGTCATCCGCGCGACTTACGGCGGCGTCTGCTTTGCCCCCAATCGCGACCAATTCTGTGCGAGCAACAAACGTTGCTTTGGGCCAACAACGGAAGTCGCGCGGGCGCGACTCCTCACTGCGACGTTTCAAGGAATATGTCAGTTTCGCTGCAGTCAGAGTGTAGCAAGCCGACGATCGTCGGCGACGCGCCAATTTCAAAGCCGCCTCAGCCGGTCGCGAACCTGCAGAGCAAGCCTCTCGGCGGGATACTCGTCGAGGAAGGCCTCAAGTACCATCTTGTCGTTGCTGGTCATGGCCATTTTGTGTGCTGCGTCGCGCTTAACCAGCCTCTCGCGCAGGATTCGAGCCTCATCGGCCATTTTGCCATCCGGGTAGGCGTTCAGAAACGCGTCCAGCATCCTGACCGAGTTGTCAGCCTTTGCTGCCGCGAACGCTCGCCCCTCTGGGCCACCGTCGGCAAGCTTCACGGCGGGATACTCGTCGAGGAAGGCCTGAAGCACTGTCTTATCGTTGGTGGTCCTGGCTGCGGTACGCCGGGCTGAAATCTCTTCCTCAAGCCGCCTCAGCCGGTTGCGAACCTGCAGAGCAAGCCTCTCGGCGGGATACTCGTCGAGGAAGGCCTGGAGCACTGTCTTGTCGTTGCCGGTCATGGCCATTTTGTGTGCTGCGTCGCGCTTAACCAGCCTCTCGCGCAGGATTCGGACCTCATCGGCCATTTTGCCGTCCGGGTAGGCGTTCAGAAACGCGTCCAGCATCCTGACCGAGTTGTCAGCCTTTGCCGCCGCGAACGCTCGCTCCTCTTCGACGCGCCGTCTCGCCACCGTCTCGCCTGCGCGACGGGCCGCTTCGGCAGACTGGCTGTTTTCGGCCTTCTGTTTTCCGCGAGCCTCATTTTCGGCCGCGCGATGTTTGGCTTCGGCTTCCTGCTGCCGCCGTTCTTCCGCGGCGCGTTGCGCTTCCACCTCGCGCTTGCGCGACTGTTCCTCCATCGCCTTTTGGCGCGCCTCTTCGTCGCTCCGCTTTTCGGTTTCCGCCTCGCGACGTTTTCGTTCGGCCTCGACGCGCTCAAAAGTGGCAGTTTCTTCTTGTCTCGCGCGCTCTGCCGGCGAAATCCATGATCGGTACAGCGCGTCACGAATATGGGAGCAGTATCGTCCGACCTCCCGCTTCACTTCCGTCGAATTCACATCGAGATAGCGGAACTCGCCCCAATTCGCGTATTGGCGCTTGGCGATGAGCGACAGGACCGGATCGTTTTGCCGCCGATCGCTGTCCTCCAAGGCCGGAATCTCGATGTACAAAATGGGGAAAACGAGATCGGTTCGGCCGAGCTCCGCTTCACGAGCCAGAAACGAGTTCAGCTCGAACCGACAATGCGGGCTGGCGACCACCGTCGGCGTAATGATCGGAATGAAGAAAGCAGACTGCCCGACTGCGTTCTTGATCTCAGTTTCCCATAGCGTGCCAGAGGCGATCGCTTCCTTGTCCTGCCACAGCCGGAAGGTCTTCGCCGTGCGGCCAAGTTGGCCGCGCAACTCGCCCTGGATCCGCGTGCGCAGCGCCGACAGCGCGCCAAAGGAATCCGCGTCATCTTCCCGCGAGTAGCTGAAGAATCCGACGAGTTCCGGAAGGTCAGCGAGGGAGGACATCGAAGAGAGCCATCGGCGCCGATGCGGACAAAGCTAGCCCGTGAGATTAGCAAAATAGAAGCCGAGCGGAATACCCTTACCTGCGGCGTGTCGTCAGTCAGCCTTTCCTATTAATGGCCGTTCCGGGTCACGGAATGTCTGCTTCTCACCTAATCGCTACCGAATCTCGGCAACGCGGTAAGTGACGTTCAGGGCCAAAAGCAGCCGCGAAGGTTCGATGCGTTTACCCAATCCGCTTCAAAGGCGGAGCTTGCCACTTTCCGTCCAGCGCCTCGGCTTTCGGCCAGTAGAGCCGCATGACAACGAGGAACGGTCCCTCGGGCGCGGGCAGCCAGTTCGACTCCTTATCGGCACCGGGGGATTTGTTTTGGAAGTAGAGCGTAAACCCGCCGTCGGCATCCTTCTTGAATTGCGGGATCATCGGCGAGTTCAGCAGATACCGATTGAGAGGATTGGCCACCATCAGTTGCGCGGGGAAATCGTACATGGTCATTGACCAGAACGCGTTGACGGGCGGCAATTGGTCCGGCGCGAAGCGAACGGCATAGCGGTTCGCTCCATTCAGCTTTTGGCCGTCAGCATCGACGGCATACGACGGATACATGGCCTCCTGCTGCGAATTGCCGTAAATGCCGTATACGGCACCCGCCATCCGATAAAGATAGTTGTTCTTCAAAAACTCGCGCGTTCCGAAAAATGCGCCGGTGCTCACTTCGCGCGCATCAATGCGCTTCTGCAGCGCCGCATGTTCAGCCCATGCGTCGGCCATCCCTTGTTGAATGGCCGTCTTCATATCGGGCGCGAGTGCGGCAACATCGAACGTCTTGCCTGCGCCGATGCCGATCTTAGCAAAGCGTTCCATCAACGCGACTTCGGAAGGAACCGTAGGACAGACCCGAAGGACAAAGTTCAAGATATTGAAAAATTCGGGTGACGTTCTTTGCTCCGCCGAAGTGAGTGGCTTGATGAAATCAATTGCGGGCGGGGCCTTGGGCGCGGCTTGGCCGAGAAACGCGGAGAGCGTCTGCACCTTGTAGCCGGCCTGCACCTTCTTCACATTATCAATGTCGCCGGGATTAAAGAGTTGCGTGCGATAACCGGGGAACGCCAGTTGGGTCTCCGAGCGAAACACCTTGTCGATGCCCTTGGGTGTTTCACCTTTCCAGTCCGGCCCGGCGAGCAGAAACGTCCCACCGCCGTTGCCGGTCGTGCGGGTGCCGATGTAATCGAAGTTCTGCGTGTAGTAGTCGATGAGCTGGACGCTAAAGTAGCGATCCTTCTCCATCGCTGGCACGGTCAGCACGATTGGCTCGGCACGCAGGTCAGCGCCGACCATGGAGTAAAGGGTATCCGAGTTGGCCGTTTGGATCGCCTTGTCTGCTGGGCTGAACAGTCGCGCACTATTCCAAATTTGGTTCCACGGCGCTTTGTATTCGCGGTTCTTGGTGTCCACGAAGTAGGCATACTGGATGCGATAGTTATCCACGACCGGGAAGCCGTAGATATAGGCCTCCTTGGCGATGGCGCGGGCCTCTTCGGGGCTGACGCCGGATTGGGCGTGGGCTGGGATGGACTTCGCCGTCATCGCGGTGGTTGCCACGAAAGCTGCAGAACGAAGTAGCAGATCGCGTTTCGTCAGCATTTAAATCTCCTGTTAGACGACGGTGGATGCACGCCGCTTATTCGATCTTTTCGTTGGCTCAATGGACGATCGGCGAGTGCGGCGCATCCGGTTAAGTTGCAGCGCGGCGTATTCACCCGACGCGTTGCAACGGTGGCTTCGTCCAAGTTCCATCCAATGCTTCTGCCTTCGGAGAGTAGAGTCGCAGATACATGCGGAATGGACCCTGCGGCGCCGGTAGCCAGTTGGCCTCCCTGTCCTTGCCGGGAGATTCGTTCTGGATCAACAACGTCAGGCCACCGTCGTCGTCGCGCTTGAACTGCGGCATCATCGGTGAGTTGAGTAGGTAGCGGTTGATCGGATTGGCGACCAGCAGGCTTTCAGGCAGTCCATACATCGTCAGCGACCAGAATGCGTTGACCGGCGGTAATTGGCCCGGAGGGAAGCGCAAGGCGTATTTGTTGACGCCGCTCAGCTTCTCGCCCGCCTGATCCACGCCATAGAATGGGTAGATGGCCTCCTCTTTCGAATTGCCGTAGATGCCGAGTACGGCAGCGCCCATGCGGTAGAGATAGTTGTTCTTCAAATACGCCCGCGTGCCGAATACGTCGGCCGAAGTCACTTTCCCTTCGTCAAACTGTTTCAGCAGTGCGGCGAAATCGGCCCAGGCATCGGCCCTGCCGTCCTCGATCGCCTTGGTCATTTCAGGCGAGAGTTTGCTGGGGTCAAATGACTGATCCGCGCCGACGCCGATCTTGGCGAAGCGTTGCATCAGCTCCACTTCGGAAGGGTCGGTCGGGCAATAGCGCAGCACGAAGTTCAGGATGTTGAAGAATGCCAACGAGGTCTTCTGTGTCTCGGCGGTGAGCGGCTTGATGAAATCAATCGCTGGCGCTGGCGTGGGTGCAGGCTGGCCGAGGAATGCCGACAGCGTTTGTACTTTGAAGCCTGCCTGTACTTTCTTCACGTTGTCGAGGTCGCTCGGATCGAAAAGCTGCACGCGATAGATCGGCATGAGAAGTTGGGTTTCAGAATGCACCACCTTCTTTATGCCGTTTGGCGTAGCGCCTTTCCAGTTCGGGCCCACGACCAAGAAATTGGCTGCATCGTTTCCTGTCGTGCGGCTTCCGACATAATCGATGTTGAAGGTGTAAGCGTCGGTGAATTGGATGCTGTAGTAACGCTGCTTCTCCATCTCGGGCACAGTGAGCACGATAGGTTCGGCTCGAAGGTCGAGGCCCAGCCACGAATAGGGCGTGTCCGAATTGGGCGTCTGAATGGCCGTGTCTGCCGGGGTGTAGACGCGCGGCGTATTGGCGATGTGATTCCAGGGCGCCTTGAACTCAGGTCCCTTACTATCGACGAAGTAGTCGTACTGGATGCGGTAGCTGTCCACCAACGGGAAGCCGTAGATATAGGCCTCCTTGGCGATGGCGCGGGCTTCCGCGGGGGTAATTCCGGTTTGCGCGTTAGCCGCTGAAAAGCGGAGTGCCGGGAGCAGCGCAATTCCGCCCGCAAATGTTCGTCGTGTTACAGTTTTCATGAAAAAGCCCCTCGATTTTCATAGGCGTGAGCGAAACGCAGAGACTTGGTTCTAAATCCAGCCCCCGCGCTCAATCAAATCGAATGATCTTTTTGCAGCACTCAATAATGACAAGGTGGGTAAGGATAGTAGCCACAGGCTGGATGGGCGTAATAGGCTCCGGCAGCCGCTCCCGCCGCTGCACCATAATATGCGCGTCGATGTACTCTCCGATGAACGCCAGCAACGCTGCCCGGCGTTAGCGGCCGGCCAATGACCGCATTAGCGGTAGTAAGAGACAAGGCAACGCCGGATTTTGCTGACCATTCGATTGAGAATGGCGCGGCGCAAAGCAAGGCAGCTATTCCAACGATGGCCGGAACGGTTTTAGCAAAGTTCATAGGTTCCTCCTTTTGGGGCGCGTGAACCCGCTGAGCATTATTAAGAATGGACAGCGTAGATTATTTATAGAGCGAACAAGAATTCTCTAAATTGCAGAGAATAGTCGTGCGCAGAATAGGAAGTTACATCGAAAATAGATACCGCACCTCCGGTGTGGACTCGCAACTACCGATTGCCTTCGGGATCAAGACGATGAGCCGGCTATCCGGTATGTCGGCCTTGGGTTCACTGCACAATCACTGCATATGAACGGTGGCCTAACGTCTGTTGTTCATCCAACTACCGACATCGACGAGTGCCCCTACCGAATGTCGAAAAGGGCCATTATGCGACATGGCAGACTGTTCTAATCGGCAGCCGTAGCCCTTCGGAGGCAAATCACTCACATCGAGAGGTCTGGGGTTGCCAACGGGGGAAGCATCATTACTAAATTGTTGGTATTGCTATCCGCATTGATTGTCGCGACCGGCGCTGTTCTGTTCAGCGCTGCAGTGCAAGTCGCCGACAAGCCGGACTGGGCGCGGATTACCGGTCTCCTTTTGAAATTAACAAGGAGCCATCAGTTCTTTCGGTAACCTTCAGGCCCTTGCCGCGTAGCCATTCGGCGTACTCGGCCTTGTTCATACTGCGGCTCGGCTCTTCTTCAGGTGCATCGTGTACGGGCATTCCCTCTGGTAAACTCGTTCTCATAAGAAAGCCTTTGATTTCGCCCCAACCATTAGGTTCGTCGTAGCTGCATTTGACATGCGGAGCGGCACCATCGCCTGGGAGAAACTCGGTCTCCAGATACTTCCGCTCGCTTGGATGGAGCTCACGGGCGGTTCCATCGGCATTCACAAAGACATAACGGTAGCCTTCAGCGTTCGGCAAAGTATTTGCTCCGAGGACTCCGATGCACATAAAAATTAGTCGTGCACCTTCAGCTTACGGTTCGAATGAAACGGAAATTCGATGTCCGTCCGGGGTCATTCGCTGCTGAGAGTTCGCGGCTCTCGGGCCGCCCAATGTCCGCTAGGAACGGTTGGGTTGCTGGTGACCAGTATTCCGCCAGACACGGCCGCATCGCGGCCAGTCCAAACGATACGGGGCGGCGGTTGATGCCGCTGCCCCGTGTTGTACGCTCACGCCCAGCCTTTACGCACACGACCTATACTCCATTATTGATCACAATCTCGTCCATCTGGAAGGTGTCTTGGTCCATCTGGCGATCATCATGACGTTCTCCAGATCCCAAATTTGGTCTCTTTTTCTGTTCGCTCATTCAAGCGCGCCCCATGTAGGATTCGTCGATGTATTCATTCCCGCAGTATCCGGCCCCGCGTCGCTCGCGCTGTTGTCGATTGGCGTCGAGGTGGACGGAGAAGTCAAACGACCGGGTCATATGTGCCGGACGACGTACCGGAAGACCGGTGCGATGCCGCTTGCCTCATCGCACTCTGCACGATGCCGGCGTATTGCGGCGGCACCATACCGAGCATGCCCCCGATCAATTGCCCGACATCGATGCCCGGCCCGGCAGCAAAATTTTGCCCGGAGCGATACGGGTAGGAATAGGGCGAACGCGCCGCGACATCGTGCCGGGCGCTGGACCGGGAGGCCGGTGCGGCTGTCGAGGAATAATTTGGATACGGAGGAACTGCCGCAACATCGACGTAAGCTGTTTGTGCGGCAGTCGCCCTTGTCTTGGCATGTACATTGGCCGCCATTGCGTTGCCAGCGAGCGCCAACGAGGCAGTGACAAGACCAGTCGCGACAAGTGATGTTTGGAAGAGCGATTTCATGGCGAACTCCTTTTGTTTGGCAGGAAGGCCAGAGGAGAAACCCCGAACGCTACGCAAGAAAGGTAAGCCACGCCGGATGAAGACCGCGTGGCCGGCCCATGAATTCGCGTCCATATTTTCGGTATCGAGATAGTCCGCCCGCTGACGCAGTGCACAATCGTCCGAGGGGTGGTTCAGGAAGAAACACGGTGAGCGGCCACGTCCGCTTGGGGTCAATCACGACCAGATGATTGCGCCGCGCTGTGTCTGCTTTTGCCCCGATAGCGACCGGATCGCTACGTTGCTGCAACCGGGGCGGCAGACACCTGACGCCGGAGGGGAAACGCGCTAGTCTCTCCAATGCTGCCCGTTCAATCGGAGCGGCAAAAAACATCAGGGAAAATTGCCATGTCATCGATGGGGCTTCGTCTCGCGGCAATTACAATCGCCTCAACTTGCGCTTACGCATGGACTACGCCCGCGGGCGCGCAGCTGCTTAACCATAAAGACTTGACCTCTTCCATCGCTTTCACCATTGCGGAAACCGCAATCGCGACTTGCAAAGCGAATGGCTACAAAGTGTCAGTGACTGTGGTTGGCCGCCACGGCGAGACTATCCTTCAAGTGCGCGGCGATGACGCCAATCCGCACACCGTGGAGAACAGCATGCGCAAGGCCTATACCGCGCGCACGACCGGCAACCCCTCGGGCGCTCTGGTCGATCGCTTGAAAGCCGATCCGGCACTATCCCTTATCCATCTCACCAACATCATCGCAGCCCAGGGCGCGCTACCGATCAAGGTGGGTGACGATGTCATCGGCGCGGCCGGTGCGTCAGGCGCACCGGGCGGTGAGAAAGACGAAGCTTGCGTCAAGGCCGGGATCGACAAGGTGACCGATCAGTTGAAGTAACGTTGATCGGTTGAATCCGCCCGCCAAAAGCCGACATTCCTGCGTGTTTTTGAGTATGTGTGCTGGTAATTAATGGGCACGGGCGTCGGGCCTACTAGATGCTCCGTTTTCGCGGAGCTTGGCGCTTGGCAGAGGTCGCCGCCTCATCCACCGCATCGCCATCCGCCGTCAGCACCACACCATAATCGCGCTCGGCGGCTTCTACCGAAACAAACCCCTCGCGCACATCGGCCAGCACGTCCTGCGGCGGCCGCGACAGCGCGTCGCCGTAGCCGCCGCCGCCCGGCGTATCGAGCCGGAACACGTCGCCTTCTTTCAGCGGATAGTCGGCGTAGCGGGTCGGCAGCCGCTTCGCCTTGTCGGTGCCCGGGTTCATCCAGATATCGCCCGGCGCGCCTGAGCCGCCGCCGGCCATGCCGTTTGGCGGAATGACGTGTTTGGCCGAGCGGATCGAGAACCGCGCGTCGGCGAGATTGACGTATTCGCGGCGGATGCCCAGCCCGCCGCGGAATTTTCCGGCGCCGCCGGAATCGCGGATGAGCTCGAAGCGGGTGAGGCGGGTCGGAAATTCGCTCTCGATGATCTCGACGGCTGCGATCTTGGCGTTGCTCTGGTTCACGCTGGTGCCGGACAGGCCGTCCTTGCTGGCGCGCGCGCCGTCGCCGCCGCCGAAGATTTCGTATTGCACGTAGCTCTTGCCGGCCGAGGTGCTGCGGCCGCCGATGATGATGGAGCGGCTCGCGGCGCCGTCGGCGCGCACGCGGCCGGGCACGATCGGCGCCAGCGCCGCGAACATCGCGTCCACGATGGCGTGCACGGTCGGATTGTAAGTGTTCACCGGCGCCGGAAAGCGCGGATTGAGCACGCTGCCGTCGCGCGCGGTGATGCGAAAGCCGCGCAAGAGCCCGCTCGACACGTACATCTGCGGATCGATCAGTGCGATCAGCACGAACGCGACGGCGGCCTGCACCAGCGGCGGGCGGATGTTCGCCGGCCCCTGGGTCTGGTCGGCGGAGCCGGAAAAATCGAAATGCAGGTCGTCGCCCTTCTTCTCCACGATGACGTGGATGCGCACCGGCTGTTCCAGATTGACGCCGTCGTCGTCGACAAAACGCTCGGCCTCGTAGCGGCCGTCGGCCCATTCGGCGATCGCTGAGCGCACGCGCGCTTCGCCGATCTCGAACAGCCGCTCATAGCTCGCCAGCACTTTGTCCTTGCCGTATTTGGCGACCAGCTCGTGCACCCGCCGCTCGCCGAGCCGGCCGGAGCCGAGCTGGCCGCGGATGTCGCCGATCACCAGCTCCGGCGTGCGGCTGTTGGCAGCGATGACGCGATCGAGATCGGTGTTGTGCGTAAATTTGTGCTCATAGCGCATCGCCGGCAGGTGCAGGCCTTCGTTGAAGGTCTCGCGCGCCTGGCCGGAGCAGCTTCCCGGCACCGGGCCGCCGATGTCCCCCTTGTGCGCGATCGAGGCGCAGAAGCCGAACAGCGCGCCATCGACGAACACCGGCACGATCACGCACATGTCCGGCGCATGCGGGCTGCCGCCTTCATACGGATGGTTGATCAGGAACGCATCGCCTTCTTCGATCCCATTGCCGTAGGTCCGCAGCACCGCGGCGCAACAGGCCGGAAACGCGCCGATATGCAGCGGCAGCACCACGTGCTGCGCGACCACATCGGCTTGCGCATTCATGATCGCGCAGGAAGCGTCCTGCGACTCGCGCACGATGGTGGAGAAGCCGGTGCGGAACAGCGAGTTCTGCATCTCCTGCACGATGCCGGAGAGGCTAGCTTTGATGACTTCAAGATCGATCGCGGAGAGGGGCATGAGTTGGCCCGTATTGTGCTTGGGTGATCCGTGGTGAAGACCGCTGGGGCATCAAGCCTGTCCCTAAGCTTAGACGCTGCAGGGCTCGAACGCCAATGCAACGAACCGTGTTGATCCGTTTGGGCGCGCCATGCTGATCATTCCCCGCCGCAAATTCTTGCGCGTCGCAGGCGGTGCGGTGGCGCTGCCGTTCGCCTCGCGCATGGCGAGAGCGCTCGACTATCCAACCCGGCCGGTGCGCATCGTGGTCGGGTTTCCCGGTGGCAGCACCAGCGATGCCATCGCGCGGATCGTCGGGCAGCGGCTGTCCGAAAAGCTCGGCCAGCCCTTCATTGTCGAAGACCGCCCTGGAGCGAGCGGCAACATTGCCACAGAGGAAGTGGTCAATGCGCCAGCCGACGGCTACACGCTGCTGTTGCTCGGATCGAACCACGCCATCAACGAGACGCTGTTCAAGGATCTGAGTTTCAGTTTCAGCCGCGATATCGCCCCGATCGCCAGCATCATGAGCACGCCCGGCGTGATGGAAGTTAATCCGTCCGTTCCCGCCAAAACCGTTCCCGAATTCATCGCTTATGCCAGGGCCAATCCCGGCAAGATCAACCTGGGATCGAGCGGCAACGGCAGCCTTATCCACATGTACGGCGTTCTTTTCGTATTGATGACCGGGCTCAATATTGTTGACGTGGCTTATCGCGGCTCGCCGCCGGCGGTCGCCGACTTGCTGGCGGGGCAATTGCAAATCATGTTCGACAATGTTCCGACGTCGCTCGGCTACATCAATTCGGGCCGGCTGCGGCCGTTGGCCGTGACCACCAAAATGCGCGTCGAAGCGTTGCCGGATTTGCCACCGTTGTCGGATTTTCTGCCCGGCTATGACGGCAGCTTGTGGCAGGGTCTCGGCGCGCCGCGCAATACGCCCGCGGCAATCGTTGACAAGCTGAATGGCGAAGTGAACGCAGCGTTCAACGATCCCGCCTTCATTACGCAGATTCGCGCGCTCGGCGGCTTGCCGCTGCAGCTATCGCCTGCCGCGTTCGGTAAATTCATCGCCGACGACACGGCCAAATGGGGCAACGTGATCCGCGACGCCAACGTCACGCCGAATTAGCCGGTCGGCTTTGTCACGCGTCGGCGGCATCCTCAACCGTCATTGCGAGCCAACGGGACCGCGCGAAGTCGCGCGTCCCGATGACAGGCTCCGCGAAGCAATCCAGCGCGCAATACAAGCCGCCCCCAGATTGCTTCGTCGCTTTGCTCCTCGCAATGACGCATTAGCTGCTCTCGGTCACGATCAAGTTCTTCCACTCATCGACACGCGCAATCTGACCAGAGCAAATGACCGTGGTGCAATCGAACTGATCGAGCACCGCCGGTCCCTGCAAGGTGAGCCCCGCGTCAAGTTTCTCCCGCTGATAGACCGGACATGAAACCACGTTGCCATCGAACCGCACCTCGCGCGTTTCGATCAGCGCATCGGCGAGCGAACGGCCTTCCGGTTTGAACTTCGGCATCGACACCGCCGGCACCACGCCAATGCCGCGCACGCGATAGGACACCACCTCGACCGGCTCTTCCGGCGCGCTGTGGCCGAACTGGCTTTTGTGTTCGGCGTCGAACGCCTTGCGCAGTTCGTCAAGTCTGGAAACTTCCTCGGCCGTGCAGGGCAGGGCGATCTCATAACCTTGCCCGGCATAGCGCAGATCGATGGCGCGCTCGATGCGGATGTCGTTGTCAGTAAAGCCGTCGCGCTGCAGATCGCTGCGGGCCTGCGCTTCAAGTTCTACAAACACGCCTTCGACATCGGCAGAGTTAAGCTGACTGATCGGCGTCATCCGCGAGCGAATGTAGTCGTGCCGCACGTCGGACATCAGCAGCCCGAGCGCCGAGAACACGCCGGGATAGAGCGGCACGATCACGCCGGCCATGCCGAGGTCGCGCGCCATCCGCGCCGCGTGCACGGGACCGGCGCCGCCGAACGCGAGCAGCATGAAGTCGCGCAGGTCGTGGCCGCGCATGGTGGAGATCGCCTTGATCGCTTCTTCCATCTTCACTTCGATGATGCGCACGATGCCTTCGGCGGCTTCCGGCACACCAAGCGACAACGGTGCTGCCACGCGCGCTACCGCGGCTTCGGCTTTGGCGCGGTCAAGCTTCATGCGGCCGCCGAGAAAATTATCGGCGCTGAGATAGCCGAGCACGAGATTGCAATCGGTGATGGCCGGCGCTTCGCCACCGCGGCTGTAGCAGGCCGGCCCCGGCACTGCGCCTGCGCTTTGCGGGCCGACTTCAAGCACGCCGAAGCGGTCGGCTTTGGCGATGGTGCCGCCGCCGGCGCTCACGGTGTTGATGTCCATCATCGGCACGGCGAGGTCGCGGCCTTCGATCTTGCCGCGGCTGGTGAAGATCGGCGCGCCGTCCTTGATCAGCGCCACGTCGCAGGAGGTGCCGCCCATGTCGAAGGTGATGATGTTGGCAAATGCCGGTCATCTTCGACGCGGCGACTCCGGCAGCGACGCCGCCTGCCGGTCCGGATAGCACCGTGGTGACCGCGGTGCGCGCGGCTTCGGCGAAGGTCGAGGTGCCGCCGTTCGATTGCATGATGTATTTCTGCGGCGTCGTCACGCCTGAGCCGGCGAGGCGGCGGTCGAGGCTTTCGACGTAATGCGCCAGGATCGGCTGCAGATACGCGTTGATGACCGTCGTACTCAGCCGATAATACTCGCGGATCTGCGGCAGGATTTCCGACGACAGCGAGACGTTGCAGCCCGGCAATTCTTCGTGCGCGATCTCGCGCACCCGCGCTTCGTGCTGCGGATGCAGGAACGAGAACAACAGACACACAGCGAGCGCCTCGATCTGCTTCGCTTTCAAGCCGCGCAAAGTTTCGCGCAGTGCCGTTTCATCCAGCGGCACGAGGACATTGCCGCGAAAATCGACCCGCTCGCGCACTTCGCCGGTGCGGCTCGGCGGCACCAGCGGTTCCGGCTTGTCGTACATCACGTCGAAGATCGCGGTGCCATAGGGCCGCGACTGCTCGGCGACTTCATAGATGCCGCTGAAGCCTTCGGTCACAAGAAGCCCGGTGCGCACGCCTTTGCCTTCGAGCAGCGCGTTGGTGCCGACCGTGGTGCCGTGACAGAAAAAGCCGACATCCGCCGCCGGCACGCCCTGCGCGATCAGCGCCTCGACGCCTTGCAGGATCGCGCGCGACGGATCGTCAGGCGTGGAGGGAATTTTGGTGATGGAAACCGCGCCGGTCGCCTCGTTGAGATAGACGAAGTCCGAAAACGTTCCACCCGTATCGACCGCAACCCGGTAGCGAGGCATTCTTTTGTTATCCGTGAAGAGAGCTACGCGGAGCGCGCCGGCACTTTATGCTCGTGCGCCGAGGGTGCAGGCAAGCTGTTGGGAATAAGACCAAGCTCGCAGGCCTTGATCTGCAAAGCGATGATTTTCGAATAGATGCGGCATTGCGCGAAGCTTCCGGCAATGAACCAGAGGCCGGGCTGCGGCGTGCGGGTGAACATGTTGCGCAGCTCGTGGTCTTCGCCAAGGCCCCAGATCGGGCCGAGACGTTTTTCGACCGCGTCGCCGAACAGTTTGCGCACCAGCGCGTCCTGGCCCTTGTAGCCGGTTGCCAGCACGATCAGATCGGCGGGCAGCATTTCGCCCGAGCGCAGCCGCGCGCCGCCCGCCGATGAACTCGGCGATATCGGAAAATTGTGCCAGCGCGATTTCGCCGTTCACGATCAGGTCGGAGCAGCCGACATTGAAATAATAGCCGCCGCCGCGGGTGAGATATTTGAACTGCCAGCCGGTGCCATCCTCGCCGAAGTCGAGCTTGAAGCCCTTGCCGGTGAGCGCATCGAGCAATTTCTGATCGAGCTGCTTCGCCTGCTCGGTCAGCATGACGTGGGTCTTTTTGGCAAGCGGCACCGGCACCGACAGGGTGATCAGGTCGCAATCCTCGAGCGACGGGCCTTCATCGTAGAGCGCATAGGGCAATTGCGCGCTGGGCTCGACATTGACGACAAGGGTCGGGCTGCGCTGTACCAGTGTGACATGGGCGCCGCTCGCGTGCAGGTCCTGCGCGATATCGTGGCCGCTGTTGCCCGAGCCGATGATCAGCGCGCGTTTGCCGCGCCAGCCGTCGCCGCTGGTGTATTGGCTCGAATGCAGCACCGTGCCGGCGAAATTCTTGAGCGTCGGAATATCCGGCAGATTGGGAATGCCGCTGACGCCGGTCGCCATCACAACGTGGCGTGGATGAAGCTGCCGTGTCTCACCGTCCCGGCGCAGCGTCACCGACCAGCGTTCGTTGCTGTCGTCGTAGGTCGCGCTTTCGAATTCGGTTGAGGTCCAGGTGTTGAGCTCCATGCTTTCGGCATAGGCCTCGAACCAGCCGGCGATCTTGTCTTTGGGGATGTAAGCCGGCCAGCTCGGCGGAAAGCGCATGTAGGGCAGGTGATTGACGTTCACCTGGTTGTGCAGGACCAGCGCGTGATAACGGTTGCGCCAGTTGTCGCCGATGCGTTGGCCGCGATCGACGATCAGCGTGTCGATCCCCAATTGTCCGAGACAGGCCGCAGCCGACAGTCCGGCCTGTCCGCCGCCGATAACCAGAACGTCCGGATCGCGATCCTGGTACGAGGCAGTCGCTTGCCGCACATCGAGCCAGTTCGGTCCGCGGAAATCGCGCGAATAGGCCTTGCCGTCGTGGCGGAAACGCCCGGGCTTTTCTTCGTGACCCTTGATCTCGTCGAGTGCGGTGAGCAGCGTCCAGGCCTTGCCGGACTGCGGATCAAGCCGCACAACGCCGCTGCCGCGGCCTTTGGCGGTTTCGAACTTAAATATCGCTTCGATGATTTCGGCGCCGGCCCGCGTCACGCGGCGCGGCGGCGTTCGGTCGCCGGCGATCTTGAACGCGGCGGGGCGCGATCGCGCCGCGCGTCTCCAGCAATTCGTGCAGGATGTTTTCCGCGCCGCTGATGGTTCTGATGCGCCAGTCGAACGCCAGCACGTCGCGCCAGTAGCTATCGCGCACAAACAGCCGCGAAAGCAAAGCCGCGTCGGACTTGCGTTAGCGCCCGCTCGAACTGCGCCAGCCACGTCTCGACGGCTTTTTGCGATCTCGGCGTCCATCCTGCATGCGCTCAATCTACAGGGCGTCGGCACAATAAAAAACCTCTCCCCGCGGTGCGGGGAGAGGTTGGGAAAAGGCTCTGAATTCTTGGTGTTAATGCATCGCCGCAGCAGTGGCGGCAGCCGGCGGAGTCTCGATGTGGGCGATCGAACTCCTCACCGCCTTCTGGACTTTCTCGAAGGCGCGGACCTCGATCTGGCGGACGCGCTCGCGCGACACGCCGAACTCCTCGGCGAGCTCTTCCAGCGTGATCGGCTCGTCGGCCAGCCGCCGCGCCTCGAAGATGCGGCGCTCACGGTCGTTGAGCACGGTCAGCGCTTCGCCGAGCGCCTGATGCCGGTTCTCCGACTGCTCGCTTTCGGCCAGGCGGCTTTCCTGGCTCACCTGGTCATCGACCAGCCAGTCCATCCATTCGCCGGAATCGCCGTCCTCGCGGATCGGCGCGTTGAGCGAGGCATCGCCGCCGAGGCGGCGGTTCATGTCGATCACGTCCTGCTCGGTGACGCCAAGCCGCTTCGCGATCAGTTTGACCTGATCGGGCCGCATGTCGCCTTCTTCGAGCGCGGAAATCTTGCTCTTCGCCTTGCGCAGGTTGAAGAACAGCTTCTTCTGGTTCGCGGTGGTGCCCATTTTCACCAGCGACCACGAACGCAGGATGTATTCCTGGATCGCGGCCTTGATCCACCACATCGCGTAAGTCGCGAGCCGGAAGCCCTTGTCGGGCTCGAAGCGTTTCACCGCCTGCATCAGGCCGACATTGCCTTCGGAAATAACTTCGGAAATCGGCAGGCCGTAGCCGCGATAGCCCATGGCGATTTTCGCCACGAGACGTAGATGGCTGGTGACGAGTTTGTGCGCGGCATCACGATCGCCGTGTTCGCGCCAGCTTTTCGCAAGCATGAATTCTTCCTGCGGTTCCAGCATCGGGAACCGACGGATTTCTTCAAGATACTGTGTGAGGCTCGATTCGAGAATAAAGGCTGGAGCAGCGGCAGCTTGGGTTATTTGAGCCATGGCGGCCTCCTGTAATCTCGCTCAACAACTGCGCCAAGAGCGCTGAAAGGAAAATCCGGCAAAGGCGAGAAAACACTGTTCGGAAAATCCGAACAATCTTCAGGATCGGCTGGATTCAGAGCGATTAGCGGAAAAGCGGCAGATTGAGGTCGCACACGTCATAATCAATACATGCAGCGAGCAGACGCAAAAAAAGGGGCCAGCGTGGCTCGCCCCTTGTTTGGCTCAGCGGCTGGTAGCCCAGATCCTAGTGCCAGGATAATCCGCCAATAAGCCTCGACGGCTGGAAGGCTGGGCCGTTTGCTCGCCTGTAACTTTGGAACGTATGCGTTATAGCGCGTGGCGGAAGACGGTCCGCGGTATTCGGCGCAGTCTAGTCCCAAACGATGCTGGCCGATCGTAATAGGCAGTTAAAGCGCAGCTGGCTCGGTGCCGTCGAAAGAGGCAAAACTTTGTGCCAGCGCCGGCGACGCGAAGGCTTACGCCAAGACAGTGGCAACGAGGCGCCCACTTTGAATTTCTTCATCATGACATCTATCTCCTGATCTCAATGGACAAGAGCACAATGCTGGTCCTTCCATCAGAGGAGATACGTTCGCCGCCCTCTTTTTAATCGCGCATATTTCGAATGGACTATTAGCGATACCGGAATAATGCGTTTACTGGCTAAGTTCCGCCAGAAAATGGAACCAGCGGCTCGATAAATCGTGTAACGGGCTAATTAATTCAAAGCAGCAGGGCTATCGCGCGCAAGCTATAACGACGCGGCGACCTCGATTAGCCCAAGATTTTCGAAAGACAGACGCGGTTCGTGAACGGCCGACGCATTGTTTGCATCCACCGAAAAGTCCATTCGGTAGGTCCGCCGATTAAGGAGCGCGCCAGGCGAACTATCTCCTGGGACGTAAACGAGACCCAGCGCGCATTGCTCGGTCCACAATCAGGAGAAATGTCATGATTAAGAAAACCACACTGGCGCTCGTCGCGGCTCTCGCAGTGACGAGTTTTGCCTCCCCGGTCTTCGCGCAGTCCTACAACCCGTGCCGATCGGTACCGGAAACGCGCTGCCGTTCGCTTATGGCGCCGGCGCGATCAAGCAGCGGTCCGTTGCTGTGCCGCCCGCGGGACTGACCGCCGGCCCCCAGCGCCAAACTGCTGGCCGCGACGGCTACAATAGCTTCGCGTCTATTCCTTCGGGCAATTCGGCATCCAATTCCAACAGCCCGCAGGATACCGGTGGTGGAAGTGCCGGCTACAACGCGATGCTCTTGATCCACTAAAAGACCGATGACCAAGGCAGCAAAACGGGGGCGAACTCAGATGTTCGCCTCCGCTTTTATTTGGTTGCGCGACAAAGTGGAGCTTGCGTGCTCCGGAAAATATTACTCAAATGCTCCCCTCTGCGAGGATCGCGTCGATGGGCCCGCGCGCCGTATCAATCATATTTTGGCTGGCAATCACTTTGGTTCCGGCGATGGCGGAAGTCAGGATATCTGATGATCCCGGCGGCCAAATCGGTGAATACCTGCATAAACTTGATCAACTCCGTGCATCTGGTGAAAGAGTGGTCATCGACGGAACCTGCGCTTCGGCTTGTACGATGATTCTCGGCAGAATTCCGCGCAACCGTATATGTGTCACGTCCGGGGCAGTACTTGCATTTCACGCTGCATGGGATCCGACGCCTTCGGGTGGTCAGCAGATAAATAGGGATGGCAATCGTATTTTGTGGTCGACTTATCCAGAATACATTCGGAGATGGATCGCGCAGCATGGCGGACTGAATTCGAATATCCTTTATCTGCGTGGCGCCGATCTCAACGCGATTTATCCGACTTGCCGTTAATGCCTGTGATGGCCTGGCCCGGTGTGAATTCACGGTCTCATTGCGAGTTTGCGGTTAAGGAACCGCGCCGAAGCGGTGCCCGATGTTCCGCCGACACGAGAATACGTTTCCCCGACATTGTCACGTGCTGGCTCATGCGCTGGCTTTTAGCTTCGGCGACATGCTCCCCGGCTAGCGGGTCGAGCCTCGTCCAGTCTTCCACGCCAACCAGGGCGAGCGCTGTTAATCAGACTAGGCAAGCCAGCTTTGAGATGAGCGATCAATAGGTTGTAGGGAGCGTATGTCGCCCAAAATATTTCGATGAAGGGCATTTTTCACCTCGACGCCTATCGGCACGAGTGCTTCCCGTTGTGGCTTCGAGATATTCGCAATCGGCGGCCGTTAATTGGGCGACTAACGAAAGGATTATTCGTCAGGGACGAATAATGATGAGAGCGAGCGTGAAGCCCTTCCACACCGGAGATTTGATGTCGATTGTTCTGCGTTCCCGAAGAACGCTTTCTTATCCCGCTGGATTAAAAAAACTCAGGAGGAGCCGCATGTTCGGCCTGTGAAAGCGATATGCCGAGGCGAGCTCTCAGATCTCCGTGAGTCCCGGGGCCTGCCTCGATATCCGCGCTTTCGAATGAGGCGCTAAGAGGCGGGAGTGTCGCCGTGCTTAAGGCTGAGCAAATTGAGCGTTCCAGCGGTCAATCGGCTAAATCGTTGATTGAAACCCCAAGCAGCCCGTCCGCGGGCGACGCAGTTGCTGAACGGCGCACGGCTCGGCACCAGTCGCCGTCGATTAAGTCGCTCAGTCCAGCGAAGCAGTCGGACGCGACCGCGGCCGCCAGTGGTCCTAAGTCGCGTCCCGCGCCCAATCGACGGGTCCGATGGGCGTTATTCGCGGTGCTGCCGGTCGTGTTGCTCGCCGGCGCCTATTGGTACGTCACCGGCGGCGCGGTGATGTCGACTGACGACGCCTATGTCGATGCCGACAAGGTCGGTATTTCCACCGATGTCTCCGGCATCGTGCAGGACGTTGACGTCGGCGACAACGAGCATGTGGCCGTCGGACAGGTGCTGTACCGGCTCGATCCGCAGCAATTCCAGATCGCACTCGAGAATACGAAGGCCAATCTGGCGCAAACCGCGCTTGCCATCGACGCCATGAAGTACGACTACCGGCGCATGCTGAGCGACATCGACGCTGAGCAGGCGCAAGTTCGAGCTCGACCAGGTCACCTTCGACCGCCAAACCAGTTTGTTGGCCTCTGGCACTGCGGCCAAGGCCATCTACGATCAGGCCCATTTCACCTTGCAGGCGGATCAGAGCAAGCTCGCTTCGCTCAAGAATCAGGCCGAAGTGCAGCTTGCCAGGCTTGCAGGCAACCCGAACATCCAGGTCACCGATCATCCGCAATACCTGCAGGCCAAGGCTCAGGTCGATGAAGCGCAGCGCGAGCTCGACCATAGCGTGGTGAAAGCGCCCTTCGCCGGCATCGTCACCAACGTTCCGTCGATCGCGCCGGGCAAATATCTTGCAGCATCGACGACAGCTTTCTTCTTGGTTGCCACGGATCACGCCTGGGTCGAGGTCCAACCTAAAGAAACGCAGATGACCTACGTGCGGCCAGGCCAACCGGTGGCGGTAACCGTCGATACCTACCCTGACGTCGAATGGCACGGCACCGTCGAAAGCATCAGCCCCGCGGGGGCACAGGAATTCCAGATGCTGCCGGCGCAGAACACGAGCGGTAACTGGGTCAAAGTCGTCCAGCGCATCCCCGTGCGTGTGCGCGTCGACACGAGCGCCTCCGGCTCGCCGCCTTTGCGCGCCGGAATGAGCGTCGAGGTCGACGTGGATACTGGTCACAGGCACGGCCTGCCGCACTTCCTGACCGCACTGTTTTGATCATTCTCGTTGAAGCGTGTCATGACCAAAGAAACCTCTCAACGCCGTCGCGGCACGATCACCATCCTGGTGCTCGTCGCGGCGATGATGCAGACGCTCGACACGACGATCGTCAATGTCGCATTGCCCTATGTGCAGGGAAGCGTGGCCGCAAGCAGCGATCAGATCACTTGGGTGCTCACCTCCTACATTACGATGGCTGCGATCATGACGCCGCCGACCGGTTTTTTGGTCGCGCGCTTCGGTCTCAAGCGATTGTTTATCGTGTCGACCCTCGGCTTCACGCTCACCTCAATGCTCTGCGGCATGGCTGAGTCGTTGACACAGATTGTCGCTTTCCGGGCAGTGCAAGGCGCATTCGGGGCGGCGATGATTCCGTTGGCACAAACGGTCTTGCTTACGATTTACCCAAAAGAGCGCCATGGATTCGCGATGGCGCTGTACGGCCTTGGTGTCGTGGTCGGTCCCGTGCTCGGCCCCGTGATCGGCGGCTGGCTCACTGAAGATTACACTTGGCGTTATGTGTTCTATATCAACGGACCGCTGGGAATCATCACCTTTCTTGGCATGATGGTGTTTCTGCCGGAGAGCCCGCGGAATGGACCGCAGAAATTCGACTGGTTCGGCTTCGGCACTCTCAGCCTGGCAATTGGTGCGCTGCAGATCTTGCTGGACCGAGGCGAGCAAAAGGATTGGTTCGGTTCAAGCGAAATCGTCATTGAAGCGCTCGTTGCTGGCTCGGCCTTCTATCTTTTTCTGGTTCACACCTTCACAGCCGAACGGCCCTTCGTGCGGCCGGCGCTGTTTCGCAATCGCAATCTTTCCGCCGGTGCGATCTTCAGCGTGGTGACCTTCATCACCCTTTATGCCTCGCTCGCGCTGCAGCCGCCATATCTGCAGGACCTCATGAACTACCCGGTCTTCACTGCCGGTTTGGTCATGGGACCGCGTGGCGTGGGAACGATGGTGGGCACATTGCTCGTCGGCCGGTTCGTCGGAAAGGTCGACACACGCTTGCTTCTGGCGATTGGCCTCAGCCTTACCGCTTGGGCCTTCTATGTCATGACGGGATGGACCCCAGACGTTTCAGCGCGGGAAATTGTCGTCACCGGGTTGCTGCAAGGCGCAGGTACCGGCGTTCTGTTTGTCCCATTGAGCGCGGTCACTTTGTCGACGCTCGCTCCGGAGGATCGTCCCGACGGGGCCAGCGTCTTCAGCCTTTCGCGCAGCCTGGGCTCAAGCATCGGCATTTCCGTCTTCACTGCGCTGCTGACTACCAATACCGAGATCAACCATGCTGACATCTCTGCAAACGTCACCGCAGTCAATCGCGCCTTCCAGGATCCCGGCATTGCGCAGTTCCTGAGCCCAGTTACTGCCGCCGGCCGAGCAGCGCTCGACGCCTTGATCATGCAGCAGGCGCAGATCATCGCTTACATAGATGATTACAAGCTGCTGCTGATCGCCACGCTGGCTTTGTTTGGACTGCTCGTCATTTTCAAGAAGTCGGGCGGATCGTCAGGGCCACGCTGCCGCGGTTGAAGGCTGACGGCTTGAGTGCGAGGCGCAATGGGTTACAATTCGCATGGAGACAGACGCTACGGGTGCGCCATGGATCGCGTCTCAACGATGCTATCGTTCGTCAAAGTGGTCGACACCGGCGGCTTTTCGTCCGCAGCGCGGCAACTTAACCTCGCCACCAGCGTTGTCACTACCCATGTAAAATCGCTCGAACAGCGGCTTGATGTGCGCTTACTTAACCGCACAACGCGCAGCGTCAGTCTGACCGAGGTAGGACGAGCCTATTATGAGCGCTGCGTCCAGATTCTTTCTGAAATAGAAGATGCCGAAGAAGCCGCCCATGTGCTTCAATCGAAGCCGCGCGGTGTTCTACGACTTAACACATCTCCTGGCATTCCGGCGCTAATCGCTACGTCAATTGCAGAATACAACAACCTCTATCCGGACGTGACAATTCATCTGACTGCGACGAGCCGAATGCTCGATCTGGTCGAAGAGGGATTCGATCTGGCAATTTGGTACGCGGCCGCATCTGAGCCCAGTCTTATCATCCGCCGGCTCGCTCATTACCCCATGGTGGTCTGCGCTTCTCCTGACTACTCGCCAAACACGGCCGGCCGCAGCATCCGACCGAACTAGCCAACCATAACAACGTGATTTTCTACGACGCCACCATAGGCAGGGACGGCAGGGAATGGTTTTTCACGGGGCCAGATGGCGAGTTTCCAGTGCGTATGTCAGGAAATCTGGAAACCAACAGTCCCATTGCATTCCGCGCGGCATGCGTTCTTGGCCAGGGAATAGCCATAGGCGCCAGCACCGTTTTTCCTCAAGGATTTTAAAACCGGCGCTCTGGTGCCAATTCTGAGCGAGTTTCTTCCAAAGCAAGTTTCGATCGACGTGCTTTATCCGCAACCGTGAGCACTTGCCGGCTAAGGTGCGTACGTTCATAGATTTGCTTGTAAAGAATTTTCGGCAGATCGATTGGGACCCTGGGGCGAGTGAGGGAAAGCGTTCGAGTAATCCTGCCGTGAAAGCGGTGTCCTCAAGCGATCCGCTTATTGCGCCGAAATAACCACGCCCGTGCTAAGTACGAACATCCTCAACGCGCCGTGTCCGGCGCGATGCGTGCTATACGAAGCACGGTACGCGACGGATTTTAGTGCATCGCCGCAGCAGCGGCGGCAGCCGGCGGTGTTTCGATGTGGGCGATCGAACTCTTCACCGCCTTCTGGACTTTCTCGAAGGCGCGGACCTCGATCTGCCGCACGCGCTCGCGCGACACGCCGAACTCCTCGGCGAGCTCTTCCAGCGTGATCGGCTCATCGGCCAGCCGCCGCGCCTCGAAGATGCGGCGCTCACGGTCGTTGAGCACGGTCAGCGCTTCGCCGAGCGCCTGATGCCGGTTCTCCGACTGCTCGCTTTCGGCCAGGCGGCTTTCCTGGCTCACCTGGTCATCGACCAGCCAGTCCATCCATTCGCCGGAATCGCCGTCCTCGCGGATCGGC
The DNA here is from genome assembly GCA_963742215.1 of uncultured Alphaproteobacteria bacterium. Taxonomy (GTDB): domain Bacteria; phylum Pseudomonadota; class Alphaproteobacteria; order Rhizobiales; family Xanthobacteraceae; genus BOG-931. Next base: position 212,532 of record CAVULJ010000011.1, read on the forward strand.
GCGTTGAGCGAGGCATCGCCGCCGAGGCGGCGGTTCATGTCGATCACGTCCTGCTCGGTGACGCCAAGGCGCTTCGCGATCAGTTTGACCTGATCGGGCCGCATGTCGCCCTCTTCGAGCGCGGAAATCTTGCTCTTCGCCTTGCGCAGGTTGAAGAACAGCTTCTTCTGGTTCGCGGTGGTGCCCATTTTCACCAGCGACCACGAACGCAGGATGTATTCCTGGATCGCGGCCTTGATCCACCACATCGCGTAAGTCGCGAGCCGGAAGCCCTTGTCGGGCTCGAAGCGTTTCACCGCCTGCATCAGGCCGACATTGCCTTCGGAAATAACTTCGGAAATCGGCAGGCCGTAGCCGCGATAGCCCATGGCGATTTTCGCCACGAGACGTAGATGGCTGGTGACGAGTCTGTGCGCGGCATCACGATCGCCGTGTTCGCGCCAGCTTTTCGCCAGCATGAATTCTTCCTGCGGCTCCAGCATCGGGAACCGACGGATTTCTTCAAGATACCGGGTTAGTCCGGTTTCGCCCGATAAGATTGGTAGTGCAGCAGTTTGGGCCATGTAGCGCCCTCCATTTAGTTAGATGCCCCCGCGACACGGCGGGCCAGTGGTGCCGCCGCTCCCCGAGCCGACGGCGCAGTTCCATCTCGCACCTGCAACATACACGCTCGACGTCGGACGGGGGGAAGTTACGGTTACGTCACATCGACGCGACCGACCCGTGATCCGGCTCTTGCAGCGTTAAATTGCCTAATATGAGCAAGTGTTTAGGTCTTCACCGACACTTTATCCCCGGTCTCCGGTTTGGAGGCCAAGGCACTACGCAAACGGCTAAGATCTGGTGGTAGTTCCGACCGGAACGTCAAGAATTCCCCAGTCGCGGGATGTTTCACCGAAAGTATATGGGAATGCAGCGCCTGCCTGCCAAGGGCGGCCAGCGCTTCTTTCGTTTTTTCCGGCAAAAGCCCGGCTTTGGTGCGGAATCCCGACCCATAAGTTTCGTCCCCCAATAGCGGATGGCCGATCGCGGCCAAATGGACCCGGATTTGATGGGTTCGGCCGGTTTCCAGCCGGCAGGCCAACATGGCCGCCACCGGCTGAGGCGCCTTTTTGCCCCGTCCGGCTTCCGCATTGGCCCTGATACCGCTCAAGCACCTGCCAGTAGGTAATGGCTTCGCGGCCGCCTTCGCGGATCGCCATGCGGTCGCGGGACATTAGGATTGCGGTCGATCGGCTTGTCGATCGTCCCCTGCGGCCGGTCCGGCGCGCCCCAGACAAAGGCCAGATAGGAACGTTCAAACGGCTCGCCGCTCTTGCCGTGGTCGGCGAATTGCGCGGCGAGCGCGCGGTGCGCGCGGTCGTTTTTGGCAACCACCATCAGCCCGGTGGTGTCCTTGTCGAGCCGGTGCACGATGCCCGGCCGCCGCTCGCCGCCGATGCCGGAAAGGCTGTCGCCGCAATGGGCGATCAGCGCATTGACCAGCGTGCCGGTGGCATGCCCGGCGGCGGGATGAACCACCAGGTTACGGGGTTTGTCGATGACGATGATGTCATCGTCCTCATAGACGACCCGCAGCGGGATCGGTTCGGCTGCCGGCTTGGCCGGTTCGGGCGGCGGCACATTAACTGATAAGGTGTCTCCCGAATTGACGCGCCGGGCCGGATCGCGGATCGTGTGGGTACCGAGCGCGACAGCGCCGTTCTCGATCAGGACTTTCAGCCGGGAGCGCGACAGCTCGGCAACGTGGCGGGCGAGCACACGGTCGAGCCGTTCGCCGGTTTCGTCATCGGCAACGGTGACTGTTCTTTGGCGTGGTTGAGGGAAGCGTCATGAACACAATGCCCGGGAATCTTCGCAGCTTATCAGCGGCGGCGAATAGCTCCGAATCCGAGGCTGCGCACCTCGTCGCCCGCGCCCGCGTCATGATGGTGATATCGGCGCTGACCACGCTGCTCGCCATCGCCGCGGTGGTCGTCGTGATCGGCTATCGCGTCTATGGCGCCCAGGGCAATTCCACCATCACCAACGGCACCGTCATGTTGCCGAAGGGAGCGCGCGTCATCTCCTCACCGTCACGGCCAGTACCATCGGCGGTGACGATCGATGTCAACGGCGCCCAAGAAGTCCGCATCTACGATCGCAGGACCATGCAGCAGGTCGGCCGGCTTCGCTTCGGCACCGAGCAGCCGTAAACGCGCTTGCACGGCCGGTCCGTCGCGTTTAATTCAACGGCAGGCTCCCTTCGTCTAGCGGTCTAGGACGCGGCCCTCTCAAGGCTGAAACACGGGTTCGATTCCCGTAGGGAGCGCCAGCGCCTCAGCTCTCAAAGACACCTGCCTCAGGACGCCAGCCTCGCGAAGCCCGTCTCCGAAAGACCCTCTATCACTCTTGCGTCTTCCAGAAGCTGAACGGCGCGATCGAGGATATCGTCGGCAAGCACTTCGTGTCCCTGCTCCCGCGCCTGCCGCGACAGTACGAGCAGCCTGTCGCCGCGGCGCCAGAGATTGCCGGATTTGGTGTTGTCCGCCATTCTTACAGAATAGCGCGAACGGCTTATCGCCTTGTTGCGAACGATAATTCAAATTGATCTAAATTTGACGATAGATCGAGCCCGCCATAAGCACCAAAAAGCATCGATCTGGGCTCGGTCACAGGCCCCCTCACGGCCGGGAAACTGTGTAAGACGCCATTTTCCCCGCTGCCAGATGTATTAAACTGACGGCGATGGCGGGCATTTTTATCAATTATCGGCGCGATGACGCGCCCGGGGTCGCCGGGCGGTTGTTCGATTATCTGGCGGGACGGTTTTCCAGGGACGACCTGTTCATGGACGTCGATGCCATGAAGCCTGGCGTGGACTTTGCCAAGCAACTCGACAACCAGGTGTCGCATTGCCGCGTGCTGCTCGCCGTGATCGGCCCGCACTGGCTCGACGCCAAAGACAAAACCGGCGTACGGCGGCTCGACAACGAGAAAGACTACGTACGTATCGAGCTTGCTTCGGCGCTCAAGCGCGATATTGCGGTGATCCCCGTGCTGGTCGACGGCGCAACCATGCCGGCGGAAGAAAGTCTGTCGGACGATCTGAAGCCGCTGGCATTCCGCCACGCGCTCGAATTGCGCCACTCGCGGTTCAGCGCCGACGCCGATGCGATTGTGCACGCATTGGAAGCGGCGGTGCCGCGGCGGCGCAATCTGATGCTGTTGATCGGCGCCGCCGTCGCGGCCGTGCTTGTCATCGCGGCCGGCGGTGTGATGTGGGCCAAACTGAAAAAGCCTGCCGTTCCGCCGACAGCCCAAACTCCCGCAGTTGTCGCCACGGCGCCGCCGGCAGCATCTTCGCCTGCCCCGGTGGCGCCATTGCCCGCCGCGCCGTCAACGCAAGCTCCGGCTCCGGCAGCCGCCCCTGCTGCGCCGCCGCCCGCAGCGAGCGCTCCGTCACAGCAGGGACTGCCACGAGGCATCAAGCTCGGCGAGATCATGCCCAATGTGGCGCTGCGCGGTTCGCTCTACCGCGTCGCCGACATCGCTGATCCACCGGCGTGTCAGGCGGCATGTCGTGCGGAAACGCGTTGCGTGTCGTGGACTTATACGCCGCCGAAGCCGAACGAGACGACGGGACATTGCTCGCTTAAGGCGGTGATCCCGCAACAATTTGCCGATAGCTGTTGCACGTCCGGAGTTGAGCGCGTGCCGGATCCCGAACTGCAGGTGCCACCGCCGATCCCGGCCGGCGTCACTGGCGTGCTCGCCGGCGTCGAGCTGGAAGGGGGCTCCTACAAGTTCTTTCCGGACGCCACAATCGATGGCTGTCAGTCGGCATGCCGTGCCGACAGCCAATGCATGGCGTGGGATTATGTGCGACCTGGTATTTTCTCAACCGATGCCCGCTGCTATTTGAAAAACAAACCATCGATGCAGGTGCAAAGCCCATGCTGTGTGGCCGGATTTGAACGGCAGGCGGGAGCGTCGCCGGTTACGCCTCCTGCGCCTGCTTCAGGGCCGGCTGCTCCGGCGGCAGCCGCTTCGCCCGCGCCGGCAGTAACGGCGCAGGTTGCGGCCGCGCCGCCAGCGTTGGCGAATGCTTCCGCCGATGCAGGTTTGCCCGCCGGTGTAAAACTCGGTGCGGTTATTGCCAGCACGACAATGCCGGGCTCGATCTCCCGCACTGTCGATGTACCGCAGGGCAGTACGTCAGCGTGTCAGGCGGCATGCCGGTCCGATAATTCCTGTGTCGCCTGGACTCTGGCTCTGGGAGCATCGGGCAATTCGATGTCGCGTTGCGCGCTCAAGCCGGTGATCCCCCAACAGGTGGCCAATGTTTGTTGCAGTTCCGGCATTGAGCGCGTGCCGCCGGCGGCAATGCGAGAGCCGCCTGCGGTGCCGGCCGGAATGACCGGTGCAATGCGTGGTGTCGATCTGTTCGGCGGCGATCTGCGCGGCCTCGGCGGATCGCAGGTTACGCCGCAGTCATGCCAGGCTGCCTGCCGTAGCGAGACGGAATGTATCGCCTGGACCTATGTTCGTGCCGGAGTTGTCGCCGGCGACGCGCGCTGCGCGTTGAAGAGCAGGACATCGCAGCAAGTTACCAGCCCATGCTGCATTTCCGGCACCAAATAAGGTCGTGAAACAAACCGTGGCCGTTTGTATTTCATTAAGTTTTTATGCCGGACCGTTATCGCTGATCGGCCGTTCTCGCGAACGGCCGATTTTGTTTTTGGAGGTCGCCGCCGGATCAGGCGAACGTTTCCGCGATGAGAACCAGATTAAGCACCAGCACGATCGCGGTGCCTGCGATCGCCAGCGCCGCGGTAAACCTGGTGTTTGTGAACGCGCCCATGATGTCACGGCGCCCGGTGAAGATCAGGAGCGCGATCATCGGCAGCGGCAGCGCGAGACTGAGCACCACCTGACTGACAACCAGCGCGCTGGTCGCATTGACGCCGAGCGCGACCACGATGAAAGCCGGGATCATCGTGACCAGCCGGCGGACCCAGATCGGAATCCGTATGCCGATAAATCCCTGCATGATCATCTGCCCGGCCATGGTGCCGACTGTCGAGCTCGATACGCCTGATGCGAGCAGCGACACCAGGAACACGCTTGCGGCCGCGCCGCCGAGCAACGGGGTAAGGGTGTGATAGGCAGTCTCGATTTCCGCCACGTCGGGATGGCCGGCATGGAACGCGCTCGACGCCATGATCACCATCGCCATGTTGATCAGGCCTGCGGCAGCGAGCGCAACGACGACTTCTCGGTTGGAAAAATGCAGTACCTTGCGCCGATCCGCATCGTCACGGACCGGTATGCGCGACTGCGTCAGGCCGGAATGCAGATAGATTGCGTGTGGCATAACCGTCGCGCCGATGATGCCGACGGCCAGGAGCAGCGCTTCGGAATCGGCAAGCTGCGGCACCACCGTGTGGTAGGCCGCCGCGCTCCAATCGACCGGTGCGATGAACATCTCGATTAGATAACAAACGCCAATCAGGCCGACGATAGCGCCGATGACGAGTTCGAGCGGACGAAAACCGTAGGCTTCGCTCATCAGCAGCGCGTAGGTGATGACGGCGGTGACGGTCATGCCGACGATCAGCGGTACGTGGAGCAGCAACGAGAAGCCGATAGCGCCGCCGAGAAATTCGGCGAGATCGGTTGCCATCGCGGCGATTTCGCTGATGCCCCACATCGCGAAAACCACCGGCCGCGAAAACTGATCGCGGCACAGTTCCGCGAGGTTGCGGCCGGTGACGATACCGAGCTTGGCCGAGAGGCCCTGGAACAGCATCGCGATCAGGTTGGCGGCAAGCACCACCCAGAGCAGCCCATAGCCGTACTTGGCGCCGGCCTGGATATTGGTCGCGAAATTCCCGGGGTCGATATAGGCGATCGAAGCGATGACGGCTGGGCCGACGAAAGCGAGCGAGCCGCGGAGTCCCCGGCGCTGGCCGGCCAGCACCTGCCGCGCCGTCGCGACAGTCTGTTCTGAGAGCGACGGCCGGATGATGGACTCAATCATTTCTTGGGCTGTCATCGGTGCTTCACTACGCAATTTCACATGTTGCGGCAGCATTTACTCAAAAGTGTAGCCTTGGTTACAAATATAGGGATTGTCCCAATCGGCGTCAACGGCTAGATTATGTAGCAAAGGCTACATTTTGACACGATGAGTGAAATGTGGTGTTCGGTGAGCGTGGCAATGCAATGACAGGGCGTTTATTGCGTTCATCGCATCCACCGGTCGCACCAACGGCAATGGCAAAACTCCCCGCGGAAGGCACCCAGGCGCGCCGGTTCGGCAAGACACGGTCAGCGCAATCGACCGCGCTCTTGGAAGACTATGCCGAATTGATTGCCGACCTGCTGGAAGGCGAGGGCGAAGCGCGGCCGACCGATATCGCCCGGCGGCTTGGCGTCTCGCACGCTACTGCGATCAAGACCATTGCGCGGTTAAAGCGTGCGGGTCTCGCGACCGCGCGGCCCTATCGTGGTGTCTTCCTCACCGAAAAAGGCCACGAACTCGCCGACCGCGTGCGTGTGCGTCATCGGCTGGTGGTCGATCTGTTGCGCGCGATCGGCGTGCCGACCGAATCCGCCGAGGCCGATGCCGAGGGCATCGAGCATTATGTCTCGGAAACGACCCTGAAAGCGTTTGCGCATTTTTTGAAGGGGCGGGGGTGAAAACTTCTTCCGCTCGTCCCCGCGAAAGCGGGGACCCAGCTGGATTCCCGCCTGCGCGGGAATGAGCGGAGGCCGCTTATGAGCGCAAAATTACGCGGCGGCCTGATCGGTCAGTGCGTCGACGATGCTGTCGACGACCTCTTCTACCATCGCCTTGTCGTCGCCTTCGCCCATGACGCGAATGACGGGTTCGGTCCCCGACGGCCGGACGACCAATCGGCCGTGGCCGTTGAGCCGGTGTTCGGCGCTGGCGATGACCGATTGAACCTTGGAATTTTCCAGCGGCTTGCCGCTGCGATAACGCACGCTCTTGAGCACCTGCGGCAGCGGCTCGAAGCGATGGCAGGCTTCCGACACCGGCTTGTCGAGCTTTTTCACCACGGCCAGCACCTGCAACGCGGCGACCAGGCCGTCACCGGTCGTGGCGTAATCGGAGAGGATGATGTGGCCAGACGGTTCGCCGCCGACATTGAAGCCGTGCTGGCGCATGTGTTCGAGCACATAGCGGTCGCCGACCGGCGTGCGTACCAGCGAAAGCTTCAGCTTTTGCAGATGCCGTTCGAGACCGAGGTTGGACATCACAGTGGCGACGACGCCGGGCTGAGCCAGCCGGCCATCATCGCGCCAGCTCTCGGCGATCACCGCCAGAAGCTGATCGCCGTCGACCAGGTGGCCATGTTCGTCGCAGATCACGACGCGATCGGCGTCGCCGTCGAGGGCGATGCCGATGTCGGCGCGCATCTCGCGCACTTTGCGGCTGAGCGCGTCCGGTGCGGTCGAGCCGCAATCGCGGTTGATATTGAAGCCGTCGGGCTCGACGCCGAGCGGAATGACGTCGGCGCCAAGCTCCCATAGCGCGCCCGGCGCGACGCGGTAGGCGGCGCCGTTGGCGCAGTCGATAACGACGCGCAGGCCTTCGAGCGAAAGATTGCGCGGCAGCGTGCGCTTGGCGAACTCGATGTAGCGGTCGTGAACGCCGTCGATACGCCGCGCGCGGCCGAGGTCCGTGCTCCCCGCCAGGAGCTTGGTGATGTCGCCGTCGATCAGCCGTTCGATGCCTTGTTCGACTTCGTCGGACAGCTTGTAGCCGTCCGGGCCGAACAGCTTGATGCCGTTGTCGTCGAACGGATTGTGCGATGCTGAAATCATCACGCCGAGATCGGCGCGCATCGATCGCGTCAGCATCGCCACCGCGGGCGTCGGCATCGGGCCGAGCAGCAAGACGTCCATGCCGACGGAGGTGAAACCGGCTACCAGCGCGGTCTCGATCATATAGCCGGAAAGGCGGGTGTCCTTGCCGATGACCACCCGATGGCGATGTTCGCCGCGGCGGAAGGTCAGGCCCGCAGCCTGCCCGACCTTAAGCGCCAGTTCCGGCGTAATAACGCCGTTGGCACGGCCACGAATGCCGTCGGTGCCAAAGTACTTACGAACCATAGTGGGAACCCCGCCACACAACTATCCCACGGCTATCTTACCGCCTTCGCCCTGCTATCCGCTTCAAAAAATATTCGACATTCTTACCGGCGCCGGTAAGGCCTAGTTTACGATGCCGGCGGGGAATATTAACGAAATCAATAGGATATCGCCTGTGATGTGCACCGGCGACCGCCGAGCGGAGTTCCGTCGGGCCTAGAACTTGGATTTTTCGTACGGACTTTGGGCTGGCTGGATCATGGAAATCGGGTCGGAACCCGGGAAGGACTCTTCAAGCGCCAGGTCGAGTTTGTCGTCGAGCACCTCTTTCTCGGCAGCCTTGGCGGCTTCGCGCCGGCGTTTGACGGCCGGATCGTTCTCATCCTCCCAATCGAAATCATTGTCGCGTTGGAAGGATCCATTTCTGTTGAAGCTGTCCATTTTTCACATCCTCAATGCGGGCGCGCGCCGCCCCAGTGGTCGATAACCGCCGGAGGCCGGGCCCGTTCCAGCATGGCAACCCCGCGATTTGCCTATGCTTTGTGCTATCAAGAGACCAGAAAGCTGGGGAAACGCCGTCATGACTGCCGTGACCTGCATCGCGGACTTGCGGGAGACCTATCACCGCAAGGTTCCGCGTGCCTTCGTCGATTATTGCGAGTCCGGCTCGTACGCCGAGCAAACGCTGCGGGCCAATCGCGCCGATCTCGAACGCATCAAGTTGCGGCAGCGTATCTTGCACGATGTCTCAAACCGCAGCACGGCGACCACGATCCTCGGCGAGCCAGCGGCTTTGCCGCTGGCGCTCGCGCCGGTCGGCCTCACCGGCATGCAGTACGGCGACGGCGAAATCCACGCCTGCCGCGCCGCACAGGCCGCGGGCATTCCGTACACGCTGTCGACCATGTCGATCTGCTCGATCGAGGACGTTGCCGGTGCGGTCGGCAAGCCGTTCTGGTTTCAGCTCTACGTGATGAAAGACCGCGGTTATATCCGCGCACTGATCGAGCGCGCCGCCGCGGCCAAATGCAGTGCGCTGGTGCTCACCGTCGATCTTCAGGTGATCGGTCAGCGCCACCGCGACATCAAGAACGGCATGAGCGTGCCGCCGGAGATCCGCATCAAGAATCTGCTCGATATCGCGACCAAGCCGCGTTGGGCGATGAGCGTGCTCAAAGGCAAGCGCAAAACGTTCGGCAATATCGTCGGGCACTATCCCGGGATGAGCAACATCACCGTGCTTTCGAAATGGACCGCGGAACAATTCGATCCGACGTTGAGCTGGAAGGACGTCGAGTGGATCAAGAGTCTGTGGCCCGGCAAGCTGATCCTCAAGGGCATTCTCGACGTTGAAGACGCGCGCATCGCGACCAAGACCGGAGCGGCGGCCATCGTCGTCTCCAATCACGGCGGCCGTCAGCTCGACGGTGCGCCGTCGTCGATCGCGATGCTGCCGCCGATTGTCGAGGCGGTAGGCGCCGACATTGAAGTGATGTTCGACGGCGGCATCCGCTCGGGTCAGGACATCTTGCGTGCTGTCGCGCTCGGCGCGCGTTCCTGCCTTTGCGGCCGCGCTTACATTTACGGCCTCGGCGCCGGCGGGCAGGCCGGCGTAGCAGCCGCCATCGACATCATGCGCAAAGAGCTCGATATCTCGATGGCGCTGACCGGAGTCACCAGCGTTGCCGAAATCGACCGCCATGTGATTGCTGCTATGTAGTTGGCCGTCATCCTGAGGTGGCCGCGAAGCGGCCCTCGAAGGATGCCAGCCGAGGCGCCGAGGCCTACTCCTCCTTGTACCCATACGCCTGCTGATTACCCGTCGCGCCGTAATATTTGTACGGCAGGAACTTGCCTGACATCGAAAGTCGCACGCGATCGCCTTTCGGATCTGGCTGACGTTCCATCTGCATGTCGAAATCGATCGCCGACATGATGCCGTCTCCGAACTCCTCCTCGATCAGCGCCTTCATCGCGGGACCATTGACCATCACCAGTTCGTAAAGCCGGTAGATCAGCGGATCGGTCGGCGGCATTGCCGTGCCACGGTTCGGCACCTCGTTGAGCAGCGCTTGTTCGCTCTTGGAAAGGCCAAACATCTCGGCCGCCTTGGCGGCTTGCGGTTTCGTCATTTTCATTTGGCCGAGCACGGCCCCGGTAACCAGCACCGGCGACATGCCGCCGATCTCGGTGCAGATGTATTTCCAGCTCCAGCCTTTGTCGCGCTTGATGTCGAGCAACTTCTCGGTGAGTTCGGCTCGCGTCATGGAGGGTCTCCGTTTGTGGGCATTTCCTGCCCGAAAACAGAGCAAACGCCGTGCCAGAGCGGGGGCCGCAAAAAGTACGGGCGGCCGTCAGGCCGCCCGGAACAGCCCGATATTCGGCCGGCAATCAGCGGGGAACGACGCCGTTCACCCCGACATTGATCCGGTTGACGTTGAAACTGCCATCCGGCTGCTTCGCCGCCGCGATCACCGTAAAGGCAACGCCCGGCTTAACGTCGCTCATGCTGCCGATTTCAAATTTTACGATCGGCACATCGGGACCGACAACGATGTTTTTCTCGCCGTCCTTGTACTTCACGGTGATAACCGGCCCATTCACGCCGGTAACAGCCGCGCCGCCGACCGTGCCGTTGGTCATGCTGCTGTTGGGCGCGCCGTCCCAGGGGCGGAACCCTTCACCGGTCCCGCGCATCGCCTCCGGAAAGATGTGAACCTCGATCGCCTTCTGCGAGCCGTCAGGTTGCGGCATCGCTCCGCTGCCGATGAACGCGCCGTCCTTGATATCGGCCATCGACGCTTTCGCGACGTCGACGACCTGTGTCTTGTCGGCGAGATTGATCTTTAGCTCGTCGCCCTTGTCGGATTTGGCAACGAGCGCATTGCCGTCGACCTTCTCGATCGTCCCGCGCAAGCGCACGGTCTGCGGTGCTTGTGCGGACGCGCCCGCCGCCGTGAAAACGATGGCGAGCGCGATGAGCGTACGTTTTGCGATCATGGCTTTCCGCTCACATCGGCGGATTGACGCCGTTGGTGCCGACCGTGATGTTCGGCGCATCGAGCGTGCCGTCAGGCTCCTTGGTTGCGCCGCCGACAAAAATGATGGCGCCGGGCTTGAGATCGCTCATCGTTGCCGGAGCAAAGCTCACGACCGTCACGTTTGACGGCACGATAAAGGTCTTGTCGCCGTCCTTGTATTTCAGGACGAGCTTTTGACCGTCAGACTCTGACGACCTGGGTGTCGACCGTCGCATTGGTCATGGTGCTGTTCGGCATCAGATCCCAAGGCCGATGACCTTCTCCGGCGCCGCGCATCGCTTCCGGGAAGATATGGATCTCGACCGCTTTCTGCGTGCCGTCCGGTTGCGGCATCGCGGTGATCCCGATAAACGAGCCCGGTTTGATATCACCGAGCGACGCCTTGGTCACAGTCCGTACCGGCGCGTTATCGGCGAGCTTGATTTTCACATCTGCGCCGTCGCGCGCCTTGACGGTCAACATCTGGCCGCTGATGCTTTCAACCGAGCCGCGCACCCGCACCTGCGGCGCCTGTGCCGACGCGGTCGCTGCAACGAGCACGGCAGCAGAAACAACGGCAGCACCCAATACTGACTTTTTCATTTGAACGCTCCTGATGTTTAATAGCTTCAGCGCCAAACCGCGTAATCGCCGAACGAGATATTCGCCGCTTCAAGGGTGCCGTCGGGATTCTTCTTGGTCGCGGCAATGAAGATCTTTTGTCCCGGCTTCAGGTCGGCAAGCGACTTTTTGGCATAGGTCGCAATTTCGGTTGTCGGCGTTATCAGGACGGTCTTGTCGCCGTCCTTGTATTTCACAGTCAGCTTCTCGCCGTCGACGCCGGCAACGCTGGTATCGACGGTGGCGTTCGTCATCGTGCTGTTCGGCACGAAATCCCACGGCCGATGGCCGTCGCCCAGGCCGCGCATCGCTTCGGGGAAGATGATGACGGCGGTGGCTTTCTGGCTGCCGTCGGGCTGCGGCATCGCGGTTACGGCGATGTAGGAGTTCGGCTTGATGTCGGACAGCGATTCTTTCACGACTTCGTTGACGGGCGCGTTGTCGGCGAGATGGATTTTCAGCTCGGCGCCGTCGCGCGACTTCGCCGTCACCATCTGGCCATCGACGCTTTCGATCGTCGCGCGGACCCGCACCACGTCCGGCGCTTGCGCGGCGGCGAATGAAGCGGTGAACAGCAGGGCAAGCGCTGTCGCGCCGGCCAATTTCAAGGTTGTCATCGTCATTACTCTCCTCCCAAAAGGGCTCCCAGTTCGAGGCCACGGCGAAACGCAGTGACGGCTGGGTTTTGAACCCCGAAGCCCGCTACGTTATTCCGAGCGGTCAGCGGGCGGAAGGGTTCAGATCGGCCTCCAGAAGAGCACGCAATTGCGGCGTAACTTCAGGCTTTTTGCCGAACCACAGCGTAAAACCGCCGACCGCCTGATGCAGCAGCATGCCGAGCCCGTCGGCGGTGCGCAGCCCACGGGCTTTTGCCGCTTTGAGCAGCGGCGTCACGAGCGGCACATAGACCAGATCGGCGACAATGGCGTGACCGGGCAATTGTCCAAGGTCGGCGGCGAGGTCCGGCTGGCCGTGCATGCCGAGCGTTGTGGTGTTGACCAACAGCGCGGTGTCCCCGAGTTGGCCGTTCAGGTCGTCCCAGCGGCCGACGTGGACCCGCTCGCCAAATCGTTCGCGCAATGCTTCGGCACGGCTCGGCGTGCGATTGATAATGACGACACTCGACACGCCGCGCGTCAGCAATCCGTAGATCACGGCGCGCGCGGCGCCTCCGGCGCCAAGCACGACCGCTTTACCCAAATCGCGATCCCAGCCGGGCGCGCAGGCATCGAGATTGTCCAAGAAGCCTTCGACGTCGGTATTGGTCGAACGCAGGCCGCCATCGAACCACAGCGTGTTGGCGGCGCCGACTGCGCGCGCGCGATCGTCCGGTTGCGATAATGCGAGCGCCGCTTCCTTGTGCGGCACCGTGACGTTGGCGCCGGCATAGCCGCGTTCGGCGAGCGATTTTATGAAGGAGTTGAACTGATCCGGCGGCACCGCCTCGCGCCGGTATTCGCCGGCGATGCCGTAGGTCTTCAGCCAATAATTATGAATGAGCGGCGAGCGCGAATGATCGACCGGCCATCCGATGATGCAGGCGGAGGTGTTCGGCGTCGTCACGCCTCGTCCACCACCGACATGCGCAGCACGCCGATATCGGGGCACTCGACCTCGATGGTGTCGCCGGGCTTCAGCCACACCGGTGGATCGACCTTTGGCGTCTTTTTGACCGGCGTGCCGGTGCAGATCACGTCGCCCGCCCTCAGCGTCATGAAGGTGGTCGTGTAGGCGATCAGGTCGGCGAAGTTGAAGATCATGCTCGCGGTGGTGTCGTCCTGCGTGATTTCGCCATTCTTGCGGACGACTAGATGCAGCGGCTTTTTTGGGTCGATATCGGTCTCGATCCACGGGCCCAGCGCGCCGGTGGCGTCGAAGTTCTTGCCCTGGGTGACGTTGAACTGGCCGTGGCGGGTCCAGTCGCGGATGGTGCCTTCATTGGCGAGCGTGAAGCCGGCGATGTACTCGAGCGCGCGTTCCTTCGGCACGTGCTTGCAGTCGCGGCCGATCACGATGGCGATCTCGCCCTCGTAATCGAGCTGCTCGGAAATTTTCGGCCGCACCAGCTTGCCGCCGGAACCGACCATCGAGGTCGGCGCACGGTAGAACATGCTCGGGTATTTCGGATTGTTGGTGACATTATAGTCGGCGCCGCGGTTGGCATAATTGATGCCGATGCAGAGGATTTTTTCGGGCGCCAAGAGCGGCGGCAGCAGTTCGACCTCGGACAGCGGCACGTCCGGACGCACGCCCTCGACGACGGCTTTGGCTTCGGCCAGCGCCTGCGCGCGGAAAACCTCGACCAGACTGCCGAAGCGGCTCAGCCGCGAGCGCAGATCGACGATGCCCTCGCCGACGACCGCACCGAAGCTGGGCCGGCCGCGCAGATTGTAGCTTGCAAGGCGCATGATCGCGCTCTCCTGTTAACGCCGGGTTAAATGCTTATGACTTCCGCCGTCCGGTCGATGTGTTAGAAAACAGCGCCGTAACCGTCAACGGCCAAAGAAACAGCGGCCCGATCATGCCCGTCCGCCAGCCGGTGTTCGACCCGCCCTTTAATGTCGTGCGCGCCAGCCATGTCGAGCTTGGCGTGCGGGACATTAAGCGCTCGCGCGCCTTCTATGTCGATTGCCTGGGGCTCCTGGTCAGCGACGAGGACAGCGACGCGCTCTATCTGCGTGGCGTCGAGGAGCGCAACCATCACTCCATCGTGCTGCGGCAAGCGCGTGAGGCCGATGTTTGCGCTCTCGGCTTCAAGCTTGCCAGCGAGGACGATCTCGATCGTGCCGAAGCATGGTTTCGCCGCCGCAATCTGCCGACGTCATTTGTCGAGGTGCCGCATCAGGGCCGCACCTTGCGTGCCGCCGACACGCTCGGCATGCCGCTCGAATTCTATGCGCGGATGGATCAGGCGCCGTCGATGCTGCAGAAATACGGCGCCTATCATGGCGCCCGCATCCAGCGCATCGACCATCTCAATTGCTTCACGCCGGATGTGCAGGCGAGCTACGACTTCTATGCCGAGCTTGGCTTCCGCCTCACCGAATATTCGGAAACTGACGGCGCCGACCCGCAGCTTTGGGCGGTGTGGCTGCATCGCAAAGGCAATGTGCACGATCTCGCTTTCACCAACGGCACAGGTCCGCGGCTGCATCACATCGGGGTGTGGAATTCGAACGTGCTCGACATCATCCATCTCTGCGATGTGATGGCGACCACCGGCTATCTCGCCAATATGGAACGCGGTCCGGGTCGGCACGGCATTTCCAACGCCTTCTTTCTTTATATCCGCGATCCGGACGGCCACCGCATCGAGCTGTTCACCTCCGACTATCTCACCGTCGATCCCGATCACGCCCCGATCCGCTGGTCGCTGACCGATCCGCAGCGCCAGACCCTGTGGGGCCAGCCGGCGCCGGAATCGTGGTTCGAGCAAGGCTCAGCCTTCGCCGGCGTCGCGCAACGCCAGCCGGTGCTCGAAGCGCAGCCGATCGTCGCGCCGTAATTATGTTTCGCGTGCGCTGCGATCCCTCTGCCCGCGTGCGGGGAGAGGGTAGGGTGAGTCTTGAGGCATGCGCGGCGCAAAGGTACGAAAACGGCTAGCCAGACGGCTTCGAAGAATTCTACGCTTGCCGAAGCCAAGCTCTGGCGGCTCGCCGCGGGATTGAAGGATTCAAGTTCGTTGCAAGGAGCCTCGGACGTTATGTCGCTGCTTTATTTGTCGCGACATAAGCTCTTCATTGAAGTTGACGTGCGGCCAAGACGCAGATAGCAAGCGCGTATCGTAGGAATGTGGTTGAGCGAGCATCACTATCGCGTTCTGCGCTTTTGGAATATGACGTGTCGGAAATCTCGAAGGCGTCTGGAAGCGATCCTGGCCGTCTCTGCGGAGACGCCCCCTCACCCTGACCCTCTCCCCGCAAGCGGGGAGAGGGATACCCGATCGGACTCCGAATGAAAACCCTATTCCTCGACTGCAACGATCAGCTCGCGCCGGTGTGGCAGCGAGTGCTGCGGCCTGACGATCCGCCGATCGACGTCAACCGCACGCCGTTCGAGAGCAAGGAGCTGCCGCGTCTGCTCAAGGGCTACGAGATCGCTATCGACGACCATTCCTATATGCCGACGGAATTCGTCGATCAGTGCGAGGGGCTCAAGCACATCGTGTTTCTTGGCACCGGGCCTGCGAGCTACATGAGCCTCGCCGACATGGCGGCGCGCAGCATCAAGGTTCACATCATCAAGGGCTACGGCGACACGGCGGTTGCCGAACACACTATCGCGCTGATGTTTGCCGCGAGCCGCGAAGTTGCGCGCATGGATCGCGAGGTGCGTGCCGGTAGCCTGGACGCCGCACGAAGGCGTGCAGCTGCTCGGCAAGACACTCGGCGTAATCGGTCTCGGCGGCATCGGCAGCGAAGTGATGCGGATCGCGCGCGGCATGGGCATGGATGTAATCGCCTGGAACCGGACGCCGAAGCCGGGCGCGCCGCTGGTTTCGCTCGATGAGCTGATTGAGCGTTCCGATGTGATCTCGATGAACCTGACGCTTGGTGACGAGACGCGGGGCTTTCTCGGCGCCGCGCATTTCGCGCGCATGAAACCCGGCGTGATTTTCGTCAACACCGCGCGTGGCGCGTTGGTGGACGAGGCGGCTTTCCTCGAAGCGCTGCGGTCCGGCCATATCCGCCACGCCGGCCTCGACGTGTTTCACGCCGAGCCGCTCAAGCCCGATCATCCGCTGGCGCACATGCAGAATGTCACTCTCACGTCCCACGCTGCGTTCCGCACGCTGGAGGCGTCGATGACTTTGCTGCGGCGCGCCATCGATATCGTGAAGAATATTTTGGCTGGGAAGGCCTGAGTTTCCCGTCATTGCGAGCGCAGCGAAGCAATCCAGCGCTCAATGCTGGCCGCTCTGGATTGCTTCGTCGCTCCGCTCCTCGCAATGACGTCTTTAGGCTGTTAGCCTAGCCCCATGGCCGAGCGCTTCTGCGAAGTCAGCATGCGCGTGAATGGGGAGGAAGTGTCTGAGCGCGTCGAGGCGCGCAAGACGCTGGTCGATTTCCTGCGCGACGATCTGGGCCTGACCGGCAGCCATATCGGCTGCGAGCAAGGGGTATGCGGCGCCTGCACGGTGCTGCTCGATGCGGAGGTGGTCCGCGGCTGCCTGGTGCTCGCGGTCCAGTGCGACGGCGCCGAGGTGCAAACCATCGAGGGATTGTCGGATTCCGGCGCGATTGCCGATCTTCAGGATGCTTTTGCGCGCCGAAATGCGCTGCAATGCGGTTTTTGTACCCCTGGGATGCTGATTGGAGCGCAGGCGCTGCTTGCCCAAGGCGAGCTTAATGGCGGGGTGCCGAGCCGGGATGCGATCCGCGAACATATCTCCGGCAATTACTGTCGCTGCACCGGATATCAGGCTATAGTGGACGCAATCGAGTCCACCGCACAAACGCGCGCCAACGGCGTGAACAGATGAAAGCTGGAAAGGCAGGCTGACCATGAACGAACACATCCACGCACCGACGCTTTCGGAGCGTGCCGACGAACTCGAAGAGAAGATGATGAACGATCTCGCCGAGCGCATCGCGACCAAGTCGGTGCTGTTCGGCATGGCCGACGGCAAGGTCGAGATCCAGAACAGCTTTGAATTCAAGAAGAACAATCCGGACAAGTTCTTCCTGATGGGCGCCGATCCGCGCCTGCCGGCGATGCCGAAAAAGCCGACCCTGATCGATTTCTTCAAGAACCGTTTCGCTTCGCTCAACCATCTTCTGCAAAGCGCGGCGCTGGCCAAGAAAAACGGCCACAGCGAGAAGATCATCCTCGCCTGCCTGCTCCACGATATCGCTGTCACCGGCTTCATCCGTTGCGACCATGGCTACTGGGGCGCGCAGATGATCGAACCGTATGTGGACGAAGAGGTGAGCTGGGCGATACGTAACCATCAGGCGCTGCGGTTCTTTGCCGACGAGTCGGTCGGTTACGAATATCCGCAGCAATACATCAACAATTTCGGCGCCGATTATAAGCCGGAGCCTTACATCGTTCGCGACTACGAAATCGCGAAAAACCACAAATGGTACATGAGTTCACGCCTGATCTGCGTGAATGATATTTACTCGTTCGATCCCAACGCCAAGGTCAATCTCGACGATTTCGTCGACATCGTCGGCCGAAACTTCAAGCAGCCGGAAGAAGGTCTCGGCTTCGACAACTCGCCGTCCGCCCATATGTGGCGCACGCTGATGTGGCCGACGCGGTTCTTGTAGTCGTCGTTCCCCTCCCCCTTGTGGGGAGGGGCAGGGGTGGGGGTCGTGAGGTAGGTCGCTGAAGCGTCGATACGTCGTCGCTCCCGACCCCCACCCCGCCCTCCCCACAAGGGGGAGGGAGAAGATATGAAAATTGCGGACGACCAGCCGAGCAGGACTGTACCGCGCTCGACCGGCCGAATTCCTACATCGGCCGCTCGGTGCCGCGGCCCAATCTGGCGCGGCTCACGCAAGGCCGCGGCCAGTATGTCAGCGACATCGCGCTGCCGCGCATGGTTCACGTCGCTTTTGTGCGCTCGCCGCACGCCCATGCGCGGATCAAAAAAATTGCAAAGTGCCGAGGCGAAGAAAGCGCCCGGCGTTGTCGCGGTCGTTACCGGGCCAGAGCTTGCAAAGGTCATCACGCCCTGGGTCGGTGTGCTAACTCATCTCAAGGGCATCAAATCGGCGCCGCAATACGCCATCGCGGTCGATCGCGCCTGCTGGCAGGGCGAAGCGGTGTGCGCGGTCGTGGCGCGCAGCCGCGCGCAAGCCGAAGATGCCTGCGCGCTGGTGGGCGTCGAATACGAAGTGCTGCCGGTCGTGACCGATGCGGAAACCGCGCTCGATGCGGAGACGCCGGTCATTCATCCCGAGCTCGGCGACAATCTGACGTTCGAACGCGCGTCTGAATGCCGGAGATGTCGACAAGGGTTTTGCCGAAGCCGATGCAATTGTCGAAACGACGTTCGTGTTCGGCCGGCATACCGGCGTCACCAACGAGGCCCGCTCCATCGTTGCCGACTGGAATCCCGGCGATCAGCGCCTGACCG
The DNA here is from genome assembly GCA_963742215.1 of uncultured Alphaproteobacteria bacterium. Classification (GTDB taxonomy): domain Bacteria; phylum Pseudomonadota; class Alphaproteobacteria; order Rhizobiales; family Xanthobacteraceae; genus BOG-931. Next base: position 231,360 of record CAVULJ010000011.1, read on the forward strand.
TCTATCAGGGCACGCAAGCGCCGCACATGACGCAGAATATCTTCGCCAAGCACCTCGGTCTTGAGGAGCATCAGGTGCGGGTGCTGACCAAGGACGTCGGCGGCTCGTTCGGCATCAAGGTCCATATCTATGCTGACGAAATGGCGGTCGTCGCACTGTCAAAGCTGTTGCAGCGGCCGGTGAAATTCGTCGCCGACCGGCTCGAGAGCTTCGTCACCGACATTCACGCGCGCGACCATCGCGTCAAAGCTCGCATCGGCGTGAAGAAGGACGGCACCATCACCGCGTTCGAGATCGACGATCTCACCGGCATCGGGCCCTATTCGGTCTATCCGCGCACCTCAGGCATCGAGGCCAATCAGGTCGTCAATCTTGTCGGCAGTCCCTATACCTGCCCGAATTATCGCGCCCGCGCCCGCGTCGTATTCCAGAACAAGAACGTGATGTGCCAGTACCGCGCGGTCGGTCATCCGATCGCGACCGCGGTGACCGAAGGCCTGGTCGAACTGGCGGCGGCGAAGATCGGCATCGATCCGGTAGAACTGCGCCGGAAGAATCTGTTCGCGGACGATTGTTATCCGGCGACCACCGCCGCGGGTTTGAAGCTCGAAGGCCTTTCGCATCACGCTTCGCTCGACAAGATTTTGAAGATGATGGACTACGCCGGCTTGCGCGCCGAGCAGAGCCAAACTGCGCGCGCGCGGCGTGCATCGCGGCATTGGCTTTGCGTCTTTCATCGAAGTCACCAATCCCTCGGCGGCGTTCTACGGCGTCGGCGGCGCGCATATCTCGTCGCAGGATGGCGCGACGGTGAAGCTCGATGCGGCCGGCGCGATCTCGATTCATTCCGGCGTGACGGAGCAGGGGCAGGGGACGGAATCCGTGCTGGCGCAAGTCGTCGCCACCTCGTTCGGCGTGCCGATCGAGCGGGTGCGCGTTGTCACCGGCGATACCGACAACACGCCCTATGGCGGCGGCACCTGGGCGTCGCGCGCGGCCGGTATCGGTGGCGAGGCGGCATGGCAGGCCGGCAAGGCGTTGCGCGGCAATGTGCTCGCTGCGGCTGCTTCGATCCTGCAAGCCAATCCCGCCGCGCTCGATATCAGGGCTGGCGTCATCGTCGATGCCGACACCGGCCGCGAACGCATGGGGCTCGATGAGGTGGCCCGCGTGGTTTATTTCCGGCCGGATACATTGCCGCCGGGCTTTCAGGCCGAGTTCGTGGCGACTCGTCATTACGTGCCGCGCGGCTGGCCGTTCGCCTTCACCAACGGCGTGCAGGCGTCGTGGCTCGAGGTCGATATCCGCACTGGCGAAGTGAAATTGCTCAGGCACTGGTGCGTCGAGGATTGCGGCACCGTGATCAACCCGCAGCTTGTCGACGAACAAATCCGCGGCGGCATCGTGCAAGGCATCGGCGCGGCGCTGTTCGAGCACTGTCTCTATGACGCTGAGGGCCAGTTCCTGAATGCGACGATGATGGATTATCTGGTGCCGATGGCGACGGAGATGCCGGACATCGACATCGGCCACGTGGTGACGCCGACGACGGATTCCGAGCTCGGCGCCAAAGGCGCCGGCGAAGCGGGGACCGCCGGCGCGCCGGCCTGTGTCATGAACGCTGTCAATGATGCATTACGACCGCTCGGCGCGGCGCCGATAACGGTTATGCCGATCACGCCGGAACTGGTGTTGCGCGCGCTGCGGGCGTAAATCCTCCCTGATGTCTCCGGAGTGGAAGCCCAAAGTCATTGCCATGATCGTCGGCTCGGCGATCGTCATGCAGCAGCTCGACTCCACCGTGATCACCACGGCGCTGCCGCAGATGGCGATTTCGCTGCATACCGATCCGGTACGGCTCTCCGTGGCGGTGACCGCTTATCTTCTGAGCCTGGCTGTGTTCGTGCCGATCAGCGGCTGGGCGGCGGACCGCTATGGCGGCCGCACCATTTTTCGCGCCGCGATCGCCCTGTTCACGCTCGGCTCGATCTTGCTGCGGTTTCAGCCAAAATATGCTCGAGCTGACCGCGGCGCGCGTGCTGCAAGGCTTCGGCGGCGCCATGATGGTGCCGGTTGGGCGGCTGGTGCTGTTCCGCAGTGTCGAGAAAGCGACGTTGATCGGCACCATGGCCTATCTGCAGGTGCCGGCGCAGTTCGGCCCGGTGCTCGGACCGCCGGTCGGCGGTTTCATCACCACGTATTTCTCCTGGCGCTGGATCTTCTGGGTCAACGTGCCGCTCGGCCTGATCGGCATCGCGCTGGTGACGATGTTCTTCGAAAATCCGAAGGAGGACACCGATCGCCCGCTGGACTGGATCGGGTTCATGCTGACCGGGGCATCGCTGTTCTGCATCATGTACGGCATCGAAGCGATCGGTCGCGGCCGCGGCGAATTCTTGTCAGTCGTCGTCCTGCTTGTGGTCGGTATTGCCTTGGCGCGCTGGCATTCGGCATCTGTGGCGTACGCAAGCATCCGCTGCTCGACCTTTCGATTTTCCGGATCGCCACTTTTCGGGTCAGCATCACCGGCGGTTCGCTGTTTCGCGCCGGCGCCGGCACACTGGTATTTCTGCTGCCGCTGCTGCTGCAGGTGGTGTTCGGCATGTCGGCCTTTACGTCCGGCACCATCACGTTTGCGACTGCGCTCGGTTCGATGTCGATGAAGATGACGGCGCGATGGGCTCTTGCGGCACTTCGGTTTTCGTATCGTCATGATCGTCGACACCGTCATCAGCGCGGTGACGATCTTCATGTGCGCGTTCCTCAACGCATCGATGCCGATCGTCGCTGATTTTCGTATTCCTGCTGATCGCCGGCTTCTTTCAGTCGCTGCAATTCACCGCGACGCAGGCGATGACCTATGCCGATATCGAGCAGCCGCAGATGAGCACGGCAACCAGTATTGCCGGCATGACGCAGCAGTTAAGCCGCGGCTTCGGCATTTCGGTCGTCGCGGTGATCCTCAATCTCTCGATGGCCTGGCGCGGTGCGTCCGAGCCTCGGCACGCCGGACTTCATGATCGCGTTCGGCTCCGCCGCCGTGATGGCGCTGCTGTGCATCCCGTTCTGCTGGCGCCTGCCGCACGATGCGGCGTCCGAGGTCAGCGGCCATCGGCCGAAGATCGTCGGTTAGGGCGCGTACTCACAAATTTGCGGTGCCTCCTTCGCCCCTAAGGGCGGACATCACACGGACATTCCTTCATGTCTGCTAAGGGCCAAAGCAGTCTTGGAATCCTGCTTGCTACAGACACAATATGGCGAGTGCTTACTGCGCCCTGTGGACTGTCTTCCCCAAGGTGATTTCAGGCCTGCGGAAACCCATCGCGATCCAAGCGGCGATCAGCTTCAACATAAACTTGCCGGAGTGGCCACTATAGTTCGGCATGTCATCGGCAAGCTCGACGCCGGCCCGGCGCTCTTTTATCATCACCCGCATTTCAAGTGGAGGTGCGCCTGTCGGAAAGCGGTTCCGGAACATCGACAACCAGTGTCCCCTGGTGAAGTCGAGGAACATTGCCGAATTACAGCACTTGGCGATGACCCGTCGGGTGGGGGAATCAGGCTTGAGCCGATGCTCCTCAAGATACTGCTGCCCCATCAAGCATTGCACTCGATCCTTTCGGTATAGGATCAAGCCTGTTCCACTGTCGGAATCGAGCACGGGCGGCGCAGAACCCAGCTGCTCGAACTGACGTCCGGCTTCTTGGCAACTCGTGCAGTAGCAGGACCCGGTCAGAATCGGCGGGCCGACTGCCTCGAATTTCACCTTACCGCATTCGCACATCGCGAAGAGATGTTTGCGCTGTTTCCGGTTCACGGCCTTCCCATTCTTGGGTCCCATTCATTAGAAGGTCTTCTATCTGTAATGCAAAACGTCCGAATCGAGTCAAAAGCCGAAGGCCGTCCGAATTTGTGATGTCCGTCTTAATCTCTGCAAGCGGACATCAGGCAAACTGTCCGGCGCGCTGCGGGAACAGTTTCAGCGCGTTGTTGTGCGAAATCCTCGCGAGCATGTCCGGCGACAGAAAACCAGGCGCGGTGAAGTCGGCGACTTCGGCTGAGACCACGCGATCGTTGCAGAACGGCCAGTCGCTGCCGAACAGGATTCGTTCGGGCGCGGCAATCTGCGACAGCGTGCCATAAGGCTGCCGCCCCGAGGCGAGTGCGTTGTCGTACCAAAACGTCCTGAACGCGGCGAAGATTTCTTCGCGCGTGCGCTGCTTCAGGCGTTTATCGATCATTGGGGCGCACGACAGCCGCCACGCCAGAAAGGGCAGCGTACCGCCGGCGTGCGAGAGGATGAATTGAATGTTGCTGAAGCGCTCCAGTGTGCCGGTGAAGACGAGATTGACCGCTGCCCGCGTGGTGTCGAATGGGTATTCGATCATGAAGCCCGGCCATTGCAGGTCCAGCGACCGGCTCGATGGATGAAGGCCCGGATGAATGTGGGCGACGGCGCCGCATGAATTCAGATAATCCAGCAGTGGATTGAAGGCTTCGTCGCCGAGGAATTTTTCGCCGTAGCTCGCAAACAGCGAAATACCGTCGAAGCGCAGCGTCTCGAGGCAATAGCGTGCTTCGACGATCGCGGCGTCGATGTCGTGCATCGGCACCAGGCCGAAGCAGCCGAAGCGTCTCGGGTGCTGGGCGATCAGTTCGGCGGCATAATCGTTGCAACGGCGTGCGAACGCGGAAGCTTTGCCTGCCGGCAGAAATCCGACACCCGGCTGACCGAGCGAGAGCACGGCGAGCGCGATGCCGTGCTTGTCCAGAAGCTCGATTGCGAGTTGCGGCGTCCAATCCGGATAGCGCCCGATCGCCGGGCCGGTACCGGCCTCGTACACCGCATCCCGGTAGAATTCCGGGATCATATGAAAATGCACGTCGATCATTCCGCCGGCCATGGTGCGCTCCTCGCCTGCGCGAGTAGCAGCATGCCCACGCTATCGTTGTCCAGAAGCCACACCGCATGCATCCCTCTCCCCGCGAGCGGGGAGAGGGTAGGGTGAGGGGCCGTTGCCGCTGCCTGAGCATCGCGGATGCTCGCCAAATCTTCGAGACATGATCCGGCAGCTCAGAACTCGCTGAGACGCCCCCTCACCCTCGATCGCTTCCGCTTCCTCGACCTCTCCCCGCGAGCGGGGAGAGGTTTGGGCGTTCGCTCTTGCTCGCGTTCTAGCGACACCTACAATGCCCACATGAGTAACTGGAAAGACCAGCAGGTCCTGATCGTCGGCGGCGGCATCGGTGGGCTTGCCGCCGCGCTAGCGCTGGCGCGCAAGGGCATCCCGTCGCAAGTCATCGAGCAGGCGCCCGAGTTCAAGGAAATCGGTGCCGGCATCCAGCTCGGTCCGAACGTGTTCTGGATGTTCGAGATCCTCGGCCTGATCGAGCCGATCAACGCGCTCGCGGTGTTTCCGAACAACCTGATCATGATGGATTCGATCAGCGGCGAGGAAGTCACGCGCATTTCGCTCGGCGACGCGTTTCGCAAGAAATTCCATTATTCTTATGCGCTGATCCATCGCGCCGATCTGCACAAGGTGCTGCTCAAGGCGTGTGAGGATTCCGGCCGGGTCAAGCTCGATGCGTCGCAGAAGGTGGTCAAGGTCGATCAGTCGGGCGGCGGCGTCACGGTTCGCACGGAGAGCGGCAGGGAGTATCGCGGCGCGGCTTTGATCGGCGCCGACGGCCTCTGGTCGACGATCCGCGAAATCGTGGTCGGTGACGGCAAGCCGAGGGTCGCCGGCCATATCACCTATCGCGCCGTGCTGCCGACATCGGAAATGCCGGAGAAGTTCCGCTGGAACGATATGGTGCTGTGGGCTGGCGAGAAAGTGCATCTCGTGCATTATCCGCTGCGCACCGGCGAACTGTTCAATCTGGTCGCGGTGTTTCACTCCGACCGCTACGAGGAGGGCTGGGACAGCTACGGCGATCCGGCGGAGCTGCACGAGCGGTTCGCCAAAACCTGCGAACCAGTGCGTACGCTGCTCAACAAGATCGAGAGCTGGCGGATGTGGGTGCTGTGCGACCGGCCTCCGATCAAGGATTGGAGCAAAGGCCGTATCACGCTGCTCGGCGATGCCGCGCATCCGATGCTGCAATACCTGGCGCAGGGCGCCAATATGTCGATCGAGGACGGCGTCTGCCTCGCCAACAAGGTCGTCGAGGCAAACGGCGATTATTCGGCAGCGTTCCTGGCCTATCAGAAGGCGCGATATCTGCGGACCGGCCGCGTGCAGATTACCGCGCGCGTCTATGGCGAGTTCTTCCACGCCAGCGGCGTCGCCAAAGAACTACGCAACCTGATGCTCAGCTCACGCTCGCAGGATGATGCGATGGCCGGGATGGATTGGCTTTACAGCAAGCAGCCGGAACTGATGCCGCGCGAGGCTGCGCAGGTCGCTTAAGTCGCGGCCATTCTTGCCGGAAGATTTCGGGCGTTACTTTGCGGCGTGAAACTCGGCGATCCCGACGCGCTGCCCGTCGGGCTTGCTGACATAGAGGTGCCGTTGCAGCACCTCGTCCATGTTCTCGTACATGGCGTACAGGTCGTCGCAGTAAGTCGAGGGGTTGTCGTAACCGTTATTCTTTGAGAACCGGTGCGGGAGGTAACCGCCGCCACACACGTTCATGTATTTGCACTGCCGGCACTTCGCCGCGAGGTTGATCGAGGCGTCACGCGCGGCCTTCCAGCGCGGCTCTTTCCTCACTTCGTCGAGGGCGTGATCGAAGATGTTGAAGGTAGTCTCGCTTGAGCCTTTGCCCGCGATGCGCAGCACATCGTGCGCCTCGACCGTGCCGTCGGTCATCACCGTGCACAATTCGACGGGTTGATAGCCAACGCCTTCGGTCGGCGCGTTTTTGCCGAGCAGGGCCGCGACCATGTCGGTGACGGTGCGTATTTCAACCGTCTCTTTTTCGCGGTTCGCTTCCAGCCAGTGGTCGAACAGGCCGTTGTAGAAAGCGGCGATCGACGGCGGCGTTTCATCCACCGTCGCGTCGGGAATCATGATGTCGTAGTGGTCGATGCCGCAATCGGCGAAAAAGTCGGTGTAGTCCTTGGGCGAATGCTTGGGATTGCAGACCGCAAGAGCGCTGACAGTGATGTTGCGTTTCGTCATCATGCGCGCGGCGCGTTCGGCGGCCGCATGGGTGCCGCCGCCCTGGAACGTTTTCCGGTGCGCATCGTGGATATGGCTCGGCCCATCCAGACTGATCGCGACGTTGATGCCGTTCTTTTCGAAGCAATCCAGCCAGGCATCGTTGATCAGGACGCCGTTCGTGGTGACTGCGATGGGAATGCCGCAGTTGGTGCGTTCTTCGATGGCGTCGCAGCCGGCAGCGAAGCGATTGAAGTTCTCAACGCCCCAGAGCAGCGGCTCGCCGCCATGCAAGACCACGGGAAACACCGCAAGCTTGTGAGCGGCGGCATGCTCTTCCATACGCCGGAGCAATTGCTCCAGCACCGCCTCGCTCATCATCTTGGGCTTGCTATAGACCGCGGGGTCGCGGAACCAATAGCAATAGGAGCAGTCAATATTGCATCTCGACGCAACCTTGATCAGGAGTTGCGCGATCGGCTGGTCACGGAATTCGCGAGGAGCCGAACCGTCAATCGACATATCCGATAAGGGTGCCGTCGAGGGCACGACGCCTAGTAGGCTCTTCCGAAAGCCCTGCGGAAGCCACCGTACGGACCAACGTACCCGCGGCGGAAGCCGCCGTACGGACCAACGTACCCACGCCTGAAGCAAACCGGAATAGCCGCCGGCAGCTCCACTGCGCCCGGCTCACTGACGATCGCGCCCTGAGCGTCTTCGTCAACCCGGTCGGGAGACTTGCTGAGAAGGGCGTTGATCCCGGTGTGGTCGCTCTGGACCGTCGTGCCCGGGCCGTGCAGCTGAAGAAGACTCGCGAGAACCTTGAGAGTAGGAATCGTCATGATCGATACTCCGCTCGTCGCCGGTCAAAATCTTACGCTTCGCACCGGCCTTTGCAAGGTCCAGTCTAGCGTGCATCCCAAAAGGGATTGTGACAGTAAACGAAATGGTATTGGCGTAACGCCTAGGGTGTGAACATCACCGAAGGCGAACGCGTTTCGGCGCGATCAATCCCGTCCGCGGTGGAAATCCGGCGTTGGCGGCGGGCCCCAGATGCTGGTCTTGCCGCCCTGCCAGGTTTTCGGCCGTTGCGGTGTGTCCTGATGCCAGGGGCGCGGCTCGAAATAACCGAGCTTCTCGTCGAACAACTTGATCGAGTTCGCAGAACAGTTCGATCACCTGATCGTCAGGGTTGCGGTGGTAGGTGGCGATGTTGTGGCCGGGACCATGGCGCAGCGGTCCCCAGATGATCGGGATTTTGCGCTGGCCGAACAGGTCGCAGGAGTTCTGAAGGTGGATGAAGTCCTTCAACTCGAACGCCATGTGATGCATCTTCAAGTTGCCGCCGCGGATGAAATTTACCGTGTGGTGATCCGTGTTGCAGCGCAAAAACACGAAGAAGTCGTCGATCCAGTCGGAAACCTTGAAGTCCAGCACCTTTTCGTAAAACTCCGCCGTTTTTCTGGGATCGTCCACGATCCACGCAATGTGGCCGAGCTTGAGCGGGCCGACACCGACAGGTTGCAGATGTTTGCCGAGATAACTCCATTCCTTGAACAGCGCGATCGTCGTGCCCTTGTTGTCCTTGAACGTCAGTACCTGCCCGATGCCGGGAATGGAGTCGTTGCGCAGCTCGCTAGTAATGCCGTGCTCCGAAAGCTCGCGCGCCATGGTGCCGAAGTCGGCGTCGGGCGCCACTTCAAAAGACAACATCACGCAACGCTCGGTATCGCCCTTGTTGAGCTGAATCGCGAGCTGCCCGATCTGGCTGGTGAGGAAGGCGCGGTCCTTTTCGCGTTCGGCCAGCACCAGGCCCAGCACCTGCGTGTAATAATCGATCATCTTCTGCAGGTCGGTCGTCTCGAATGTGGCGTGTCCGATGCGCCGGGGCTTTACCATCGTGCTCTCCTGCCGCGTGTTCCGTTGCGGGTTATGGGCGGGAATCAATCACCGCTCCCTACTGAACTCAAGGGCTACGGTTAGGAGGTTGAGATGAGCGATGGTCAAGGTGGTCTTGCCAAGCGGTCCCGATCGCGGTTTGGTCGCGGCACAATTTCATCAGGGAGTAATCACATGGCTGGGGCCAAATCGGTCGGCTACAAGCTCGCAACCTATAAATCGAGTGACGGGCCGCGCGCCGGCCTGGTGATTGGCGACGAGGTGTTTGACGCCGCCAAGCTGACCGGCAAACCAGCCTATGCGACTGTGCTCGGTATTCTCGCCGACTGGAAACGGGCCGAAGGTATGCTGAAAAAGGCTGCCGCCGGTGCCGCCAAAAGCCGGGCCAAGCGCATGCCCTTGAAGAAGACCAAGTTGCTGGCGCCGGTCCAATATCCATCGACGATCTACTGCGCGGGGGCGAATTACGCCGACCATGCCGCGGCGATGGCTGCTAAAGAGGGCATCGAGCTGCCGACCGATCCGCACGCGCTGGGCCTAAAACCCTGGCACTTCATCAAGGCGGCGCGGACGCTCGCTGATCCAGGCGCCAGTATCAAGATGACGGGCTATGCCGAGGCGATGGACTGGGAAATTGAACTTGCCGCCGTGATCGGCAAGCCGGCCAAGGATGTTTCGATAGGTAAGGCGCTGTCGTATGTCGCTGGCTACACGGTCTCTAATGACCTGTCGGCACGTGACCGCGGCCGTCGGCCAGCGGTTTCGGCGAGCTCACCGTTCAAGATGGATTGGACCAAGCACAAAACCTTTGAAGGGTCCTGTCCGCTGGGCCCATGGATCGTTCCGGCAAGCGACATCAAAGACCCGCAAAATCTCGGCCTCAAAACCTGGGTCAACGGCGAGCTAAAGCAGGATTCCAACACCGGCAAGATGCTGTTCAATCTGGCCGAACAGATATCGCAGTTGTCGGAGAATATGACGCTGCATCCCGGCGATCTCATTCTCACCGGCACGCCGGCGGGCACCGGCGCCGAGAGCGGTACCTTCCTGAAATCGGGCGATGTCGTAAAACTCTGGATCGAGAACATCGGCGAGATCGAAAATCGCATGGTTTAAGGGGTCTGAACCCCGCGCCGGGCATGGCTGGGACGAGGTAATGCCCGTCGCGGAAGCCTTTCGGCTGTGCTACAAGAAAGGGACAATGGCGGCCCCTGAGTCCGGCCGCCAAAGTGGTAAAAAGCAAAACCAAGAGCGTAAGGCGAGGGTAGAGCGCAGATGGCGGAAAAGTTCGTCGCAAAAGTTGCGGAGATGGAAGACGGCGATCGACGGATCATTTTTGTCGGCGACAACGAGATCGGCGTTTTCAAGCACGAGGGCGAGTTCTACGCCTACAGCAATTTCTGCCTCCATCAGGGCGGCCCGGCCTGCGAGGGCCTGACCATCGCCAAGGTCGAAGAGCGGTTGCGCCCGGACAAGACCTCGATGGGCCTGTTCTTTTCGGAAGACGAAATGCACTTCGTTTGCCCGTGGCACGGCATGGAATACGACATGAAGACGGGCGAGTGCGTCAGCGATCGCAAGATGAAGCTGAAGAAATACAAGACCGTTCAGAAGGGCGAGGATCTCTATGTCGTCGCCTAAGCGCGCGGTAAAGAATGGTGCGAAAGCGGCCGTCAAAACTGTGCGCCGGTCGCCGGTTGCGCAAGCACTGCATCCGCCAAGCCAAAGATGCAGGTTGTCGAAGGTGCGTCAGCGGACGCCTTCCGTGCTGCTGCCGTGATCGAGCGTAGCATCGTCGACGGTAAGCTCGATATGGTGTCAGCGGAAGCGTTGCAGAAACTGCTGGCGGCGGCCTGCCGTCTTTACACCGCACGCATCGACGCCGGCGAGCAGCTCGCCGCGGTTCCAAAGAATTCGATTTCCGCCACCGACGTGATGGTCACGGCGAGTGGCTTGTTGAAAGCTGTCGACCTCGCTGTATTCGAGCTCGGCATGTGGCAAAGCTGGACGGGAAGATAACGCGAACGAATTTCCTATCCGCTCATTCCCGCGAAAGCGGGAATCCAGCACTGGGTCCCCGCTTTCGCGGGGACGAGCGGAGGTGGACGCAGGAAAGAACAGGAAAGTCTCAGGAGAAACGCCATGGATCTGATTGCTGACCGCGGCCGGCGCGTAACAGTCGAAGAACTCAATACCAGCCAATTGCTCGCCCACGCCCGCAAGCAGGCGGCGGCACGCAACCTCGACGACATGCTGATCGTCGATGTCGACGCGCACCATTACGAAAACGAGCACATGGACGAGATCATGCCGTTCATGGAAAACGAGGTGCTCAAGCAGCTCGCCATGTCCGGCAGCACCAGGGGCCGCAGCCGCGGCGCGTTCGCGCCGCAGACCGTGGGCTTCCAGGATATGGGCGGCCGTGTGACGCGCTATCCGATGCGCGGCAGCGAGAAAACGCCGGACGGCAAGTTCCGCGACGTCGAGCTTGGCCATCGTTGGATGGACGCGATGAGCGTCGATTATTCCTGCCTGTTCCCGACCGGCATGCTCTCGATCGGCCTGCATCCGCAGAAGGAAATGGAGTCCGATCTGTGCTGGGGCTACAATCGCTGGCTCACCGAGAAAGTGCTGCCGGAGTCCGGCGGCCGGTTTTACTCGATGCTCTGCCTGCCGTTCTCCGATCCGGATGAAACGCTGCGTCATGTCGAGACCTTCGGCCACCGCAAGGGTGTCGGCGGCTTCATGGTGACGACGGTCCGCAACAACCTGGCCGTCAACGACAACGCCTACATCAAGACTTATCGGGCGATCGAGGAACGCGGTCTGGTGCTGTCGTTCCACTCCGGTCCGAACTGGGGCGAGCCGATCTTCAAGAGCTGCAACCGCTTCCTCACGGCGCACGCGCTCGGCTTCTCCTGGTACAACATCGTCAACCTGGCGAACTGGGTGATCAACGGCATGGGCGAGCGCTTCCCGAAGCTGCCCGTGGTCTGGATCGAATCCGGCCTCGCATGGGTTCCGTTCCTGATGCAGAAGCTCGACCACGAATACATGCTGCGCCCGTCCGAGGCGCCGCTGCTCAAGAAGAAGCCGTCGGACTATATGCGCGACATGTTCTACTCCACCCAGCCGATGGAGATTCAGGACATGGGGGCATTGGAAACTACATTCCGCATGATGAATGCGGAAACGCAGGTCCTGTACTCCTCCGATTATCCGCACTGGGACTTCGACCTGCCGTCGACGATCTACGATCTGCCGTTCCTGACCGAGAAGGCGAAGCACAACATCCTTGGCGGCACCGCGGCGCGTCTGTTCAAACTGCCGCCGCGCAACGACAAGCAGAAAGAAAACCTCAAGAAGTTCGGCAATCTGTCCGGCGGCAGCGGCCTGATAACGCGTTTGCCGAAGGTGTTTGCGATACAGATGCCCGGCCTTGTGCCGGGCATCTGCTTTTTGTCGCTGCTTTTGTCCGCCGCGTGGTTCGGCGCCGCGCCGGCCCACGCACAGGAAGCAGTCGCGGATTTTTATCGCGGCAAGCAGATCAGCATCATTGTCGGCTCAAGCGCTGGCGGCGGCTACGACACCTATGCGCGGCTTATCGCTCGCCATTTCAGCGAACACGTGCCGGGCAATCCCGAGGTTGTGGTGCAGAACATGCCGGGTGCGGGCAGCGGCAAGGCGACCGGCTATATCTATTCCGTCGCGCCGAAGGACGGCACCGTGATGGCGGCGGTTTTTCCGGGCGTGCTGCTCGATCCGCTGATCGGCGATATCCAGGTTCAGTACGATCCGGCCAGGCTCGGCTATGTCGGCAATGCGAACGCCGATGTCTACATCTGTTTCCTGCGCAGCGATGCGCCGGCGCGGACGTTTGCGGATACGCTGACGCACGTGGTCATTCTTGGCGCCAGCAATGCTGGCGGCACCACGCGGGATTTGCCGGCGATGCTCGACAATCTGCTCGGCGCCAAATTCCGTATCGTCAGCGGTTATGCCGGCAGCAAGGAAATCACGCTCGCCATCGAACGCAATGAGGTCAGCGGGTCATGCGGTCTCGGCTGGACCGGGATGCCGACCATGCATCCGGACTGGTTCGCCAAGGGACTGATGAATGTCATCTTGCAGGTCGACATCAAAGGGCATCCCGACCTCAACAAGATGGGCGTGCCGCTCGCGGCGCAGTTCGCCAAGACCGATGAAGAACGGCAGGTCATCGAATTGATCGAGAGCCAGGGTGAGTTTGGCCGCCCTTATATTGTGCCGCCGGGAGTACCCGCGGAGCGCCTCGCCGCGCTGCGCAAGGCTTTTGTCGATACGTTCAACGATCCGGCTTTGAAAGCCGAAGCCGCAAAGATGCAGCTCGACCTCGACTACATGGCGGGCGATGATTTGCAGGCGCTGGTCGCGAAGCTTTACGCGCTGCCGCCGAACGTCATCGCGCGAGCCAAGCAGGCCCTGATCTATACGCCGCCGAAATAACAAACCAAGCAGCCAACGGAGGGACACGACGTGCAGACGTCGAAGGATTCACAGCAGGCGACGCGCCAACAGGCACGGCGGCTGATCGTCGACTCGCAGGTCCATCTGTGGAAGGCGGAATCGTCGGACTGGCCATGGCTTCCCGGTTTCCCGCCGCAGCTTCCGGAGCCGATGACCATCGAGAGACTCCTCCCGATGATGGATGAAGCCGGCGTCGATCGCGTTGTGGTGGTGCCGCCGTCGTGGCCGGGCGACCGCAATGATTACGCGATTGAAGCCGTCAACCGGTATCCCAACCGATTCCGCGTCATGGGGCGCATCCCGCTGCAAAATCCGGAATCGGCGAAGCTCTTGCCGAAGTGGAAAGAGCAGCCCGGCATGGTCGGCGTCCGTGTTCTTTTCGTCGGTCCACGCGCGCCGTGGCTGACGGACGGCAGCGCTGACTGGTTCTGGCCCGCAGCGGAGAAAGCGCAACTGCCGGTGATGTTTTATGCACCTGGCCAGGTGTCGCGGTTTGCCGCCATTGCCGAGCGTCATCCGCAACTGACACTGATCATGGATCACATGTGTCTCAATCCTTCGATGCTGGAGGATGGCAGCCTTAATAAGGCCGTCGAGCAGGCCGCCGCGCTTGCGAAATATCCCAACATGTCTGCCAAGCTGTCGGGCACCCAGCATATTTCGACCGAATCCTATCCGTTCCGGGACGTGGCGGCGCATATCAAGCGGGTGTTCGAGGCTTACGGTCCGCGGCGCTGCTATTGGGGCACCGACATGACCAACTCATTCGATCGGGCGAGCTACCGCAGCGGGTCACCCATTTCACCGAAGAGCTCGGCTTCCTGTCGGAAGAGGACAAGGATTGGGTGATGGGGCGCGCGATCCTTGCGCGGCTGAACTGGAAGTGACGGGGCTGGCGCCAAAAAAGTTAAGGGCGAACCGCCGCCGGTTCGCCCTTGAATTCGTTAAGCCGCTTTAACGTGGAGTTCTTACAGAGCGTTCTGGATCGTCGTAAAGGTCTGCACCAGCTTGGTGCCAACGTTGGCGACGCTCGGGATGATCACCACCGAGATGCCTGAAGCGATCAGGCCATATTCGATTGCCGCCGCACCGGATTCATTTTTCACGAAACGCTTCAAAAGGTTCATCATGTGTGTCGCCTCCAAATGACTGTCTGATGTCGCGTGCAATAGCATGAAGCTCATGGTAAATAAATCGAAACTCAAATTAAGCGTGAATTTACACGCCTGTTAACGCGCACGCTGCGGAGGAATGAAATGAAGCTTGGCTTCTTCATCATGCCGGTCCATCCGCTCGGCCGGAATTATGCCGAGACGCTGCGCGAAGACCGCGATGCTTTTATCCTCGCCGACAAGCTCGGCTACAGCGAAGGTTATTGCGGCGAGCATCTGACCGATCTCGCCGAGAATATTCCGTCGAGCCTGATGTTCTGCGCATCGCTCGCCGGCTTTACCAAAAACATCAAGCTCGGCACCGCGGTATCGAACCTGCCGTTCAGCCATCCGCTGCTGACCGCCACCCATGCCGCGCTGGTCGACAATCTGCTCGAGGGCCGTTTCCTGTTCGGCATCGGCGCCGGCGTGCTGCGCACCGACATGGAAGCGCTCGAGCTGCTCGACGCCGATCGCGGCGCCATGTTCGTCGAGGCGATCGATCACATCCTTGCGCTGTGGACCAAGGATTCGCCTTACGATCTCAAGGGCAAGTTCTGGAACATCACGACCGCCAAGACACGATGGCCCGAAATCGGGCTTGGCAACGTGGTGAAGCCGTTTCAGAAGCCGCATCCGCCAATTCTCGGCACCGCGACCGAACCGCAATCCAAGGGACTGATCGCGCTTGGCCGCCGCGGCTGGTGGCCGATCTCATCGCATTTTCTGCATCCCAATCATTTGCTGAGCCAGTGGAGCAATTACGCCCAAGGCTGCGCCGAAGGCGGTCATCAGGCCGATCGCGCCAATTGGCGCGTGGCGCGCTCGATCTTCGTCGCCGATGACGACAAGACCGCCAATGCCTACGGCGGCGATGATGCGAAAAGCCCGTACCGGTTCTACATGAACCAGCTCACCGCCAAGCTGCGCAAAGGCAACCGCCTCGGCGGCTTTAAGGAGCGTCTCGATATGCCCGACGACGATCTGACGCTCGACTATATCTTCAACAACGTCGTCATCCGCGGCAGCGTTAACCGCGTGGTCGATGGCATCCTGGCGCTGCACGAGAAGATCGGCGATTTCGGCACGCTGCTCTATTGCGGCAAGGACTGGGCCGACCCCGCGCTGTCGCGCCGCTCGATGGAGCTGATGGCCGAGAAGGTGATGCCTGCCGTCAATGCCGCGATCGGCAAACGGGCGGCAGCTGAGTAGACGCCTCCCGGCGTTCGCGCGAATCGGGAACCAATCGATCTTAACAACACTTTAACTGTCAGTGGGCCGCCCAATGTGGCGGCTTCGTGACGCAATGCGATAGTGCATTTCGGCATGGCTCAATAAACCCATTAACGTCAATGAGTTGGTGGTTCTACTGCAACGCACAAAATACTGGATTTCCGGTCGTAAAATCGTTATCTACGCCGCTTCCCAAGGATAATGAGGGACGGACCCCATAATGAAGATGATCGTTGCCGTATGCTTTTTGCTCGGCGTCTCCGTGACTGCCGCCAGTGCCATTGATCTTGCCGAACTTGCGCCGTGCAAGCCGGCGGCCGCCAGGATGTGCGATCGCGACGGCGGGATGAGCTGGAGCAACCTGCTTTCGCTGCGGTGCGACGCTTGCCGCTAATAGCTGGCGCGTCAGCAGCAGTTGCCGCGCGGTGCTGCACAAGTACGGCCAACTGTAATCGGTTCTTCGATCAGCCTTATTCATCTGTCGGAAAAACTAAGCCCCGCGCTTGTGACGCGGGGCTTTTGTTTTGGATGTTGAGAGGCCGCCTCGTCGCAGAGGCCTCGTGTTCTAGAATATGTGCGAGAAAATAAAGTAGAGGGTGCCGGACAGCGCCATCGCGGCGGGAAGCGTCAACACCCAGGCGAGCGCGATGTTGCGCACCGTCGACCATTGCAGGCCGGAGCCGTTTGCCGCCATGGTGCCGGCAATACCCGACGACAGCACGTGGGTGGTCGACACCGGCAGGCCGTAGCCGTCAGCCGCAGCAATGGTCGCCGCCGCCGTGATCTCGGCGCAGGCGCCCTGGGCATAGGTCAGGTGCGTCTTGCCGATCTTCGAACCCACCGTCACCACGATCCGCTTCCAGCCGACCATGGTGCCAAGCCCGAGCGCGATCGCCACCACGATTTTCACCCAGTACGGGATGAACTTGGTCGCGCTGTCGAGCGAGCCTTTATAGGCATTCAGCGTTTTAACGTCGTCGGCGCTGAGCTGGGCCGCGTCGTCTTTCATCAGGAAGCGGATCGCCTCCGAAGCCAGGTACATATCGTTACGCGTGTTGCCGACCTGATCGGGCGGCATTTTGGCAATCGAGCCATACTGCGCGACCTGCTTGCGCGATGCTGTTCACCAGTACCGCCAGCGAGGGGAAGGTGCCCTCGTTGAGCTGATGCTGGGCAACGTAGGCGGTCACTGCCGGCCGTGGGTCGCCGAGCACGTTGTAGCCGGCAGCCTTGGCATTGATGACCGCGCTCGCCGCCTTCGAGTTCGCTTCGAATTTCTCAATCTGGGTGTCCGGCAGTGCGCGATTGAGCGCGTAGGTGGTTGGTACCACACCGATCAGGATCAGCATGATCAGGCCCATGCCTTTCTGACCGTCATTGGAACCGTGGAAGAAACTCACCAGCGTGCAGGTCAGAATCAGGATTCCGCGGATCCACATCGGCGGGCTTTCTTGGCCCTTCGGTTCGGAAAATAGCTGCTCTTTCATTTTGCCCGAAATTGCGAACTTCAATGCCAACAGCAGTAGCGCCGCGAGCACGAAGCCGAAGATCGGCGAGAACAGCAGCGCCTTGCCGATCGATGTTGCCTGGGACCAATCGACGCCCGAGGTGCCGCTGCGGCCGTGCAGCAGCGCGTTGGCGACGCCCACCCCGATCACCGAGCCGATCAGCGTGTGCGAACTGGAAGCGGGCAGGCCGAACGACCAGGTGCCGAGGTTCCAGATGATCGCCGCGATCAACAGCGCGAACACCATGGCAAAGCCGGCGCTCGAGCCGACTTGCAGGATCAGTTCGACCGGCAGCAATGACACGATGCCAAACGCTACCGCGCCCGATGACCACAGCACGCCCAGCAGATTGAAGATGCCCGACCACACTACGGCAAAGTTCGCCGGGAGCGAGCGGGTATAGATGACGGTCGCGACCGCATTCGCGGTGTCGTGGAAGCCGTTCACGAATTCAAAGCCGAGCGCAATCAAAAGCGCCACGAACAGCAGGAGGAACGGCAGGATCGCCGTAACCTTCGAGCCCGCCGCATCGATGTCGCTGTAGATGCTGTAGGCCACATACAGGATACCCGCCGCCAGCACCCCCAAAAACAGGATCACCGTGATGGGATTGATCCCCTGATCCAGTTTCGGGCCGCCATGTCCGGCTGGCTCAATCGAGCCGGGTAATACCGCTACGTCTGCCATTGGAATTATCTCCCCCTCCGATAGGCGGGCGACTCTGATCACCCTCTATGACAGGTAGATGACAGTCCGGCGTCGGGGCGAAGAAGGCGGCGTTTGGCGCTTAGCAGACATCACTTGGAACTACGGCGGTGTCGGAAACAGGCGATATCCATCCCACAGCAAGGCAAAAAGCCTGGATATACCGGAGGCTAATTACTTGATCCTCGTCAGATTATCGCCTCCGCAGATGAGTCCCACGCAGCCTTCAATTCGGATTGTTCTTGCGTCGATTTCAATAATATTGCCGAAATAGGTTTTCCCGTCGTCCGTATTGTAGAGGTGGCCCGACCATCTATCGTTACTGGCGGGGCGCATTCCCATAAGCACTGCAACCCCAACCAAGGGACGGCTGCGCAACGCTGGATCAATGTTGTGCTTGTCCGTCCACGGCGCGCCCGTCTCGGGGTCAGTGGGAGATTTTGTGCTCGCCAGCACTCCGCATAATGCATCGCCGCAGGTGGCGATGCCGACGTGCGCCCCGTCCTTTGCCAGCCACAGCCCTGTCGGGTCGGCCAGGGCCGATGCGCAATATGCGCACTCAAATCCAGCGACGAGCAGTACGCCACGCAGCGCCGCGAAGAATTGTTTGCCTGTCATACGATCACTCCAGGATAAATGTTGTTCCATTGAAATAATTGGCGTCGTTCAAGCAAGAACAATGCCGATCCCGATTTGCAAGCGTGGGCGATGTCGGAAAATCGCCCCCTATTCCGCTTTCATGCCGGCCGCTTTGACGATCGGCCACCACTTCGCGACTTCGTCTTGCTGCAATTTGCCGAGCGCTTCCGGGGTCATCATGTCGTGCGAAAATAATGTGCGGCCGATATCGGCCACTTTGGCCTGCACCTTCGGGTCGTCCACTGCGGCGACCACGGCAGCATTGAGTTTGTCGATGATCGGGCGCGGCGTTCCTTTCGGCGCCCACAGCGAATTCCAGATCGAGCTGTAGAGACCGGGCAGGCCGGCTTCATCGGTGGTTGGAACGGCCGGTAGCAGCGCCAGACGGGTCTTGGCCATAACGGCGTAGGCTTTGATGTTGCCTGCACGGATCTGCGGCACTGCCGTAACGATATCGGAGAACACCAGATCGATTTGTCCGCCGACCAGATCCTGCGTGACTTGTCCGCCGCCGCGATAATGCGTGACCTGGAAATGCGTGCCGGTTGCTTTCTCAAACAGCGCGCCGGCGACATGTTGCGGACTGCCGACCCCGGTCGTGCCGGCCGTGGCTTTGTCCGGATTGGCTTTAAGCCACGCGATCAGCTCCTGCAGATTATTGGCCGGAAGCGTCTTGCGTCCGACGATGAGCAAGGGACCATCGGTGTAGAGCGCTATCGGTTCGAAGTCTTTCTGCAAGTCATAAGAGAGGTTGTAGAGCGCACCGTTGATCACCTGTGTGTTCAGGATGCTGAGCCCAAGCGTATAGCCGTCCGGATCGGCGCGCGCGACGCGGGCCAGACCGATAGTGCCGCCGGCGCCGCCGACATTCTCGACGATGACCGGCTGACCGAGTGTCTGCTGCATACTGGCGGTGAGGATGCGCCCGGAAATGTCGAGCGGGCCGCCGGCGGCGAACGGTACGATGACCGTGATCGGGTGCGACGGGTAGTCTTCCGCCCGTGCGATCCCGGACAGCGGCGTGAGCGCAGCAGCGCCGGCAAGTTGCAAAGAATGGCGGCGGGAAAGCTTCAAGGCCAGTCTCCGGCGAGGCATAAGACCCTTTGGCAATGTGACGACATGCTACACGAAACCTCGGTGTGCCCGGAATAGCGGTGCTGCTATGATCGGGGCGGGGAGGAGAGATGATGGCCAACGGCATGAAACTGCCGCGCAGGCAATTTTCCGTGATGGCTGCGGGCGCAGTGGTCTTAGGCGCAACGGCCTTAGGTGTTTTGCAGCACTCCGCTTTCGCGCTCGACTATCCGGTGCGGCCGGTCAAAATCTTCGAAGGCTTCGGCGGCGAGCGGTACGCCTGATCTCATTTCGCGCCTGATTGGGCAGTGGCTCTCCGAGAAACTGGGCCAGCCTTTCGTCGTTGAAAATCGCACCGGCGCCGGCGGCAACATTGCGACCGAAGCGGCGATTACCGCGGCGCCGGACGGCTACACGCTTTTGACCGCGCTGTCGGTCCACGCCATCAACGCGACCCTCTACCAGCATCTCAACTTCAATTTTCTTCGCGATACGACGCCGGTCGCGGGCCTGATCTATTTGCCGATGATCCTTTTGGTCAATCCGGCGTTCCCGGCCCACACGCTGCCGGAATTCATTGCCTATGCGAAAGCCAATCCGGGCAAGATCAATATGGCATCGCCAGGCATCGGCACGCCGATGCATGTCGCGGGCGAGTTGCTCAAGCTGATGGCCGGCGTGGATATCGTGCACGTGCCGTATCGCGGGCCGGCGCCGGCTTTCACTGACCTGCTTGCCGGGCAAATCCAGGCCTTCATCATCACCGTTCCGGCAGCGATCGGCTTCGTCAAAAGCGGACAGTTGCGCGCGCTGGGCGTGACGACGCTCAAGCGGTCGGATGTGCTGCCCGACGTGCCGTCGATCAGCGAAGTGCTGCCGGGATTCGATGCGACGGTGTGGGATGGCATCAGCGCGCCGAAGGGGACGCCGCCCGAAATCGTCGACAAGTTGAACGCGACGATCAATGCCGGGCTCGCCGATCCGCAGCTCAAAGCCAAAATCAAGGACCTTGGCGGCGAACCGATGCCGATGACGCCCGCGGAATTCGGCAAATTCCTCACCGATGAAACCGGGAAGTGGGCCAAGGTGGTCAAGTTCTCGGGCGCTAAAGCGGACTGATCATGAAGCTTGCCCGGCGCCGTCTCATCCAACTCGCAGCAAGCGTTGCCGCGGCGCCGGCCATGCCGTCTATCGTGCGCGCGCAATCCTATCCGTCGCGGCCGGTTCGCATCATCGTCGGCGCGATTGCCGGCAGCGCACCTGATGTGATCGCCCGGCTGATCGGGCAACGGCTTTCGGAGCGGCTCGGCCAGCCGTTCGTTGTCGAAAACCGCGAGGGCGGTAATGGCACGCTCGCCGGCGAGGTAGTCGCCCGCACGCCGCCCGACGGTTATGTGCTGCTGCTGATCAGTGCGTCATATACGATCGACCCTAACGTCATCAATTCACCGAACTTCAATTTCCGCCGCGACATCGCACCGATCGCGAATGCGGTGATCCTGCCGGCCGTCATCACGGTCAATCCGGGGCTGCCGGCGAAGACGCTGCCGGAATTGATCGCCTACGCGAAAGCCAATCCCGACAAGGTCAATATCGGTGCGCCCGGCATCGGCAGTCCGCAATATATCGCGGGCGAGCTGTTCAACATGATGGCCGGGGTGCGGCTCTCGATGATTTCGTATCGCGGCGGCCCGCCGGCGGTGACCGACGCGATCAGCGGACAGATCCAGGGCATGATCGGCACGGTGTTGCTGGTGATCGATCACGTCCGGTCCGGCGGTTTGCGCGCGCTCGCGGTGACGTCGGCGGCGCGGTCCGGGCTTATGCCTGACGTTCCGACGGTGGCGGAGTTCGTGCCGGGGTTCGATGCCAATCAGTGGATTGGCATCGGCGCGCCGGCCAATACGCCGCCCGATGTCGTCACCAAGCTCAATGCCGAGGTCAACGTTGCGCTGGCCGATCCGGAGATCAAGAAGCGGATATCGGGCCTCGGCGGCATGACATTGCCGGGAACGCCCGCCGACTTCGGCAAGTTCATGGATGCTGAACTGGAAAAGTGGACTAAGGTCGTCAAGTTCGCCAATGCCCAGAAGTGAGCCGATCGGAGCTTAAATGAAGCCTGCGCGCCGACGTTTCCTGCAAATAGTGACCGGCGCCGTCGCGGCCCCGGCAATCTCGCGCTTTGCAATGGCTGAGAGCTATCCGGTGCGGCCCGTTCATCTTGTCGTGCCGGTCCCTCCGGCCGGCACCTTCGACATTGTGGGAAGGCTGATTGCCGCGCCGTTATCCCAACGCCTCGGCCAGCAGGTTGTCGTCGATAATCGTGTTGGCGTAGCGACTGCCATTGGCACCGGGTTCGTCGCTCATGCAATGGCCGACGGTTACACGCTGCTGCTTGCCGGGTCTCCCGCCGCGATCAACGAGACCCTTTATTCCAATCTCGATTTCAGTTTCACGAGGGACATCGCGCCGGTCGCCAGCATCGAGCGCGCGCCGCTGATCATGGTTGTGAACTCCTCGTTGCCGGTCAAGAACGTCCAGGAGTTCATTAGCTACGCCAAGGCCAACCGCAGGATCGATATGGGTTCGGGCGGCATCGGCTCGACTGGCGATGTTGCCGGCGAGCTTTTCAAGCTGATGGCCGGATTGAAAATGACACATGTACCGTACCGCGGCGAAGCGCCGGCGGTGACCGATCTGATTGCGGGCCAGATCCAGGTGCTGTTCTCGACGCCGGGCTCCGTTGTCAGCTTCATCAAGGCCGGGACATTGCGGGCGCTCGCCGTCACCAGCACCGGGCGGATGGACGTGTTGCCCGAGGTGCCGCCGATCGCGGAAACGGTGTCCGGTTATGAAGCGGTGTCGTGGGCTGGGCTCGCCGCGCCCGCCGGAACGCCGCGGGACATTATCGACAAGCTCAACAAGGAAACCAACGCGGTGCTCGGCGACAAGAAACTTCAGGAACAGCTCGCGGAATTCGGCGCTGTCGTGATGATGGGGTCGCCGGAGGATTTCCAGAAGTTTATCGGAAGCGAAATCGAAAAGTGGGGCAAGGTCGTCAAACTCGCCGATATGAAGCCGAGGTGATCGTTCAAACCGGGGGAACGCGCCGTGGGAATTCCTCGCAGAGATTTTTTTCGCTTGCTCGCGGGCGCCGCAACGCTTCCGGCATTTGAGCGTGTCGCCCGCGCGGACGATTATCCCTCGCATCCGGTGCATCTTGTGGTCGGGTTCGCGCCCGGCAGCACAACCGACATTCTCGCGCGACTGATGGCGCAATGGCTATCGCAGCGGCTCGGGCAGCAATTCGTCGTCGATAACCGGCCGGGCGCCGGCGGCAACATCGGCGCCGAGTACGTGGTGAAATCGCCGCCCGACGGCTATACGCTGCTCATGGTGCCGCCCGCCGTCGCGGCCAATGACGCGCTTTATGAAGATCTCAATTTCAATTTCGTCCGCGATATTGCCGCGGTTGCCGGCGTCGTTCGCGTGCCGAATGTCGCCGAGGTTCATCCGTCGCTGCCGGTCAAATCGATTCCGGAACTGATCGCCTACGCCAAGGCCAATCCGGGCAAGCTCAGCTATGCTTCCGCCGGCATCGGCACGCCGAGCTATCTCGCCGGACAGCTCTTCAATGTCATGACCGGCGCCAATCTCACGCACATTCCCTACAAGGGCGACGGCCCTGCCATGGCCGATCTGATCGCTGGCCAGGTGCCGGTGGCGTTCGCCACCATGATAGCATCGATCGAGCACATTCGCGCGGGTCAGCTTCGCGCGCTGGCGGTCACGACGGCCAAGCGCTCGGAGGCGCTGCCCGATCTGCCGAGCGTCAGCGAATTCGTGCCCGGTTACGAGACCAGTTCATGGTTCGGGATTGGTGCGCCTGCCGGTACGCCGGCGGAAATCATCGACAAGCTCAATCGCGAGACCAATGCCGGCCTGGCCGATCCGACGATGAGGGTACGCCTTGCCGATATGGGCTGCATGGAGCTTTCCGGTTCGGCGGCCGACTTCGGTAGGCTGATCGCCGACGAAACCCGGAAGTGGGGCAAAGTGATCCGCGACGCCGGCATTAAACCGCAGTAACTTCAGCTAGGGAGTGTGGACGATGCAGATTCCTCGTCGAAAATTCCTGCATTTCACGTTCGGCGCAGCGGTGGTGCCTTTGGCTTTGCGCCCCGCCATGGCGGATACCTATCCCGATCATCCGGTGCGCATCATCGTCGGTTATGCTGCCGGCGGCCCGACCGATATCGCCGGTCGCCTGGTCAGCGAAATATTGTCAAAGCGTTTTGGCCAGCAGTTCGCCGTCGAGGACAAGCCGGGTGCCGGCAGTAATCTCGGCACCGAACTCGTTGTCAATTCGCCGCCGGATGGCTACACGCTGCTGCTGGTCACGCAGTCGAATGCGATCAACGCGACGCTGTACAGAAATCTCAATTACGACTTCATGCGCGACATCACGCCGGTCGCAAGCCTGCTGCACGCGCCTTCGGTGCTGGTGGTCAATCCTTCGGTGCCGGCCAAAACGATCCCTGAGCTGATCGCCTATGCCAAAGCCAATCCCGGCCGGCTCAATATGGGGACCGCTGGTATCGGTTCGCCGCCGCAATTGTACGGCGAACTGTTCAAGATGATGACCGAGATCAACATGACCACCGTGAATTATCGCGGCGGAGAGCCCGGTCTGGTCGATCTGCTTGCCGGGCAGATCCAGGTGATGGTCGAGGGCATCACGTCGTCGATCGGATATATCAGGGGCGGCAAGCTGCGGGCGCTTGGCGTCACGTCGGGGAAGCGAGCCGATGCGCTGCCGGATGTTCCGGCTATCGGCGAATTCGTGCCTGGCTACGACGCCGACGGCTGGTTCGGCCTCGGTGCCCCCACGGGCACGCCTGCATCGATCGTCGAAACCTTGCGCAAGGCGGTCAATGCAGGCATTGCCGATCCCGCGGTGCAAGCGAGGTTTGCCGATATCGGGGCGGCGGCGATGCCGACGACGCTCGACGAGTTCAAAAAGCTCATCGCCGACGAAACGGACAAATGGGGCAAGGTCGTTCGTACCGCCGGCCTCAAGGCGGAATAGGCGGAGCTGCGGTTTTAGGCGTCGGCTGCTTGCCGCTGACGGTCGACTATTGCCAGGTCGGTATCGGGCCCCTCGGAGACGCAGCGTGCTCCTTAAGGATGGTTCCGGTTGCGTCAATCTCCTGAAGCAGCACGTCGTATGTCCACAGCGAGGCGAGATGCTGCAGGACCAGTTGGGCATCGTTTGCCTGCAGCAGAGCGCCATTGACCACGTCATGGCGCAGGATAAGGCGCCGGTCTCCGGCAAGATCGACGTCGACAATCTCGATATTCGAGTCGATGAAACCGACGTCATATTGACGCGATAGCTCGCGCCGCATGCGGCGGTAGCCGCGCTCGTCATGAATCGCGTCGACCCTGACGCCGGCTTTTTCCTCCGGATCGTCGTGGATATGGAACATCCGCATTTGCCGCATAAGGCGCGGACTGAGAAACTGAACGATGAAGCTCTCGTCGCGGTAATTCGCCCAGACATCGCGAAGCACCGCCATAACGTCCTTGGTTCCCGCAATATCCGGAAACCATTCGCGATCCTCGTCGTCCGGCTCCGTTACGATCCGCGCGATGTCCCCCATCATGGCAAAGCCGAGCGCGTAGGGATTGAACCCCGAGAAGCGCGGATCGTCGAACTCCGACTGGAACACGACGTTGGTGTGCGATTGCAGGAATTCGAGAAAGTTGCCGTCGCTGATTCGCCCCTGTTCGTGCAGCTTGGTCATGATGCGGTAATGCACGTAGGTGGCCGTCCCTTCGTTCATGACCTTGGTCTGACCTTGGGGATAGAAATATTGGGCTATGTGGCGGACGATGCGGATGAGTTCGCGCTGCCACTGATGCAAACGTGGCGCCGACTTTTCCAAAAAATAGAGCAAATTTTCCTGCGGCAGCCCGAGTAGCGCGCGGCGTCTTTCGACGCTCAGCTCCGAGGCGCTCTTGCGCGGTCCCGACGGGATGGTCCGCCACAGATCGTTGAAGGTGCTCTCCTCATTGGCGCGTCGATCCTTGGCGCGCTGTTCTTCGGCCCGCAGATCGAGCTTCCTCTTGCCGGGATAGCGATCGATACCGTGCGACATGAGGGCGTGTGCGGCATCGAGCGTCTGCTCGACGGCGATGCGGCCGTGGCGCTCTTCGCACTGCGCGACGTAGCCCTTGGCGAACTCCAGATAATCCAGGATGCCGTAGGCGTCGGTCCATTGCTTGAACAAGTAATTGTTCTTGAAGAAGTGGTTATGGCCGAACGCGGCATGCGCGATCACAAGCGTCTGCATGGTCGCCGTATTCTCTTCCATCAGGTAGGAAATGCACGGCGAGCTGTTGATCACGATCTCGTAGGCCAGGCCTTTCAACCCCTTGCGATACATCGCCTCCTGATGCGCAAAATGCTTGCCGAACGACCAATGCTTGTAGAATAGCGGCATGCCGATCGAGGAATAGGCGTCCAGCATCTGTTCCGCAGTGATCACTTCGATCTGGTTGGAATAGACGTCGAGCCCCAGCTCCGTCTCTGCGATCGTCCCACAGGCATCATGGATGCGCTGCAGCGTGGTGAAATCCCAGTCGGCTCCCTGGTACAGGGCGTCCCCGGTCATGATGCAGCTTCTTTGCGGTTCTGCTGCCGGCTGAACAGCTCGTGAAACACCGGGAAAATTTCGCTTCGATTGCGCACCTTGCGCATGGAGAGCGATGCGCCCGCGGCGCGCAGGCGCTCATAAAGCTGCCACAGGGAAGACTTCGATCCGTCGCCGAATTCGGTGCCGGCATCGCCGACTTCGAGATAGGCGAAAAATTGCGTGACCGGCAATATCAGTTCGGTCAGCAAACGCCCCGTCAGATCGGAATCCGAATAGGAGTTGTCGCCGTCCGACGCCTGCGCCGCATAGATATTCCAGTCTGCCGGGCGGTAGCGCGCGCGGATAATCTCGTGCATCGCCTGCAGCGCGCTCGAGACCAGCGTTCCGCCCGAAGCCGGGTCGTGAAAGAACGTTTGTTCGTCCACTTCCTCGGCTCGATCGGTGTGGCGAATGAACACGATCTCGACGTAGCGGTAACGCCGATTAAGAAAAACATACAGCAGCATGTAGAACCGCTTTGCCAAATCTTTCATGTGTTCCGACATCGAGCCAGACACGTCCATGAGGCAGAACATCACCGCCTGCGCGATCGGCTTTGGCGTCGTTTCAAAGCGGCGATAACGAATGTCGATCGGATCGATAAAGGGAATACGTTTGGCTTTGGATTTCAGCGCTTCGATCTGCAACATGAGCTCGGCACGCTGTTCGTCGTCGCAGCCGTCGAGAGTCGAACTCGAGTTTCTCAATCGTCGCCGACCGCGGCCGGCCGAGCGCCATCCGGCGCGCGGTTGCAAGCCGCATCGTCTTGGTAATCGAGATATTCGCCGGCGAGCCCGAATTCGTGTAGCCGGCCCGCCTCAACCCTTCGGTTTCGGTCTCTGCAAGCTTCCGCTTGGCTAGATCCGGCAGTTCAAGGTCGTCAAGAAACAAATCGACGAATTCATCCCGGCTTAGTTCGAAGCGAAAAGCGTCTTCGCCGTCGCCCTCGCCGGGCTCCGACGGCTTGCCGCCCCCTTCGTTCGGACGCGGCAGGATATCGCCTTCGAGAAATTTTTTGTTGCCGGGCAAGATGAGCTCGCGCGTGCCGCCCTCGCGATGAAACCGCGGCTCGCGCAATCCCTCAAGTGGAATGCTGATTTCCCCGCCGTCCAGCACATCCTTGATGTCGCGGTTTTCCGACGACTTCTTGACGGCAGCCTGAACCAGCGCCTTGGCGCGTCGCAAAAACCTCTGACGGTTCTCCAGGCTCTTGTTGTTCGGATTGCGCCGCCGATCAACGATATGCATTGTCACAGTCCGGTCTACCTCAACCGGCCTGCTTCACGCGCATGTACCATTCGACAAGTCGGCGGACCTGACGCTCGGTATAACCGCGTTCGACCATGCGCTGGACGAATTCACCGTGTTTCTTTTCGCTGTCGCCGTCTTTCTTGGATCCGAACGAGATGACGGGAAGCAGATCCTCGACTTGCGAGAAGATTCGCTTCTCAATGACGTCGCGGATCTTTTCATAGCTGGTCCACGACGGATTCTTGCCCGCATTCTGGGCGCGGGAGCGCAGCGCAAACTTGACGACCTCATTACGAAAGTCCTTGGGGTTGGCAATGCCCGCCGGCTTTTCGGTCTTGGTCAGTTCCTGATTGAGCAGTTCACGATCGAGCATTTGGGCGGTATCGGGATCTTTGAAATCCTGATCCTCGATCCAGGCGTCGGCATAGTCGACATAGCGGTCAAACAGATTCTGGCCGTAGTCGGAGTAGGATTCGAGATAGGCTTTCTGGATCTCGTGCCCGATGAACTCGGCGTAGCGCGGCACGAGCTCCGCCTTGATGAATTCGAGATAACGTTTCTCGGTCTCTTCGGGCAGCTGCTCGCGCCTAATGGCGAGTTCAAGCACGTACATCAGGTGAACCGGATCGGCGCCGATCTCCGCGGTGTCGTGATTAAAGGTCGAAGCGAGCACCTTGAAGGCGAACCGGGTGGAGACGCCGTCCATGCCTTCGTCGATGCTGGCGGCGTCCCTGTATTCCTGAACGCTCCGGGCCTTCGGATCGGTTTCCTTGAGGCTCTCGCCGTCGTAGACCCGCATCTTGGAGAACAACGTCGAATTCTCATGCTTGCGAAGGCGCGATGCCACCGAAAAGCGCGCCAGCGTCTGTAACGTCGCGGGAGCGCAAGGCGCGTTGGCGAGGCTCGATCCCTCGATGAGTTTCTCGTAGATCTTCTGTTCTTCGGTGCTGCGCAGGCAGTAAGGCACCTTGATCACGCAAATACGATCGATGAAAGCCTCGTTGTTCTTGTTCGCCTTGAAGCTTTGCCACTCGGATTCGTTGGAATGCGCGAGAATAACGCCGGTGAACGGAATGGCGCCGATATTCTCGGTGCCGATGTAGTTGCCTTCCTGCGTCGCGGTCAGCAGCGGATGCAGCATCTTGATCGGCGCTTTGAACATTTCGACAAATTCAAGCACGCCCTGGTTGGCGCGATTAAGGCCTCCCGAATAGCTGTACGCATCGGGATCGTTTTGCGCGAATGTCTCAAGCTTGCGGATGTCGACCTTGCCGACCAGCGAGGAGATGTCCTGATTATTTTCGTCGCCTGGTTCGGTCTTGGCGACGCCGATCTGCCGCAGCCGCGACGGCTGGATCTTGGCGACGCGGAACCGGGAAATATCGCCGCCAAAGGCCTCCAGGCGCTTATAGCACCAGGGCGACATCAGTCCGGTCAGGTAGCGACGCGGAATGCCGTATTTCTCCTCGATGATGGGGCCCAGTGTCTCCGGCTCGAACAGGCCGAGCGGGCTCTCGAATACCGGGCTGAGTTCGTCACCGGCCTTGAGAACGTAGATCGGATTGGCTTCCATCAGCAGCTTGAGCCGCTCGGCCAGCGATGATTTGCCGCCGCCGACCGGGCCAAGCAGGTAGAGAATCTGCTTGCGCTCCTCCAGGCCCTGCGCCGCATGCCGGAAGAAGGCGACGATGCGCTCAATGGTGTCTTCCATGCCGTGGAAGCCGGTAAACGCCGGATAGGTCCGCAGCGTCCTGTTCAAAAAAATACGGCCAAGGCGTGGGTCCTTGGCCGTGTCGACGATCTGCGGTTCACCAATTGCCGCTAGCAAGCGCTCCGCCGCATTGGCATATCGCATCGGGTCGCCCCGACACGACTCCAGATATTCGGCCATCGACATATCGCTTTCGCCGCGCGCCTCGAATGTCCGCACGAAAGCATTGAACAGAGAATCATTGTACATGATCCCTCATCTCCCGCTCTGATCGGTTGTTCTGCGCAGTGTGCCGCCATTCAGGCGTATCCGCGCAGCTCGATCGCGAATCAGCACTAGCCCAAGCCCGATTGGATACCTCGGTGAGTCGTCCCGCAATATGTAACTTGCCGAAAAACTGTGCGAGGCATTAGGCAACAGCGACTTTTGGCGGCAACTATGAAGGATTGCCAAGAATTACCAAGAGCTGTGGCATCCCTGCCACGCCGAACAACGAGGCGGCGCTCAAATCACAATCGTACTCAGCGAAAAAGTCGGCCAGATCCGGTATAAGTGCCTATGCCGCGCGCGGCATGGCGCGGAATTCCTTGGCGTTCGCCATCGCCCAGGCGATCTCGTAACGCTTGTCGCCGCTGCCCTTGATCAATTCGCCCGGTGCGAGCGGCGGATAAAGCTCGGCGAAGCTTTTGACCTCGTGCTGCGATACACGGCGTGAGAAATGCGCAGGCGCAAATTGGGTTGGGTGATCGAGCCCGGCCGCGGCAACAAGCTCCGCGAGCGCTTCGATCGTGGCGCGCTGGAAATTATAGACACGCTCCGCCTTGTCCGGAACAAAGAGCGCGCGCTGCCGCGTCTTGTCCTGAGTGGCGACTCCGGTGGGGCACATGTCGGTGTGGCACGACTGCGACTGGATGCAGCCCAGCGCGAACATGAAGCCGCGCGCGGAATTGCACCAGTCGGCGCCCAGCGCCATGACGCGGGCGACGTCGAAGGCGCTGATGATCTTGCCGCTGGCGCCGATCTTGATGCGGTCGCGTGCATTGATGCCGATCAGCGCGTTATGGACGAAGTTGAGACCTTCGCGTAGCGGCATGCCGAGATGGTCGGTGAATTCGAGCGGCGCCGCGCCGGTGCCACCTTCCTTGCCGTCCACCACGATGAAGTCGGGATAGATCTCGGTCTCCAGCATCGCCTTGCAGACGGCGAGGAATTCCCACGGATGGCCGATGCACAGCTTGAAGCCCGTCGGTTTGCCGCCGGACAATCGACGCATCGTGGCGATGAATTGCATCAGTTCGATCGGGGTCGAGAATGCGGAATGCCGCGCCGGCGAATTGCAATCGACGCCGACCGGCACGCCGCGGGTCTCGGCGATCTCGGGGCTCACCTTGGCCGCCGGCAGCACCCCGCCGTGACCGGGTTTTGCGCCCTGGCTGAGCTTGAGCTCGACCATTTTGACCTGGTCGCTGTGGGCGTTGTTCTCGAATTTCTCCGGGCAGAAAGTCCCGTCCTCGTTGCGGCAGCTGAAATAGCCGGAGCCGATTTCCCAAATGATGTCGCCGCCGTTTTCACGGTGATAGGGGCTGTAGCCGCCTTCGCCGGTGTCGTGGGCGAAGTTGCCTTTTTTGGCGCCGCCATTGAGTGCGCGGATGGCGTTGGCAGACAGCGAGCCGAAGCTCATCGCCGATACATTAAAGATGGAAGCGGAGTACGGCTTGGCGCAATCGGGGCCACCGACGGCGATGCGGAACGGCTCTTTCGAAACCGGCCGGGGTGACATCGAGTGGTCGAGCCATTCGTAGCCCGAGGCATAGACGTCGTTCTGCGTGCCGAAAGGGCGCTTGTCCAAAGCCCGCTTGGCGCGCTGGTAAACGATCGCGCGCTTGTCGCGCGAAAACGGCGTGCCGTCTTTTTCGCTCTCTAGAAAATATTGCCGGATCTCGGGGCGGATTTCCTCGAGGATAAAACGGATGTGCGCGGTGAGCGGATAGTTGCGCAGCACGGAATGTCGCTGCTGGATCACATCGTGGGTGCCGATGACAGCCAGCGCGATGAAGATCACCAGCGGGATTTCGATCAGGGGCGAATGGTGACCGACGACGAATTCAAAGATCAGGACAACGGCGATCAGTACAGCGCAGGTAAAGACAATAAATCGCGCTTGCAACGGCAGCGGCCAAGAGCGCATGAAATTTCCTCCCCCAGATGCCCGCGATTCGTACAAGATTTTAGCCGCGGGCGCACATTTCTACGAGCTATAGGTCACTTCCTTGTCAGTTTGATGAGAGCGGCAATCCGTACCCTCCACCTACCATTCAGCCTGGTGTAGCGTTGCCGCAAAGCGGTAAACGCCAAAACAACGCCAAAAAGCCGGGGAGGGATACGAGTGAGGCCGACGCGCCGACGATTACTGCGGCATCTAGCCGGGTTCGGCGCTATTCCGGCTGCCTCGCGGCTGGCGTGGGCGGTCGATTATCCGAACCGGCCAATCCATCTGCTCAACGGCTTTGCCCCCGGCGGCCAGGTCGACATCTTCGCGAGGTTGCTGGGTCAGCAGCTTTCCGACCGGCTGGGCCAGTCATTCGTGATCGATTCCAGGCCCGGAGCCGCGACCAATATCGCCACCGAAGAAGTCGTCCATGCCGCCCCCGACGGCTACACGCTGCTCTGGATCACGACGGCAAACGCGATCAACGCGTCGCTTTATGAAAAGCTCAATTTCAATTTCATCCGCGATATCGCTCCGGTCGCAGGCGTCGATACCGCCCCGCTGGTAATGGAAGTCAATCCAGCGTTCCCGGCCAAAACGGTTTCGGCGTTTATCGACTACGCCAAGGCCAATCCCGGCAAGATAAGCTACGGCTCCGGTGGCGTCGGCAGCACGCAACACGTCGCCGGCGAGCTGTTCAAATTCATGACCGGCATCGACATGGTGCACGTGCCGTATCGCGGCGCGGTGCCGGTGCTCAACGACCTGCTTGCTGGAAGAGTGCAAGCGACGTTCAGCCCGTTGTCCTCGTCGCTCGGCTACATCCGCTCCGGTCAGCTACGCGTGCTCGCGGTGACGACCGCGAAACGCTCCGAGACGCTGCCGGATATTCCGACCGTTGCCGAATCTGTCCCGGGCTTTGAGGCCGGCACCTGGGACGGCATTGGCGTGCCAACCGGGACACCTGCCGACATTATTGCAAAGCTGAATCAGGCTTACACCGCGACGGTCACTGATCCCGCGATCAAATCGAAGCTTGCGGATTTTGGCGGCGAGCCGATGCCGATGTCGCCTGCCGATTTTGGAAAGCTCATCGCCACCGAGACCGACAAGTGGGCCAAGGTCATCAAATTCGCGAACATCAAGGCGGAATGAAAGATGTTGTTTGATCGCCGAAAATTGCTGCGCACTGCGGCCGCCGCTGCCGCGCTTCCTGCCGGGCTTGCTGCGCCATCACGCATCGCACGGGCGGAAGCCTATCCGGCGCGGCCGGTGCGCCTCATTCTCGGGTTTGTGGCGGGCGGCGCGCCGGACGTCATCGCGCGTCTAATATGTCAGTGGATCTCGGAGCGGGCCGGCCAAAATTTTCTGGTCGACAACCGGCCCGGCGCCGGCGGCAACATTGCCGCGGAAACTGTCGTCCGCGCGCCGCCCGACGGCTACACCCTGCTGCTGATCGGGTCGCCGAATTTCATCAATGCATCGCTTTACACCGATCTCAACTTCAATCTGGTCCGCGACATCAACCCGGTTGCCTGCATTGGGCGCAATCCGTTCGTCATGGAAGTCAATCCGTCGTTTCCCGCCAGGACCGTTGCGGAGTTCATCGCCTACGCCAAAGCCAATCCAGGCAAGGTCAACATGACGTCGACCGGAACCGGAAACCTCACGCATGTTGCGGGCGAGCTGTTTCGGATGATGGCAGGCGTGGATATTGTTCACGTGCCAAGCCGCGGCGAAATGCAGGCGCAGAGCGATCTGTTATCCGATCGCGTGCAGGTGATGTTTGACCCGATCATTTCCTCGATCGGCTATTTCAAATCCGGGCAGTTGCGGCCGCTTGCTGTCACCAGCGCCGCGCCGCTGCCGGCGCTGCCCGGCGTGCCGACAGTGAGTGAAACCGTTCCGGGCTACGAGGTCGATGGCTGGGTCGGCGTCGGCGCGCCCAAAGGGACACCCGGCGACATTATCGAGACGCTCAACACACATTTTGGTGCAGCGCTTACCGATCCGACGATCAAATCGAAGCTCGTCGATCTCGGCTTTGTGCCGACACCGATGTCGCCCGCGGTGTGGGGCAAGTTCGTGGCCGACGAGAGCGAGAAGTGGGCTAAGGTCATCAAGTTTGCCGGTGTGAAGGCGGAATAGAAGCCGCTCCATCGTGGTGGGGGAGGAGGTGCCATGAGAATTTTGCGACGCCGGTTTCTCCATTTGGTTGCTGGAGCCGCTGCCGTCTCTGCGGCGCCTCGTTTGGCGGCGGCCGAGACCTATCCGGCGCGGCCGATCAGGCTCGTGCTCCCGTTCCCGCCCGGCGGGGTATTCGACATCGTCGGCCGGCCGTGGGCGGACAAGGTCAAGGCAGAACTCGGCACGGTGTTCATCGATAACCAGCCGGGCGCGGGCGGGTCGCTCGCGGCGCAAATTGTGGCGCATGCGCTGCCCGACGGTTACACGATCTTTCTCGGCGCATCGTCGATCCACCTGACCGAGATGATTCTGCGCGAGCACCCGCTGCTCGATCCGATGAAGGAACTGGTGCCGGCCGCGATGATCGCGATCGCTTGCTTCGCCATCACGGTCCATCCCTCAGTACCGGTGAAAACGCTGATGGAACTGGTTGACGACATCAAGGCGAACCCGGGCAAGATGTCCTACGGCAGCGCCGGCGCCGGCACGATGAACCATCTCAGCGGCGAGCTCCTGAAATCGCTGACCGGGATCAAGGATCTGCCGCACGTGCCGTATCGCGGATCGGGTCCGGGAATGGCGGATCTCGTTGGCGGCCAAATTCCGATTTACATCGCGGCGATGACCAGTCAGGTGCTCGAATTCCACCGTACCGGCAAGCTGCGGCTGCTGGCGATCACGAACGACAAGCGTCTGCCGGTGTGTCCCGACATTCCGACGGCGGCCGAGTCCGGCGTGCCAGAGTTGGTGACGACGCAGGTCATTGGGATTTTCGCTCCGGCGGGTACGGCAGGGCCGGTTCTCGCCAAGATCGGCGAGGCGAACCACGTGGCGATGGCCGACCCCGCTTATCAGCAGACACTTGTCAGTCAGGCCGTCATCCCGGTGACCGATTGGACGCCCGAGCGATTTAACCGATTCATGGCAGAAGACGTTGCGCGCTGGTCGCCGCTGGTCAAGGCGATCGGGGTGCGGCTGGAATAGGACTTGATTTCGCGCGGCGGATTCGCCGAGGTCAGGCTCGATCGTAATGCAAGCTGAAGTACGGGCGACACGATGACCATTCGACGCCGGCATTTCCTGAAGCTCGGAGCGAGCGCTGTCGCGATGCCGGCGGCGCTGCGGATGGCGCGGGCGGAAACCTATCCATCGCGACCGGTGCGCATCATCGTGCCGTATCCGCCGGGCATCGCGCCCGACATCGCCACGCGGCTCTTGGCGGATTCGCTGTCGCAAAAAATGGGGCAGCAATTCATTGTCGATAACCGCCCCGGCGGCGCCGCCAATATCGGCACCGAGATGGTGGTTCGTGCAGCGCCGGATGGCTACACGCTGCTGACCTTGACGATGACCAATTCCATCAATGTCTCGCTCTACGACAACCTGAGCTTCGACGTGCTCAAGGATATCGCGCCGGTTTCCGGCCTAGTGAAGTTACCGCTGGTTCTCGTTGTCAATCCGTCGGTTCCGGCAACGACAGTTCTGGAGTTCATCGCCTACGCCAAAGCCAATCCCGGCAAGATCAATTACGCGTCGGTCGGCAGTGGCGCTGCGACGAACCTAGCCGGCGAATTGTTCAAGGAAATGACCGGCGTCGACATCGTCAACGTGCCTTATAAGAACAGTTACATCCCCGATCTGTTGGGTGGTCAGGTGCAGGCCGGCTTTACGCCGATCCTGCAATCGCTGTCGTTTATCCGGGCCGGCAAGCTGCGCGCGCTCGGCGTCACCGGCGTTTCCCATTCCGAGGTGCTGCCGGACGTTCCCAATGTCAGCGAATTCGTGCCCGGCTACGAGGTGTTTGTCTGGGATGCGATCGGCGCACCGGCGCGCACGCCGCCGGACATCATCGAAACGCTCAACAAGACCATCAACGAAGCGCTGGCCGATCCGGCCATGAAGAAAAAGTTCACCGACCTTGGCTCCGAGCCGATGATCACGTCGCCGGCAGAGTTCGAAAAATTCATGGCCGGCGAGGTGGTGAAGTGGGGCAAGGTGGTGCGCGAGGCCCACATCAAGCCCGATTGAGCGGCACCAGTTGGGCTAGCTTCACGTGCGTATGCGGCGTCAGCCGGCCCGCGAGCTTCGCGTGAGCGATACCAACTCCCGTGCCGATCAGCAATGACACAGGCATCGTGACCAGCACGTTCTCAAGACGTGGTGCGGTCAACGCCTGGATCGTGAATGCGCCCGGTGTGAGACTCAAGTAGGCAAACGTCGAGGCAAAGCCGTAGAAAGTTGCCGGCACTACGCTCAGGATCGAAGCCCGCGCCGCCACCACGATGAAGAACGACGCGATGCCTGCGCAGGCAGCCGTTGCCACGGTGGCGTTCAGCGGAATCATTCCGCTTGTGGCTGCGGCGGCGACAGCCCAGGCCGTGATCACACCAAAGACAAGAGCAGCCGAGCTTCGCACCGCGGCTTGTGCCGTTGCACCGGAGTGATCGTAGCTTGCCCAGCCGATAAACGCTGCCCAGACGAACAGGTGTGGAGTCAGCGAAAAGACCAGGACGGAGGCCGCGGCGAGTATCGCCGCGGCCAGGGCTGTCGTTGTGAGGGAGGGCTTGTTCATGGGGCTCACCGGTTTGCGAGAGCGCGTCACGCCGCCTTGGACACAGCCAGTGCAGGCGCCGGGTCAGCGGAGCGAACCGGCTGCATGCCCGGATAGAAGCGCGACAACCAGAATACGATCTCGTCACGCGCTACAGCGGTGTTGCCGAGTTGGCAGTGCTGCTCTGCGCCTTCGCGGGCGGTAAAGACCCGCGCCGTGACCGATCGGGCGCAGACCAGTTCACGGATCACCCGGTGCATCCATCCAGTATTGAACAGATGATCCTGTTCGCCCTCGGTGACCAGAATGTCCTGCTTCACGTTCTGCAGGATGCCTTCCAGCGAATGCTTGGCGATGGCGGTGAGGAAGTCGAATGGAGTCTTGGTGCCGGTGATGTGCATGCCTTGCGTCACACACCAGTCAAACACCGAGCTCGGCAAACGCTCTTCGGCGACAATGGCCTCAGTCGCTTTGCGGTCGCCGGCCTTGAACGCCGAGACGAGCTGTTGCGCCTTGCCCGGGCGCATCTGCTTGAGCGTCATGTCCAGCCCGGAATAACTCGTGGGCAGGGAGATGATGTGCTTGATGCGCGGCTCGAATGCGGCGGCGCGGATTGAGAGATAGCCGCCGCACGATGCGCCGAGCCAATCGACCGCGTCGAGTTCAAAATAGTCTAGAGCGGCCTTCGCCGGCTTTTCCCAGGCATGTTCAAAGAAGATGCCTTGCCGCAGCGCACCGCCTTGGCCCGGTCCGTCGAAACCGATCACGGTGAAGCCGTATTCGGTCAGCGGCAGCAAAAAGGCGTAGAACTCCTCGACGAATGAGTCGTAGCCGCCGTTGAAGACAAAGGTGCCGCGCTCCTTGCCTTTGGCTTGCAGGCGGAAGCCCGGCAGGTAGCCGCCAGGGTAAGGCACTTTGATGCGCTCGTAGCCAGCGACGCCTTGCATCGCCAGCGCCCAGTTGCGCGCGAAATCGTCGTAGAGCTTGTTACGGGCGTCGCCGGCCGGAAGATAGAACTCCGCGCCATGATAGTAGGATGCGGCGTCGGCCCAGCGCTTTTCGGCCTCGGCTTTTTGTGCGGTCTCGAGCCACACCCGGTACCAGGACTCGTAGTCCTTGATGCGGGGCGCGATCGCGCTCAGTTCTTTCGTCCGCGCCGGCGAGGTGCCGTCGAGCATCGGACGGTTGAAGGTGTAGTTCATGCCGGGGTCGGCAAGGACGTGCATGAAAGGCATGGCCACTCTCCATCGGTTGGTTGCGTTTCGGTGGCCGCAAGATTGACCCGATAGAGCGTTGATGCCATATCAATCTAATCACCGTTCCGTTGCTCAAAATGCAACACTCCGGACCGGAGGTGAACATCATGGATTTCACCGCGCTCCGCTATTTCAGCGAAACCGCGCACTCCCGCTCGATCCGGGCAGCTTCGGAACGCCTGCACGTTTCGCCTTCGGCGATCAGCCGTCAGATTGCGAAGCTTGAGCATGAATTGCGCGCGCCGGTGTTCGACCGGCGCGCCCAGGGCATGACGCTCACGCCCGCCGGCGAAATCCTTCAGGCCCAGGTCGAAGGGGTGATGCGCGAATTCGCGCGGGTGAAGTCCCACATCTCGGCGCTGCAAAACATCCAGGCCGGCACCGTGGACATCTATTGTTTCCAGACCGC
Organism: uncultured Alphaproteobacteria bacterium; assembly: GCA_963742215.1. GTDB lineage: Bacteria > Pseudomonadota > Alphaproteobacteria > Rhizobiales > Xanthobacteraceae > BOG-931. Next base: position 269,453 of record CAVULJ010000011.1, read on the forward strand.
GATCGAGAGCTTTGTCGCGCCGGTGCTGCATCGCTTCCACGTGCAATATCCGAAGGTGACGTTCAACGTGCGCATGAGCAGCACCGATGAGGCCATGGAGGCGCTTGTCACCGGCGCGGCCGAAATCGGCCTGATCCTCAGTCCGCCGGTGCGAGACAATGTCGCGGGCATCGAAGTGTTTCGCGACGCGATGGTTGCCGCGTTTTCGCCGGCGCATCCCTTGGCTCGGCGCAAGTCTGTTTCGTTGCGCGAATTGACCAAATATCCGCTGGTGTTGACGGAGCCATCGTTCGGCTTGCGGCAGCAGGTCGATCGGGAGCTTAATCGGCATGGTATCAAGCCGGAGATCTTCTGCGTCACCAATTCGCTGGCGTTGGTGAAGAGCGTCTCCGCCGTCGGGGAGCAGTGCACGCTGCTGCCGCGTTTTGCGATAGAGCAGGAGGTTTCCGCAGGTACGCTTTGCGCGGTGCCGGTGCGTGAACTCGCCGCGCGGCCCCTGCTGTTTTCCGTTTGCACGCTCAAGGGCAAAACTGTGTCGCCGGCGGCCCAAGCCTTTGTGGGCGCCGTGATCGATTATTGCCGCCGTTACCGGCGTCGCTAATCTACGGCGGAGTTTGGGAAGTTCATCGCCGGCGAAGTGGTGAGGTGGGGCAAGGTCGTGCGCGAGGCGCGCATCAATCCTGACCAAGTGGCGGTGGCGCTGGCTGCTTTGTGAGTTTGTGCAGCGTCAACAGATCTGTCAGTCGCGATGAGGGCGTGCATGCCGGCTCCGGGCAACATAAGTCCGGTGCGGCTATACCAGTCGTCAGTTCGTAACAGCTTGCATCAATGCGGCGATCTTGATTGTCGCAAAATTAGAAAAGGTGTCGGAAACCGCGTAAGGCAAGATGATTTGATCGGCGTGACGCATGGCGCCGCAGGTATAGACAACATTGGGCACGTAGCCTTCGCGCTCACTAGGCTCGGGATGAACCAGCGGTTCGCGCGAGCGTGCGAGGATCTTAGATGGGTCCTTTTTGTCCAAGAGAACCGCGCCGATCGAGTATTTCCTGACCGGACCCACTCCGTGTGTCAGCAGCAGCCAGCAGTCGTCCAGCTCGATGGGCGAGCCACAATTACCAATCTGAACAAACTCCCAAGGATATTCCGGCTGAAGGATGCAATGACCACCCTCCCATGTGTAAAGATCGTCAGAATAGATCAGATAGAGGTTCTCGTTGTCCTGCCGCCCGATCATCGCATAGCGGCCATCGATTTTTCGTGGAAACAGAGCCATTCCCTTATTGCGCGCCGCCGATCCTGCGAGCGGTGTCAGTCCGAAACGATCGAAAGTCCGTCGTTTCTAGCAGTTCAGAGCGGATCGCTCTGCCGCTATAGGCTGTGTAAGTTGCGTAGAACGCTTTTCGTCCATCGTCATCGAATTCGACGAACCGGGCATCTTCGATGCCGTTTGCTTGAGCGTCGGTGACCGGAAAGATGACGCGTTCGCTCAACTCTTCGTCATCTCCGAACATTACTTCGACTTTATCGCCGATTTGGCGGTAACGGACGGCTGCGGATCTTCGGAACCGCAGCAAGACGCGCAGTCGGATCGACGGCGACGCTCCCGTCGGCCGCTATGGTGCCGGATCGGAATGTCAGCGACGAAATATGTCCCTCGCCGACGGCGCGCAGACTCAAGATGAAACGGCAACCGTTTTCCGGCGCTCCGATCTGGTCCGGGTGCCGGACGATGCTCGGATTGAACAAGGCTGACGCTTCGAAAGAGTATTCGTTGAGGAAATACGCGCCAATCAGGCGGCGTTGCGTCTTGTTCAATTCGGCATGCGGCTCGAAGGCGTCTTCCATATCCTGAGCGCGCGCCTCGAAAATATCGATCAAATTCCTATGGCGGCCTTCGAAATTGTCCAGTACATCGCTTAACTGCTGCGCGGCAGCTTCGGCGTCGAGCCGAAGGACCCTGTCAACGATATGATTGGCCCGAATCTTGTCGGTTGGGTTGAGACCTCGGGGCTCAGTTGCCGGCTTGAAAGGTCTGACGACGACCCTTGCCGGGTCCGGGCGCAGATATAAGCTCTGGCGATTTACGAATTGGAATTGGGACAATGAGGCTCCCTGGCGCTGTTTGAGGCAGTATCGTGCGCGTGGCGTGACCGCCTATCAGCTTGGATGCGGGTCGCGATTGTCTGACCGCAATCATGCGCTTGAGCTGGCGAATCTCCACAAGACCGAGGAGATACGATAGCACCGATTCTGCGCCTCTGTTTCCATTAGCTCGGTCCGGATGAAGTCCGTCCGAGCAGCTGCCCGTTTCCGGATCGGTGAGGGCCACCTGAAGGTCGTTTTCGCCCAGAAACCATTCGAACGCGCGTAATGCCTCTGTTGGCCACTCCGCACCGTCGTCCGCTTGCCATGCGATACGGCAAGCGGAAATTGTCGCTGCCGCCTCGACGGGTTGCTGATCGAAACGGCTCTGGCCTCTGCCGGAGCCGCCCGAAGCTGTCGGTCCCGACCGGCCTGAAGTATCCCGATGACGTGGTCTGAAGCGCAGTGAGCCAACGCAGCGATCGGATGCCAACGTCGACGTACGATGGCGTATGTGTCGTCAGTCCAGTTTGGATCAGCGCCTGGGGAATTCGCGCATTGTCGTATGCGAGCATGTCTTCGAACCAGACCCAGTCTTTGGTTTCCGTTACCGAAATTAACGACACCAATCTGTCGGCCAACAGTCTGCGAAGACGGTTCCCGAGAACGTCGCCACCCACCAGGATGCAATGAGCATCCAACGCCAACAGTGAGAACGCCCAGGCCCGCGGTGAGGAGAAATCCTCGACGACCGGTAGCGCCATCTTAAACAGTGCTTCCGCCCATTTGCGGCGAGATGGATCAATGTCCGTCCGTGCACATTCGGCCAACGCCCAAAGCGCCCTGCCATGGCTGTCTTCCGAACCCTGTTGTTCGAGCCATCGGCGGTCATAGCTCATGAAATTTCGAAACCGTCGGGTGTTTGGGTTCCAGGCATGCTGGAGGAATGCCGCAAAGCGGGCGGTGACGGCGTTGGATAATTCGGCTTCGCCAAAGCTCGCAAGCGAGCTTGAGAACAACAGGGCGCGAGCGTTGTCGTCGGTGCAATAGCCGTGGGAGCGATCCGGTACTGAATGGACGGCGTGCTGGAGCATGCCGGTGCTGTCACAGAGCGAAAGAAAATGCCCGATCTTAATATCCGGTATGACGTGGCCATTTCTCACAGAACCGGCCGCATCAATAGGAAGTACTATTCCAGGTCCGGTATTCGAACTCTCATTATCGAGGGCGGTGAGATACCGCTTGGCGGTCTGCACCCACGTCATTGACCGGCTTGCCGCATAGGCGAGTTTGCGCATCGAATCCCGGCGCACGTCATTCGTCAACAGACTCGGCAATCTCCGTGCTTAAAGCTTTGGCGTCGCCAAAGGGAACCAAGATGCCGCAGCCGTCGCTCAGCAACTCCTTAGCGTGCCAATAGGGCGTCGATACCACCGCCTTTCCCAGTCCAAAACTGTACGCGAGTGTACCCGAGGTCATCTGGGCTTCATTGAGATAGGGGGTCGTATAGACGTCGCACATTGAAATGAAGTCCAGCAGCGTGGCCTGATCAACGAACTGGTTGAAAAAGACGACATGGTCTTCAATGCCGAGGTCGCGCACGCGGGCCGTCAGGCTCTCGCGATAGGCCTCGCCCTGTTGCCGCATCAAGTTCGGATGAGTAGCGCCAAGGATGACATAGAGGGCGTTCGGGCTGGATTTGATGATCTCCGGCATGGCGTCGAGCATGATCTCGACGCCTTTGTTCGGCGACAGGAGGCCAAACGTCAGAATGATCATCTTGCCGGCGAGATCGAATTTCGCCTTGGCGTGATGCGTTTCAAGGAAAGGGAAGTCCGGTATTCCGTGCGGTATGACCTCGATCTTGCGAGGTGCCACTTTATGAACGGAAAGGAGAAATTCGCGCGCTTTTTCCGCCATCACGATGACTTTTGCCGATTTGTCGATGATTTGGCGCATCACCTCGCGTTGAGGGCGTGTCGGTTTGTCCGACACCGTATGAAGCGTCGTGACAACCGGCATCTGGAGGCGCGATAAAATCTCGATAATGTTGCCGCCAGCTTCACCGCCGAAAATCCCGTATTCGTGTTGAAGGGAAACGACATCGAACCCGGCATTATTCAAAAACGCGGCCGCTCTGACGTAGTCGCTGATCGTTTCCTCATGGACCTCGAAACGGACGGCCGACGGATAGTCATAGGCTCGGTCCGAATCCGTCATGGCCACAACGCAAGTTTCAAGATCGGGCCGGGCCGCCGCGACTGCTTGATGAAGATCGTGCGTAAAGGTGGCAATTCCACAACGGCGCGGAAGATAATTTCCGATAAAAGCCACGCGCTGAAGAGATTTCATTTGATATGTTTCCACGCGGCCGTTCCTTAAGACGCCTTGGGCTGACCAAGAGAAGCTGGCATCTACTTCCCGTCTGACCACTCGATCGCGCTCGGCTGTGTGAGACGTTGCAGCAAGTTCGGAACAGGGCCGCCGCCGGTGTACGCTACAAGGCAGCCGATCCCGATCGCGCCGGGGTGAATGTCGATCTGGTCCGATTGCGCAAAGAGGACATCGCCCATAGCAACGTCGAACGATCCGGCAATGGCGCTGCCGCCGAGAACGAGAAACCAAGTCTCTCGCTCCGCTTCCATACGCCAAGAGGAATTTGGCGCCAGATTAATTCGTTCGAAAACGAAATGTGGGTTGGAAACGAGAATCTGCCGTTCGGCGGTAAGCTGGCTCGATCGCGCTTGACGCTCGACGGGCCCCGCTACCGCCACCGCGATAGCGTCTTCAACGTGCAGCTCGCGCTGTCGGCCGTAGTCGAACAGACGAAACGTCACGTCACTTCGCTGCTGGATTTCCGCAATTACGAGACCTGCGCCGATCGCGTGAATCGTTCCTGCGGCAACGGAAATTACGTCATTTGCCGACACGGGGTGCCACGCGATGAGATCGGAGATCGAGCCGTCGTCGACAGCCTCACGCAACTGCTGCGGCGTCAATCGCCGCTTTAAGCCCAGGGCAACCTTTGCCTCGGGAGCAGCACTTAAAACGTACCAGGCTTCGGTTTTGCCATTGGGCAGGCCCATCAAATGCGCAAACGTCGTCGTCGGGATGGACCTGTATCGAAAGCGCCTGACTTGTAAACAGCAGTTTTAACAAGAGCGAAGGATCGGCGGCCGCGTTATCGGATCGCTCGTAGCGGATTTCACCTATTGCTTTGTCGTGCGCGAGGGCATTGCTCCAAGGACTTAAATCATCCACGCCCCAAGGTTTGGGTATGGCAAGCGCGCGCGCATGTTCGATCGCCATAACCAACCTGATGTTAGGTCCAAAAAAGTAAGCCGATTAGGGTGCGCATTGACGTCCACAAATCGCCGGCACCGGCACGCAAAGCGACCGGCGTGAGCAACCGACATTGATCGGCGATCGTGGATAAATGCGAAGGCCAAGATAAGAAACAGGCTAGATAACCGCCGGCGGCGAGCATCGAGCCGCAGACTTTGAGCCTCTCTATCCGTATCTTTCTATTTGTGCGTGAGCGACGGCGATTTCAAGGTCCCGCCTCCTAAATAGGTGGACTTAGAGGCGTTCCGTCATCACGGGGTCAGACTTCAAGCTGCGTGACGCACTGCGGGAAGAATAAAACTATCCGCGGATGAAATCCTAACGCGCGCGCCCGTCCAGCAGCCGTTTCAGCCGCTGCGGTGTCACCGGAAGCTGCGTCACTGCGCCCGGAACACCGATGGCGTCGTCGATCGCCGACGCAATCGTGGCGCCAACGGCGGTAATGCCGCTTTCGCCGGCGCCCTTGATGCCGAGTGGATTGAGCGGCGTGTCATAATCCTCCCGCAGCAGCACTTCGGGCTTCGGCGTTTCGTGCACGGCAGGCAACAGATAATCCGCGAACGTTGCGGCCAGCGGATCGCCACGCTCGTTGTAGGTGAACTCCTCGAACAGCGCGCCGCCAAAGCCCTGCGCGAAGCCGCCGACGATCTGGCCTTCGACCAGCGCCGGATTGATGGCGCGGCCGATGTCGTAGGCAATGCAATACCGCTCGACGGCAACGGCGCCCGTCTCGCGATCGACCGTGACGACGGCGACGTTACAGCCGTAGGGATAAACCTGGTGTTCGGTGCGGAACCAGCCGTCGGCGGAGAGGCCCGGATTGCGGCCGTTGAGAAATTTCGATGTTGGCGTGAGGTTCTGCGCGATCTTGCCGAGGCTGATGGATGCGCCGCCGCTGCGGTCACGGCGGCTTACCTCGCCATCGGCGATATCGAGCAGGTCTGGGGCGCATTGCAATAATTCGCCGGCGACTTCGAGCGCCTTCTTGCGCACGTTCATCGCGGCAATGTGCGTCGCCGACGCGGTCATCACCGTAGCGCGCGACGCGTGCGCGCCGATGCCGAACGGAATCAGATCGGTCTGGCCGTGAATGACGCGGCAGCGTTTGTAGTCGACGCCAAGCGCATCGGCGGCGACTTGCGCCATCACCGTCTCAAAACCCTGTCCGATCGAGGCGCCGCCGGTGACCACTTCCACCGCGCCGGAAGTGTCGATGGAAATCTTCACGCCATCCATCGGGCCAAGGCCGCTCTTCTCGACGAACATGGCAAGGCCGATGCCGACCAGTTCGCCGTTGGCCTTGCGCCGCTTCACCTCGGCGTTCAGTTCATCCCAGCCGATCTTGGCGAACAGCTTGTCGAGCAGCCCGACATAGTCGCCGGTGTCGTAGTGGATTTCCTCGCCGAGCGCTTCAAGCGGGCGAGGGTAGGGCATCTCTTCCGGACCGATTGCATTGCGGCGGCGGATTTCGACGCGATCCATGCCGATCTGCACGGCGATCGCATCGACCAGCCGCTCGCGCACGAAGGTGGTCTCGTAGCGGCCGGGCGCGCGATAGGTCGCGGCAGGTGTCTTGTTGGTCAGCCGGAACAGCCCAACCGCGCGATAGGCCGGCACGCGATAAGGCCCCGGCAGAATACCCGCCGTCATGTGCACGACGCGGGTGGCGTGGGTGCGTATGTAAGCGCCCTGGTCGTGGTAGTAGAGATCGTCGATGGCGAGGATAACGCCATCGTTGTCGACCGCGGCGCGAATCTTGTGCTTTTGCTGGCGCGAATGATTGGCGGCGATCAGGTGCTCGCGCCGATCCTCGATCCATTTCACCACGCGCTTCAATCGCTTGGCGGCGACGCAGACCAGCACGTCCTCGGGGTAGAGCTCGCCGCGGATGCCGAAGCCGCCGCCGACGTGCGACTCATGGACATGAATCGAGCTCGGCGGAATGTTGAGCATCCGCGACAGCAGTTCCTGATTGCGGTGCGGCACCTTGGCGGCGCCGTGCAATTCCAGAATGCCGCGCGCCGCGTCGTAGCGTCCAATTGCGCCGCGTGTTTCCAGCGGCACGCCGGAATGCCGGCCGATCTCGACTTCGACCTCGACGATGTGTGCGGCTGTTTTGAAGACGCTGTCGACATCGCCGTAGCCCTGCTTGATGATCGCGGCTTCGGTGCTGTGGCCGGGCGAGAATTCGGCCACCGGCGGCGGACGCATCGAGCAGGACCGGAAGCTCCTCGATGTCGATCTCGACCAGATCGGCGGCGTCTTCGGCGATGTACTGATCGGTCGCAAACACTGCCGCGACCGGATCGCCGACATAGCGCACTACCCCGCTCGCCAGGCACGGCTGGCGATAGGGATCGAGCGCCGGGATGCTGCCTTCGCGGAAATCGATCGGCGGCACATCTGTAATGTCGTCCGCGGTCCATACCGCGAACACGCCCGGAACGGCGCGCGCGGCGCTGGTGTCGATCGAGACGATGCGGCCATGAGCGTGCGAAGAGCGCACGATGCGCATGTAGAGCTGGTGCGGGAAATTGATGTCGCCGGCGAACTCGCCGCGCCCGGTAACCAGCGGCGGGTCTTCGAGCCGCTCGACCGATTGGCCGATCCACGGCCTTTTCGGCTCTTTGTTCATGCTGCCGCGCGTTCAAGCGCCCGGCGTGTCACCGCCAGCACCAGGTCGCGGCGGAACTCCGCGCTGGTCGTGGCGTCTTCCATGGCATCGACCGCGTTCATCGCGGCGTCGGCCGCGGCGCGGAACGCCTTGTCGCCGGGCGCCGCGCCCGCGAGCGCGCGCTCGGCTTCCGGAATGCGGCGCGGATTGGGTTCGACGCCGCCGATGGCGACGCGCGGTTCAACGATGTTGCCGCCATCGAGCCGATAAACGCCGACCGCCGCCGCCATGGCGAAGTCGCCGGCGCGGCGGCTGAACTCATAGAAGCCGCAACGCGTGTCGTCCGGCAAGCAGCGGCAGGCGCGCTTCGACCAGCAACTCGTCCTCGCGCAGCGCCGTGGTCATGATGCCCTGGAAGAATTCGCGCGCCGGGATGACGCGGGTGCCTTTCGCGCTCTGGGCGACAAGCTCGCCGTCGAGCGCCGCCATGCACCAGGCACCATTCCGATGACGGATCGGAATGGGCAAGGCTGCCGCAGAACGTGCCGCGGTTGCGGATCGGGAAGTGGGCGATGTAGCGGACCACATAGGTGAGGAACTTGCCGAGCGGCCCGTCGCAGACCGGCTTGTGGAATGCGGCATGCCGCACGCAGGCGCCGATGCAGAGCTTGCCGTCGGAAACCGTAAGGCGCTTGAGCGCCGCGACATTATTAATGTCGACAAGATGGCCCGGCTTGGCGAGCCGGAACGCCATGGTCGGCACCAGGCTTTGGCCGCCGGCCAGTATCCGGCCATCCTCCGGCGCCACCTCGGCCAGCAGCGCGACGGCCTCGTCGATGGTTTTCGGCGCGTGGTAGCGGAACGCCGCAGGCTTCATCGCGCTGACTTCATTCGGCTGGTTTCAACTTTGGGATTGGTGTATGTTTTTGAATTGATGCACAGTTTTTGGCACAGAGTCAAAAGTCCAGAGCCCAGTGGAGTCCCGGCATGAAGCCACCGCCCTTTTCCTATCATGATCCGCGCACGGCGGCCGATGTCGTCGGCCTGCTCGGCAGCCTCGACAACGCCAAGCTGCTCGCCGGCGGCCAGTCGCTGATGCCGATGCTCAACATGCGGTTCGTGCTGCCGGATCACGTCATCGACCTCAATCGCGTCGATGGCCTGAGCTATATCCGCGAGCAGAACGGCGCGCTCGAAATCGGCGCCATGACGCGGCAGCGCGACATCGAATTCTCCGATCTGGTGCGCGAGCGCTGCCCGCTGATGCATGAAGCGATCGCGCCAGGTCGGCCACCGCCAGACCCGCAATCGCGGCACGCTCGGCGGCTCGCTGTGCCATCTCGATCCGTCGGCCGAGCTGGTGTCGGTCGCCGCCGCGCTCGACGCCAAAGTCTCGGTCGCCGGCAAGAACGGCACGCGCAGCATCGATTTCGCCGAATTTCCGGTCGGCTACATGACGCCGGCGATCGAGCTCGACGAACTGGTCACCGGCGCGACGCTTTCCGTGCTGGCCGGCGGGCCACGGCTACGCCTTCGTCGAATTCGCGCGCCGGCACGGCGATTTCGCCATCGTCTCGGCGGCGGTGCTGATCGAGGAGGACGCCAACGGCAAGGTGACGCGCGCGTCGGTGACGCTCGGCGGCATGGGGCCGGCGCCGGTGCGCGCGACCGAAGTCGAGCGTGCGCTGATCGGCGAAGTGATCGAGGAGAAGCGGCTTGCGCGAAATCTGCGAAACGTTGCGCAAGCTCGACGCGATCGAGGACATCCACGCGCCGGCCTCCTATCGCCAGCAACTGGCGACGGTGCTGCCGCGCCGCGCGCTGCTCAAGGCGCATGAACGCATCGCGCGGAGGGCAGGCATGAGCGAGACGCGAAACATCGCTGTCACGGTGAACGGCAAGCGCTACGAAGCGACCGTGCCGGTGCGCGTGACGCTGGCGGATTTCATCCGCCATCAGCTCGGGCTCACCGGCACCCATCTCGGCTGCGAGCACGGCGTGTGCGGCGCCTGCACGATCCTGCTCGACGGCCGTTCGGCGCGCTCGTGCCTGATGCTCGCGGTGCAGGCCGACGGCCACGAGATCCTGACGGTCGAAGGCATCGCGCCCGAGCGCCGACAACGCTGCATCCGCTGCAGGAGGCATTCCGCGACAATCACGGCCTGCAATGCGGCTTCTGCACGCCGGGAATTTTGACGACGCTGATCGAATTGCTGCGCGACAATCCGGATCCGACCGAGGAAGAAGTCCGCATCGGCATTTCCGGCAATCTGTGCCGCTGCACCGGCTATCAGAACATCGTCATCGCCGCGCTCGATGCGGCGAAGCGGCTGAAGCAAAGACTCGCCGACGCAACGTCGCCACCGGGCTGACCCGGTGGCCATGCAGTGGCATTGAGCGGCGAGCGCGCAAGTTGACGCCCATGGATTGCCGGGTCAAGCCCGCTGCCGAAGGGGGCGAGGATCCGATGCCGCTCCGCTTCGACGACATCGGCAACCGGCTGAAGGCGTTCCGCCTCGGCTCCGGCCTGTCGGCGGAAGAGATCGCGCAAAAGCTCGGCATTTCGCGCACCGCGCTCTATCGCTTCGAGAAGGGCGAGGTGGCGAAGATCGAGACGCTGGAGAAGCTCGCCGAGCTGCTCGAGGTCTCGGTGCCGACGCTTGCTCGGCGTCGGCGTCGAATACATCGCCTCCGCGGTCAGCTATTTCGAGCGCATGCGGCAGATCGAGGAAACCGCCGAGCACGTCATCGTGCTCGCCGGTCCGATCTCCTACGTGCTGGCGTCCGACTCGTTCGATCGCGCGCTCGGCGATGTGTTGCGGGAATCGGTGCCGGACGGCATTGCCAGCCGCGACCGCGCGCTGGCGCAGATCGACGAGCTGATGACGGTGCTGCGCGCAGCGCAAGGAAACCTATCGCCGGCGCCGGCCCGCGGTGGTCAATCTGATCGCCGCCGCCGAGATGGAGCGCTTTCTTGCGCAACGGCATGGTCGGCCGGCACGATCTTCCGGCCGCGCTGCGCGCGCGAGCGCCGCGCGCTGGCCCGCGCCGAGGCCGAGCATTTCATCGCGCTGATGGAGAACGAGCCGATCGGCGTGCAGATCGGCATCGTGCAGGACACGCTGCCGCACACCAGCTTCCAGATTTTCCGTCAGCCCGACCGGCAGATCCTGGCGCTGAGCCCGTTCCGCCTCGGCGAGGAGCCGAACATCCGCGTCGGCATGGCGATGATCACCTCGGCGCCCGAGGCGCTGGCGCTGCACGAGAAGATGGCGCGGGAGCTGTGGGCGAGCGCGCTCAAAGGCCCCGCCGCCGTGCGCTTCATGCGCGCGATGATGGGGAAGGCTGGCGGATGATTATTGTCGAGGTGTGCGAATACCTCTGAGAAGCAGCTGCGCGCGGCGCGGCAACTTGCCTGCGCCTTGCCTTGTCCAAGCTCGAGAGCGGTCCGAAGCATCGGGACAAATCGGAAGCCGGCGTCGCGCGCCTCGCTGTTGGTACCCGCTGTCTGACGATTAGTTGTCTGCTGCGATCAAACTGGAGTGACAGTGTCTTTTTGGTGGCGGCGAAGAAACGGGAATTCAACTAAATCGCAGAAACCCGCGATTGACGGGCGCAACTTCGCTGTTCGCGGATCTTTATCCAAGTGAAACGCGTTTGCGCCGGTGTGAGCAAAAATCTGCCCTTCGCAACGTCCCGATTTATCAGCACAATTTCAAAACCCTTTGACATCGTGTTTCAGATTTGAAAAAGGAGCGCCAATCTCGCTCCCGTACAAGGACGTTATGCGGTCACTCCGCATCTCGGAGCGGGAGTCGGTTCCCGCGGGCGGCGGTTCGTCACCTCCGCACTCGGGCGGCCTGGGCATCAGCCTGCCGGCACTATGACCGGCGCGCGAGGTGCATCGCTGGATGTGCCACACGGGCTGGCGGAGAACCCGCCTTGTTAGCCTGTGTGTCACGAAGCCTGGCCCAGGTTGAGCCTTGGGATGAATACTCCCATTGGCAGAGAGCCGTGGTGGGACGCCGAGAGGCGAGCGCGCAGCGCTCTGCGCGCGCCGCACCCCGCAGGGTGCGGAGGTTGGATACGCGTCTGTCGGCGTTCCGCTTCCTTGCTTTCTTCCGTTCTTACAATTCGTGGCTCGAAGCACGGATCGTGAGGATACCGGCAGCCACCGCCGGTGTTCTCTGGCGAAGATCGGTGCGGAGAGCGAAAGCTTTCGTCGTCTTATTTGATGCCGTAGACGATGACTCGGGTGCCGGAGCGCATCGCGGAACGGATTTGCATTTGCACCTCTCGCCCGCAGGCGGGGAGAGGGAGTGCGAAGCGGGGCGGAGAGATACGGAATGAACGCAACTACGCCCTCGCGTATTTGCCGCGATTGAAGAAGCGGTCCTTCTGATCGTCGTTCGCGGTGTCGCGGTTCGATTTGATCTGGCCGACATCTTGGCGAGCGCCGCTTTCACCGCCGGCCGCTCGTCGATCGCCTTGAACCAGCGCGCCAGGTTGGGATTGTCCTCCCACTTCACGCCCTGCATGTCGTGATTGCGCGGCCACGGGAAGGTGGCGATGTCGGCGATCGTATATTCGTCGCCGCCGAGATAAGGTCGTCTGCGCCAGCCGCTTTTCCATCACCTCGTAGAGCCGCTTCACCTCGGTGCTGATAGCGCGACATCGAATAGGTGTGGTCGTTGTCCTTCGGCGCGAACAGCTTGAAATGGGTGAACTGGCCGAACATCGGGCCGACGCCGGTGAGCCTGGAACAACAGCCATTGCAGCACGTCGTATTTCTTCGCCGGGTCGTTCGGCAGGAACTTTCCGGTCTTTTCGGCGAGATACATCAGGATCGCGCCCGACTCGAACATCGTGATAGGGCTTGCCGCCCGGGCCGTCGTGATCGACGATCGCCGGGATTTTCGAATTCGGATTGATCTTGATGAAATCCGGAGTTGTACTGCTCGCCCTTCCAGACATCGACGAAATGCTCCTTGTACGGCAGCTTCGTCTCTTCGAGCATGATGTAGATTTTCTGCACGTTCGGGCTGGTCAACGCATAAAAGTCGATCATGGCAATGTCCTCGGCTGGTCTTCGCGAAGGCATTCGGGAAGGCGGTGAAACTATCGGCCCGGCCGCGCGCCGGCAAGGCGGCTGACGGTCGCGTGCCGGTGCGGCATGCGCTCACTTGTGCGAGATCAGCCGAAGCCGCGTAGGTTTGCGTCATCAGACGCGATGAAGACAAGACGCGAATAATCGGAGGAGAGACGGATGCAGCGCTTGGTTCGGGGCGGCTCGCGTTTGTCGTTCTCGCGGCAGCTGCGTTGATCGGCGGCAGCCGGGGCGGCGCGCGCCGCCGACGATTATCCGAACCATCCGGTGCGCTGGCTGGTCGGCTATCCGCCCGGCGGCTCGACCGACATCTGCGCCCGCCTGATCGGGCAATATCTGTCGGAGCATCTGGGCCAGCAATTCGCCATCGAGAACAAGCCGGGCGCCGGCAACAATCTCGCGACCGAAATGGCCGCAAATTCGCCGCCGGACGGCTACACGGTGTTCCTGGTCAATCCGGCCAATGCCATCAACGCCACGCTCTACAAGAATCTTACGTTCAATTTCATCCAGGACATGGCGCCGGTCGCGGGCTTCATCCGCGTGCCGAATGTGATGGAAGTCAATCCGAACGTGCCGGCGCAAGACGGTCAAGGAGTTCATCGACTATGCCAAGGCCAATCCCGGCAAGGTCAACATGGCGTCGTCCGGCATCGGCACCTCGGTGCATCTGTCGGGCGCGCTGTTCATGATGATGACCGGCGTCGATCTGGTGCACGTGCCCTATCGCGGCGCGGCGCCGGCGCTCACCGATATGCTCGGCGGGCAGGTGCAGGTGATGTTCGACAATCTGCCGTCCTCGATCGGTCATATCCAGGGCGGCCGGTTGCGCGCGCTCGCGGTGACGACGGCGGTGCGCGCGAAAGCGCTGCCGGACGTGCCGACCGATTGCCGAGACCGTGCCCGGCTACGAGGCGAGCGCGTGGTTCGGCATGGCGGTGCCGAAAGGAACGCCGCGGCCGATCATCGACAAGCTCAACAAGACGATCAACGAGGCGCTGGCCGATCCGGCGATGCAGGCCAAGCTTGCCGAGCTCGGCGGCACCAATATTCCCGGCACGCCGGAGGATTTCGGCAAGATCATTGCCGAGGAAACCGACAAATGGGCGAAGGTGGTCAAGGCCACCGGCGCGACGGCGGAGTAGGGGTGAAGCGTTTCGTTTCTTGTCGCTTGCGCTTTGCTCAGCCTGGCTGTGCCGTTCGTGCCCGGCAGTCGGCGCAAGATTATCCGACACGGCCGATCCGGGCACTGACCGCGACCAGCGCCGGCGGCACCAGCGACGTGTTCATGCGCGTGCTCGGCGAGAGAGGTGCGCAAGCGCTTGGGGCCAGCCGATCGTGGTCGAGAACCGTCCGGGCGGCGCCATGAATGTCGGCGGCCGCGCCTGCGCCGAGGCGCCAAACGACGGCTACACGATCTGCATCCTGCCGCCCGAGACGCTCGCCTATAACCAGTTTCTGTTCAAGCAGAAATCACCTTACGATCCGGAGAAGGATTTCGCGCCGGTCACCAATCCGTTATTCGCCACCCAGGTGCTGGTGGCGAATGCGTCGCTGAACGTGCACTCGCTCGCCGAGCTTGCCGCGCTGTCGAAGGCGAAGCCCGGAACGCTGAGCTACACCGCGGCTTCGATCCCGCTGATCGCGTTCATGGACAACATGGACCAAGGCGACCGGCGCCGACATCGTCAAAGTGCCGTTCCGCGGCGGCGCCGAAGCGGTCAACAATGTGATGCGGCGGCTCGACGCCCGATTGCGTTTTTCGGCCTCGCCAATTGGCTGTCCTTGATCCGCAACGGCACCGTGAATCGCGCTCGCCGTCGACAGCACGCAAGCGCTCGCCGCTTTTGCCCGACGTGCCGACGCTGACCGAGCTCGGCTATGGCGACAATCTCACCCGGCTATATTTCGGCATCGTCGGCGCCGGCCGGCACGCCGCAAGCCGATCGTTCACAAGCTGCGCGACTGAATTCGCCGCGATCGGCAGCGATCCGGAATTCCGGCAGAAGCGCATGATCGACATGGGGCTCGAACCGGTATTCGATACGCCGGAAGAATTCGCGAGTTTCCTCGAAAGAGGATCGCGCAACGTCCGCGCCGCAGTCGCCCGCGCCGTGTGGTCAAGGAAATCGGCATGGAGCCGCAATGATCATCGAATGGCATACCCACGTCTATCCGCCCGAAGAAGCGGCGGCCGATGCGCTCGCCTGGGACGGCAAGAGCGGCCCGACCTGGGCCGGGCGCTGCCCGATGACGCTGGAGAACGTGCTCGACGCGCATCAGCGCTGCAATATCGACGTGCACCGTGTTCAGCAATGCGGCGCATTATATGCGCGGCAAAGCGCCGAAGCCGACGAGCTCAAGGCGATCCAGCGCTGGAGCGGATTATGCGGCGGAGATTCAGGAGCAGCACAAAGGCAAGCTCTACGGCTTCGCCACCATGCTGCCGTGCGGCGGCCCGGCCTTCATCAAGGAGACCGAGCGCGCCATCCGTCAGCTCGGCTTGAAGGGCATCCTGATCCACTCGAACCACAAGGGTCATTATCCGGACGACGACGAGGCGCGGCCGTTCTGGGAATTGGTGCAGGATCTCGGCGTGCCGGTCGTTCATTCATCCGCCGCATGTCGGCTTCGGCGAGGAGCGGGTGAAGGAATATCGCCTGGCGTCGAGCGTCGGCCGGCCGGCGGACCTGTGCCTGGCGCTGTCGCGGCTGATCGTGCGCGGCATTCTGGAGGATTTTCCGCGCGCCACGATCGTGGCGTCGCATGGCGGCGGCGGTCTTTGGGAAGTCATCGGGCGGCTGAATTACGCCTATGAGCTTCAGGAGGAGTGCTATTTCCTCGGCTCCTACGCGCCGATCAAGATCAAGCACGAGCCCGGCTATTATCGCCAAGCGCATGTATTTCGACACCGTGACCTATCATCCGCCGGCGGCGCAGCTTGTCGTCGATTCGGTCGGGCGCCGATCACGTGCTCTACGGCAGCGATGCGCCGCCGCTGACCTCGCTCAAGCCGCGGGCGATCAAGCTGGTCGAAGGCCTGAAGGTGAGCGACGACGAGCGCGAAAAGATTTTCTGGCGCAATGCGGCAAAGCTGCTGAAACTCGATGTGCCGGACAAGGCTGCAAAGCAGGATCGAAACATGACTACAAAAAGAAATCGCCCGAAGAGCTGCGCAGCTACCGCTGGCTCGGCAAAAACGATCTGCGCTCGTTCGGCCATCGCTCGCGGCTGCAGCAGTCGGCTATGACCACGACGACTGGGCCGGCAAGCCGGTGATCGGCATCATCAATACCTGGAGCGACATCAACGCCTGCCACGGCCATCTGCGCGGCGCGCGCCGAGGACGTGAAACGCGGCGTCTATCAGGCCGGCGGCTTTCCGATCGAACTGCCGGCGATGTCGCTCGCCGAGCCGATCGTGAAGCCGTCGACCATGATGTACCGCAATTTCCTCGCCATGGAATGCGAGGAGTTGCTGCGCAGCCATCCGATCGACGGCGCGGTGCTGATGGGCGGCTGCGACAAGACCACGCCCGGCCTGGTCATGGGCGCGATCAGCATGGGAATGCCGGCGATCTACGTGCCGGCGGGTCCGATGCTGCGCGGCAACTGGCGCGGCAATCCGCTCGGCTCCGGCTCCGACGCCTGGAAATACTGGGACGAGAAGCGCGCCGGCAAGATCGGCGACGAGGAGTGGAACGAGATCGAGGGCGGCATCGCGCGCTCGTTCGGCACCTGCATGGTGATGGGCACCGCGGCGACCATGATGGCGATCACCGAGGCGCTCGGGCTTTCGTTGCCCGGCGCGTCGTCGATTCCGGCGCCCGACGCCAGTCATCCGCGCATGTGCGCGGCCGCCGGCCGCCGCGCCGTCGAGATGGTGTGGGAAGATTTGACGCCGGACAAGATTCTGACGCCGGCCGCATTCGACAACGCCATCCGCGTGCACATGGCGCTCGGCGGTTCGACCAATGCCATCATCCACGTCATCGCCATGGCGCGCCGCGCCGGCATTCCGCTCGACATGAAGCGCTTCGACGAAATCTCGCGCGAAGTGCCGGTGATCGCCAATATCACGCCGTCCGGCAAATATCTGATGGAGGATTTTTATTTCGCCGGCGGCTTGCGCGCGCTGATGGTGCAGATGAAGGACATGCTGGATCTGTCCTGCATCACCGTCACCGGGCACACGCTCGGCGAATGTATCGACAACAGCCAGGTGCATCTGCCCGACGTCATTCATTCGCTCGACAAGCCGCTCTATGCCGAAGGCGCGACCGCGGTGCTGACCGGCAATCTCGCGCCGCACGGTTGCGTGATGAAGCCAGCCGCCGCCGACAAGCGCTTCCTGCATCATCGCGGCAAGGTGATTGCGTTCGAGAACTACGATCACATGGCGCGCGAGGTCGAGCGCGACGATCTCGACGTCACGCCGGACCATATTCTGGTGCTCAAGAACGGCGGCCCGAAGGGCGGACCCGGCATGCCGGAATGGGGCCAGCTGCCGATTCCGAAAAAGCTTCTCAAGGCCGGCGTGCGCGACATGGTGCGCATTTCCGATGCGCGCATGAGCGGCACCAGTTACGGCGCCTGCATCCTGCACGTCGCGCCGGAAAGTTTTGTCGGCGGTCCGCTGGCGTTGGTGCAGACCGGCGACGAGATCGAAATCGACGTCGCCAAGCGCAGCATCCATCTGCATGTCAGCGACGAAGAGCTGGCGCGCCGGCGCGCCGCATGGAAACAGCCGCCGCCGCGATTTCAGCGCGGCTACGGCGCGATGTATTCCGAGCACATCGGCCAGGCCGACGAGGGCTGCGATTTCGATTTTCTCGCCGGCACGCAGAAAACGCCGGAGCCGGAGATACATTGAATGCGTCAATCGGAACGGCAATAACCCGCTCGATGTCCGCTGCAAGCGGAAATCCAGCGCTGGGATCGCCTGCTTTCGCGGGGATGAGCGGAAGGAGACACGACAAATGAAGACATGGCGTTGCTATTCTGGTTGCTGACGTTTCTGCACGCTTTTGCTTCGGTCGCTTTCCGCCCACGCCCAAGCCCGGCATTCCGCGTCGATCCGTATTGGCCGAGGCCGCTGCCGAACAACTGGATCCTCGGCCAGGTCGGCGGCATGGCGGTCGATGCGCAGGACAATATCTGGGTGTTCCAGCGGCCGCGCTCGCTCACCGACGACGAGAAGGGCGCGTCGCTCGATCCGCCGCGCTCGAAATGCTGCGTGCCGGCGCCGTCGGTGCTGGTGTTCAATCAGTCCGGCGACGTCATCAAGTCGTGGGGCGGGCCGGGCGACAATCTGGGCTACGACTGGCCGCTGCAGGAGCATGCCATCCTGGTCGACAACAAAGGCTTCGTCTGGCTCAGCGGCAACGGCAAAACCGACGCCATGGTGCTGAAGTTCACCACCGACGGAAAGTTCGTCAAAGCAGCTCGGCAAGAGCGGACCGCTGACATCGAGCACCGATTTGACCCAGTTCGGCCAGGTCGCGGCGCTCGAGCTCGATGCCAAGGCCAACGAAATCTATGCCGCCGACGGCTACGGCAATCATCGCGTCGCGGTGCTCGACGCCGACACCGGCGAGATCAAGCGGATCTGGGGCGCTTACGGCAAACCGCCGACCGACGACAAGCTGCCGAATTACACGCCGGACTCGCCGCAATTCGCCAATCCGGTGCATTGCATCGGGCTGTCCAAGGACGATCTCGTCTATGTCTGCGACCGCACGAACAACCGCGTGCAGGTGTTCAAAAAAGACGGCACGTTCGTGCGGCAATACGTGTTCGATGCCGGCCACCAAAGGTGCCGGCTCAGCCTGGGGGCTGGCGTTTTCGCCGCTCGACAAGAGGCAGAAATATTTCGTCCTGATCGACGGCACCAACAATGTGGTCGATACGGTGCGCGTCAAAGACGGCGCCGTGGTCGGCACGACCGGCGGGCCCGGGCCGCGAGGTCGGCGAATTTCACTGGGTTCATGCCGCCAAGTTCAATTCGCGCGGCAATCTCTACACCGGCGAGGTCGATACCGGGAAACGCTTGCAGAAGTGGGTGCCCGCGGAGTGATCGAACCGCTCGTCCCCGCGCAAGCGGGGACCCAGACTTTCGTACCATCGGGCTTCGTTCTGGATTCCCGCTTGCGCGGGAATGAGCGGATTGAGTGGCTGCTAGTCCGCCGGCAGGATCACCGCGCGACATTCGCCGAAGCCGATGCGCGCCGCGCCGGACTTTGCGCAAAAGCCGCGGAAGATGATTTCGTCGCCGTCTTCGATAAAGCCACGCTTCTCGCCGCCCGGCACATCGAGCGGCTCGCGGCCGCGCGATGTGAGTTCGAGCAAACTGCCCCAGCTCGATTTCTCAGGTCCCGAGACGGTGCCGGAGCCGAGCAGATCGCCGATCTCAAGGTTGCAGCCGTTGCTGGTGTGATGCGCAACCATTTGCGCAATGGTCCAATAGATCAGCGCGAACGAGGTCTGGGTGATGCGATGCGGCGCTGTGCCGTTGCGGCGCATGGATTCGGTCAAGAAGTAGGCTTCGAGCGTGATGCCAAGGCCGCCGCTCGCGCGATCTTGCGCATCGTCGAGATGCGGCAGCGGCGCAGGATCGCCTTCCGGCCGCGCGTAAGCCGCAGTGCGGAATGGCGCCAACGCTTCCGCCGTCACTACCCATGGCGAGATCGTGGTGCCGAAATTCTTGCCGAGGAACGGTCCGAGCGGCTGATATTCCCACGCCTGGATGTCGCGCGCGGACCAGTCGTTGAGCAGGCAATAGCCGAACACGTGATCGCCCGCGCTGCCGATCGGCACCGGCGTGCCAAGTTCGGAACCGGTACCGATGAACGCGCCAAGCTCGAGTTCAAAATCGAGATTGCGCGACGGACCGTAAATCGGCGCGTCGTCGTTCGGCCCTTTGCGCTGGCCGAGCGGCCGCTTGACCGGCGTGCCGCTGATGCGAACCGACGAGGCGCGGCTGTGATAGGCCACCGGCACGTATTTGTAGTTTGGATTGAGCGGAGTATCCGGCCGGAACATCCGGCCAGCATTGGTGGCGTGAAAAACCGAAGCAAAGAAATCGGTGAAGTTGCGAAAGGCAACCGGCAGTTTGAGATCGGCTCCGGACATCGGCGTCAGGTGCTGCCGCATCGCGTCCGGATTGGAGTTTTCGGTGCTCAAGGCGCGCGACAGGCCAAGGCGCAGCGTCGACCACGCTTGCGGCCCCATGGACATCAGCGGGTTGAGAAACGGCGCGTGGCTGGCGCGCGCTACTTCGCTGGCCGCGCCGCCGAGCAACGGACCGGCCGCTGCCACATCGAGAACCTGGTCGCCGATCGCGACGCCGACACGAAGCTGCGCATTTGGTGCCGATGCCGGGCGGTAAACGCAATAGGGCAGGTTCTGGATCGGGAAATCGCTGTCCGGTGCATTGGCGCTTTCGACAAAGCTGCGGCGGGCTGGATCGTGGGTCTCGTTGAGGGGCTGTGCCATATGATGATGCTACCGGCTTTCTGCTATGACGTCCGATATGGATAGCCAATCCCTATCACATTGGGCAATCGTGACCAGGGAAGTCGCTCGCATGGAAAATCGCGCCATGAGCGTCATCGGCACGCTTGCCGCGTTCGTTGCCGGCGCCAATGCGTCGGCCTTGCCGGCAGCGCAACGTGAGCGGTTGCGGCTTCACGTTGCCGATACGGCGATAGCGAGCCTGGCCGGCGCGTCCATCCCCGAAGGCAAATCGCTGCGCGTGCTCGACCGACAGCAGCGCGCTTCCCGCGCGCATCGCGCGGCTCGCGGCAGCGACCCGGCTGACCGAGATCGACGACATTCATTTGCCGTCCTGCGTTACCCCGAGCGCAGGTGTCGTCCCTGTCGCATTGATGCTGGCGGCCGAGACGGCGAACTTCGATACCGGCGAAATCGCAAGCGCGATCTGGGCCGGCACCGAAATAGCGACCCGGCTCGGCCTTGCAGTGAACGGACCGCAAATCCTGTATCGCGGCATCTGGCCGACTTATCTGGTGGCGCCGGTCGCCGCGGCGGCCACCGCTGCGCGGCTGATGGGATTGAACGAGGCGCGCACCGGCCACGCGCTGTCGCTCGCCGTGATGCTGATGGCAGGCGGCGTCGGGCGCATTCATGGCGCGCCATCCGGGCGGTGGTTTCTTTACGCCAATGCCGTGGCAGGCGGCGTTGCGGCTGCGCAGGCTGCGCGCGCCGATTTCCGCGGCGATCCGGAGGTGCTGGACAAGACCTGGCTCAGCGACACCCATGGCATCGCGCTTGACCAGGCGCGATTGACCGAAAAGCTTGGTGCAAGCTCGGTCTATACGCGAGCTCAGCCTGAAGCCGTTCTGCTCGGCCAAGCAGGCGATTGCCGCCGTTAATGCGTTCCAGATGTTGCTCGGTCGCGGCATTCGCCCGGATGACATCAGCAAGGTCCAGGTGCGCGTGCCGCCGTCTTACGCCGGCATGATTTCAACCCGCGCCGAGGCGGGCGCGCGCATATCGACGATTGTCAGCGTTGCGCATCAGCTCGCGCTGGCCGCGCTGGCGCCGGAAGCACTCTACGATATCGACCGCAGTGCGCCGAAGATCGACGCGGCGGTGGCGCAATTTGCGGCCAAGGTCGAAGTGGCGGCGGATCCGAACCTGCTGCCGTTTTATCCGCAGCATTGGCCCGCCGAGGTGGAAGTCACGGTTGGCGGCGAAGTGCTTCGGCAGCGTGTCGTCGAGGCGGCGGGCGATCCCGAACATCCACTCGATGCGAATGGTGTCACGGACAAGGGCCATCGGGTGCTCGATCCGCTGGTCGGCCGAGCGCGCGCGACGGAGTGGCTGAAGATAAGCGCCGCGGCTCTGGACGACAAAGCGGCCTGCCGGGCGCTTGCCGAAGGCTACGCCGCCGGTTTGTAGGAAATGTACTCACGCCTCCTCCTCGTCATCATGTCCACCGCCTTTGTCGAGCAGGCGGTCATTACCGTCGCCCGGATCACCACGACCTATCGCGCGGTCGAGCTGGACCTGTCGATTGTCTGGATCGGCATCATCACCGCGACCTATGCCGTGCTTCCTATCGCGATAGGTATTCCGATGGGCCGCTACATCGACCGCGGCTATGACGCGGTGACGACCTGGATCGGCGGCGGATTGCTCGTCGTCGGCTGTGCGGGATTTGTACTTTTCCCGAACCTGATCGGAATCATGGCGGCGACCGGAATTATCGGCGTCGCGCATCTTCTGTTCGTGGTCAGCCAGCAGATCCAGTGCACGCGTTGCGGCACCGGACCCGGTGCGATGGAGCACGCCATCGGCAATTACATGGTCGCAAACGCGGTCGGGCAGGGCGTCGGTCCCTTATATCGTCGGGCTCGCCGGCGGCTCAGCCAGCGTTCCGCCTACGCGATTGCTGTTTGCCCTGTGTCTCGGCGGCGCGGTGCTGACCGCCGCGCTCGCTCTTCTGACGCGATCGTCCGGCGCGCATAAAGTGCCGGCCGGACGTCCCAAGGTGCCGCTGCGCCAACTTTTGTTCATACCCGGCCTGAACGCGATCATGCTGGTGAGTTGCATCACCGTCGTGGCGCAGGACCTGATCGTCGTTTATTTGCCGCTTCTCGGTGCTGATCGCGGCATGAGTGTCGATGCGGTCGGGACGCTGCTCGTCATCCGCGCGGTCGCGTCGATGGTGTCGCGATTGCTTTATGCGCGTTTTCAGTTCGCCTTCGGGCGTATTCCGCTGACGATTGCCAGCAGTTTTTTCAGCGCGCTGTCATACGCTCTCGTCGCGTTACCGTTGCCGCTTCCAGTCCTTTACGCGGCTGTGGCAATCGCGGGTTTCTCGTTGAGCATTGCCATGACTGCCAGCATCGCCGGCGTGCTGGCGATCGCGACCGGCGGCGCAATCGGAACGGCAAATTCGCTCCGCACCATGGTCAATCGCGTCGCGCAATTTTTCATTCCGATACTGGCAAGCGTGATAGCGGCGGCGGTGGGGACCGGCAGCGTCTTCGTTATTCTCGGCGTTGGTCTCGCGGCATCGGGTGCAGCGGTTCACTTCGATACCAAGCGCTCCGAATCCGAGGCGGATTAGCGGCCGTTTTGTTTCTTTCCCGGATGGCGCGCGTGGCGGTGCGCGTTGCGCTTTCGGCGGAGCCCCCGGTGCGCGCTGGAGTCCCGGACGTGCGCCGGGCGCTCCTTGCTGACCGGGCGGGCGCTGCAACTGCGGCCGCTGCTCGCGACCGGGCAACTGGTTGGGCCGCAGTTGATTGCGCTGTCGCTGCAAGGTGCGGCGCTGAATGTTGATCTGGCGGCCGACAAGTTGCGACGAGAATGCCTGGCGCGTAAAGGCGCGATCCCGATCAGCCTCTTGTGGCGAAATCTGCAGTGGTACCGCTGCAAACCGTTGCGGTGCGCCGGGCGCCCCGGCGCGCACGGCGAAGCCGCTGGCGGCGCGATTGAGCACGCCGAGCCGGCCGCCGTCGCGGCCAAACACCTCGATGCGTCCGACCCTACCGTCAGCGTCGGGGTAAAGCTTGATGGACACGCCATTGGCTGCGTTGGCTGAGCCATTCTCCGGAACCTCGACAAGACCGGTGGTGCCACGAATGCCAAGGGTCGAGGTCGGCGTATCGATCTTCATGTTTCCGGTATGCGCGACTTCTTCGGCAACGAAGGCGGCCGTACCCTGAAGGATGTTGAACGTAGCGGCGTTGTTGCTGCCGCCCTGCTGATAGACGAAATCATCCACCGCGATCTGAGAATTCGGTTTCAGCGTGAATGTGGTGTCGTCGTCGAAGGTGATGCCCATTGTGCCGTTCGGGCCTGTGCGCAGAACATCGCCTTTGTAAATCGAATCGCTCAGGTGAATTGCAGACGCAGAATTGTTGTGGGTGACGAAGGCGCTGCCTTGCAATGTCGCAACGCTGCCGACCGGATCGGCGTTTTGTTGCTGCGCGGGATTGCTGCTCGCCGGCTGAGTTGAAGGCGGAGGCGTCGTTGGCGTCTGCGCGAAAACTTGCGCGTTCCAAACCGTCACGCTGCCCAAAACGAGCAGCGGGAAGGCAAGCTTGAAGCGGAGCGCGGGTGAGCTCAATTGAGGACCGACAAATCTCTTATATGAACGATCTTGCAGCTTTCATGAGACCTTACGCCATTATTCGACATGAATTCCGGCGACAGTTGGACCCCCTCTTCTATCTGTCCACAATTGGTATAATCATGCCGCAAGCAGCGGTATCTCAATATTCTGGCGATCTCATGCTAACGGACGAACGGCGTCAAAAGCTTTCAGCGGCCTTACGCCAGGCCGGTATTGAGCATCTGGTGCTTTATGGCAATGCTTGGCAGGGCGATTACCTGCGCTACGGTTCGGATTTCGGCATTCTGGAAGGTCATGGCCTCGCGCTGATTTCCGCTTCCGGCGATGTTGAATTGTTTCTCGACAGCGCCACCGACGCCGAGCGCGCCGACCAGGAAGTACCGGACATCAAGGTAAGCTTCACCCCGAATATCGCTTCGGCGGTCGGAGCGCGACTCGATCGCGTTGCCAATAGCCGGATTGCGGCGGCCC
Organism: uncultured Alphaproteobacteria bacterium; assembly: GCA_963742215.1. Lineage (GTDB taxonomy): Bacteria > Pseudomonadota > Alphaproteobacteria > Rhizobiales > Xanthobacteraceae > BOG-931. Next base: position 294,178 of record CAVULJ010000011.1, read on the forward strand.
CGCGTAAGTTTTTGCCGCGCTGGCTGACCGACCCTTCGCGAAGCTTCAGGCTCGAGGACGCGACGGCGATTGTCGACAAGCTCCTGATGCACAAAAGCGCCGGCGAGGTTACCGCGGTTCGCCGCGCCGCGCAGATCGCGGACGAAGCCTACGCAGAGTTCATCCGCGCGGTCAGGCCAGGCCGCAAGCAGTTCGAAATCGTCGCCGACATCGAAGCGCATCTACGCCGGCGCGGCTGCCCGGATAATTTCATGATCATCGGCTCCGGCGGCAAGGACGTGTTCGGCATGGCGCCACCTTCCGAACGCCGCATCGCGCCGGGCGATCTCGTCACCACGGAATTGACGCCCGCGGTGCAAGGCTATTTCGCGCAGATCTGCCGGACGCTCGTGGTCGGCAAGGCGACCGAAGCGCAACGGCGCGCGTTTGCGGTCTATGTCGAAGCGCTGGAAGCCGGCATCGCCGCGGTCCGGCCCGGCGTGCGCGCTGCGGATGTCGCCAAAGCCGAGAACGATGTGTTTCGCAAACATGGGCTCGGCGAATACACGACGAGCCAATGGACACGGGTACGCGGCCACGGCATGGGTATGTTCGCCGACTCCAAGCCGCATATCCTTGAAGACGTCGAAACCGTGCTCGAACCGGGCATGACGCTGATTGTCCACCCTAACACCTATCATCCAGACGCGGGCTACATCGTGCTTGGCGACGCCATTCTTGTGACTGAGAGCGGCGTCGAAGTTTTATGTAAGACACCGCGCGAGCTGTTCGAAGTCGCCGCGTAAAACTCCCAGAGAATGAGAACCGGACAATGCGCCGCGGTCTGATCGCCCGTTCGCTGACAGAATTGCCCGATGCCGTATTCGATGCGCGGCTCAAGCGCGTGCGCGAGACCATGCAACGGGCGCAGCTCGACGCACTTATTGTTTATACCAACAATACCCGTCCCGCTGGTGTGTCGTGGCTCGCGGGTTTTGTCCCATATTGGTCGGAAGCGCTGCTGGTGGTGCCGCGCGAAGGCGCGACTTATCTGGTCGCGGCGCTGAGCTTTCGCGTAAAATCCTGGATCGAACGTGTCAGCCGCCTCGGCGAAGTCCTGCATACGCCGCGCATCGGGCTCAAGGCCGCGCAACAGATTGCAGCTGTGAAATCAGACGCTGCCGTGGGCATCGTGGATTTCGACGGCCTTGCCGCGGGTATCGCTGCCGACTTGTATGAAGGCGGCCCGAGCCTGATCTTGTGCGATGCCAGCGCGATGTTTGCAGAACTGCGCGGCAAGGCCGATCCGGCGGAGGTCGCGCTCGCTCAGAAGGCCGCGGAAATTGCTCACCGCGCGCTCGCCGCAGCGCCTGGCGAAACACTCAACGCCAAGATCGCCACAGTCGAAAGTGCGGCGCGCGATCTCGGCGCTGAGGAAGCCTACATCGCGGCGGCTCCGGACCTTGAAAAGGATTCGCGCTTCTTCCGCGTGGAGGGAGAAGCGGTCCTGGGCAAGACTTTTGCGTTGCGTGCCACGGTTGCCTACAAGGGCACTTGGGTTCGGCTGGTGCGTTCGTTTTGCGAACGCCAGGTAGCTCAACAAGCTGCCGAACAATTCGCCCAAGCCGTTGCCCAGTTGCCCGATGATAGTGGCTTTTCCGGCTTTCGTTCCTGGCTGGTGGAAGGCTGTCGCATGGCGCAGCCGCTCGATCCGCTGATTGGCTCGCGTTTCGGCGCGGCGCACGTGCCAAAACCCGGCGCGCTGGTCTCCGTACAAGGCGTGCTGGAAGTCAACGGCCGGCAAGTAGCGGTTGGTGCGCCAGCGCTGCTCGGCGACAAGGGCGAGGCTGCAAGCCTTCTTGTTGATCCGCTGTTCGATTGACAAGGCGTGGTCAGGACGGCGAGACGCCGCTCTGGATCTGCAATTCGCGAACTTGCTGATTCTCACTTGTGCGCCGCCGCGCTTCGGCATCGATGGCTCGCGCCAGCTCGGGATGATGTGCCGTTAGCGTACGAAAATCAGCCAAGTCGAGGATCAGCAGCGTCGAAGGCAAGGTTGTCGACACGTTGGCTGTGCGGACCGAGTTGCCGAGCAGGGCAAGCTCGCCGAAGAACGATCCCGCGCCAAGCCGTACCGGCGCCGGTTTGACTTCCACCTGAACCTCGCCGTCGGCGATGAAGTACATGCAGTCGCCGATCTTGCCGCGGCGGATCACGGCAGTCCGTTCCGGCACTTCCAGGCGGCGCAGCATGTGCGTGATTTCCGCGATTGCCGACGGATCGAGAGTCTGAAAAAACGGCACCTTGCTGACGAGATCCCAAGTCTGGATGAAGTTACGGCGGCGGCTTTCCGCCGCGAAGCCGGTCGCGAGAATGCCGGTCCATAGCCCGAAGGTGGCAATTCCGCAGATCATCACGAACGAGCCGATTAAGTGTCCAAGGTGCGTGTGCGGCACCTCATCGCCATAGCCCGTTGTCGTCAGCGTCACCACCGCCCACCAAAGCGCCCCCGGTAAAGTGCCGAAAGCGCCCGGCTGCTCGTCACGCTCAATCATGTGCATGGCGGCGGATGACAGAACGAGAATAATCAAAAACAGCGCAAACACGCCGGCAAGCGGCTTGGCTTCGAGCAAAAACACACGGCCGAGCAGGGCAAAGCCGGGCGAATTCTGCGCCAGCTTCAACACCCATAACGACGCGAACAACCAGCTCGTGGCCGGTGCGCCACCGAAGGCAAAGGCCAGCGGCACCGGAAAAATGGCAAGAAGATCAACTATCCCTGACAGGGAAAGAAGGTAGCTTTGCGTCTTTCCCGCGCGTGATGCCGCGCGAAAGCGGACAATACCCTCGACCGTGAAATAGGCGAGGCAGCACCACAGGCACGCGCCGAGCCAGCCGCCGGCCGCCTTTGCCAGATCCGGCACCGTGTAGGCCGTCATTGCGGCAAAGGCGATAGCGAGAACCCCAAGACGCGCTATCGACGATGCGCCGAAACGGCGAAGCGGCCCGATACGATAGGCCAGCCTTGTCAGTGTGTGGTGCAACCCTGCGTCCTCGTCGGTAGGCGGTCCCGGCCCTTGTCACTCCAAATTACGCTGCTGCGCGAATAACGGCCAGCCGAAATTGCAGGGGCGTTGTTTGAAATCCTGCGACATTCGCGTCACGTACGCGCATTAACCATCATTTGCTGGGAACGTCGAAGTCATTAAATTGCACAGCTAGGTCTGCATTGCTGCGACTAAGGTGCAGGCTGGCGGCGGAGGGAATTATGCACTGGACAGACCTGTTTAACAGCGTCGGATCGCTTTTCATCGTGGCGACGGCCTCGACGAAAACGATGGTCCCGCTGCGCATTCTCGCCATCGTCGCCAACTGCTTCCTGATCGCGTTCTACGCGGTGAGCCACCAATGGGTGCCTTTCGTGCTGCAGGCTGTCGCGCTGCCGCTCAATGCGTTCCGGCTCTATCAGATGATCCTGCTGATCAGGAACGTGCGCGGGGCCATTCGCGGCAATACGTCGATGGATTGGCTCAAGCCGTTCATGAGCGGGCGGCATTTCCGCAAAGGCGATATCCTCTTTGCCAAGGGTGAAACGGCCAACGAAATGTTCTGCCCGGTCACGGGACGTTATCTGCTTCTCGAGCTCGGCCTCGAGGTCAAGCCGGGCCAGCTGGTCGGCGAACTGGCTATGCTTGCGCCCGACAACCGTCGCACCGCGACGCTCGAATGCATCGAGGAGGGCGATACCTTGTCGATCACCTACGAGCAGGTCGAGCAGCTCTACTATCAAAATCCGACGTTCGGCTTTTATTTCCTGCGGCTGGCGACCGCCCGGCTGTTCGAGAATGTTGCCCGAATTGAAAATGAACTGGCGCACAAGCAACCGGTGCAAGCCGGAAGTGCTTAATTTTCCTCACTTATATCGCTAGACTGATTGGCCAACTCGGCGCTGTGCGTTGAGCGGCTGGCCCGGGACTATTATGGCGACAAAACAGATTTCACGCTGGGAACTGGCGAGCTTTTTGATCAGCCCGTCGCTGTTCGTGATGATCCTTTTGATGGTGGTCGAAGCCATGCTCGCGGCGGCGACCACGTACTTCGTGATCAATGCCGGCCAAAAGGTCGCCGCCGGGCACTTTCTGCTCAGCGATCTGGTCTGGATCCTTTCGGCGCAATCGGCGTCCTACGTTGTCGGGGTCATCAGCTGGGTGTTCGCCGAACGTGCCGGCTATCGCGGGTTCGGAAAATTCATGCTGCGCTTCGCGCGCGAGAACCGCGGCAAGGTCAAGTTATTCAACGACAAGACCGCGCGCGAGCAAGTCGAGCCGTTTCTGACCGGCGAGACGTTCCAGTGTTTCTTCAACGTGATGTACGAGCTCGAATTTGCTTTGAAGCTTTTTCTTGGACTCGTGTTCAATTCGCTGGTGCTGGGCGCCGAGATCGACGCCAGTCTGCCGTTTGCCTATGTCGGCGCATTCGCGGCGCTGCTGCTGATGCAATGGGTGTTGCAGAAGCCGATCGCGAGTGCGTATCTCGAAAATCAGCGCATGAACAATCGCGTTACCGCGCAGGGTTATACGGCGTGGGACAATGTGTTCAGCGGCAACGCCTATAATCTTCGGCTCTGGTTCGCGGGGTTCAAGTCGCGACTGCGCGAAGGGCTGACGGCGCAGATCCGCGCCATCGTCGCGCGCGAGGGCATGAGCGCGATGAGCGGCATCGTCAGCCTTGCCATCGTGTTCACCACCGTCACCATTGTTGCCGTCCACGATGCCGGCCAGACTGTTCTGCTGGTCGGTCTTGCGACGACGCTGCCGCGGCAAATCGAGATGACCTATGAGCTGCACCTCCTGGCCAGCGGCTGGAACGATTTCATTGCGATCTGGACGCGATTTGGCGGCGTCGCGAACAATATGCTGCCGCAGCCCGATCCGGAGTTCGATCAACGCATCAAGTTCGACAAGCTGGTGTTGCGCGAAGGCGAGGATGCCAACGTTGTGTCCTCGATCGGTGATGCGGTGCGGATTGCGATGGCGCGCCCGACCGGCCGCATCAATGTGCGTGGCAGCAATGGCGCCGGAAAATCATCCCTGCTGGCGAGCCTCAAGACCGAGATGCGCAAGAACGCCTATTACTGGCCGACGTCAGATCGCCTTGCTTTCAAGTTCACCGGCGGTGTGGTGCCGGTCGACGTCGAGGGCGACGATGAGGACGATGTCGTCGTTGTCGCCGAATCGATGGACAAGAAGCTTGGGTTCTCCTCTGGAGAACGCCAGCTCAAATCACTCGAGGAGATCGTCAATTCGACCGATGCAAAGGTCTATCTGCTCGACGAATGGGACGCCAACCTCGATGCCGAGAACAAGGCCAAGGCTGACGCGCTGGTCGACCAGCTTGCCGCGCGCGCCCGCGTGATCGAGATCTCGCACCGCGATCGCGCGGAGGGATAGCGATCGGGTAAGGCTTGCGCGACCTACGTCTTCTCTAAACGCCAAGTGCTCCACGCACCCGATCCGGAGAAAACGGTAATTCGTGCAGCCGCACGCCTGTCAGCGCCGCTATGGCGTTGCCGATCGCGCTTGCCGTCAGCGGCACGCCTTCCTCGCCGCCTCCGGTCGGTTTGTTGTCGGTGGAAACGATCTTGATCTCGATGTTCGGCACATCCGACATGCGTGCCACTTCATAGTCGCTGTAATTCGACTGCAGAACGTGACCGTCCTTGATGGTGATAGTTTCCCGGAGTGCCGAGCCGAGCGCGTAGATAACGCTGCCTTCGGTCTGGGCGGCAAGGTTGCGCGGCTGGACGGCGATGCCGGCATCCACTGCGGCCCAGAAGTTATGCACTTTGATCTTGCCGGTCTGCCGATCGACCGAAACCTCGGCTACGCCCGCGGCCAGCGTATCGTCCTTCACCATGGTCGCAACACCGAGCGCAGTATCGGATCGTTTGCGCGGCCAGTCGGACATCTCGGAGACGACGTGCAGCAGATGCTGCATGCGCGGGACACCTTCCGTCAGTTCAAGGCGGAACGCGAGCGGATCCTTGCCCAGATCCTTCGCGATGTCGTCGATAAAGCTCTCGATGGCGAAGGCGTTATGGCCATTGCCGACGCCACGCCACGGCGACAGCCGCGCGCCGCGGTTTTCAATCACGTGTTCGGCGAGCTTGTCGGCAACCGGATATTGCGGGATCGGCGAGCCCTTCATTACGATTCGGTCCTGCCGTGGTTTTGAATCGCCGGTGGAATAGGCGACCACGGATTCCGCGACCACGCGATGGTGCCAAGCGACAAGTTTTCCCGTTTCGTCCAAGCCGGCTTCGATGTGATGGGCCGTCATCGGGCGAAATTTCCCGCCGCGAATATCATCCTCGCGGGTCCAGACTAGCTTCACGGGTTTGCCGGCTGCCTTGGCGAGGCGGACTGCATCAAACACCGCTTCGTGATTGCCGCGACGGCCGTAGCCGCCGCCGAGGAACTGCTGATGCAATGTGAGTTTCGAACGGTCGGTTTCCAGGATGCGCGCGACGCCTTCGAGCAGACTAGTCGCAGCCTGGGTCCCGCACCACAATTCGGCTGATTTTCCGTCGGCGCTTACAGTGGCTGTCGCGTTCATCGGCTCCATTTGTGCGTGATAGACGTAGCGCGTGCGGTAATCGCCGCGGAGCACGCGCTTGGCTGCGGCCATCGCTGCCTTGGCGTCGCCTTTGTTTTCGAACGGCACGCCGTTGCGGTTCATGTCCCGGCCGATCGCCGCGAAGTCTTCGAGTGCGCGCTCGCTGTCGAGATGTGCGCCGGTCGCGTCGCCCCAAGTTACCTTGAGCAAACGCTTGGCGGCCTGTGTTCCCTCGACGGTGGTGCCGATGACGCCGACACCCTCCGGCAGCTTCACAACGTCCGTAATGCCAGGCACGGCGCGTGCGCGCGCGTCATCGATCTCGAGCGGAGCGCCGCCCGCGTAGGGTGATTGCAGGACCGCGGCATAGGCCATGCCGGGAACCTGAACATCCATACCGAACTTCGCCGAGCCGTCGACTTTGAGCCCGACATCGACGCGGTCGGTGTCCTTGCCGATCAGGCGGAAACTGGCGGCCGGCTTTAGATCGCTCTCGTTGACCTTCGGTAATTCCGCTGGAATCGCTGCAAACATAGCAACTTCGCCGTAGCCGATGCGGCGGCCGGAAACTTTATGCACGACAACACTTGGCTCGGTAGAAAGCTCGGTAACCGGGACACTCCATTTTACTGCGACCGCGTCGAGCATGACGCGGCGCGCCTGCGCTCCAGCCAGCCGGAGCGGTGTGAAGTAGCCATGGACCGACGCGCTTGCGGAGGTCTGGAATGCGTAATCGTAAGCAGGATTGCCGAATTTCCTGCCGTCCCAGTCGGTCGGGAATATCGGCCTGACTTTGCTCCAGTCGGCGTCAAGCTCTTCGGCAATGATGAGCGGCAAGGTTGTGAACGAACCTTGTCCCATCTCCGCGGCCGGGGAGACAACCGTGATGGCGCCGTCAGGCGCGATCGTCAGCCAGACATTCGGCGCATAGGGCCCGTCGGGACGCGCCGTATCGGCTAAAGCCTCGTCGCCGGGAGCAAGCGCGTCCGGTGCGATCGCAAAAACAAATGACAAGCCTGCCGCCGTCTTCAGGAAATTGCGGCGGTTCACGGCGTCGGAGGACATGTGCTGGTTCATCGCTCAACCCTCCCGCGCCGCGCGCTGGATCGCGCTGATGATCCGCAAATAAGTGCCGCAACGGCAGATGTTGCCGTCCATGTGGGCAACGACGTCGTCGCGCGAAGGATTCTTATTGGCTGCAAGCAGCGTTGCGGCCTGCATGATCTGGCCTGACTGGCAGTAGCCGCATTGCGGCACCTGCTCGGCGATCCAGGCCTTCTGTAGCGGATGGCTCCTGTCGGGCGACAATCCTTCGATCGTCGTGACCGATTTGCCCTCGACCAGCGAAACCGGCATGGCGCAGGAACGCACGGCTTCGCCGTCGATATGGACGGTGCAGGCGCCGCAGGCGGCAATGCCGCAGCCGAATTTCGTGCCGGTGAGCTTCAGGTGTTCGCGAAGCACCCAGAGCAGCGGCGTTTCGGGAGCGACGGCAACGTCATGCCGTTCCCCGTTCACAGTAATGGCGACCATTGGACATCTCCCTGGTCATGGTCGGTGCGGTTGCGCTCGCGGCGCTCCGACACTCTTGCTTTTCGGATTCGTAGGCGCGGGATTATTGCGCAAATCACGCCTGACGACAGGGCCATTCGGGTCAGCCATGAACGGCCAACGATCACCCTTGAATCGAGGGCTACTTGCAGATTTGTTAGGCTTGAATGTGCCGATGGCAGCCGGCCGGCGCTGCCTAACAGAGGTCCGATTGTGCCCAATCAACTGAAAGAACTGATGGCTGAGGTCGCGCTTGCTAATCGTATTCTCGGCAATGAGGGTGTGCTCGACGCCTTCGGCCATGTCAGCGCCCGTCACCCGACCGATCCTAATCGCTATCTGTTGTCGCGCGCCCGGTCGCCCGCGCTGATCCAGCCGGAAGACATTCTCGAGTTCACGCTCGATTCCGAGCCGGTGAAGAAGCCCAAAGCTCATCTCTATGCCGAGCGCGTCATCCACGGTTGCATCTATCAGGCGCGCAAGGACGTCATGGCGATTTGCCATCACCATGCACCCGCGATCATGCCGTTCGCGATTGCCGGAAAACCCATCGTTCCGGTTTTTCATGTCGGCGCGGCGATTGGCGAGGAAGTGCCGTTCTGGGATCAGCATGACGAGTTCGGCGACACCAATCTGCTGGTCGTGAAGCCGGAAGAGGGCCGCTCGCTGGCGCGGGCGCTGGGCAAGCATTCCGCGGTGCATGATGAATCGTCATGGCGCGACAGTGGTCGGCGGCAGCGTGAAAGAGCTGGTGTCGCGCTCGATCTTCATGTGCGACAACGCCAAGCATCAATTTCACGCGCTTATGCTCGGTGCGGCGACGCCGCTTCACCCGGGCGAAACCAGGTTGGCCGGTTCGATCAGCCTGATGCCAAGCGTCATTGCGAGGACGTGGGAGTACTGGAGCATCCGCGAGGGCAGCGGCGGCAAAGCCAGCAATCATGGCAAGAAAAAGCGCAAGCGGTGAGCTTGCCGATGCTGCCGCTGACAATGTCGCGGCGACGATTGCTTGCCGCGTCGGTTGGATCGCTCGCTTTGAGCGCCACGCCGCGATTGAGCGCCGCCGATGAGCAGGCTTTCCCTGCGGACTTCGTCTGGGGTGCTTCGACTTCGGCTTATCAAGTCGAAGGCGCGGTCGACGTCGATGGCCGCGGCAAAAGCATCTGGGATATATTTTCGCACACGCCGGGTCTGGTAAAGAATGGCGATACGGGTGACGTCGCGTGCGATCATTATCACCGCTGGCGCGACGACATCGGGCTGCTATCGCAGGGCGGCTTCGGCGCTTATCGGTTCTCGACCGCGTGGCCGCGCATTCTCCCCGCGGGCAGCGAGGCCGTTGAGCCGCGTGGTCTCGATTTTTACGACCGTCTGGTCGATGATCTGGTCGCGCGCGGAATAGCGCCGTGGCTCTGCCTCTATCATTGGGATCTGCCGCAGGCCCTTCAGGATCAGGGCGGCTGGATCAAACGCGACATTGCCGACAAGTTTGCCGACTACGCCCGTGTCGTCGCCAAGCGGCTGGGCGATCGGGTCAAGCACTGGGCCATGTTTAACGAGCCCAGTATCCACGCCATTTTCGGCCACGGCATAGGAGAGCACGCGCCTGGACTAAGCGGTATGCCGAACATGCTCGCCGCCATCCACCACCAGAATCTTGCTCAGGGGCGCGCGATGCAGGCGCTGCGCGCGGAGCGCGCTGGTTTGCAGCTTGGCACCATCGTCAATGTGCAGCCGGTGCGGCCCTCTTCTGATCGCGAGGAAGACCATCGGGCGGCGGAGCGTTTCGACTGTTTTTGGAGCCGGTCCTGCCTCGATCCGCTGCTGAAAGGCTCGTACCCCGAGCCGATCGTGCAGGATTTCGCCGCGGTGATTGCGGACGGCGACCTCGCTACGATGCACCAGCCGGTGGATTACATCGGTCTCAATTATTACGCGCCGATGTGGATTGCCGACGCACCACAAAGCCTGTTTGGCGCCTGGTTTGGCGCCGTGCCGCAAGGCACGCCACTCACGGCAATGGGCTGGCCGGTCGATGCCGGCGGGCTTACGGAAGCGCTGATCGATCTTCGCAATCGCTATGGCGATCTACCGATCTATGTCACGGAGAACGGCGCCTGCTACGATGAGATGATCACGGCTGATGGAGCCGTGCAGGACGAGCAGCGGGTCGCTTACTTACGCGACCACATCGCCGCCGCGCGTCAAGCGCTTGCGGCCGGCGTGAAGCTGCGCGGCTACTTTGTTTGGTCGTTGCTGGATAATTTCGAGTGGCGAGAAGGTTACAGCCGGCGCTTCGGTGTGGTTCACGTCGATTTCACGACGCTCAAACGCACACCGAAGTCGTCGTTTGCCTACCTCGCCAGCCAAACGCGGCACGGCTGAACTGCACCGTGTCGAAATATCAGTGCCGGTCGCGGGCGGCGGCACTTATGGCGCTGAGCATGGCTGCGCGGTCCTTGTCGAGCACGGCACGCACCGGCTGCTGCGTGCCGATCTGCCCCATTTCTCGCTGACGTTTAACCGTCGCCGACGTCATCAACGGTTCGACACCGAGCTCGCGCAATGTCTCGGCGGACTCTTCCATTTCCGCGGCGCGGCGTTCGCCGTGATTGGCCATGCGTTCGAGGTTGTAGGGCACGATCTTCGCCCAATCGAGGCCGGGATAATTGTTCTTCATCGATGTGGCGACTTCGTCGACGATGCCGGCGCGTGCCGCGGCCAGGAAGCATTCGAGCGTCAGCGCCTCGATACCTTTGATCATGACGCTGCGCACCATCTTGATCGCGGCGCCGGCGCCGATTTCGGCTCCCGAAACATTGACCTTCATGCCGAGCCCGGTGAGCACAGGCGCAACGGCTTCGGCGTGCGGTCCGGCGAGCAGCATGGGCGTTTGGTGCCGCGCCGGATAGACCGGCGCGATAATGGCGACGTCGACATAGCGAGCGGCATTGCCAAGCGCGTTGGCGGAGTTCTGCTTGCGGCCCGGTGACACCGAATTGATGTCGAGGAAGTATGGCGCGCCAGCGAGATGAGACGCTACCGATTGTGCCGCTTCGGTGCTCGATGCGGCGGTAACGGCGGAAATGATCATATCCGCGCCGCGCACCGCTTCAGCCGCGGATTGCGCGCATCGCATGCCGGTCGCTTCGGCTGCCCGTTTGAGCTTCTCGCCTTGCGGTTTGGGGAACAGAATATCCCAGGCGGACATTCCCGATACGCCGGCGTCATGCAGGCCGGAAGCGATGGCGTGACCCGCTTCGCCAAAGCCGATGAAAGCGATTGTTGGCTTACCGTTCGGCATTTCCGTCAGTCCTTATATCGCTTGCCTTGTGTGGCTTGATTTACGCCGATGATCGCAGGTTTGCCAGTCAGGTTTGCAATGGCGTTTTCGCCCGATAGGATGCGCAAAATAATTGCCCGGGAGGAGCATCCCCATGCCGCTGACGCAGGCCCAAATCACCAGCCGCCGCCGCTTCATTCAATTCATGGCCGCAAGCCCGCTGTTCGCCGGGACCAGTCTCTCGGCGCTGGCCGCGGAGCCTTACCCGGAGCGGCCGGCCGATCCGTTTGTTTGGGCGCCGCGCGACTACGATCACCTGATATCGAACCCGAAAGAGGCGCTCGATGTCTTTGACTTCGAGGCAGTCGCGCACAAGAACGTGCCGCCCGCCCATTTCGGCTACATGGCCTCGGGCGTGGACGACGATGTGACGCTTCGCGCCAATCGCGCGGGCTTTATGAAGTTCGGGATACGGCCGCGCCGCCTTGTCGATGTCAGCAAGATCGATACGAGCACGGAAATTCTCGGACAAAAATACGAGACACCGATCATCATTGCTCCGACCGGCGGCCATAGGGCGTATAATGCGGACGGTGAGGAAGGCGTAGCGCGGGCGGCAAAGATCGGCGACCACCTGATGATCTTGTCGACGCAGGCATCGGCGTCGGTCGCCGACACGATCGCTGCGCGCGGCCGGCCAATCTGGTCGCAGCTTTATGCCACCGACAAATTTGAAGTCGCCAGGCACCATGTCGAAAACATGGAGCGGCAAGGCTCGATCGCTATTGCGGTTACCGTGGATCGCAGCGGCGGCCGTAACCAGGAAGTCGCGTTGCGAATGAAGGCGATGGATACGCGGCAGTGCTCGTCGTGCCACGACAATTCAAGCGTTCAGGCATCGGTGCGGGACAATCCGATTTACGAAGGCACCGATCTGTCAGGGCTGAAAAACATCCAGTCGCCGAGCATGTCGTGGGATTACATCAAGCGGCTGCGCGATGTTTCCAAGACTAAGATGGTGCTCAAGGGCATCCTCGCCTGGGAAGATGCCAAGATCGCGGCCGAGACCGGGATCGATGCGATCATCGTGTCGAACCACGGCGGCCGTGCCGATGAATCCGGCCGCTCAACCATCGAAACCCTCCCCGAAGTGATCGAAGCGGCAGGCAATATGCCGGTACTGATCGATTCCGGATTCCGCCGCGGCACCGATATCGTCAAGGCGCTGTGCATGGGCGCCAAGGGCGTCGCTGTCGGCCGGCCTTATCTCTGGGGCCTCGGCGCATTTGGCCAGCCGGGCGTCGAAGCCGTGTTGCAAATCCTGCGTACCGAGTTGCACGTCGCGATGCAGCAAATCGGCGCGCCGACGTTGAAGGATCTCAAGCCTTCGATGATCGTGAAGGCATAAAAAGTATGGCTGAGCCGTCTTGCCGCGATCGTCTGGAACAGGCGCTCGCGCGCATTGCCGATCCGAAAGGTGAGGGTGCGCGCGCGTGTCTGACGGTCTATGCCGATGCCGCGCGCAAAGCCGCCGATGCCGCCGATGCGCGCAAATCGCGCAGCGCCGCGATCGGGCCGCTCGATGGCGTGATTGTCAGTATCAAAGACCTGTTCGATGTCGCCGGCGAGCCGACTCGCGCCGGTTCGAAAATACTGGCCGATGAAGCGCGGCCGGCGAAATCTGATGCGCCGATCGTGCAACGGCTGCGCGCCGCTGGTGCGGTGATCGTCGCCAAGACCAACATGACCGAATATGCGTTCTCCGGCATCGGCGCCAATCCGCATTACGGCACGCCGGGCAATCCGCATGATCGCACTCGGGTGCCCGGCGGCTCATCGGCCGGCGCTCCGGTCACCGTGGCCGACCGCATGTGCGACATCGCCATCGGCACCGACACCGGCGGTTCCGTGCGAATTCCCGCGGCGCTATGCGGTCTGGTCGGCTTCAAGCCGAGCAAGCAGCGAGTACCGACCGATGGCGCCTTTCCGCTGAGTACGACATTGGATTCGGTAGGGCCTATCGCACGCACGGTTGCGGAATGCGCGGTCACTGACGCCGTCATGGCGGGCGAGGATATTTTGCCACTTGAGTCCATTGCGCTTGCCGGACTTCGTTTCGGTATCGCCGAAGGGCTGCCGCTCGACCGGCTGGATGACACGGTCTCGGCGGCGTTCAACGCAGCGGTTGCGAGGCTCGATGGTACCGGTGTCCGTATCTCCAAGGAAACGTTGCCGCTGTTAGACGATATGGTTGCGGTCAACGCCAAAGGCGGCATCGCGCCGTACGAGGCCTGCGCCATCCACCGCGACCGGATGGCGCGCCGCGCGGGCGACGTAGACCCCAACGTCCGCGTCCGTATCGAACGCGGCTGCGCGATTTCGCAGGCCGACTACGAGGCGATGAACCGTGAGCGCAGCCGGCTGGTCCTGGCCATGGATGCGCGGCTCGCTTCACTTGATGCCCTGATCATGCCGACGACCGCGATCGTCGCGCCCACCATCGCTGAAGTCGCAGACGAAAAAGTCTTTGCCGCCTGCAACAGTGCGGTTCTGCGCAATCCGTCGATCGGTAATTTCTTTGATCTCTGCGGAATTTCGCTTCCGCTGCCGGCGCGGCTTCCGGTCGGGCTGATGCTGGTGGCCCGGAACGGCCACGATCACTGGCTGCTGCGCATTGCTGCGGCAACATCGCAGCTTTTTGCTGCATGATCGCGCTTGCCGCAGGCGCAACAGTTTCCTAGCATTTCGCCAAATCTTGGGAGGATTTTATCGTGACCCGCACTCGCATTATGATCAATCGCCGCCAGTTGTTGGCCACCGCCGCCGCAACAATCGCCGCCCCTGCCGTCCTGCGCGCGCAAGGCGGGCCCCTGAAGGTCGGTGTGCTGCTGCCACGTTCCGGCTACGAGGCTGGTATCGGGCAGGATTGCCAACGCGGCGTCGATATTGCCGGCGGCATTCTGAAGTCCTTGGGTTTGCCGGAACTCAGTATTATGAACGGCGATACCGAGTCGAATGTCGATGCCGCGCGTGAGCATGCCGAAAAACTGATCAGTGACGGTGCGCAGCTTTTGGTCGGCACATTCGATTCCGGGCAGACCACCGCGGTTGCGCAAGTCGCCGAGCAGAAGGGCATTCCTTTCGTCATCAATATTGCCGGCGCTCCGGATATCACCGAGCAAGGCTACAAGTTCGTGTTCCGGAATTTCCCGACCGCGCCGATGCTCATGCGTGACGGATTCCTGGCGCAGAAGGAGGTCTTCGAGATCACCGGCCAGGCGCCGAAGACCGTGGTGTTCATGCGCGTCAACGATCTGTTCGGCACAGCTATGTCGAAGGGCATCGCTGCCAACATGCCGAAGTTCAACATGCCGTACACCATCTTGGACGAGATCTCTTACGACCCGGCGGCGCGCGATCTGTCCATCGAAGTCACGAAAGCCAAGGCGACCAACGCCGACGCCATTCTTGTCGTCGGCCGTCTCAACGATGCAATGCTGCTCACCCGTGAACTCGTGAAACAGCGCTGGACACCGCAAGCCATCCTGAGCGTCGGGCCCGGCTGGTATGAAGATCAATACATCAAGACGCTCGGCAAACTGTCCGACGGTCCGATGAGCTTTGTGCCGTGGTACGACCCGAACAAGAAGCTCTCGAAGATGCTTGAAGACACGCTCGCCAAGGCGTTCCCCGGTATCAATCTCAATACCGACCACGTCTACACGTTCGAGGCCTTGCTGGTTGCGGCCGACGCTTACAAGCGTGCCGGTTCAACCGATCCGAAGGCTTTGGCGGATGCTATCCGCACCACCAATATCACTGATAATGCCAGTATCGGCCCCGGCATTTCGTTCAACGCCAAGGGCCAGAACGACAAGATCATCGGTGGCGGCATTCAGAACCGCGGCGGCAAGCTGGTCACTGTCGCGCCGAAAGAAGTGGCAAACGGCAAGCCGGTATGGCCGATGCCGTCGTATCAGGGCCGCGCCTGACATAAACTTATCTGGCGCCTCGGCACCCCGGGGTAGGAGATTGCCATGGGCCGGATTTGGATGGGCCGTAATCGCAGATCGCTTGACCGTCGCAGTTTTGTAGCCGGCGCCGCTGCCAGTACGGTCGTGCTGGCTGCTCCGGCCGTCGTGCGTGCGCAGGGTGGTCCGCTGAAAGTCGGCGTGCTGTTGCCGCGTTCCGGGTTTGAGGCGGGTAGCGGCCAGGACAATTATCGGGGAATCGAAATTGCCCCGCCGATTTTACGGTCGATGGGCCTGCCAGAACTTAGCATCATGAACGCCGACACCGAGTTCGAGCATCGACGTTGCGCGCGAACGTGCCGAAAAATTGATCACCGAGGGCGCGCAGCTTCTCGTCGGAGCTTTCGATTCCGGTCAGAGCACGGTGATTGCCCAGGTCGCCGAGCAGAAAGGTATTCCCTTCGTTATCAACGTAGCAGCGGCACCGGATATTACCGAGCAGGGCTATAAGTTCGTATTCCGGAATTTTCCGTCTGCGCCGACGGTTCTCGCCGACTGGTTCCTCAATCAGAAAGAGATATTCGCTCTGACCGGCGCGATGCCGAAGACCATCGTCTATTTGCACATCAACGATACGTTCGGCGCGGCGATGTCCAAAGGAATCGCCGCGATAATGCCGAAGTTCAACATGCCGTATACGATCGTCGATGACATCGCCTACGATCCACAGGCCCGCGATCTCTCGGTCGAGGTGGCGAAGGCTAAAGCATCCAATCCTGACGCGCTGATGGTAACCAGCCGGCTCAGCGATTCGATTCTGTTGACGAAGGAAATGATAAAGCAGCGCTGGACTCCCCAAGCCATCATGAGTTCGGGACCAGGCTGGATCGAGGATCAGTATCTCAAGACCCTTGGCAAGTTTTCCGATGGCCCGATGGCTTTCAATCCCTGGCAGGATCCGAACAAGAAGCTCACTCCGGTTCTCGAAGAGGCAATAGCGAAGGCCAACCCCGGCGTCGGCTTGAACTCATTTCACGTCTATTCGTTTGAAGCGATGCTGACCGCCGCCGATGCTTACAAACGGGCCGGTTCGACCGATCCCAAGGCGCTGGCGGAGGCGATCCGCACCACGAATATCACTGACAACTGCAGTATCGGACCCGGCATCTCATTCAACGCCAAGGGCCAGAACGACAAATCGCATTGCGGGGTCACGCAGAACCGCGATGGCAAGCAGGTGGTGCTGGCGCCGAAGGCGGCGGCGAACGCCAAGCCGGAGTGGCCAATGACGTCCTACCTTAGCCGCGGTTGAACGTTCAGTGTCGCTCGATGTCTACCTGAATGTCGCCGTCGCCGGTGTTTTGACCGGGCTCGTCTATGGCCTGATGGCGCTCGGCCTCTCGGTGATATTCGGTGTGGTACGCATCGTTAATTTTGCCCACGGCGAGATGATGTCAATCGCGATGTATATCGCGGTGGTGCTATTCTCCACGCTGCATCTCGATCCGCTGATCATGCTGGTCCCAATTGCGGCCGTGATGTTCGTGTTCGGCTATGTGCTGCAAGCCGGATTGATCAATCCTTTCATCACGCGGCCCGAGCACAGCCAATTCCTGCTGGTCGTGGCGCTGGCCATCATCATCGTCAATGCGCTGCTGATCATTTTTGGCCCCGATGCGCAAACCGTGCAGACGTCCTACGCCTACGACAGCTTCGAGCTGGGGCCTATCATAATCGATGCATCAAAGTTGTACGCCGCTGCGGCGGCCATCGTCGTCACCGCAGTGCTGTTTGGATTTTTCCGGTTCACCCTGCTCGGCAAGGCGATTCGCGCCTGCGCCGACAACTATACCGGGGCATTGGTCGTCGGCCTCAACGTCAAGCATCTCTATGCCTTGACCTTTGCAATCGGCGCGGCGTGCGTCGGCGCCGCCGGCACGATGATGACCTTGATCACCGACGTCACGCCGGCACTCGGGCCGGGCTATACGCTGCTTGCTTTCGTCATTGTCATCACCGGCGGTCTGGGCTCGATGCCGGGTGCACTGGTCGGCGGGGTGTTGATCGGCCTGACCGAGGCGATCGCTGGGGTCCTGTTCACGCCTTCCGCCAAAAGCATGTTCGCCTTCGGCATTCTTGTCCTTGTGCTGCTGTTCCGGCCGCAAGGCATTCTGGGCAGAAGGCTGACGTGATGAAGGGCGTCATCGCGTATCTGAGCGATGGCCGGTCGCGCCGCGCCGTCATTTTCCTTCTGGCGCTGCTTGCGGTGCTGTTGATCGCGCCATGGTTCGTCGGCGATTATTTGCTCACGGTCCTGATCGTCATTTTCTATCTCGCCTTCACCGGTCAGGCCTGGAACATCATGATGGGCTTTGCCGGCCAGCTTTCGCTTGGGCATGCGCTCTATGCCGGGCTTGGCGCCTACGTCACCGCGGCCCTGTTCACGCGATACGGCGTTGCGCCGTGGGTCGGATTGCTCGCGGCGGCACCGATTGCAGCGCTGTGCGGCACGATTATTGGATTCCTTGCCTTTCGTTTCGGTGTTTCGGGTGTTTATTTTGCGATCCTCACCATCGCCTTTGCCGAATTTGCCCGAATTGGTTTCGACCATCTGACCATCGTTAATGCGTCGGCTGGCCTGTTCCTGCCAGTTGCGCAATACACCCACAATGACCTGTGGCGGTTGCGCGGCAATCCGACCATGTTTTATTACGTGATGCTCGCGGCCACGGCTTTCGCCTTCGTTCTTTGCAGCGGGCTGCGGCGCAGCCGTCTGGGTTATTTCTGGCTCGCCATTCGCGAGGATGAATTAGCCGCGCAGGCCACAGGCATCGATACGTTTCGCTACAAGATGTATGCGATCATGATTTCGGCAGCGGTCATGTCCTTTGCCGGCGTGTTCTACGCGTTCTTCTACAACAACCTGTTCCCCGAACAGGTTTTCAACATCACACGCTCGATCGAGATGATCCTCGGTCCGATCATCGGCGGCATCGGTACCTTGTTCGGGCCGATCCTCGGAGCGTTCGTGCTGACCGGTTTGGCGGAGTCCGTCACTGGAGCCATGGCGGCGTTTGGTTTCGATTTGCCCGGCGCCAAGCAGATTTTCTATGGCATATGCCTTCTTCTTGTGGTGGTCGCCTTGCCCGAGGGCATTTGGCCGCGGCTGGCGCGAAAGCTCGGTGTCGAGGAGCGCGGCCAATGACCGCGCTCCTGTCACTTCAGAACGTGAGCAAGCGTTTTCGCGGCCTCGTCGCCGTCGATGGTGTGAGCTTTGATGTGCCCGAAGGCGTAATCTTCGCCGTGATCGGCCCGAACGGTGCCGGCAAGACGACGACGTTCAACATGATCGCCGGCGCGGTAGCGCCTGACAGCGGTTCGATCACGTTTGCCGGCGAGCCGATCACCGGCTTGAGCTCGGATGTCGTGTGCCGCCGCGGCATCGCCCGGACCTTCCAGCTTGTGCGGCCGTTTCCGGCACTGAACGTGGCCGACAATGTGATCGTCGGCGCGCTGCTGCGTGAAAAAAATGTCGGCGCTGCGCGCGAGCGCGCGTTCACGGTGCTTCGGCGACTCGATCTGTTCGACAAGCGTAATCAGGTGGCTTCGACGCTGACCCTGCCGGACCGTAAGCGCCTTGAAGTCGCGCGGGCGCTCGCGACCGAGCCGAAGCTGTTGCTGCTGGACGAAGTGATGGCGGGACTACGGCCGACTGAAACCGATCGCATGGTCGCGATCTTGCGTGCGATCAACCGCGAGAGCGGACTGACGATACTTCTGATCGAACATGTGATGCGCGCCGTGATGGCGCTAGCGTCGGAGGTGCTGGTGCTCGATCACGGCGTGACGATTGCGTCCGGCGCGCCGGAACAGGTCGTGCGCGACCCCGCGGTAGTGCAATCCTATTTGGGCGTCGAGGCGCCGTGATGCTCCAGGTCGAAAATCTCGATGTCTTCTACGGCGACGTCCAGGCGCTCAGCCGTGTGTCGCTCGAGGTCGAGGAAGGCGCTATCGTCGCTATCGTTGGGGCGAATGGCGCCGGCAAGACGACGCTAATCAGGGCGCTCGCCGGCATGCAGCGCCAGCTCACGGGCAGGATCGAGTTTCGCGGCACCGACATTGCTGGCTGGCCGAGCCATCGCGTCTGCAATCTCGGGATCGGCCAGGTCGCCGAAGGACGGCTGGTTTTCCCAACCCTTACTGTCGCCGAGAATCTCGATGTCGGCGCGATGCTGCCCCGGGCTCGCGTCCGGCGGGCCGAAAACAAAAAGCGCGTGCTGGACCTTTTCCCGGTGCTTGCCGAGCGTGCGAACCAGGCCGCAGGTACGCTCTCGGGCGGGGAGCAACAGATGCTCGCCATTGGCCGCTGCCTGATGGCGGCGCCGGACCTGATCATGTTCGACGAGCCTTCTCTCGGGCTGGCGCCGTCAATCGTTCGCACGGTGCTCGATACCATCAGCGAGCTTAATCGCTCAGGCATCACCTGTTTGTTGGTCGAGCAAAATGTCGCCCAGTCGCTCAAACTCGCCAGCCGTGCTTATGTGCTGGAAAATGGCCGCGTCACGCTTTCCGGCACAGGAGCCGATTTGTTGGCCGACGATCGCGTTCGCAGCGCGTATTTGGGATTGTAAAACGCTTAATGCGCGGGCCGCCGCAGGCGATCCATCAGGGCCGCAAGCGCACTGACTCGGGCGCTTAATGGCGCGCGCGGGAAGGCTTGCCGCAGCCGATTGTAAACTTCGGCCGCCGTCGGAGCTTCCACGTCGGCGAGTGCGGCTGCCATGGCGCGGGCCATATCGGCTTCTGGCCGCCCGCTCAAAAGCGACGGCATAACAGTCACATCGCCAAACGGTACAGGCGGTTGCACGCGCAGGGTGACACGGCGGCTCATGGTGGTCAGCTCCAGTAATCACGTCATCGACGTGGCATCTCAACGCGCAAAATTGAATCAAGTTCCGTTCGATGCAGGAGCCATATAGGCGCGCGGATGTAGCGCTAATGTGAAAGCCGGGTAGCCATCCACAAGCGGCTTCATGTCATCAAATCGTTACGCGCTCCGGCGCGGACGCCCTCGTCGATCGCGCGGCCGTGTGGCGGAGCGATCGGCACTCCAATGAGTCGCTGGATAAAGAAGATTCGGCGAAGCCGTCTGCCGGCGCGGCTCTAAGTCCGCGCCGGGATGAGTTACTTGAGCTGGGGGCCAATCGTGACAGTGAGCTTGCCAACGCCCTCAACTTCGCATTCGATCTTGTCGCCGGCCACTGTGGCAGCGACGCCGGACGGCGTGCCGGTCATGATGATGTCGCCGGCTTCAAGCTCGACCATCTCCGAAAGCTTCGAGATGACTTCCGGCACGTTCCAGATCATCTGATTGAGGTCGCCATCCTGGCGCACTTTGCCGTTGACCTTGAGCGTAATACGGCCTTTCGACGGATGGCCAATCTCCGACGCGGGCTTGAGCGGTCCGCACGGCGCCGAATGGTCGAACGCCTTGCCGATTTCCCAGGGCCGCTTGATGTCGCGTGAGGCGATTTGCAGGTCACGGCGGGTTAAGTCGATGCCGACGCCGTAGCCGTAGATACAGTCGAGGGCATTCTCGGTCTTGATGTTACGGCCGCCGCTTTTCAGCGCCACGACCAGCTCGACCTCGTGGTGCATGTCCTTGGTCAGCGACGGATAGGGCGATGTGCCGCCGTCCGGCACGATGGCGTCGGCGGGTTTGGCGAAGAAGAACGGCGGTTCGCGCACGTCCTGCCCCATCTCCTTGATATGCTCGACGTAATTGCGGCCGACGCACCATAGCCGGCGGACTGGAAAGTATTTGCCGGTGCCGGCAACGGGGATGGAAGCCTGCGGCGGTGGCGGAATGACATAGCTTTTGGCGTCGGTGCTCATAAGAAGTTTTTCTGCTGGAGGAACAATAATTGAAGGCGCAGGGCTTATAACCCAAGGGATAGACGGGTCAACGGTGGTATCGGGCTACGCAACCGCGATCGGTTCAAGTTGCGGCGTCTGCTCCCGGAGCTGCAGCCGGTAGAAGGAGGCATACCGGCCGCCTTTACGCAGCAATTCATCGTGGCGGCCGGACTCGACGACAGTGCCGTTCTCGACCACCAGGATGCAATCGGCATGCATGATGGTGGAGAGCCGGTGCGCGATCACGATCGTTGTGCGGCCTTCGCAAAGCACGGAAAGCGCTTCCTGAACATGGCGCTCGGACTCGGAGTCGAGAGAAGCGGTTGCTTCGTCGAGCAGGATAATCGGTGCGTTTTTAACCAGGGCGCGGGCGATCGAGACGCGCTGGCGCTGGCCGCCGGAAAGCTGCAAGCCGTGTTCGCCGACCGGCGTATCGTAGCCGGCCGGAAAGCTCATGATGAAATCATGTGCATGCGCAGCCTTGGCGGCGGCAACGATCTCGGCGTCGCTGGCGCCGAGTTTTCCAAGCGCGATATTTTCGCGGATTGTGCCCCGGAACAAATGGACGATCTGCCCGACATAGGCGATTTCCTGGCGCAACGAGCGGCGCGATACCCTGGAAATATCCTGGCCGTCGATCAGAACCTTGCCGGTGTCGACGTCGTAAAATCGCAGAATCAGATTCAGTACTGTCGATTTGCCGCCGCCCGACGGACCGACCAGCGCGGTGGTCCTGCCGCGCGGGGCAACGAAGCTCATCCCGCGCAGCACAGGCATTTCCGGGTGATAGGCAAATCCGACGTGGTCGAACGTGACCTGCGCGTCGCTCAGCGTAAGCGGCGGCAGACCGTCATCATTCGGCTCGCCGGCCGGGCTGTCGATGACCTCATAAAGCACGCGCACGCCGACCAGATTATTATTCAGGTCGATGTTGAGCCGCGCCAGTCGTTTCGCGGGCTCATAGGCGAGCAGGAAAGCGGCAAGGAAAGAAACGAATTCGCCGGGCGTGGCTCCGGTTTCGACGACGCGGTAGCCGCCATAAATCATGGCCATCGCGATGGTGAAGCCGCCGAGCATTTCCATCATCGGGCTCGCGCGGTTGGCGACGCGCGCCATTTTGTTCGACTCATGCTCGACCTGGCCGACGCTCGCGGCGAGCCGCCGCCGCATCTCGTCCTCGAGCGCAAACGCCTTCACCATGCGAATGCCCTGCAGCGCTTCCTGCATGGTTTCGATGATCTGTGTGCTGCCGGTAAATTGCGCGCGCGCAATACCGCGAACGCGCTTGATCAATTTTCGCAGGAAAAGGAATGCCGGTGGCGCGGTGATGAGGCCGGCAATCGACATCACCGGGTCCTGGACCACCATGACGATGCAAAGGCCGATCAGCGACATCAGATCGCGGCCAACGGCGGTGATGAGAAGGTTGATGACCTGGCTGACAGCGTTAGCGCCTGTCGTCAGGCGAGCGATGAATTCGGACGAGTGGCGGTCAGCGAAGAAGCCGATGTTTTCCTGCAGCAGCTTGTCGAACATGCGCTCGCTGATTGTCGGCGACGATGCGGTTGCCGATCCGCGACAGCGTCACCGTTCCGCCGTAGGTGGCAAATCCTTTTGCCGCGAAGATCGCCATCGCGATGACGCCGATCACCACGATGCCGTGAAAATTGTGTTTCACGTAGGCTTCGTTGGTCATGGTGCCGAGCAGATAGGCCGCAAGTGCGGTCGCGGCGGCCGCAATTCCCATCAATACAAATGCCAGCGCATAAAGCGGCCAGTGCGTCAAAGCTTCGTCGATCAGCAGACGGCGGACCAGCGCGAGCGTGGAATAATCGTCGGAAGTTTCGGCCTTAGGCGCTTCCATGCATGGTCCGTTTCGCCGCGCTGCGGCTTGTACTCCCGCGAGCGGCTGCCAAGGCCGTTCCATGCCCGGAAGAGGCGGAATATTCAAGTGAATTCGGCCCCGGCGCGGAACCGCGGCAATGCCTAAATAGCGGCCTTCTGCGAGCCACGCGTCGCGCCATCAGCGCGCGTTCCCATGCCAGCGCATGGCTTACGATAGTGGAAAGGTCATCATAACGCGGCCGCCAGCCGAGCTTGCTGCGAGCCTGTTCCGAAGCCGCCACGATCTGCGCCGGAGTCGCCTGGCCGGCGTGGCCCCATCTCGACTTTGAAATCGACCCCCGACACGCGCTTGACCGCTTCGATGACTTCGAGGACCGAGAAGCCGTGACCGTAGCCGCAGTTCAGCGTGAGCGACGGCGCGCCGGATCGCAAATAGCGAAGTGCGTCAGCATGCGCACGCACAAGATCGCTGACGTGAATGTAGTCACGTACGCAAGTGCCATCGGGCGTCGGATAATCGGTGCCGAACACGTCGAGCTTCGGCCGCATCCCAAGCACGGTCTCGACGGCGACCTTGATCAGATGCGTCGCGGCCTTGGTCGATTGGCCGGCGCGGCGCTGCGGATCCGCGCCGGCGACGTTGAAGTAGCGCAAGATCACGTGCTGCAGATCATAGGCGCTGCTCGCGTCGCGTAACATTGTTTCGGTCATCAGCTTCGACCAGCCGTATGGTGAGATCGGCACCGTGGCCGAGTCTTCCTTCACCGGAATTTCGGCCGGGTCGCCATAAACGGCGGCGGTCGAGGAAAAAATGAAATGACGTACGCCGCTGTTGACCGCGCATTCGATCAACGCGCGCGAATTGACCGTGTTGTTGCGATAGTAGCCGAGCGGATCGCGCACCGAGTCAGGCACGACGATAGAACCGGCGAAGTGGATAATCGCATCGATGGCATGCTCGCGAATGATGCGCGTGACAAGCGCCTGGTCTGCGATGTCGCCGACGACGAGCGGCGTGCCTTTGGCCACAGCCCAATCGAAACCGGTAGAGAGGTTGTCGAGCACGACAGCGCGCTCGCCGCTGTCGGCGAGTTCGCAAACCATGTGGCTGCCGATGTAGCCGGCGCCTCCGGTGACCAGAACCGTCATGTCGATGAAGCCTACTCCTATTTGGTGAATAGCGGGTTAGGCAGGGACCAAGACCAACTCAAACGACGGCGGCGGCGACTGAATTCGAGCGCCTGTTGGGTTGCCTTAAGCACCTGATCCGCGGAGATTTCTTCCATGCAGCGGTGATGGCCGAGTTGGCAGACAGGTTTGTGACAGGGCTGGCATGGCAGTTCATTGGCGACCTTGATGGTGGCTGCGAGCGGATTGAGCGGCGCCCAATGCCAGGGGCTCGTCGGCCCGAAAATGCCGATACTCGGAGTGCCAAGCGCTGCAGCCACGTGGAGCAGGCCGGAGTCGTTGGAAACCGCTGCCGAGGCGGAGGCTAGAGCCAGGATCGCGTCGCGAAGGTCGTATCCGGTCAGATCGCGCGCGGATGTTTCGCCGACGATTTCTGCAGCCAGGGATTTTTCATCCGGGCCGCCCAGCACCCAGACCGCAAATCCCGCAGCGAGGAGCTCGCGGGTCAACGCACCATAGGCAGTTGCCGGCCAACGCTTCGACGGCCCGACCGCACCCGGGGCCAGCGCGACAACCGGGCGGCCATTTTCGCTTAAATCCCGCCGGCTGCGCCAAGCCACTGCCTCGGATGGCTGGACCTCCAGCTTCGGGGCCGGCCACTCGGGTGGCAGTTTGGCCGATTTCGGTAACGTCAAAGCCGCGCAGCGATCGATCATGCGGGGGAGTGCGCGTTCGCCAAACCGAACGTCGTTGAGCAGAAAGAAGCGCGCCTCGCCGACAAATCCGGTCCGTTCCGGGATACCGGCGAGAAACGGTGCGAGCGCTGATTTCCAGGTTCGAGGCATGACGAGTGCCGTGCCGTAGCCTTCACCCTTGAGCCGCTCGGCGAGCGCCCGCTGCTGGGCAAGCGCCAGGCTTTGCCGCGGCAGGTCGGCGACGATCGCTTTGCGCAAGCCGGGCATGTAGTCGGCTAGCGGCGCGTTATTGGGGGTTGCGAGTACGTCTACCGGCCGGCTGGGAAATCGTGCCCGAAGAAGCTGAATGACGCTGTGGCAACGCACGAAGTCGCCAATCCACATATAGGGGACCAGCAGGATAGGGCTGTCTGATCCGGATTTATGTAATGAATTATAGTTCATTTCTAACTGTGCAGCGTTCGTCGGCATCAAGGCTGAAAAGCCACTCGTTGGAGCAGGCTTCAACCGCGCGGTTGCGCAAGTCGCCAAAGCCGTTGAACGGCACCTGGACGACACGTGCGCCAAGCGAAGTGGCGATCTCGGCGGTGGCATCGGTGCTGAAAGAATCGACGACAACGATTTCGTCAGCCCAAAGCACGCTTTCGACGGCAGCCTTGATCTTTTCGGCCTCGTTGAAGGTGAGGATGAAGACGGAAGTTTTCTGCATGTTCCCGGCGTTGCCGAAAGGCTACGGGAAACGTAGCATATTCGTCATGCGCCGCGCCTATCGACCGCAGAGACGCTATAATATGAATTAAAATTCATACTTATCGCTGTTGCGCCTCGGCTGTGGCTGAGGCAAAGAATCGAGAGCCGTCGGCTCGGCTGGACACAAGCGGTCTTACGAAATGCTTTTGGTCACCGGCGGCGCCGGTTTCATCGGATCGAATGTCGTCGCAAGCCTCAATGAGGCCGGACGTACCGATATTGTCGTCAACGACATGCTCGGCAGCGACGGCAAGTGGCATAACCTCGCGGCGAGGCAGTTCGCCGACTTTGTGCCGCCGGCCGACCTTCCGCATTGGCTCGACGGCCGCAAACTCGATGCCGTGATTCATCTCGGCGCGATTTCGTCGACTACCTCGACCGATGGCGACGCGGTGATGGAAAATAATTTCCGGCTGTCGCTGCGCCTGCTTGACTGGTGCGCCGCGACCCGCACGCCGTTTATCTATGCATCCTCGGCCGCGACTTACGGCAACGGCGATAAAGGCTTCTCCGACGATTGGTCGATCGGCGCGCTCAAGATACTCGGCCGATGAATCTTTACGGCTGGAGCAAACATGCCTTCGATTTGGCGGTGGTTGACCGCCTGGCGCGCAAGGAAAAAATGCCCCCACAATGGGCCGGACTCAAGTTCTTTAATGTGTTCGGCGCCAACGAATATCACAAGGCCGACATGATGAGCCTTGTCGCCAAACGTTTTGACGACGCCAAGGCCGGTAAAACCATCAAGCTGTTCAAGTCGCACCGTGCCGGTATCGCCGACGGCGAACAGAAGCGCGATTTCATTTATGTCGATGACGCCGTGGCAATTGTGCGCTGGCTGCTCGACACGCCGTCGATATCAGGCATCTTCAATGTCGGCACCGGCGAGGCGCGAAGCTTCCGCGACTTGATGCTGGCGCTGTTCGCGGCGCTCGGACAAGAGCCCAAGATCGAATATATCGATATGCCGGAACAGATCCGCGGCAGCTATCAGTATTTTACCCAGGCCGAGACCGCCAATCTGCGCCGGGCGGGCTATAATGCGAACTTCACCGCGCTCGAAGATGCGGTACGTCACTACGTGACGTCTTTTCTCGATCGCGCCGACCGGTACCGGTGAACGGAATGTTCGACATCGAAGAATCGCTCAAGCTCTTCGGCAAGCAGACCATTCTCTGCATTGGCGACGTCATGCTTGATGATTTTGTCTATGGCGACGTCACTCGCATCTCGCCCGGAAGCGCCGACACCGGTGCTGGCGGTCCGTCATAACAAGATCGAGATCGGCGGCGCCGGCAACGTTGCCCGCAACATCGCCGCGCTTGGTGCGCGCTGTATTTTCGTCGGCCTCATTGGAAACGACGAGGCAGGACTGACGCTGACCAATGCGCTCGGCAAGTTCCCCGGCGCGATCGTCCCCGACCTCGTGGTCGAGAATGGCCGCAAGACGACGCGCAAGGTGCGCTTTGTTTCCGAGCATCATTCGACGCACCTTGTGCGCGCGGACTGGGAGTCGACCGAGCCGGCCAGCGCGCAAAGCGAGGCGTCGATCATTGCTTATGCCGAAGCGGCGTTGCCCCAGGTCGGTGCCGTGGTGATGTCCGACTATGCCAAGGGTGTGCTGACGCCGCGCGTTATTCGCGCCGTGATTGACGCCGCGCGCCGGTTCGGCAAGCCGGTCATCGTCGACCCGAAGGCGCACGACTACAGCCTCTATCGCGGCGCGACACTGGTGACGCCAAATCGCAAAGAGCTGGCGGCCGCGATTCATCGCCCCGTTGCCACCGAGACCGAGATCGCCGAAGCGGCCGCCGAACTCGCTTCGATGCTGGATGCTGAGGCCGTGCTGGTGACCCGCAGCGAGGAGGGCATGACGCTGCACGTCAACGGGCAGAAGCCGGTTCACATCCCCGCTTATCCGGTGAGAGTGAGCGACGTTTCCGGCGCCGGCGACACCGTGGCTGCGGTGATGGCGGTGTTGCTGGCGATGAAAGCGCCCTTCGAACCGGCAATGCGCGCCGCCAACGCCGCCGCTGCGGTTGTGATCGGCAAGCGTGGCACGGCGACTGTCTCGCTAGGCGAACTCCGGCATCGCATCCTGCCGGCGGCGTCGCTCGCGCCTGAAGACAAGATCGTGTTCGACTGGTCGGTGCTCGATTCGTCTCTCGCCCAGTGGCGGCAGCAAGGTGTGCGCATCGGCTTTCACCAACGGTTGTTTCGATCTCTTGCATCGCGGCCATATCAGGCTGCTTGCCGAAGCGCGGGCGACCTGCGATCGGCTGGTGATCGGGCTCAACAGCGACGCTTCGACCAAACGGCTGAAAGGTCAGGACCGGCCGATTAATCCTGCCGAAGGCCGCGCCGAGGTCCTCGCCGCGCTCGAAGCGGTCGATCTTGTCGTCGTGTTCGAAGAAGATACCCCGCTTGAACTGATCAAGCGCGTGCGCCCTGCCGTTCTGATAAAGGGCGCCGACTACAAGCGCGAAGACGTGGTCGGCCGCGAGGTCGTCGAGGCTGCGGGTGGTCAGGTTGTCCTGGTCGATCTGGTGCCGGGACAATCGACGACCAACATCGTGCGCCGAATGGCCGGACCGAAGTCCGGCAAGCCCGGCGGCCTCCTGATCTCGGTCAGATCATGTTGGGTCAATTCGGTGAGCGCGCGGTATTTCCCGACTATGCCGAGATTGCACTGAAGGAAGAGTTCTTCGGTGACCGTACGGGCTACTTCGTCGACGTCGGCGCCAACGATCCGAAAGACATTTCGCAGACCTGGCATCTGGAGCAGAAGGGCTGGCGGGGCATCCTGATCGAGCCGCAACCCGCGCTGGCGCAAAAATTGTGTGAGCAGCGCAGTGCCAGGGTGTTCGCCTGCGCCTGTTCGTCGCCGAAAAATGCCGGAAAGATGCTGCCGTTTCAGGTATCTGGAATTCACTCGTCGCTGGATCTCGACTTTTTCGTCGCCGGTATGCGCAAGGCCTCGGTGATCGACGTGCCGGTGCGAACGCTCGACGACATTCTTGAAGAGGCGAATGCGCCTGCGCCGATCGATCTGATGTCGATCGACGTCGAAAGCCACGAGGTCGAGGTCCTGAACGGCGTGACGCTGTCGCGCTGGCGGCCGCGGCTGATCATGATCGAGGACCTTGCCCTAAATCTGCGCATCCATCGGCTGCTGCGGTCGCGCGGCTACAAATGGGTGCGCCGCACCGGACTTAACAGCTGGTATGTTCCCGACGATGTGCCGTTTCCGCTAAGCCCGTTCGGCCACTGGCAATTCGTGCGCAAGCACTACCTTGGCGTTCCGTTCCGCCATTTCCGCGAGACGAAGCGAAAGCTGCGCGAACGGCTTAGGGCCTGGCTGGGGCGTACGCGGTCAGTGCAGCGATGACCGCGCTGATCTCCGTCATTGTCGCGACATATAACCGCCCCAACGCACTGGATGCCGTGCTGCGATCGCTGTCGCGGCAGGACGATCAGAATTTTGAGGTGATCGTAGCCGACGACGGGTCCAGGTCCGACACGGCTGCCGTCGTCGAAACCTGGAATGACCGGCAGCCGCCGCGCGTCGTTCACGTGTGGCATCCGGACGACGGATTCAGGCTTGCCGAAATCCGCAACCGCGCCATACGCGCGGCTGCGGGCGATTACTGCATCTTTCTTGACGGCGACTGCATCGCCCGTCCGCACTTCATCGGCACTCATCGCGCACTCGCCGAATCGGGCTGGTTCGTCACTGGAAACCGTCTTCTGCTTTCAAAGGCGCTGTCGGAGCGGATACTGAAGGATAAGCTCCAGCCCGAGCAATGGACATTGAAAGACTGGTGGGCTCTGCGGCGCGCGGGCGAAATCAAGCGGCTTGCGCCCTTGGTGTCGCTTTCGCTGGGTCCGCTTCGTCGGCTGCGCACGCGCGATTGGCGCGGTGCTCAAGGCTGTAATCTCGGCATCTGGCGCGCTGATCTTGTCGCGGTAGACGGTTTCGAAGGAGCTTTCAGCAGTTGGGGACGTGAGGATTCCGATATTCTGATCCGGTTGATGCATGCCGGCATGCGGCGCAAAGACGGACGTATGGCGACGGGAGTATTGCATCTGTGGCATGCCGAAGCCGACAGGTCGCGTTTGCAAGAGAATGAAAGATTGCTCGGCGAGGTGATTGCGAGCGATCGCGTGAAGGCCGTCAGGGGGCTCTCAGCTCTTAGTGACGAGCTAGCTGGTGGTAGTGAGCTGACCGGATGACCGTTGATGACGAAGCTTTCGGTGCTTTAGCTCCCGGCTGGCTTGATCGCACGGTGATTGGGCTCACGCGACGGCTTCCCAATAACTGGCTCGGCCTTCGCCTCGCTATCCTGTTTCGCCGTGCGGTAACGATGCGACTGGACTATCCGGCGGGCGCGCTCGACGTCGAGCGCTGGGGACTGAAAGTGCGCCTGCATCCCCGCGACAACGGCTGCGAGAAGAATTTGTTATTCACGCCGCAGATGTATGAACCGACGGAACTGAAAGAACTCGGTGCAGATATCGCGCAGGCCAGGGAGCAGCAGAAGCCGTTTGTGTTCGTCGACATCGGCGCCAATGTCGGCCTGTTTTCGTTCTTTGTTGCGGCTTACGCCGGCGCCGAGGCGCGCATTTTCGCGATCGAGCCGGAACCGGGCAACCAGCGCCGGCTCAAATTCAACGTCGGCGCCAATTCCGCTTTGCCGATCAAGATTTTTCCGATCGCGCTAAGCGATGAAGCGGGTGAGCTTGTCGTCGAACTCGATCGGCGTGACCGCGGCGGCAGCCGGACCAGGAAGATCGTCGGCCCGCAAAGCTGACTCGGTGCGCGTGCCGGCGCAGACGTTGTTACAGCTCTTGCAGTCCGAACGGGTCGAAACCGTTAATGCGTTGAAGATCGACGTCGAAGGATTTGAGGACGTGATCTTAGGTCCATTCTTTCGCGACGCTCCGCCGCAAATACTGCCGCATTTGATTATCATTGAAGACTGCCGCGATAGCTGGAAGGCCGATCTGATGTCGATCATGGCCGACAAGGGCTATTCCATAGCGGCGCGAAGCAAACTCAATTTCATTCTGCGTCTAGTCGGCATGCTCCGGCCGGTCTCGACGCGATAGCGAAGACAATGCTTTGAGGATTTTTTCTCCCGGCCACGCCAGCGCGCGCTCAATCGTGCCGTCATCCAGCCGCGTTGCACGCCAGCGAAAAATAAGTCCGTGCAGCGTCCACAAGACGAGGTACATGAAGATACCGGCAAACACGACATCGGTGAAAAAATGTCCGCCCGCAGCCATGCGCAGGATGCCTAGCGCAACGCCAAAGATCACCGCGGCGCTATAGGCGGCTATCTGCCACTGAGGTGGCGCCACGGCGGCAGCCGCCATGGTCCAGAACGCGCCTGATGGCTCTCCCGCGATGAAGGAACAATTGTTCGGACAGGTGCCGCGCGGATCCCACCATGGCGTGAAACGATCATTGCCGCCAAAGTTCAAAATGTCGATCGGGCGCGCTCTGTGCCAATGATCCTTTAGCACCAGGTTGGCAACGATTCCGGGACCGATCGCCAGCGTGAGCAGCATGAATAGCGCAGTACGGCCGCCAACGAACATGCGCCGGCGCGGCAGCAGCGAGCTTTGCAAAGACGGCGACGCCGGGCACAGCCGCGGTCGCGGTGATGATCAAACGCGCAGCTTCACGCGAATGTTGCTCCCACGGCTGACCTCCAGTCGTGAACAGCATCGATTGCCAGTCGAAAAACTGGCTGGATAGATTGATATCGAAATTTCCATAGATACCGAATACGACTCCGACCGCTACGGCAATGGCGAGCACAGAAAAGAGAGCGTTTCGATTCATGCGGGGGTGCCAATGGGGAGGAAGGAGGGGCCCGATGTATCAACTACAGCCCGGAAGGGCAAATTGGCTGCGCTCTTGATATGGTGTTTTGCGACGCCGATACGATCTGCTGGTATCTTGAGGCAAGGTGTTGTAGCCGGTGCCATTGATGACGATGAGGCGCTGCGCGCCAAAGTGTTTGATCAGCGGGGTTTGGGGGCGATTGCGGACTGGGCCGCTGTCGGTGTCGCTGTGTCGTTGCCTTGGTCGACGTCTGCAACCGGTTATTCTCATTGTGCTGTGGCTTTTGGCCTTCATCGCAACGATCGATATTGCTGCGGTACGGCGTGAACTTGCCAGCTTAGCAGGCGGATTGCCGGTGTTGCTGTGGGGGTTTGCCGCACTGGGAATGCTGTGGGCCGACGTTTCATGGCAAGAACGATTTGGCGGCTTGGGTGGCTTCAACAAGCTGCTCATTATTCCGTTGCTGTTGGCTCACTTTCGCCGCTCCGAGCGCGGCTCGGCGCGTTCTTATCGGGTTCCTTGCGTCGGTAACGCTGCTGCTTCTGGCCTCTTGGGCGGTAGTTCTGGTGCCTGGACTTTCGGGTTTCTCGAAGTCCGAGACGCAACAGGGAGTCCTGTTCAAGAATTATATTACTCAAAGTACCGAGTTCCTGATTTGCGCCTTCGTGCTTCTGCGAATTGCAATTGATACTTCGCGCGGCAACCTGCGTCATTCACTCATCGAATTCGGCCTTGCGGCGGCTTTTCTGGCTAATATCTTTTTCGTCGCCACTGGCCGCACCGCGCTCGTTGTCATTCCGGTGTTGGCGCTTTGGCTGGGTTGGCGGCGATTGGGCTGGAAAGGGTTGGCGGGCGCGGTCGTCATTTGCTGTCTGGTTGCTGCGGTGGTCTGGGCAGGATCATCCTATATGCGAGACCGGCTTTCTATCTCCGCGACCGAGCTGCAATCTTATGAAAAGAACGATGCTTATAACTCGACCGGTTTGCACCTCGAGTTTCTGAGAAAGTCATTGTCGTTTGTTCAGGCGGCGCCCGATTTTCGGCCACGGCACGGGTTCCATTCCCGAGCAATTTCGTAATGCGGCACATGATGCCGGTTCGGCAGGGATACGCTGACGGTCAATCCGCATAACCAGATGTTTGGCGTCGCCATTCAGCTTGGTCTTGTCGGTGCAGCCGTGCTTGTGGCGATGTGGCTTGCGCATTTCATGCTGTTTTTCAGCGGCAGTTTGACGGCGTGGGCCGGCACGGTCGTTGTTGTCCAGAACGTTGTCTCGTCGCTGTTTAATTCGCATCTGTTCGATTCTACGGAAGGCTGGCTTTACGTCTTCGGCGTCGGCGTCATCGGCGGTATGGTATTGCGCGAGCGCGATGGCGGGCCTGCCGCGCAGCCAAAAGCAGAGCCATGACGCCGATCGGCTTGCCGGCGAAGCCCCGCATTTTGGTCATCGCCTTGCGCCGGCTCGGCGACGTATTGCTGACAACGCCGTTGATACGCAGCATCAAGCGCGCCTTTCCGGCGGCTTCGATCGAAGCGCTGGTATTTGCCGGAACGCAGGGCATTCTGGCGGGCAATCCCGATCTTGCAGGAGGTTATCGCCATTCCGCAGCGGCCGGGTGCACAGGACACGCTCACGCTGATGCGGCGGCTGGCGCGGCGCTACGATCTGGCGCTCTCGACCCAGAGCGGCGATCGGCCGACGACTTTGGCCTGGATTGCAGGCCGGCAAAGCGCGGGGCCGGTCGAAGCCACCGGCTTTAGCCGCAACGGTAAAGGGTTGGGCTCTGACGCGGTCTTATGTCAGGGACCGTGAACAGCACCGTGTTCGCGATGTGCTTCGCCTCGCCGAACTCATCGGTATTCCCGCTGCTCGCCGAAATCGTTTGTCCGAACGGCGACGTGCGGGCCGAGCATTCTTCCGCGTCGTCCCTATGCCGTCGTGCATGCCGCGCCGATGTTCATCTACAAGCGCTGGACGGCAGACGGGATGGCGCAAACTCGCATCCGCACTGCGCCAGCGCGGCCTCGGCGTCATCAGCGAGCGGCGCTGCAGAGCGACGCCAGTCTATCTCGACGAGGTTTGGCGCGGCTGCGACGTTATGCGTCACGACGGCAAACTCGATTGGCCGGAACTCACGGCAGCAATTCGCGATGCGCAGATTTATGTCGGGCCGGATACCGCTATCACCCATCTCGCCGCCGCGACCGGCGTTCCGACCGTCGCCCTCTATGGGCCGACTGACCCACGCCTTTGGGGGCCTTGGCCGGTCGGGGGGCTTGATCGGCCCTGGTCGGCGGCCGGCACAATTCAGCAGCGTGGCAATGTCTGGCTGGTGCAAAATCCTTTGCCCTGTCTGCCGTGCCAGCTCGAGGGTTGCGAACGCCGGCTGGACAGCTTCAGCCGCTGCCTCGATGAGCTGACCGGCGCCCAGGTTATATCCGCGGTGGATCAGGCGCTTACGGTCAGCCGCGCGGCCTGATCTTGCCGGCTTTGGGCGATCGACTCGGGGTGGCGCGGCTGGCGAAAGCCCGGTAATGACAGGCGGAATGCACCCGGCAGCGGATTCAGGCATGCTCGGACTGAATTTAAGCCCGCGCAGGACACTCGTTATCGCCCATGACTTGATCATGACGGCGGCAGCGATCGTCGCAAGCTTCTACATTCGTTTTGAAGCCGTCGGTCTCGCGGACCGGCGCGAACCGCTCCTGTATTTCTTGCCGGGCTTCATCGCTTATGCCGGCATCATCTATTACCTGTTTCATCTCTACGAGGCGAAGTGGCGTTTCGCTTCGCTCCCGGATTTGATGAACATTTTGCGCGCCTCGACGGTGCTCGCGGTCTCATTGCTGGCGCTCGACTATGTTCTCGTCGCGCCGAATGTGCTCGGCCAGTTTTTCTTCGGCAAGATCACCATCGTTCTCTACTGGATCTTGCAGAACGTATTCCTGGGCGGGCCGAGGATCGCGTATCGGTATTTCCGCTACACACGCACCCGTCATCACGCTCTGGCCGACTCGGCCAATCCGTCACTGGTGCTCGGCCGTGCCGCCGATGCCGAAGTCTTGCTGCGCGCCATTGAAAGCGGCGCCGTGCGCAAGGTCTGGCCGGTCGGCGTGCTGTCGTCGTCGCCGGCGGACCATGGGCAGTCGATACGCGGCATCCCGGTGCTTGGCGGCTTCGCCGATCTTGATCGGGTGGTAAGCGAGCTTGCGGAACGCGACACGATCGTATCGCGGGTGATCTTCACGCCTTCGGCGTTCGAGCCCGAGGCCAAGCCCGAAGCGACCCTGATGCACGCACGCCGGCTTGGCTTGACCGTGAGCCGCCTGCCGTCGCTCGACGATGGCGGCGAGATGCCGAGGCTCGCGCCCGTCAATGTCGAGGATCTGCTGCTGCGGCCAAGCGTCAAGATCGACTACGGACGGCTCGAAGGGTTCCTGAAAGGCAAATCGATCGTCGTTACCGGTGGCGGCGGCTCGATCGGTGCCGAGATTTGCGACCGCGTGATCGCGTTCGGCGCGGTGCGCCTGATGATCATCGAGAATTCCGAGCCGGCATTGCATGCGGTGCTTGAAACGCTCGGCACCAGGCCGGCGAAACCAGTGATCGAGGGCCGCATTGCCGACGTGCGCGATCGCAACCGCGCTGTTTCGTTTGATGTCGGATTTCAAGCCCGACATCGTCTTTCATGCCGCGGCGCTCAAACACGTGCCGCTGCTTGAGGCGAACTGGGAAGAAGGCGTGAAGACCAACGTGTTCGGTTCGGTCAACGTCGCCGATGCGGCCGTGGCAGCTGGCGCGTCGGCGATGGTCATGATCTCGACCGACAAGGCGATCGAGCCGGTTTCGGTGCTGGGAGCGACCAAGCGCTTTGCGGAAATGTACTGTCAGGCGCTCGATGCCGAATTCTTCGCACCATGCGCCGACCGAGCGGGCGCCGATGCGGCTCATCGCGGTGCGCTTCGGCAACGTGCTTGCTTCAAACGGCTCGGTGGTGCCGAAGTTCAAGGCGCAGATCGATGCCGGCGGTCCGGTCACGGTCACGCATCCCGATATGGTGCGTTATTTCATGACTATTCGCGAGGCCTGTGACCTCGTCGTCACTGCGGCCAGTCACGCGCTCGGGCCCGATCGCTCCGACGTTTCGGTTTATGTGCTCAACATGGGTCAGCCGGTCAAAATCGTCGATCTTGCCGAGCGCATGATCCGTCTTGCCGGCCTGGAGCCGGGCCGCGACATCGATATCGTTTATACCGGCATGCGGCCCGGCGAGCGCATGCACGAAATCCTGTTCGCGCGCGAGGAGCCGATGGTCGACGTCGGATTTGACGGCGTGGTCGCGGCGCGGCCGGTACAGCCCTCGCTCGATGCGATGCGCGGCTGGCTGGCGATGCTGGAGCAGGGATTGGCGCGCGAGGAACGCGAAGCGATTTACCGCGTGCTGACGCGAAGCGGTGCCGGATTTCCGCGGCGCCGCGGCCTGAACCATCGCGGTAAGGCCGGCACGGGTATCGTGCAGCGGCTGCCAACCGGCGGCGATCAGTTTTGCCGGATCGACCCGCAAATTGCCGCCGATGCGGTCCCAGACATCGTTGCGCCGCGAGCGCGCGGAGCGGCCATTCCAGATAGTCGGTCGACATCGGCATGAGGAACGGGCGGCGGCCTTTGGCCTGCCGGATCGTCGTAATGATATCGCCGAGCTTGAGCGCCATTCCGGGATCGGCCACCACGTAGGTTTCGCCGACGGTCTGCGGCGACGAGAGCACGAACGCCAGCGCCGAGATGAGATTGTCGATGCCGAGCAGCGAGCGCCGGTTGACGAAATCTTTAACCGGCAGCGGCAGCGGCGTGGCCGCGGCGCGCGCCAGCATGGCGAGATTTCCTTTCACGCCGGCGCCGTAAATCAGAACCGGGCGCAGAACGGTGAAGGACAAGCCGGCGTCTCGGATGGCTTGTTCGGCGGCGAGCTTCGAGCGGCCGTACGCGTCGGTCGGCGCGGGCGGATCGCGTTCCGTCAGGGCGTGATCGGCGGCCGGCCCGCTTTGCGCGCGGATCGAAGACATGAAGACGAAGTCGGCCTACGCCGGCCTGCGCCGCCGCCGTCGCCAGTTGCGCCGTTGCCAGATGATTGACGCGATCATAGAGCGTGGCGCCGACGCGGGGGCCGATATGCGCGATGCCGGCCAGATGGATGGTGGCAT
The DNA here is from genome assembly GCA_963742215.1 of uncultured Alphaproteobacteria bacterium. Taxonomy (GTDB): domain Bacteria; phylum Pseudomonadota; class Alphaproteobacteria; order Rhizobiales; family Xanthobacteraceae; genus BOG-931. The sequence goes on from CAVULJ010000011.1 coordinate 330,965, forward strand.
CGATCTCCCGCAAGCAGGGGCGACCAATCGATCGGTTCGGCCAAATCGCCGTGTTGCACCAATTTCAACGTTGCCGGGAAAAGCGGGCGTCGGACGCCGGACTGCGGCGCGCACCGCATGGCCGTCTTTCGCCAATGCCGCGACCACGGCGCGGCCGACAAATCCGGAAGCTCCGGTGACCAGGATGCGACTCATTTCTTGCCTTGCGCAAAAGTGACGAGAAGCCAGGTCACGAGGATGGACGCGGCAACGAGCGCCACGATGCCGGTTATCGGGCCGGGTATTAACACTGTCGTGACCGACAAAACGCCGAGAGCCGACGTTTACCGCAAACACGCGGGCGACAATGTCCATGGTGGTAAAGCCGTTATCGGTGGCGCGCTGATAAAAGTGGGTGCGGTGCGCCTGCAAGATCGGCTCCCCGCGGACGGCTCGTCGCAGCAACGTCACCGTGGCGTCGGCTAGATAGTAGAGCGGCGCGACCAGCGCTGCGACCAGATGGCCGGCGCCCGCGACAAGCAGCAGCAGACACCGAGCATGAGACCGATCGGCAGGCTGCCGACGTCGCCGAGAAAAATCCGCGCTGTCGGCCGATTGAAATAAGCGAATCCGATCATCGCGCCGCCCAGCGCCAGCGCCAGCAGCCGTAGCGTAAGCCGGAAGTCCGCCGGCAAAGCCGATGACCGCCAGCGTTGCCGTCAACGGGACCGCTTCTGCGACGGTCATCCAGTCGATGCCGTCCATGAAGTTGACCAGATTGACGAACCACAGGCCGCCGATCAGCAGCAAGCACGCTCGAGCCACCACGGCAATGCCGGAATGACACGCATCTGCTCGGGCACTGCATAAAGCACTGCCGCGACGACAACGGCTTGCAGCACAAACCGCGGGGCGACAGGCAGCGGTCTAATGTCGTCGATCGCGCCAAGGCCGGTCATCACAACAATCGCGGCAGCAACGATTGGCAGCGACACGTTTGCCGATGACGCAGCGGGAGTGAATATCAGCGCGACGCCAACGACTGCCAGCGTCGCGGCAACGACAGCGATGCCGCCGCCTTGAGGCGTCGGCGTGCGATGGGACGATCGCGCATTGGGTCTGTGCAAGGGCATAGCGTGTCAGCCAGGGCAGCAGCGCGACAATGAATGCCGCAGCTAGCAAAGCCGCAACAACAACAATTGCAGCGCTGCCCAAAACCGACAAAGTGTTTGTGCCCCCCGCCATGCGTCTAACTAGTAAAGCGGGCCAGTGTCGCCGATAGACCCCGGCCTCACGCCACCGGAGGTCAGATCAAAAGGCGAATAGGTCTGCTTGCCGCAGCCGTCGGTCAAAACCGCGTATCGTGCATCCACGACTTCGGTCCGGTTGAAGAACAGGGAATAAGTACGCCGGTGTCCATGGTCCATGAAGTGAACACAGCGTGACCCAGGTCCAGCCCTTTTACGGATTCCGACCCAGCGCGGCGTCGATATTTCGGCGGGATCGTACGGCGACAGTTCCTTGAAATTGCTTTTCAGTAGGTGGCGATAAGCTTGGCGTAGGCAGGGTCCACTCCCTCGGGCGGTGGCGTGGCTCCGCTCCGGCATCGCCAGGCTGCTGCATCCCTGCACAATCGCCAGTCGCTGACAGCAGCGCGGCCGCGCGGCAGGATCTGACGCCGTTGACGGCTGGTTAGGAAATCCTTCACACCGAGACCTTAGCAACTCTGTTGCCAGTTCGCCTGTCGAACATCGGGCGGTGTCGGCCGATGACGGTCGGGGCATCACAGTCCCGCCACGAAATCAGCCCATCTCCTTTTGTTCAGGGGACGATCCAGCGGGTGGCATGATACTCAAGCGGCACACCTTGGCGCTGTTGGCGCTCAGTTTCGGCTCGTTGTCGGGGCCTGCGCCCAGGTTTCCGGGTCCGGTTTCCGATGCTTGGCCGCACTGGGCCGGAGGTGAACCGGCCGATACTCCACCTCGGCCCGGCACTCCAGGCTATCGAGAATTTTATCGCCCATCGGCAGGCAGCGACCACTGCGGAACAGCAGCAACCGCCTGCTGCGACCGGAAGCGCACACTGTGTCGGCCCGCACCGGCGGCTCGGCAACCCGGCCGCTCGCCACGCCGCAGAGCCCAACCGCCTGCCCAAGACACCGCAGTCGCGCGCGGCGGCTTGTACTAGCGGCCATGCCGTCGGCGCTGTCATCGGTCTCTTGAGCTTTTCGCGGTGCGTCGATCGAAACGTTTACGCGACGCCCGCGCGCAGCAGATCGTGAAAATGCACGATCCCGACCGGCAAGCCTTGCTCCACGACAAACAGCGCCGTGATCTTGGAGGAATTGAGGATTTGCAGCGCTTCGCTTGCCAATTGATCCGGACGAACGGTCTTGGGTGATCTCGGTCATCACCTCGTCGACCGGGACCTGAAGCAGGTCGACGCGCATATGCCGGCGCAAATCGCCATCGGTGATGACACCGGCGAGCTTGCCGTTGCGTTTCGACGACCGCAACGCAGCCAAATCCTTTCGAGGTCATCTCGACGATCGCTTCGGACATCGGCGCCCCGCGCTTGATCTGCGGCACGCTTGGCCCGGCATGCATCACGTCGCGGGTGAATTTCAGCGCCGCGCCCAATTTGCCGCGCGGATGGAAGACGCCAAAATCAAGCGCCGTGAAACCTCTGCTTTCAAGAAGCGCAATCGCGAGCGCGTCGCCCAGCGCGAGCTGCATCAGCGAGGAGGTGGTCGGCGCCAGATTGTGCGGGCAGGCTTCGCGGGACTCCGGCAGCGCCAGAACAATGTCGGCGGCCGTGCCGAGCGTGCTGCCGGCGCTTGCGGTGATGGCGATCAGCGTAATTCGAAAACGCCGCGAGTAAGTGATCAGGTCCTTGAGCTCTTCGGTCTCGCCCGACCACGACAGCGCCAGCATGACGTCGTCCGACGTGATCATGCCGAGATCGCCGTGGCTTGCATCCGCGGCGTGAACAAAAAATGCCGGCGTTCCGGTCGACGCAAGCGTCGCCGCGATCTTTGCGCGCCACATGACCGGACTTGCCCATGCCGGTGACGATGACGCGGCCGCGCGCATCGCGAATTGCGTCAACGGCGGCGGCGAACGGGGCACCCAGCCCGTCGCACATCGCCGCGGAAAGGGCGGCGACACCGTCACGTTCGGTGCCAAGCGTTCGCAGCGCCGAAGCGACGTGGGGGTTGCTTCCGGATTCATTGTCTTCGCGTCAGGAGAACTCACTCTGGCACGCTGTTCCACTTAACCTACTCCTCTGTGCGCGGCTTTAACAAACAGTCAGAGCGAATTCACCGCTCGGTTGGAGCGGTTATTTCGGCCGCTTATTTGGACCAGGCGGTGAAGGCGTCGTTGAAAGGCGCGGTCGCCAGGCGGGCCTTTTTCGACTGCGAGAATAGCGCGGCCGCCGTTGGTGTACACGATCGGAATGTCAAACCACTCCTGATCCTTGAGCAATTGCATATTGCGCTGCTTGTCGGCGTCGACCGCGGACAGGCCGATCGAGGAAAAATCCGTTTGTTACTTTCACCGCAAGTCCCGCCAGCGGGGTGCCGCGGGCTTGCTCGGCTTGTTTCATCAGGACGCCGGGTACATTGGCGATGCCACCGCCGGGGAAATCAGCCGGCAGGTTGAACATGATCTCGATGGTATGGCTCGCCGGCAGCGCTTTGTCGGTGTTCCGCCGCAACGACCAGGTGACGGTCATGCGGCGATCGGGAATTTCAATGTCGGCGCGAACCGCGAGCTCCGGTGCCAGGCCGGGGCCGGGAGAAACCGTTTCCGTGCGCCAGATTGCGGAGCCGACAAAGCGTCGGCCTTGCGGATCGTTCGGGTCTTCCTCATAGAGAACGACGCGTTGCGCAACGGCTGGCCCGTCTGGTCGCTGGTTGCAGGCGCGCCGGTGCCGGGCGACTGGCCTTGGCCCTGATCCTGCGGAACCCGGCCGGAGAATTTCGGCTGTTGTTGCGGCGGCTGCTGTTGCTGTGCCGTCTGGGTCGGTGCGTGCGATCCGATCCGCGCGACCAGATGCGAAATATTGGGCCATTGCCAGGCAAAGACGGCGGCAAGAATACCGATGATGCAGCCAATGACGGCAATCCTGATCATGCCGACATAGGAGCGAGGCGGGCGCGTATGCTCGTACTCGTCGTCTTCAACCGGCGGCCGCGGCGGATGCGCCCGGCCGGACTGCCCCGGAAACAGCGGCGGCTCGTCGTCTTCGAGATGGAAAGACGGCTCGAGACTTTCCTGCTGAAGGGTGCCGTAATCGCGCAATTCGTCGCCATCGAGATTTGGGTCGAAGCGATCACGCGCGGTGGCGGAGTCGAGATCATCGTTGATCTGGCGCGGCAGTGGCTCGTAGGTGTCGCGGGTCTCGCGCGCCGATTTTGCTGCCTTGGCTGACGCCGAACCGAGATCGTCGGCATCGCTGACGACGTTGCGGAAGCCTCTGATGCCTTCCTGTGACAGTGACGAGGTTCGCGCGCCCAACAGTCTGCTCCGCGCGGTCGGCGGGCTCGTCCGGGGCGGCGGCTCAGCGGGCACTTGAGGCTCAGTGTGAGCCGCGCCGACAGTTGTTTCAGGCTCGACCTCGGCTGACGGCTCGTTCCACGAAGGAGCAGGCTCTTCGATGGGGAACTTCGGTGCGGCGCGCTCTTGCTGCGGAGGTGGTGCGGGAGGCGGCGGTGGCGGTGAGGGCGCAGCAGGGGCGGTGCGTATAGTGGGTCTGAGCGGGCGCGGCTCGAACCGCGACTCGGTTCGCGCCTCCATGCGGGCCTTGCGCGCGGCATCGGCCTCGACTTTGCGGATCGCTTCTTCCAGCGCCAGCCGCTCGCGGGTGATATCGGATTCGGAAAGCGGCGGATCGACAGAGCGCAGCTGCGTAACCAGCGCAGAGCGTGCCCGCTCATAGAGTCCCCGGCGGGCTTCGCCGGTACTCTTGCCAAGCCCGTCGACGGCGCGGGCTATGAGCGGTTGATAGTCGGTCATGGAATGAGCTTACGCCCGGCTCCCTTTATTATCATCCCGGTCAGGCCTCAAAAGGATTCTGCATCAGGATCGTGTCCTCGCGTTCCGGGCTGGTGGACAGCAGCGCCACCGGGCAGCCGACCAGCTCTTCGATCCGGCGAACGTACTTGATGGCCTGAGCCGGGAGTTCCGCCCACGAACGGGCGCACGCGGTCTTCTCTTTCCACCCGGCAACGGTCTCGTAGATTGGCTCGACCTTGGCCTGCGCGTGCTCGCTTGCCGGCAAGTAATCGATCTCCTTACCGTCGAGCCGGTAGGCAACGCAGACTTTGATTTCGTCGAAGCCGTCGAGAATGTCCAGCTTGGTCAACGCCAGGCCGTTGATACCGCTGGTCCGCACCGTCTGGCGCACCAGCACCGCATCGAACCAGCCGCACCGGCGAGGACGGCCGGTGACAACGCCGAATTCCTTGCCGCGCTCGCCCAGCGTCTTTCCGATCTCGTTGAGTTGCTCGGTCGGAAACGGACCGGCGCCAACGCGTGTTGTGTAGGCCTTGCAGATGCCCAGCACATAGCCGATCGCATTCGGTCCCAGGCCGGAACCGGTCGCTGCCTGCGCCGCGACCGTATTGGACGATGTGACGTACGGATAAGTGCCGTGGTCGATATCGAGTAGCGCGCCCTGGGCGCCCTCGAACAAAATGCGCTTGCCCTCGCGCCGCCACTCGTCGAGCCGCGACCAGACCGAGTCCATGTAGGGCAGCACTTTGGGTGCAACGCTCGCCAATTCATCGTAGAGCGTGCGTGGTTCGATCTCGGTCATGCCGAGGCCGCGGCGCAGCGCGTTGTGGTGCGCAAGCAGACGATCGAGCTTGCCGTTGAGCATCTGCAAGTCGGCAAGATCCATCAGGCGGATAGCGCGACGCCCGACTTTATCCTCATAGGCCGGTCCAATGCCGCGACCGGTCGTGCCGATAGCGGCCTTGCCTGAAGCCTTCTCGCGCGCAACGTCCAATTCCTGATGCAGCGACAGGATCAGGGGCGTGTTCTCAGCGATACGCAGCGTCTCTGGCGTGACAGTGACGCCCTGGCTTTTCAACGTCCCGATCTCCCGGAGCAAAGCGTGCGGATCGAGCACCACGCCATTGCCGATGACCGACATTTTGCCCGGCCGCACGACGCCTGAAGGCAGCAGCGAGAGCTTGTAGGTCGTTCCGTTGATGACAAGCGTATGGCCGGCGTTATGGCCGCCCTGGAAGCGGACCACGATGTCCGCTTGCTCAGACAGCCAATCGACGATCTTGCCTTTGCCTTCGTCGCCCCATTGGGAGCCAACCACGACAACATTTGCCATGAGGACCTGTCCCCAAAAGGCCGATGAAAACTCACGTGAGTTGGATATCGGCGGCGACCGACTGCCCCGGATAATGGATGACGCGCGGCGAAGCAAGGAAAAGCGGCCTGCCAGACACCGTCTTTTCCGGCTCAAATTATTGGTTTTACAGTAAATTTGGGCCGGAGCGGGCTTTGGCAGGAGATTCCGGCGCCTTTCCGGCGAACAGCCGGTCCAGGAGCGAGCCGATTGTCGCAGGATTCTGGCACCCAAGCAGCCATGCAGCGGCGAGGCTGGCGGCGCGATGCCGTCCGCGATAGCTCCTTTGCCACGCAACAACATCGAGGCGACAAGGGATTGCTTTAAGGGAATTGCCGTTCATGCCGGGAATATCTGCTGCCAGTCCCGCTCGCCGCGGCGGCTGGCTACTCGACCAGCCTTACCTGCTGTTGTCGCTCACGTCGCTGTTTTGGGCCGGCAACACGATCATGGGCAGGGTCTTCGTCGGCCACGTTCCGCCGATGACGCTCGCCTTCATCCGCTGGGCGGGTGCAGCAATCATCCTGCTACCGTTTGCGGCGCGTCATATAGCACACGATTGGCCGGTGATCCGAAAACACGCGTCGATCATGCTGCTGCTCTCGTTCACCGGCTTCTCTATCTACAACACGATGGCCTATTACGGCCTGCAATACACCACGGCGATCAACGGCTTGCTATTGCAATCAATCGCGCCGCTGTTCGTGGCGATTTGGACGTTTGCACTTTTCGGCGACCGGCTGACATTTCGGCAGGCCATGGGCGTGTGCGTCTCGCTGACCGGCGTCGTCGTTATCATCTGTCACGGCAGCATTGCGGTGCTGCTCGGCATCGACTTCAACCGCGGCGATGTGATGTTCGTGATCGCGCTGCTGGTTTACAGCTTCTACGCCGCCATGTTGCGCAAGCGGCCGCCGATCAATCCGCTCTCGTTCCTCGCTGTCGGCATGGGCCTCGGCGCAATCATGTTGATCCCGGCCGTCATATGGGAATTGGCCAGCGGCAAGACGCTTATTATCGACACCGAAAGCTTGCTCAGCTTCGCCTTTGTTTGCATTTTCCCGTCCCTGCTCGGCTATTTGTTTCTCAATCGCGGCATCGAATTGATTGGACCCAATCGTGCTGCGCCATTCATTCATCTGGTGCCAGTGTTTGGATCGGTGCTGGCGATCGCGCTGTTGGGCGAACGGTTCGAGCTGTTTCACGCGGTCGGTTACGGCCTTGTATTTTCGGGCATAACGATCGCGACCAAAAAAAGCAACGCCGCTCGGGCCAACAGCCAGAACTTAGCCGATAAGGCGTCCGCCTAGCTAGAACCGCAGCGGCCTGGCTTGCTGCACCTGCGGCAGCGCCCGTACCTTGCTCAAAACCTCCGGCGGCAATTCGCCGTCAATTTCGATCAAGGCGATGGCGTCGCCGCCCGCCGTTTCCCGTCCGACGTGAAATGTCGCGATGTTGATGCCGGCATCACCAAGGGTCGAGGAGAACTTGCCGATGAAGCCGGGCTTGTCGAGATTAGTGATGTAGATCATCGATGGCCCGAACTCGGCGTCCATCCGGATGCCCTTGATGTTGACGATGCGCGGCCGTCCGTCGGCGAACACCGTGCCGGATACGTGACGCGACTGCTGATCGGTGACGACAGTCACCGTAATCAGGCTTTCGTAATCACCTTCCGCTTCGCGTCGCGTTTCCTCAACGACAATGCCGCGGTCCTTGGCGACGATCGGCGCCGACACGACGTTGACGTCTTGCAGCATCGGACGCAGCAAACCTGCGATGGCGGCCGAGGTCAGCGCTTTGGTATTCATCTGCGCGACGCCGCCCTCATAGACGATCTGGACGCGCTGTACGCCGGTTTCGGTCAACTGGCCGGCGAAAGACCCGAGTTTCTCCGCAAGCGCGATGAACGGCTTAAGCTTCGGCGCTTCTTCGGCGCTAATCGAGGGGAAGTTGACGGCGTTGGATATTGCGCCGCGCAACAGATAGTCGGCCATCTGTTCCGCAACTTGCAAAGCTACGTTCTCCTGCGCCTCCATGGTCGAGGCGCCGAGATGCGGTGTGCAGACGACGTTCGGCAGGCTGAACAGACAGCTCTGCGTTGCCGGCTCTTCGCGGAACACATCGAGCGCCGCACCGGCAACATGGCCGGATTTGAGCGCCTCGCACAAAGCTGCTTCGTCGACGAGCTCGCCGCGCGCGCAGTTAACCAGCCGGACGCCTTTTTTCATCAGCCCAAGCGTCTTGGCATTGATGATACTGCGAGTGCTGTCGGTCAGAGGTGTATGCAGCGTGATGATATCGGCGCGGCGCCACAGTTCGTCGAGCTCGACTTTCTCGACCCCGAGACGTACGGCGCGGTCCGCCGACAAATACGGATCGTAGGCAATCACTTTCATCTTCAGGCCGATGGCACGATCGGCGACGATCGATCCGATATTGCCGCAGCCGATGATGCCGAGCGTCTTGCTGAAGATCTCCATGCCGAGAAATTTGTTCTTTTCCCACTTGCCGGCGCGTGTCGAAGCGTCGGCCTCCGGAATTTGCCGCGCCAGCGAGAGCATCAGCGTAATGGCATGCTCGGCGGTCGTGATCGAATTGCCGAACGGCGTATTCATCACGATGATGCCGCGCGCGGTGGCTGCGGGGATGTCGACGTTGTCGACGCCGATGCCGGCCCGGCCGATCACTTTGAGGCTTTTGGCCTGCTCCAGCATTTTCGCAGTGACTTTGGTGGCGGAGCGAATCGCCAGGCCGTCGAAACCGTTGATGGTTTCGGCGAGCTTGTCTTTGTCCTTGCCGAGATTGGGCTGGAAATCGACCTCGATGCCGCGGTCCTTGAAGATTGCAACCGCAGCCAGCGACAAGGCATCAGAGATGAGAACTTTCGGGGCCATGACTACCTCACGCGGCCTTCGCCAAGGCATCCTTGGCCTTGGCGTAAGCCCAATCGAGCCACAGCGTCAGCGCCTCGACATCGGCGCGCTCGATCGTCGAGCCGCACCAGATGCGCAATCCCGACGGCGCGTCGCGGTAAGCGTCGATGTCATAGGCGACGGCCTCCTTGTCGAGCGCGCCAGCGATGCCTTTGACGAAGGCCGCCTGTGCGTCTGGGGAGAGCTTTGTCACGGCCGGATCGACGACCTTCAGGCACACGGAGGTATTGGAACGCTGCGATGGTTCGCGCGCGAGAAAGTCAATCCACCCGGTACGCTCCACCCAATCGGCGATGACCTTGGCGTTCGCGTCGGCGCGGACCTGAAGAGCCGGCAAGCCACCGGCCGACTTCGCCCATTCGAGCGCGTCGAGATAATCCTCGAGGCACAGCATCGACGGCGTGTTGATCGTTTCGCCCAGAAAGATGGCCTCGTTGAGCTTGCCGCTCTTGGTCATACGGAAGATTTTTGGCAGCGGCCATGGCGGCGAATAACTTTCAAGCCGCACGACAGCGCGCGGCGACAGGATCAGCATGCCGTGCGCCGCCTCGCCGCCGACCGCCTTCTGCCAGGAGAAGGTCACAACATCGAGCTTGGGCCAATCAAGCGGCTGTGCGAACGCAGCGGAAGTCGCATCGCAGATGGTAAGGCCGGCGCGATCCGCCTTGATCCAGTCGGCATTGGGGACACGAACGCCGGAGGTTGTGCCATTCCAGGTGAACACGACGTCGCTTGCCGGATCGACTTTGCCGAGATCGGGTAATTCGCCGTACGGCGCCCGCATCAGTGTCACGTCCTTGAGTTTAAGTTCCTTGGCGACGTCGCTGACCCAGCCTTCACCGAACGATTCCCAGGCCAGCATGGTGACCGGGCGCTCCCCCAGCAGCGACCACAAGGCCATCTCAACGGCGCCGGTATCGGAGGCGGGGACGATGCCGATGCGGTAATCCGCTGGCACCCGCAGTATCTCGCGGGTTAAATCGATGGCGCGCTTGAGCTTGGCCTTGCCTGGCTTCGAGCGGTGCGAGCGGCCAACAAATGCGTCAGAGAGGGCTTCGGGGGTCCAGCCAGGGCGCTTGGCGCAGGGGCCGGATGAAAAATGCGGCACGCGCGGCCGCAACGTCGGCATGATCGTCATGATCTATCCTTCCAGATAGTCGCCCCTCGGTGGGGAGGGGTGGCCCGGAAGTGCAATTAAGGAAGCAGAGCCGCCGCGTCAAGCGGCGAGGAGATGATCGTGGTGGAATTAAAATTTGTAACCGACGCCGGCACGGGCGGAGGAGATACTGAGGCGGATGCCATCGACCGGAGCAAAGTAGATGTATTCCAGTTCGCCGCGCACGAACAGGTGCGATGTGACCCCAACATCGAGGCCAACGCCGGCATCGACACCATAAACGAACGAGGTCTGTGCGGTCGTTTGCGTTGTAGGACCGAACGCCAGTGGGTTAAGCGGTTGAAGAGGGGGTATTTCCGAATCGGGATTGTCGATTGCCGTGTAGGAAATTGTTGCTGAGTTTGTAACACTGGCGCGGCTAAGCGCGAAGCCGGTAAAAGCGTAGGGTAGAAAATTGCCCGCTTCCCATCCGAATCTCGCGCGCAACGATGCGACATCGGTCATGTTGAACGAGGACTGCCCACTGGCGCTCAAATTATAGACGTAGTGATGCCCAGTCGGAAGGTTGGTACTGTCAGTGAAGCCTTGATTTGGTAACGCTCCCGACGACGACGCCGTTAGCGAAATGCGGCTGTAATCGACCTCCAAACCCAGAACGATATTCTCCCATTCGGTATTGTAACCGGCGAAACCGCCGAAGTTCATACTCTGTGGATTGCTGTTGCCGCCGAGCAGGGGCCATTGAGAAATCTGTTCGTCCTGCTCGATCGCGCTGTTGCGCAGGATGTTCGCGATGTCCGGCCCCGCAGCCCGACCGAAATTGACGTTGGCGGCCGAGTAACCAAAGTCGCCGCCGGCGTAGAAGCCGGCCCAACGGTAGGTCGGTACCGTACCGCGCAAAATATCGAAGTCGCCCGCAAAGGCGCTGGTCGGTAACGTCAGCAGCGCAAGAGCACAGACCACCGAACGCATCGAACGACTCCGTCCTTTTGGCGCGCAACGGGCGGCCAAACGCGCGTAATCATCGGGCATTAACCTTAATGGAGCGTTAGCTTTGGGCTGGCGATCGATGCGGGTTGGGGCGAGCCGCCTCAAAACAAAAACGGCGCGGTCACCCGCGCCGTTCGCATTTCCGAGGTAGTGCGCCTAACCAGTTATCAGTCGCGGGTCGCGAGCGGATACTGCCGCGGCTGGTATTGCGGCTGGTATTGCGGCTGCGCGTATGCGACCGGGAATTTCCAACGCACGCCCAGCATCAGGTCGTTCGAGCTGAGATTCTGAAACTTGTAGGAGTCGGGGTTGCAGCCGCCGGTACAGTCGATCAAATCGGTGACCGAGCCGTAATTGAGGTAGCGGTAGGCAAGTTCGACCGAGAAATTCTCAGTCACGGCGTACGAAACGCCGGCGTGGAGGGCCCAGGCAAAATTGAAGTTGCTGCTGTTGCGGCCGATCCCGCTGCCAGCCGATGGCACGCCGACATCGACGAAATCGTCAAGCGAGTTGTACGCGACGCCGACGCCTGCGCCGACGAACGGCGTCAAACAATCCCAAGTGCCGAGGTCGATGTAGCCATTGGCCAGGAACACCGTAGATTTCAAGAAGCCTTGATAGGTATCGACGAATGTTCCGCCACCGAAAGTGTAGATGCCGAATGCATTGACCGGAGACTTTGTGCGATATTCGCCGGTGACATCGAAACGAAGCCAATTGTTGAACTCGTAGCCGACGCCCGCGCTAAAAAGGGTCGTATCGCCCATAGACGCGTTCTGGATGGCGAAGTTGCTGCTGTTGAGCGGATTTTGCAGGAATTCGAGATTGGCGGCGCTGGTAATGCCAACACCCACATCGCCGCGCAGGTACCAGCCGCCCAAAGGCTGCGGGACCATGACCGGCGGCGGCGCATAGACCATAGGCGGCGGTTGATAGGGTGGCGGGGGTGGCGGTGGCAGTACTGCCATATCCGCGGCGAAAGCAGCGGTCGTCAGCATGCTTGTCGCGACGGCGCTGATTAAAAGCCTAACACTAACCATGGCTTCGTCCTTTCCTCAGGCGAGACCATGCCCTGTGCAGGCTCGCCGTCGATGAACCGGGACGAAGAGTGGCAGCAAATATTTAAGCGGGACTTAACCCTAACCTTTAACCGTATTTGTTAATGCTGCGCCGGATGGGGGCCGGTCAGCGCGGATCGCGCGCACTATGCCAGCTCGCCGACCTGTCAGCGGTGCGAAGTTCCGGTAAGTATTTATTAAGGATTGGCGGCTGCTCTCCGTCGAGACAGCAGCGCGTTCAGTCTTTGCTCTCGTCGAGCTCGCCGATGTGATGCTGCGCGTAAAGTTCGAGACCAAGCTTGGCCACGAGATCAAGCTGCGTCTCGAGGAAGTCGATGTGCTCTTCCTCGTCATGCATCAGCTTCTCGAACAGATCGCGCGTGACATAGTCCTTCACGGAATGGCAGTGGGTCGCGGCTTCCTGATAAAGCGCACGCGCAGACATCTCGGCCGCGAGATCGCAGTCGAGCACCTCTTTCACGGTCTGGCCGATGTGCAGTGGGTCAAGCACCTGCATATTCGGGAAACCGTCGAGGAAGATGATGCGGTCGACCAGCTTGTCGGCATGCTGCATTTCCTCGATGGATTCCTTGCGCCATTGTTTGGCCAGCGCCTGGTAGCCCCAATTTCCGAGCAGACGGTAATGCAGCCAGTATTGGTTGATTGCCGTCAGTTCGTGCCGCAGTCCCTTATTGAGATAATCCAGGACTCCAGGCTCACCTTTCATGATCGTGCTCCAGCAATAAGCGGCCAACGCCGTACAGAGCGAGGCGTTCACCCAGATTATAACTATTCTAAGCTGAGTGGCTATAGCGCGAAGGCGTGAGAGCCAGTAGAAGCCACTAATTTAGCGAAAATGGCCGCATCGTCAGGAATTAGCGCCGTCGTTATTGGCCGTGTCTGCAACCGCACCCAGAGCCTCTTTCATGATGCGCCGGATCGTGCGGGCGCATCGGCCACATTGGGCACTGCAACCGAGGCAATGATAGACTTGGCAGGTGGTTCGGGGAGTAAACTCGCCCGACAGCGTGCTGCGCACGTCCTGATCTGAAAACACGTTACACGAGCAAACAATCATCTTGGGCGAGCCCGGCGGCGATTGGTTCGATATGCAACTATCCCTATCGCAGCAATTCTAACTTTGCAAAGGAAATCAACTCTTTATAGGGGTTCTAATGTTTGGTCAGCTTGCCAAATCGCCGAGCCCAAGCCGGCGAAGTTCCGATTCTCCAGAGTCCAGTTAGGGTTGCATCCGCACAGCGAACTCAAAGCCAGGTGCGGTCGAATGCGGGGTGTGGATAAGTCGCGGGCCGTCAAGCTGTCGCTGTTTCTTGTCCTCATCCCTGTCACGCCGGCGACGGCGGGGCCGTAGCCGCGATAGCCGCGACGGTATGGTGCACAAATCGTCGAGAAACCCGGAGAAGCGTTGGCCACGGGCGAGCGCGCGATCGAGCGCCGCCATGGTGCGCGCGAGACCCGGCTCGTCATCATGGGTCCATGTGCGCAAGACCGAACCGAACAACAAGGCGAGGCCCTGCGCGCGCATCATGCCGCGGGGGCCGGAGGCGTTGATGCCGGCTGCCGTCAGCATCCATTGCTGCGACCGCACTGCGATGCCATTGAGCGCAACGGCAAGCGGCGGATCGCGCATGGCGGAGCGCAGCACCGAGCGCACGGCTTCACGATGCGGCGCCATTATTTCAAGCCTGCGCATCAGCACGTCGAACAGTCGTTCGCGCGGCGGTTCTTCGGCCATGTCGCTCAAATCCTCAGCCAGCACGGCGCGATCGATGGCTTTGATATGAGCGGCATAGATCGCCAGCGCCGAGCCGAACTCGCCGCGTAATTGCGCAAGCGACACGCCGGCTTCACTGGCAATCTCGGCGAGACCGATTTGCTCGATCGGTTTCTCGGAGAGTAAAGCGAGAAAGGCGGAGATGATCCTGTCCCGGTCGGTGCCTGGGGTCGGGGCTGCCGCTTTTGCGGCGGGCCGCGTTGGGTTACCTCGGGATTTGCGTGTGGGCCTACGGGCCATGACAGAACTCCTGCAACGGGTTGAACGTGCGACGCGCGCGATTATTCCCGCGTGCGGAATGTCTGACGGAATGTAGGCTTGTGCCGCGGCGGTTCCAAGACGGCGTTCGATGCGTATCTAGCCGTCCAGCTCGCGCGAGCGCCTGGTCGCGGCAGCGACCGCGGTCTTCATCAATGCTTCGAGGCCGTTCTTACCCATCAAGACTTCGAGGGCGGCCGCCGTGGTTCCACCCGGCGAGGTCACATTTTCGCGCAAGGTGGCAGCATCGCGCGTCTCACGATGCAAGAGTTCGCCCGAGCCTGCCACAGTCTCTCTCGCCAGCTTCGCGGCGAGCGACGAGGGAAGCCCGGCGGCGACGCCGGCCTCCGTCAAGGCTTCGGCGAGCAAGAACACATAAGCCGGTCCGGAGCCCGATACCGCGGTGACGGCGTCCATCAGCGCTTCGTCGTCGACCCACTCCACTGTTCCGGTCGCCGACAGCAGTCGATGCGCCAGGTTGCGTTGCGTGGCGTCGGCGTTTTGAGCCACGGCGACCGTGATGCCGCGTCCGATGGCAGCGGGGGTATTCGGCATGGCACGAATCACCGCGCATGGACGTTTCAGCGCGCTTAAGATCGATCGCAGCGTGCGCCCGGCCATGATCGACACCACGACAGTCGAAGGGCCGATCATTGTTGCCAGGGGCGGCAGCGCTTCGCCGGCGATTTGTGGTTTCACCGCAACGACGATGGCGTCGATGTCGGTCAGCGTACTGATGTTCGGGTTTATCCGCACGCCGCTTTGTTCAAGCGACGCGATCTGCGGCGCCGGTTGCGGCTCAAGTACTGCGACGGCTTTTGGATCGAGGCCAAAGCGCAGCCAGCCTTCGAGCAGCGCGCCGCCCATCTTGCCGGCGCCGACGACGACGATGCGCCCGGAGAAATCCCGCAAATCCGCTGCGGTGCCGGTCACGCCTCGCCCGAAGTTTCGAACATGGCGGCTTCCATGGCCTCACGCGCTGTTTTGCCGGCCCACACGACGAACTGGAATGCAGGGAAATAACGCTCGCACGTATCGAGCGCGCAGCCGAGTACCGCCTCGCATTGGCTGCTCGGACGGAGCGATGCCGCCGGAAAGAACCAGCGCGTGGCGGAACATCACCATGCCGTTTTGCATCCAGACGTCGAAGTGGCCGATCCACAATTGCTCATTGATCATCGCGATGAGTTGCTGCGTTTCGGGCAGCCGAAGTTCCGGAATCCTGATGTCGAACGCGCAGGCGACGTGCAGCGCTTCGATATCGCCCATCCAGGTGAATGAGACCTGGTAGTTGGTCCACTTGCCGGTGACGACGAGAGCGATTTCATCTTCGCCGGAGCGCTCGAACGGCCAGTTATTGCCGGCCGCCATGTGCTCGACCACTTCGAGCGGATTGTTGATTTGATCCCGCGAGAGTTCAATGAGGGACATGCCGTCTCCAGCTCCGTGTCAGTCTTTGAGTGGAAATGCGCACGCCACTGACCCTTAAGGAACGCTCGGCTGCGATTTGACGCAGGAACAACTCACGCCAGTGAATTGACGGAGGAGCGCGAATCAGTACGCCCGCCGACTATAAACGGCGCGAATCATCCCGCCAAATTCCGCGTAAAGGCTTTTGAGACCGCCGATAACGGCACTCATGAAGTGATTTGCCCCCGACACACAATGCCGTGTGTATGACAGTCCACAGATCGGACTGCGACAAGTTGACTCGGCAACTGAGGCGGGCTGTTGGCGAGGTCGGGGCGCGGAAATGTCGAGAAGCTTGGGATTGGAACTCGGCCCGAGGCGGCAAATCCCAAGCTGGCGCGAAACAAATCTAGTCGAACAGGCTCGACACCAACTCTTCAGTAGCGGTGCGGTTGATCGCTTCGCCGATCAGCGTCGCGATCGACAACAGGCGGATGTTGCCGGCGTCCGTCACCGCCTTGGTCGGCAGGATCGAGTCGGTGATCACGAGTTCCTTCAGGTTCGACTTGGCAACGCGAGCTGCGGCGCCGCCGGAGAGCACGCCGTGGGTGATATAGGCATAGACCTCGGCCGCGCCACGTTCGAGCAGCGCGTCGGCTGCGTTGATCAGCGTACCGCCGGAATCGATGATGTCGTCGACCAGGATACAAACGCCACCATCCACTTGGCCGATGACGTTTGCGACTTCGGATTCGCCCGGCCGTTCGCGGCGCTTGTCGATGATCGCGAGCGGCGTGTTGATGCGTTTGGCCAAGCCGCGCGCCCGTACCACGCCGCCGACGTCGGGCGACACCACGATTACCTTGCCGAGATCAAAGCGCTGCCGGATGTCGCGCATCATGACCGGTGCGGCGAACAGATTGTCGGTCGGAATATCGAAGAAGCCCTGGATTTGCCCGGCGTGCAGATCGAGTGTCATCACGCGATCGGCGCCGGCGCGGGTGATCAGGTTGGCGACCAGCTTGGCCGAGATCGGCGTGCGCGGTCCCACTTTGCGATCCTGCCGCGCATAGCCGAAATAGGGGATCACCGCCGTGATGCGCCGCGCCGATGCGCGGCGCAGCGCGTCCATGATGATCAGCAATTCCATCAAATGGTCGTTGGCGGGAAACGAAGTCGACTGAATCAGAAAAACGTCGGCGCCGCGCACGTTCTCCTGAATCTCGACGAAGATCTCGTTGTCGGCGAAGCGGCGGACGATTGCTTTTGCCAGAGATGTGCCAAGATAATCGCCGATCGCCTCGGCGAGCGCGGGATTAGAATTGCCGGAGACGAGCTTGATCGCCCCGTTATTGCCCGCCATTCCCGCTCTCCTGCACGCCCCGGCAGAGACTTTGCCGACCTGATACAAGCCGCATGGGGGGCTGGCAATATGAATCAGGACCTTGTCCCCGCGGCTTTTAGGGCTGTGCTAACAGGGGGTTACAGAAAGGGTCGCGGCGCTGCGTCAGTCGGCTAGAGCAATCGCATTAACATGGCGGCCGTAGTCGGCTTCGCCCCGGTGGGTGGTGCGGCGGAAGCTGAAAAACCTCTCCGGGATCGGCGTAGGTGCAATGCCCCAGGTCTTCGACATACCGGATGCCGGCCCGCGTCAGGCGGGAATCGATATAGCCGGGCAGGTCGAACATGGCGTGCCCTTCTCGCGCCGCGGGCGCAAAGAACCGGCTGCTGGCCGGGTCTTCCGCGCCAAACCGCTCGATAAGGTCGGAGCCGACTTCGTAGTTTTGCTGACGGATCATGGGTCCGAGCGCTGCCCGGATTTCGCCGCGCGTCGGCGCCAAGTCGCTCCATCGCCTCGATTGTCGCCTCGACCACGCCTGTGAGCGCGCCGCGCCAGCCGGCATGGGCGGCGCCGATAACGCGCGCTTTCGGGTCGGCCAACAGCACCGGCCCGCAATCGGCTGTGCTGATGCCTATCGCCAGCGCCCGCATGCGCGTGACGATGGCGTCGGCGCGCGGCCGGGTTTCTGCCGTCCACGGCGTTTCGACGACGACAACGTGCGGAGAGTGGATCTGGTAAGCGGTCACGAAGCGGTCCGGCGTGACGCCTACCGCGGTCGCCATCCGCGCGCGGTTCTCCGCGACGTGTTCGATGTTGTCTTTTGAGCCGACGCCGCCATTGAGGCTGGCATAGAGGCCGCCGGAAACGCCGCCTTCGCGCGTGAAGAAACCATGGCGGATGCCGTCGAGCGCCAATATGGAAGCTTCGATCATCATCGTGCGGCTTCAAATCCCGGAACTGAAACGAGTCTCGGATCGGTGATCGCGAGCACCTTGAATAATTCTCCCATTCCCTTTGCGCCAGGCTCCGTCAATCGTGACAGCGCCATGTCGATTTCGAGCGCCTTGTCGCGCGGTAAACCAGCTTTCAACGTCGCGGCGCGTTTGTCGATGCCGAGACCGAACAAAAATTCGCGTTGCTGAACCGGGCCGTGGACCCGGCTGCCGATGCTTTCTGCGATCTGTGCGAAGGCTTCGAAGTCGACATGCGCCGTAAGGTCGGCTTCACCGGGCGCCTGCAACGGATCGGCAAAGGCGTGTCCGGCAACCGCTTGCAAAGTATCACCGAAGACCGACGCGTGAATGCCCGTAATCGATGATCAAAGCCGCACCATCCGAGCGAACGCGCCGCCCCAGCTCGAGAGCGAGACGGTCCGAGCGCCACTCGAACACCGAACCTTCGGCTGATTGACGCAACGCGCGCGGCAGTCCGGTCTCGAAATTCAGCAACGTCTCGCGCGCCAGTCCAAATTGCAGCTTGCCACTTGGTGTTAATTCGACGACGCGCTCATGCCATCCGTGGGCCTGCTTTACCGCTTGATGCACGGGCAGCGCATCGACGAATTCGTTGGCGATGACGATGATCGGTCCCGCCGGAACTTCCTCGAAAGTGCTGTGCCACAGCGCGGGAATTTCGAGTTCGGCGAACTGTTGCTCTTGCAGTTTTTGTAACGCCGGGCTGATTTCGACAAAATGCAAGACGACCGCGGCCCGGAAGTCTTTCACGACGCGGGCCGCACGCATCGCGTCCTTCATCAACGTGCCCCGGCCCGGCCCGAGTTCGACGATGCGCACGTTTTCCGGCGCGCCCATCTGTTGCCAGACCGAAGCCATCCATATTCCGATCAGCTCGCCGAACATCTGGCTGATCTCCGGCGCGGTAACGAAATCGCCGCTGCGGCCGAACGGATCGCGATTGATGTAATAGCCGTACTGCGGATGGGTCAGACAGAGGCGCATATAGTCGGCAACGGGCATCGGTCCGGCGGCGACGATGAGCCGGCGAATTTCGCGCTCGAGCGGCGAATGCGCGTCAGCCATTGTTGGTCTGCGGTTTGCGGCGGAACGCGAAGGCAAGGATGGCGATGCCGCCGAGCATCAGCGGAATGCACAACAGCATTCCCATCGTCAGCCCGCCCCACAGGAATCCGAGCTGGATGTCGGGCTCGCGAAAGAATTCGCAGATGATGCGGGCGATGCCGTAGCCGAGTGCGAAGGATCCGGTGATGACGCCGGGCCGCTTGAGCCAACCGGCGCGCACCATCAGACCGAGCACGATGAACAGCACGATGCCTTCGAGCGTCGCTTCGTAAAGCTGGCTCGGATGACGTGGCACCGGACCGCCATTCGGGAAAATCATCGCCCATGGCACGTCGGTCGGGCGGCCCCACAATTCGCCGTTGATGAAATTGGCGAGGCGGCCAAGAAACAAGCCGATCGGCGCCACGGCCGCAGTCACGTCGCCGAGCGATAGAATCGGAATGTGCCGTTTCAGCGCGAACAGAATAATCGCGACGCAGCAGCCCAGTACGCCGCCGTGAAACGACATCCCGCCGTTCCACAATTCGAAGATCTGCAACGGATTTTCGAGGAAGTGCGGCAGATTGTAGAACAGCACATAGCCGGTGCGGCCGCCGAGTATGATGCCGAGCGTGATCCAGACGACGAAGTCGTCGAAATCGATGACAGTCATCGGCGCCGGTCCGCCCCACAGGCGTTCGGAAGCGATGATGGCGCGGGCGTAATACCAGCCGGCGATGATGCCGACGATGTAGGCGAGCGCGTACCATCGGATCGCCAGCGGCCCGAGATGGATCAGCACCGGATTGATCGCGGGAAAGGCAGGACTGGCAGAACCAGCATCAGATGATATCCATTCGCGATGCGTCTTTGCCGACGGCGACGCGCCTCTTGCAGGGGCGCCGCACCATCGCCATTGTCAATGTTCAGAGCAAGCGGGCTCCGGCAGAGGAGTTCGGAGGCAACCATGGTTCAGACGACGAATCGTTTCTTCGATGAAGTAGCCCGTTTGATGAACGATGCCGCCGGTGCCGCGCAAGGTGTCCGGCGTGAGGTCGAGACGCTGTTCCGCAACCAGGCGGAACGCATCCTGCGCGAGCTCGACGTGGTGAAGCGCGAGGATTTCGAGGCAGTCAAGGAGATGGCGCGTCTGGCCCGCGAAGAAAATGAGGCGCTCAAGGTCCGGATTGCCGCGCTGGAAGCGGCCGTGGGCAAGGCGCCGCCCGGTAGCGGTTAATAGCCGGCCGATCGCCGTTTCGGCCCGCCCACCATCTCATTCCTTGTTTTTCGCTATCTGCGCCGCTATAGAAGCGCCGGCCGCGGCTCCAGCACCCTTGGAGGCTGCCGCGGAATTCCGACCACATAACAAGGCTTTAGACAAGGATATCGATCATGGCGACCGTCAATTCTATCAAGGCGACGGCGCGTTCGCGGGCAGGCAAGGGGGCCGCCCGGTCCGAACGTCGCGCCGGCCGCGTCCCCGGAATCATCTATGGCGATGGCAAGCCGCCAATGCCGATCTCGCTCGACTACAATGAACTGCGTCAGCGCATTTATGCCGGGCACTTTCTGACCACCGTTCATGACGTCGAGATCGATGGAGCGAAGCATCGCGTCATCCCGCGCGATTTCCAGCTCGATACCGTGCACGATCTGCCGCTGCATGTGGACTTCATGCGGCTCGGCGAAGGCGCGACGATCCGCGTCAACATTCCGATTCACGTCAGGAACGCCGACCAGTCGCCGGGCGTGAAACGCGGCGGCACCGTCAGCATTGTCGCGCATACGGTCGCGGTTCGCTGCCGCGCCGACGCCATTCCGGCCGGCATCGACGTCGACGTCAGCGATCTTGATATCAATAATTCCAAGCATCTGAGCGATATCAAGCTGCCGGAAGGCGTGCTTTCAGTTGAACGGCGTGACGTCACCCTGGTCACAGTCGTGCCGCCGTCAGGCTATGCGGAAGAGCTCAAAGCGGCTGCCGAAGCTGCTGCCGCCGCCGCTGCTGCGGCCGCTGCCGCCGCGACTGCCGGCACACCGGGCGAAGGTGGCGCCGCCGCTCCTGGAGCAGCACCCGGTGCTGCGCCTGGCGCAGCGCCTGCTGCGCGACAGAGAAGAAGTGAGGTTGCCGCTTTAGTCGGACATGATCCCGGAAAACCTGTTTCGTTTTCCGGATCATGCTAGACGCGGGACGACGCCGATGCTGCTCCTGGTTGGACTTGGAAATCCGGGAGCACGTTATGCCGGCAACCGGCACAACATCGGCTTCATGGCGGTCGAGGAAATTGCCAAGCGCCACGGCATTGGACCGTGGCGCCGCCGTTTCCAGGGCGTCGCTTGCGAGGGGCCGATCGGCGGCGAGCGCGCGCTGCTGCTGTTGCCGGGGACCTTTATGAACGAATCCGGCCGCGCCGTTGCCGAAGCGGCGCATTTCTACAAGTTGCCGCTCAAGGACATCATTGTCTTCCACGACGAGATCGATCTTCGCCCCGCGAAAGTGCGGGTCAAAATCGGCGGCGGTATCGCCGGCCATAACGGACTGCGCTCGATTTCCGAGCATATCGGCAATGACTATCGCCGGGTGCGTATCGGCGTCGGTCATCCGGGCAACAAGGATATGGTTCAGCATTATGTACTGGGCGATTTCGCCAAGAGCGAGCGCGGCTGGGTCGAAGCATTGATCGATACCATCGCCGACAAATGCCGATTTCCTGGCGCGCGGCGAGGACGCGAACTTTCAGAACAAGGTTCATCTCGCCATGGTCGCAAAAGGATTTGGCGACGACACGAACGAAGAATCAAACGGCGGTCGCGACGGACCGTGATCCGCCCTCCAACAGGTAGTAGCTTCCATGGGATTCAAATGCGGCATCGTCGGCCTGCCCAATGTCGGCAAGTCGACCCTGTTCAATGCACTGACCGAAACCGCGGCGGCGCAGGCGGCGAATTATCCGTTTTGCACCATTGAGCCGAATGTCGGCGAGGTGGCGGTGCCGGATGAGCGGCTTGAAACGCTCGCGGCGCTCGCCAAGTCGGTGCAGATCGTGCCGACGCGGCTGACTTTCGTCGATATCGCCGGTCTGGTTCGCGGCGCGTCGAAAGGCGAGGGGCTCGGCAATCAGTTCCTCGGCAATATCCGCGAAGTCGATGCTATCGCCCACGTGGTGCGCTGCTTCGAGGACACCGATGTGACGCATGTCGAAAACCGGATCGATCCTATCGCCGACATCGAGACGGTCGAGACCGAGTTGATGCTGGCCGATCTTGAAAGCCTCGAGAAGCGCGTCGACGGCCTGAACAAAAAGGCCAAGGGCGGCGACAAGGAAGCCAAGGAATCCCTCGATCTCATTACGCGTGCGCTTGCGCTGTTGCGCGACGGCAAACCGGCACGGTTCACCGAGCGCAAGCCGGAAGAAGAAAAAGCCTTCCATATGCTCGGGCTGCTGACGTCGCTGCCGGTGCTCTATGTCTGCAACGTCGAGGAGGCGTCGGCCGCGAGCGGTAATGCTTTCTCGCAAAAGGTGGAGGCGAGAGCGAAGGAGGAAGGGGCGGGTTCGATCGTCATTTCGGCAAAGATCGAGTTGGAAATTGCCGTGCTCGCCCGTGACGAGCGCAACGACTATCTGGCGGCGGTCGGCCTCGACGAAGCCGGGCTCGACCGTCTGATCGGCGCCGGATACGCGCTGCTCAATCTCGTGACTTATTTCACCGCCGGCCCGAAAGAATCGCGCGCGTGGACGATCACGCGGGGCACCAAGGCGCCGCAAGCCGCGGGCGTCATCCACTCCGATTTCGAGCAGGGCTTTATCCGCGCCGAGACGATTGCCTACGACGATTACGTCGCGTGCGGCGGGGAAGTTGGCGCGCGCGAAGCCGGCAAGATGAGGCTCGAAGGCAAGGACTATGTCGTGCAGGACGGCGACATCATGCACTTCCGGTTCGCGAACTGACTACAGGATGTCGGCGTGATTCAGAAACCCGCATTTCGGACCGGCCACGAATGTTCCGCTTACTGGCCCCGGTAGTTCGCTTCCGAATTGCGATTGGCCGCTCCCTGATTGCGAATTGCGCCCAGGTGCTCGTTGATACGAAAAACGATAAGCACCGTCTCGGCGATGATGCGCGCGACGATAATGCCCATGAATGCGCCAAGCAGGCTCGCGATCAGGTAGACGAGGCCGACGAAAGGGTTGAACGCCATATCCCGGAGCGCGGACATCGCGCCGGCCATGCCGATCAGCACGAACAGGACGATGGCAAGCCAGTAAAAGACCTTGATCACGGTGGGCGTCACGAACCGCTCCCACTGGAACAGGTCGTTGATGCCGAACATGCTCTTTCCCTCTCAAAAAGATGGCTAGCAAATCACTTACGGCTGGGAGACTGCACTCCGCTTTAACGACGGTCAATCTGCCGTAATTGACGCCTGTGAGTACTAGGTCGTATTTCAGGTTCAATGCGCAGACTGAGCTGGGAAAACTTTACGGCGCTGTCGAGGCAGCTTTCGCCCGACCAGCGCCGCGTGGCGTCGATCGCGTCGGTGACGCATGCGCTGCACGACGGCTACACCGACCTGATCTACATCATGCTGCCGCTGTGGCAGTCGGAATTCGGCCTCGATTATGCGGCGCTCGGCGTGCTGCGCAGCGTCTTTGTCGGGGCCATGGCCAGCCTGCAAATTCCAGCAGGCCTGGTTTCAGAAAGACTCGGCGGCGCGGTGGTGCTCGCGCTCGGTACCGCGCTCGCCGGTTTTGGCTATTGCCTGGCCGGCGTGAGCGCCGGCTTCACGATGTTGCTCGTCGCGCTGTTCATTGGCGGCCTTGGCGCCAGCACGCAGCATCCGGTTGCTTCCGCACTGGTGGCGCGCGCGTTTGCCGGCCCGCGTTCACTGACTGCGCTCGGCACCTACAACTTCGCCGGCGATCTCGGCAAAATGATATTGCCGGCGACGCTGTCGGTGATGCTGCTCGGGATGGCGTGGCGTCCGGCGCTATCGATATTGGGTTGTCTTGGTTTCGTGCTGGCAGCGATAATTTTTGTTGTCACGCCGCGCTTCGCTAGCGAAAACACCGCCGAGCGAAGCGCGAAGGCTGAGGTAATTTTCAACAAACATCCGCAACCGCTGGCGTTCCCGCTTCTGGTTGCAATCGGCATCATCGACAGCGCGACCCGTATGGGCTTCCTGTTGTTTCTGCCGTTCGTCCTCAAAGACAAAGGTGCGAGCGTTCAGACCGTCGGCTTGGCGCTGACGCTGATCTTCGCCGGCGGCGCGGCCGGCAAGCTCGCCTGCACTTTCATCGGTGCCCGGATTGGCGCGATCGGCACGGTGTGGCTGACCGAAGGTCTCACCGCTGTGGGAATTCTGGCGCTCATGCCGCTGCCGCTTGAAGGGGCGATGTTATTGCTGCCGCTCATTGGCATTGCGTTGAACGGGACTTCATCGGTGCTTTACGGTTCAGTGCCTGCTCTCGTGGCGCCGGAATGGCGCACGCGGGCATTGAGTGTTTTCTACACAGCCACAATCGGCTCGGGCGCCATTGCGCCGACGCTTTATGGATTGGTCGGCGACAGGTTCGGCGTCTGGAGAGCGTTGACCGTGGTTGCGTTCCTGGTGCTGCTGACATTGCCGCTATCCGCGCTGCTGCGCTCGGCGCTGCCGCGCGGATATGGTTCCCAGGTGGCGTGAACGCGTCAATTTTGCGTCACGGGAACACCGATTGCCTTCTTGCGTAATCATCAGGAACGCAACGCACAAACCTGCGTTTGAAGTTCAGCGCCCGGCTCGTGCGGCCGGGGTTCCTGTGAATTATGGAGTAGGCCATGAAAAGCAGCATTTCGTATATCGCAGTTGCCGTCGCACTTGCCGCCGGCACGACCGCGGCGAATGCGCAGACTTTCATCACGCGCGATCAGCCGATCGAAACAGTGATCACTCAACCGCCGGTGCAGACCGTGCAAACGACCGAGACGGTGCAAACCGTGCGGCCCGCGCCGCGTTCGGTACGGCGACAAGTTGTAACGACGAAGCGAACAGTAACGACAACCACTCCGGCGCCGGTTGCAACGATCGCCGCCAATCCGCAGCCGCTTTACGATCGGGCGCCGCTGTATGACACGGTGGCTCCGCCGGGCGCCGGCCGACCATAGACGACGCGGTGATCAACGCATCGGTCGGCACAACGATTCCGGCCTACCGCTATGTCTACGAACCGGATCGGATCCTGGTGATCGATCCTAATACCGGCATCGCGGTTCAGGCGCTGCCGCGCTGAGGTATCGGACGTTGGGTCTTATGGCGTAACAAGCGCGCGCCGCCGCGAACGGCGCGCGCTTCCATTTCGGGAGCACAACAAGATGAAGCATCCGGCTTTTGTCATTCTGCCTGTCGTGCTGGTGCTTTTTACCGGCCACATGCAGCAAGCGGCTGCACAGACCGACGATGTTGCCACTTCGCAGAAGCTGGAACTGACGCCGGCAGAGCGTAGCGCGATCTATGCGACTGTCAGCAAAGACAAGAGCAAGGTCGCACCGCAGCCGTTCTCCACCAAGATAGGCGCTGATGTGCCGCCGATGATCGAGCTCTATTCGCTGCCCGATCAGACGGTTGCGGAAAATCCGGCAGCCAAACTTTACAAATACACGATAGTCGAGAACGAGGTTGTGGTGGTCGATCCGACTAGGATGCGCATTGTCGACCGGATTGGTCCGGCGTCAGACCGGTAAGTCGAGTGGGGAGGCGATGCTATTTCGACTCTTTACTTGCGCTGTCCATAACTGCTTTCGGCAATACATCGAGATAGGGACCCATGAAAAAGGCTTCGCCCGAGCCTTCACCGTAATAGCGGTCGTACGCGTCGATCATGGCGCGTACCGGCGTGACGCAAACCGGCATCGATGCAACGATCAGATCACCCAATGCGGCCGGCTTCTCGCCATAGCGCGGGTCGGCCGCCACAGCGTGCACGATGCATTCGGTTGCCGAACGAATGAGCGGTTCCGTTGCCGCCATCTTTTCCTGCACGGAAAGACGGGTTTCGTGGCCGGAAGGATCGAACGGTCCGGTGGCGACGGCGACGACCAATGCGGTGCCAAAGAGCGGCGCAAAAATCATGGTGTGTCCCCGGCTTTCCAGTCTGCCATAGCGGCGCGAATCGCTACCGGTCAACGTGCAATTTGTGGGCCACAGGATTACGGCTGAAAGCAAAACTGGAACCGGAACCCGCTACTGCGGCGTTACTAATCTGCTATAATGGGAACCGCGGTTCCACGGAGCGATGCCGATGATTCTTCCAGCGGTTCTGATGCTCGGCGCTCACCTTGCCGTGCCGGCTGCCGATAGTGTTCCCACTCTCAATGTCGACCAGGTCTGCCAGGGCATCGCCCAGCAAGGCGGCGTCACATTCCACGATCCGCAGATTGGGCAGGAAAAAAAGGACTGCCTCGACAGCGAGCAGGCCATTCGGGACGAGCTCGTGCAGAAATGGGCGACCTTCAATGCGACAGACAAGATTGCCTGCACCAATGAATCGCGGATGGGCGGCGATTTAAGTTATACCGAGCTCCTAACCTGCCTCGAAATGGCGCGCGACGTCAGAAACCTGCGCACTGAAGCCGACGCGCCGGAGCAGAATATCCCGCCAGCGCCGCCGGGGCATGCTCAGCCACACAACTAGAAACGCCTAGTAGCCGATCAGAATTTCGCTGACCTTTGGCTTTACTTCCCGCATCTGCGGGTCGTCGGAGCTGTATTCTTTGTCCGCGGATAATGCGCTGACCGAATCGGGGCTCGCCTTCGAATCGGGCTGCAGAGCTAACGCCGGATTTGCAGCCGCCTTGCAGCGTCGCGAGCGCGCCGCCGTCCCAATCGCTCACCGTTGCGTTGTGGTCCTTGTCGAAGCCTTTCAGCTTGAACGGCTTATGGTTGAGCTTTTCCAGGTCCGCGAGCGTCAGCCCCAGTTTCATGCCGCCCGGCGCGACCCAGGTCGACTGGCCATTGATCAGAATCAGATAAATGCCGTTGCGGTTCGCCTGATTTTGCCACCAGATCTCCAGACGGCGCTTCGGATCCTTCGGATAAATGACCGAGGAGCCGACCGGGCTGCCGCTGACGTTGATGTCCGAATACGTGATATTTTTCGCATCGAAAGTGATCGCGAGTCTCAGATTGCTGGAGTCTTTAGAGAACGGTCCACTGCAGGCTACGGTTTTCATCGTGGCGCCGGCGCCGGGTTTTTCCGAAGCGCCGGCGGCGGCCGGCGGCTTTGCGGCCTGAGCGGAATGCTTTGGCGCACTCGCGGGCTCCGCGGCCCGCCCGGGCATCGGCTGAGTCATTTGTGACGGCGCGAGCTGATCTTCCGGGCTGACATCATGGTTCTGCTGAGCCGACGCCGCGCCCGCAATCGTCAGGACAAAACACGCGGTCAGTGCCACGCATATCCGTAGTCCGTGCATTCCCCAGACTCCCTTCAAACCCCCAAGGCCCATATAGCACGAGCCGCGCGATTTTTTGCCCGACAATCTCCAGCCTCCGCGATTTTGCCGATTGAAAAAAGAAAAGCCCGCCTGCGCTTATTGAGCTCGGGCGGGCGAAAGGTGGTGGAGCCAGGCGGGATCGAACCGCCGACCTCCTGCATGCCATGCAGGCGCTCTCCCAGCTGAGCTATGGCCCCAATCGGTGGAAACTCAGTAATCGGTATTCGGAATTCTGGGAACTCTATTCTGATCGCCGAATACTGCCGCTGACGTCCGTCAGCTTTCCTCCTCGTTCTCGATATCGCCGCCGATGATGTCGGTGACATCGGCGTCTTCTTCTTCCTGTTCTTCGATGAACGTGGCATCGTCCATGCCTTCGTCATCGATCTCGACTTCTTCGTCCTCGGCTGCAGCTTCCGCGCCTTCGGCGGGTTTCTTCGCGCCGGTGGCCTCGGCATCGGCCTCTTCGAGCGAGACAAACTCCGCCTCCGGCGGCTCTGGTGCAGCTTCCTCGGCTGCAGGACGGGCGGCAGCGGCAGCAGCGGCGGCCGCAGCCGCCGCATCGGGACGTCCACGCGTCACGACCGGCGCCACCACGTAAACTGTGTCGCACTTCGGACAGACGATTGGATCTTTGTTCAGATCATAAAACTTGGCGCTGCAACTGGCGCAGAGCCGCTTAGTCCCAAGCTCAGGTTTGGTCACAGTCCGGATCCTTGCACGATTTGGGTGCTTCACTTGGCTAGTCGTGGCGCGCCTGTCAATAGCGGATCGCGGACGACTTCGACCGCTTTTGCCGCAAAAAACAGCGGAATGACGTGCCGCCGCCGCCCATGCTAGAGGACAGCCACCGGATATTTACCCCATGAGTACCAAGTTGACCGCCAAGCTCACGCCATTGACCGCCCGTCGCAACGGCCCGCTGGCCGGACGAGCCCGCGTGCCCGGCGACAAGTCGACGTCCATTCGCGCGCTGATTTTCGGCGCGATGGCGGTCGGTGAGACGCGGATCAATGGCCTGCTGGAAGGCGAGGACGTCCTCAATACCGCGCAGACACTGCGGGATCTCGGCGCCAGCGTCGAGCGCACGGGCGCCGGCGAATGGCGGGTGCGCGGCGTCGGCGTCGGCGGCTTCGCCGAACCGGCGCAAAAGCTCGATTTCGGCAATTCCGGAACCGGATGCCGGCTGATGCTGGGTGCGGTCGCCGGGTGTCCGATCACGGCTACGTTTGACGGTGACGCTTCGCTGCGCAGCCGGCCGATGAAGCGCATACTCGATCCGCTGGAGAGAATTGGCGCGCGCACGGTCTCGTCGACCGATGGCCGCCTGCCGCTCACGCTTGCCGGCGCCCGCGATCCGATACCGATCGAATTCCGGCCTCCCGTCCCTTCGGCGCAGTTGAAATCGGCGGCGCTGCTCGCCGGTCTTTCCGCTCCCGGAGAAACCGTCATCATCGAGGCCGAGGCGACGCGCGATCACACCGAGAAAATGCTCACCCATTTCGGCGCGCAGGTGCGGGTCGAGCGGGAAGGGCACAATGGCCGCCGCATCACTTTGACAGGCCAGCCGGAACTTGTGCCGCAGCCCGTCGTGGTGCCGGCCGATCCCTCCTCGGCGGCGTTTCCGATGGTCGCAGCGCTGATCGCGCCGGGCTCGGACCTGATCGTGCAAGGCGTGATGATGAACCCGTTGCGCACCGGTCTGTTCACGACGCTTACTGAAATGGGGGCGTCGATCGAGCAACTGGCGATGCGCAAGGAAGGTGGCGAGGACGTTGCCGACTTGCGCGTGCGTTCGGGTGCGCTTCGCGGCGTCGAAGTGCCGGCCGATCGCGCGCCATCGATGATTGATGAATATCCGGTGCTTGCCGTCGCTGCTGCGTTTGCCGAAGGCACGACGATCATGCGCGGCCTCAAGGAGCTGCGGGTCAAGGAGTCGGACCGGCTTGCCGCCACTGCAGCTCTGCTTCGGTGCAACGGCATCGAGGCCGAGATCGACGGCGATGACCTGATCGTGTACGGCAAGGGTCGCCCGCCGGGGGGCGGCATCGTCACAACGCATATGGATCATCGCATCGCGATGTCGGCGATCGTTCTCGGTGTCGGCAGCGAGCGGCCGGTGCAGATCGATGACGGCACATTCATCGCAACGAGCTTTCCGGGCTTTGTGGACTTGATGCGGTCGTTGGGTGCGGAACTGTCATGATCATTGCCATCGACGGGCCGGCAGCGTCAGGCAAAGGGACGATCGCGCGTCATCTGGCGCAGGTTTACGGGCTGCATCATCTCGATACCGGGCTGCTGTATCGCGCGGTGGCAAAGGGCGTGCTCGATGCGGGCTATCCGCCGGACGATATCAATAAGGCTATCGACGTTGCGGTCCGGCTCGACCCGGCGAAATTCAACGATAATGCGCTGAAATTGCAGCTCATTACCGAAGCGGCTTCGGTAGTCGCCGCGATCCCGCAGGTTCGTCAGGCGCTCATGAGCTATCAGCGGCAGTTCGCGACGAAACCGCCAGGAGCGGTGCTCGACGGCCGCGATATCGGCACCGTCATCGCGCCCGGCGCCGACGTGAAGCTGTTCGTGGTCGCGACGCCGGAAGTCCGCGCCAAGCGGCGGACACTGGAACTTCGGGCGAGGGGCGAGCAGGCCGAGGAGAGCGATATCCTTGCCGACCTGTTAAAGCGCGATGAACGCGACTCCCGGCGCACCGCGGCCCCCCTCAAAGCCGCTCCCGATGCGCACTTGCTCGACACCACCCATTTGGGTATAGACGCGGCGTTCCGGGCCGCCGTTAATATCGTCGAGGCTGCCAGAACGGGCCGAAAGCGCAGTTGACCGCGCTTTCGTCATTGGAGGTTCAGCCCGTTCACCGCCTCGCTTGCGCGAGCCCCGGATAAAGCATTGTCCCGATCGCTTGGCCTAAAACCCCAACCGCCGGCGCCGCCGGTGGCTGCCGCGCGTTCGGGACCATTTCAATTCACGGGGTCGGGAGTGTTCATGGCTCAAGCTGCTACGCAAACTGCATCGGCGTCATCGCTGTCTCCGACGCGCGATGATTTCGCCAAGCTGATCGAAGAGTCCTTCAGCGATGGTCATCTGCAGGAAGGTTCCGTCGTCAAAGGGACGGTTGTCGGAATCGAAAAAGAGTTGGCCGTCATCGACGTCGGCCTGAAGACCGAAGGCCGCGTTGCATTGCGCGAGTTTTCCGGCCCGGGACGTGGCGCCGAGATCAAGATTGGCGACACCGTCGAGGTTTACCTGGAGCGCATCGAAAATGCGCTCGGTGAAGCGGTGTTGTCGCGCGACAAGGCGCGCCGCGAAGAAAGCTGGGGCAAGCTCGAGAAGGCGTTCCAGAACAACGAAAAGGTTCAGGGCCAGATCTTCAATCAGGTCAAAGGCGGCTTCACTGTCGATCTCGACGGCGCCGTGGCCTTCCTGCCGCGCTCGCAGGTCGACATCCGTCCGATCCGCGACGTGTCGCCGCTGATGAACCAGCCGCAGCCGTTCCAGATCCTCAAGATGGATCGCCGCCGCGGCAACATCGTGGTGTCACGCCGCACCGTGCTGGAAGAGACCCGCGCCGAGCAGCGCCAGGAACTGGTGCAGAACCTCGAAGAGGGACAGGTCATCGACGGTGTCGTCAAGAACATCACCGATTACGGTGCGTTCGTCGATCTCGGCGGCATCGACGGCCTGCTGCATGTCACCGACATCGCCTGGCGGCGCGTCAATCATCCGTCCGAGGTGCTCAATATCGGCCAGCAGGTGAAGGTCAAGATCATCAAGATCAATCACGAGACCCACCGCATCTCGCTCGGCATGAAGCAGCTGCTCGACGATCCGTGGCAGGGCATCGAGGCGAAGTATCCGGTCGGCGCGCGGTTCACCGGCCGTGTCACCAACATCACCGACTATGGCGCCTTCGTCGAACTCGAGCCCGGCATCGAGGGCTTGATCCACGTGTCCGAAATGTCGTGGACCAAGAAGAACGTTCACCCCGGCAAGATCGTCTCGACCTCCCAGGAGGTCGAAGTTCAGGTGCTCGAAGTCGATCCGGTCAAGCGCCGCATCTCGCTCGGTCTCAAGCAGACCATGCGCAATCCGTGGGAAGTGTTCCTGGAGAAATATCCGGCCGGCTCGGTGGTCGAAGGCGAGGTCAAGAACAAGACCGAATTCGGCCTGTTCCTCGGTCTCGACGGCGACGTCGACGGCATGGTGCACCTGTCCGACCTCGACTGGAAACGGCCGGGCGAGCAGGTCATCGAGGAATACAAGAAGGGCGACAAGGTCAAAGCCCAGGTGCTCGACGTCGATGTCGAGAAGGAGCGCATTTCGCTCGGCATCAAGCAGCTTACGGGCGGCGAGGTCGTCGGCGGAGAGCGGCGAAACCGCTGCTGCGGCCGGCGGGCGAGCTCAAGAAGGGCGCCGTTGTCACCTGCGAGGTGATGGACGTGAAAGAAGGCGGCATCGACGTGAAACTCGTCGGCACCGACCTTTCGACCTTCATCAAGCGCAACGAACTGGCGCGCGACCGTTCCGAGCAGCGGCCTGAGCGTTTCGCAGCCGGGCAGAAGGTCGACGCCCGCGTCATCCAGTACGATCGCCGCGCCCACAAGGTCACGGTGTCGATCAAGGCGCTGGAAGTCGCCGAGGAGAAGGAAGCCATCGCGCAATATGGCTCTTCGGATTCCGGCGCGACACTCGGCGACATTCTCGGCACCGCGCTCAAGCGCAAGGGTGAGGAGACCGAGCAGGAAGACGTGGAAGACGTGAAAGAGTAGGGCGACTAGCGGCTGGTCCCCGCGCAAGCGGGGACCAGTCTCTTGCACTTTGTCCGCTGGAGTTCCGCGCACATGCGCACCGGCGGACATGATTAGAGGAAGCAAAGCATGTCGCTTGACGCCGATCTGATCGTCGATCGCCGCCGGATGCGGCGCAAGCTCACTTTCTGGCGCGTCGTCGCCTTCGGGCTGATCATTCTCGCCATCGTCGGTGTCGCCACGCTGGGCAGCCGTCGGTTCGGGCTGACCGGGGTGAGCCCTTACATTGCACGCGTGACGATTTCAGGTTTGATCCGTGACGACCGCGACCGGGTCGAGGCGCTCGAGCGGCTCGGCAAATCGAAAATGGCGCGCGCTGTCATTATTCACGTCGACAGCCCCGGCGGCACGACCGCCGGCTCCGAGCAGCTTTTCGATGCGCTGTCACAGCTTCGCGACAAGAAGCCGATGGTCATCGTGGTCGATGGTCTCGCGGCTTCGGGCGGTTACATCACGGCCATAGCCGGCGATCACATTATCGCGCAACAGACCTCGCTGGTCGGTTCGATCGGCGTGCTGTTCCAGTTCCCGAACGTTTCCGATCTGCTCGACAAGATCGGGGTGAAGGTCGAGTCGATCAAATCCACGCCGCTCAAGGCAGCGCCGGACGGTTTTGAGCCCACCAGCCCCGAGGCCCGCGCCGCGATCAACGCGATCATTCAGGATTCTTATGCCTGGTTCAAAGGCCTGGTGCAGTCCCGCCGCCATCTGAACGATGACCAGCTTGCCGCCATCGATGACGGACGCGTGTTCACCGGGCATCAGGGCATCGACAACAAGCTGGTCGATGAGCTTGGCGATGAGAGGACCGCGCTCGCCTGGCTCGGCAAAGAGAAGGGTGTCGACGCCGGTCTTCCCGTGCGCGACTACCAGCTCCATGATCGCTTCAGCGATCTGCCTTTCCTGCATGCCGCCGCAGTTGCGACCCTCAATGCGATGGGACTGAGCGGCCTGGCCAGCCAGCTTGGCAGCTGGAACACGATTGCAGCAATTGATGGGTTCAATCTTGACGGTCTTTTGGCGCTTTGGCACCCTGCCTCTGCGAATTGAGCCAAACGGCGTTAGCGGGAGACCGAGGCCGGTGCAGATGATCAAGTCGGAACTCGTACAGCGGATCTCGACCCAGAACCCGCATCTCTACCAGCGCGACGTTGAGAATATCGTCAACGCGATCCTCAATGAGATCATCGCCGCCATGGCGCGCGGCGACCGCGTGGAACTGCGCGGCTTCGGCGCGTTTTCAGTGAAGCAGCGACCCGCGCGCACCGGGCGCAATCCGCGCACCGGCGCCCACGTTTCGGTCGATCAGAAATGCGTGCCGTTCTTCAAGACCGGCAAGGAAATGCGTGAGCGGCTCAACCGCGCCGACCCGGCAGGTTGAGCCAGGATCCAAGATCTACAGGAAGCACGCTCCGCAGATTTGTGGCGGCGGTCATTCTCGTGCCGCTTGCCGTTGTCCTCATCGCCTTCGCCGTCGCCAATCGCCAGAGCGTCACGGTCTCGCTTGATCCGTTCAGCCCCGATCGGCCGGCCGGTTCACTGACGTTGCCGCTGTTCGCGCTGATCATCGGGCTGCTCGTGATCGGCGTCCTGATTGGCGGCCTCGCATCCTGGCTTCGGCACGGCAAGTGGCGGCGGCTCGCCCGGCGGTCCGAGCGCGAGGCCAATGCGCTCCGCGCCGAAATCGCCTCGCTGCGGCACAAGCCGGAGGCGCCGCTGACACCCTCTCAGAGTCCGCCTCCCGAGCGCTTGCAGTTGAAGCCGCCGGTTCGCTGAAACGCTGACAAACCCTGCTCGGGGTTGTAGAACGGCGCCAACCGAAGACAGGCGAGACCGACCAAATCTATGTCGCTGATCGTTAAAATCTGCGGCCTTTCGACCCCGGAGGCGCTCGACGTCGCGCTCGACGCCGGCGCCGACATGGTCGGCTTCGTGTTTTTTCCGGCGTCGCCGCGAAACGTGGCGCTTGCAGCGTCCCGCTCGCTTGGCGCGCGCGTACACGGCCGTGCCCGGAAAGTGGCGTTGACGGTCGACGCCGACGATGAGCTGTTCGATGCGATCGTCGAGAACCTGCAACCGGACCTGCTGCAACTTCACGGCAGGGAAACGCCGCCACGCATCGCGGCGCTGCGCCAGCGCTTTGGCTTGCCGCTGATGAAGGCGATAGCGGTCGAGGCAAAGTCAGACCTCGTTGCGATCAAAACTTATGAGCCGGTTGCCGACCGCCTGCTGTTCGATGCGCTCGCGCCCCGCGAAGCGACCCGCCCGGGGGGCTTAGGCAAAAGCTTCGACTGGCATCTATTGGAAAATCTCGATCTGAAACTGCCCTTTGTGCTGTCGGGTGGCCTGGATGCCGGCAATGTCGCCGAAGCGTTGCGGATCACACGCGCGCCGGGTGTCGACGTGTCGTCGGGCGTCGAGAGTGTGCCGGGGGTAAAGGACCCGGACAAGATTCGCGCCTTCATCCACGCGGCTCGTGAAGCGGCGGCGCGCCTCCACCAGGCAAAAGTTGCGAGTCCGGCATGACGGTTCAGCGGCCCAATTCATTCCGTTCGGGCCCCGACGAGCACGGGCATTTCGGTATCTATGGCGGCCGTTTTGTCGCCGAGACCCTGATGCCGCTGATCCTCGAGCTTGAGAAAGCGTACGCGCAGGCCAAGGCCGATCCGGCGTTCCAGAAAGAGATGGACGGCTACCTGACGCACTATGTCGGCCGGCCGTCGCCGCTCTATTTCGCCGAACGGCTGACCGAGCATCTCGGCGGCGCAAAGATCTATCTCAAGCGCGAAGAGCTCAATCACACCGGCGCGCACAAGGTGAACAACGTGCTCGGCCAGATCATGCTAGCGCGGCGCATGGGCAAGAAGCGCATCATTGCCGAAACAGGCGCCGGTATGCACGGCGTCGCGACGGCAACTTTATGCGCGCGCTTCGGTCTCGAATGCATTGTCTATATGGGCGCGGTCGACGTCGAGCGGCAAAAGGCGAATGTGTTCCGGATGAACATGCTCGGCGCGAAAGTGGTGCCGGTGCAATCGGGCGCGAAGACGCTCAAGGACGCGATGAACGAAGCGCTGCGCGATTGGGTGACCAATGTCGACAGCACTTTCTACTGCATCGGCACCGTCGCCGGGCCGCATCCCTATCCGATGATGGTGCGTGACTTCCAGTCGATCATCGGCCGCGAGACGCGAGAGCAGATGCAGGAGGCCGAAGGCCGGCTGCCGGATTCGCTGGTTGCCTGCATCGGCGGCGGCTCGAACGCCATGGGTCTGTTTCATGCGTTCCTCGACGAACCGAGCATCGAGATTTACGGCGTCGAAGCGGCGGGCCACGGCCTGGAATCCGGTCAGCATGCCGCGTCGATCGCCGGCGGCAAGCCGGGCGTGTTGCACGGCAATCGCACTTATCTGCTGATGAACGAGGACGGCCAGATCAACGAAGCGCATTCGATCTCGGCTGGCCTCGATTATCCGGGCATCGGGCCGGAGCATTCCTGGCTGCACGATGTCGGACGCATCACGTTTCTGTCCGCGACCGACGACGAGGCGCTCAATGCGTTTCAGCTTCTGTCCAAACTCGAAGGCATCATTCCGGCGCTTGAGCCGGCCCATGCCATCGCCAAGGTGCTGCAACTCGCGCCGAAGAAGCCGAAAGACCACCTGATGGTGATCAATCTGTCGGGCCGTGGCGACAAGGATCTCGATTCTGTCGCGCGGCATCTGGGAAGCAACGCTCAATGACTGAACGGATGGATCGGCGCTTCTCTGCGCTTGCGAAAGAGGGCCGCGCCGCGCTGGTGACTTTCACTATGGCGGGCGATCCCGATTACGCCGCCGCGGTCGAAATTCTCAAAGCGTTGCCGAAGGCCGGCGCCGACATTGTCGAACTCGGCATGCCATTCACCGATCCAATGGCCGACGGGCCGGCGATCCAGGCGGCGGGACTGCGCGCGCTCAATGCCGGCCAGGATATGAAGAAGACGCTCGCCGCCGTGCGTGAATTCCGCACCGGCGACGATGCCACGCCGCTGGTGTTGATGGGTTACTACAATCCGATCTACATCTATGGCGTCGAGAAATTCCTCGCCGATGCCAAGAGCGCTGGTGTCGACGGTCTCATCGTCGTCGACCTGCCGCCGGAAGAAGATGAGGAACTCTGCCTGCCGGCGCTCAAGGCCGGCCTCAATTTCATCCGTCTCGCCACGCCGACCACCGACGACAAGCGCCTGCCGGCTGTGCTCACGAATACGTCCGGCTTTGTCTATTACGTCTCGATCACTGGGATTACTGGGTCCGCCGCGCCCGATCCCGGCAAGGTTTCCGGTGCGGTGACACGGATCAAGCGCCATACCGGGCTGCCGGTCTGCGTCGGTTTCGGCGTCCGCACCGGCGATCAGGCGCGCGCTATCGCCGAAGGCGCTGACGGCGTCGTGGTCGGCTCGGCGCTGGTCGAGGCGATCCGCAGCAGCCTGGATGCCAGCGGCAAGCCGACGGCCGCAACGGTCAAAGCCGTGGCGATCTTGTGCGCGCTGGCCGAAGGCGTGCGCGCTGCGCGCCGAGTCGCCGACGCCAAAGTGTGACATCGGGAGATCGTGATGACGAACGCCGCCGCGCAGTTCATCGGCAATATTCCGCAGCACTACGATCAAGGCCTGGGGCCACTGATCTTCGTCGACTACGCCGCCGACATGGCGCGGCGCGTTGCCGCCTGCAATCCGGCGCGGGTTTTGGAAACGGCGGCCGGTACCGGCATCGTCACCCGCCAATTACGTAATCTTCTGCCCGCTGGTTCTCATTTGACCGCGACCGATCTCAACCCGCCGATGCTGGACGTCGCCCGCGCGAAATTTCGCCCCGGCGAGGAGGTCGCGTTTCAGCCGGCCGATGCTTTGGCGCTGCCGTTCGCGGACGGCAGCTTCGACGCGGTGATTTGCCAATTTGGCGTCATGTTCTATCCGGACAAGGACCAATCCTACCGCGAGGTGTTGCGCATTCTCATGCCCGGCGGCCATTATCTGTTCAGTATCTGGGATGCCCATCGCTACAACCCGTTCGGCCGCATCACCCACGACGTCGTCGGGCGTTTCTTCCCGGTCGATCCGCCACAGTTCATGAACGTGCCGTTCTCCTACGCGTTCGAGCCGATCAAGCACTCCCTGATCGAGGCGGGCTTTGCCAGCATCAAAGCTGCCGTGGTTCGGCTGGAGAAAAAGATCCCGGAGGCGGCGGCTTTCGCGCGCGGCATCGTCTA
Source organism: uncultured Alphaproteobacteria bacterium (assembly GCA_963742215.1). Classification (GTDB taxonomy): domain Bacteria; phylum Pseudomonadota; class Alphaproteobacteria; order Rhizobiales; family Xanthobacteraceae; genus BOG-931. Next base: position 368,788 of record CAVULJ010000011.1, read on the forward strand.
TGGCAGCCCGCTGATCGACCAGCTCCAAGCCCGCGGCGGCGTCGCGCCGGAACAGGTCGTCGATGCCCTGGTGCGGGAATTTCATCGAGAGTTCGGCTCCGATCCGGGATGCATGCCGCTTCAGGCGATCATGTTCTCCGCCGAAAAGCCGGCGTGACCGTTGTCCCTCCTTACCTTGCGGGGCTGACGGATAGGCCATCCTTCTCGCCTTTTTGCTGCGCCCGCTGCCGCCGTTGAATTCGGCTCGCCGCCCCCACACATACTTCCCCAGAGCTGGAGGAAATTTCATGGCCCGCGACGTGGTGCGCGATTGGATGTGGTCGGAAGCGTGCGAAATGCTGACGCGCGCCGAGCGCATGCATAGGGAAGTATTCAGGCCAACGGGACTACAGGCGCGGCAACCGGCCTGGGAGCCCCCGGTCGATATTCTGGAAACTGAAAACGAGGTTCTGGTGCTGGTGGCATTGCCGGGCGTCGATGTCGAAAATGCCCAAGCTGTGATTGAAGACGGCGATCTGGTCATCGCCGGAAATCGCGTGCTTGCCGGTGGAATTGCGGACCGCGACGATCCATCGGCTCGAACTGCCGCAGGGCCGTTTTTATCGGCGGCTAAGGCTGCCGGCCGGGCGCTATACCGGCGTCCGCCGTGCGGCAGTTTCGGGCTGCCTGATTGTCACGCTGCAGAAAGCGGGGACGAGCCGTGGCTGAAGAAATTCAAGCGAAATCGAGTGCGCAGGCCGGCACCAGCTTTGCCGACATTGCCGTCGGACGCGCTGATCATCGTCCCGGTGCGCAACACCGTACTGTTTCCCGGGACAAGTGCTGCCGATCACGCTGGGCCGGCCGAAGTCGATCGGCGCCGCGCAGCAGGCGGTGCGGGATCAGCGTCAGGTCGGGATTCTTTTGCAACGCGACAGCGAAGTTGCCGACCCGACCGCGATCGATATGCATCGCATGGGCACGGTCGCCAACATCGTGCGCTATATCACCGCGCCCGACGGCACGAACCATCTGGTCTGCCAGGGCGAGCAACGGTTTCAGATCGTCGAATATCTGAGCGGCTGGCCGTTCCTGGTGGCGCGCGTGCTGCGGATTACGGAGCCGACCGTCCGCACGCCGGAAATCGAAGCGCGCTTCGTCAATATCAAGGCGCAGGCTATCGAAGCGGTCCAGTTGCTGCCGCAAGTTCCGGGTGAGTTGCTGGCGGCAATCCAGTCGATCGACGAGCCGCCGGCGCTCACCGATCTGGCCATCGCGGTCATGGACGTGAAGCCGGAAGAGAAGCAGGAAATCCTCGAAACGGTCGATATCGCCGCGCGGATGGACAAGGTTTCGCGGCTGCTGTCGCATCGCATCGAGGTGCTGCGGCTGTCGCAGGAAATCGGCCGCCAGACCAAGACCGCGTTGGATGAACGCCAGCGCGAGGCGCTGCTGCGCGAGCAGATGGCGGCAATCCAGCGGCAACTTGGCGAAGGCGAGGAGGGCAAGGCGGCCGAGATCGCCGAGCTCGATGCCGCGATCACCAAGGCCGGCATGCCCAAGGAGATCGAAGATCAGGCGCGCAAGGAGCTGCGGCGGCTACAGAAGATGCCGGAGGCCGCCGGCGAATACGGCATGGTCCGAACCTATCTCGACTGGCTGATCGAGCTGCCGTGGAAGCTGCCCGAGGAAAAGCCGATCGATATTGCCGAGGCGCGCAAGATCCTCGACGAGGACCACTATGACCTCGACAAGATCAAGCGGCGCATCATCGAATATCTCGCCGTGCGAAAACTTGCGCCGCAAGGCAAGGCGCCGATTCTTTGCTTCGTCGGACCGCCCGGCGTCGGCAAGACCTCGCTTGGTCAGTCGATTGCGCGCGCCATGGATCGAAAATTCGTGCGGGTCTCGCTCGGCGGCGTTCACGACGAAGCGGAAATCCGCGGCCACCGCCGCACCTATATCGGCGCATTGCCGGGCAACATCATTCAGGCGATCCGCAAGGCAGGCACCCGCAACTGCGTGATGATGCTCGATGAGATCGACAAGCTTGGCGCCGGTGTCCACGGCGATCCAGGCTCGGCATTGCTGGAAGTGCTCGACCCCGAGCAGAACAATACGTTCCGCGACAACTATCTCGCGGTGCCGTTCGATCTGTCGCGCGTAGTCTTCATAACCACCGCGAACATGCTCGATACTATTCCGGGGCCGTTGCGCGATCGTATGGAGATCATCAGCCTCGCCGGCTATACGGCGGAGGAAAAGCTTCAGATCGCGCATCGCTATCTGTTGAAGCGACAGCTTGAGGCGAACGGCCTCAAAGACGGCCAGATCGAGATTGGCGACGATGTTCTTTCCGAGATCATCCAGCACTACACCCGTGAGGCTGGCGTGCGCGGTCTCGAACGGCAGATCGGGCAAGTGCTGCGGAACGCCGCCGTCCGCATCGCCGAAGGTCAGAGTGGTCCGATCCGGATCGTGAAGGACGATCTCGTTGCGATCCTCGGCGCGCCTAAATTCGAAAACGAAGTGGCGATGCGCACCAGCGTGCCCGGTGTCGCGACCGGTCTCGCCTGGACGCCTGTCGGCGGCGATATTCTGTTCATCGAGGCGACGCGTATACCTGGCGCGGGACGGCTGATCCTGACCGGCCAGCTCGGTGATGTGATGAAAGAAAGCGCGCAGGCCGCACTTTCTATCGTCAAAAATCGTGCTACGGCGCTGGGCATCGACGCGAGCCGCTTCGAGAAGAGCGACATCCATATTCACGTGCCGGCAGGCGCGACGCCAAAGGACGGTCCCAGTGCCGGCGTTGCGATGTTCATGGCGCTGGTGTCGCTGATGACCGACCGCACGATCCGCAGCGATACGGCGATGACCGGTGAGATCAGCCTGCGCGGACTGGTGCTGCCGGTCGGCGGCATCAAGGAGAAGGTGGTGGCGGCGCATAGTGCCGGCATCCGGCGGGTCATGCTGCCCGCGCGCAATCGGCGTGATTTCGACGACATTCCGGAGATTGCGCGCAAGGAAATGGAATTCGTCTGGCTCGAGCGCGTCGAAGAAGCCGTTGCCGCCGCGCTCGAGCCGGCAAAGCCCGTGGCCAAGGCTGCCGCGCCGCAACTCGTCAGCGCCGACGCCTAGCGTTTCCGCTGATCGTCTCCCGCCGCCTTCACATTGCAGTGCTTTCGGATTCCGCGTAAGTGAGCGCGGCAATTCAGAAGCGCGATAGGCGGAGGAAACAAAAATGGCGAAGGCGTCGGTGCGGGAGACGAAGCAGAGCCGTGCGCTCAAGGAGAAGCTGATCGTTGCCGGCAAGGTGCTGGTCGCGGCGGGGCAGGGCGACTTCACCCGCGGCCACATCTCGGTGCGGCTCCCGGACAATCCGAAGCTGTTCTACATGAAGCCGCACAGCATTGGTCTCGACGAGATCACGATGCAAAGCATTCTGACCATCGATCTCGAAGGCAACGTGGTCGCCGGCAAGGCGCGACGCCACAGTGAGGTCTATATCCACTCCGAGATTTTCAAGGCGCGTCCTGACGTAAACAGCGTCATCCACGCTCACCCGCCGTATTGCGTCGCGCTGTCGTCGAGCAGCTACAAGGTGAAGGCTTACAGCCAGCCGGGCGCGCTGTTCTATGAAGATGTCGGCATCTACACCGACACCATCGCTCTGATCCGCAGTCACGAGACGGGCGCGGGCGTCGCCAAGGCGCTGGGCTCCCACCGTGCGGCGTTTCTGAAAAGCCACGGCACCGCCGTCGTCGGCAAGAGCATCGAGGAAACGGTGGTCTCCGCGATCATGCTGGAGAATGCCGCAATGATCCAGATGATCGTCGAAGCTGCCGGCGACCCGGCGCCGGAGTTTCCGCGTGACGATATACTCGCGCTCAAACGCCAAATGACGGCGCCCGAGCAGTTCGTCATCAATTTCGATTATCTGGCGCGGCGCGTCAGCGGCAGGAAACGGTAGGAGCGTGCCCGATGACAATCATTGATTCACAGGTCCACGCTTACGAAGCGAACACGCCGAAGCGGCCCTGGCACACCGTGCCGAACTGGCCGCCTCATGTCACCGGCGACGAGATGGTCGCGGCGATGGACAAGGTCGGTGTCGACGGCGCGATCTTCATCTCCTCTTTTTCGATGTACCGCTACGATGCGAGCTACGCAGTGGAAGTGCAACGCGCGCACCCCGGCAAGTTCGGCATCGTCAAGCCGGTCGACCCGGACGATCCGGCGGTGGACGATGTCGTCGCGGAGTGGAAGCGGACTCCGGGCGCGGTCGGCATCCGCATCATGATGACGAAGGAGCCGGGGCGCGACCGCGACCCGACCGATCCGGGCTTCGACCGCATCGCGCGCTCGGCCGTAAAACATGACCTTCCGGTCAACGTGCTGTGCTGGGGCAACGTGGATGCGGGCACGGTGTTGATCGATCGCCATCCCGACACGCGCTTCATCATCGACCATCTGGCGATCTTGCAGCCGCGCACGCCGCCGGCTCCGCCGCAACCGTGGGCCGATTTGCCGAAGGTGCTCGATCTCGCCAAACGCAAGAACGCGGTGATCAAGGTGAGCGGCGCCTGTACGCTGTCCAAGGAGCTATATCCGTTCCCGGACATCTGGGACCCGCTCGCCCGCGTGTTCGATGCCTGGGGCCTCGACCGCTGTCTGTGGGGCACCGACTGGACGCGCGCCTACGCCGTCGTCAATTACGAGCAGGCCGTCGAGCCGTTCCTGAAAACCGACCGCCTGAGCGACAGCGATCGGGCCACGCTCATGGGGGGTTCGACCGCTAAGGCCTATCGCTGGTCGCCGAAGAAAAATTAGCGCGTGAACTCATTAGCACGAAACTACAGCCGGATGGATGCGAGCAAATCCACAAAGGCTCGTCGCGGTAGATGCAATTCCGCGACTTCATTTCCGCCTCCTGGGGCATAACCGACATGGCGGGACAGACAGATTTCGTCGTCTCGGTTGAAATGACCCATCACAGACATGATCGCCATCGGATTTCTGTAGCGCCACGACGTCATCACGTTGGCGACTGGCACGGGTCAGGCCAGCTCCAAGTGGTCGATCAGCGGACCGTCCAAGCGACAGCGATTTCTATCCGCTAATCTACCGCAATCAACCAAGGAGTGTGACGCTCGTCACAGCCGTGGCGCGCGCCAAAGGGGTAAAATCCGCTTCAGCACTTTCACATCGAGGAGCGCGAACGCGCAGCCCAATTGGAAACACACGTCCGTTCAAACTTCGCAGGGGCTGCCCGCGTCGGGCCGATACCATTTGGAAACGCAGTAAAATTTCGGAATGCCGGACAACCCTGAAAGGGGCCCACGATGATGGAAGAAAGCGAACGGCCGGACCGCGCGCTTTATTTTTCGACCGATTTTGTGCCGGTACGCGATCGCCTGGCCTATCTTCGTGAGGCACTCGGCCGCTCCACTGCCAGGCTCGATCTGGGGCCCGTCGAGGGCCGCCCGTTGGGATGGTCGGCCTCATTGTACTCGTTCGACGGCCTCGGCGTGATTTCGGGAGAGACAGACGGCGTTACGTGTCGGCGGACGCAGCCGCTGCTCGCCGATGGCAATGACGATTTTCTGCTCACAACCAATCTATCGGGGTCGAGCCAGATCTTTCAGGCCGGTCGTGAGTGTCGGCTTCAGCCCGGCGACGCGGTGCTGAAGTCGAGCTCCGATGTCGGCGCCCATGACTTTCCCGGCCCGGCGCGGTATCTGACGCTGCGCGTCTCGCGACGGCGGCTCAACAGCATGGCCGTCGAGCCGGAAGACGCATTGGCGCGTCTCATACCGGCGAATACCGAACCACTTCGCCTTCTCGTCGACTACGTCCAGGTAGCTTTGCGGCGGCATCAGTTGGCGTCGCCGCACTTGGCTCAGCTATTTACAAATCACGTCCACGATCTCATCGCACTTGCCGTTGGCGCGACGCGCGAAACGTCCGATATGGCGAACGGTCGTGGGCTGCAGGCGGCACGGTTGAGCGCCATCAAAGGCGACATCACCAGCGGGCTCGGCAGCGAGCGCCTGGACATCGCGAGCATAGCAAGGCGGCGTGGCGTGACACCGCGCTACGTTCAGATGCTGTTTGAAGCCGAGGGTACCACATTCACCGAGTACGTCCTCGAACAGCGGCTCGCCCGGGCGCACCGCATGCTCGCCGATCCTGGTCTCCGCGACTGGACGATCGGTGCTATCGCATTTGAGGCCGGCTTTGGAAATCTTTCTTATTTCAATCGCGTGTTCCGCAGAGTCTTCGGCGCGACCCCTTCCGATATACGGGCCGGGGTTCTGCCTGCCGGCTAATAACGCGGGTCTTCGCGCGCGGCGGCACTCTTTCGGACGCGCCGCCGCCATAAGGCAACTTCGTTCCAGTACCAGTGCGATTTCGCCCCAGTGCAAGCCGCACGATACGAACTGTCTTAAGCTCATCGCGGTAGCGATCCGCTGGGCTGCGTTCAGCGGCGACCTGAACGCTGATGCCAGCAGGAAGGATTTCCTCATGACGTGACAGGAAGACTCACATCATGAAAGGAAAATAGCTCGAAAACTTCCACCTTTGTGCGCGAGGAGAAAGTCATGTCCACCACCGACAATTTTCTAAACTCCGGAACTCAGAATTTTGCGACAGCCGGCAATTGGAGTGCCGGCGTGCCGAACATCAATGATGATGCAAAAATCGAGCTGGCTGCCAAAACCACCGTGAATATGAACGCTGAGGAAGGCGCCAACAGCATCAGCATCGGCAGCAATGACGACCTGGAAATAAATGGCGTCATCTTTGACGTGGCCAGTGGGATGAGCGCGATCAACGGAACCATCAATGTCAATAATGGCGGCACCCTTGCTCTCAAAGGAGCGGGCGTCGCCAATTCCGGCGACATCAATCTCAACTCGACCGGCAGCACCACAAAGATTGAGGTTGTCCCGGGCCTCAACGATACTGAGAGTGATACTACGATCACCGGCGGCGGCGCGGGAACGCTCAGCACAATAGCCTTAGGCGGACTCAGCGGGACGGGAGATTTTTCCGGCGATTACATCGGCGGCGACGGAACGGACGACGTCACGCTGACTCTCGCCGATGAGACGATCCAGGGCGCTGGCGCCATTGGAAGCACGCATTTCACTCTCGATGTCGGAGCGGGAAGCGTGATCGACGCCGACATATCAACTCTTTCCGTTATTGGTGCGTCGCTCATCCTGAATACTGAAAGCAATACGATCGAAAATGCCGGCACCCTTGAGACAACGAACTTGGGGGAGTTGGACATCGATAGTCCAGTCGACAATACCGGTACGATCTTGGCCTCCGGTCAGGGCAATCTCGTGCTGAATGCACCGGTTACGGGACCGGGCGCCATCGACATTGGCGCCGACTCCTTTTTAGACCTCAACGGGGCCGGCTCAGTATCGGGGAACGTCAATTTTACCGGCGGGGGTGCTCAGCTGTTCATGGTGCCGGGCGTAATTCAGGGCGACGTCACTGGGATGCTGGCCTCTGACTCGATCTTCATGGGGGGCTTCCTTCCGGCGGAGAGGAGCGGTTCTCACACGGTCTGGCAGCAAACCAGTTCTACCGGCGGTACTCTGTCCATCTACAAGAATGGCGTCGATTTAGCCAATGTGAACATAGCCGGCCAGTTCAACTCTTTGGACTTCGTCCTCGCTGATTTTGGTAGAAACGAGGAAATAATCAACGTCCGCAGCACGCCGGTCTATGCCGAGAACCCGGGCAACAACGACGAATGGATTTTATCCGACGGCAACTGGGTTGAGAGCGCCGGGCCAGGCTCGCATCCATCCGGTTATAACGTCGCCCTGACTGGCGACTGGACCGGCAATGTCAATGGCACCGACGGGATCCTCTGGTTCAATCCGACGACCGGCGATGCGGATGAGTGGCAATTATCCAACACGCAGTGGTCGGCCAGCGCCGATCTTGGCCCGCATCCCGCGAACGCGACCGACGGCGCCAACTATCAGATCGCCGGCACCGATGACGCCACACACTTCTTCGGCAACGGCATCGACGATGTGCTGTGGACCAGCACCAACGCTGACGGCACCATCGCAACCGACATCTGGCAGCTCGCGTCTAATGGCCAATGGACACCGACGCCGGGCGGCAGCAGCCCCGGCAATCACCCCGCCGGTTATACCGTCGCCGGCACCGGCGATTGGACCGGCGATGGCACCGACGGCATCCTGTGGTTCAATCCCTCAACGGGTGACACCGACGAGTGGCAATTGTCGAGCGGCCAGTGGGCCGGGAGCGTCGATCTCGGCACCCATCCGACCAACGCTACGGACAGCGCCAGCTATCAGATCGCGGGCGTTGGTGATTTCTTTGATAACGGTCGCGACGGGGTGCTGTGGACCAGCGTCAACAGTAACGGCACGGTCGCAACCGACATCTGGGAACTCAACTCCAGCGGCCAATGGATGGCGAGCCAGAGCCCCGGCAATCATCCGGCCGGATATTCGGTGGTCGGCGTCGGCGATTTCACCGGAACCGGGACGAGCGACATCCTCTGGTTCAACGCCTCGACCGGCGACACCGACGAATGGCTGATTAACAACGGCCAATGGGCCGGCAGCGTGGATCTCGGGACGCATCCCGCCAACCCGGTGAGCGGTGCCAGTTTCCAGATCGCCGGCGTCGGCGATTTCAACGGTGCCGGCAACGCGAGCGTCTTGTGGCACGCGAGCACCTGACTTCGCATTCAGGCCGCTGATAGCGGGCGGGCTACTGACAGGCGCCTGGGCTTTGGTCGCTCGTCGCCGACTCCCACGGGTCTGGCCAGCCCCAAATTGTCGATCGGCGGAATTGCGGCCTGCGGCGCTAGGCCGTCGCTGGGATGCAGCCGAGAGGTAAACCGTCGACGCGGTTGACGCCGCGCCCAACACAGAAGCTGCGGCGGTTTCTATCCGCTAACGTGCCGGTACCAAGCATGGAGTGTGACGCGCGTCACAGCCGCCGCTCGCATCAGACAGGTAAATTGATTTGCCATCACCAGCCGACGACGCGCGCGATCAATCGGCGCAAAGTGCTTAAGCGCCTCCGCGCGTCATGCGTGGCGACCGCCGACCAGCCCATATAGGTGGCTGCGCCCGAACGAGAAAGCACTTCACGAGAGGAGCACGTCATGACCACGAATGATTGGCTGGGTACTATCAACAACAATTTTGGCACCGCAGCCAATTGGAGCGCTAATCATGTGCCAACCGCGTCCGAGGACGCACTCATATCGACGCTGACCGCCGACACGGTTACCGCCAGTTCCGCCGAAGATGTGGGGAGCATTTCGGTCGCTAGCAAAGACACGCTCGACATCAGCAGCGTAGACAATTTCACGACCAACGTTTTCTCTTTCACTGTGGTCGGCACCGCGGACGGCAGCAGCGGCATCAGCACAGTCAATGGAACTATCGACCTCGCCCGGGGCGTGCTCTACTTTGGGAACGGTCAGCTGCAAGGCAGTGGCTTGCTTGAACTCGCGGCCACCAACAATAGCGCGCCCGCCGCACTTGATATCTCAGGCAGCGTGGACGCCGACGGCACCGGCTCGATCGAGATGGCGACCGGCGGGCCAACGGACAACGAGATTATTGGGTCTGGCGTCGGCGCGTCATTCACCAATGTGAGCGAAACCATCTCCGGCACCGGCATAATCGGCAACGGCAGCGGCCTCCTGTTCATCAACGCCAGCAACATCGACACCAATAACAGCACCAGCAACAGCGGCGGTAGTCTGCAGATTACCGGATCGGCTCTGGCCGGTAGCTTCACAAACGACGAAAACGTCATCGCCAACAACAGCGGCACGCTTATTCTCGGCATGGACGGTCAGAATGCGGCCATCGGCAATAACAGCGAGATTGGCCTCGACGGCGAAGGCAGCACTACTCGCCTGGAAATCGCCGGCAACGTCACCATCGACACCGTCGCCTCGGCTTCGCCCGGCGACATCGATCTGGGCGGAACGGACGACAGCCTCGACGATCAAATCATCAGCGATGGTCACACCGCGTCGCTGACGCTCGTCAACCAGCAGCTTAAGGGTGCCGGCCTCGTGGGTGACGCGAATCTGACGTTGACCGACGAGTTGCTCATCGAGGCCGACGATTCACATCAGAACCATGCCTTACTTCTATCAACCGGTAACAACACGATCATCAACAGCGCCGGCGCCGTAATGGAGGCCAATGGCGGAGAATTAATCGTCGTAAGCTCGGTGAATAACGCCGGCACGATAGCGGCGATAGACGGCACCGTTTTGCTGGGTAACGGCTCGGAGGGAGTCAACATCACCGGATCGGGTGCGGTTGACATCGGTCAGGATAGCTTTTTGCAGCTTGACGGGACGACATCTGGCGACGTGACGTTCACTGGTGATGACGCGACTCTGAACCTGCTGGGCTCTATCGGCGGCGAAATTGTGGGCGCGTCTGTCTCCGACAGCATCGACTTTGCGCCGTTTTCGATGAGCAATAGGCTACGCTGGGTTCAGACCAGCGCAAATGGCGGCGTCCTCTCGCTCGTCAGTAGCTCGGGTACGACGATCCAATCTGTCAGGCTTGCCGGGTCCTTCGTTACGTCGGACTTCTCCATCTCGGTAAGCGGAGAAGCCGGCACGCAGATCAACATCGTTGCCGCGACGGCGGCGAGCGATATTGACGATACGCAAGTACCGTTTGCTGCCGGAGAACATGCGGTGTGGCAGCAGACCAGCGGTACCGGTGGAACGCTGTCGCTGTTCAACAACGGCGCTGAACTCGCGTCGTTCAATCTGGCGGGTCAGTTCAATTCGCTCGATTTCGCGACAAGCAATGACGGCAGCGGCGGCTCGCTTATCACGTTTCAGACGACACCGAGCTTCCCGGAGAATCCAGGCAATAACGACGAATGGATCTTATCCGATGGCAACTGGGTCGAGAGCGCCGGACCCGGCTCGCATCCTTCGGGTTATAACGTCGCCCTTACCGGCGATTGGACTGGCGGCGGCACCGACGGCATCATGTGGTTCAATCCGACCACCGGCGATACGGACGAGTGGCAATTATCGAACACGCAGTGGTCCGCCAGCGTCGATCTCGGCACCCACCCGGCCAACGCGACCGACGGCAACAGCTATCAGATCGCCGGCACCGATGACGCCACACACTTCTTCGGCAACGGCATCGACGATGTGCTGTGGACCAGCACCAACGCTGACGGCACCATCGCAACCGACATCTGGCAGCTCGCGTCTAATGGCCAATGGACACCGACGCCGGGCGGCAGCAGCCCCGGCAATCACCCCGCCGGTTATACCGTCGCCGGCACCGGCGATTGGACCGGCGACGGCACCGACGGCATCCTGTGGTTCAATGCCTCGACCGGCGACACCGACGAGTGGCAATTGTCAAACGGCCAGTGGGCGGGAAGCGACGATCTCGGCACCCATCCAGCCAACAGCGACGGCAACAGCTATCAGATCGCAGGCGTTGGTGATTTCTTCGACAACGGTCGCGACGGCGTGCTGTGGACCAGCGTCAATAGCGACGGCACCGTCGCGACCGACATCTGGGAGCTCAACTCCAGCGGCCAATGGATGGCGAGCCAGCCCCGGCAACCATCCGGCCGGGTATTCGGTGGTCGGCGTCGGCGATTTCACCGGGACCGGGACGAGCGACATCCTCTGGTTCAACGCATCGACCGGCGACACCGACGAATGGCTGATTAACAACGGCCAATGGGCCGGCAGTATTGATCTCGGCACCCATCCAGGAAGCGCCCAGATCGCGGGCGTTGGTGATTTCAACGGCGCCGGCAACGCCGGCGTCTTATGGCATGCGTCTTCCTGATGCTATCATGAAGCGAGTAGGTTGCGTTTTTGCTGCCGAGCATCGAGATCGCAAATTGGCCCTTCGCGTCACTTCGCGGCAATGCAGTATTTTGGTTGTCTCCGATGCAAAGCGGACATTGCGCCGAATTATGGGTACACAGCCTGGTCGCGGCTTTACCCCAGCGGCGGCAAATTTAGCGCGCGATCGACCAGTCCGGTGGCGCGTTTGAAATCGAAATTGCGATAGACGTTGGTCTTCACGACGAACGACGCGCCGCCGTAGAATTTTTCGTATTGCTGGTGGCGGCTGCCGAATTCCGAGCCGATGAAATCCCAGATCATCCGCATCAGCGCCACGCGCGACTTGGCGTCGGTCGAAGCCGAGCGCATGTAGCGTTCGAGATCGGCCGCGATTTCGGGATTGCCGAAATCGGCTTCCGATGACGGCATCGTAATGAAAGCGGAACCTGCCAGCTCGCGGATGATTTCGAGCATCCGGCCGTTGAGCTCGGATTGCAGCGCCATGGCGGAATAAAGCGTGACGACGGAGGGCCACAGCACGCCGTCCTTGATCGGCGCCGAGACTTCGTGTGAGAGCAGCATCGATTCGTAGATCGTCACCAGGGAGGCGAGTTCGCCCATCATCACCTGCACCGGGGGCGCCCCGGCATTGCCGGTCATCTCGTTCATGCGCTGCACCAAGCCCATCATGAAACGAAGCTTGGTGACATAGCGCGTCTGCGCCTGGTGGTTGCCGTAGCTGTGCGACGGTGTCTTGAACCACTGGTCGCGCGATAGTTCGACATTGCGATAGATGAATACGTGCTCCCAGGGCACGAACACATTGTCGAACACGACATAAGCGTCCGACTCGTCGAACCGGCTCGACAGCGGGAAATCGAATGCCGATCCGGCGCGCGCGAACGAGCGGCGCGGGTAAAGCTTGACGCCTTCGGCGCCGACCGGAACGGCCAGGCAATTGGCGTAGTTTTCGTCGCCGGGCTGCAACGGATGAATGCAGCTCAGTTGGATATAGTCGGAGATCGGGCCACCGGTGGCGAGTTGTTGCGCGCCGGAAATCACAATGCCGTCGTCGCGCTCCTTGACCACGCCGGCATAAAGCGCCGGGTCGCTTTGCTTGTGCGCGGGCTTCGAGCGGTCGATCTGCGGCGGCACGATTGCGTAACTGGCGTAGATGTGATTGTCGCGCATGTACTCGTAGAATGCGATGAGATTGTCGGCGAACTTCTGCCCGGCCGTGGCGAACATCTGCGGCGTCGAGGCATAGCCGGCGAAAAAGCCGGCGACGTGATCGGGCGAGCGACCCATCAAGCCGAAAGTCGCTTCGGCCCAGGTTTCCGAAAACAGCCGCCGCGCGCGCAGGTCGGCGTGGGTGCGCGGAATTTGCCAGGCACGCCATACCGGCTCGCCGGTCTTCGGCGACGGATAGGTCATGCGCTCGCGCTGCGACGGATCGGCGGCGATGTCGAACAAGTTGGCGACCGATCGCGCCGCCTGGCGAAATGCCGGATGTTGCGAGACGTCCTTGACCCGTTCGCCATCGATAAAGACGCGCCGCCCGTCGTTGAGCGAACGAAGGTAGTCACTGCCCGTGCGCATCATGTTCCTTCCAGAATTTCGGTGCCGCGGTTGTAGCGCGGCAGCGGCGGTGCTGTCATTCTGCGAAACCCGGCAGCAGCCTTGCGCCAACGAGCTTGCCAAGCCGGGACGGCGGTGCTTTGCAGGCGCCCGCTCCGGGAGGAATGGAAATGCTCAAGAAGTTACTCGTTGCGGGCCTTGGTCTCAGCCTTGGTCTCAGCCTTGGCCTGCTGGCGCTGGTCTGCACATCGGCGATGGCCGGCGCGGCCGACTACCCGGTGCGGCCGGTGACCATCGTGGTTGGCTTTCCGCCGGGCGGGGCGAGCGACATTCTGGCGCGTATCGTCGCCAACAAGCTGGCGAGCCTGCTCGGGCAATCGTTCGTCGTGGATAATCGTCCGGGGGCGGGCGGCAATGTCGCGGGCGAGGTCGTGGCCCATGCACCGCCCGACGGCTACACGCTGCTGCTCGGCAACAACGCGATCCTGGCCACCAATGCCAGCCTGTACAAGGAAGTCGGATTCGACGCCGAAAAGGATTTCGCGCCGATCAGCCTGATCGGCACGCAAGCCAACGTGCTGGTCGTCAATAACAACCTACCGGCGCATTCGCTTGCCGAACTGATTGCGCTGGCCAAGGCCAATCCGGGCAAGCTCAACTTCGCGTCTTCAGGCTACGGGCTTGCCGCGCATCTTGCCGGTGAGCTGTTCAAGGCCGATGCGCATGTCGACATCGTGCACGTGCCTTACAAAGGCTCGGCGCCGGCGTTGCAGGACGTCATCGCCGGACAGGACCAGATGATGTTCGCCACCACGTCCGGCGCGATGGGTCTTATCAAGGGCGGCCAATTGCGGCCGCTGGCGGTGACCACGCTCAAGCGCACACCGAGCCTGCCCGACGTTCCGACCATCGACGAGCTTGGCATCAAGGGCTTCGACGCCACGACGTGGCACGGTCTGGTCGCGCCGGCCGGTACGCCGGCAGACGTCATCAAGATCCTGCACCAGGGGATTGTCGACGCCCTAAACGATCCTGGCGTTCAGCATTCGCTCGACGAGCTTGGCGTTGACGTCGCCAGTGATACGCCCGAGCAATTCGCAGCCTACATTCATTCGGAAATTCCGAAATGGGCCGCGGTGATCAAGGCATCGGGCGCGAAGCTTGAGTAAGCGCGCTATTTCGCTTCTTCAGGCGACTGGATGAGTTGCCGCGCACGCTCAACCACGTCGGTTGGCGTGCTGTAGAGTTTGGCGACCGTTTCCTTGAGCTTTTCTCCGGAGATCGGATTGACGCTCACGCGCGCCTTCTCTGCCTCGGCAAGAAAACTCTGATCCGCAAAGGTGTCGGCAAAACCCTTTTGCAGGATTTGCGCTTGCGCGTCCGGCACGCCGGGCGGCGCAAGATAAGGCCGCGCGAAGATCTGCTGCGCAACGACGAGATTGGCGGCTTCGCGGATCTTGTCGTCCTTGATAAATGAATCGAGGGTCGGCACGCCGAGCTTCGTCAGCTCTTCGTCGGGCGTAGGCGCTGCCTGGATCAAGAGATTGACGGTCTTGTCGCGTAGCCACTGCGGCTTCTCGGATTTCAGACTCGGCCAGTCGATGCCGCACATGCCTTCGATCTCGCCGCGCTCGACGGCGAGCATAAGCGATGCCGTGCCCTTGTATCCGGCGACGATATCGAACTTCACGCCGGTCGCGTTCTTATTCAGGTAGGCGTAGGAGTGCGTCGGTGCGCCGGGCTGCGTCCCGCCGATCACAACCTTGTCCGTCATCGCCTGCTGGAACGTCTTGACCTTCGACGAGGGGCCGGTGATGCACAGCCGCGCGTCGCTGTCGGCGCTGGCGAGATATGTAAACTTCGTCGGATCGAATTGGCCGGCGGCATTCTTCTGCAGCAGCCGGTCGATGATGACGCCGGGAAAAAGCGCGGCAATGCTGGTGCCGTCTTTCGGTGCGATGGCGTAAAGGTACGCCGCCGCCTTGGCGCTGCCGGCGCCCGGCATGTTGCGCACCACGACGGCCGGCGCGCCGGCGATGTGATCGGGCAGGTGCCTTGCGATCAGCCGGGCATAGGTATCGAAGCCGCCGCCGACATCGACGCCGACGATGAGGTCGATGGTCTTGCCGGCGAAAAAGTCGTCGGCTCGGGCGTTGCTCAGTGGCAGCGATGCGCCGAGAATGGATAACAGTGCCAGCGCGTAACCGGATATGAAGCGTCTTGTCATTATCTCTCCGCCGCCAGCGTGTTCTTTATCGTGCCGTGCGGGTCAATCATCAGAGGGAGTACTCTCCGCCGCGCCGGCGTCCCTGCGATACGTCGAGGAACAACTCTTCGAGCGGGATCTTGCGCTTGATCAGGCCCTGTTCGTGCGAGTAGCCGACCAGCGTTTCGAGGTTGTGCCGGTTGCGGTCGGTCAGGCCGTATTCCCACGGGTCAGACTGGAAGATCTCTTCCTGCTCCTCCCAGGCCTCGCGATACCAGACGATCGGTGCGACGCGCGGGTTCTCCATTCGCTTCATCGCGGCGGCTTTGGATTGCTCGAACGCGCGATAGAGATTGACCGGCACCCAGGGGTATTTGTCGACGATCTCTTTCTTGATGCCGACGACGTGCATGATCGGATAGATGCCGGTCTTTTTGAAGTAAGCGGCTTCATCAGCCTTGTAATTAGGAAAAAGACGGCCGACGCGCGGGTCCTTTTCGCGCAACGGATCGATGAGATCGGGATGGAGCAGGGCATCGAGTTCGCCGTCGAGCAGCATGCCGACAATCGATTTCGACGGTGGTATCCGCGATAGTTTGATGTCTTTGGGAAACGACGCTTCGGCGATGTCTTCATCGAGTTCGCTGTACCACTCGATCGATTTGAACGGCACGCCGTATTCGTGCTCGAGAATGCCGCGCAGCCAGAGCGCCGCGCTGTTGAGGAAGAATTTTACGCCGACTTTCTTGCCGATCAGATCCTTCGGCGTCTTGATTCCCTTGCCGGTGTTGATGAAGGCGAAGCCGTGGCGAAAGCGGCGATGCGGGAACACCGGAATGGCGTGGAAGGGATGACCGTTATCGCGCGAGGCGACGTAGGACGAAGACGACACTTCGCCGATGTCGAACTCACCGCCGCGCAGGAAGCGCCAGTGGCGGGTCGGCGAATCCATCGCCGTGACGACCTTCAGATCGATACCGTCCGGCTGTACGGAGCCGTCTTTGAGCGCGCGCATGATTTCGTAGTCGCCGCACGCCAGCGTCAATTCAACCTTGGTGGACATCTGCAAGAACTTCCTCAGGGAGGATAGGGGCCGCGAATGTGGCAGGGCCGGGCCATGATGGAAAGGTGCCCGCCGGCAGGTCTGTCATTCCGGCTCGATACCGGCGGCTTTCACGACCTTCGCCCATCGTTCCGTGTCTTTTTCGACCACGTTGCGGATTTCCGCTGGCGAGTAGATCAGCGGGGTCGCGCCGACCTCGGCAAACCGCGCTTTCACGCCCGGATCGGCGAGACCGGCGTTGACCTCGCGATTGAGGATTTCGACAACGTCGGCCGGCGTTCCCGCAGGCGCGGCAACGGCGCTCCACGGCGTGACATCGTAGCCAGGGATTGTTTCACCCATGGTCGGGGTATCCGGCAGCGCCGGCGATCGCTTGCCCGACAAGATGGCGAGACCGCGGATACTGCCGTTCTTGATGTGCGGCAGTGAATTCGGCAACGCGTCCATGCCGGCTTGCACGCGGCCGCTGAACAGATCGGTCAACATCGGTGCACCGCCGGTGTAAGGCACATGCACCACGTCGATCCCGGCGGACATTTTCAGAAGCTCGATGGCGAGGTGGCTGATGGTTCGCGCGCCAAACGAGGCGACGTTGACTTTGCCCGGATTGGCCTTGGCGTAGGCAATGAACTCGGCGGGGTTCTTCGCCGGCAAAGACAAGGCACCGTCCATCACCAGCGGCAATTCGCCGACTCCGGCGATCAGGGTGAAGTCTTTGAGGAAGTTGAAAGGCAACGACTTGTAAAGCGACGGGTTGATGGCGTGAGTGGTTAGCCCGAGGAATAGCGTATAGCCGTCAGGCGCCGAATGCGCCGCCGCTTCGGTGCCGATATTGGTGCCGCCGCCCGGCTTGTTCTCGACGATAAATTGCTGGCCGAGCCGCTGCGACAGCCAGTCACATATGATCCTTGTGACGATGTCAGTACTGCCGCCCGCCGGGAACGGAACGATCCAGCGCACCGGCCGCGTCGGATAAGCTTCCGCGCGGGCGCTGCGTGACATACCGGCGGCTAGCGTGACGCCGGCAAGGCGAAGCAACTGACGGCGCTGAAACCTCACGGCAGCCATCTGGCAGTCATCCCGGTCCGATGACTGCTTATAGCAGCGGGAGCGAGTTTTAGCTGCGGCTATTCCACCGCCTGCTGCGCGCACATCGATTTCAGCGCGTCGATCTCGTGGCGTCGGGTGAAGCCGAGGAAGCTTTCCTGCGCCGACGTGCGGTTGGCGAGGTAGGCTTTGAGCACGCGCTCGACGGCCTTCGGCGTCTCTTCGGCCTTCACATCATGAAAGATTTCGCGGCCGCAAACTGCGTCAGGGCCGAAGCCGCCGCCGACATGCACGTGATAGCCCTCGACCTGATCGCCGTCTTCGTTGATCTGGATCTTCACGCCGAGCAGCCCGATATCGCCGATGTAATGCTGGGCGCAGGAATTGGGGCAACCGGTCAGATGGATGTTGACTGGGCCATCAAGCTGCACGCGGGTTTCGCACCATGCGGCAATATCGGTGGCGTGCTGCTTGGTGTTCGACATGGCGAGGCGACAGCCGGCATTGCCAGTGCAGGCAATCAGGCCGGCGCGAATCGAATTGGCTTTCGCCGAAAGCCCGATTGCTTCGATCGCCGCTTCAGCCGCCGCGACTTTCTCTTCCGGCACATTGCCGATCAGGAAATTCTGCCAGACCGTCAGCCGGATTTCGCCGTCGCCGAACTCCGCCGCGATCCTGGCGACGCCGCGCATCTGTTCGGCGGTGAGCTTGCCAACGGGCAGCGCGACGCCGATCCAGCAATAGCCCTTCTGTTTCTGAGGGCGCGCGCCAATATGGGCCGAGCGATCGAACGGCGGGCGCGGCGCGATCGCCTCGGCCGGCACGCGCGTCAGCTTGGAACCGAGCTTCTCTTCCATTGCGGCGAGGAATTTTTCGAAGCCCCATGCGTCGAGCACGTATTTCAACCGTGCCTTGGCGCGGTTGGTGCGGTCGCCGTTATCGATGAACACGCGCACCACGGCATCGGCGACCATGGTGGCGTCGTCAGGTTTGACGATGACGCCGGTATCGCGGGCGAAATCCTTGTGGCCGGTAATGCCGCCGAGCATGAGCCGAAACCAGACGCCCGGCTCGACACCAAAACCGTCTTTCACCTCGACTGCCTGGAAGCCGATGTCGTTGGTGTCTTCCAGCACCGGGATAATGCCGCCGCCGTCGAAGCCGACATTGAATTTGCGCGGGATGCCGTACAGCGAACGGTCATTGAGGATGTGGAAATGCCATGAACGCGCGTAGGGCCGCGTATCGAGCAATTCCTGCGGATCGATGCCCGCGGTTGGCGTGCCGGTGACGTTGCGGATATTGTCGGCGCCGGAGCCGCGCGAACACAGGCCGAGATCCAGGATGCCCTCGATCATGGCAACGGCATTCTTCGGCTCGATGTCGCGCATCTGTAGATTTGCGCGCGTCGTGACGTGGCTGTAGCCGCCAGCATATTGCTCGGTGAGTGTAGCGAGCCCGGCCAACTGCCAGTGGGTCATGATGCCGTTCGGAATCCGGAGCCGGCACATGTAATTTGCATGCGTCGGTGCGAGATAGAAAATTCCGAAGAACCGCCAGCGAAAGTTATCGTCGGCCTTCGGCGCTTCATTCCTCGCCGCTTGCCCCTTCAGCTTCTCGTAGCCGTCGAGCGGATTAAGCTCGCGTTTGAATTTTTCCGGATCGGACAGCTTGCCGCCGGATTTGATGACGCGCTCCTGGGCGCGCCAAGCCGCGGCTTCAGGACCGATCGGCTCCGGATCGGCAGCAGCGCCATTAGCGGCGGCAGGTCGCGCCGTCTTCGCGATCTGCATGCCGAGCATGTAGCCTTCGAGGTAGCGCTTCTGTTCCGGTTCGAAATCGCCCGACATGATTTTCCGTTTCTTTGGGCCGCTGCGGCCGGACGCCGGATCGGCGCTATTCGGCCGGTACCCCGGTCGGGGTTGGCGCCGGCACTTTTGCGGGCGAGGGTTGCGGCTTGTAGGTGACGTAGAGCGCCAGTCCGGTGAAGGTGAAGCCGCCAACAAGATTGCCGATCGTCACCGGAATCTGATTCCACAGCCACCAGTCGGCGACGGTGACTTTTGCGCCCATCATCATTCCGGTCGGGATGATGAACATGTTGACCACCGAGTGCTCGAAACCTTGCGCGAAGAAAATGAAGATCGGCATCCAGGCGCAGGCGATCTTGCCGATGGTCGAATTCGTGGTCATGGCGAGCACGACGGCGAGGCAGACCAGCCAGTTGCACAGCATTGCTTTGACGAACACGGTGATGAGGCCCGCGTAACCGATGGCGGCGTAGCCGATCGTCTTGGCTTCGGCAGTCTGCACGATACGCAGCGCAACACCGGCCGGCGCGGCCGTGCCGAAGTTCGTCAGCGCGATCGCGATCAACGCGCCGTAGGCGACGCTGCCGATCAGGTTGCCGATAAACACCCAGCCCCAGTTGACGAGCACAGCCGAGAATTTGGCCTCGCCGTCGAGCCACGGCAGCGGCGTCAGCGCGAAACTGCCGGTGACCAGTTCGAGGCCGAGCAGGACGATAGAGATCAAGCCGACCGGAAAGATCAGCGCGCCGACCAGCGGCACATTGGTTTGCACGGCGCCGGTAAAAGCGAGGCTCGTGGCGACGCCGAGGATGGCGCCAGACAGCATGCCGCGAATGAGCAGGTCGCGCGGCGACAGCGCCAGCTTTCGCTTGCCGCTTTCAGCCATCGCCACGGCGACGTTGGCGGGCGTCACATAATCCATGGTCCATCTCCCTTTGTCAGAGAGACACTTCAAGATGCGTGCCATGGGTTTAGGAAGCTTAACGCAATAAATTCAGTATCTTAACTGATAAAAATGGAACCTGGGCAAAGCGAGCATCCCGGTGTCTGCCTGTTTTGGGCGCAATTAGCCTGTTGGTTATGCAGGCGCATAAACGCGGTAGTTATGGGGTTTCGGTGGTCATTGGCGATGTGGCGCGCCCGGCCTGCCAGTCCTTGCCGACGCCGGCTGATGTCGGAAAGATCAACGACTTGATGACGACGGGCACTGCGCCGGAGGTATCGAGTATCGCGCCGATATCGATGTAGTCGAACTCTTTCAGTTCCAGTCCGTCGATCGAGACGATCGGATTGGTGACTTTCATTTCCTCGCAATAGTGGATTCCGATCAGCCCGCCGACATCGCCGTCGCCGGCCAGCACGATCGGATGGCCTTTTGCCAGCACCGCCGCCAGTCCGTCGGCGACGCCTTTGCAGAAATCGTCGAGTCGATGAAACGTCGCGGAGCCGCGCCACGGAATGAAAATCGCGACGGGATTTTCGCCGTTACCGAGATCAAGTCTTTTGAGCGCGCTTTTGATCGACGCGGCAACAGCGCCGGAATCGATTTTTTCTTCGCCGAGATCGAGCGCCGGCGCGATTACCGGGACATTGCGCAACGGCAAGGTCTCAAGCGGTGACACGAAGATCGTGCTGCCGGACACCTGCATGGTGTATTGCGAAGCGCCGATCACGGTGGCGCGGATCCGCGCGTCGGGCCGCGCCAATTGTGGGCCCCAGTCGCGCAGGCGCTCGCGCAATTGCGCCGCAAGCTGCGGACCGATATCGCCGAACGCCTTGGCCTCGCCGCCATAGATGTATTCCGACACCCCGCCGGAGAAGCTGACGTCGGCGACCGTGCCGCGAAAACCCAAAGGATCGAGCCGCAACAGTTCCGCACCGCCGGCGCGCGGTGCGCCGCCTTGCATCGCTTCGAACAGAGCATCGGTCATGCGTGCCGCGAGCGCGTTGGCATTGTCGTCGGTAAGTGTCGCGCCCAATTCGAGCTTCAATCCCAGCTCCGCGCCGAACCGCCGGCCGGCTTCCTCCAGCCGGACAATGCGGCGCTGCTCGTCGACCACAACAAGGCGCGCGCCGACATCGACTGCGGTGACATCGGCCACTTTGCCGTCGGTGCATACCGCGATTTTTGATGTGCCGCCGCCGACGTCGACATTCATCACCGGCGCGCCGGCGCGGATCGAGCGCGCCGCGGTACCCGAGCCATAGGCCGCCATCACTGTTTCAAGACTGTCGCCGGCGCTGACCGCCACCATCTTGCCAGTCTGCGCCGCGAACAATTCGCCAATCCGCCGTGCATTGCGCCGGCGCACCGCGACGCCGGTCAGGATCAGCGCGCCGGTATCGATTTCGTCCGGATCGATCTTGGCATCTTTGTATTGGCGCGCGATGAAAGCGCCGAGCGCATCGGCGTCGATTTCTTCCGCGGCCGCGTAGGGCGTCAGCAGAATGTCGGACTGATAAAAGCTTTCCCGCTCGGTGACGACGTAGCGGCTGTCGAGCCGCTCCAGCATGATGCGGGAAAACACCAGATGCGATGTTGAAGAGCCGATATCGACGCCGACCGAGAGCACGCACAATTCGTCCTCTTCGCCGAACGTGCGCCCGGTGCTGGAGAAGAAAACCCGGCCGTCTTGGGGTTCGTCGGTCATGCCTGATTCCTGTCATCGTCCGCGCAGGCGGACGATCCAGTAATCGCCGACGATAAGGTGGGCGCAGTGCGTGAATCGTGACGGCGGTGAGTACTGGATGCCCCGCCTTCGCGGGGCATGACACGCCCAGTGGATTTGCGGCGAACCGTCATTCCTTCGGCAGCAAACCGCGATAATCGCGCTCGTAATATTCCGGCCGCATCCGGTTCGGCGCGCCTTCCTGCTTCATGCGTTCCCCATATTCCTGACGCAGGTATGGATCTTCCATGTAATAGGGGATTGCGGTGCCACCTTCGGGGATATCCATGGCGGTGTAGTCGGTGTGTTTTTCGCCGGGCGGGCCGGGCTCGCGTCCGGGATTATGCGGGCCGAACCAGGCGGTGAGGCGGAAGGATTCTTTTGAAGCGCCGAAGTGCTGATGATACCAGCGCGCGCCGCCAGGTGCTGCCGACACCATGCCGACCGGTTCATAGTCGACGCGTTTGACCTGATCCATCTTGCCGTCTTTCCACGGCGTCAGACCGAGGTTTTCCGGCCAGGTGTAAGTGTAGCCCTTGCCTTTGATGCAAATCAGCACGGCGGCCGATGTGTGCGCGTGCGCCTTCGAGTAGTGGCCGTTCTCGTGCTGACCAATCCAGAGATAAAACGTGTTGCCGGTCATGAACGGCTCGACGCGGCGCCAGCCCGGCGAGCGCCGATTGTCCAGCGGCAGATCGCAGTTGACGATATCGGGAATGAAGTTCGTGCGCCGCATCGCCAGCCCACGCACCGGATCAGGCTCGATATCGTCCTTGTATTTGTAGAAGTCGTCGGCGCCGGAGAAGCGGTCGCGAAACTGGAACGGATTGTTGAAGACCGCGTCGGTGCTGTTGATGAGGTTCATCAGGTTCGGCGCGGTGGTACCGCCGAGCAGCAGCGCGGGCGAGGAGCTGGCGTTGACGATGCGATGCATCGCGTTCACTGGAATCGAAAACAGCGACCCCTTCTGCCACTCAAACACGTGACGCTTGGTGTCGCCCTCGAGCCAGACCTCGGTCGAGCCGCGGCCTTCGACGACGAGATAAACTTCCTCGTAAATGTGCTTTTCGGGATTGAGCGCGCCGGCGCCCGGCACCTCGACGACGTAGGAGCCCCATTTGCCTTCGGTGCCGTGAAGCTGGATGTAGCTGCCACGGCCGCCCATGCGCTTCCACGGCTGCAGCGGCAGGTTCTGTACCTTGCTGACGCCGATGTCGCGGTAGATCGGAATTTCTTCCGACTCCATGAACAGGTCATAAGGCGTTTTCGGGCGATTGAACTTGCCGAACCCTGCGCGCTTGAAGCCAGCGGGCTCGTGCCAATGAACTTGACCGTCGATTTCGTGCATGGCGGGCATCCTCTTGTAGGCGATGAGGAGGCATGGGCGATTAAGGAGACTTGGCCCCGCTGCGGCATGCGTTTGCCGCAACCCCTCGCGCACTTCTCGGTCGCTTGATTGCGTAGACTTTTCCCTCCTGTACAATGCGCCCGTATTCATTGCAACGGTTGGAAAATATCGTGTCTGCGTGCGTACTTCCGCTTTTACTTCATGACGAGACCGGCCTCACTCGCCGCAACATTACGGTCGATAACCTCGTGGTCGCCGGCTGGACTGGCCGCGATCGCGCCGCCGTCGAGCATCACATCAAGGAACTGGCTGCGATCGGCGT
Source organism: uncultured Alphaproteobacteria bacterium (assembly GCA_963742215.1). GTDB lineage: Bacteria > Pseudomonadota > Alphaproteobacteria > Rhizobiales > Xanthobacteraceae > BOG-931. The sequence goes on from CAVULJ010000011.1 coordinate 392,689, forward strand.
GAAGCCGCCGGCCACTACGCCGATCTTTTATCGCGCTTCTGCCGCTCGCCTCACGATCGCCGAGAGCATCGAAGCACTCGGCGAGGCATCGAGCGGGGAAGGTGAATTCGTGCTGCTGCAAAGCGGCGGCCGGCTCTGGGTCGGCGCCGGGTCCGATCATACCGATCGCGAAGTCGAGAAGTACGGCGTCTCGGTATCGAAGCAGATGTGCGACAAGCCGATCGCGCCGGAATTCTGGCCGATGGTGGATGTCGCGTCGCATTGGGACAAATTGATCCTGCGCGCCTACATCAAGGAAAACGGCAAGCGCACGCTCTATCAGGAAGGCTCGGTGACCGCGATGCTCGATCCGCTGGATCTGATCGGGCGTTTCACTGGCAAGTCCGGGCTCGCGGACGGCACGCTGATGTTTTGCGGCACGCTCTCCGCCAAAGGCGGGGTGCGGCCGTCGGAAGAGTTCGCGTTCGAGCTCGAGGATCCGGTGCGCGGCCGCAAGATTGAACATCGTTACAGCATCCGCAATTTGCCGGTGCTTGGATAAATCGGAGGACTAAAGTCAATGCCAATGAACAAGCCGCATCTTGAATTCCACAAGGTCGATATGGACAAGGACTGGGTGACGCCGCCCGGCTATCCGTCCGGCATCCAGCAGAAAATCCTGGCGAGCGATCTCGATGAGAACAAGAAGATGGGCAGCCGCACCCGGCTGCTGCGCTTTCAGCCCGGCGTCTACACCACGGCGCCGTTCGTGCACGATCACTGGGAAGAGGTTTATCTGCTCTCCGGCGATCTGATTGTCGGTAACGACGACAAGGGCCATGGCGGCGAGCCGTTCGACGCACCGACTTATGCGTGCCGCCCGCCGGGCGCGTATCACGGCCCGTTCAAATCCGATCGTGGCTGCATGCTCTATGAGATTCATTATTACGACGAGAGCAAGAAGTGACGCCTGTGTCATCGTCCGCTAAGGCGGACGATCCAGTAATCACTGTCGTCAACGTTTAGGCAAAGCCGCAACAATCAACGCGGTGACTACTGGATGCCCCGCCTTCGCGGGGCATGACAAATAGAGAACGAACATGCTCGCACCCGAACAGAAGCCCGTCGCGCGGCCGTTTCTTGCGGTTGCACAAAGTTTTTCATCCGGCGCGCAGACGCCGCGGCAGTTCCTCGAACAATCGCTCGCTTTGCTCGATAGCTGGGAGCCGCGCATCGGCGCTTTTGTCTGCACCAATCTGCCGGATGCGCGCGCGGCGGCCGATCGCTCCACCGCGCGCTGGCGCGCCGGCAAGCCGTTGTCGCCGATCGACGGCATGCCGGTCGGCATCAAGGACATCATCGAAACCGTCGATATGACGACCGAGATGGGCTCGCCGCTGTTTGCCGGCTGGCGCTCGGAGAAAGACGCGGCGTGCGTGCGCGCGCTGCGCGACTCCGGCGCTGTGATCATCGGCAAGACGGTGACGACCGAATTTGCCGCGTCGCAGCCGCGTGGGACGCGCAATCCCTGGAATCTCGCCCACACGCCGGGCGGTTCATCGAGCGGCTCGGCAGCCTCGGTCGCCGCGGGCATTGTCACCGCGGCGCTCGGCACCCAAGTCATCAGTTCGGTGGTGCGGCCGGCGAGCTTTTGCGGCGTCGTCGGTTTCAAGCCGAGCGTCAACGCCCTCAACCGTGAGGGCAGTCACGATTATCAAAGCCAGAGCTGCACCGGCATTCTCGGCGCGTCGCTCGAAGATGTCTGGCAGGTGGCGCACGAGATCGTGTCGCAAGTCGGAGGGGATGCGGGCACGCCGGGCCTGCAAGGTCCAGACCAGCTGCCAGCGGCCAAGAAGCCTCGGGCAATTGCCATGCTGGAAACCGCCGGCTGGGAAAGCGGCGATGCTGAAGCCAAGCAGCGTCTTGAAGACTGTGTGGCGCGGCTGAAATCCGCGGGCATCGATATCCGCACGCGCCACAACGACAAGAACGTTGCGGCGCTCGAAGCGGAGCTGCCCAGCGTCACCGAGCTGTCGCACCGGATCAACGGCTGGGAAGGGCGCTGGTTCTTCCGCTGCATGCGCGACCGTGACATCAACAAGATGGGCCCGATCACGCGCGAGCGCGTCGACAAATACGAAGATGTAACGCTCGCACAGCCACCGCGCGGATCTGAAAGAACGCCTGCGCATACGGGCCGTCTATGCCGAACTCGCTTCGGTATGCGATGCCTGCATCACCTTGGCGGCGCCCGGCGCGGCGCCGGAAGGCCTGGGTTCGACCGGCAATCCGGAATTTGGTGTGCCGTCTTCACTGCTCGGCGTGCCGTCGCTGTCGCTGCCGCTGTTCGAACTCGACGGCATGCCGCTAGGCCTGCAGGTGATCGGTTATTTCGACCGCGATGCCGATGCGTTTGCCATCGCGTCGTGGCTGATGCAGCCGCGCTAGAAAATCTACTCCCTCCCCCCTTGTGGGGGAGGGCGGGGAGGGGGGTCGTAAGGCATCGCGAGCGTCGACGTTAGCGCCAAGCCTCACAACCCCCACCCCTTCCCCTCCCCACAAGGGGGAGGGGAAGCAAATGAAAGAGGAACGCATGCGCTATATCGATGCCTTCAATCACTTCTTTCCGAAGTGTTACTACGACGCGTTGTTGGAAACGCCGGCGGGCTCGAAGGATCTCGGCAAGCGCGTGCGCGGTATTCCGGCGCTCTCGGACATCGATGTCAGGCTGAAGGTCGTCGAAATGTTCGACGATTATTCGCAGCTCCTGTCCCATGGCTTGCCGCCGATGGAGCGGCTGTGGGGTCCGGACAAGTCGCCGGAAATGGCCGTGATCGCCAACGACGGTCTCGCCGAAGTCGTGGCCAAACATCCCAAGCACTTTGTCGGCTGGTCGGCGCTGCTGCCGATGAATGCGCCGGAGGCCGCGGCAAAAGAAGCCGAGCGTGCGCTGAAGAACGGCGCCAATGCCGTGCAGCTTGCCACCAACGCCAACGGCGTGCCCCTCGATGAGCCGCAGCTTCCTGCCGATCTTCGAGGTCATCGCTGCTTCGGGGAAACCGATCCTGCTGCATCCGTCGCGCACGCGGGAAATGCCGGATTATCCTACCGAGAAAGTCTCGAAGTACGAGATTTGCAGCGTTCTGGGTTGGCCCTACGAGACCGGCGTGACGCTGTCGCGGCTGGTGTTCTCGAAGATCATGGACCGTTATCCCGATCTGAAAGTGATCGCGCATCATCTCGGCGGCGTCATTCCCTATCTGGAAGGGCGCGTCGCGCACTCGTTCGATCAGATGGGCGCGAGGACATCGGATGAAGACTACGAGTCGCTCCGCAAATCGTTGAAGAAGCGTCCGTACGACTACTTCAAGGATTTTTACGGCGACACGGCCATGGAGGGTGCGCGTGCCGCGACCGTCTGCGGGCTCGAATTCTTCGGCGCCGATCATGTGGTGTTCGCGTCCGATTGCCCGTTCGACAAGGAAAAAGGCCCGGGCTATATCCGCGATACGATCAACGTGCTGAATTCGATTCCGTTGTCAGATGTGGATCGGGAAAAAATCTGCTTCCGCAACGCCGTGAAATTATTCGGCCTCACGCCGTCTGCCTGAGACCTGTAACTGCCACATCCGCGACTTTGTTCCATCAGTACTTCGGCCTGCGCCGTAGCATTTCGAAGCAGGAAGCGGGTAGGCGTGCCGCCCGTTCTTACCCATATCAGCTCCACGCAACGAGAGAGCTGATCAGCATGCGAATTTTCTCGCCAAATCATCAACAGTTCCGGGATGCGCGTCCGACGATGCGCTCGATGCAACCGAGTCCCATTTCGAGATTTGCAAAACCGCTGACGCTCGCGGCGATGAGTCTTGGCTATGGCGTGGTTCAACTCGACGTCACCATCGTGAACACCGCCTTGAACAGCATCGGCTCTTCTCTGGGTGGCGGCATTTCCGAGCTGCAATGGGTTGTCAGCACCTACACGATCGCGTTTGCAGCGCTCATCTTGACTGCCGGCGCGTTGGGCGACCGCATTGGCGCGAAGCGAATGTTCATGGCCGGCTTCAGCGTCTTTACGGTAGCATCGCTTGCATGCGCCTTGGCGCCCACGTCATTCATCTTGATCGCGGCACGCGCGGCGCAGGGCGTCGGCGCGGCCCTCCTGGTACCAAACTCACTCGCTCTCCTCAGCCATGCCTACCCTGACGACAAGGAGCGCGGGCGGGCAGTTGGCATTTGGGCCGCCGGCGCGAGCCTTGCGCTTACGGCGGGGCCGCTTGTCGGAGGCGCGCTGATCGCACTGGTGGGTTGGCGCAGCATATTTCTCGTCAACTTGCCGATCGGCTTGGCCGGGCTGTGGTTGACTTGGCGCTATGCCACCGACACGGCACGGGCCAGTCGAGAGCTCGATCTGTTGGGGCAAGTGGCGGCGATCGGCATCCTTGGCGTGTTAGCGGGCGCGATCATTGAAGGCGGACGCGTAGGCTGGGCAAATCCCTGGGTTCTCGCCGGCTTTGGCGCCTTCGCAATCCTCAGCGCGCTTTTCCTGCTCCAGGAACGCCGCGCGCGGCAGCCCATGCTGCCGCTGTCGCTGTTCACGCATCGCATGTTTGCGCTGACCTCGCTGGTAGGCCTCCTCGTCAACATCGCGTTCTACGGTCTGATCTTCCTGTTCAGTCTTTATTTCCAGCAGATCAATCACTGGACACCGTTTGCGACGGGCCTGGCTTTTGTGCCGATGATGGGCGCAGTACTGCCGGTGAACCTGCTCGCGGCACGAATCGCCGAGCGGATCGGTGCGCCGATCACCATCGCTATCGGCGCGCTGATAGCGGCTGCGGGGTGTCTCGCCTTGCTCGGCATTCAGCAAGGCACGAGCTACTGGATGATCTGTATCCCGCTCATCGCGATGGGCGGCGGACTCGGACTGCTGGTGCCCCCGATGACCTCGACGCTGCTCGGCAGCGTGGAGAAATCGCGCTCGGGCATTGCGGCGGGCGTGCTCAACTCCACCCGGCAGACCGGCAGCGTGCTCGGCGTCGCCTTGTTCGGATCGCTGATCGGCGGCCAGGGCGATGCATTCCTGCTCGGAACGCGCGCAGCGTTGATTATCTCCGCATTGCTGTTGATCGGCGCCGCGGCCGCAATCGTGATCGGCAGCCGCGGCAAGAAATAGGTCAATGCGGTTCGACGGTACGCGTTCGCAGCAGCAAAGCCATGCCCATGTCTTCGCCCAAGTACGGCGGGCTTCGCTGCGCTCGGCCATAGCCGGTCGCCTCTCAGTCGGGGGTACGTTACAGACCTTCTTTTTGGCCGTACTATGTTTGCACCGGACGATCCGAATTGTTCACTTCGTTTTCGAGAGGGCTTTGGAGAGCGAGCAATGTTGGGAGGCGTAGACTTAATCGACTGGATCGACGAAGGCGACTTGGAGCGCGCTGCAATTCGCATTCTACCCGTCGTTGGTCAGTTTATGTCCAACCCTGGCCTCACGCGGACAATTCTTGGCAAGGATCTCTCAGGGCGACTGCGCGCCTTTATAGGAGGACGAGATTTAACGGTTGAGGCACTGCGCAAACTTTACTCCGATTTGGTTCTTGCCAGCGTTCCTCCCTCCGCCGAAAGCGCAGACATCCCGTCGGTTGGATTTAATGCAAAACACCATTCGTTGGGTCACAGTGCGGAGCCGGAATCGTTTGGGAGTTCGAGCATGAATGTACTTGTCTTTGCGTCGCGTAAGGGCGGTTCAGGCAAAAGCACGTTGGCCGCACATCTCGCCGCTCATGTCCATAAGCCGTCGCGCCCCTGTCTCCTCATTGATGGCGATCCGCAGGGTTCGCTTACGCTATGGAATAAGCTGCGCGAGAACGATTCACTGCCGCTCAAGAGTGCGCAGCGGGGCTTTGCCGAACTCCTCAAGACAGCGGAGCGCGACGGTGTGAAGTGGGTATTCATCGACACAGCACCGAACTTGTCCGCTAGCGTTACAGACGCGATTCGCTGTGCCACGCTTGCCATCATTCCCTGCCGGCCCGGCGTGTTCGATTTAGAAGCGATCAAAGAGACAATCGGCTTTGCGAGGCAGGTTCGCGTCCCCTATGCGGTCGTCATCAACGCCGCACCGCCGAAGCGGCAGGATGTTGAATCCCCGATGGTTCTTCAGGCGCGTAACAGTTTAGCCGAACAGCGTATACCGGTGTGGGCGGGACAAATCACTCAGCGTGCGAGTTTCTCACTGTCGCTGGCCGAAGGAGAAGGCGCGAAAGAATACGAAGCCGCCTCTCAGGCGGCCGCCGAGATTGGGCGTTTATGGCGCAGCATCGAAAGATCGGTAAAGGCAATCCATGGCGTCCGCCAGGGTGCGGCCATGCATCGCGTTGCGGCCTGACAGAGCTTGAAGCGGAAGTTTCTCTCAAAGGTGAAGTTGCCTGGGTCAATGCTGAATTTCGTGGCGATGATCGGAAATCGGACTGGCCGCCGCGAGTCGGTGTTTCTGTTTAGGTGGTGACTTTCCGAGTCCGCTCGGATCATTTTTCTGCCGCGCCGGTCGGGCGCGGGCGCTGCCGGTTCACCCCCATAAGCGGACACGACCAGCATAGTGTCGGTGTGCCGCGTGGTGCAGAAATCAAGAATTTTGCACTCTGCAGGAAGTGAGCCAGTAGCAGGGCTTAGTTGCATTTTTCGCTTAAGGCGTCCGCGCTCGGCGTGTCCGCTAAGGGGGCCAACAGCCGACATTCAAGCTGGGAGCCTTGCATCCCAAGGCGGCGCCGGCTCAAAGCGCTCTACCAAAAAATCGATCAACGCGCGCACCTTTGCAGGCGGATGACGGTCCGGCAGGAAGACGGCATAGATGCCGCCAAGCTCGACGGTCACATTGTCCATCGCAATCGCAACCAGCGTGCCGGCACGCACGTCGTCCGCCACGATAAACGTCGGCTGGTAGATAAGGCCTTGGCCCGCGATGGCGGCGGCGCGCAAGGCATCGCCGTTGTTGGCGCGTAGATTGCCCGAAACCTGCACCGCGACTTCGCCGCGCACACCAAAGAGCCAGCGGTCTACGCCTGTCGATCGCGAAAGTGTGTAGCCGAGACAATTGTGCTGCGCCAATTCCGAAACTGACAGTGGAGTACCACTTTCTTCAAGATAGGAGGGCGCCGCGCACACAACGGTGCGGCATGGCGCAATGCGACGCGCTATCAAGCTTAAATCACTAAGGCTGCCGATCCGGATCGCGAGATCCCAGCCTTCCTCGGCGAGATCGACCAGGCGGTCGTTGAGGCCAAGTTCGACGGTCACATGCGGATGACGGCGGACGAACTCGGAAAGCAGAGGAGCGACCTGTTTGGCCCCGAATGATACCGGCGCGTTTAGCCGGAGCACACCACGCGGTTCGAAGCGGTCGGCACCGACAGCGCTATCCGCAGCATCAAGGTCTGCGAGCACACGAGCTGATGCCTCCAGATAATTGCGACCAGCCTCGGTGATTGAAAGCCGACGGGTGCTGCGATGGAAGAGCTTGACGCCCAATCGCGCTTCGAGTGCAGCGATATGCTTGGTCACCATGGTCTGCGAAATACCCATGGCCCGGCCAGCGGCCGAAAAGCTGCCGATGGCGGCAACCTTCGTAAATACCTCCAAGCTTGTCAGGCGATCGAGCATAATGCTCTATCTCACTCTCAAGGTATGAAATGTAATTCTTATCAGGTGTATTATCACCTTGCTGAGAATAGATCATATGAAGCGGTATCGAACAACGGAGAAACCCATGATCGAGACCCGAACCGCTCCCTATGCCGCCTTGCTGCTGCGCGTCAGCCTTGGCGGGCTCTTTCTCGCCCATGCTGCACTCAAGGTGTTTGTTTTCACACCGTCCGGGACAGCGGGTTTCTTTGCCAGCGTCGGACTGCCGCCCGCTCTGGCCTATGTCACCATCACAGCGGAAGTGCTCGGCGGCCTCGCGCTGATCCTCGGAGTCTGGACGCGCGTCGTTGCTGTTGCTCTGACGCCGATTTTGCTTGGCGCCATCTTCGCGGTGCATGGCACGGCCGGGTTCTTCTTTGATAACGCACACGGCGGCTGGGAATATCCGGCGTTCTGGATCGTCGCACTCGTCGTCCAGGCACTCCTCGGTAATGGCATCTATGCGCTCCGCCCTTCGCGCACTGTTGACGCCGTTGCCAGCTTAACCGGCGCTTACTCACACTAAACGTGAGACCATCTTTTCGGCCCTACCCCAAGGAGCAAGTATCATGACAATGCCAAGCCTATTCGTTTCGCACGGTGCGCCGACCTTGCCGCTCACGGATACGCCGGCACGCGGGTTCCTAAGCCACCTGGGTCTGACGCTTGGGCGCCCAAAGGCCATTCTCGTGATTTCAGCTCACTGGGAGACGGCAGTGCCTACGGTCAGCGCAGTGGATCGCAACGAGACGATTCACGACTTCGGAGGCTTTCCGCGGGCGCTCTACGACATCCGCTATCCCGCTCCCGGCTCACCATCCGTTGCCGCACATGTCTCAGAACAGCTGCGGAAAGCGGATTTGACTGCAAAATCGATACGCGCCGCGGTTTGGATCACGGCGCTTGGGTGCCATTGCTATTAATGTATCCAAAAACGGACATTCCGGTCCTGCAACTCTCGGTCCAGTCTTATCTCGGACCCGAGCATCATCTCCGCGTCGGACGTGCTTTGGAGTCGCTGCGGCAGGAAGGCGTTCTAATCATCGGCAGTGGCAGCTTCACTCATGACCTTTCGGAATTTCGTGGCCATGCCCCGAACGATCCAGCCCCGAGTTGGGTCAACGGTTTCGCCGATTGGTTCGATGCAGCGCTGACAAAGGGCCAAATCGACGATCTGCTCAACTACCGGCGCCTGGCACCCTTTGCGACCAAAAATCACCCGACCGAAGAACATCTTCTGCCTTTGTACGTAGCCTTCGGCGCAGCAGGACAGAACGCTCGCGCCGAGCGGCTGCACGCTAGTTCAACCTATAGTGTACTGCGGATGGACGTATATGCTTTTCAGGATTCCAGCGTCGGCGCGAGTAGCGACGCTTTAGAAACGACGGCATTCGCTAAATGACTGGGCCGTTCAGAGATAACTGGACGACAGCGTCGCACATGGACACAGGCTGGGTCATTTTCTGCCGCGCCACTTCGCCGCCAGCGCGGCTGATGTTCCCCCATAAGCGGACACGACGCAGCATAATACGGCGCGCTGCCTGGTGCAGAAATCAAGAATTTTGAGACAGCAAAAATGTAGTCCAGTTACAAGAGACGAGCCGATCGTGAAAAGCACCCACATTCACGAACGCGAGCCGCGTACGATGCGGCGAGGATGGATCGTTTCGCCGCGACGAAGCATGGCCAAGAGCTCCGTGATCTTCGCTGCTCGTTTTTCTGCAGTCTTCGCTTGGTGTACTCGATAGATGATGGCGTAGCGGTTTGCCGAGTCCAGAGCGTCAAACACCTCGCGTGCGCGCGGGTCCGTATCCAGCGCTGCCTTCAAATCGGCATGAGGGGCGGCTGTGCTCTGAGACGCGTACGCGGCTTCCCATCGCCCGTCCGCCTTTGCTGCGTCAACCTGCGCCAGCCCTTGTTGCGTCATCTGGCCGGACACGATCAGCCGCTCGGCACGTTCACAGTTTATTTTGGACCAAGCGCTCTTTGGTTTTCGTGGCGTGAAACGCGTCTTGAAGTAAAACTCATCCACACGGCCCAACTGCCCATCAATCCAACCATGCGCGAGGGCAAGGTCTATGGCGTCCGACTTGCTGATTGTTACCTCTAATGCGCCTTTCTTCGAGAACTTTAGCCAAGCACCCGGAGAGTTGTCTGGCTGGGATGCCAACCAACGCGCGAACGCTGGCGCGCTTGAGAAAGTTAGAAGGGGAAGTTCGGCAGATGGCATGGCGTTGTGATAACATGTCGCCCTGCAATCCAACCAGAATGAATTTTTGGAAGATTGACTTCCTTGAAAAGCGGCCTTCCAGTGGAGCGTGTTCGTGGTTGTGCAAATCTCAAGATTTATGCACCACTCGCGAAAACCACCGTTTTTCGGCGCTTTCTAGTGGCTCGTATACCGGTGCAAAAGTAAAATGGTTATGGCGGAATTCGATCTCTCGCCGAATGTCCGACCGATAGAAGTCCGCGTGGGCTTCGCTTCCGCTTTCGCTCGTGAGGAGCTTCAGCGGACAAGTCGCTCAGCCCACCCTACGAAGCTTATCCGGGCTCATCCACGATGCGGGTGCGCAGCGTGCCGATGCTGCTGATCTCGACTTCGAGCGTATCGCCCGGCTTCATCCAGAGCGGCGGCTTGCGGCCATGGCCGACGCCTTCGGGCGTGCCGGTGGCGATAACGTCGCCCGGCGACAGTATGGTGAAGTCCGAACAGAAGGCGATGATCTGCGGGATCGAGTAGATGAGCTGATCGGTATAGGCGTGCTGCACCTGCCGGCCGTTGAGCCGTGTCGTGAGTGTCAGTCGGCCGGGGTCGGGTATCTCGTCGGCGGTGACCAGCCATGGTCCGAGCGGGCCGGTGCCGGGAAAGTTTTTGCCGGATGTGACGGAGAACCTCTGATAATCGCGCACGCTGCCGTCGACGAAGCAGGTATAGCCCACGACATGGTCGAGCGCGTGCTCCGGCCGGATGTGACGGCCGCCTTTGCCGATGATAAGGGTGAGTTCGCCTTCAAAATCGAAATGGTCGGACACGTTCGGCCGGATCATCTCGCCGTCGTGGCCGATCAGCGTGTCGGTAAAGCGCACGAACATGCTCGGCTGCTTCGGCAGTTCGCGGCCGACTTCGGCGGCGTGGGCGCGATAATTCACTCCGGCGCAGAGGATCTTGTTCGGGTTGGGAATGACTGGCAGGAATTTGACGCCGGCGAGCTTGCGGTCGGGCGTTGCATCCTTCGCGGCCTGTTGCATCGCACCGGTGGCGCCCGCCGCAAGCGCGGCGCGAAGGCTTGGCTGGCCGATCTTGTCGTTGAGTGTAACGATGCCGTCGCCGCTGACCGCGCCGAACCATTCCTTGCCGTCAGCGGCAAAACTCAAAAGCTTCATAATCCGGCTCCCGTACACTTTCCTTGCAGATTTTCGCGGCAGTGTAGTGGCCGCGCGATAACAATTTAAATTTTGCGCGCAAGCTTATCGAAGCGATCTGCGCCGTCGTGGCCCCGGTTTATCGCGTGAAATTCCTTCAGCTCCGTAATGGCGCGTCAATACCTTGCAACGCCCCAAGCGAACGCGCCAAACTGGCCGCGCACCCTTTGGCGACCCCCTGATCGCTACGGGACTTAAACGCACAGCAGGGGCTGGGAGCGTGGCAATGGACATCAAAGTCGGTCGCAAGGCGATCGCGGATGCGACTGAAAAACTCAAGAACTGGGGCCGGTGGGGCAAGGACGACCACAGCGGCACGCTCAATCAGGTCAAGCCCGAGGATATCGTCAACGCGGCGAGCCTGATCCGCACCGGCAAGGTGTTTGCGCTCGGCATTCCGCTCGATGCGAACGGTCCGCAGAACGGGCTGTTCGGCGGCCGCTTCAATCCGATCCACCAGATGCTCGCAACCGGCACCGACGCCATCGCCGGGCGGCAGGACTGGAACAAGATCCGCTACGCCGACGACACGCTGATGCTGTGCGTGCAAGGCGCGACCCATTGGGACGCGCTCGGCCATGTGTTCTACGAGGACAAAGCCTACAACGGCCACGACGCCAAGCTGATCGATGCCAAAGGTCTCAACGTGCTCGGCATCGAGCATTCGAAAAATAAAATGGTCGGCCGCGGCGTGCTGCTCGATATCGCGCGCTTTCGAGGCGTAAAGTGGATGGCCGACGGCGAAAGTATTTCCAACGACGAGCTCGAAAAGTGCTCCAAGGACCAGAACGTCACGATCGGCCGCGGCGATTTCGTGCTGATCCGCACCGGGCAGATGGAACGGTGCATGAGCGAGAAGCAGTGGGGTGGTTATGCCGGCGGCGATGCACCCGGCGTGAAATTCGAGAACTGCTATTGGTGCCAGGAAAAGGAAATCGCCGCGATCTGCACCGACACCTGGGGTGTCGAGGTGCGGCCGAACGAGACCACCGAGGCCAACCAGCCATGGCACTGGGTGGTGATCCCGGCGATGGGGCTTTGCATGGGCGAAATTTTCTATCTCAAGGAGCTCGCCGAGGATTGCGACGAGGACGGCGTCTATGAGTTCTTCTTCTGCGGCCCGCCGCTTATCATCACCGGCGGCACCGGTTCGCCGATCAATCCGCAGGCGATAAAATAAGATGTTTGTAGGGCTCGATGGATATCCAAAAGGTTGGGTTGCCGTTTGGGTCGACGAACATAAAGAGCCAGAGATTACCTTTCTTCATAATATACGCGAATTGTTCGATCGACCCTTTGATAGGGCTATGATCGATATTCCAATTGGATTGCCCGAGCTGGGTTATCGAGCATGTGACTTAGAAGCACGGGAACATCTCGGTCAAAATCGATCCCGTGTCTTCACTGGAGTCGTCGGCCTCTACTTTCTCATAAGAAGCGAGATGAGGCCATCGGTGGGCTAAAGTTGCTGATGGAAAGGGCGTTTCCTGTCAGCTTTTTTGCTTGATGCAGAAGTCAGGAAGAGACGATGAAATAACGCATGAAGTTAAAGAAAACTACGGTGAAACTTATCCCGAACTAGCATTTCAGCGGCTAAATAGCGGTTGCTTACTGCCAAACAAAAAGACGCTCGAAGGCTTTAAATTGCGACGACAGATACTGCTAAAGAATGGCTTTGCATCGATTGATCGCTTAGTTGCCAAGCGCATCGGAGAAGGCGCCAAAGCGGATGATGTTCTTGATGCTTGTGTCTGCGCTCTTGTTGCTAAGCAAATGACTGCGGATCATCGATTTCCTATTGAGCCTCAAGAACCTGATTCCAAAGGCCTTAGGATCGAAATCGGTTTTGAGAAAAGTGCCAGTTCGACGGCGGCTGGACCGCGGAGTGATGCCAATGGATGACGCGGAGCTGCGGCGGCAGATCGTCGGCACCTGGAAGCTGGTGTCGGTCAATTATGAAGACGTCGCGAACAGGGAACGCACGCCGATCTATGGCGAGCATCCCAAGGGCATCCAGATTGCAACGCCGCACGGGCGCTGGCTGGCGCTGATGACAGGCGAAGGCCGCATCATTCCGAAGACTGACACCGAGCGCGCGCAGGCGCTCACATCCATGATCGCCTATACTGGCCGTTACCGGGTCGAGAACGGCCGGGTGATCACCAGGGTCGAGGCGGCGTGGAATGAGGGCTGGGTCGGCGGTGAGCAGGTGCGCAACATCCGCTTCGAAGACGACAAGCTCTACATTGAAAGTCCGCCGATGCCGCATCCGAATATCAGCGACAAGAAGGTCCGCGTCATTGTGGTGTGGCAGCGGGAGGCGGACTGATGACGCTGACGAAGATTCATTCGCTGTTTGCTGGGTTAATGGCCTCTGCTCTTTTTATCCTGCCGGCGGCGGCGCAGAATCCGCCGCCGGACCGGCTCCAGCGTATCCTCGACAGCGGCACGCTGCGTGTCGGCACGACCATGGATACGCCGGTATTCAGCATGCGCCGTGCCGATGGAACGCTGGAAGGATTCGATATCGACGCACTGGCGACGCTTGCGCCGGCGCTGGGCCTCAAGATCGACTATGTGAAAATGACATTCGGCTCGATGATGGGCGACCTGGCCGCCGACAAGTTCGATATGGCGATGTCCGGCATGGGCCGCACTCTCGATCGCGCGCGGACCGCTACTTTCTCCAAGCCCTACATGCGTTACGGCAAGCTGTTGATGATCCGCAATACTGACAAGGACCGTCTCAAATCGCTTGCCGATCTCGACCACCCCGGCGTCAAGATCGCCTACAACAAAGGCGGCTTGAATGAGACTTTCGCCAAGACCATGTTCAAGCAGGCCACGCTGGCCGCGTTCGATTCCAATGCGCTCGCGACGGCCGATCTTCTTGCCGGGAAGGTTGATGCTCAGGTCGCCGATTCGACGGCGGCGATCTATATGGCGCGTCAGGACGGACGTATCGTCGCGATGGACCCCGGCAACGTATTCAATCCTGTTTACGTCGCGATCCTGCTTCACCGCGAAGACCAAACGCTACTCAATTATCTTGATATCTGGATCGATCAGATCGAGCTCGACGGCACGCTCGCCAAAATCCGCGCCAGGTGGCTTGGCGACATCAAATAACAAGGGAGAGAAACTATGGCACGTATTCCGCTTATCGACCGCAAGGACATGAATGCCGACCAGGCACGAGTTTATGACGCCGCCAAGCAATCCGGCGGTCCCACTGGCGGTCCGTACTATGCCTATATCCGGCTACCGAAGCTGTTCGAGGCGGCACAAAACATGCGGGCCACGATGGGCTCGGGGCCGCTGTCACGCCGTGAGCAGCAGATCGTGAACATTACCGTCGCGCGATACTGGAATGCGCGCTACCCGTGGCATGCGCAGGTCGCGGCGTCGCTCAAGGTCGGCCTTGAGCAGTCGGTGATCGACGAAATTAACGCGCGCAAGATTCCGACTTTGCCGGATGCGCGGGAGAAAACCTGTTTCACCGTGGCGAGCGAGATATTGGCGAACAGAGGTCTCACCGACGCGACCTATGCGGCCGCGGAAAAGAGCATGGGCCTGGAAAGCCTCGTGGCGCTGGTCGCGACCACCGGCAGCTTCTCGATGACCTGTATCACCGCCGGCACGTTCAAGATCGATCCGCCTGCCAACGATCCGACACCGCTCGCGAGCTGACGTCAGTACGATTGCGAACTTCCTAAACTCCGCTCGTCCCCGCGGAAGCGGGGACCCATTAATTTCTTGGCGCCGAGTTTGGATTCCCGCTTACGCGGGAATGAGCGGCAGGGATTTCGATCAGTTTCGACTACACGCTAAAACAGCTTCTTGAGAACCTGCGGGTTGAGGCAGCTCGTCGGCTTTCTGCCTTCGATCAGCGCAAGGGTGTTGTCGATCACCACGTTCGCCATCCCCTCGCGCAGCGACGCCACGGCGCTGCCGAGGTGCGGCGTCAGCACCACGTTCGGCATCTCGATCAGCTCGGGCGAAACCTTCGGCTCGTTCTCATAGACATCGAGGCCGGCGCCGGCGATCTTCTTGTCGTTGAGCGCGCGGACCAGCGCGGCTTCGTCGATCACCGGTCCGCGTGAGGTATTGATAATGAAGGCCGTAGGCTTCATCAGCGCAAATTCCCGGTCGCTCATCAGGTGGCGCGTTTCCGGCGTGAACTGCGGATGCAGCGAGACGAAATCGGCATCGCGCAAAAGCTCCTGAAAGCTGCAATACCGCGCTTCGAAATTTCGTTCCGATTGCAGCGGCAGGCGGTTCGGATCGGTATAGATGATCTTCATGTCGAAGCCGTGCGCGCGCCGCGCCATCGCCTGGCCGATCCGGCCGAAGCCGACCAGGCCCAGCGTTCGTCCGTGCACCGCCGCGCCGGCAAGGTGATTGGACTGCGAGCCGGGATAGACGCCGCTGCGAAACAGCTTGTCGCCAAGCACGATGTTGCGCGCGACCGCCAGCAACAGGCCGAAGCCGATATCGGCGGTGGCATCGGTGACGATCGCCGGGATATTGGTGACCGGAATGCCGCGCCTTGTCGCTTCGGCAAGATCGATGCGGTCGGCGGTGATGTTCATCGACGACACCGCCTTGAGGTCTGGATTGGCGCCGAGCACCTCGGCGTCGACCGTGTCGTGCAGCAATGAGATGAGAATGTCGCAATGCTTGACGGCTTCGACCAGCTTGGCCTTGTCGAGCACGCGGCTTGAATCCGGATTGACCTCGACATCGGCGACGGTGCGCAGCCGCGCCAGTGGGCCTTCGGCAATCGGCTGGGTGACGAAAACGCGGGGACGGGGCATGGGTTAGCTCACCCTTTCGTCATTGCGAGCCAACGGGACCGCGCGAAGTCGCGCGTCCCGACGACAGGCCCGCGAAGCAATCCAGCGCTCAATGCAGCCGCCCCTGGATTGCTTCGTCGCCATAGCGTGTCGAAGACGCGCGTAAACGCGCTGATGGCTCCTCGCAGTGACGAATTAAAATCAGCCTCATGCCCCGATCGCCGCGTTGACTTTCGGCAGCACTTTTTCCGCAAGCAGCGTCATCGAGCGCTTGCCGAGCTCCGGATCGCGCCAGTCCTTGCCGGCATAAAGCAGGGTGCCGAAGTCGCCCACCTGGTCGCGAAATTTCAGGATCTCGTCGGCGACCCTGTCCGGTGAACCGTGGATGATGAGCTGATCGCAGATGCCGTCCAGCGTTATTTCGCTGTCGGGCTGGTCGCGACGCGTCTTGAATAGTTCGAGGCGGCCGCGTTTCAGCTTGGCATAGAGCTGGCTGTAGTAATAGCGGTAAGGGCTGCCGGGGTCGGTCACATAGGCCTTTGCCGTCTTGTCGTCGTCGGCGACGAAAATGCTCTTGGCGATGCGCCAGTTCGCCGGATCGGCTTTGCGGCCTGAGCGCTCGCAGCCTTCGACGTATTTGGGCCAATGGCTCTTGACCCATTGCGGCATCAGGAAGTTCGCGGAAATCGGATCCCAGCCGCGGGCTGCTGCTTCCGTCACGCCCCTGGAGAACGGCGCCACGGCTGTCACCACGATCGGCGGATGCGGCTTTTGCAGCGGCTTCGGCAGGAAGCCCTGGCCGATGTCCAGCATCGCCTGCTTTTCGATTTTGATGTTCCAGTATTTGCCTTCGATGTTGTAAGGCGGATCGCTCTGCCAGATTTTCAGCACCGCGTTGATCGCTTCGAGGAACATGGCGTTGCGGTCGGCGTCGAGATTGCCGAACGCCTCGGCGTCCGACATCAGTCCGCCCGGGCTGATGCCGAAGATGAAGCGGCCGTCGAGCATGTGATCGAGCATCGCGATCTGCGACGCGGTCGCTGCCGGGTGCGTGTTCGGCATATTGATGGTGCCGGTGCCGAGCTTGATGGTCTTGGTGGCGTCGATCAGGCTCGCGATGAACACCGCGCAGGAGGTGATGTTCTCGGCGCGGTCGGTTGCGTGTTCGCCGACATAGGCTTCGGTGTAGCCAAGCTGGTCGGCGAGCAGGAAGGCCTCGCGATCTTCACGAAGCGACTGCCGCCAATCCTTGTTCTGCGGATGGATCGGCATCGTGAAGAAGCCAAGCTTCATACTGTCCCCGCGACGAATCGCCGACCCGTTTCCGGGTTTAGCAACCATCGCCTTCTCAGCCGAATTAATATATCGTGGGCTCAGTCATCAGGTTTCCTAATGTCAGAAATTGCGCTTCGGCAAATCAGGGCGGTGATCGCGGTGTGCGAGGAGGGCTCGTTCACCCGCGCCGCCGTACGCGAGAACTCGACGCAATCGGGCATTTCCCAGCACGTCGCCGCGGTGGAGCAGAGCCTCGGCATCAAGCTGTTCGAGCGCTCGGCCTCCGGCGTGAAGCCGACGCCGGCATGCTGGCGCTACTACAAGCGCTGCATCGATGCGGTCAGCCAGATCGCGAACGCCAATGACGAAGTGCGCGCCTTCGCCTCCCGCGTCAGCGGCGATCTGCGCGTCGGCCTCATGCCGACGCTGACGCGGGCGGTACTGACACCCGCGCTGGATACGTTCGTGCGGCGTTATCCCGACGTGCGCATGCACATTGTCGAGGGCTATAGCGCAACGCTCACCGAGATGGTTCAGAACGGCGATCTCGACTTTGCCGTGGTGCCGGCGACCGCAGGCCGTGTCGGTTTGAAGACGCGGCTGATTGCGCGCGATCGCGAGATGCTGGTGTCGAATGTCTCGCGCGGGCTCAAGCCGTTTGAGCCCATCCGCCTGAAGGATTGCGGGCCGCTGAAAATTCTGCTGCCCAGCCGGGCCAACGCCCGCCGCCGCAATATAGAGGTGTATTTCGAAACCCACGGCATCGAAGTCGAGGCCGTCATCGAAATGGACGCGATGATCGGCACATTGCAGTTCGTGCGTCTCACCGACTGGGTGGCTATCCTGTCAGGCCTGATTTGTTATGCCGATATCGGGCGCGACGTGAGACGCGTCATCTCGCCGATCGAAGATCCGCCGCTGATCGCCGAATTCGTGGTGATTTGGCCGGCGCGAAGAAGGCTCTCGACACCAGCCGAGCTGTTCCTGCAGATCTTCGAGGCCGAAATCGCACAGATACAGGAAATTTGGGCGCAAACAATTCCGCCGGCGGTTTATCCGGCCAGGCGGCGAGCAGCTTCGCGAGGAAATGTTCGATGAACAGGATCACACGACGCCAACTGGCGTCCGGCGCTGCAGCCGGACTGGCCGGCTCGGTTGCCGCCCCTGCACTGGCGCAAAGCGACAAACGCCGCTGGCGCATGGTGACGTCATGGCCGAAACGCTTGCCGGGTCCGGGCATGTCGGCCGAGCGCATTGCCGAGCGTATCGGTTCGCTCTCGGGCGGCCGGATTGAAATAACGGTATCGGCCGCGGGCGAGATCGTGCCGGCGTTCGAGGTGCTTGACGCAGTCGGCTCAGGCGTCGCCGAAATGGGCCACACCGCGGCGTTCTACTGGCAGGGCAAGGAGCCGGCGGCGGCATTTTTCACCACGGTGCCGTTCGGGTTGCTGCCGAACGAGCACGTCGCCTGGATCGACGCCGGCGGCGGGCAGGTTTTGTGGGACGAGCTTTATACGCCGTTCGGCGTGAAGCCGTTCATGGGCGGCAACACCGGCGTCTGCATGGGCGGCTGGTTCCGCCGCGAGATCAAAAGCAGCGACGACGTGAAGGGGATGAAAATTCGCTCGCTCGGTCTCGGCGGCGAGGTCTATCGCCGGCTCGGCGCCATTCCACAGACGACGTCGCCCGGCGAAATCCTGGTCGCGCTGCAATCCGGCGTGATCGACGGCGCCGAGTTCGTCGGGCCCGGCTCCGATATCGCGCTCGGGCTCTATCGCTTCGCGCCGTTCTATTACGGGCCCGGTTTCAACAAGCCGAACGGCACCGGCGAATGCATCGTCTCGCTTAAGGTCTGGCAATCGCTCGACGAGGAGACGAAAGCGATCGTGACCCATGCCTGCGCCGCCGAGGCATCGTTTGCGCTCGCAGAAATGGAGCGCCTCAATATCGAGGCGCTGGCGACGCTGAAAACGCGCAACAACGTGCAGCTTCGCAGCTTCCCGGCCGATCTTGTCGACGCGGCGCGCACGACGGCGAACGACGTGCTGGGCGATCTCGCCGGTAAAAGTCCCGGCGCGCAAAAGGTGCATGATTCCTATGTGGCGTTTCGCGACAAGGTTGCGGCGTGGTCGCGGATTTCAACGCAGGCGGTTCTGGAAGCGCGGGGAGGGTGAAGCTGTCGCCAAGCGTGGCACGATGGCTTCCAGGATGTAGGGCGGGTTAGCCGCAGGCGTAACCCGCCGCTTCAGAGAACTTGAATGGCGGAATACGCTTCGCTATTTCGCCCAACGCGCTCAAATTCAAATGGTCAGGCTTAGACAATTCGGTGGGGACAGGACCTGTTGGCGGGAGGACTGCACTTCCCCTATGGTCCCGCTCATAAAATTCCACCCGACGGAGAAACCGAAATGGCATATTCCTTCTATGACGCGGCTGTAACTCCCTGCGCCCAGCAGCTTGGCGCACTCGCTGGCATTATCGACAAGGCCGCCGCGCATTGCGTCGCCAACAAGATTGAAAAATCAGCCTTGCTGCAGGATCGATTGTATCCTGACATGTTTTGCCTCGCCCGCCAGATCCGTCAGTCAGCGGATTTCGCCATGAACACCGGAGGCCGCCTTGCGGGTGTTACTTCCCCCGCCATGCCGGCCGTGGACGACACCAGCTTTGCCGCCGCCAAGAGCCGCGTCGAAACCGCTTTAAGCTTCGTGAAGTCGCTGACTCGCGCCCAGGTCGACGGCGCGGAGGATAAAGTCATCGCCTGGACCGCTGGCGGCAACGACCGGAAACTGAAGGGTAACGACTATCTGCAACAATTCGCCCTGCCGAATTTCTTTTTCTTTGTAACGACGGCGTACAACATCCTGCGTCATCGCGGCGTACCGATCGGAAAACGGGATTTTCTCGGCCCGGTCAACTGGCTCTAGGCATGATCCGGAAAAGTGGAAACCGGTTTTCCGAAAAGATCATGCTCAATCAAAATGCTAGAGCGACAATCGATTCAATATAAAACAACTTCGCTCTAGATCACTTCGAAGCTTTGCGCCGAACGAGTGCTGGTTCTGGCCGGGCGGCAACTGCCGCTACGGCTGGAGCCGTCCCTCATCGGGCTGAATTTGAAAGGTCCGCCGCAGCGGCGAAAACCACGTGTCAAAAATCTTCGCAGCTTCGCCCGAGGCCTCGAGCTTGAGCAGAGTTCTGATTGACGAAATCGAGGAAACGCGGCTCGTTCTTCTTTAATGCGAAGCCGGCGGTGCGCGGCAACTCGTACTCATCAATCAGAGCAAAATTCGCCGGGTTTCCGCTCTTCTGCGCGAACCACAAGAGCAGCATCTTGTCGGCGAGAAAGCCGTCGACAGCCCCGTCCGCGAGCGCGGCAAAAGCCGCATCGTAATCATCGAAAAAAACAATCTGCATCGTCGGGACGGCGGTTTTGAGCTCACCATCAACGCTGGCAGATTTAACCAAGGCAAGTTTGCGGCCAGCAAGTTGCGCTATGCGCACAATGCCGCTCGATTTCCGCACGAGCACTTGGTGAGGCGAGTCGAGATAGGCAAAGCTGAAGTCGACGTCGCTGGCGCGGTTCTTGGAGCGGGACATGCCTGCGGCAACGAGATCGACGCGGTCCTGCTGGAGAGCCGGGATGCGTTCGGCGTTAATGATCAAGATCGTCCGGGTCGAAACGCCAAGGCTTTTGGCGACGCATCTCGCGAGATCGACGTCATATCCGACGATACTCTTATCAGGGCCGCGGAAGCTGAATGGGGGCGAGCTTTCGGTAACGCCGACGAGAAGGTGCCCGCGCGCCTTGATATCGTCGAGCTTATCGGCGACAGCCGGAAGTGGGAGCGCCAGCGCAAAGGCCGCGACCGCGAAAAAGCGAAACCAATTATGCTTGGTGCTCATTCGCTTGTTCGTATCTCAAATTACGTGTGCATCACAGCAGATTTGGGAGCGCAAGGTCTGCGCCGGGTCGGGCTCTACCGCGACCGCAATACGTCGACGCGGCAGAAAGCCTCCCAACAGCGGACATTCGATTGCGTCGCAGCGAACGCCGCTTTGGGCCAACAACGGACGTGAGCAAGCGCAGCAAAGTGATCCACTGTTCAATCACATCGTCTGCGATGGCGAGCAAATGATCCGGCGCTCGTATGCCGAGCGCCTTGCGGTCTTGAGGTTGATCACGAGGTCAAACTTAGGGGCTGCTTGACCGCCGGCGATCTACTGCGCATCAGTCGCGCGATATGGACAGCCCCGCGAGAAGCGGAGCGTATCCCGCGAGCCTGTGGGATACGAACTCGGTGAAGAGCCGCACGCGCTTGGTCTTGCGCGTGTCACCCTGTGTGAGAAGCCAGAGCGTTCCGTACATATGCAGGTCGGTGCCCGGCACCCTCACCAGCAGGGGATCGGCATCTCCCATGAAGCAAGGCAGTGTCGTGATCCCGAGTCCTTGTCGTACAGCAACGATCTGCGCCTCGGCGTCCGTGGTCCTGAAGGGAACCCCCGCAGTGCGAACCTCACCCTCGCTGGCCCAGTCCGGAATTCCATGCATGCTTATGACGATCCACCGGATGGGATCAGGCGCGCCCGCACGCCACGCGGCTAGTCGATTGCGGGACATGTACACGCCGCCGAACAGCTCCGGTCCCTTCAAGCCGTGAAGATTGAGCGGCAGGGTTTTGCGGTCGTAGACGACGCGAATCGCCACGTCGGCCTCTCGGTTGGTCAGATTTGCCAGTTCGCCGGACGACTGGATTTCTATCTCGATGTCCGGATGCAGACGCGCGAACTCGGCGAAGTCCGGCATGAGCAGGTGTGCCGCGAGGGGCGGTGCCAGCGTCACCCGCAGAAGCCCGCGCACGCTCTGGTCGCGCCCCAGGACGCGCGTCTCCAACTGGTGCGACGACGCTTCCATCTGGTTCGCGAGCTCAAGCACTTCCTCGCCCGCAGCCGTCAGGCGGTAGCCCGAAGGCAGCTTTTCGAACATCTGCGCCCCGAGGTGTTTCTCGAGCTGAGCGATGCGTCGCAGCACGGTCGAGTGATTTACTCCGAGGCGCTCGGCGGCAGCCCGCACTGAGCCTCCGCGCGCGACGGCGAGAAAGTAGCGGACATCATCCCAGTCGATCATGGTGCGTTTCGGCACCGCGCGGTGCGCCTTCCAAAGCCCCTATCTAACACATCGAACCCCAGTATGGGCGGTTATCATAGCTTATTTTGACGAGCGCGGCCCGATTCCGAACGGCAGACACCGATCGACGCGGCTGGCGTTAGGGCGTCCAGCCGGATCGATTTTGCACCACCGATGTGCGCGATTCCGCACTCACCGCCTGCCGCCGGCGGACCTATGTGGGGGTTGTCGGGGGCGTCCCCCGAACGACCAAAGGCGCAGGCCTGGAAGGAAAAGTCATGGGAAAGCTAGACGGTAAGGTTGCAGTCATCACGGGTGGATCGAGCGGCATGGCGATGGTGAGCGCCAAGCGGTTCGTTGACGAAGGCGCTTATGTCTTCATCACGGGCCGGAGGCAGGAGGCGCTCGATGAGGCCGTCAAGGTGATTGGCCGGAACGTAACCGGCGTTCGCGGCGACGCGGCCAATCTCGATGACCTCGACCGCCTGTTCGATACGGTCAAGCGGGTAAAGGGCAAGATCGACATCCTGTATGCGAGCGCTGGCACGGGCGAAGCCGTCCCACTGGGCGAAATTACCGAGCAGCACTTCGACGCGACCTTCGGCCTGAATGCGCGCGGCACGCTGTTTACCGTCCAAAAGGCGTTGCCGCTGTTCAACGACGGCGGATCGATCTTCATGACCGGGTCAGTTGCGTCGATCAAAGGTTTTCCTGGTTACAGCGTGTATGCGGCGAGCAAGGCGACGCTGCACGCTTTCGCACGCGGGTGGCTCAACGAACTCAAGGGCAGGAACATCCGGGTGAACGTACTGCACCCGGGACCGATCGCCACACCGATGCAGGACCAAGTTCTCACCGAGGAGGCGAAGCGGATGTTCGAATCCCTAATCCCGCGGGGAAAGATGGGTCGTCCTGAGGAAATTGCGGCGGCCGCGCTGTTTCTTGCTTCAGACGATTCGAGCTTCGTGAATGGCGTGGAGTTGTCTGTAGACGGCGGCTTCTCGGCCATCTGAATTCGCGCCGGATCGCCGAAAAGTGGCTAATCGGCGGGAGCAAGGTCGCCACACACGAACGGATCACCCAGCGCCATCTGAAAAGGATCTATCCATGACAGCCGCGTTATCCGACCCCTCGCTCGATCAAATCTTTCGTTCCGCTCGCACCTTTAACGGCTGGGCCGATCGTGCTGTGGCGGACGCAAACGTGCGCGAGATCTACGATCTCATGAAATGGGGGCCGACGTCTGCGAACTGCAGCCCCGCCCGTTTCGTTTGGGTGCGTAGCGCCGACGGAAAGGGAACGCTCGCCGGGCTTGCGGCGGAACAGAATAAGCCGAAGATTTTTCAGGCTCCCGTCACGGTCATTATCGGCCACGATTTGGATTTCGCCGGCCAGCTTCCAAAGCTTTTGCCTCACAATGCCGAGGTCATGCAGAAGTACTTTGCGGGACCAGGCGTGGCCGACGTGACGGCAATGCGAAACGGGACGCTGCAGGGCGCTTACCTCATCGTCGCTGCCAGGGCGTTGGGACTGGACTGCGGCCCCATGTCGGGCTTCGACAACGCCGGTGTGGATAAGGCCTTTTTCTCTGGCACGCGAATCCAGTCGAACTTCATCTGCAGCATTGGCTACGGCGATCCAGCTTCTGTGTTTCCGCGCAATCCTCGCCTTAGTTTTGAGGAGGCCAGTCGCTGGGCCTAACCATGAAGTAGATCGGACACGATCCGATCCGAGGAAAATGGAGGAGATTCTATGAGCACCAACAAAAACGTCCAGACCGTGAAGGACTTCTTTGCCGCGATCGGCCGCGGCGACAGGGAGGCTCTGCTGGCGCTGGTTGCCGAAGACATCGAGTGGATCATTCCGGGCAAGGACTGGCCGCTGGCCGGCACGCGCCACGGTCACGCCGGGCTGGCGGATTTGCTTGAGACGGCATCTAAGTCGATGGAAACGTCCACGGAACCCCGGGAATTCGTGGCGCAAGGAGACCGGGTCCTCGTCGTCGGCTTCGCGAAGGGAAAGATCAAAGCTACGAACAAGACGTTTGTGGACGACTGGATCTTCGCCATCACGGTCCGGGATGGCAGACTGACCAACATCCGGGAATACGTCGACACCCAAGCACTGGCCCGGGCCTCGCAGATGGACGCGTCCGGACCTGCGTAGCGCTGGCCCTTTGCAGCCGTCGGCTTGGGGTAGACGGTGGATCAGCTGTGGATTGCCCCTCGCACGCCGCCAGCTCGTCGTTTGCCCAACCGTAAGGGAGATTCCGATGTACGACCAATCTGAGCTATCCGAATTGATCCGGTTCGCACGCATCAAGGCGGGCTCCACCGTCATCGACGTTTACCCAGGCGACGGCGACTGGACCCGTCTCTTCTCCGACATCGTGGGACCCGAAGGGCGGGTCTACAGCTTCGTGCCGGCCGAAGTCGCCCACTTCAAGAACGATCCGGTCGGCCGCATGCGGACGCTTGCAAAGGAGCTGGGCCGAGAGAACGTCGAAGCCGTCTCGGCGGACCTCGTGGCGATGCCGAAGGTGACGGAACCAGCGGATGTCCTGTGGCTGCACCTGTTCTACCACGATCTTCACACCACGCTGATCCAGAAGAAGGGCGCGACGGCTGCCGACTTCAATCGAGCCGTCTACGAGCGGCTGAAGCCCGGTGGCTGCTACGTCATCGTGGACCATGCCGCCGCTGCCGGGGCGGGCACGGGCGACGCCCAGTCGCTGCATCGGATCGACCCTGCGTCCGTCCGCAAGGAGCTGGAGGCGGCCGGCTTCGTGCTCGATGCGCAAAGCACCATGCTCGCGAACAAGGACGATGCGCACTCGATCAAGGTGTTTGATCCCTCGATCAAGGACGAGACTGATCGCTTCGCCTATCGGTTCGTGAAGCCCTGAGAGGTCCGGGCGTCGACCTCCCCAACGCCACGTCCAGACAGGAACACCATCATGCGAGTAGGCTTCGTAGGCGCCGGAACTTTGACCAAGACTTTCGGGCGTCACCTCATCAACGCCGGTCATGCGATTGTCGTATCCAATTCGAGAGGGCCGGAGACGTTGACAGGCCTCGTCGCCGATCTCGGCCCAGGCGCAACGGCTGGTACGAAGAGGCAAGCCGCTGAAAGCGATATCGTCATCCTCGCCACGAATTGGGTGAACGTGCCCGAGGCGCTCAAGGATATCGACTGGCATGGGCGGATCCTGATCGATGCGACCAATGCCCATATGGATTCCAAACCCGATGTGAGTCCCAAAGGCGTGAATAGATCGATAGCCGCCTTGAACGGGCGCACTTCGAGCGAGATGATCGCAGAAATGGCCCCAGGCGCAAGACTTGTGAAGTCGATCAGCAATATGCCAATGGCTTGGATACAAGACTTTTCGTCGAACAAGCCAAAGACAGTCATCTTCACGTCAGGAGACGACAGCGAAGCTAAGAAAACCGTGATCGATCTGATCGATAGCGTTGGGTTCGTCGCTATCGACCTCGGGTCCCTTGCCAAGGGCGGGGCAATGCATCAGGTCGGCGCGCCGTTGTCTGGGCTCGATCTTCACTTCGTACGACGGCTCCGCTGAATCGCGTTGCTTCGAGTCCGCAGCGACCGGGTGAGCCAACACACTCTACTGCGAACTGTTGCCAGCGCGGAAGAGTTTGCTTGGGGTCAGACTCCGCCCCGACTGCACTAAGTCGGCGCGGCAGAAAGACTCCTGATAACGGACACGAGGGCGACCAGACGGCGAGACCGCAAAGGGCCCTTCATCTAATAACTGACATGCATGCGACGGGTTGGCGCGTCAGGCTAAGGACCAAAAACCCGATGATCGTTACAAGCCCAGGATCTGATTGAACTGTTCCGTGGGCCGTGACGGGGAGTGCGATCATTGTTGGGAAAATTCGCGCGAAATGACGTCGGAACGTGAGGCCGGTATCTGGTTGGCGCAGTAGGCCTAAACCATTGCCGCCACAGCGAATCTTTGTTCTCAGAACACACAGAAATTACTGCCGATGTCGCGGATTGCAGACCTCGAAAAGCCCCGCCAAATGGGCATAAGTTGCATGAGGAAATAATTTCGTGACATCGCTTTCCGGATTTGAGAAATGGCTCCCAATCTCGCTCGCGTACAAGGACGTCATGCGGTCACTCCGCATGGCGGAGCGAGAGTCGGTTCCCGCGGGCGGCGGTTCGTCACCTCCGCACTCGGGCGACCTTGGCGTATACGCCCGGCCGGCACGATGACCGGTCTGCGGTCTTAAGACCGCTGCACTGCAGGACGGCCGGGAGCGGGTAACACCCGCTCCTCCCTAGTCCCGTCCCAGGAAGCGCGTAGCTGGGGTTGAGCTGTGGCGTTCGCTCGCTGCAGCAAGTGCCGTGGTGGGACGCCGAGAGGCGAGCGCGCAGCGCTCTGCGCGCGCCGCACCCCGCTAGGGTGCGGAGGTTGGATACGCGTCTCTCGGCGTTCCGCTTCCTTGCTTTCTTTTCTTACAGTCGTGGCTCAAGGCGCGGATCGTGAGGATACCGGTGGCCACCGCCGATGTTCTCTGACGAAGATCGGTGCGGAGGGCGAAGAAGATATTACACGTGACGATAACTCGGGTGCGGACCGCATCGCGAGAACGAGAACGATTTGCGTCATTGCGGGGCCCGAAGGGCCGAAGCAATCCAAGGGCGGCTGGCATTGAGCACTGGATTGCTTCGCTCCGCTCGCAATGACGAAGAGCACATCGCTGTTTGACAATGTGAAGTTAAAGGAGCAGCGCAGTGCGCGGTGATCAGGTCCGTTCGCGCAGCTTTCTCAATGGGTGGCGTCGTTGATCTCTACGCGCCCGACCATGTTGACGAGACTGTGCGCCATGACGAGGTTGCCGCTGCGATCGACCGTCATGTTGCGCACGATGTCGCCGCCGCCGGGAATTCCCCAGGTCTGGAATTTCGAGGTTTGCGGATCGAACCGCACGACCGCGTTGGGCTCGGCGCCGGATTCGACGTACCAGACCGCGCCCTTGCTCGCCGCCATGCCGTAAGGCCGCGATTGCGGGCCGCTCGGAGAAGCAAACTCCTCGACCTTGCCGCTTTCCGGATCGAGATGGCCAAGATAGCCGCGGGCGAAATCGGTGTACCAGACTTGGTCGTCGGGCGTGATCGCGATACGGCGCGGGCGCGCGGCCGGGTTGGGGAGGAGGTATTCGACGATGTGCATGTTGGCGTCGATCGTTGCGATCTTGGGTGCGCCGAACTCGACAAAGAACACCTGGTTCTTTGAATTGACGGCCATGCCGTAAGGCCGCGCATTCGCGGTCGGCGGTTGCACAAGCTTTATCTCGCCGGTCGTCGGATCGAGCCGGCCAACAAAGTTGCCGACCTGGACGGAGAACCAGACGATGCCGTTGTGGTCGATGACAATGGTATGCGGGTCGCGGGCGCGCGGATCGGGCAGCGGATATTCCTTCACCTCGCCGCTCTTCGGATCGAGCTTGCCGATGAGGCCACGGAAGTTGCCGGTGAACCAGATGTTGCCGTCCTTGTCCTCGACCAGGCCGTGCGGCCCCGTTTGCGGATTGACCGGATACTCCTTCATCTGACCGGTTTGCGGATCGAGCCGGCCAAGCTTGTTGGCGAGCTGGCCGCTCCACCAGATCGCGCCGTCGTGGGCGACCATCGGATCGTGCGGACGCGAGCCGAACGTCGGCAGCGGCCATTGCATGATGGATGCCTGCACCGTACCGGGAAGCAGCACGGCGTCCGGTCTCGGTTTTTCGGGAAATGACCTGATCAGATAGGCACGCACCGTTTGCCACTGGTCGTCAGGAACCGGGGCGCCGAAATTGCGCATCATGGCCGTGACCGCGAGCCAGCCCTCCGGCGTATATCCGGCCGTGAGCCGATTAAGGTCGTGGCAGCCGCTACAGATCGCCACCACCGTGTCCTTGCCCAGACCGTCGGGAAAGTTCTGGCCAGTTTCCGCGCCGTTTTGCTGGGCCAAAGCCATTCCGGCCGAACCGACCAGTACGGCGGCCGCGATCGCAATCCTGCCTGTCATCGATGCCACTCCGCTATCGACCACGTTCACTTGCGTACGTCGCCAAACACGTCGTCCAGCCGCCCGAGAGCTTCCTCGAGGATCGGACGCGGCGTGGCGAAATTGATGCGCAGCCAGGTGTCGCCGCCCGGTCCGAACTGTTCGCCCGGGCTGACGAAGATGCGCGCTGCTTTAACGCGCGCGGCAACGTCGTCGGGCGCCAGGCCGGTTTTTGAAAAATCGACCCACGCCAGATAGGTGCCGTCGAGATGCATTGAGCGGGCTCCGGGCGCCGCGGCCTCAATTCGTGCATCGAACAGATCGCGGTTCGTTGCGAGATAAGGCAGCAACGCATCGAGCCATGGTTCGCCGGTTCGCCAAGCCGCCTCGGTCGCGATCATGCCAAACCTGTTGTAGGAACCAAGACCGCTCGCCGCGATCCGCGCGTCAAGGCGCTTCTTCAACGCGGCATTCGAGGTAATGCATGCGCCGACATGAGCGCCGGCGAGATTGAAGGTCTTGGTCGCGGCGACGCATGTGATCAGGCGATCCGCTACGTCAGGCGCGGCTGCCAACGTCGGCGTGTGCTTCGCGCCGTTGAAGACGAGATCGCAATGGATCTCGTCGGAAACCAGTGTCAGGTCATGCTCGGCGCACAATGAAGCGAGTTCGCGAAGCTCGGCGGGCGACCAAGCGGTACCGCCGGGATTGTGCGGATTGCAGAGGAACACGACCTTGGTTTGCGGCGTCAGCTTCCGGCGCAATGCGTCGAGATCCATCGCGTAGCGGCCGTTGGTCTCGACAAGTTGTGCATCGAGAATACGCCGTTCGTTGGCGACAATGATCTTGCGGAAAGCATGATAGGCCGGCGGAAACACAACGACCTCATCGCCGGGCGCGCTCACGGCCTGAAGGATGAGGCCCAGCCCGGAAACGATACCGGGCGTTGGGCTGACCCAACCCGGCTCAATCTTCAGGCCGTGCCGGCGCGCCAGCCAGTCGGTGAGCGCCGCAGCCCAGCTGCCGGTGTCGGCGTAATAGCCATGCACCGCGTGTTGGGTTTCAGCGGCGAGCGCTTCGGTCACGCCCGGCGGCGCGGCAAAATCCATGTCCGCGACCCACATCGCGATGGCGTCCGGCGCCGTGATGCCGGAAAGCTTCGCGATGTTGTCCCACTTCGAAGAATGTGTTCCGCGGCGTTCAATGACGCGGTCAAAATCGAACATGAGAGTAAGGCTCCAGATTTAGGCTCTTGGATCAGCCGTAATTAAGCTGTGATAGCAGATGGAAGGGGTCAGCACCTCGAGCGAACTCAGCAAAAGCAACGCCACGTCTCGCCTTCAGCCAAAAAACCCGGAAAAACTTGGTAATTCAAGCCTGCTCGTGCGGCCGCCGGATATGTCCGAAAGCGGCTGGTACGTCTAAAAGTTGTGCAGTGTGGCCTTTTTGCACTATTCGCTCCGGTTAATATCTTGGTATTTGCGTCAAAGCCTAGCTGGCAATTCATACGCTACGGGGACCAACGGGGTTTTTATGCGGAGAGTTATCGGGACACTTCTTGCGTTTGCAGCAATGCCTGTCGCTGCGGGTTACGCGGCTGACATGCCGCTGAAGGCTCCGCCCCCGGTCATAGCGACGGTCTATAATTGGACTGGGTTTTATATCGGCGGTGAAATCGGCGGCGGCTGGTCGCACTCCACAACCACTAACATAGATCCAAGCGGAGGTTTCCCGGCAAATTTTCTCAATACGCCAATCAATTCGAACGGCTTTATTGGCGGTGGCTATGCGGGGTACAATTATCAGATCAATAGTATCGTCATTGGCATCGACGGTTATTACGATGGAGCCAGCGTGACTGGAAACGGAGTCGACGTTTCCCCCGGCCCGGGCCTCGGGACAGGCAACATTTCCAACAAAACCGAAAAGATGAAATGGGATTCCGCGGTCACTGGCCGTCTTGGTCTTGCCAATAACAACTGGCTCTTCTTCGTAAAAGGTGGCTGGGCCTGGGCAGGATTTAGCGGAACCGGCGTCACGGCTACGGCTCTTGGTGCTCCGGTTGGGAGCGGCTCTTATTCCAATACCAGGAACGGCGGAACCGTCGGGGTTGGCGTTGAATATGGCTTCGCGGCTCATTGGTCGGCAAAGCTTGAATATGACTACGTAAAATTCAACACCGCCAATTATAATTCTACCAACGTGAGCGCCCTCACTGGCGCAATTACAACTCCGGCGAAAAGTACAACGTCAGACCTCAACGAGTTGAAGGGCGGCATCGCTTACCGCTTCTAATTGTCGGTAGTCGGCCATAGAGAATCGAAATCGCCCGCGGCGTGTCGCGGGCGATTTGCTTTCAAGCGTAGGCTTGCGGCCAACGGTAATCGCAGCAAGCTCTCTATCGGCCCTTCACCACCTTTTGCCGCTGTTCGCCGAGGCCGTCTATGCCAAGCGTGACGACATCACCGGCCTTGAGGAATTTCGGTTCGGGCTTCATGCCCAGCCCGACGCCGGGCGGCGTGCCGGTGATGATGACGTCGCCGGGCTCAAGGATGAAATATTGCGAGCAGCACCAGACAATGTGCGCGCAGTCGAAAATCATGGTCGAGGTATTGCCGCGCTGGCGCTTCTCGCCATTGACGTCGAGCCACATGTTGAGGCTCTGCGGATCCTTGATTTCGTCCTTGGTGACGAGCCACGGTCCGAGCGGGCCGAACGTTTCGCAGCCCTTGCCTTTGGTCCACTGGCCGGCACGTTCGATCTGGAACACGCGCTCCGACACGTCATTGGCGAGGCAGTAGCCAGCGACGACGCTCAAGGCGCGATCCTTGCTCAGGTATCGGGCGCGCTGGCCGATGACGATGCCAAGCTCGATCTCCCAGTCGAGCTTCGATGAATCCCGCGGGATGATGGTGTTGTCGTTCGGCCCGCAGATGCAGGACTTCGCCTTGTTGAAGATGATCGGCTCTTTCGGGATCTGCATGCCGGCTTCGGCGGCATGATCGGAGTAATTAAGTCCGATGGCGATGAAGTTGCCGACGCCGTTGACGCACGCGCCGAGCCGCGGCTTGCCTTTCACCAGCGGCAGCTTTTCCGGCTTCAGCTTCTTCAGCTTGGCGAGGCCGGCCGGCGAGAGAGCGTCGCCAGCGATGTCGTCCACGACCTTCGACAAGTCGCGGATCTTGCCATTGGCGTCGATCATGCCCGGCTTCTCGCGGCCAGGCGCGCCGTAACGAACGAGCTTCATGGTTTTCTCCTTGGAGTGACTTCAAAGTTTATGCATGATCTTTTTCCGAAAACCGGCGGCCACTTTTCGGGATCATGCACTAAAATGCGCCGGGGAAACGTCCGCCGTCGATCAAGAAATTCTGCCCGGTGATGTAGCCTGCTTGATCCGAGCACAGGAAGGCGCAGGTGGCGCCGAATTCGTCGGCGGTGCCGAGCCGTTTTGCCGGGACCGAGTCGACGTTTTGCGCCAGTGCTTCGTCGTAACTGATGCCGCGTTTCTGCGAGGTCGATGTCACGTTCGAGCGGAAACGGTCGGTATCGAAAATTCCCGGCAGCATGAAATTGATGGTGACGTTCGAGCCCGCGACCGAGCGCGCTACGCCCGCGAGGAACGCGGTGAGACCGGCGCGTGCGCCCGACGACAGGTCGAGCCCGAACAGCGGCATCTTCACCGAGCCCGACGTGATGTTGACGATGCGGCCGAATTTCTTGCGCACCATCGGATCGATCGCTTTTTGAACAAGTTCCACGGCGACGATCATGTTGGCGATGACGCCGTCGATCATCTTCTGCCGGTCGAGGTCGCGGAAATCGCGAAACGGCGGGCCGGCATTGTTGTTGACCAGGATGTCGGGCTCGGGACAGGCGGCGAACAGCGCCTTCTGGCCTTCCGGCGAGGCGACGTCGGCGGCGACCGCGATGATCTTGGCGCCGGTCGCCTTGCGCAGCTCTTCGGCGGTTGCTTCGAGTTGTTCCTTGTTCCGGCCGTTGATGACGACCTCGCAGCCCGCTTCAGCCAGCCGGTACGCGCAGCCGCGACCGAGCCCCTTGCTCGATGCGCAAACGATCGCTTTGCGGCCCGCTATCCCAAGGTCCATGGCGTTTCCTTTGGCAGTCCTTATTCCGGCAAATGAGCGAGATCGAACGGCGCGATTCCTAGCCGGTAATGCAGTGTCTAGACCATAGGCCTCGCGCTGTAGTTGGTCTGAGCGCGGACGAGCTTGACTGCGGGGCTTCCTGGCGCGAACAGAACGCGGCCGCGTGCCGCCTTCCTCAGACTACTGCAGGTTTGCCTTGTCTGCGCTGCTTGCCCACGTCTCAGTTCTTCAGATCGTGCTCGTCGTTATTGTCACGGCGGTGTCGGCCGTGCTTGGCGGCATCGCCGGTTACGGCACCGGGCCGCTGATGCCGCTCGTGCTGGTGCCGATGGTCGGCGCCGCGCCGGTGGTTCCGATCATCGCCATTTCGTCGATGTTCACCAATGGCGCGCGGCTTTCCGCCTTCCGTGAAGTATTGAATATCCGCCTGGCGGTCATCGCGTTCACCGCCGCGCTGCCGACATGCTTGCTCGGCGCCTATCTCTACACGCTGCTGTCGAGCCGCGGCGCCGCCATCGTCATCGGCACCACGCTGATGGCAACGGTGCCGCTCCGCCGCATTCTGCGAAATCGCGGCCACCATCTCGGCGAGAAGTCTTTTATCGTCGGCGCTGCGGGCTGGGGCCTTCTGGTCGGCGGCACCAGCGGCGCGGGCGTGGTGCTGATATCGCTGTTGCTCGCTGCGGGACTGGAGGGCAGTGCGGTGATCGCGACGGATTCTGCGATTTCCCTCGTTACCGGCGTGGTCAAGATCGGCGTGTTCGCCTTTGCCGGCGTGCTGACGCCAACCGTGATCGTGATCGCGCTATTGATGGGTCTGGTCGGCTTTCCCTGCACCTTTATCGCCAAGTCTCTGGTGCACCGGATGCCGGTGCATGTTCACACCGCGATCCTCGACGCCATCGTGATCGTCGGCGGCGCGATCATGATCTACGGCGCAGTGTCACAGTAATTTAAGGCCACTTCACCACAGGCGGCAGCGACGACAGGATCGAGTTGACATTGCCGCCGGTGCGCAATCCGAAGATGGTGCCGCGGTCATAGAGCAGATTGAATTCGACATAGCGGCCGCGGCGTACAAGCTGCTCTTCGCGTTCCGCTTCGGTCCATGGCTTGGCGAAATTCTTCCGCACCAGTTCAGGGTAAATGCCGAGGAAGGCTTGCCCGACATCTTGGGTGAAGGCGAACGCCGCGTCCCAATCGTCTTCCAGGTAATCGTAGAAAATGCCGCCAATGCCCCGCATCTCGTTGCGGTGCTTGAGAAAGAAATACTCGTCGCACCATTTTTTGAATTTTTCATAGGGCGCGACTTCGGCGTGGGCATCGCAGGCTGCTTTCATCGCGGCATGAAAAGCCAGCGTGTCGGGATCGCTTTGCGTGCGGCGGCGATCGAGCAAGGGCGTCAAGTCGGCGCCGCCGCCGAACCAGGCCTTTGTCGTCACGACAAATCGCGTGTTCATGTGTACGGCAGGGATGTGCGGATTGTGCAGATGGGCAATCAGCGAGACGCCGGTGGCAAAAAATCGCGGATCGTCGGCGGCTCCCGGAATGTTCTGACGGAATTCGGGTGCGAATTCGCCGAATACGGTGGAGACATGGACGCCGACTTTCTCGAAGACGCGGCCCTTCATCATCGACATGACACCGCCGCCGCCCGGTGTCCCGGTGTGGTCGGCGCGGCTCCATGGCGTACGCACGAAGCGCCCGGCCGGCTGATCGGCCAGCGGCGCGCCGGCGGGCAGGGCGTCCTCCACCGCCTCGAATGCCATGACGATGCGATCGCGCAATGTTTCAAACCAGGCGCGCGCCTGGTTCTTGCGCTGTTCGATTTGGGTATCGTTCATGTGATCGCCGCCGCATCAGACTTGGTGCACAATGTCACAAAACTGCACGATTATTGATCCATTGAAATCCCATGCCTAATGGCTTTTTACCAATTCGCTTGTCTCGCCGCCGGTTGCTGAAGGGAGCGGGGGCCGGTCTGGCGCTGGTTACCGCACCAGCGGTGCTGCGCCGGGCGGCGGCACAAAGCTGGAATAAAGGCGATCCGTTCAGCCTCGGTGTCGCGTCCGGCGCGCCGCGTCCGGATGGATTTGCGCTGTGGACGCGGCTTGCGCCCGAGCCGATGTCGACTGATCCGGAAACGCCGGGTGGCATGAGCGGTGGTGACGTCACGATAATCTATGAGATTGCGACTGATGAGGGAATGACGAACATCGTGCGCCGCGGCGATGCGGTTGCCGAGCAGAAATTCGCTCATTCGGTGCATCTCGATGTCAGCGGTCTTCAGCCGGGCCGGTCCTATTGGTATCGCTTCAGGAGCGGTGAAGCGGCCAGTCCAACCGGTCGCGCCGTCACGTTGCCGGCGCCAGGCACGTCGCTCGACAAGCTGCGGTTCGGCTTTGTGTCGTGCTCCAACTACGAGCACGGCTATTTTTCCGCCTACCGCCATCTCACCGAAGAAAATCCGGACGTCGTCCTGTTTCTCGGCGATTACATCTACGACACGATCGAGGAGCGGCAGCCGATCAGTGCGCCGTCATAGCGATGGCGTTGTTGCATCGACGCTGCCGACCTATCGCAACCGTTATGCGCAATACCGGCTCGATCCGGATCTCCAGCGCCTGCACGCGCACGTTCCCTCGCTCATTACCTGGGACGACCACGAGGTCGAAAACGATTACGCCGATCAATGGTCGCAATGGTTCGTCGAGCCGGCGCGTTTCCTGTTGCAGCGTGCCGCTGCCTATCAGGCCTTCTATGAGCACATGCCGGTGCGGCCGATCCTGTCGCATCCCGAAGGCCCGGTGATGCGAGTGTATGATCGGGTCACGTTCGGCGACCTGATCGAAATCTCGATGATCGACGGCCGCCAGTATCGGTCGCGCGAAGCCTGCTATGGCCCGCCTTTCAAAGGCGGCGGCCATGTCGAGACCAACGAGACCTGTCCGGAACGGCTCTCCGCCGGCCGGAGCATGATGGGGTTCGCGCAGGAGGCATGGCTGTACGCCGGGTTCGCCAACAGCAAGGCGCAGTGGAACGTCATCGGCCAGGACGTGCTGATGGCGCAGTATCACGAAAAGCAAAACGGGCTGGATGGGTTCTGGACCGACGATTGGGACGGCTATCCGGCCAACCGCACCCGGCTGCTCAAGCGTATCGCCGACACGCGGGTCGCCAACCCGGTCGTCCTCGGCGGCGACATTCATTCGTTCTTCGCCAATGACCTGCGGGTCGATTTCGACGATCCGTCCTCGCCGGTGGTGGCGACGGAGTTCGTCGGCACCTCGATCTCGTCCTATGCGGCGCCCTACGAACTGTTCGCCCAGACTTTGAACGAAAATCCGCACGTGCACTTCTTCGAGAGCCGCAAGCGCGGCTATGGCTGCGTCGATCTCGATCGCAGCAAGATGAATGTGCGGATGCAGGCGGTCTCCGACGCGCACGATCCGAACGCCACGATCTCGACGCTCAAGACCTTCGCGGTCGAGAACGGCAAGCCAGGCGTCGTCGAGGCTTAGATTTTTTCCGCTCTTCCCGCGACAACCTGCCGAAGCTCCACCCGAGCGTAGGCAGGTCGCGGGGAAGAGCGGACTGTAATTACAGCCCGCCCAATTGCCGGAGTGCTTCGCCGGCCGCCATCGCTGCCGCGATAGCGACATTCAATGAGCGCATGCCGGACCGCATCGGTATGACGAGGCGGGCATCGGCCGCTTGATGGACCTCCGGCGGTACGCCTGCGGATTCGCGGCCGAACAGCAGCACGTCGTCGGCCCCGAATCGGTGGTCGAGATAGGATTTCGTCCCGCTGGTCGTAAACAGCACCAGCCGGTGCCGGCCCTCAATGCGCCAGGCCGCGAAGTCATCCCACGCAGCGTGCCGCACGATCGTCACGGCATCGAGATAGTCCATTCCGGCGCGGCGGAAGGCGCGGTCGGAGGTCGGAAAACCGGCCGGCCCGATAATGTGCGCTTCGATGCCGAAACATGCGCATAACCTCAGGATAGTTCCGGTGTTTTGCGGGATGTCGGGCTGGTAGAGGGCAATGCGCATGGTTGATCGCAGGGCCGATGCGGGCCAGCGCGGATGGACCTGTGTGTGCCGGAAACGCGCACCCTTGCACTCTCCCGGCAAGGGTGCCAATAAAACCCCGCCGGTATGTGTCGTATTTGGCCTTCCTCAGGTCGGATACGCCCGGTCTACTCGCTGACGCACCAGCCTTCCCAGGGCGGCGGTTCGCAGCGCAGGTGGGGAAGCCGGCAAAGACGGACGCATAAGGTTCGATAATGAGCGGACATTCGACTTACCAGCCGCAAAGCCCATTCATGCAATGGTTGGAGCGGCGGCTGCCAATCGCTAGTCTCGTCTATTCTTCTTTCATCGGCTATCCGACGCCGCGCAATTTGAATTATTGGTGGACGTTCGGCGGCATTCTCAGCTTCATGCTGGGGGTGCAGATGATCACCGGCATCGTGCTGGCGATGCATTACACGCCGCATGTCGATCTTGCCTTCAAGTCCGTCGAAGGCATCATGCGCGACGTCAATTACGGCTGGCTGTTGCGTTACGTGCACGCCAACGGCGCCGCGTTCTTCTTCGCCGCCGTCTACATCCATATCGCCCGCGGCATGTATTACGGCTCCTACAAGGAGCCGCGCGAGGTGTTGTGGATCCTCGGCGTCATCCTGTTCCTGCTGATGGTGGCGACCGGCTTCATGGGCTACGTGCTGCCGTGGGGCCAGATGAGCTTCTGGGCGGCGACCGTCATCACCAACCTGTTCTCGGCGATACCCGGCGTCGGCGGCGACGTCGTCACCTGGCTTTGGGGCGGGTACGCGGTAGGCAATCCGACGCTCAATCGATTCTATTCGCTGCACTACCTGTTGCCGTTCGTGATCGCCGGCGTCGTCGTGTTGCATGTCTGGGCGCTGCACATGGTCGGCCAGAACAATCCGACCGGCGTCGAGGTGAAGGACGAAAAAAGGACACGGTGGCGTTCACGCCCTATGCGACGGTGAAGGACGGTTTCTTCCTCGCCGTATTCTGCATCGTCTTCGCCTGGTTCATCTTCTACATCCCGAACTATCTCGGCCATTCCGACAATTACATCATGGCCAATCCAGGCCAGACGCCGACCCACATCGTGCCGGAATGGTATTACCTGCCGTTCTACGCGATCCTGCGCGCGATCCCGAGCAAGCTTTTCGGTGTCTGCGCGCTCGCCGGTTCGATCTTGATCCTTGCATTCATGCCGTGGCTCGACACGTCGAGCGTGCGTTCGGCGAATTACCGGCCGTTGTACCGGCAATTCCTGTTCATCTTCTTCCTGTCGGTGATCGGGCTTGGCTATCTCGGCTCGCAGGAGCCGACCGGCGGCTACGTGGTCGCCGCGCGAATCCTCTCGACCTATTACTTCGCGTTCTTCTTCGTGATCCTGCCGCTGCTTGGCATATTCGAGAAGACCAAGCCGCTGCCGAATTCAATTTCAGAATCGGTGCTCGGAGGAGCCAAGTGATGACTTCTCTCCGCACCATTGGCGCTCTCGCTCCTGGCGGCGTCGCTGTCGATCATGCTCGGCATGCAGGCGGCTTCGGCGCAGGACGCGCCGCCACGGCAATCGTGGTCGTTCTCCGGACCGTTCGGTATCTACGACCAGGCACAGCTTCAGCGCGGCTTCAAAATCTACCGCGAAGTCTGCTCGACCTGTCACAGCCTGAATCTTCTGTCGTTCCGCAATCTCGCCGATCCGGGCGGCCCCGGCTTCACCGATGCGCAGGCCGCAGCGATTGCCGCGACGTTCCAGGTCACCGACGGCCCGAACGATCAGGGCCAGATGTTCCAGCGGCCGGGCGGCATTGCTGATTATTTTCCGCCGCCATTCCCGAACGACAATGCCGCGCGTGCGGCGCTCGGCGGTAAGCTGCCGCCGGATATGTCGGTGCTCGCCAAGGCGCGTGGCTACGAATGGGGCTTTCCCACCTTCGTCATCGACGCATTCCGGATGTACCAGGAGGATGGTCCCGACTACATCCACGCCATTTTGAACGGCTATGAGAAACCGCCCGCGGGTTTCGCTTGCCGCCGGGCGGCCAGTACAACAAATATTTCCCCGGTGGCGCCATCGGTATGCCGAAGCCGCTGAGCGACGGTCAGGTGGAATACACCGACGGTACGCCGACGACGGTCGATCAGTACGGCAAAGACGTTGCCGCCTTCCTGATGTGGGCGGCGGAGCCGAAGCTCGACGAGCGCAAGCGGCTCGGCTTCCAGGTGATGATCTTCCTCATCGTGTTCGCCGGCTTGCTCTATTTCACCAAGAAAAAAGTCTGGCAGGACGTTGCGCATTAAGCCGGCCGGCATATTGCCGGCCGCAACGAGGCTCGAACCATGACCAATGTCGCGTTCGAGAATGATCTTAAAGCCGCGATCCGCACCATCCCGGACTATCCGAAACCCGGGATCATGTTTCGCGACATCACGACCTTGCTCGGCGATGCGCGCGCGTTCCGCCGCACCGTCGACGAACTGGTGCAGCCATGGGCCGGCAGCAAGATCGACAAGGTTGCCGGCATCGAGGCGCGCGGTTTCATCCTCGGCGGCGCGGTGGCTCACCAGGTTTCCGCAGGCTTCGTGCCGATCCGCAAAAAGGGCAAGCTGCCGTTCAAGGCCGTGAGCGTCGGCTACACCCTGGAATACGGTACGGCGGAAATCGAAATGCACGAGGATGCGCTGGTCCGAAACGATCGCGTGATCCTGGTGGACGATCTCATCGCTACCGGCGGCACTGCGGAAGCCGCCTGCAAGCTGTTGCGGCAGATGGGTGCCGACGTGCTCGCCGCCTGTTTCATCGTCGATCTGCCGGACCTCGGCGGCGCTGACAAAATCAGAAAGCTTGGCGTGCCGGTGCGCACGCTGGTGACCTTCGACGGGCATTAGACCCTCGGCTAAATTGCGATGCTTTGGGCCTAGCGTGCCCGCCGCGCATCGGCTGGCGGCTGCGAACCCCCCTGCCGAGCGAGGCGGTAAGCCTGCCCATCAACAGCCGCAGCTCAAGTTCGCGAAACTCGGTGAAGATATCCCTGACCCAGCTATGGATTTCGGTCGGTCCGCCGGGGCGATCGTGCAGGTAGTCGGCGAAGGAGATACTCGGCCGGTCAACGACACCGCGCACGATCGGCGAAAGCCGGGGAATCCGGATTATGCCCAATTCCGGCCGGGTCGGCGCGAAGTCCGCTTTCTCGAACATCACGGAGACCGAATTCGTTGTGCACCGGCACGAAGATTGTGGTTTCAGCGCCCGGCGAAGGTCGGCGTAGGCGCGCGCTGTGAGCGCCGCGGTATCGCTGACGAACAAGATCACAGGTTCGATGCCGCGCCGCTTGGCTTCGCGGACAAAGCCGATCTCGATCATGACGGCAAAGAATTTATCGAACGCCGCATAACCGAGATCGACCACAGTGGTGTGCGTCGCCGGACCGATCAGCCGGTCGAACAGCGCCATCTCGCCGCTGGTACCGGCAATGTCGACGGTCGTGACCAGATCAGGGAAGCGGGCGGCAAGCTCGGGTTCGCGCGGGTCGAGGTCATAGCCGACCAGCGGCCGGCCGCTCGAACGAAAGAATTCGATCAGCAGCCGCGCGATCAGCGTCTTGCCGACGCGCGGGCTTGGGGAAGCGACGATGTAGAGTGGCGCCTGCGCCATCCAGGCAAACGGTCCTTTCCAACTCGACGAACGTGTCGGATGGACCTTATCCCTTCCCCAAGGCTTGAGGGAGGCAGGGGCCTTCAGGGAGTGGCTTCGGCGAGAGACGGAAGTTTATTGCGCCGACCGGACGACCTGGACGCGCGGGCTGGCCGCGTTGGGATTGCCGGCTGCGATAATGTCGTTCAGCTTGATGCGATCGTACTCGCCCCACACATTGCCGAGCCAATGCCGCACATAGCCGCGCAGCACGAACGAATAATTGGCGGCATCGCCTTTCGGGTTCTTGTTGGCGACGAAGGTGAGGAACGGCACCGAGGCGAGTTCGACCTGCTCGTAGGCCATCTCGTTGAGCTTCGGGATGGTGATTTCGACGGCGTCCTTGATCTTCTTGAAGTAGGAGGAATGGGTCGCCTGGTCCCACTCGAAGAACGTCGTGTTGTTGAAGTAGTTCTTGACCAGAAAATACTTCGCATCGGCGGTGAAGGCCGAGGTGTCCTCGATTTCGTTCAGTGAGGCGATCGACGAACCGAGGATATGGAACACGGCGAAGTTGAGCTGGCCTTTCTTTACCGCTTCAAGGAAGCCGATATCGCGCAGCGAGCGCAGCGTCGGCGACAACAGGCCGGCGCGCACGTCGATCACCGTAACGCTGGCATCGGTGGTCGACAGCGTGTCGAAAATCCGCATCTGATCGGGGACCGAGGTGACGTCGACAATGTCGGTGATGTCGGGATGGAAGCGCTTGAGCGTGCCTTTGGGGGACTCGGTATCGAATGCGCGCGTCGCAACATGATGCGCGGTGAAATAATCGAGCAGCGTGCGGGAGACCGTCGTCTTGCCAACGCCGCCCTTGTCCGCGCCAACCACGACCACTGTAGGCTTAGCCATTGTCTGTTCCCCGCTGACCCCGTGCCGCTGTACGGCACGATCTTTCCGGCCCAGCAAACCACGATCCAATTGCGGCGAAATCGAGCGTAGGCCGCAATCTTTGAGTTAACGGAGTTTTACACAGGGGCAGGTCTGTTTGGAAGCCTCTCGATACCTGCGACAACCCCAAAACCCCTGTACTGAAAGGATTTTCAAGGCGATATGGTTAATTGGGACGCGGCGTTTTGCTACGGTGGCGCGGCTAGCTGCGCGTGTGCGGGCCCCACGGTCCCGATGGCGCATTTGCTGCCGATTCGGAGGTGGCGTCGCTCGTTTCGGCAGGCGCACCCCAAGGCTGCGCCGGCTTGTCATCGGCAGTTTCGGCTGAGCCCCATGGGCCACGCGTTGGGCCAGGCGTTGGGCCGGACTGCGCATCCTCGGTGCCGGATGTCTCGGTCTGATGCTTGCCTGCGGCGGCAGCGCCAGCGGGCCGGGATCGTGGCCGCCGGCGAATTTGACCAGCGCCGCGACGCGATTGTCGACGCTCGGATGGGTGTCGAACAATTCGCCGAAGCCTTGGCGCGGATTGTCGATGCACATTTCCATCACCGCCGACGTCGCGCCGGGCAATTCGCCGCGGCCTTCGATCTTGCGCAGCGCCGAGATCATGGCATCGGGATTTTTGGTGAGTTCGACCGAACCGGCATCGGCAAGGAATTCGCGCGAGCGCGACAGCGCAAGCCGGATGATGAACGAGAGCACATAGGCCAGCACAACGAGGCCGATCGCGATCAGGATCGCGATGCCGGCGCCGCCGCCGCGGCGGTCGTCGGAGCGCGGCCGCGGAAACTCAAGCCGTTATAGAACCACAGCCGGAACACCAGTTCGGCAAAGAACGACACCACGCCGGCGATGACCACGGCGATCACCATCATGCGCACGTCGCCGTTGCGGATATGGGTCAGCTCGTGGCCCAGCACGGCCTCGATTTCCGCGTCGTTGAGCCGATTGAGCAGCCCGGTCGTGACCGTGATCGAATATTGCTTGGCGTTCATGCCGGTTGCGAAAGCGTTGAGCTGCGTCGCCCTCGACGATCTTGAGCTTCGGCATGGTAATGCCGCGCGAGATGCAGAGATTTTCCAGGATGATTGTAAAGCCGCGGCTGTTCGGCGCGCTGCACTTCCTTGCCGCCGGTCAGGGCATCGATCATGCTCTGGTGGAAGTAGTAGGCGATGACGATCCAGAGCACGGTGCCGATGGTCGCGAACGGCGCCGCCTTGATCGTATCGGCGAGCGCCAGTTGCAGCAGCGTGTCGACGTCAGCCGGAACCGACAGCGCTTCCGCGGTCAGCGCGCCGGCATAGACCAGCACATAGACCATGAAGAACAGCCCGATCAGCAGCGCGATCGAGCGGCGCCGGTTCGACTGGATGTGACTGTAAAGACCGTACGCGGCCATGCGGTTTACTGGCGGTTCGGCGCGAAAGCTCTCAGAATTTGACTTGCGGCGCCGCCGTTTCAGCCTGGCGGTCGGCGCCGAGGTCGAAATAGTCCTTCTGCGCAAAGCCGAAGGAGCCGGCAAACAGTGCCGCCGGGAAACGCTGAATGCCGGCGTTGTATTCCTGCACCGCGTTGTTGAAGAAGCGGCGGGATGCCGCGATCTTGTTTTCCAGATCGGTCAGCTCGGCCTGCAATTGCTGGAAGTTCGCGCTTGCTTTCAGGTCGGGATAGGCTTCCGACAGCGCGAAAAGCTGGCGCAGCGCGCCGGAAAGCATGTTTTCCGCCGCGGCCTGTTGCGCCGGCCCTTGCGCCGCCACTGCGGCATTGCGCGCTTTCACGACGTCATCGAGCGTGCCGCGCTCGTGGGCGG
This sequence comes from uncultured Alphaproteobacteria bacterium, assembly GCA_963742215.1. GTDB lineage: Bacteria > Pseudomonadota > Alphaproteobacteria > Rhizobiales > Xanthobacteraceae > BOG-931. The sequence continues at coordinate 435,540 of CAVULJ010000011.1, forward strand.
CATAGCCTTTAACGGTTTCGACCAGGTTGGGCACCAGATCGTGCCGCTGCCGAAGCTGCACGTCGATGTCGGCGAAGGCCTGGTTGACACGTTGCCGCATGGTGACGAGGCCGTTGTAAACGGTGATCGCCCACAGGACGACAACGACAATCACCACGAGGACGATCAGGGTCGAAGTGGACATGGCGGATTCCTCCGGAGGGCTCAGCGGCGAGGCATTTTTATCGGCATAATCAATAGCATAGGCGCGTAGTCGCCAGGTCGAGATAGTCGGTCCCTGCGCCTTAGTCGGCTAGCCGCGCCCCGGCGTTCATATAAGGCGGGTTAATCCAACCGTTAAGCTTAGTCTTGAATCGTCATCGCGCGGCCGGTCCGGGCATTGTAAATCATTCAGGATAGGTGAGCTTCTCATGCTGAAGCAAGATTTTGGCTCCGTGCACCCGATTGACGCTGGCATTGTTCCCTTGGAGCCGGTGCGGGGCGGCGACGCGAACCCAGTCGAAGACAATGCGCCGACTGATCCCGTTGTGCGCGACCAGTTGGCGCGCGATCTCGCTGACATCGAAGCGGCGACCGCGGCGTTGCGCAAGGCTGAGCCGGGACTTGAGAGCTGGACCAAGATCGAAGAACCAACGATCGCGCCAAAACCGCGTTCGGTGTGGCTGCTTGTCGGCGCGCTGTGGCTTTCCACGGCGCTCGTGATAGCGATCGCCGTCGTCGCCATAGCCAATCTTACCGGCTGACGGCTCTTAACTTTTCCCGACGTTTTGGATTGTTGACGCCGCGCGCAGCGCGGGCCGAGCGCGCTCAATAGGCGTTGCGGTAGCCTGCGGCAGAAAACACCGTGCGGAACATGATCTTCAGGTCGAGCCAGAGCGACCAGTTGTCGATGTAGAAAAGGTCGTGCTCGACGCGTTTGCGCATCTTGTCGTCGGTGTCGATCTCGCCGCGATAGCCGTGGATTTGCGCCCAGCCGGTGATGCCCGGTTTGACGTTGTGGCGGCGGGCGTACAACGAGATGCGTTGCTCATATTCGCGGTCGTGCGACAGCGCGTGCGGCCGGGGACCGACCAACGACATATCGCCGGTCAACACGTTAAAAAGCTGCGGAATTTCGTCGATATTCCACCGCCGCAAAAGTCGTCCGACGCGGGTCAATCGCGGGTCGTCGCGCGTCGCCTGGGCAACGACCGGGCCGTCGTCGAGGGTGCGCATGGTGCGGAACTTGATGATGCGGAACGGTTCCTGGTTGAAGCCATAGCGCCGCTGCACGAAAAAGATAGGGCCGGGGCTGTCCAGCCAAACCAGCAGGGCAACCGCGATAAGCAGTGGTGTAAGTGCAATGAGCGCGAGGGCCGCGGCCACCAGATCGAAGGCGCGTTTGCGCGCGATCTCCATGCGGGTCAGCGGCCTGCGCGTGAGCTGCAAGCTCGCCATCGGGCCGAGCTTGGAAAGCTTCACTTCCTCGAATTTGTAAAGGATCGGCTCGGGGCCGACGTGAATTTCGACCGGCAGCGTCGTGAAAATTTCAGCGCAGCGCTGAATCGCGTCGGTCGCCGACCATGGCAGCAAAAGGAAAACTGCGTCAGGCGCGAGACTGCGGACGCTGGCGACGGCATCGGCGAAGTCCTGATCGAGCGTCGCCTCGCGCGTTGCGGCGGATGCATTGGCCGCAATTGGCGTCACAAAGCGGCAGCCGACGATATTGATGCCGTGGCTCCACGGCTGATAGCGGTTGATGAAGGCGTTCACGTTCGCGCCGGTTCCGATCAGGAAGATACGCTGAGCGGAAATAATGCCGGCGGCGCGGGCCAGCGCGGTGACGCGTACGATGAAATAGCGCTCCGCCAGGAGGCCGACGAGCGTGGCGAAGTAGAACAGCACGATCGACCCGCGCGAATATTCGACGGTGGTCTGGGCCAGGAAGCCGGCCATCAGCAGGCAGATCAGCGTGACGTTCCATAGCTGGATCGTGCGTCCCCAGTGCGGCCTGAAGGTACAGAAGTTCGGCAGGCGGTACTCGGCGCGGAACAGGTTGGATACCGCAAAAATACTCGCGGCGACGACACCGACCTGGAGGAAAAGCGAGATGTTGCCCGGCCGGCCGTAAGCGACGAGATGATAGGAAATGCCGCTCAGGCACGACATCGCGATAATGAAGACAATGTCGGTGAGAAAGATCGTGGCCGCGAACGTGCCGCGCATCATCACCACCCGCGTGCGCAGGAACCGGCCCGTCTGGGGCAGGGAAGCCAGCGTGTAACTCGGGTGCGTGTTCATCGGCCTTGTTGCGTTCCGGGCGACCGGTCCGCTGGTGTTGCTCCGAAACGAGACAACGGCGGTGGTCACGTCGCTTTATCGCCAGAACCATGCCAACAAGGGGAAGCCAGATTTGACGGGCGAAAAATCCCGCCGAACGGCTTATTAAGATTAATGCGCCGGCTTGAAGCCGACGAGCATCGAGGGAATGTCAATGCAGGGCAAGATTGCGCTCGAAGAACATTTTGCGATTCCGGAAACGCTGGAGGATTCGCACGGCTATTTTCCCGAGCGCGTCTGGGAAGAAGTCAAAAGCCGCGTGATGGACATCCAGGAGCGGCGCGTCTCCGAGATGGACCGGCACGGTATCGAGATGATGCTGTTGTCCCTTAACGCGCCGGCGGTGCAGGCCATTCCCAATCCGGCACAAGCCGCCGAGATCGCGCGAAAGGCCAACGACTACCTGGCCGAGCAGGTGCAAAAGCGGCCTGATCGTTTCCAGGGGCTGGCCGCTCTCGCCATGCAGGATCCGGAAGGTGCGGCGCGTGAACTCGAACGTTGCGTGAAAGAATTCGGCTTCCGCGGCGCGCTGGTTAACGGCTTTTCCCAGGTCAACGATCCCAATACGCCGGTCTATTACGACTTGCCGCAGTATCGGCCGTTCTGGGCAACGGTGGAGCGGCTCGGCGTTCCGTTCTATCTGCATCCGCGCAATCCGCTGCCGCAAGACGCAAGAATTTATGAAGGCCATCCGTGGATCATGGGACCGATCTGGGCGTTCGCGCATGAGACGGCGGTGCATGCGCTGCGCCTGATGGGTTCTGGGCTGTTTGATGCCCATCCCGGCGTGCAGATCATCATCGGGCACATGGGTGAGAACCTGCCGTTCGCGATGTGGCGCATTGAAAATGCCAATGCCTGGATTCCCGACCGGCACAGCTATCCGGCCAAGAAGCCGATCCGCGAATATTTCCGCAACAATTTCTATCTGACGACGTCCGGCAACTTCCACACGCCGGCGCTGGTCAACGCGATGATGGAAGTTGGCGCCGACCGGATTCTGTTCTCGACCGATTGGCCGTTCGAGAACGTCGATCACGCCGCTAACTGGTTCGACACTTGCGCGATCAGCGAGAATGACCGGGTGAAGATTGGCCGCACCAACGCACGGAAGCTGTTCAGGCTGGGGAACTGATCAGTTCAACGTAAATTCGCTCCTCCCCGCGAAAGCGGGAACCCCAGTAGCTCCGTATGAAAACTGGGCATTCCCGCTTGCGCGGGAATGAGCGGTCCGGAGCAGGCAGACAGGCCGATTTTAGCTGGCTTCGCGCAGCTTCACCGCGCCTTGCAGGTCGACCGAGACGAGCTGCGACACGCCGCGCTCGGCCATGGTGACGCCGTAGAGGCGGTTCATCCGCGCCATGGTGATCGGATTGTGCGTGATGATGATGAAGCGGGTATCGGTCGACCGCGCCATCTCGTCGAGCAGGTCGCAGAAGCGTTCGACATTATAATCGTCGAGCGGTGCGTCCACCTCGTCGAGCACGCAGATCGGCGCCGGATTGGTGAGGAACACGGCGAAGATCAGCGCCAGCGCGGTCAGCGCCTGTTCGCCGCCCGAGAGCAGCGACAGCGTCGACGGCTTTTTGCCGGGCGGCTTCGCCATGATTTCGAGGCCGGCCTCAAGCGGATCCTCGCTCTCGATCAGTTGCAGCTCGGCGGTGCCGCCGCCGAACAATTCGTTGAACAGCTTCTTGAAGTTTTCGTTGACGATGGCGAATGACGACAACAGTCGTTCGCGGGCTTCGCTGTTGAGGCTGGTGATGCCCTGCCGCAGCCGCCGGATCGCTTCGACCAGGTCGTCGCGTTCGCCGCAAAGCTTGGCGTGCTGCTCCTCGACCTCGCGCAATTCCTGCTCGGCGAGCAGGTTGACCGCGCCGAGCCGTTCGCGCTCGCGCTGGATGCGTTCGAGGCGGCCTTCGATCTCGCCGATCTGCGGCAGTTCATCGTCGGGTTTAAGCTCGGCCAGTTCGGCCGTCGCATCCGGCTCGATTTGCAGCCGGTCGCGGATTTCATGCTCGGTATCGGCGAGGCGGCGCTTGGCGGACTCGCAACGTTCCTCGCCGCGCGCGGCTTCGGCGCGGGCTTCGCCGACGGCTTCCAGCGCGGCGCGCGCGACCTTGTCGGCTTCGGCAAGGTCGTTCTCGGCCTGAGCCAGCGCATCCGCCGCCGCTGCGGCGCCCGGCGGTCGCGGTATCGATCTCGCCGATCAGCGCTTGGCGCTGTCCGGCGAATTTCTCCGGCGCGTTGAGCAATTCGGTGCGTTCGCCGGTCGCCGCCTCGGTACGCTGCTCGATGGTCGCGATCTGTGCCGACGCGCTGTCTTTCCGCTCGTTCCAGCCTTGCCGTTCTTCGGCGATCGCCTGCAGCCGGCGATTGGCGAGTTCGGTCTCGCGGGTGATGCCCTGGGCCTCGACCCGCACTTCGGCGAGCGCGCTGCGATCCCTGGCAATGACTTCGTTGATCTCGGCGAGCCTTGCTTCCAGATCGGTGGTGGAGGGGAGCGCGGCCAAGGCCTGTTGCGCTTCCTGATGCGCCGCCAGGGCTTCCTGGTGTCCGGCGCTGGTCCGCTGCTGGGCTTCCTTCAATGCCGAGATGCGCGCCGCGTTGCGGCTGATTTCGCGCTCGGCCACGGCGTGGTCTTCGCGTGCCGCGTCGGTCAGCCGTTGCGCTTCGCGCCAGCGTTCGCGGGCTTGAGTTTCCGCAGCGCCGGCGGCGGCGAGTGTCGCTTGCGCGCTTTCGGCGGTCTGGCGTTTACTTTCAAGGTCCTGGCGTGCGGTTTCAAGTTCGGTGCTGATGACATCGAGACGGCCGCGCTGGGCGAGCCGGTGTGCGGCGCCGCTCGGCGCATGGGCAGCAACTGCAAATCCATCCCAGCGCCAGAAATCGCCTTCCGGCGATACCAGCCGCTGGCCGGGCTTGAGCATCGCAACAAGCTGCGCGCCTTGGGCGCGATCGACGACGCCGATCTGCGCGAGGCGGCGCGCCAGTTCCGGCGGTGCCTTGACGTATTGCGCCAGCGCGGAAACGCCGTCGGGCAATGCCGGATCGGCGGGATCGATCGAAGCACCGGCCCAGCGCACCGGAGCGCTGTCGCCGACCGAGGCATCAAGGTCGTCGCCAAGCGCCGCGCCGAGCGCTTTCTCGTAACCCACCGTGACCTCGAGCGAGTCCATCACCGGCGGCCAGAGATTCTTGCTCTCGACGGCGAGCAGCTTGCTGATGGTCCTGGCTTCGGTTTCCAGCCGCTGCACGCCGCGTTCGGCGCTGGCGAGCGGCTCACGCGCGGCTTCGAGTTGCTGGCGTGCTTCCGCATGCGCTGCTTCGGCCGCGTGAGCCGCGGCCTCGGCCTCGGTGAGCGCCGATTGCGCTTCCGACAAAGCCTGACTCAAAGCCGCGATGTCCGGCTGGCCGCTATCGGTGGCCGCGAGACCGGCCTCGATATTGATAAGCTCCGACTGCAGCCGCGCGGCGCGTTGGTCATGGTCTTGCTGCGCGGCCTGAAGCTGATTGCGCCGGGCCGTGAGGTCGGCGAGCGCGCCGGTCAATTCGGAAAAGGACTTTTCCGAGCTCGCCAGCGTGGCATCAGCCGCAGCGACCCGCTGGTTCACGCCAATTAGCCGTTCGGCGCTGGCTTGGGCTTCCGCCGTCAGCGCGGTTTCCTCGGTGGCGAGGCGGTGCAGCGCCGCTTCGGCATCGGCGGTAAGTCTGCGTTCGCGTTCAATGTCGGCGGCAAACTGTTCCAGGCGGCGGTCGAGCTCTTCGATCCGCGCTTTGGCGCGCGCTTCTTCCTGCTCGAGTGTTTCGCGCGCGACGATCAGGCGCTGTAATGCGGCGGCGGCGCGGACTTCGGCCTCGCGCAATGTCGGAAGTCCGGCAGCGACCTCAGTCTGGCGTGTCGTTGCGACGGTCTGTTCGCCGGTGCGCTCGGCGACGACGCGAATGGCCTCGTCCCGGACCCGCTCGGCTTCGCCGACTTCGGTCCGGGCAGAAGTCCAGCGCAAGTGGAACAGCAATGCTTCGGTCTTGCGTACTTGACCGGAAATATTGCGATAACGCACGGCTTGCCGGGCTTGCGTCTTCAGCGACGCGACTTGCGAAGCAAGCTGGTTGATAACGTCTTCAACACGGGCGAGGTTTTGCTCGGCGGCTCTGAGCCGCAATTCCGCCTCGTGACGGCGCGCATGCAGGCCGGAAATGCCCGCTGCTTCTTCCAGCACGCGGCGGCGCTGGTCGGGACGCGCCTGGATGATCTCGCCAATGCGGCCCTGATGGACGAGAGCCGGCGAACGCGAACCGGTCGAAGCGTCGGCGAATAATGTCGTGACGTCGCGCGCACGCACCTCGCGGCCGTTGACGCGGAAGGTCGAGCCCTGCTCGCGCATGATCCGGCGCGAAACTTCCAGCGCTTCGGTGTCATTGAAAAGCGCGGGTGCTTTGCGGTCGCTGTTGTCGATCAAGACCGACACTTCGGCGTGATTGCGGCCCGGCCGCTGGTTGTTGCCGGAAAAAATCACATCGTCCATCTCGGACGCGCGCATGGCCTTGTAGGAGGCCTCGCCCATGACCCAGCGGACGGCCTCGACCAGATTGGATTTGCCGCAGCCGTTCGGACCGACCACGCCGGTCAATCCCGGTTCGATCTCAAAGTCTGTCGGTTCGACGAAGGACTTGAAGCCGATCAGGCGCAACCGCGTGAGTTTCATACTGTTGTTATGTCCATTGCCCTTGCAGCGGCCGCGAAGGGAATTATCGAGGTTTCACGCCCGGTTAGCGCAGCGAATCCTGCCGCATCGGCGCGGAGAATGAATCGTCAGGACTCCGAGCGCAACAGCAACGCCGCGTTTTCCAAGCCTTAGCCGCTGAGGAATCTGTGCAAAGATGCGCGCCCGGCGCCGCTTCCGGCCCAGGAGAATCGCGAAAAACCCTTATCCTTCCTTGAGATAGGGGTCGATTTCCTTAGCCATGGAGTCGATCGTGACGTCGCCCTGGAGCCTCTTGCCATTAATGAAGAAGGTCGGCGTGGAATTGACCCCGAGCTTCTGTGAGGCGCGGTCGCGCACCGCCTGGATGCTGTCCAGCACCTTCTGATTCGCCAGGCACTGGTTGAACGAGTCCTCGGTAAAGCCGAATTGCTTGGCGATCGCCTTCAGCGGCTCGATCGGCTGCTGCACCACCCAGTCGGACTGTTTGGCGAACAGCGTCTCGACGATCGGCATGAATTTGTCCTTGCCGGCGCAGCGCGCCAGCATGAAGCCGGCGGCGGCGAGGGCATCGAGCGGAAATTCACGGAAAATGAAGCGCACCTTGCCGGTATCGATGTAGCGCTTTTGCAGTTCCGGGAAGGTCTCCTCCGAGAAATGAGCGCAGTGCGGGCAGGTCATCGAGGCGTATTCGATGATGGTCACCGGCGCCTTGTCGGAGCCAAGAACGACATCGCCGTCCGGTCCCGCCTCCGCCAGATCGGCAGGCGACGGATCGTCGGCCAGCGCGAGCGTCGTAAACGGCGGCATGAGCATGCCGGCAAATCCGGCGGCACCGATAAACGAAGCGGCCGTGAGCAATTCGCGGCGGGTCAACGTCAAAGTCGTTACTCCTGCTATGGCAATGGTGTTTTCACGCAGCAATGTGGCATTAGCACGCCAGCCCGCCAAGGCCCTGCCAAGTGCGGCAAATCCGGTATGAAATTATCGTGAAATCAATCCGGTCGAAGCGAGGGTGGTCAGCGCTGTTTGACCGCCGCACCAAGGCGCGACAGCGCCTGACGTAACTCCTCGTCCTCGATGTCCGACAATGTCGCAGCAACACGGGCTGCTGCGGCAGCGTCAGGCGTGCGCCGGGTCTTTACCGCGCCATGCCGCAGCGGCGCCTGACGCAAACCGATCCTTGCGACGGCGCGCCAGCCGAGAAAGCGATTGACCCTTTCACAGATCACGCTCGTGAGGTGCTGGATTTCGATCGCGGCCGGACCATCAACCCGCAGCACGAGCGTGCCCGGTTCGCGTTCTTCGCCTTCGATCGGACGCTGCCACTGGATTTTGATCGGCTCACTGTGGACGGCAATCTCGGCGCCGACGATATCGGCCCAACGCGTCACCAGTTCGGCGGACGCAAAACCTTGCTTCCGAAACGTATCGCCGACGGCTTTGCCGACAAGGTCGCGCAGCGGCCGGGCGAACGCGCGGGAGGGCTTGTTCATGGTGTGGCGCTCTGTCATCCCTCGAGCGGATGACTGTAGCAGCCAAGCAGGCGAAGCGACAGCGGAGCGAACCGTTCGCGCCCGCATTGTCACCGCAACCCACCGCGCTCTTGGCCTGGTACGACCGGCATCGCCGCCGGTTGCCATGGCGCGCGCTGCCGGGAAGCCGCCCGGATCCCTATCGCGTCTGGCTGTCCGAGATCATGCTGCAGCAGACCACGGTGAAGACTGTCGCGCCGTACTATGTCCGTTTCCTCGAGCGTTGGGGCGATGTGCGTGCGCTTGCGGCGGCGCCGCTCGACGACGTGCTCAAGGCCTGGGCTGGGCTCGGCTACTACGCGCGGGCGCGCAATCTGCGCGCCTGCGCGCAAGCCGTGGTCGAGCGTCACGACGGTGAATTTCCGGCGAGCGAAGAATTGCTGCGCGCACTGCCGGGCGTGGGCGCCTATACAGCGGCGGCCGTTGCCGCGATCGCGTTCGATCTTCCGACGACGCCGGTGGACGGCAATATCGAACGTGTGATCGCTCGGCTTTATGCGGTCGAGACGCCGCTGCCGGCGGCCAAGCCCGAGATCAATCGCCTGGCGCGTGGCCTCACGCCGCAAAAACGCGCTGGCGATTTCGCGCAGGCGATGATGGATCTGGGCGCGACGATCTGTTCGCCGAAAACTCCGGCCTGCGCGCTCTGTCCGTGGAATGATGCGTGCCTGGCGCGTGCACGCGGTGATGCCGGGACATTTCCGCGCCGCGCGCCAAAGCGTGAAGGCGAATTGCGCCGAGGCGCGGCCTATGTTGCGCATCGCGCAGACGGCATGGTGCTGCTGCGGACGCGCCCAGCCAAGGGATTGCTTGGCGGCATGACCGAAGTGCCGACGACAGCGTGGTCAAAGGATTTTGACGATACTTTATCACTTGGCGACGCGCCGAAATTTCAGGTTACAAAACAGATCAAGTGGAAGCGCGGGGCCGGAGTCGTCCGTCATGTCTTCACCCACTTTCCACTCGAACTTACGGTTTATACCGCCGAGCTTCCGCCTCGCACGCCGGCGCCGCCGGATATGCGATGGGTCAAAATCTCGGCGCTCGCCGGCGAGGCCTTGCCAACCTTGATGCGCAAGGTCATTGCCCATGCACTGCCTTCAGAGTGAACCGAAACGTCAAACAGGAGAGGAAACGATCATGACAATCCAACGCCACGACGCCGGACCGCGCATGAGCAAGGCGGTCGTTCACGGCAATACGGTCTATCTCTCCGGCATCGTCGCCGACGCGCCGAAGGGCAAGAGCATGACCGAGCAGACCAAGAGCATCCTGTCGCAGATCGACGGCTTTCTGGCGCAGGCCGGCACCGACAAAAGCAAGCTCCTGTCCGCCAATATCTGGATCACCGACATGGCGAAGTTCGCCGAGATGAACGCAGTGTGGGATGCGTGGGTGTCGCCGGGCAATACACCGGCGCGCGCCACCGTCGAAGCCAAGCTTGCGTCGCCGGACTATGTCGTCGAGATCATGGTGGTCGCGGCGAAATGAGCGCGCTGCCCGGCATCCTTGCCATCTTCAATGACTGCCGCGTGGGACGCGAGGCGGAATTCGAGGCGTGGTTCCAGAGCGAGCATTTGATCGAGCGGTTGTCCGTACCCGGATTCTGGTACGGACGCCGCCACCGCGCGATTTCAGGTTCGTGCGGCTATTTCAATTTCTATCTGGTCGAGACGCCCGACGTGCTGACTTCAAAGCCGTATCTGGAGCGGCTCGATCATCCCACGCCGATGACGCACACGATCATGTCGGAAGTCTTCACCAATATGAATCGCACCGTATGCCGGCGCACCGAGCGGCGGGGAAGTTTTCGCGGCGCCTTCACCGTCACCGCGCGCTTCAATCAGAAACCGGATGATGCCTCGCTGTCGGATACGCTGGCAAAGCTCACCGCGGATACCAAGGTCGCCGGCGGCGAGATATGGATTGCGCTCGATCCGGCGGGCATGCCGGTATCCAAGGAAGAACAGTTGCGCGGCGGCGACAAGAAGATTGCCGGCGCGCTGTTGATCGATACGCTTTACCAGGAAGACGCGGCGGCGATCGGCGATCGGTTGGCGAAGCAGTTCCCAGGCGCCGATGTCGGCGTGTTCCGCGTGCTCTGCCAGATCGGACGAGGTGATAAATGAAAACACTATTGCCGCTGGCGGAAACAATCGCGCAGCGTCTGATCGCGCGCCGCGAGACTATTGCCGTTGCTGAATCGTCGACCGGCGGTTTGATCGCCGCGTCATTGCTGGCCGTGCCGGGAGCATCGGCTTACTTCCTCGGCGGCGCGGTGGTCTACACAAAGTCGGCGCGGGCCGCGTTGCTCGGCTTTGGCGATGCCGAGATGGAGGGCATGCGGGCAGCAACCGAAGCCTATGCGCTGTTTATCGCGCGCCGTGTGCGAGATCGGCACGGCGCGATCTGGGGCCTCGGCGAAACCGGCGCAACCGGACCGACCGGCAACCGTTACGGCGATCCGGCCGGTCACACCTGCATCGCTGTCGCCGGCCCGGCAGAGCGCGCCGCTACGCTTGCGCACCGGCAGCGCTGACCGGCAGGCCAATATGGAAGCCTTCGCCAGGCGCGCACTGGAATTGCTCATCGAAGTAATTCCTGCCAGCTGAGAGCGGGATGGGCTTAGGTTGAATCGATTTGGGATTCCCAAATCAGTGAGGTTCTGATTCACCATGCTGGCTGGATTGGAGGCCAGCATGGATGGGCAAACCTTATTCTCTCGATCTTCGGAAGCGAGTGGTCGCGGCTGTGTTGACCGGCGGGATGTCGCGTAACGAGGCGGCCAAGCATTTTGGGGTCGGCATCAGCACGGCAATCAATTGGGTGAAGCGCCAGCAGGAGACCGGCAGCGTTGCGCCGGGCCAGATGGGCGGTCACAGACCGAAGGCGATTTCGGGTGAGCACCGGCAATGGGTGTTGCAGCGGATCGAGGGAAGGGACTTCACGCTACGCGGCCTCGTAGCCGAGTTGGCTGAGCGCGGGCTGAAGGTCGATTACCGCTCGGTTTGGGAGTTTGTGCATGCGGAGAAGCTGAGCTTCAAAAAAAAGCGTGGCGGCTGGCGAACGCGACCGTCCGGACGTCGCGCGGCGGCGGGCGCAGTGGATAGGGTATCAAAATCGCGTCGAGCCTGAGCGCCTCGTCTTTATCGATGAGACCTGGGTCAGGACTGACATGGCGCCATTGCGAGGATGGGCGCCATGCGGCGATAGGCTCCCCGCCAAAGTGCCCCACGGCCGCTGGAAGACGACGACATTCCTGGCTGCCCTGCGCCATGATCGGATCGTCGCCCCGTGGATGGTAGAGGGCCCGATCGACGGCGAAAGCTTTCGAACCTATGTCGAAAACGTTCTCGTGCCCACGCTGCGTGAAGGCGACATCGTCATCATGGATAATCTCGGCAGCCACAAGAGCAAAGCCGTACGAGCCCTCATCCGCTCGGCCGGCGCCAAGCTCTTCTTCCTGCCCAAATACTCACCCGATCTGAATCCCATCGAACAGGTCTTTGCCAAACTCAAACACCTGTTGCGAAAAGCCGCCGCACGAACTGCCGAGGCAATCTGCGCCAGGATCGGACAAATCCTCGGAACCTTCTCAAAACAGGAATGCGCCAACTACTTCAAGAATTCAGGCTATAACCCAACCTAGATTCATCACGCTTTAGCACAGCTTCGCCGCTCATTCCCGAGCAAGCGCAAATCCAGTTCGCCGGCGAGGCGCACCAGGTCCGCTTCGCGGGCGCGAGCGGAATAAATCAGTCCGATTTCGTTGCGCACTAAGCAGCGACGGCTTGCTCGCGCGATACTGCGGATTTGTGCCGCGCGTTTTCAAGATACGGCGTGAGCAGTTCGATTGCCTGCTCCGCATTCAAGCCGAACTGGTGCGGGAAAAACGACAGGCCGTCGCTTCCATCGTGGCGAGACTCCGTGAACACCTGCCGGTTCCAGGCAATCGGGAAGGTCGCCGAGAGGAAATAGTCGCTGCGGACCGATGCGATGTCGTGCCATTCCATACGGATGGTGCGGAACATAAGGCATCGCGTGATGCCTTCGTCGTCGATCGTCAAAGAAGTCGCGCCGGGCGTCACAGTCACCACCGCCATGACGAAAACGGCGACGAAGGCGACTGCCGCGCCGAGCATCAGAAATGGGTTGAACGGCAGCGTGACGAGGCCAAGGGCGATGAGTGCCGAAGAACCCCCGGCGTAACAAAACGCAAATGTGCGGCTGCCGGGCAGTGTCAGCGGCTGCAATGCGGACGCTGCCTTCTGCAATTCGGCAAAATCACTCATGTCAGCCTCGCGGCGGGTGCGATCAAACGGCGCCCATCTCCGAGCGCACCTGCGCCCGAAACGTGTCGATCACGGTGAGGCCCTTCGGCGTCTCGACGTGCCAGAAGGTCCAGCCGTTGCAGGCTTCCAGCCCTTGCGCCAGCGCGCCGATGCGATGGATCGAGCCGACCGCTTCGCCGAGCGACGAGTGCGCCGTCGGCGCGGACCAGCGCGCGATGGCGGCGCTTGGCGTCGACCAGCTTGATGCCGGGCGCGACCAGGCCGCGCTCGATCAGCGCCGTGAACGGCACCCGCGGCGCTTCGCGCGCGGTCATGAAAGTGGCGAGCGCCGGCTCCGGCAGCGGCTCAGCGGCGGCGATGCGCTTCTCGGCCGCCGTGGCGTATTCCGGCTTCGCGCTCGATGCCGATGAAGCGGCGGCCCAGCCGGCGCGCGACCGCGCCGGTCGTGCCGGTGCCGCAGAACGGGTCGAGCACCAGATCGTCGGGCCGCGACGCCGCAAGGATGACGCGCGCCAGCAGCGCCTCCGGCTTCTGCGTCGGATGCAGCTTCTTGCCGTCGCGGCCTTTCAGCCGCTCCTCGCCGGTGCACAGCGGGATGAACCAGTCGGAGCGCATCTGGATGTCGTCATTGCCGGCTTTCAGCGCCTCGTAGTTGAAGGTGTAGCCCTTGTGCTCGGCCGTCGCGCGCCGCCCAGATCAGCGTCTCATGCGCGTTGGTGAAGCGGCGGCCGCGGAAATTCGGCATCGGATTGGATTTGCGCCAGACGATGTCGTTGAGGATCCAGAAGCCGAGATCCTGGAGCATCGCGCCGACGCGGAAAATGTTGTGATAGGAGCCGATCACCCAGAGCGTCGCGTTCGGCTTCATCACGCGGCGGCAGGCGGTGAGCCAGGCGCGGGTGAAGTCGTCATAGGCGGCGAAGCTGGCGAACTTGTCCCAATCGTCGTCGACCGCGTCGACGCGGGAATCGTCGGGACGCTTAAGGTCGCCGGCGAGCTGGAGATTATAGGGCGGATCGGCGAATACCAGGTCGACCGAAGCGGCCGGCAAGCTTCGCCATCTCGGCAACGCAATCGCCGATGAGAATGCGCGCAGAAGTGCGCGGACTCTGAAACTCACGCGGGGCGCCCTGACGGACGCCCCGCGACGCGACACAACCATGACTTCAGAACTCTGACTCAGGCGACGCGGTCGGCGACGCGGGACCTACAACCGACAACCGGGATCATGACCGCGCCAAGGTAAAAAACGAGTTACTTGCGTCTCGCTGCGCTAGGCAATAAATGCCGGGAAACACTTGGTTAATCGTGCGCTCGCGGCGAGCGTCCGGCACTCGAAATAACACGTTCGACGGCCGCCGCGCATCAGTCATGATCGTGTGAAGGGAGAAGCGGCAAATGCGTTGGGATGATTTCCGTCCGCAGCGACAACGTCGAAGACGATCGCGGCGGAGCGCGTCGGGCGGCGGCATGCCGGGCGGCGCCGGCGGCCTCGGCATCGGCACCATCATCATTCTCGGCTTGATCGGCTGGGCGCTCGGCATCGATCCGAGCGTGTTGATCAACGGCGCGCAGATTCTCTCCGGCGGCGGCTCGCAGACGCAGCAATACCGACCGGCGCCGCCGGCGCAAGCCGGCACGCCGCAGCGATCGCGACCGGCCAGTTTCGTCGCCGCGGTGCTCGGCGATACCGAGGACCGCTGGACGGAAATATTCGCGCGCCGGCGGCAAGCACCTATCATCCGCCGAAGCTGCGGCTGTATACCGGCGCGCGAGCCGGGCGGCTGCGGCATGGCGCAATCGGCAATGGGGCCGTTCTACTGCCCGCGCGACCAGCGCATCTATCTCGACACTTCGTTCTTCCATGACATGCAGACGCAAGTTCGGCGCCTGCTCGGACGGCAAGGCCTGCAAGTTCTCCGAGGCCTATGTGATCGCGCACGAGGTCGGCCATCACGTGCAGGACGTGCTCGGCATCCTGCCGCGGGTGACGCAGGCGCAGCAGGCGGCGTCAGCAAGGCGCAGGCCAACGCGCTCCAGGTGCGCGTCGAACTGCAGGCCGATTGCCTCGCCGGCGTCTGGGCGAACCGTGCCAAGAGAAGCACTAATTTCCTCGAGCCGGGCGACGTCGATCAGGCGTTGCAGACGGCGTCCGCGATCGGCGACGACCGGCTGCAGAAGCAGCGCAGGGCTACGTCGTGCCGGACAGCTTCACCCACGGCACCTCGGATCAGCGCAAGCGCTGGTTCCACAACGGCTTCAACTGCGGCAAGGTCTCGGCCTGCGACACGATTGGCGGCGCCAGCGACGCTGTCGAGTGCATAATCGAGGGTGAGGTCATCCGCTCATTCCCGCCTGCATGCGGCAATCGGCTCGTAGCCGCACCCCGCGTTTCGCCGGCGGACGTAGCGGCGGCACTCGGGCGTAATGTGCGTAGAGTAAAGGTGTACCCATGCCCGGGATCGACGAAGCCAAACAATTCGTGCCGCTCAAGATCGCGGTGCTGACGGTTTCCGATACCGTTCGCTCAAGGACGACAAGTCGGGCGCGCTGTTGGTGCAGCGCATCGTCGCCGCCGGCCATTTCGTCGCCGAGCGCAGCGTCGTCACCGACGACATCGAAGCCATCCGCGCCCGGGTCAAAGCCTGGATCGCCGATCCGGTGATCGACGTGATCATCACCACCGGCGGCACCGGCTTCACCGGCCGCGACGTGACGCCGGAGGCGGTCGAGCCGCTGTTCGAGAAGAAGATGGACGGCTTCTCGGCGCTGTTCCTGGTGATCAGTTTCCCGAAGATCGGCACCTCGGCGATCCAGTCGCGCGCCACCGCGGGCGTCGCCGGCTCGACCTATATTTTCTGCCTGCCGGGCTCGCCCGGCGCCTGCAAGGACGCCTGGGACGAGATTCTGGTGCACCAGCTCGATTACCGCTACGGGCCGTGCAATTTCGTCGAGATCATGCCGCGGCTCGACGAGCATTTGCGCCGGCCGAAGGCGCAAGGGGCGACGGTTTAATGCTTCGTCATTGCCCGAGCGTGCGACGAGGCAGGCTCGAAGCGCGGCGCGGCGTACAAATCTGCGCAGGACCGCTTCGCGGATTCATCAGCTCGCGGCTAATGACGCAGACGTTCACAACTCCAGATCCCAATGCTCGCTGACGACCGGCTGGCCCCAGCTCGATGCGCTTCTCGCTGCGGATCAGCTTGAAGCCCGCCTTCTGGTAGATATGGCGCGCGGCGGTGAGAATGCTGTGCGTCCATAGCGTGATCTTCTTGTAGCCGGCGCCGCGGGCGAAGCGGATGCATTCGTCGGTCGAGCCGTGCGCCGAGGCCGAGCCCGCGCGCCTTCGGCTCGACCAGCAGCAGCCGGATGCGGGCGACCGTCGGCGATTCCTTGACCAGAAAAATGCAGCCGACATTCTCGCCGTTCATCTCGGCGATCCAGCAGCGTTCGCGCTTGGGGTCGTATTTGTTGACGAAGTCGGCGACGATTTGCGCGCAGACGCCTTCGAACGGCTCGCATCCAGTGGTATTCCTGCGCGTAGAGCTCGGCGTGGCGCTTGACGATCCAGCCGAAATCGCCCGGCCGCGGGTCGCGCAGCGTGTAGCCGGATTGCGCGCGCTTCCTCGTGCTCGCCGCCGAGCAGCGTCTCGATCGTGTTCATCGCCGCGATCAGCCGCGCCTGATCGGCCGGCGTCGAGCTTGCCGAGCATGTCGCGACACGTCGCGCTGCGAACGGGGTTCGAGCGAGCCATAGACCTTTTTGCCCGCGCCGTCAGCGCCAGATGGCTTTGCCGGGCATCCTCGCCGAAGCGGTGCGCTCGATCAGCCCGCTCTTTTCGAAATTGCGCAGCACGCGGCTCAGATAGCCGGCATCGAGATCGAGCGCGCGGCCGACATCGCTGGCGGTCGGCAGACGGCGCCGTCCGATTTCGTAGAGCACGCGCGCTTCGCCGAGCGAGTAGGGGCTGTCGAGGAAGTTCTTGCGCAGCACGCCGATCTGCCGCGTGTAGAAGCGGTTGAAGCGGCGGACGGCGGCGATCCGGCGCTCATGCTGCTGGCGGGCGGAGGGCATGGCGCCAAGATTCGGACAGATAGTTGACTTAGTCAAGTATATCGCAGCGCCCGGTAGGCGATCGTCGGCAGCGTCGCGAGGCGGCGCCGGCCGATCCGGCGGATCAGATCGCTCTCGGGATCGGCGGCGGTTTCGCTGTGGCCGCCGAGCTTCGAGTGGAACGATTTCGCGATCAGCAGTCCCTGCTCGGGGCGTGGCAAGCGGCCGAGCGCGGTCGCGAGCAACGACAAGCGCGTCGCGCAATCCCGCCCGCATCGGCGCGCCACGCCGAAACACCGCGGCGTGTCCTCATGCATCGACAGCTCGACAAATCGCCGCGCGTCGCCGATCCACATTGCATCGAGCATCGTGCCTGGCTGCAGGAACAACAGCCATTGCGCGCGTGCTTTTCCCGCCGCGGCATTCAGCCGCTGCGCCAGCGGCGCATCCAGCACCACGAAATTGCAGCCGGCGATGTTCCGCGACGGCTGCGGTGTCGTCGCGCGAGCCGCCGTCGGCAATCATCACTTCGCTGATTAGTCCGGCGGTGGCGCCCGGCACCAATGCGGCCAGCGTTGGAACCAGAGCCCGCTCCAAATCTTGCGTTGCAATAATGACGGTCAGCATTGTTGCGTTGTTCGGCCGCGGCCCGGCGAGTTCCAAGGCCGTGACCTGTACCTGCTAATCTCAACGGCCGCTGTGGATTACGTCGTATCACGATAATTTGTTCTTGTTTTGTTCACGCTCGCGAATTAGGTTAGAGGCCATGACCAGTTCCTCTGCTTGAAACGCCCGCCGGCACCGCTGCCCTCCACGCCGGCGGGCGAGAGTGGCGTCCTCGTCGATCGCGACCGCCGGCGCGGCCGCGGCACGGTGTCGAATGCGACCGGCCGCTACGAGCCGCAGGCGCGCGTCGCTTTCGACGACGGCTGGCAGGGACTTGAGGATCTGCCGCCGTTCAAAACCACGGTGACCGTCGGATTCCACGCGCAAGATCATCACCCGCAACAAGTCGCCGGACATTTCGTTCGATCGTTCAATCAATCCCTATCGCGGCTGCGAGCATGGCTGCGTCTATTGCTTCGCGCGGCCGACCCACGCCTATCTCGGGATGTCGCCGGGCCTCGATTTCGAAACCAAGTCTTCATGAAGCCCAACGCGCCGGAGCTGCTGGAGCGCGAACTGTCCGCGCCGGGCTATGAGCCGAAGACGATCGCGATCGGCACCAACACCGATCCCTATCAGCCGATCGAGCGGCGCTAGAAGATCATGCGCCGCATCCTCGAAGTGCTGGAGCGCGCCGGTCATCCGGTCGGCATCGTGACCAAATCGGCGCTGATGCTGCGCGATCTCGATATTCTCGCGCGCATGGCGCAACGCGACCTCGCGAAAGTGGCGCTTCGGTTACGACGCTCGATCCGGAGCTGGCTCGCAACATGGAGCCGCGTGCGCCCACGCCGTCGCGCCGGCTCGACGCCCTGCGAGCAATTGACCAAAGCGGGCGTGCCGACCGCAGTGATGGTCGCGCCGATGATTCCGGC
>CAVULJ010000012.1:0-69071 GCA_963742215.1 uncultured Alphaproteobacteria bacterium
CACAGGCGCCGATGTCGGCGTGTTCCGCGTACTCTGTCAGATCGGGCGAGGTGATAAATGAAAATACTATTGCCGCTGGCGGAAACAATCGCGCAACGTCTGATCGCGCGCCGCGAGACTATTGCCGTTGCTAAATCGTCGACCGGCGGTTTGATCGCCGCGTCATTGCTGGCCGTGCCGGAGCATCGGCTTACTTTCTCGGCGGCGCGGTGGTCTACACCAAGTGGCGCGGGCCGCGTTGCTCGGCTTTGGCGATGCCGAGATGGAGGGCATGCGGGCAGCAACCGAAGCCTATGCGCTGTTTATCGCGCGGCGTGTGCGAGATCGGCACGGCGCGATCTGGGGCCTCGGTGAAACCGGCGCAACCGGACCGACCGGCAACCGTTACGGCGATCCGGCCGGTCACACTTGCATCGCCGTCGCCGGCCCGGCAGAGCGCGCCGCTACCTTGCGCACCGGCAGCGCTGAACGGCAGGCCAATATGGAAGCCTTCGCCAGGCGCGCACTGGAATTGCTGGCCGAAGTTATCCCAGCAAACTAGGACGAGCAGTCACAATCGCTGAGCAGCCATTGATTTAGCCCTGAAAGATGCCGTGGCAGTCAGCCGCCGGCACGTCTGCCCTGACCATTGCTTCCGGGTAAGTGGAACCTAATTCGCTGCGCAACTTTGTGTAAAAGGAAAGTTAATCAATGACAGGTATTACCTGACAGCTTTTGCTCAATTACCACGGGACCTTCGAGGACGGCGCGTATGTCTGTGCGGGAAACAGACGATGTATCGTTCGCGGAACGCCGGACCGAAGTCCGGATCGCGGTAAGTTTGCCGGGCACCATCGTATTCGTCGACCGATGCGATGCCCGTGGCAAATCTCTCACTCTTGATTGTCGGGCAGTGAATATATCGCCCAGCGCGATCGCTGTTGCGTCTACCCTGGAAGTTTCGGTTGGCGAGCGAGCGACGCTGCGCCTTGAGCAATTCGGAGATTTTCGCGGCGTGGTGAATCGCCTGCTCAGCGGCGGTTTCGTATTGAAAATTGAACAAACCGCCGCCGAGAGCGAAGCGCTGGCGCTGAGAATTAACGGCTTTGACAAGATTAAAAACCACGACGCGCCGGAGCGACGCCGCGCAAGACGCGTCATCCCCCGCAACCGCCACTCCCTGCTTACGTGGCCGGACGGCAAGATCGAAGCCTGTCTGATCCTGGATATATCGGTCTCGGGAGCGGCTGTTTCAGCGCAAACGCTTCCAGAGATCGGAGCGGCTCTCGCATTGGGTCGCTTGGCCGGGCGAGTCGTCCGGCTATTTAAGGGCGGATTTGGCATCCAGTTCACCGAAGAAGTACGACGCGATGTCGCTCTCAAATTGCTCTACAAATAGCTGCGAGCGAGACGGAATCCGGTTCTCCGGCAAGACGCCCTGGGTCCCTGCCTTCGCGGCGACGAGCGGAATTAATCAGTCCGTTTTCGGCACGAACACTAGGCGGCGACGGCGTGGTCCTGCGGGATCGCAGATTTCCGGCGCGCGTTTTCAAGATACGGCGTGAGCAGCTCGATTGCCTGCTCCGCATTCAGGCCAAACTGGTGCGGGAAGAACGACAGGCCGTCGCTTCCGTCGTAGCGAGACTTCGTAAACACCTGCCGGTTCCAGGCAATCGGGAAGGTCGCGGAGAGGAAATAGTCGCTGCGGACCGATGCGATGTCTTGCCATTCCATACGGACGGTGCGGAACATAAGGCATCGCGTGATGCCTTCGTCATCGATCGCCAAAGAGGTCGCGCCGGGCGTCACAGTCATTACCGCCATGATGAAAACGGCGACGAGAGCTATGGCGGCGCCGGGTATTAGAAACGGATTGAACGGTAGCGTGACGAGGCCAAGCGCGATCAGTGCCGAAGAGCCGCCAGCGTAACAAAATGCAAATGTGCGGCTGCCCGGAAGTATCAGCGGCTGCAACGCAGAAGCGGTTTTTTGCAGTTCGGCAAAGTCACTCATGCCTGCCTCTACGGCGGTGTGGTCAAGCGGCGCCCATCTCCGAGCGCACTTGCGCCCGAAACGTGTCGATCACGGTGAGGCCCTTTGGCGTCTCGACGTGCCAGAAGGTCCAGCCGTTGCACGCTTCCAGCCCCTGCGCCAAAGCGCCGATGCGATGGATCGAGCCGACCGCTTCACCCAATGAAAGTGCGCCATCGGCGCGAACCAGGGCGCGATGGCGGCGTTTGGCGTCGACGAGTTTGATACCGGGAGCGAGCAGGCCGCGCTCGATCAGCGCCGTGAACGGCACCCGAGGCGCTTCGCGCGCGGTCATGAAAGTGCTGAGCGCGGGCTCCGGCATCGGCTCAGTGGCTTCGATGCGCTTCTCGGCCGCCTTGGCGTATTCCTGTTCGCGCTCGAAGCCGATGAAACGCCGGCCCAGGCGACGCGCGACCGCGCCGGTCGTGCCGGTGCCGCAGAATGGATCGAGAACCAGATCGTCAGGGCGCGACGCCGCGAGAATGACACGGGCGAGAAGGGCTTCCGGCTTCTGGGTCGGATGCAGCTTCTTGCCGTCGCGGCCTTTCAGGCGCTCCTCGCCGGTGCACAGCGGGATAAACCAGTCGGAGCGCATCTGGACGTCGTCATTACCGGCTTTCAGCGCTTCGTAATTGAAAGTGTAGCTCCTTGTGCTCGGCCTGCCGTGTCGCCCAGATCAT
Source organism: uncultured Alphaproteobacteria bacterium (assembly GCA_963742215.1). GTDB lineage: Bacteria > Pseudomonadota > Alphaproteobacteria > Rhizobiales > Xanthobacteraceae > BOG-931. Next base: position 2,691 of record CAVULJ010000012.1, read on the forward strand.
CGTCTCATGGGCATTGGTGAAACGGCGGCCGCGGAAATTCGGCATCGGATTGGATTTCCGCCAGACAATATCGTTGAGGATCCAGAAGCCGAGGTCCTGGAGCACCGTGCCGACACGGAATATGTTGTGGTAGGAGCCGATCACCCAGAGCGTCGCGGCGGGTTTCATCACGCGGCGGGCGGCGGTGAGCCAGGCGCGGGTGAAGTCGTCGTAGGCGGCAAAGCTCGAGAACTTGTCCCAATCGTCATTGACGGCATCGACGCGTGAATTGTCAGGACGCTTAAGATCGCCTTGAAGCTGAAGATTATAGGGCGGATCGGCAAAAACCAGATCGACCGAAGCGGCCGGAAGCTTTGCCATCTCGGCAACGCAATCTCCGACGAGAATGCGAGCAGACGGAGCGGACTCGAAACTCACGCGGGGCGCCCTTACGGACGCCCCGCGACGCGACACAACCATGACTCAGAACTCTGACTCAGGCGAACGCGGCCGGCGACGCGGGACCTACAAACCGACAACCGGGATCATGACGTGCCAAGGTAAAAAACGAGTTACTTGCTTCTTGCTCCAACTAGGCAATAAATGCCGGGAAACACTTGGTTAATCGCGCGCTCCCGGTAAGCGTTTTGGCACTCGACATCACACGTTCACGGCCGCCGCGCACAGTCAGATCGTTGAATAGGAGAAGGGGCAAATGCGCACCGATGATTTTCGTCCAAGCGATAACGTTGAAGACGATCGCCAAGCCAGTGCATCCCGCGGCGGCATGCCGGGCGGTGCCGGCGGGCTCGGCATCGGCACCGTCATCATCATCGGATTGATCAGCTGGTACTTCGGTATCGATCCGACCGTGTTGCTTAACGGCGCGCAAATTCTCTCAGGCGGCGGCACGACGCAGCAGTCCGATCAGGCACCGCCGACGCAAGCGGGCACGCCGCAGGATGCGACGGGCCGTTTCGTCGCGCTGGTGCTTGGCGACACCGAGGACCGCTGGACGGAAATCTTCGCCGCCAACAACAAGACCTATCATGCGCCGAAGCTGCGTCTCTATAATGGTTCGGAGCCGGGCGGCTGCGGCATGGCGCAATCGGCGATGGGACCGTTCTATTGCCCGCGCGACCAGCGCATCTATCTCGACACGTCGTTCTTCAATGACATGCAGACCAAGTTCGGCGCTTGCTCGAACAGTAAAGCGTGTCAGTTCTCCGAAGCCTATGTCATCGCGCACGAAGTCGGGCATCACGTTCAGGATGAACTCGGCATTCTGCCGCGAGTGACACAGATGCAGCAGGAAGCCTCGAACAAGGCGCAGTCCAATGCGCTGCAAGTCCGCATCGAGCTGCAAGCCGATTGTTTCGCCGGCGTGTGGGCGAACCGCGCGCAAGCTAAGCACAATTTTCTCGATCCGGGCGACGTCGATCAGGCGCTACAGACCGCGTCAGCGATCGGCGACGACCGGCTGCAAAAACAAGCCCAGGGCTATGTGGTGCCGGACAGCTTCACCCACGGCACCTCGGATCAGCGCAAGCGCTGGTTCCAGAACGGCTTCACCGGCGGCAAAGTGTCGGGCTGCGATACGATTTCGGCCAATTCGCTGTAGGCGGCCTTTGAGGGGAGGACCTAACGAGCTTCAAACGCCGCGCATTCGGGACTAATGTGAGCTGTAGAGTAAAGGTGTACCCATGCCAGGGCTCGACGAAACCAAGCAATTCGTGCCGCTCAAGATCGCGGTGCTGACGATTTCCGACACCCGTTCGATGAAAGACGACAAGTCGGGTGCGCTGCTGGTGCAGCGCATCGTCGCCGCCGGTCATTACGTCGCCGAGCGCAGCGTCGTCACCGACGACGTCGAAGCGATCCGCGCCCGGGTGAAAGCCTGGATCGACGATCCGGTGATCGATGCGATCATCACCACGGGCGGCACCGGCTTCACCGGCCGCGACGTGACGCCGGAGGCGATCGAGCCGCTGTTCGAGAAGAAGATGGATGGCTTCTCGGCGCTGTTCCTGGTGATCAGCTTTCCGAAGATCGGGACATCGGCGATCCAGTCGCGCGCCACTGCGGGCGTTGCCAACTCGACCTACATCTTCTGTCTGCCGGGCTCGCCCGGCGCCTGCAAGGACGCCTGGGACGAGATTCTGGTGCACCAGCTCGATTATCGCTACGGGCCGTGCAATTTCGTCGAGATCATGCCGCGGCTCGACGAGCACCTGCGCCGGCCGAAGGCGCAAGGGGCGACGGTTTGACGTTGTCATGCCCCGCCAACGGTCGGCCCGAAGTGGCCGGCCCGATGACAGGCTCCGGCGGGGCATCCAGTATTTGCCGCCCGTATTTTGCCTTGTAAAGCCGTGAGTACTGGATCATCCGCCTTAGCGGATGATGACAGTCGAAGAGTCCATCTCCCAATCTTCACTCACAACCGGCTGGCCGAAGCTGACGCGCTCCTCGCTGCGGATCAGCTTGAAACCCGCCTTGGCGTAGATGTGGCGCGCTGCGATGAGAATGCTGTGGGTCCATAGCGTGACCTTTTTGTAGCCGGCGCCGCGGGCGAAGCGGATGCATTCGTCGGTCAGCCGTGCGCCGAGGCCGAGACCGCGTGCCTTTGGATCGACCAGCAGCAGGCGCAGCCGCGCAACCGTCGGCGACTCCTTCGCGAGCATCACGCAGCCGACGTTCTCGCCGTCCATTTCGGCGATCCAGCAGCGTTCGTATTTGGGGTCGAATTTGTTGAGGAAGTCGGCAGCGATTTGCGCGCAGACGCCTTCGAACGGTTCTTTCCATTGATATTCTTGCGCGTAAAGCTCGGCATGGCGCTTCACGATCCAGCCGAAATCGCCGGGCTGCGGCGCGCGCAGCGTATAGCCGGACCTGGCTGCGTCTTCCTCGGGCTCGCCGCCGAGCAACGTCTCGATTGTATTCATCGCCGCCATCAGCCTTTGCTGATCGACCGCTCCGAGCTTGCCGAGCATGTGCCGATACGTCGCGTTGTGAACGGGAGTTGAGCGAAGCCATGATTTTTTTGCCGCGCATGGTCAGGGCGAGATAACTGCGCCGTGCATCCTGCGCCGAGGCGGTGCGCACGATCAGTCCGCTCTTCTCGAAATTGCGCAGCACCCGGCTCAGAGTAGCCGGCGTCGAGGTCGAGCGCGCGTCCGACATCGCTGGCAGTCGGCAGGCGGCGCCGCCCGATTTCGTAGAGCACGCGGGCTTCGCCGAGCGTGTAGGGACTGTCGAGGAAGTTCTTGCGCAGCACGCCGATCTGCCGCGTGTAGAAGCGGTTGAAGCCGCGCACGGCGGCGATCCGGCGCTCGCGCTGCTGTCGGATGGATGGCATGCGACAGAGTTTCAGACAGATAGTTGACTTAGTCAAGTATATCGCAGCGCCCGGTAGGCGAGCTGTTGGCAGCGTTGTGAGGCGTCGCCAGCCGATCCGGCGGATCAGGTCGCTCTCGGGATCGGCGGCTGTTTCGCGGTGGCCGCCGAGCTTTGAATGGAACGATTTCGCGATCAGCAGTCCTTGCTCGGGGCGAGGCAGGCGGCCGAGCGTCGGTCGCGAGCAGGGAAAGAGCGTCGCGCAATCCCGCCCGCATCGGCGCGCCACGCCGAAACACTGCGGCGTAGTCCTCCTGTATCGACATGCTCGGCAAATCGCTGGGCGTCGCCGATCCATGTTGAATCGAGGACCATGCCGGGCTGCAGGAACAGCAGCCATTGCGCGCGTGCTTTTCCGGCCGCGGCATTGAGGCGCTGCGCCAGCGGCGCATCCATCACAACGAAATTGCAGCCGGCATGTTCGGCCACAGCCGTTGTGTCATCGCGCGAGCCGCCGTCTGCGATCAGCACCTCGCTGACGAGCCCGGCCGTCGCGCCGGGCACCAATGCGGCCAGCGTTGGAACCAGAGCCCGCTCGGAATCCTTTGTTGCAATGACGACACTCAGCATTTGTTGCGTGTGTAGGCCGCTGTCCGTGAGTTCCAAGGCCGTGACTTGGGGCCAGCGAGTTCCAAGGTCGCGGTGGATTACGACGCATTCACGATAATTTGTTCTTGTTTTGTTCGAGTCAAGCGAATTAGGTTTAAAGCCATGAACAGTCTCCTCAGCATTGAAACGCCCGCCGGCACCGCTGCCCTCCACGCCGGCGGGCGAGAGTGGGACCTTCGTCAGATCGCGATCGCCGCCATGGCCGCGGCACGGTGTCGAACGCGACCGGCCGCTACGAACCGCTGGCGCGCGTCGCGTTCGACGACGGCTGGCAGGGACTTGAGGAACTGCCGCCGTTCAAAACCACGGTGACCGTCGATTCGACCCGCAAGATCATTACCCGCAACAAGTCGCCGGACATTTCGTTCGACCGTTCAATCAATCCCTATCGCGGCTGCGAGCATGGCTGCGTCTATTGCTTCGCGCGGCCGACCCACGCCTATCTCGGGATGTCGCCGGGACTGGATTTCGAATCCAAGCTGTTCATGAAGCCGAACGCGCCGGAGCTTCTGGAGCGCGAACTGTCGGCGCCCGGCTACGAGCCGAAAACGATCGCGATCGGCACCAATACCGATCCGTACCAGCCGATCGAGCGGCGCTACAAAATCATGCGCCGCATTCTGGAAGTGTTGGAGCGCGCCGGCCATCCGGTCGGCATCGTGACCAAGTCTACGCTTGTGCTGCGCGACCTCGATATTCTTGCGCGCATGGCGCAGCGCGATCTCGTGAAAGTGGCGCTGTCGGTTACGACGCTCGATCCTAAACTCGCCCGGGTCATGGAACCCCGCGCGCCAACACCGTCGCGCCGGCTCGACGCCTTGCAGCAATTGACCAAAGCCGGTGTGCCGACCGCGGTGATGGTGGCGCCTGTCATTCCCGCGATCAATGACGCCGAAATCGAACGCATCCTCGAAGCTGCCGTAGCGAACGGCGTGCGACATGCCGGTTACGTGTTGCTGCGGCTGCCGCTCGAGATCCGCGATCTTTTTAGTGAATGGTTGAAAGAGAATTTCCCGGATCGGCACGACCACGTGTTCAAGCTCGTTCGCGACACCCGCGGCGGCAAGGACTACAATTCGACATGGGGTAAACGGCAGACCGGAACCGGGCCGGTTGCCTGGATGATCGGCCGGCGGTTTGAAGTCGCCTGCGAACGGCTCGGCATCAACGCCACCAAGCGGAAGATCACGACGGAACATTTCAGCCCGCCCAAGCCCGCGGCTGCACAATTGGATTTATTTTGACGTCTGAATAGCGGTGAAAACCCGGCGGCTCGTTGCGGACCGCGCCACCGCGTGCTCATCATGGCGGCATGAGTCGCAACGGGCCAGGCACTCAGCCGCGCGTCTGCCGCTCGGTGAAGAAATCGCGCGGCCGACGTTTCGCCGCGAGCGCGCGGCGCTCAAGCGCGGCGTGTGGCCGGTCGCCGGTTGCGACGAAGCGGGCAGAGGACCGCTCGCCGGGCCGGTGGTCGCCGCAGCAGTCATTCTTAATCCCGACGATGTGCCGCGCGGCCTCGACGATTCAAAGCGGCTCACGGCGGAACGGCGCGAAGTGCTCTACGAGAGGATTTGCGCCCGGGCCCATGTCGCGGTGGCGATGGCGCCGCCATGGCGGATCGATCGCGACAATATCCTGCGCGCCTCGCTGTGGGCGCTGGCGCGGGCGGTCAAGGCGCTGCCGGAAACACCACGACTGGTATTTGTCGACGGCCGCGATCGCATCGATGCCGGCTGCGACTGCCAGGCGGTGATCGGCGGCGACGGTCTGGTAGCTTCGATCGCGGCGGCGTCGATCGTTGCCAAAGTCACCCGCGACCGGCTGATGAGTGTGTCTCGGCGCGGCGCATCCCGGCTACGGTTTCGAGCGCCATATGGGCTACAGCGTGCCGGAACATTTCTCTGCGCTCGACCGGCTCGGCCCGACAATCCATCACCGCCGTTCATTTTCGCCGGTCGCCATCGCCTCGGGGCGAACTGTCGCCGAAGGCGAAGAGGCGATCAGGGACGTATTGCCTCTCTAGCGAGGCCGGCCCTATCGCACGCGGTCTGGTTTTGGCCCGCCGCCGCGAAGCGCTAGATGTTTTTTGTACCGCTTTACATTGAAATCCTGCGCTCGCGCCCGCTTTTGCTGTTCTGGCTGGCGGCTTTGGCGCAAGCGGCGGTTTGGATCGCGGTGCCGATGCTGTTCTATGAGGCGCCGCCCGGCGACCTGCCGCAGCTGCTCGCGATCGGCCATGAATTCCAGCTTCACGCGCCGGTCGGTCCGCCGCTTGCTTATTGGCTTGCTGAAATCGCGTTCCGCACAGCCGGACTGTTCGGCGTCTATGCGTTGTCACAGCTTTGCGTCGTCGTGACCTATTGGTGCGTGTTCGCGCTTGGCCGCGCCATCGTCGGTCCGCCACAAGCAGCGATGGCGGTGCTGCTGATGGTCGGCATTTCGCTGTTCACGGTGCCGACGCCGGAATTCGGCCCGCCAATTTTGGCGATGGCGCTGTGGGCGCTGGTGCTGATGTTCTATTGGCGGGCCGCGATGCTCCGTCGCCGCTGGTGTTGGTACGCGTTCGGCGTCGCCGTGGCGCTTCTGCTTTTGACCAGCGAGGCAGCACTGATCCTGCTCGGCACGCTGGTGTTGTACATCGCGGTGACGAAGCGTGGCCGCGCAACGCTCAGCCCAATCGATCCATGGATTGTCGGTATCGCGCTGGTCCCATTCCTGTTTGTCCATTTGCTGTGGTTGATGGGCATGGACATCAGCCTCACGCCGGCATTCGGCCGGCTGCGCGATGCTGCGGCCGGCCGCGACAATACTTTTTCGTGGCTGCGTCTGCTCGCCGTGCTGGTGCTGGCTCATGCCGGCCTTGTCATTCTCGTCGTGATGGCGAGCGGATGGCCGCGAACTTCCGCCAATCCCGCGCCGACCGTCACAAGGACGCCGGTCGGTTCCGATGCGGTGACATTCGTGAAAGTCATTGCACTGGTGCCGGCAATTATGGCGACAATCATCGCGGTTCTGCTCGGCCAGCGGACTCCGGTCGGCGGCGCTGCGCCGCTGGTCGTGCTGTCGGCGCTTGCCGTCATCGTGGTGGCTGGCGACAGCATCGAAGTCTTTCATCAGCGCGTTCTCGGCTATGCCTGGGCAGGTTTGCTGATCGTTCCGGCGCTGTTCGTGCCCGCGGTACTGCTGCTGTTGCCGTGGGCTGCTACCGAACTTCGGGTCGAGCAGCCGGCCAAAGCGATGGGAAATTTCTTTGCCGATAGTTTCGAGCGCAGGACCGGCCGGCCGCTTGCGGTCGTCACCGGCGATCCTCGCGCCGCTGCGCTTATCGCGCTCGCCGCGCCCAGCCGGCCGAGCGTTTATAATGACGCCGATCCTGCGCGTTCGCCGTGGGTGACGCCCGATGAGATCCGGCAGAAAGGCGCGGTCGTGGTCTGGCTGACGTCGGACACCACGCCGACACCTCCGCCCGAGATCAGAGAACATTTTCCGGATCTGGTGCCGGAAGTGCCGCGCGCTTTCGACCGCCCGATCCAGGGCCGGTTGCCGACCTTGCGTGTCGGCTGGGGCGTGATCAGGCCGGGTAGCGTGGCTTCCGCGCAATAGGCGAAGTAATGCGAAATTGGTGCGGCTAGCGGCTACTGAGAGGGAACTCTGTTGCGTAAGGCCGATAAAATTCTTGTTGTCGGCGCCGGCATTGCCGGCTGCTGCGTGGCCATCGCTCTTGCAGCGCGTGGCTTCACCGTTCGGCCTCATCGAGAAACAGGATGTATGGCGTTTTCAAAGCTCCGGGATATTCGTCTACAGCAACGGTCTGAGCAGCCTGCGTGAGCATCGGCGTGCTCGATGATGTCCTGGCGGCAGGCTATATTATTGAGAACGGTCGCAACGTCTATTTCGATCATCAGCGGCAATCATCTTATCGATGTGTTCTATCCAACGGCCGACGATGGCCGAGTGCCCGCGATTCTTGGAATCAAACGTGCCGAGTTGCACCGAATTCTGACTAACCAGCTCACGCATTTCAGATTGAGCGCCGAGCTTGGCACCACTGTCCGGCGGCTTGAGCAAATCGGCGATAGCGTCGAGATCGAGCTTTCGAGCGGCTCGATTGAGAATTTCGATCTTGTGGTCGCCGCGGACGGTCTCCGCTCGCAAATGCGGCAACTCGCCGGTTTTGACATCCGGCCCAGGTATTCCGGTCTCGGCGTGTGGCGGAGTGTCCACGATCGTCCGGCTGATCTTCGCGACAAGATCATGATGATGGGGCCGGGCAAACGCTTCGGCATCATGCCGATCAGCGCGGACAAGCTTTACACGTTCGGGACAATCGTCGAGCCCGAAGGCAAATGGTATGATTCCGAGGCTTGGCCTGAGACGATGGCAGCCAAATTCCGGGAGTTCGAAGGTCCAGCCCGGCGTTTCATCGAAGAGCTGGGATCACGGTCCGAGGTCCTCTACACCGCGGTGGAAGAGATCGTCATGCCGCTGCCCTGGCACGCCGGACGCGTCGTGCTGATCGGAGACGCGGCGCACGCATCGACTCCCTTCATGGGGCAAGGCGGTGCGATGGGAGTGCAGGATGCGGTCATCCTTGCGCGGTTGTTGGACAGCGATAACGACGTTGGACAATTTTGCAGGCCTATGGCGAGGCGCGCCAGCCCTTATGCCGTTTCGCGCAGGATGTTTCGCGACAGGTCGGTGAGAATGGAGCCGCGAGCGCCAGCCAATCGGCGGCTGATAATGATCGTTTCCGGACAAACAGCACAGCAGAACGTCGATATCTTCTATAACAAACTCGCGGAATTGAACAGAAGCGCGCAGTCTGTCGTTGCGGACACAGTCGGGATACCTGTCTCATGAATTCTGGCGTGTCGTCATCGTGGCAAATCTGGGCGGTGCTGTCGGCGGTGTTTGCAGCGCTGACCGCGATCTTCGCTAAAGTCGGCGTCGAGAACGTCAATTCCGATCTGGCAACACTGATCCGAACAATGATCGTCCTCTGCGTTCTGGCGTTGATCGTCTACGGCACCGGACAGTTTCAGAATCCCGCGGAGATTTCCGGCCGCACTTATCTGTTCTTGTTGCTGTCGGGGCTGGGCACCGGCGCGTCATGGCTGTGCTATTTCCGCGCGCTTAAACTCGGCAATGCTGCGCAGGTCGCGCCGATCGACAAACTCAGCGTGGTGCTTGTCGCGATATTCGGCGTCGTGTTTCTCGGCGAGAAACTTTCGCTGGTGAATTGGCTAGGTATCGTGCTCGTTGCCAGCCGGTGCGCTTTTGGTGGCGTTCTGACGACCTATCTCGCAGGTTAGGCCTATACGGCGGTCGGGCACGTTTCTTGCTGGCGAACTGACTACGCCGGCGGCGAGCGCGGTGCCATTGCCGATATCACCGCAACTGACTTGCCGTTGACATCGGACATGCTTCTGAAGGTGAGCTCGACACTTGAAGAGTTGAAGGAGAGTGCTTGTTGAAATTCTTTAGACGATGGCGGGCGGCGGCGTGGACATGCCTGGCAATTTTGATGACGGGCGCTAATGCCTACGCGCAACAATGGCCGATGCGAACGGTGAAGGTCGTGGTTCCGTATGGCGCAGGTGGCGTAACGGATACAATGGCGCGCGTGACTGCCCACCAACTCGAAAATATTTTTCATCAGAGTTTCGTCGTAGAAGATAAGCCCGGGGCCGGCGGCGGCATCGGTGTGGATTACGCCCTTCATGCACCGCAGGACGGATACACGATCCTTTTTGTCGGAAGCACGTTATTCACGGTTCTGCCACTCACACGAGAAGTATCTTATGTGCCGTTAAAGGATCTCGTGCCAGTAAGCATCACTGGCACAAACGGCATGGTATTGGCGGTCGCTAAAAACTCGCCCTACGCGTCGCTTTCCGAGTTTATCGAGTATGCGCGATCTCACCCTGGCAAAATCAGCTACTCAAGCGGAGGTGCGGGCGGCAACAACCATCTGGTGGCCGCCTATCTCGCGGGAGAAGAAAAGCTCGATATGGTGCACGTGCCGTTCACCGGGGGCCAGGGAGCGTTAGAGGCGGTGCTTTCCAAATCCGTGGACATGCACTTCGGCAACAGCTCTGATCTCATTGAACCCGTAAAAAGCGAAAGTGTCAGAGCGTTGGCGGTATCAACGCCGCAACGCATGCCACAGCTTCCAAATGTTCCAACGGTTGCCGAGACTGTTCCGAGGCTTCGAATATATCGCCTGGAACGGCTATGCCGTCACAGGAGGCGTTGCGGAGGAGGTGAAGGATCGATTGGCCAAAGCTTTGCAGGACATCGCGCATAATCCGGAAGTCCTCAATACCTTCCAAAGTTTAGGCATCGAGTTCGGTCGGCACTTCTCCAGAGCAAGCGATCGAATCTATTCGCGAAGACATCCCAAAGTATGAGCAAATTGTTGATATGGCGGGTTTGCGCCGAAGCGATAAGTGAATCGATCAAATCGCGGTCTCGACTTCCGCCGTTAAGAGGATTTTCTGTTCGATGACATGAAGGGAGAGCTATCGTCGGCAGTTCTCTAATGTTTTTTCGGCTCAATTAGGGACGTATACCCAAAGATCGACCTGGACCCGAGCGCCTGGAACGGGCAGCCATGCGACCTCGATCGGTGAAAGAGGGAGCGGGGCCTGGTCCATTGCTTCGTTCCATACCTCTAGCGCAGCCGGCAGATCCGCCAGATTCGTGTGGAATTGCTGGATACGAACCGCGTTGCGCAACGTTGTTCCAGCCGAGCGGCAGATCGCTTCGGCTTGATCAATGATAGCGCGAAGCTCGGCCTTGATCGGGATTCCGTAGAACGGTTGACGTTCATCGACCTTTGCCTCGTCGATCAGTCGTCCATTCTTCAACGCGTACAACCCGGACAGGAACAGAAGGTCACCGCATTTAATCGCCGACACGTAACCGTCAAAAGCCGGCGCTTCCGGTCCACTGATGACTTCGCGCTTGGTATCTCCTGCGAGTGCGAGCGAAATCGTGTTGATTTCGATACGCAGTGCATTGATCCCGAAGCCGGGGCTGGCGGTCGGAATAATGGTCGTTGCGGGTGGATGACCTCGAAAATAAGACAGCCAGGCTTCGTTGAAGCCAGGGACATCTTCACGATCGCTCAAATACACCTGCGCTTTGACGACGCTTTTAAGACCGGCGCCCGCCCCTTCGAGACAGGGCTTCAGCTTCCGCGTGACGATGAAATCTGTTTCAAGCTTGATTGGCCATTGCCGCCAGGGCGAGCGAGGATGGCGAACTTGGGGATCGAGCGGACCTTCGCCATCTTTTAAAGCTTCACCAGTCTGTCCAGGGACGAAACGAAAGTCGCCGGCGCTCAGCGCGGGGCTGTAGCCTGACACGGGGGAGATGTCATAGCTCGGCTTGAAGCTCTCGTGCTTGACCGAGAGTCCTCCGCCTTTTACGGCGGCCATGACTTGGATCTCGATCGTCTGCTCGGAACGAGAAAATTTCTTGTGCAGATTGGACGTCGAGGGCGGGATGTTTGGACCGAACACCTCGTGACGCACCTCGTGATAAGGGTGCATCGCTCGCTCAGTCGTATAATATTGATCGACCCGCACGGCATCCGTGATATCGGAGCCGACTTCAGCAAGAACCTCTTTGACGTTCTGGTAGATTAACCTGGCTTCGCGTTTGTATTGGCTTTCTCCATTAAGCGGATGCTCTGCGCGTAAAACCGCCGGCGCAACGCCGTTCACGTAGTCCGTCGCCGCTTGTCCGGTGGCGAAGACCCAGCGTCCTGCGCGAATTCCCCGAGCGAGACGCGCGTTGCTGTGCGGGATAGGAACCGGAAGCAAGGGCTCGACCGCTATGACGGGCGCTGTGCTGGAGTTTTGTTTCCGAGTTGACGCCGCTTTTGAAAATTTAGCTTTTACCATAACAGTCCACTTGCTTGGCGCGTCGTGCGCCATCCTACGTAAAGCGATACCAGCTAATCGTTGAAGGACCGCGCAAGACGCGGTCGAGGGTCAATCCGAGAGAATTTGATTTTCGCTTTTTGTGCCGTGTCGCGCAAGCACATCGCGAGTCTTTGGTGTATCGGCGTGCGGGCTGTTAAGCCGCCAGCGCTTTCTTGATCGCGAGGAAGTCGCGCCAGGCCAGCCGCTTTTGCAGCGGGCTGCGCAGCAGGAATGCCGGATGGAAGGTGGGGAGCGCGCGGATTTCCCGTGTCCCGTATAATAGGGAAACCAGCGCCCGCGCGAACGGGTGATGCCTTCCTTGATGCCGAGCAGCGTTTGCGCCGACGGGCCGCCGAGGCAAACCAGGATGTCCGGATTGGCGAGCTCGATCTGGCGGCGGATGAACGGCAGACAGATTGCCGTCTCCTGCGGCGTCGGCGTGCGGTTGCCGGGCGGCCGCCACGGCACGACGTTGGCGATGTAAGCGGTGGTGCGGTCGAGACCGATCGCCTCCAGCATGCGGTCGAGCAGCTTGCCGGAACGGCCAATGAACGGGCGGCCTGAAATGTCTTCTTCGTAACCGGGCGCTTCGCCGACGAACATCACGCGCGATTGCGGATTGCCGTCGGCGAAAGCTAGTTGCGTTGCCGTATTACGCAACGAGCAGCCTTCGAACTTATCCAGCAAGGCGCGCAGATCTTCGAGGGAGGCCGCGGTTTTCGCGGCCTCGCGCGCCGCCATGACCGCCGCATCGGGTGAGGTGGGAGGCGCGGCTGAACGAACGCCCGTTCCGGTTCCTTGCGCGGAGTTGGCGCCGGCGGCGGTGCCGATTGCCGGACCACCGGCGGAGGCGGAGCCTCATCGGCCATGCGGTCGATCGGCTCTTCGCCGAGGAGCGCATCGACCCCGGCTTCGAGGTAGAACGAAAGGATATCGCGCGCGTTGTCGCGTTCGGGAAGCATGGCTTAAGGGATAGTCAGCGCGGAACGGCGTGTCTATGCGTGTGGTTGAAAGCGTGAAACACTTATTCCTGTCCGGGATACGGAGCTGAACATGGATACACCGGAGCTTCCGGCCCGGGAGGCTATGGAATTCGACGTCGTTATCGTCGGCGCGGGGCCTGCCGGGCTCGCCGCCGCGATCCGGCTGAAACAACTCGATCCCGACAAGTCGGTTGTCGTCGTTGAGAAGGGCTCGGAAGTCGGCGCACATATACTTTCCGGCGCGGTGATCGATCCGATCGGGCTCGACAGCCTGATCCCGGAATGGCGCAAGGAAGAGACGCCGATCAAAACCGAAGTCACCTCCGACCGCTTTTATGTACTGCGGCTCATCCGGCGCGGTGCGACTGCCGAATTTTTTCATGCCGCCGCTGATGAACAATCACGGTAACTTCGTTGTCTCGCTCGGCGATGTCTGCCGGTATCTCGCGCGCAAGGCGGAAGCGCTCGGTGTCGAAATCTATCCGGGCTTTGCCGCCGCCGAAGTACTGTACGAAGGCAATGCTGTTGCGGGCATCGCCACCGGCGACATGGGCATTGGCAAGGAGGGCCAGCAGAAATCAGGCTTCACCCGCGGCATGGAGCTGCGCGGCAAGTACACGCTGTTTGCTGAAGGCGCGCGCGGCAGCCTCACCAAGATCTTGATCGAGCGATTTCGGACTGGCGAAGGATCGCGAGCCGCAAAAATTCGGCATCGGTCTCAAGGAGCTTTGGCAGGTCGCCCCCGACAAATTCCGCAAAGGACTGGTTCAGCATACCATGGGTTGGCCGCTCGACAATTCGACTGGCGGAGGCTCGTTCCTCTATCACTACGACGACAATCTGGTTTCGGTCGGCTTTGTCGTTCATCTCAATTACCAGAATCCGTATCTTTCGCCGTTCGAGGAATTTCAGCGCTTCAAGACCCATCCGCTGGTGCGCGACACTTTTACGGGCGGCAAGCGCATCAGCTATGGCGCGCGCGCCATCACCGAGGGTGGCTATCAGTCGGTGCCGAAGCTCACATTTCCCGGCGGTGCGCTGATCGGCTGCGCGGCCGGTTTCGTCAACGTACCGCGCATCAAGGGCAGTCATAACGCGATGCTGTCGGGAAAGTTCGCTGCCGAGCATGTCATGGCCGCGCTCGCGCAAGGCCGTTCCGGCGCCGAGCTTACCGACTACGAGGCCGCGTGGCGCGCGTCGCCAATCGGTCGCGATCTGTGGAAGGTGCGCAACGCCAAGCCGCTATGGTCGAAGCTCGGCACCGTGGCCGGCATCGCGCTCGGCGCGTTCGACATGTGGACCAACACGCTCGGCTTCTCGCTGTTCGGCACGCTCAAGCACGGCAACGCCGATTTCGCGACGCTGAAGCCCGCGGCGCAGTGCAAGCGCATCGCCTACGCCAAGCCTGACGGCAAGCTGACCTTTGACCGGCTGTCATCGGTGTACTTGTCGAACACCAATCACGAAGAAGACCAGCCGCCGCACCTTATCGTGCGCGATCAGGCTTTGCAGAAATCGTCCGAACACGATGTTTATGCCGGTCCGTCGGCCCGTTATTGCCCTGCCGGCGTCTATGAATGGGTCGAGGACGGCACCAGCCCGCGTTATGTCATCAACGCGCAAAACTGCGTCCACTGCAAAACCTGCGACATCAAGGACCCCAATCAGAACATAACCTGGGTTCCGCCCGAGGGCAGTGGCGGCCCGAATTATCCGAATATGTGATCACGTCGCCGTTAGGCGTGCTTGCATCGTGTTGACCGGGACTTGCGACTGCCGCGATTTCGCCGCCCTTGGGACCTATAGGGGTTGCGTCCTTGCGGGGGCGGGGCAAACCGGCCATTGTCTTTGGTAGGGTGCCGGGCGCCCGATTCTTCAAATTCGTCAATGGAGCTGTCGTGACTTATTCGCTGCTGTCCTGGCAAGCCGCAGTCGTCGGCGCCGCCGTTACCTTAGGTCTTCCGTCAGCTCTCGCGGCCCAGGCCCCGACGCCGCAGGATCTTTCACACTTCACGACGGCTGGCAGCTATCTGGCGGCCCGGCACGCGGGCGCCGAGCGCGACTCCGGAGCGGCGGCGGCTTATTACCTCAATGTTCTCAAATCCGATCCGAAGAATACCGACCTGCTCAACCGCACTTTCCTGTCGGTGCTGAGCGACGGCAATATCGATGACGCGGCCAAGCTCGCCGATCGCGTGCTTGCGGCCGACAAGACCGACCGCGTTTCGCGGCTGGTGATCGGCATTCGTGCGCTCAAGCAGAAAGACTACAGCACGGCTCGGCAGAATTTTTCTCAGTCCATTCGCGGACCAGTAACTGATCTGACCGCGACGATGTTGGCGGCGTGGGCGCAGTACGGCGGCGGCGATACCAAGGGCGCCATCGATACGCTGGACAAGCTTTCCGGTCCCGACTGGTACGGCATCTTCAAGGATCTGCACGCCGGTCTGATCCTCGATCTCGCCAAGAACAACAAAGACGCCGCCAAGCGCTTCGATCATGCTTACAAGGTCGATCCGACCGCCGTGCGTACGGTGGAGGCCTATGGCCGGTTCTTGTCGCGCAACGGCAGCAAGGACGATGCCCTGAAAGTCTATCAGGACTTCAACAAGGTTCTGCCCGATCATCCGCTGATCATCGAGGAGATGAAGGCCGTCTCCGACGGCGAGAAGCTGCCGCCGCTGGTGGACTCTCCCAGGCCGGCGCCGCCGAAGCGCTATACGGCCTCGGCGCGTCGATCGGACGCCGTGGTGGCGAAGACCTGGCGCTGATCTATTTGCAGCTTGCGCTCTATCTCGAACCCAATCATGCAATGGCGCTGCTGTCGCTTGCCGACCTCTACGAGACGCTGAAGAAGCCCGAGCTTGCGATCAAGATCTACGATCGCGTGCCGCCGACGTCGCCGCTGTCGCGCAACGCCGCAATCCAGCTCGCCGCCGATCTCGACGCGCTCGATCGTACCGACGAAGCCAAGAAACAGCTCGACGATCTGATTGCCAAGCGCCCGAAAGACACCGAGGCGATCATCGAGCTTGGCAACATCGAACGGGCCCGCAAAGACTTCGCTGCCTGTGCCGATACCTACAGCAAAGCCATCGACACGGTGCCGACACCCGACAAGTCGAACTGGGTCGTATTCTATTTCCGCGGCATTTGTTACGAGCGCTCGCATCAGTGGCCGAGGGCTGAAGCCGACATGAAAAAGGCGCTGGAGCTGTATCCGGACCAGCCGCTGGTGCTCAATTATCTCGGCTATTCGTGGGTCGATCAGGGCATTCATCTCGACGAAGGCATGGACATGATCCGCCGCTCGGTCGAGCAGCGGCCTGACGACGGCTATATCGTCGACTCGCTCGGCTGGGCTTATTTCCGCACCGGCAACTATGACGAGGCGGTAAAGAACCTCGAGCGCGCGGTAGAGCTGAAGCCGGACGATCCGACTATCAACGATCACCTTGGCGACGCCTATTGGCGGATTGGGCGCACGCTCGAAGCGCACTTCCAGTGGTCGCAGGCGAAAGACTACGGCCCCGATCCGGAAGATCTGACGAAGATCGTAGCCAAGATCGAGCACGGGCTGCCCGACAACAACGCGTCCGCGGCTGACGCCAGCAAGCCGGCGGATAGCAGCAACGGCAATTCGGCCGAGGACTCAGATAAGTCCAAGAAAACCGGAAACGGCGGGTGAGGGGCGTCCTTGCCCGATCCGCTTGTCGAGGCCGCGCCGGCCAAGATTAACCTGTCACTGCGGGTATTTGGCCGCCGCAGCGACGGTTATCACGAGCTCGAAAGCCTGGTCGTGTTCGCCCGCTGCGCGGACCGGCTGAGCTTTACGCCGGGTGGCGATCTCTCGCTCACCGTGAGTGGTCCGAGCGCCGCGCTTGCGGGTGATAACGCAGACAATCTTGTGCTCAAGGCCGCGCGGGCGCTTGCCGAGCGAAGTCCCGGCATCACGCTCGGTGCTTTTGCGCTCGACAAGCGGTTGCCGGTCGCGGCGGGCCTCGGCGGCGGATCTGCGGATGCGGCGGCCGCGCTGCGGCTGATCGCGCGCGCCAATAATCTCGCCTCCGATGCACCGCGCTTCTATGAAGCGGCTCGCGCAACCGGTGCCGATGTGCCGGTTTGCCTCAACCCGCGCGCACGGGTGATGCGCGGTATCGGTGAGCTTTTGTCGGAGCCGCTCAATCTTCCTCCGCTGCCCGCGGTGCTGGCCAATCCCGGCGCGGCGCTTGCGACCAAGGCCGTGTTCGCAGGATGGACGCCGGGCATGCCGCCCGCACCTCTCGATCAGGATTCGCTCGCGAAACTGTCCGATCGCAAGACGCTGTTGCAGTTCCTCGCACGCCAGGAGAACGATCTCGAGCGTCCGGCCATTGCGCTGGCGCCGGTTGTCGCCGAAGTGCTTGCGGCGATGCGCGGCCTTCCAAGCTGCGTGGTTGCGCGCATGTCAGGCTCGGGCTCGACCTGTTTCGCGCTGTTTAGTTCGGCCGCCGAAGCCACCGTCGGCGCCGAGATATTGCACGCCAACTATCCGCAGTGGTGGGTGCGCCCGACGGCGCTTCAGTGATCAGGCGCGAAGCGAATCGTCAGGCACCGAATTCGCCCGCCCCTAGTGCGTGCGGGCGATGCAGAAATCGACGGTTTCGGCGAGCGCCGATTTCATCGGCGAATCCGGAAACAGCGCCAGTGCGTCGCGGGCGATCGCGCCGTAGTGATGGGCGCGGCCGATCAAATCTTCCAGCGCGCGATGCTTCACCA
The DNA here is from genome assembly GCA_963742215.1 of uncultured Alphaproteobacteria bacterium. Lineage (GTDB taxonomy): Bacteria > Pseudomonadota > Alphaproteobacteria > Rhizobiales > Xanthobacteraceae > BOG-931. The sequence goes on from CAVULJ010000012.1 coordinate 20,344, forward strand.
TCAGCCCGATCGCGTGTTCGAGATCGGCGTCGCTGGCTTCGCCGTGCTCGAGTGTGCGGCGCCAGAATTCGCGCTCGGCGTCGGAGCCGCGGCGGAACGCCAGCACTACCGGCAAGGTGATCTTGCCCTCGCGGAAATCGTCGCCCACGTTTTTGCCGAGCTTGGCCGCAGCGCCACCATAGTCGAGCACGTCGTCAACAAGTTGGAAGGTGATGCCGAGATTCATCCCGAACGAGCGGCACGCCGCCTGTTCGTCGCGCTGGCGCATCGACAACACCGGACCGACTTCGCAGGCGGCAGCGAACAGCTCGGCGGTCTTGGCGCGGATCACCGCGATATATTCGTCTTCGGTGGTGGCGGTGTTCTTGGCGGCGGCGAGCTGCATGACTTCGCCTTCGGCGATCACGGCGGCGGCGGAGGAGAGGATTTCCAGCGCTTTGAGGTTGCCGACTTCGACCATCATCTTGAACGCCTGGCCGAGCAGGAAGTCGCCCACCAGCACGCTCGCTTCGTTGCCCCACAGCATGCGCGCGGCGAGCCGGCCGCGGCGCAGCTCGCTTTCATCGACTACGTCGTCGTGCAGCAGGGTCGCGGTGTGCATGAACTCGACCGCGGCGGCGAGCTTGATGTGGCCGTCGCCGCCGTAATTGGTCAGCCGGGCCAGCGCCAGGGTGAGGATCGGCCGCAGCCGCTTGCCGCCGGAATTGATCAGGTGGTTCGCCACCTCCGGGATCATCGTCACTTCGGAGCCGGTTCGCGAAAGGATCGCACCGTTGACGCGTTCCATGTCCGCCGCAACGAGATTGACCAGGCGGTCGATCGAGGGTTCGCCCGGACTTCCAAACGGCAGGACAACAGCCACTTATATCTCCACTAACGGCGCAGAAGCATAGAAACGCGATGGTGAGGCGGCAAGTACTGCAAGCAAGTACGGCAGCTATCAGATCGACCGATTATGACGCCGGTTTATTCCCGGTTATGCATTCGACGTGGCCGTAGAGCCGGTCGATGTCAAGTCACGAGCGCGATGGCCACAAACGTGCTTACGGCTGCGTTTTCGATGCCGTGACGCGGCGCCGTAGCGGCGCTAAGCTTCCGGCAGATTTGGCGGCGGAGCTCAATGTGCGCGAACTCGTTCGCACCAATAATCTCGTGCTGATTTCGGCGATCGAGGCGCTGCTCAAGGGCGCCGATATCGCGCATATGATCGTCGATCAGAACATGAGCGTGATGGAAGGCTCGATCGGCATTTTCCCGCGCCGCATCCTGGTCGATGAGGAAGAACTGCCGGCGGCGCGCCGCCTGCTCTCCGAAGCGGGCCTCGCCGACGAACTTCGCCCCGATGGGCGCTGAGCTGGCGGACGTCAGCGAGGACGCCGTCCTTGGTGGTCGGCTGGTTCTGCGCCAGCCGTTGCGCGGTCATCGTTTCGGTCACGATGCAATTCTGCTCGCGGCTGCGGTCCAGGCATCGCCCGGAGAGCACGCCGTCGATCTCGGCGCCGGTGTCGGCGCCGCAGGCCTTGCACTAGCGCACCGCGTGCCGGGCTTGTCCGTCACGCTTGCCGAGATCGATCCTGATTTGACCGCGCTTGCTGCAGGCAATGCCAAGCGCAATGGACTCGACAAGCGCGTGCGCGCCGTTTGTCTCGATGTCGAAGCGTCCACGGCGGCTTTTGCCGAAGCCGGATTGCCGTCCGGATGTGCGGGGCATGTGCTGATAAATCCGCCATTCAACGCAGGCTCCCATCAGGCATCGCCGGATCGTGCCCGGCGCGTCGCTCATCTCGCATCGGATAAGACGTTGGGGCGATGGCTCGGCACAGCGGCGCGGCTTCTGGGCACGTCGGGTGCCGTCACGCTGATCTGGCGTGCCGACGGCTTGGCCGACGTGCTGTCGGCTTTGACGCCGGCCTTCGGCAGCGCGGCGGTGCTCCCGGTTTATCCAAAGCCGAACGCCGCGGCGATCCGCGTACTGGTCCGTGCTATCAAGGAAGGTCAGGCGGCGCTGAAACTGCTTCCCGGTCTGCTGCTCGCCGATGGCAACAACAAGCCGAGCGAACAGGCCGAAGCGATCCTGCGCGGAAATTCAGCACTACCGATGACTGAGAACTGAAAACGCCGGGGCTGCTCAGCCGTTAGGGCATCAAGCTGGCAGCGAATCAGGCTGTACTCTGGTTGTCGGCTTCGACCGGACGCGAACGGGGAGATAGGAAAGCCCGACAATGGCGCTGATCAGCATCAGGAGCATATAAATCTTCATTTCCCGTCCGTCGTCTTTCTCAAGCCGGTGCTCGTTCCGTAAGCAAGAAGCATCCGATCCAATTAACAAACCGTTACTTGCCCGCCTTGTCGGCAAACCTTATGTGCAATCGATGAGCGAGATCGCCGCCGCCGAGCAAATTGGAAGCTGGTTCACGCAAGCGTTGCGGCCGTTGCGCCGGCTGTTGCCAAGACGTTTTCGCCGCGATCAGCCGGTGGTGCCGGTGGTTCGGCTCAGCGGCATCATCGGCGTTTCGTCGCCGCTGCGGCCGGGGCTGACGCTTTCCGGAATAGCGCGAACGCTGGATCGCGCCTTCGCGGTGCCTAATGCATTAGCTGTCGCGCTCGCCATCAACTCGCCGGGCGGGTCGCCGGTACAATCGCACCTGATCTTCCGCCGCATCCGTGAACTTGCCGCCGAGAAGAATCGCCGTGTCGTTGCGTTCGTCGAGGATGCAGCGGCGTCGGGCGGCTACATGATCGCCTGCGCGGCCGACGAAATCATTGCCGACCCGCATTCGATCGTCGGTTCGATCGGCGTGGTCGGCGGCTCATTCGGCTTCGACAAGCTGATCGGGAAAATCGGGGTCGAGCGGCGGCTCTACACCTCGGGCGACCATAAAGCGATGCTCGATCCGTTCCTGCCGGAGAACCCGGACGATGTTGAACGGCTAAAGAAGCTGCAGCGACAAATTCACGATAGCTTTATCGCGCTGGTCAAATCGCGCCGGGGCGACAAGCTGAATGGCCCAGAAAACGACTTGTTTTCCGGGGAATACTGGACCGGTTCCCGCGGTCTGGAACTTGGGCTTGTCGACGGCATTGGCGATTTGCGTGGCGTGCTGCGGCAACGATTTGGCGATAAGCTCGTTACGCCTTTGATCAGCGCCGACCGCGGCTGGTTTGGGCGGCGTGTCGCCGGTGTGGCGGGCAGCGACCTTTTGGCCGGAATGCCGGGAGGCCTTGCTGCCGGTTTTGCCGACGATCTGATCTCGACGCTGGAAGCGCGAGCGATGTGGGCGAGGTTTGGTCTCTAACTCTGGAGTGCCGTAATGCATCCGGTAATGATTTTGACTATAGGGATCGTGGGAGCGGCCGCGCTGGTGCGTTGGTGCGTGCGCGAGGTTGTCCGCGTGAACAGCGATCTCGACACCGTGCGCGCGCAAGCCTCCGTCGAGCCGTTCGACCGCGAGCAACTGCCGACGCTCAGGCGCGATCCGCGGACCGGGGAATATCGGCCGGGGTGATAATTTCCCCGTCATCCTGAGGTGCCCGCGCCCTCAGCGCGGGCCTCGAAGGATGAGCGGCTGAGGCGCTGGGGCCGTCGTCCTTCGAGGCTCGCTTTCGCTCGCACCTCAGGATGACGGGGAACGGGCCTACTGCCCCGGATCCTTGATCCCGCGATCTTTGACGATCTTTCCCCACCTCTCGTATTCGGCCTTGAGGAAAGCGCCGAACGAATCCGGCGTGCCGCCGGCAGGGGTTGCGCCGGCGTTGACGAGTTTGTCATGCACGCCCGGATCGGCGAGTGCATCATTCACCGCCTTGTTGAGCTTGGCGATCACTGCCGGTGGTGTCTTGGCCGGCGCCAATAAACCGTACCAGCTCGACGCATCAGTGTTCGGATAGCCTTGCTCTGCAAAAGTCGGAACGTCGGGAAGAAGCGGATCGCGCTTGTCGGAGGCGACGCCGATCGGCAGCAGCGCGCCGGCGCGAATTTGCGAGATCACCACCGGCACGTCGAGCACGACAACTTCCACCTGGCCGCCGAGCAGGTCGGTCAGCGCCGGCGCCGCGCCGCGATACGGCACGTGGAGAAATTGCACGCCCGCGGAGGCATCGAGCATCTCCTGCGCCAGATGCGGCGGCGAACCGATACCGGTGGAAGCAAACGGGATCGTGCCCGGCTTTGCTTTCGCCATCTCAACAAGATCTTTCACCGATTTGACGCCGAGGCTTGGCTTCACCACCATCACCTCGGTGACCTTGGTCACCAGCGCGACCGGCGCAAAATCCTTCAGCGTGTCGTACGGCATGCTCGCCTGGATATGCGGCGACACCACCACCGCGCCGGCAGTGCTGAGGAACAGGGAGTAGCCGTCGGGATCGGATTTCGCCACGTCGCCGCCGCCCATCGTGCCGTTGGCGCCGGGCTTGTTGTCGATATAGACGCGCTGACCGAGCAGGGCGGTCATCTTCTCGGCCACAATCCGGCCGACGAAATCGGTTGGGCCGCCGGGCGGGAAGGCGACCACAATGCGCACCGGGACGGGTCGGATAATCCTGTGCGTGGGCAACCGGCGTTGCCGCCAGGCTTAGGACCGCGCCCAAAACAGCGGCGGCGTATCGGAGCTTTTCCATCCCTGTGATCCCGGATTCTGATCGTTGGTTTCTTCTGCTACTAGCATAGTCGCTCGGGCGAATCGCCCGTCCTTGCTGCCGCACCGCTGCCCTTGACCTGCCGCGAGCCTTCCACCAACACCATGCCGATGAGTTCATCCAGCGAACAACTGCCGCCGTATATGCGCCCGGAACGCTCCTTTCAGGGGCTGATCCTGGCGTTGCAGCGCTATTGGGCCGATTGGGGCTGCGTCATCCTGCAGCCCTATGACATGGAGGTCGGGGCCGGCACCTTTCATCCGGCGACGACGCTCCGCGCGCTCGGGCCGAAATCGTGGAATGCCGCCTACGTGCAGCCGTCGCGCCGGCCGAAAGACGGCCGCTACGGCGAGAACCCGAACCGTCTGCAGCACTATTATCAGATGCAGGTGATCCTCAAGCCGTCGCCCAACGACTTGCAGGACCTTTATCTGAAATCGCTCTACGCCATTGGCATCGATCCGAAAATCCACGACATCCGTTTTGTCGAGGATGACTGGGAGAGCCCGACACTCGGCGCCTGGGGACTCGGCTGGGAATGCTGGTGCGACGGCATGGAAGTGTCGCAGTTCACCTATTTCCAGCAGGTCGCCGGTTTCGAATGCGCGCCGGTTGCCGGCGAGCTCACTTACGGCCTTGAGCGGTTGGCGATGTACGTGCAGGGCGTCGAGAACGTCTACGATCTGAACTTCAACGGCCGCGACGGCGCCGAGCGCGTTTCTTACGGCGACATATTCCTGCAGGCCGAGCAGGAATTTTCGCGGCACAATTTCGAATATGCCGATACCGACATGCTGTTCGAGCAGTTCAAGATGGCGGAAGCGGCGTGCAAAAAATATCTCGACGATGGCTGGCGCGCCGGCAGCAACGGCGGCAATCGCGGGCGTCACCTGATGGCGCTGCCGGCCTATGACCAGTGCATCAAGGCGAGCCACGTGTTCAATCTGCTCGATGCCCGCGGTGTCATCTCGGTGACTGAGCGGCAGAGCTACATCCTGCGGGTGCGCGAATTGGCCAAAGCGTGCGGCGAGGCATGGCTGGCGACCGAAGGCGGCGGGATCATCATCAGCGGAGCGGAGAAGGAAAAATGAGCGAACCGGAAATCGGCGGACGTCGCCCGATAGGCATCAATGTTGTTGCGGGCGAAAGCTACTGGTGGTGCGCCTGCGGGCGTTCCAAGGCGCAACCGTTCTGCGACGGCTCGCACAAGGGCACCGAGTTCCGGCCGCAGGAATGGAAGGCGCATCGAACGAAGAAGTGTGGTTCTGCACCTGCAAGCGCTCGCAGCATCAGCCGATGTGCGACGGGAGTCATAAGACTCTCTAGCCGATACGAGTTTGATCCCTCCCCTGAAGGGGGAGGGAGAGCCGCCGTAGGCGGCAGGGTGGGGCAGTCATGCCAAGCGGACGAATCCTCAACGAAGGCCCGCCTGAGAGCACGACGTCTCCGTCGCAACACGACCGACGCGGAGAAGCGCCTGTGGTATCGCCTGCGGAAGCTCGACTTGGATGGCTCTCATTTCCGCCGACAAGTCCCGATCGGTCCCTACATTGCCGACTTTGCCTGCATGGCAGCGCGCCTGGTTATTGAAGTTGACGGTTCGCAACATGCAAAACGACTACATCGTAGCGCACGACGAGCGACGCACGCGCTGGCTCATGAAAGAAGGTTATCGTGTGCTGCGTTTCTGGAACAACGACTTGCGCGGAATATGGATGGCATAATGGAAACGGTTTATGCGGCGCTTTATGGATCGATGGCGGCGCCGCCGGTACCCCTGAAGCATCGGCGCCGGGCGCGTGTCGCGGCCGCAGACTTGCCCACCCTGGCGCGCGATGCGCGCCGTCCCTCCCCCTGCAGGGGAGGGAATAATGCCTGATCTTCTGCTCGAACTGTTCTCCGAGGAAATTCCCGCGCGCATGCAGGCGCGGGCGGCGGAGGATTTGCGCAAGGGCGTCACCGACCGGCTGGTGAATGCGGGCCTCGTCTACGAAGGCGCCAGGGCGTTCGTGACGCCGCGGCGGCTGGCGCTCGCGGTGCACGGCGTGCCGGCGCGGCAGCCGGATATCAAGGAAGAACGCAAGGGTCCGAAGGTCGGCGCGCCCGAGCAGGCCATCGCGGGTTTTCTGCGCGCCGCGGGACTGAAGTCGATCGACGACGCGAAAGTGCAGCCCGACAAGAAGGGCGATTTCTATGTTGCGGTGATCGAGAAGCCGGGCCGCGCCGCGATCGACGTGATCGGCGAAATCATCCCCGACGTCATCAAGAGCTTTCCGTGGCCGAAGTCGATGCGCTGGGGCGAGCAATCGAAAGAGCCCGGCGCGCTGAACTGGGTGCGGCCGCTGCATTCCATCGTCGCGACGTTCGGGCCGGAAACCGAAGACCCGGACATCGTGAAGTTCGAGGTCGGCGGTGTCGCCGCCGGCAACGAAACCCGCGGCCATCGCTTCATGGCGCCGCAAAGCTTCACGGTGCGCCGCCTCGACGACTACGCGCAGAAACTCGACAAGGCCAAGGTGGTGCTGGACGCGCAGCGCCGGCGCGATATCATCCTGACCGAAGCCAAGCAGCTCGCGTTCGCGCAAGGGTTCGAACTGGTCGAGGACGAAGGCCTGCTCAACGAGGTCTTCAGGCCTCGTCGAATGGCCGGTGGTGCTGATGGGCACGTTCGATGCGGGCTTCCTCTCGATCCCCGAGGAAGTGATCCGCGCCACCATCCGCAACAACCAGAAATGCTTCGTGCTGCGCGATACCGAGACCGCGAAGCTGACCAACAAATTCATCCTGGTGTCCAACATCGAAGCCGAAGACGGCGGCAAGGAAATTGTCGCCGGCAACGAGCGCGTCATCCGCGCGCGGCTGTCGGATGCGAAATTCTTCTACGAGACCGATCTGAAAACGCGGCTTGAGGATCGGCTGCCGAAATTCGAGCATATCGTGTTTCACGAGAAGCTTGGCACGCAGGCGGAGCGGATCGCGCGCATCGAACGGCTTGCCGGCGAACTGGCGCCGTTGGTCGATGCCGATGTGGATAAGGCCAAAGCGAGCGGCGCTGTTGTGCAAGGCCGATCTGCTGACCGAAGTGGTCGGCGAATTTCCCGAGCTGCAAGGCTTGATGGGGAAATACTACGCCGAGGCGCAGGACGAGGACGAAGCGGTCGCACATGCTAGCGAGGATCACTACAAGCCGAAAGGTCCGGACGATCTGGTGCCCAGCGATCCGGTGTCGATTGCTGTCGCGCTGGCGGACAAGATCGATACGCTCGTCGGATTTTGGGCGATCGATGAAAAGCCGACGGGAAGCAAGGACCCTTATGCGCTGCGCCGAGCAGCGCTCAGTATCATTCGGCTAGTGATAGCAAATGGAATAAGAATTCACGTAGCATCCTTCGTTCCCAATCTTTGCCGAGATATTTTTGCAAGCTCTAAGCGAGGGCCGTTTCTTGCTGGGCTGGCCGACTGCTGATTTTCCCGGACTTCCATACTCAAGTGATCGTTCTCCCGAACAAGTCGTGAGAGAGGCCGCGGCCAGCGATTGGATGCGTTACATTGATCGAATTCAGTTTGGCACAAACAAGCTGGAGGTTAAAGGACCACCGGCATCGCCGAACGCGGTCAATGTCACGGTGATGCTTGGTGCTCCCTGGGAATTCAGTCACCCTCTTAAAGTGGAGGGTGACTTACTCGCATTCTTTGCCGACCGCCTCAAAGTCCAGCTCCGCGACCAAGGCGCGCGGCACGACCTCGTCGATGCGGTGTTCGCTCTCGAAGGCCAGGACGATCTGCTGATGATCGTCCGCCGGGTCGAAGCACTCGGAAAATTTCTCGACACCGAGGACGGCAAAAGCCTGCTCGCGGGCACCAAGCGCGCGAGCAACATCCTGCGCATCGAAGAGAAGAAGGACGGCCGCGACTATACCGGCGCACCGAAGCCGAACCTTTACACTCAGCCGGAGGAAAAGGCGCTGGCGCAGGCCATCGACACGGCCAGGGCCGAAGCGTCAGCCGCTGTCGCGAAGGAAGATTTCGGTTCTGCGATGACGGCCATAGCGAAGCTACGGCCGAGCGTGGATGCGTTCTTCGACAAGGTGACGGTCAACGCCGATGACAAGGCGCTGCGCGAAAACCGTCTCAAGCTGCTCAATGAAATCCGCGCCGCCACCCGCGCGGTTGCCGACTTCTCCAAGATCGAAGGGTGACGGTCAGTAGCGTGCAGCGACACGCAAATTTACAGCGCCGCCGCGCGTAAATAGCTGTCGTCGTAGAATGCTGCCGGCGGCTTGACCGGTGTTTTCAGATCGCCCGCCGCCGCCAGAATATCCGCGACATGCTGTATCGCCTTCGGCGACGCCGCGCCGTCCGGCGAAAACGCCCTCTCGGCGATACTTTGATCCCAGGTTTTGATCGCATCGTCGACCGTCAGGCCCGACGCCTTGGCGAGGATTTGCGCGACCTCGGTGCGGTGCGCGGGGTCGCTCATGTAGCGCACGGCCTCGTCGTTCGCCTTGGCGAAGGCGATAACGATATTGGGATTAGCTTTTCCCCATTTGTCGTTGACGTGCCAGGCCATGGTTGGGAAATCGCCGAGATAGGGCGCGGCCGATCCCAAATCCGTGCCGCCTTGTGCGATCGCCATGTAGGTCTGCGGTGGCGAGAGCACTGATGCATCGATGCCGCCGCTTAACAGCGCGGCAAGGCGTGCCGACGATGCGCCCGAGAACAGCAGATCGACATCTTTCACCGGATCGAGGCCGTTGTGCCGGGCGATCGTCTCCCACCACAGATTGGTGAGATCCTTTTCGCCGCCCGTCATGATGCGTTTGCCCTTGAGCTCCGGAATCGAATGGATGGTTTTGCCGCCGATCAGCCGATAGGGGCCGACAGCCTGACTGACCTGGAAGATCTTCACGCCGCCGCCGCCGTCGATGGCGCGGAAGGTGTCGACGAGCGAGGAACTGCCGATCTCGACCGCACCGGATACGACCTGCTGGAGTACGCGGGCGCTGGCGCCAATCGCCACCGTGTTCACGTCCAGGCCATGAGCGGCGAAGAAGCCCTTATCTTTAGCGACGATCGCCGGCCAGATCGAGGAACTCACCCCGATGATGCCAACGTCGAGCGTCGTCGTCGCGGGCGATTGCGCGGATAAGGCAGTGGTGCCAAGCGCGATGGATACGGCCGTTATAAAGGTGAAAACGACACGCCGCAGTTGCAAAGTCGGTTTCACCGCTCGATGGCTCATGGTGCAAAACTTTCCGGATTTTGCGGATGCCGCGGCGCGTTGACGGCCTCACCGCAAGCTCGCATAATTCCTAACACTTTCTGCTGAACACGTTCAATTGCCGCTCGCTTTTGCCGTAAGGTTTAAGCCAGTTTCGTTCAGGCCCATGCAAGACATCCCAGATCTTCGCAAACGAGCTGACGAGAAACCGGTTTCGCTGGGCGGTGCCGCCAATAACGCAGCCGATAATCGCAGCGGGTTATCGAAGGCGCTGTCGTTCTATTCAGCCTATGGCTGGCGCGGCCGCATCGGCCTGATCGCCCCCTCGACCAATACGAGCCTCGAACCGGAATTCTCGCGCATGGCGCCGGATGGAGTCGCAGTCCATGTCAGCCGCGTGCACCAGGAGGGCGTTCAGGGCGATCTTGCGTCGTACCGCCGCATGGCTGACGGAATCGCGACGGCGTCGATGCTGCTGGCGACGGCCGAAATTGATGTCGTCGCCTTCGGCTGCACCTCGTGCACGTATTATGTCCCAGCCGACGAAATCCGCGCGACGATGACAAAGCACACCGGACGCCCAGCGGTGCTGCCGGCCGAAGCGGTCGTCGCGGCGCTGCGCCACCTCGGCGTCAGCCGAGTTCGCCGTAGTCGGGCCGCGCACGGAGCTTGTCACGAGCCGCGAGGTGGAATTTCTCGGCGCGGAGAATTTCGAAGTGGTGTCGTCGGCCTGTCTCGGCCTCGGCGCTACGGAAGAAGAGCGGCGTGGCATCGGCCGGGTGCCGCCGCAGGTCCTGCATCGCCTTGCCGTCGCTGCGGACAGGCCCGAGGCCCAGGCAATTTTCGTGAGCTGCACGCAATTTCCAACGCTCGCAATGATCCAGCCGCTTGAAGCGCTGCTCGGCAAGCCCGTCGTTGCCAGCAACCAGGCGACGTTCTGGCGATGCCTTGAGCTCATCGGATGCACGGAACCCATTGCAGGTTTCGGCGCGCTGCTCAGCCGGAAATAACCGGACGATGCCGCTGTTCCAAGTCGTCGGCGAAAGCGATGTACACAGTTTGCTCGACGCCAAGTCGGCCTTGGCGATCGCGCGCGCGACCTTTCGCGACCAGGCGATCGGCCACAGCCGGCTGTCGACGCCGCCGGCGATGACGCTCGACGCCAATCGCGAAGGCGGCCCGCGCTTCAAATTCAAGGCGGCGACCGTCGGTCATCTCAATGCATCGGGCGTACGGCTGTTGGCGCGGCGCGGCGGCAACACCGGCTTTGACGCGTGCAATTATACGGCGGTCTACGATCACGATGGCGGCGTCTTGAGCGGCCTCGTCTCCGAGCTGTGGTTGAGCCGCGTGCGCACCGCGGCGTTTGCGGTTGCCGCGGTCGAGCCGCTGGTGCGCTCAGGCCCGCTCACGATCGGGCTTTTCGGCTCTGGCGACATCGCAACCGAGATGGTGCCGCTGCTCGCCGCATCGCTTCCGATCGCTGCGATCCGCGTGAACTCGCGCCGTGCCGAGCGGGCGCGTGCCTTCGCAGACAAGTTTGCTGGAAGCCTTCACGTGCCAATGACGGCTGAGCAGAATCCCGAGGCGGTGGTCGAGGGTGCCGATCTCGTCATTACAGTGACGGAATCGCCGACGCCCCTGGTGCAGCCCGGCTGGCTTGCCACCGGCGCGGTCCTGTGTTCGATGGGGAGCTACAACGAAGTTGCCTTCGGCGTGCTTGGCGAGATCAATCGTGTCATCGTCGACGATCCCGACTATGCCGCCGACATGGGCGACGGGGCGGCCTGGATCGCGCAGGGCCATTTGACGCCTGAGGACTTCCGCAAGCAAATCGATGCGTTCGCTGCCGACGTCATCACCGGACAATCACGCGGCCGGATGACGGCAGATGACCGCATCCTTGCCCTGGTGCAGGGCATGGCGGTCGGCGATATCGCCTTCGCCGTCCACGTCCTGCGTGCAGCTGAAACCGCGGGCTGCGGCCAGGTGCTCGATCTTGCCTAGCTCTCGATGCCAGCTGCCCTGGATTGCTTCGGCCTTTCGGGCCTCGCAATGACGCGGATGGCGGTCACTTTTTGATTGACATTTGTCTCTCTTTGAGATAGAAGCCGCGTTGCTTTCGCGCTTAAAGGTTCGCTGCAGGCCACAGCCAATCTGACGGACGAAAGCTCTCGTACTCATGTCGGTGGAGCGCCGGGAGGCGCAGCGCGCCCGAAGCAGGCGGTTCGCGCGAGCGGATCGATCTGTGGCGCGCGCCACGCCCGAAGCGCGAGCGGGTGGTAACGCTCGTTCGCGTGGCGTGGCCCACGACCCTGGCGCCTCCCGGCGCTCCATTGCGCTCCACCGCGGGCGTCTTGCCGTACGCTTGGAAAAAGACTCGGGTGCGAAGCGCATCGCGAGAACGGGATTGCTCGTCATTGCGAGGAGCGAAGCGACGAAGCAATCCAGGGGCGGTTGGCATTGAGCGCTGGATTGCTTCGCTGCGCTCGCAATGACGCAGTTGATCCACACTTCCAGGGGCGAAACAAGGGACCGTTCTCGCAACGGAAGTAAAGACCGATGTTGAAAAATCCACTCCCCCGCGGCGACATGCTTCCGTCAATTGCGTTTGTCGCATAGAACCGATCCGCGGCTCGCGCGTTAGGAGTTAGTCGATTTCTGCCGCGCCGGCGGCGCTTTCCCAAAGCATTGTAACTTTAAGGAAATCCAATGTTCATCACTGCCACGGAGCTTTCGCCGATTGTTGCGCTCGTTGCCGGCGTTCTGATCCTGATCATGCCGCGCCTGCTCAACTACATCGTCGCCCTGTACCTTATTTTCGTCGGTTTGGTGGGCCTCAATGCGGTCCATCATTTCTTTCATTAGCCTCGATCTGCAGCCTTAAGCCCCAGCGAGCATTGCAACCAACAACAGCCGGGCTCAATCGCACCAATCAGCAATGGCCAAATCACGATCTAAGAAATCCCGTCCGTCCGTGAAGAAACCTGCGCCGCGCGCCGCTACCAAATCGGCAAAACCGGCGAAATCGGCGAAAAAGCCGGCCAAGGCTGCAAAGCCCGCCGCGCCTAAAGCAGCGAAGGGCCAATGGGTCTATGCCTTCGGCGGCGGCAAGGCGGCCGGGCGCTCCTCGATGCGCAACCTGCTCGGCGGCAAAGGTGCGGGCCTCGCCGAAATGGCGCATCTCGGCCTGCCGGTGCCGCCCGGCTTCACCATCACCACGGAAGTCTGTACGCATTTTTATGATCACGGCAAAACCTATCCGAAGGAACTGAAAGCGCAGGTCGAAGCGGCGCTTGCCGAGGTCGGCCGCATCACCAAAAGGAAATTCGGCGATGCCGAAAATCCGTTGCTGGTGTCAGTGCGCTCGGGCGGGCGCGCCTCGATGCCGGGCATGATGGACACCGTGCTCAATCTCGGCCTCAACGACGTCACGGTGAACGCGCTTGCCGAGCAGGCCGGCGACCGGCGTTTTGCTTTTGACAGCTATCGCCGCTTCATCACCATGTATTCCGATGTGGTGCTCGGCATCGAGCATCATCACTTCGAGGAAATCCTCGACGATCATAAGGACCGCAACGGTTACACGCTCGACACCGAGCTTGACGCCAGCGACTGGTCCGAAGTGATCGCGCGCTACAAGGAGCGCGTCGAAGAAGAAAGCGGCAAGCCGTTCCCGCAGGACCCGCACGATCAATTGTGGGGCGCGATCGGCGCGGTGTTCAGTTCGTGGATGAACCAGCGCGCCATTACCTATCGTCGCCTGCAAAGCATTCCGGAGAGCTGGGGCACCGCCGTCAACGTGCAGGCCATGGTGTTCGGCAATATGGGCGATGACTCGGCGACCGGCGTCGCGTTCACGCGCAATCCATCGACCGGTGAGAACAGGCTTTACGGCGAATTCCTGATCAATGCCCAGGGCGAAGACGTTGTCGCCGGCCTCCGCACGCCGCAGGAAATCACCGAGGACGCGCGCAAGGAGGCTGGCTCCGACGATCCGTCGATGGAATCGGCGATGCCCGGCGCTTTCGCCGAACTCAAGCACATCCGGGCGAAGCTCGAGAAACATTATCGCGACATGCAGGATCTTGAGTTCACGGTGGAGCAGGGCAAGCTGTGGATGCTGCAAACCCGAAACGGCAAGCGCACGGCGCAAGCGGCGCTGCGCATCGCCGTCGAACTCGCCAATGAAAAGCTGATCAGCAAGGATGAAGCGATCTCGCGCGTCGATCCCGCAGCGCTCGATCAGCTCCTGCATCCGACCATCGATCCGAACGCCGAGCGTAAGATACTCGCGACCGGGTTGCCGGCCTCGCCGGGCGCGGCGTGCGGCGAGATCGTGTTTTCGTCGGAAGACGCCGAGGCGCTGAAGAACCAGGGACGTAAAGTTATATTGGTGCGGGTCGAGACTTCGCCGGAAGACATTCATGGGATGCACGCCGCCGAAGGCATTTTGACCACGCGCGGCGGCATGACATCGCACGCGGCGGTGGTCGCACGCGGCATGGGCAAGCCCTGCGTCTCCGGCGCCGGTTCGCTGCGAGTCGATTATCGCGCGCAAACCGTGACCGCAGGCGGCACGACGATGAGGAAGGGCGAGATCCTGACCATCGACGGCTCGACCGGGCAGGTGCTGGCCGGCCGCGTGCCGATGATGCAGCCCGCGCTCGCCGGCGAATTCACGACCGTGATGAAATGGGCCGATGGCGTACGCAGGCTCAAGGTCCGCGCCAACGCCGACACGCCGGCCGACGCGCTGGCGGCGGTCAAATTCGGCGCCGAGGGCATCGGGCTGTGCCGAACCGAGCATATGTTCTTCGAGGCGGATCGCATTCGCGCGGTGCGCGAGATGATCCTCGCCAACGATGAGAAGTCGCGGCGCGCGGCGCTCGCCAAGCTCTTGCCGATGCAGCGCAACGATTTCGCCGAGCTGTTCAAAATCATGGGCGCGCGGCCTGTGACGATCCGGCTGCTCGATCCGCCGTTGCACGAATTCCTGCCGCACACCGAGGAAGAAATCGCCGAAGTCGCGGAAGCAATGGGTGCCGATCCGAAAAAACTCGCGGATCGTGCCAGGGAACTGCACGAGTTCAATCCGATGCTCGGCTTCCGCGGTTGCCGGCTCGCGATCGCTTATCCGGAAATTGCCGAGATGCAGGCGCGTGCCATCTTCGAAGCCGCGGTGGAAGCGGAGAAGGCGACCGGCATTGCGGTGACGCCGGAAATCATGGTGCCACTGATCGCGAGCAAAGCCGAGCTCGATCTGGTCAAGGAGCGGATCGACGCCATGGCGAAGATCGTGGCCGGCGAGACCAAGACCAAACTCAAATATCAGGTCGGCACCATGATCGAGCTGCCGCGCGCGGCGCTCATGGCTGGCGAGATCGCCGAGACCGCGGAGTTTTTCTCGTTCGGAACAAACGACCTGACGCAAACCGCATTCGGCATCAGCCGCGATGACGCGGCGAGCTTCCTCAATATCTACACCGCGCGCGGCATCCTGCCGTCCGATCCGTTCGTCTCGATCGACCGCGAGGGTGTCGGCGAGCTTATTCGCATCGCCACCGAGCGCGGGCGCAAGGTGCGCAAAAATCTCAAGCTCGGCATTTGCGGCGAGCATGGCGGCGATCCAGCTTCCGTCGCGTTCTGCGACGAGGTCGGACTCGATTATGTGTCGTGTTCGCCGTTCCGCGTGCCGATCGCGCGGCTCGCGGCGGCGCAGGCGGCGCTTGGCAAGCGGACAGCGTCGGACGGCTAGCAAAGGAGTTTTCGCGGCTCTGTAGCGCTGATGGCGACCGGCAGCGTGACTGGGATTTGCGAAGGCAGCAATTTCAACCTACGCCGACCGGGGGCAAACTTTGGCGATCCGCGAAAATCTTCCGGCGCTTACCGGGCTGCGATTTGTCGCCGCGCTCTGCGTCTTGCTCGCCCATGCCGTGAATGTTTTTCTCGATCGTTACACATTCATAAATTGGCTGGAGTATGCGACGAACTTCGGCATGACGCTGTTCTTCGTACTCAGCGGCTTCGTCATTCATTACAACTATGGACCGTCAATCTTCGGCGGCCGCGTGCAAAGCAGTCTTGCGTACCTGTGGGCGCGATTCGCAAGACTCTATCCGCTTTACCTGCTGATGCTCATCATCTATGTCGCGTTGAGCAGTCATACATTGGATTTATGGCACGGCGATGCCACCCGCTTCTTCGAACTGCTTGATGTGTTGCCGTATTTTCTGTTTTCGCTGCAAAGCTGGTTCTATATCCCAATCAATGCGACGGATACGCTCATCGACGGCATTGGCGGCGGCTCGCCGCTCACGTGGTCAATCAGCACCGAGTGGTTTTTCTATTTGGCGTATTTCGTGATCGGAGCAATTGTGTTTCGCTTGCGTCGCCCGGCGCTGGCATTCTCGGCGGTGATCGTGTGGATCACAGCTTGCCTCACGACCATGACGATCTTGAGCGGTTTTCTGCCGGAGATCGATGGCTGGGCGATGGCGCATTTCGGCCCTGTCGCATCGATGCGATCGAACTGGCAGGATTCTTTCGTACGGTGGCTTTTATATCTGGCGCCCTATGTCCGGGCAGGAGAATTCATATTGGGCGCTCTTGTAGCGCAGCTTTATCTGACGTCGAGAGAGCGCACGATTGCCGAAATCAGAACAGCGCTTTGGCAGGGCGTTGGGTTATCTTGCGATAGCCAGTGTTCCGCTTCTGACTTATGTGACGGCTGCTCCAACTGCGCCGGCGAACGCTTTACAGGCCATGGGCCTGAATTTCGGGCTCGCTGCGAGCGCAGCAACGCTGGTTTACACCTTTGTCAGATACAAGAGCGTGGCTGCGTCACTGCTATCCGCAAATCCTGTTATTGCTTTGGGTGATGCCAGCTACTCAATTTATCTTACTCATTACGTTGTTGTGCTCGGCGTGAGCAGGATTATGCCGGCCAACAGTCTTGCATTAGCATTGCTGGAGTTCGTGGCCTCGGTCGTCGTCGCTCTGATGGTTTCGCTCTGGCTCTATCGCTATTACGAAGCGCCGATGCGCCGTTGGCTTCGCGCTGTTCCTTTCACGGATCCCGTTGCCGGGGTCGAAGCATAATCGTGGTTAATCAACTCCAAATTTTGTGAGCAAGCAGCAGTGTTGCGCGGAACTTTGCGCATGACTCAGCAACCAAAATTGTTAAGTCGTGCGCGGATTCGCAGCGTGTGACGCGCGGTTAACGCCTTCGCAACGTTAACCCGACAATAGTTGAAACTGTCGCATTCGCGGCACTCCGGTAGTGTTTGCATAACAAGTACGCGTTGCGTCAGGCGTTGGGGTCAGGGGTAATGGTTGCGTCGCGTGTCCGGGCGGTGAGTGCTTCGGCATCGCCCTTCTGGTTCGGTGCATTTTTCTTCGCGCTGATGCCGACCTCGGTCGGATACCAGGATCTCGCCGCGCTATTGTCGCAGCAGCCGTCATTCGCCCAGCATGTGCGCGATCATCTGATCGCTTCGCCGTTCGGCACCATCGAGCGCGCGACTTTCAGCTACGGCCGTCCGATCGGCACGTCGATGCCCGAGCCGCTCGGCTATCAGACCGTCAATTTCGATCCGAGCTCGCTTGATCGCTCAAGCTTCCAGGTCGATGCGCCGCTGAACGCGCCTGGACCCGAGCTCGAATATCCGACCGTCAATCGCGCGCGCAAAGGCGATCGTTTGCCGATGGCCGCGCCTGTGCCCGAGCCGTTGCCGCAACTTCAGCCGATCAATGCGGTGCCGGTCGGTGAATCCGATGTTGTCACCGTCTCCAGCGCCCGCACCGAAATTGCCGCTCAAAAGCACCGAGCTCGATAGCGTACCGCCAATCGCGCAGCCGGCGGAATTGCCGCCGTCAGCGCCGGTGCTGCAACTCGACGTGCAACGGAGTGGCGTTGATTCGATGCTGGCAGCGAAATCGAACGCGACGGCCGCCTCGATTGCCGACGACGATTTCGCGCTGCTCGACAAGCCGCCGGAAATTCCGCCGGCGAACGAAATGTATCCGTCGGACGGGCAGGGTTCTCCGTTCGCGACCATGTCGTTCCTCGATAGCGATTCCGAAGCCAGCAGCGCCCAGACTTATTTCGGCGTCGGTTCGATGGGGCCGTCGGGCGGATTGCAGCGCTGGGCGCCCGGCAGCGAGCCGACAATGGTGTCGCCGGCCGATGCAGGTATCAAGCTGTCGGCGCTCGAGAGCGGCGACACACAAGCTGACGAGGGCGGCGAGACGATCGCCAATAAAAACAACTCCGAAATGTCGCGTACGCCAGCGCAGCGCCTTGGTCTGACTGGCAAGCCGCGGCTGCAAGCCGAGAAGTGCCTTGCCGACGCGGTCTATTTCGAAGCGCGCGGCGAGCCGGAAAAAGGCCAGGAGGCGGTGGCGCAGGTGGTGATGAACCGCGTGTTCTCCGG
The DNA here is from genome assembly GCA_963742215.1 of uncultured Alphaproteobacteria bacterium. Taxonomy (GTDB): domain Bacteria; phylum Pseudomonadota; class Alphaproteobacteria; order Rhizobiales; family Xanthobacteraceae; genus BOG-931. The sequence continues at coordinate 38,638 of CAVULJ010000012.1, forward strand.
CTTCTATCCGAACAATGTCTGCGGCGTGGTCTATCAAAACGCCGAACGGCATCTCGCCTGCCAGTTCACCTTCGCCTGCGAAGGCAAGGACCTCAACAGGATCGATGAGCCTGACATGTGGGAGCAGGCCAAGCGCATCGCCAAGGAGACGCTCGACGGCAAGATCTGGCTGACCGAAGTCGGCCATGCCACGCACTATCATGCCTATTGGGTGCATCCGAGCTGGGTGCACGAGATGACGCGGCTCTATCAGCTCGGCGTCCACACCTTCTACCGGCCACGGAACTGGGGCGACGGCATCGACGATTGGGGCCCGACCGCGCTCAAGGCGGAAACCCTGCGGCCCGACCCCGAAGCGCTTGCGGAAACCCCGATCCCGCAGCCGAAGACCGGCGATGGGGTCATGAAACCAACCGCTTCCGCAACGAGCGGATCGAGTACGAAGCTCTGAGCGGATATGCTAACGTCCCTGTGCCGCGCAATTCACAAGCGGCGACAGGGAGGTTGCCATGAAAATCTCAATCAGAGCCGCCGTGGCGCTCACGCTGGCCGCCGGCCTGCTCGCCGCGCTCGCGCAAAGCGCGTCAGCGGCCACCGCCAAGCACCACAAGCATTCCCCGCAGCCGAAAGTCGAATATCTGCGGGCGGCGGGTTCGCCGAAATAGCGGCCCTCTGCTGCCGCTCGTCCCCGCGAAAGCGGGGACCCAGCTTTCTTTTAAGGAACTGGATTTCCGCTTTCGCGGGAATGAGCGGAAGTGGGATGCGGATATTCCGCAGAACTAGTCACATCTCGATATCGAGACCGACGTCGAGATTTTGCACCGAGTGGGTCAGCGCGCCGGACGACAGATAATCGACGCCGGTTTCGGCGATGGCCGCGGCGCTGTCGAGCGTGATGCCGCCCGACGCTTCGATGACAAGCCGGCCCGCGACCATGGCGACCGCTTTGCGCATCGAATCCGGATCGAAATTGTCGATCAGCACGACGTCGGCCAGGCCGACATCGAGCACTTCCTGGAGCTGCTCGAGCGAGTCGACCTCGATCTCGATCTTCACCAGATGACCGATGCAGGCTTTGGCGCGGGTGAGCACGGCACGGATGCCGCCGGCGACCGCGATATGGTTGTCCTTGATCAGCACCGCGTCATCGAGCCCGAAGCGGTGATTGAAACCGCCGCCGCAACGCACAGCGTATTTTTCCAGCGCTCGCAATCCCGGCGTGGTCTTGCGCGTGCAGATGACGCGCGCCTTGGTATGCGGCGATGCGTTTGACGAACTCGGCGGTTGCGGTGGCAATGCCGGAGAGATGGCCGAGGAAATTAAGCGCGGTACGCTCCGACGACAGGATCGCGCGCGCGTTGCCGGAAATCGTCATCAACTTGGTGCCGGGCTTGACCGCCGCGCCGTCGCGGCCGTGCGGCTCGATCTTGATCTCAGGCGACAGCCGCCTGAACGCGGCATCGACGAGAGGCAAGCCGGAGATCACGCCGGCTTTGCGCGCGACGACGATCGCACGGCCGGGCGCGTCTTCCGGAACCGTCGCGATCGAGGTGACGTCGCCGGCGCGGCCGAGGTCCTCCTCCAGCGCGCGGTTGACCGCGGCCTCGATTTCGAGCGGCGAGATAAATGCGTCGGGGCGCAGCAGCGACGTGGCAATCGACATTGGCAAGGTCCTCGGCAAGCAAAATCCATAACCAGCGCAGGGCGATAAGGCAAACCCATGCGGCAAAGCCCGGGTCTGCCATGCCGCCGGCGGGGAATAGTGTTTTCGTTTGGGTGTTTAGCTCCCAACCTCTATATTGCGCGACTTTCGGAATTCAGGCGGTACCGGGGCGACAATGACCGCGATCAACAATGAACTCAATTCTGCACCGTCGACCACGGCGGGCTGGCGCACGCCGGCTCTTGTCATTGGCTTTGGCTGTGTCATTACGCTGGTCGCGTTCGGTCCACGTTCGACGCTCGGATTTTTTCTCACCCCGATGTCGAGCGCCAACCACTGGGGCCGCGATATCTTCGCATTGGCGCTCGGGCTGCAAAATCTGTTGTGGGGCATCGGCCAGCCGCTCGCCGGTATGATCGCCGACCGCTTCGGCACCGTCCGCGTTATCTGCGGCGGCGTGTTGCTCTATGCCGCTGGCCTCGCGCTGATGTCGCACGCAACCAGCGCGCCGATGCTCGACGCATCAGCCGGCGTATTGATCGGCTTCGGCCTTGCCGGTTGCTCGTTCCCCGTTGTGATCGCGGCGTTCGGCAAGATCCTGCCGAAGGAATACCGCTCGATTGCGTTCGGTTTCGGTACCGCTGCGGGATCGTTCGGCCAGTTTCTTTATTCGCCGATCGCCGTGCTGCTGATGGATACGTTCGGTTGGCAACAGACGCTGATGATCTTTGCCGTCACCATGCTGGCCGTGTTGCCGCTGTCGCTTGCGATGGCGACGCCGAAAATGGCATCCACGGGCGACGCGAAGCGTCGCAATCGCTTGGGCAAGCGCTCCGTGAAGCGTTTGCCTATCGCTCCTACATCCTGCTGGTGCTCGGCTTACTTCACCTGCGGCTTCCAGCTTCAATTCATCACCGTGCACATGCCGTCGTATCTGGTCGATCGCGGGCTCTCGGCCCAGGTCGGCGGCTGGACCATCGCGACCATCGGACTGTTCAATATCTTCGGATCGGTGACGGCTGGGTGGCTGGGTGACCGCATGCCGAAGCGCTATCTGCTCTCGATCATTTATTTTGTCCGCGCCGCGGCAATCCTCGCCTTCATCTCGTTTCCGGTCACGCCGGTCAGCTGCCTGATCTTCGCCGCCGTGATGGGCCTGATGTGGCTGTCCACGGTGCCGCCGACCAACGGCATCATCGCGCTGATGTTCGGCACGCGCTGGCTGGCGACACTCTCGGGCTTTGCATTTTTCAGCCACCAGGTCGGCGGCTTCCTCGGCGTCTGGCTCGGCGGTCTCGTGTTCGACCGCACCGGCTCATACAACGCGGTGTGGTATCTCGCGATCCTGTTCGGCGTGCTCTCGGCGCTGATCAACATGCCGATCGTCGAGAAGCCGGTGGCGCGCGCTGGCTGCCGTTCCGGCGTAAACACCTTCGTTCCTTGAACGCGAATGGCGAGCCATGACAAAATGCAGCGGGAGAAAGACCGTATGGCAATGTTCAAGGCAATCGTCGTCGACAAGGCGGAAGGCGGCCAGACCGTCAAACTGACGGACTTCGACGAGAAGGATTTGATGGACGGCGATGTCACCGTCCGCGTCGAATATTCGACGGTCAACTACAAGGACGGGCTTGCGGTAACCGGCAAGGCGCCGGTGGTGCGCCGCTTTCCGATGATCGCCGGCGTCGATTTCGCCGGCACGGTTGAAACCTCGTCTCATTCCGCCTGGAAGCCGGGCGACAAGGTCATCCTCAACGGCTGGGGTCTCGGCGAAACCCATCTCGGCGCCTATGCGCAGAAAGCGCGTGTCAAAGGCGACTGGCTGGTGCGGCTGCCCGCGAGCATCAGCGCGCGCGACGCCATGGCGATCGGCACGGCAGGTTACACCGCCATGCTCTCGGTGATGGCGCTGGAGCGCGCCGGCATCACGCCGCAACGCGGGCCGATCGTCGTCACCGGTGCAGCCGGCGGCGTCGGCTCGGTCGCGGTCGCGATCCTCGCCAAGCTCGGCTACTCCGTTACCGCCTCGACCGGCCGTCCGGCCGAAGCCGACTATCTCAAGGGTCTCGGCGCCACGGAGATCATCGACCGCAAGGAACTGAGCGGCCCGGCGCGGCCGCTTGGCCAAGGAGCGATGGGCCGGCGGCATCGATGCGGTGGGCTCGACCACGCTCGCCAATGTGCTGTCCATGACCCGCTATGGCGGCGCTGTCGCTGCCTGTGGGCTCGCCGGCGGCATGGACTTGCCGTCCTCGGTGGCGCCCTTCATCCTACGCGGCGTTTCATTGCTCGGCATCGATTCGGTGATGTGTCCGCTCCCGCTGCGGCAGGAAGCCTGGCGGCGGCTGGAAACGGATTTGCCGCGCCAGAAGATCGCGGCGATGACCAGCGAGATCGGCCTCGGCGATGTAATCGAGGCGGGAAAGCGCATCGTCGAAGGTCAGGTGCGCGGGCGGATTGTGGTAAAGATCGATTAACCAGACGCACAATGTCGGTCACATCCGCGGGTGATTATCGGGGCCGGTATGGTAAGGAGACGGTTAAGAAGTTTTGTTAACGTCGCTCTTACGTGGTGGTCTGGAGTGGCCGATGTTGTTGCGTGCGTGCTGCTGTCATCAGTGCTTTCGCTGTGAGCGTTGGTTTTGCGTACGCCGAGGAGCTTACGCCGGAGCAGGCGCGCGCCTTTGTCGTCGGCAAACTGTTCTCCTATACCTGCTTTGACGGCACGGTCGGCATGGGCCGGATTTTCGGCGATGGCTCCGTTGTCGGAACCATACGTCCGAGTGGCCAGGGTCCGATCCGCTTCGCTGCATTGCCGGCTGGCACGATCAAAGTCAGCAGCACGGCGGTCTGCGCGCATCTCAACGGGCTGATGTTCGAGCCGTGCTTCCGCGTGCAGAAGACCGACACGCGCAGCTTCCGTGGCTCGCTGGCCGCGCTGTCGTTCGCCTACTGCGATTTCACCCAGCATAATCCGCGCACCCAACTAACCAGCAACGATCCAATGATGCGCGCGCAGGCTGCGGCAGCGCCTGCCGCCGCGTGCCTGCTGCGACGCCGCGCGCGCCGGTAACGCCGGTTACCACGGCGCCCGCAACACCGATCGCAACATCGTCAGTCGCTACAATGCCCGATAGATCGCCTATCACTGCAACGCCGGTAAGTACGTCACTGCGGCCGGCAATCCAAGAATAGGCCTGGATTTTCAGCCGGCGCATGATCTTTCGGAAAACCGGAAGTCCACCCTCGGATCAAGTCCAAGGGCAAGCTTTTCCGGATCATGCTCTAAAGGTCGAGCCGAAACGGCGCGGCTTCTCCGTCAATCATAATTCCGCGGCCGATAGTTTCGACAGCCGCGATCATGCGTCCATTGCGGCCGAGCAATTTGTCGGCAAGCGAAACAATCCGGATATTGGGCGTAGCGGTCGGCGATGCGCGCCGCAGCGCCTGTGCGATGTCCGCCTCATCGCGATGCGGACTGAGTGCGCAGACCGATGCATAAGCGCTCGCGGTCGACCGGCTGATCCCCATAAAGCAGTGCACCACCAGCGGCGTACGGCGATCCCACGTGCGCACGAAGCGGAACAGGTCGGCGACCTGCTCCTCGCCAGGCAGGATATGGCCGTCGAGCGGCGTCGAAATGTCGTGCAGCCGCAGCCATAAGTGATTTTCCGGCGTGACCTGCGCCGGACGAACCAGATTGGCATCGTCGCCGATCAGCGACACGATGTGGCGCGCGCCGGTGCCTTCGACGGTCTCATGCAGGCGGGCAAGCGAGCAGACGTGAATCATTGATTGTTGTCATCTCACGATGACGAATAATGAATCGTAGCCGCGAGCACAAGTAGTGCCGGTTAGTCTGCGGCGAGTTTTTTGATCCGGTCGAGATACCGCGTTTGTGCGGTTTCGGCGGGCCATGGTTTTAGATAATCCCGCTCCAGCGTTGCGGATACGGTCGGCGGCCGGCCGAAGAACCGGCGCGCTTCGGCAGCCTCAAAACCCGCGAGCCGGGTCGCTTCAAGAAAGGCCGCGCCGTGATCGGCAGCTTTGATGATGGCGTCGAGTTCCGCGGTGTTCGAGGTCGGAAGGCCGAAGCGGCGATGGATCGCGCTGAGCAGCCGCCGCTCGATCGACTTGTAATCGCCGCCGATCACCGCCTTGAACGGCGAGATCATGTCGCCGATGACGTATTCGGGCGCGTCGTGGAGCAGCACGGCAAGGCGGCCGCTGCGGTCGAGCCGCGGCGCGCGTATCCGCGCCAGGGCTTCGACCAGCAGGCAATGCTGGGCGACGGAAAAAATATGCGAGCCCTTGGTCTGGCCGTTCCAGCGCGCCACTCGCGCCAAGCCATGGGCGATATCTTCGATCTCGATGTCGAGAGGCGAGGGATCGAGCAGGTCGAGCCTGCGGCCGGACAGCATGCGCTGCCAGGCGCGCGGCGCGTCGCCGTTGCGCGCCGGCGGCTTGCGCCTCTTCAGGTCGATTGGCGATTCACTTGGCAATTGCTGCAATTTTCATCCGGCAATTTTTTGCACGGCCTTGTGGCGGTGGCAGGTCACGATGTGATCGTTGACCATGCCGACGGCCTGCATGAAGGCGTAGACGATGGTCGGCCCGCAAAATTTGAAGCCGCGTTGCGCCAGTTCCTTGGACATCGCGCGCGAGGTTGCGGTTTCCGCCGGAACCTGGCCTGTGGTCTTGAAATTATTGACCTTGGGTTTGCCGTCGACGAAGTCCCACAACAATTTGGAAAAGCCCGGCCCCTTCTCCATGACTTCGAGCCAGCCGCGCGCCGAAGCCACCGTGCCTTCGATCTTGGCGCGGTTGCGCACGATGCCGGCGTCGCCCATCAGCTTTTCGATCTTGGCCGGCCGGTAGCGGGCGATCTTCTCGGGCACAAATCCGTCGAACGCCCGGCGAAAATTCTCGCGCTTGCGCAGAATGGTGATCCACGACAGTCCGGCCTGAAAGCCGTCGAGGATGAGCTTCTCATAGAGCGCGCGGTCGTCATATTCCGGCACGCCCCATTCGTTGTCGTGATAGGAAACGTAAAGCGGATCGTCTTTGGGCCAGGGACAGCGCATCAAGCCGTCGGCGTGAACAGGTGCTTTCATCTGGCGGCCTCTGCTTCACCGGGGAAGGCAAAGCGCGCCCAGTCCGGTTTGATGAGATGGATCGCAACGCCGCTCGCGGAAAGCTGTTCGCCGCGCGACATTGCCTCCGATACGCGATCGAGCCGCAGCAGCGCCACGGCGCGCCCATCCGCGGCAGAGCCCATCGTGCCGATTTGACGATCGCCGGCCGTCACCGCCGCGCCCGCTTGCGGCGCCGCGCCATCGTAGCGCACCGGCACCGCGCGGGTACGTGCGGTGCCGCGATGCTCCATGCGCGACACCACCTCCTGGCCGATGTAGCAGCCTTTCTTGAAATCGACGCCGCCGAGCTGGTCCATGTCGCTCTCGTGCGGAAAAGCGTCGCCGTAGCTGAAATCGACGCCGCCCTGGGGCACGCCAAGCGCGATGCGATGCGCCTCGTATTGACCGGCATCGACGAATTCCGCGCCTAATTCCGCCGCGGCTGACTTGGCAAGATGCGGGGGCAGCATCGCGCGCGCGCCGAGCGTGGGCAGGCGCGGGTCGGCATAAGCCAAACCCTGTGTGGGAATTCCGCCGCCGTTCCACACAGCGAGCACGCCTAGGACTTCAGACAAGTCTTCGACCAGGACCTTGGCGCGCAGCTTGTAAAGGTTGAGCTTGCTGACAAGCGCCTGCTTACAGCGCGCGGCACATCCAGAAAAAACCCGCCATCATTCTTCGCCGGCGCTTCAGTGACGATGAAATCGGCAATGATCTTGCCCTGCGGCGTCAGCAGCGCACAGAAACGCGCAGTCCCAGGCGTGAGCTCAAGAACGTCGGCGGTAACCAGCCCGTGCAGGAAATTGCGCGCGCCGTCGCCGACGATTTTGAGCACGCCGCGGTCCGGCAAAAGAGCGGCTTTCATGTCGGAGAGTCTTCCAAAAAAGCGCTGAAACCTACGGCACCGGCCAAGGCCCCTCAAGAGCGCGATTTCTCCTCAACGAGCCGGATTTTCCGTCGTTTTGGAATGAAAAAAATCGCAACCTGCGACGTCCGCCGGTGATCCAGCGCCCACTGGCGGTCGTTTCCGTAGAGGTAAGCCTTATTCGAGCTCGGTGCTCAGCCGGGCCTGGCGACGCGTTCTGGGGAAATGAGGGGATGACCGGCGATCTGCTGACCGTGTGCGCGGTCGTGGCGTCCGCCTCACCGCACGCCCGCGGGCTTTTTCGTCAGGCGGCCATAGAGGTGTCGACGCCGATCGAAATCATCGACATTGAGAATGCCGCCGCAGCGTGTCAGGCGGTCGGCAAGGCCGAATATGTCTACCTCGATGCGAGCCTGCCGGGCGACGGCTGTGCCCAGGTGATTTCAGCCGCCCGCGCAGCGTCAAAACCGCCTTTTATCGTGATGCTTGCGGCAAAAGGCGCCGTTGGTACTGCGCTGGCCACCGACGCTGTCGCGGCGTTGCCGACCAACTCTGAAGAAGCCAAGCGTCTTCTTGAACGCTCGATCCGGGTTGGCCTGCCAAGCCGCGTCCTCATTGTCGACGATTCATCGACCATGCGCAGTATTGTGCGAAAAATTCTCGCCGCGACGCGGTTCCCGTTCGAGATCAGTGAAGAGACCGAGGGGGTTTCGGCAATCAAGCGCGTTGGTGAAGTCGCGTTCGATATTATTTTTTTGGATTACAACATGCCCGGTTTGAGCGGTCTTGAGACGCTTTCGGAGTTGAAGCGGCAAAGACGGCACATGACCGTCATTATGATGAGCGCTGCACCGAGTCAGGCTATTGCTCAAGAGCTGAGTGCGGACGGCGCGGCATTTCTGAAAAAGCCGTTTTATCCCGCCGATGTCGAAGCGGTGCTGGCCCAGCATTATGGGCTGACGGCGCTCAATCCAAAACGCGCGTAAAGTTTCAGGCTTGTCGCGCGACTATTGCCGCGAGATTTGTACCGAGAACTCGCCATTGCGTATGCGCTTGCCGAGATTATCGGCATAGCGAGCGGCGGCTTCTTCGCCATACGTTGCGGTCAGCTCGGCAAGCGCCAAAAACAGCGCGGTCTGCGCCAGGCAATCGCCGTCGATGCCGTCGTGCATCGCTTCGATCCACGCATCATGCAAATAGCTCAGCGCGCGTTTTTTTTGCTCGTGATCCGGTAAAGGTTCGCGCGCAATCAGATTTGGTGTCGCCGTCGTCATTTTGATCTTTTCACGCCCCAGCGCGGCGTCCCTGTCCGAAGCCAAACTAGCATGCGGCTATTGCGCGCAAAGATCGAACCTTTAGGCAGGGTTAATGCAAGAAACCGTTTATTTTTTGCACTAATTTGCGTATCGGGCGGTGACTTCGCGGGCGATGCTGGCGCCTTCTTCGAGGTAGCGGCGAATGGCGACCGTAGCTGCCGGTGTGCAGCTGCGATAGCTTTGCTGAAAGCTGCGATAGCCTCGATTGAAGCTTGCGATCATCTGATCGTGACGGTCGCCGACCGGCGCTTCGGCGTCGATCAGGGCCTGCGCTTCGTTGCGCCACTTCTGACCTTCGTTGGTGCCGCAGATGCCGCGCAGGAAATGAAGAGCGCCGAGAATTTCCGAAAGCCGCTGCAAGTCGCGGTCGTAAGGCGCTGGCCCGGTCTGCACCGGGGGTGCGATCGGAGTTTGGGCCTGCGGTTGAGCGGACGACTGGCCCGGCTGCTGGGGTCTGGGCTGCACCGGGGCCGGTTGCGGCCGCGGCTGCGCTTGCGGTGGCGCGCTCGGTGTTGCCGGAAAGCCGAAAAACTGGGCGTGCGCGGGCGCAGCGGCGAGACACAGCCCAACTGAAAGTGCAGCGACAGCTTTTAGCATCGGCATCGACATGGTGTGAAGGCTGTCTTGGCATCATCCAGCAAGCATCGGAACGCGGCAGGGTTGAGGCTATTGTTTCATCTCCGCCAGGCGAAGCTTTGCGGCATCGACGATCAATGCAAGCCCCTCGGTGGTTTCCAGTTTCGACAGCGCCGACGGGTCCAGCCAATGCGCTTCGCCGAGTTCCTCGTTAAGGGCAACTTCGCCGGAGATCCAGCGTGCCGCAAACGGCAAAATGACGAAATGGCGCTCGACCGCGCCTTGGGCATCGTGGGCGATGGCCTGGCGATAGCCGGCGAGTGCCACCGGTTCGACTTCCAGGCTGGTTTCCTCACGGACTTCGCGAACCACGGCTTCCTCGAGTGTTTCGCCCAGTTCCACGCCGCCGCCGGGCAACGTATAGAGACCGTGCGCCGGCGGCCGCGCCCGGCGCACGATCAGGACACGGCCGTCGCGGAAGATCGCCGCGCTCACCGCAAGATAAGGCCGCGTTGGATAAGTCCGCGATCGCTCGTCGTTGCTCATCGATTTGCATTTCGCATCGGCTAATGTCGGGGATCGGGAGCATCCGCCGTTCTGGAATGTTCTCGATCAAGGATTATTTGTCAGGCCAGCGGTTTCCTTAGACTTGGGTTCTTAGACCATGTGCGGACGCTATGTCATCATCTCGACGCCGCAGGCGATCAAGGCGATGTTCGGCTATGGCGAGCTGCCGAATTTCCCGCGCGCGCTACAATGTTGCTCCGACCCAGCCGGTTCCGATCGTGCGGCTTGTGGATGGCAAACGCTCGTTTGCGCTGATGCGCTGGGGCATGCTGCCGGCCTGGGTGAAAGATCCGAAAACCTTTCCGCTTCTGATCAATGCGCGGGGTGAATCCGTGCTGGAAAAGCCGGCGTTTCGCAACGCCATGCGGTGTCGGCGCTGCCTGATACCGAACGATGGATTTTACGAATGGCAGCCCGGTGCGACGAAGCGGCCGTATTTGGTGCGGGCAAAGCGTGACGCCAATGGTGAAGCCCAGCCGTTGGCTTTTGCCGGCTTGTATGAGACCTGGACCGGTCCAAACGGTGAAGAACTGGATACCGTCGCTATCATCACGACCCGCGCAAACCATGTGCTCTCCGCGATCCACGACCGGATGCCGGTGTTCGTGCCGCCGCAAGCTTTCGACCTTTGGCTCGACTGCGCCAATGTCGAAGCTGATGTCGCAGCGGCCTTGATCGCGCCTGCTGAGGATGAGTTGCTGGAAGCTTACGAGATTTCGACAGCGGTAAACCGCGTTGCCAACGATTGCGCGGCGCTTCTCGAACCGGTGTCGGTGGATGCGCCGCGCATCGCGCCGCCGGCGTCGCCGGACGCTTTCGCCAAGGAAAAGAAGCCGCGGGCCAAAAGGGTGAAGGAGCCGGACGGCCAAGCCTCACTGTTCTAGTCCCTCGCTGTTCTAGCGCGTCCCATGACCACGGACTGCCGGTGGTGCTAAATTACGCTTGGTCTGGGAGGACACGATGGATCTGACGCGACGCGCGCTGCTCGCTGCGGCGGCTGTGCTGCCTTTCTCTGGTGGGGTAAGCGCGCAAGAAGCGTGGCCCAATCGGCCGGTACGCGTCATGGTGCCTTATCCGCCGGCCGGCGGCGCCGACACCACCGCGCGCATCATCTACGCCCGGCTCAGCGAAGATCTCGGGCAGCAGTTCGCCATTGAAAACCGCGGCGGCGCCGGCGGCACGATAGCCGAAGCCATCGTCGCCAAGGCCGATCCCGACGGCTACACGCATTCTGCACGACGCTACGGCGTTCTCGATCAACGGATCGCTCTACGAGAATTTATCGTTCGACTATCGCAATAGCTTCGATCCGGTATTTCTGGTCGGGCTGGTGGCAAACATCCTGATCGCGGCGCCGTCATTGCCGGTGAATACCGTCGCCGACGTCATCGCTTATGCCAAATCATCGCCGGACGGCATCGACATGGCGTCTTCGGGCAACGGCACGCTGCAGCACCTGCTGCTGGAATTGTTCGCCCGCTCGGCGGGTATCAGGATCAATCACGTGCCTTATCGCGGCGGCGGCGAGGCGATCAAAGACGTCATGGCGGGGCAGGTGAAGTTTGCCTTCTCCAACGGCTCGTCGGTATTCCCATTGGTGAAAGCAGGGCAGGTGAAAGCCATTGCGCAAACCGGCAAGGGTCGCTTGCCAACGCTGCCCGATATTCCGCCGATGTCGGATGCCTTGCCGGGATTCGAAGGCTACGAGTGGAATGGCGTATTCGTTCCTCACGGCACGCCAGCCGGGATCGTCACGAAGCTCAATGCAGGCCTGAACGCAGCGCTGATTTCGCCGCAAGTCAGCGCGCGATTTACCGAGCTCAATGTCGAATCGCGGCAGAACACGCCCGCGGAATTCGGCGCCTTCGTCGAGCGGCAGACGCAGATGTGGAGCCGCATCGTCAAGGAAGCAAATATAAAGCTAGGCTAAAGTTACGCGCGCCAGAACGGCCGTCGCGACCACTCGCGTGAGATATCGGCGCTGACCCCGAGATCGGCGGCGGCGCGATGATCGCTGGCCAAATATTCAAACAGCTGCTGGCGATCGCGCCGGTGTTTGAGATACGCGCGAATCCAGGCAACGAGACGGCGCAAAAATGCCGCCATTGAATGCGGCTGATGCTCTTTCCCGGCCGCGGCGGGTTGAACGCGAGATTGGAGGAGCATGTTTCACTCCAAAGAAATGATCTGGCGTGAACATGGTCGGCATCGGCCTTTGCCTCCACCCGATTACTGCACCCGATTTCTGCCATGAGCGGGCCCGCCGCTCCTTGACCCTCCCGATGGGCGGCGATAGCGTTTCAACAACAAAACCGCGTGGGAGGATTTGCCATGACGTCATTCGCCATCACGCCGCTCACCGAGCATACCGGCGCCGAAGTGAGTATAACGGGCATCCACGTCTTAAATGCTGAGCAAGATGAAAGACGTGGATGGCCGGGACAAGCCCCGCCATGACGGTGAGTAGGGTCAAAGCACTTTGCCGGGATTGAGGATGCCCTTGGGGTCGAGCATGGCCTTGAGGCTGTGCATCAGCTCGAGCGCTACCGGGTCCTTCACCGACGGCAGCAGGTCGCGTTTGACCACGCCGACGCCGTGCTCGGCCGAAATCGAGCCGCCGAATTTCTTGACCACGGCGAATACGACCGCGTTCACGTCGTCCCATCGCTTCAGGTATTCGGCCTTATCGGCGCCGACCGGCTGGGTGACGTTGTAATGGATGTTGCCGTCGCCGAGATGGCCGAACGGCAGCGGGCGCGCGCCGGGGATCAGCTTCACGACAGCTTCGTTGGCTTCCCTGATGAAGGCCGGCACCGCGGCGACCGGGACCGAGACGTCATGCTTGATCGAGCCGCCGGCATATTTCTGCACTTCGCCGAACAGTTCGCGGATGCGCCAGTACATTTTGGCCTGCTCGATGCTGTCGGCGATGGTGGCGTCGAACACCAGCTGCTTCTCCATGCCTTCCGCCAGGATTTCTTCCATCACGTCGCGCAAGCCTTCGCGCTGCTGCGAGGACAATTCGATCAGCGCGTACCATTCGTGCGGCGACGACAGCGGATCGCGGACGCCCTGGCCGTGCTCCAGCACCAGTTCGATGCCGCGCCGGGTCATGATCTCGAAGCTGGTGACGCCGCCCGCGGTGTGCTCGGTGGCGATGCCAAGCAGTTCCAGCGCCGCTTCCGGCGATTTGATACCGGCGAACGCGGTCTCGACCGAGCGCGGGCGCGGCACCAGCCTTAAGCACCGCCGCGGTGATGATGCCGAGCGTGCCTTCGGCGCCGATGAAAAGGTTTTTCAGGTCGTAGCCGGTGTTGTCTTTCTTCAGCTTGTTGAGATTGTTCATCACCCGGCCGTCGGCCAGCACCACTTCGATGCCGAGCACATGCGAGCGCGCGATGCCGTGCGCGATGGCGGCGGTGCCGCCGGCATTGGTCGAGAGATTGCCGCCGATGGTGCAGGTGCCTTCCGACGGCAGCAGTTGCGGATAGAGCCGGTCCACTTCCGCGGCGGCCTCGCGGGTGCGCTGCAAGGTCACGCCGGCTTCGCAGGTGATGGTGTTCGAGGTCGGATCGATCTCGCGAATGCGGTCGAGCCGGTTCAGCGACAGCACGACTTCGTTGTGCAGCGGGATTTGTCCGCCGACCAGGCCGGTATTGCCGCCTTGCGGCACGATCGGCGTGCCGGTGTCGTTGGCAAGTTTTGCGATGGCGGACACTTCGGCGACGTTCGCCGGCCGCAGCACCACGGGTGTGTGGCCCTGAAACATGTTGCGCTGCTCGATCAGATACGGCGCCTGAATGTCCGGATCGGTGATGGCGTATTTCTCGCCGACGATCGCGGCAAAGCGTGCGAGCAGGGCAGGGTCCATTTTCGGTCTATCAAGCATCGGGCACGTCCGTTGAAGCAGGATCAGAGTTCCAGTTGGAGCATGATCTTTTCGGACCTTCCTTCGCCCAATGGAAGCCGGTTTAGACAGTCTTTCGCCAAAGGTTGGCTTCGCGAAGGCGGGAAACCGGAAGTCCACTTTTCCGGATCATGTTAAGGGCCGCAAGATGGTGCGCAAGCGACCTATCGCGGCGCAGCGCGCGTGCGAGCCGGTCGTTGATCGCTTCGCCAAGCCCTTCGTGCGGGACCGGCATGACCGCGATGGCTTTAGCATTCGCGCCATCGAGCGTGCGCAGGTACGAGAACAGATTGGCGGCTGCCTCGATCAGGTTGCCGCGCTGCGACAGGTTAAGCGTGATCTTTGCGTTTGCGGCGCCGTCGAGAGGCGCGGGCCCGAACGCCAGCAGCGCTTCGCCGGGTTCGACCGCTTCGCTTCAAGCCGCAGCGGCGTATGCGGCGCGTAATGGGATGCCAACATGCCGGGCGCGAGCGGCGCGTCGTCGTCGGTTGACGAGTTCGACGGCTCGGTGCAAGCGGGCGATCGAGGGCCTTCTCGATGGCTTCGCGCGGTACGCCGCCGGGCCGCAGCAAGGTCGGTTCATCGAGACAGGCAACGATGGTCGATTCAACGCCGACTGATGTCGCGCCGCCGTCGACGATAAGCTCGATACGGCCGCGCAGATCGGCGAGCACGTGTCCCGCGGTCGTCGGTGAAACATGGCCGGAACGGTTCGCCGACGGCGCGACGATCGGCCGGCCGAATGCGGCGAGGATTTTCTGCGCTACGTCGTGATGGGGGACCCGCACGGCGATGCTGTCGAGACCGGCGGTCGCCAGCTCGGCAACCGGACAGTCTGCCGTCTTCGGCAAAACCAACGTGAGCGGACCCGGCCAGAACGCGTCCGCGAGCTTTGCGGCGTCGGCATTGAAGCGCGCCAGCGCTTTCGCCGCGGCGCGCATCGGTTACATGCGAGATAAGCGGGTTAAACGCGGGCCGGCCCTTGGCGTCGTAAAGCCGCGCAACGGCGCGGGCATTGGTCGCGTCGGCGCCGAGGCCGTACACCGTCTCGGTCGGAAAGGCGACGAGGCCGCCAGCCTTAAGGCAATGCACGGCATCGCCGACGGCTGCGGCATCGGCCCGCGATACGCGCGTGGTCAGGGAACGGCGGTTTCGCCCTGGGTTCTGCCTTTCATGGCGCGGCATAAGTGACTAAATAGCTATGCGCGCAAGGGCAACCGCCGTGCTTGCAGGGCTGAAAGGCTGCTTGTATAAGCCGCGCCATAGTCGGAGCGTGGCTCAGCCTGGTAGAGCACCTCGTTCGGGACGAGGGGGTCGTAGGTTCAAATCCTATCGCTCCGACCAATACTTAGCTTCACCTGTCTCATCGACCGCGACAGATATTTTGAGCTTGCGGTGTCGGGCGAACGCGCGCTTGGCGCCCGCCAGGTGAGCTGGATGATGGTGCCCGTACCGTTGCAAAAGCATCTCGACGGTCATGCCGAGATAGCCAGCAGCTTGCCACACGTCAGTGCCAGCTTGCATGAGCCACGTCGCTGCAGTGTGGCGCAAATGGTGCCAATAGTACCCGTCGGATCGGTCACCATATCCCACGTCAGCTTCGCGATCTCGCCGGCCCGCAGCCCTGCCTTCGCTGATAGCAGAATGATTGTCTTATTTCGGATCGGCTGCCGCGTGGTCTCTGCGTAGAGCAGCAGATCTAATACATTGTCGTCGGACAGAATTTTTGCTTGTTTGCCGGAAATTTTATCACCGTTGAAAACATAATCTAAATCATAAAAAGAATTCGCCGTCGGCCAAACAAATAAAACTTAGTAGGAAATATTAGACGGAATGAGCGACAGTCGCCGACTACGAATTTTAATATCAAAATTCTATTGGCGGAGACTAAGTTCGCTGAACGCTAGCAACAGCTTTCGATTAGACACCCGGCGAAATACTTCCGATGCCGCTGTAAGAGAAGCCCCAGCGGCCAAAAGTCGTGGTCCTTGACTGCCCTACGGAGGGGCGCCCATCCTTCAAGGCGTTGAAGAGCAAAAGCCACTCATGGCTAGGGGGACGCATTGCCCGAAAATGCTGATGAGGTGGCCCTTCTTTCAGAGCGCGTTGAGCCCAAGAAATCGAGAGATGGTCGTCGTTTGTGGAATCTCGGACCGCTGACGGTGAGGTTGGCGGTTGCCGCAGTTTTCGCGAGCTCTGTCTTCCTGCACGGAGCCGATGCTGAAAATTATCCTGAAAGGCGCGTAACGCTCATTGTGCCTCACCCTGCGGGCGCTCAAGCTGACGCGGTAGCACGCCTTCTCGCCGACAGAATGAGCAAGATATGGAATCAGCCGGTCGTCGTGGAAAACAAGGTCGGGGCAAATGGCAATCTCGGCGCCGAAGTTGTGGCGCGAGCTGCTCCCGACGGCTACACCGTGATGCTTACAACTACCGGACCACTGGCGATCAACACCGCCCTGTTTCACTCACTCGACTTCGATCCGCAGAAGGATTTTGATCCCGTCGCTCTCGTGTGTATGGGCGCGACGCTGATTGCATCAAGCATCGAATTTCCTGCAACTCGCCTGTCAGATGTTATCGCTCTCGCTAGAAGCGAGCCCGGTAAATTGTCCATGGGCACCGGCGGTGTCGGTACTGGTGGTCACTTCATCCTTGCCGAATTGAACAAGATGGCCGGTATCGAAATTACCCAAATCCCATACCGCGGCTCGATGCAGGCTGTTGCGGATCTGGCGGGTGGCGCTGTTCCGGTTGCAGCCACGGACGCGACCGCCATGCTGCCGCTCATAACGGGAGGCAAGATACGTCCCCTTGCTGCTGCTGGTGCAAAGCGGTTGCCACAGCTTCCTGACATTCCGACGGTAGCTGAAGCTGCTCTTCCCGGCTTCGATGTAACACCGTGGATCGCTGTCGCCACTCCACACGGTACTCCGGCGGAGGCGATCAAGACGCTGAATTCCGAGATCTACACGGTGATGGGCGACTCGAAAGTCAAAGGCGCTATGGTCGACCTGGCCTGCAATCCAGTGCCGACGATGTCCACCAGCGAAGTCGCGGCGTTTATTCGAAAAGAAATTCCGATTTGGGCACAGCGCGTTCGCGACGCGCATCTCGACGTCCAATAATCATGCAGCTTTCTGCCCGACATCAATTACTCTTGCGTTGATATTTGCCTAGGTCCGCGCTGGCTTTCTGGGCGATCGACATATCTATGACATTGTTCAGATCGATGGGCTGCTTAACCCAGGCTCGCGCGCGAAAGAAGTCGAGATCTTTTTGGATGCTCTTGACCTGGACCATCCCATCAGGATCGATCGCGGGCGCATCCATTTCGGTAACAAGAGCAGGAGGCATTTTGAAGTTCTTGCTGATGGTTTCAATAACGTCATCCGCGTCTGGTCGTACCTTGCCATCCTTGAGCCCATCGTTATACGCGCGGATACCGCGCAGATATGCACGCATGAACCTGAGCGCGAGTTCCGGTTTGTCATGGAGGAACTTTTCGCCGTAGAAGACCATTGTCACCTGCCCGAACGGATAGAATTGGTCGGTGTTCATGAAGCGTACGCCGATGCCGGCGTCGGTGATCAGGGTACTGGGGGGCTCCGGCAGGATACCGGCGTCAAGGACGCCATTCTTCATTGCCGCAAGTTGGTCGGGCATCGGCAGATACATGAGCGACACGTCATCGAACGCGATCCCGCCAGCTTTCGCGGCCTCGTTGACATAGGAAAGCGTCGTGACGCCCTCCGCGGCGATGCCCATGCGCTTGCCCTTCAGATCAGCAAGCGATTTGAATTCACCGCTGTCGATTAGAGCTTTGCGTACTACCAAACTCTGATAGCCGTTACCGGGTTCGGTGTGACCCTTGTCGGCGACGATCCGCAGTCCAACTCCGCGTGCGATGGCGTTGTATAGTCCGACCGATGCCGCACCACTGCCGACCTCGAGCTCACCGGTCCCCAACGGTGCAATCTCCTGAGATCCGGCCGTAAACACGATGAAGTTTACGTTGATATTCTCATCTTTGAAGTAGCCCTTATCCCGCGCTAGGTAGAAAGCGGTGTCGACGCTCGATCCCCCGAGCCCGACATTGACCATATCTGTAGCCGCCGCGGCATGGATATAGCCGCACATCAACGAGAAAGCTGCAATGCAGCCAATCCGCAGCGCTGTCCCTTTCATTAGGCAAATTCCCCGGTTCAATTTCTTTTAACGTCAGTCGTCATATCCGCCGGCGGCATAATACGAGAAGGCGGCATAATACGAGAAGGATGGATCGACCCACCACTCCGAGCGCGGCCGAAGTGCTAGAGGCTTAAGGTCGCGGCGTAAACGAGATTGCAGAGCGTGCCGCGGTTTGTAAGGATCGGCACAGAGAGGAAGCGCGTGGTATGAAGATCACAAAACTACGGTGCGAGGCGGTACATATCCCATTCGCGCAACCGATCGGCCATGGCATGAGCGGCTCGGATGGCGTGCTGGCTTATCTCGAGACTGACGAAGGCGTTATCGGCGAAGGCTTCATCTGCACGCTCAAGCGCGAGTTCACCAAAGTTCTCTCCGAGATGGTGAAAAGTCTGGAGCCGCTTGTTGTCGGACTCGATCCGCGTATGGGCGGCAGCTTCAACGCCAAGGCCTGGAGCAGCGTCGGCTTTATTGGTGTCGCCGGTGTATCGGTCATGGGCATTGCTGCTGTCGATTGTGCACTATGGGATTTGCGCGGCAAGCAAGCCGGCATGAATGTCGCGCATCTGATCGGCGCAGCGGCGAGCAGCGTGCCGGTTTACGCCAGCGGCGGCCTTTGGCGCAGCCTGTCCATTGATGACGTGCAAAAGCAGGCCGCGTTACATCTCAAAAATGGCTATCGCGCAATGAAGGTCCGTATCGGTAAGGACATGGACGATGCAGTTGCGCGCGTTAAGGCGGTCCGCGAGGTCATCGGCCCGGATATTGCGTTGATGACCGATCCGCATCAGGTCTATAGCGTAGCCGAGGCGATCCGGCTTGGCCGGATGCTGGAGGAGTTCAATCTTACCTGGTTCGAGGAGCCGACGTCACCCGAGAACCATGACGGCGAGGCGGCGATTGCTGCGGCGCTCGACACGCCGATCGCTTCCGGCGAAAGCGTCTACACCTCACGCGGCATTCACGCCATGCTGCAGCAGCGCTCCGCCGATATCCTGATGCCCGATCTTCAGCGCATGGGTGGTCCAACCGAGTTTCTCAAGGCCGCGCATCTTGCTGAAGCCTACGACACGCCGATTTCGCCGCATCATCTTCACCAGATGAGCATCGCGCTGGTCGCCGCGCTGCCGAACGCGATCTACCTCGAATCCATGCCGTGGTTCGATCCGATCTATCGGGATGAGCTTGAGCTGAATGTGGAAGGCCGCGCGGTGGTGCCGGATCGTCCCGGCTGGGGATTCGCCTTTGACAACGAGGCCGTCCGCCGGCTCAAAATCTGATTCATCCCGTGGTGGTTTTGCAATGACGCTGTTCCATCAAACGCAGGACTTCTCCATCGGCCGTCACAGTGGCCGGTTTGTTTACAACCCGACCTGCAGCGCCTGTCTTAGCGGAACTCCGCATAAGCGGCATAGGAAGGTTGCCGCGCCCGAGACAGGCGGTGGCGCTGGCGTGTCGCCAACCGCAGCGCCAAGTACACGTGGCACTTCGCCCGCCGATGTGTCGGCGCGCAAGATCATCGATGTTCATCACCACCTGATGCCGCCGCGATATTACGAGGAGGTGGGCGCCCAGCGGATCTTCGGCCGTTCCTCGCGCAAGGCGAGCGGCCCGTTTACGTGGACTCCGCAGATCTCCATCGACGCCATGGACCGCAACGGTATTGCGACCGCGATTACGTCGATCTCGGCTCCGGGTACGTGGTTCGCCTCCGAACTCGATAGCCGCACCATCACCCGCTACTGCAACGACTATGCGGCTCAATTGATGGCAGACTATCCTGGGCGCTTTGGCATGTTCGCAGCGCTTCCACTTCCAGATATTGACGGCAGCCTCCGTGAAATCGAATACGCTTTGGATACGCTGAAGGCGGATGGTTTCTGCCTGATGTCGAGCTACGACAACAAGTGGCCGGGGGATGAAACATTCAAGCCGGTGTTCGATGAACTCAACCGGCGTAAGACGATCGTCTTTGTTCATCCGACCGTGTCGGCGGCTTGTACCAACCTCATCTCGTTTGTGCCAGAAGCCGTTATCGAGTTTCCGTTTGATGCGGTGCGCGCTGTGGTCAGCCTGCTCTATAGCGGCACGCTTTCGCGCTGCAGCGATGTTCGTTTCATTTTTCCCCATGCCGGCAATGCGGTACCGACACTAAAGGCCCGCATTTGTCGTGTGGTCGGCAATGACAAGGTATTGGCGAGCCGGCTTCCCAACGGACCTCTTGCCGAATTGCAAAAGCTGTATTTCGATATCGCGCTTTCAGCGAGGCCGGAAACGTTGGCGCCGCTGATGGAGTTGGTATCGATCAAAAACGTCTTGTTCGGAAGCGACTTTCCATTTGCTAATAGAGGCGCATCCTTAGAGGAGAATCTTGAGGGCTTTTACAAGTATGGCTTCACCGACGAGCAGCTCCGCGCCGTCGAAAGTGGCAATGCCGAACTGCTACTGCCAAATTTCGGCCGATAGGGCTCGACGCACGGATACGACTAGCTAAGAAATACTTCTTTTTGTCAGGTACACACGCTACTGACACTGATAAGCTTTTGTGTATTTCTTTATCAGTCTGATTTACCCATTTGATGCTGCTGAATAAAAAGCACATATTTCCTTACAAGTAGGCGAGTGCGGGGCACTTCGTCCGGGGCGCGCTGGCCGGATTGCCGATAATTCCATTCCAGATTCACAAATTAATAAAGCGCTCTGCCAGAAGAATTTTAAAGCAGGTTACCTCGTTTTGGCCATGGAGAGCGCCGACGAAGCGCCCGCGCGAGGTCATTGGCCGGAGTTCGACGATGGCGGCTGCGGCAAGACCGTACTGGAGGCCGATGCTTCAGTATTGTCGATCCGGGTTGGCGCCTGAAGGCTTGCCGCGATCCATTGAGCGGCCATCACGATGATGAAAAAAATCGCATACATGCACATGCCGGCGCGAAATTTTCTAACGTCTCTGGCGTCCACCACAGTCCTGCGTGCAGAAATCTCGGAGGCGCTGTGGCGCGGCAAGAGCGCGATCAAGCGAGCGGCAATTATTCCATTCTCTAGATGTGATGGTAGCCCGTCGGCCAGAGTTGCGATGGACGAGGCCAACCTTCGAGTTGCACTTTCCCGCGGCAACTGCGCCAATTCGGCGGCTTCTTGCCATGGATCGAGGTCCAATCGCGCCAACGCTGAAAGCACGCTGAGCGGGGTGTCATTTCGGTCCTCGCAGACGCGCGCGAATAGAAAGACATTAAACTCTGATCCAACGACTGAAAACCGGAGCCGGTCATCTTCACCGCCGAAATGTGTTGCATCTATCGAACGAGCACAATTTCGGGCGTTTGTTGAAAGAAATCTGTATAATTTTGCTCAGGTCAGCCGAAATAGGCTCTTTCTCTCTGCCACTCGCTATTTTGGCTAGGCCAGAAATTTGTGCCGCTTACTCGCCCGGGGTTTGACGCAACTTTAATCGGCGTCACGGCGTTAGCCATCCGGAATGCCAAAGTTCAAAGTCGAATTTTCCAACTATGCGATCACTCTTCCCGAACACGGGCTTGATTTCCCGAATATCGAGGCGGCCTGCAAAGGCGCCAGGGAGATTGCCGGCAAGCTTCGGGCAGATGGCGTGCTCATGACCGGCTCTAATTTTTCAGACTGGCGCATGAGCCATCATGAATGCGGACGGCACGGTCGTCGCTCAATACCCGTTGGAGGAACACGACGATACTTAGACGTGCTTTCTGGATTTGGCATGAAAGACCGGCCATGCTCGTCGTCGCAAAATCAATCGATTACGTGTTCAACGTTTTTACCGAGGAACAAATTTTAATAAACGACTATTCATTTTTTAATGCGGTCAATTTTGATCAGACAGCGAGCAGCACTGTAGTGAACGTATCTGGAGTTCATGCTTTTCTCGCCGTCTTAAATTGATGAACTACGTCACAAGCGCACGGCAAACAGGGTCCGGGCAGTCAAGCCGCTGACCAGAAAGATGACAGACAATGAGTCTCACGACGATGCCGAGACCGACAGCTCGCGCCCAAGAAGCAGAAGCCGTGACGATGAAAGCCTTCGTTTACCGAGGGCCCGGTAAGAAAGCTCTGGAAGATCGTCCCAAGCCCGAGCTCACAGCGCCCACGGACGCGATCGTCAAAATAGTAAAGACGACAATTTGCGGAACCGACCTTCACATCCTCAAAGGTGACGTCCCGACGTGCCAACCCGGCCGCATTCTGGGCCATGAGGGTGTTGGCATCGTCGACAAGGTTGGACCTGCGGTTACCGCGTTCAAGCCGGGAGACCGTGTCCTTATCTCCTGCGTCAGCGCCTGCGGCAAATGTGCTTATTGCCGAAAACAGATGTACTCCCATTGCACGACGGGTGGCTGGATTCTCGGCAACACAATTGACGGCACACAAGCTGAATTCGTCCGCACTCCCTACGCCGACACAAGCCTTTATCCGATTCCCGAAGGGGCGGATGAAGAAGCGCTGGTCATGCTCAGCGACATTCTGCCGACAGGGTTCGAATGCGGCGTACTCAACGGCAAAGTTCAGCCGGGAAGCATCGTAGCAATCGTCGGCTCAGGGCCTATCGGGCTTGCAGCCTTGTTGACGGCGCAATTTTTCTCGCCGGCCGAAATCATCATGATCGATCTCGACGACAATCGCCTTGAAATGGCGAAGCGTTTCGGGGCCACCGCGGGCATCAATAGCGCCGACGGAAAGGCCGTGGAGACGGTCATGAAGATGACCGGCAATCGCGGGGTCGACACCGCTATCGAGGCGGTGGGCATCCCGGCCACTTTCGAGATGTGTGAAAAAATTATCGCGCCGGGCGGCAACATCGCCAATATCGGGGTGCATGGACAAAAGGTAGCTCTCCATCTGGAGAGCCTGTGGGACCGCAACATTTCCATCACCACACGGCTGGTCGATACCGTCACCATACCAATGCTGTTCAACACCGTCCGATCTCACAAGATCGATCCCAAACGCCTGATCACTCATCACTTCAAGCTCGACCGCATCCTTGATGCCTACGACACCTTTGGCAACGCCGCGAAGACGAAAGCGCTAAAGGTGATCATCGAAGCTTAGAGCGACTCCGCACATCCTCAACGACAACATTGAAAGAGAACCAAGCCATGTCCTACCAAAGCCTCAATCCCGCCACCGGAAAGCTTCTTAAAAAGTTCGATGAGCTGACTGACAAAGAGCTCGAGACCAAGATCGCGACCGCCGCAGCTTGTTTTGAGACGTGGCGGAAAAAGACCTATGCCGAGCGCGCGGTCATCGTGGCCAAGGCAGCAGCGATCATGCATGCGAAGGCCGACGAGTTTGCGCACACGATGACGCTCGAAATGGGCAAGCGGATCAGTGAAGCCCGCGGCGAGGTGGAGTTCAGCTCGAATATCCTTGCCTATTACGCCAAGAACGCCGAGCGCTTCCTGGCGCCAGTGAAACTGCATCCGAGCCTCGGCGAAGGCCATATGGAGAGCAGCCCGATCGGTTTGGTCTTCTGCGTCGAGCCCTGGAACTTTCCCTACTACCAGCTTGCTCGGGTCGCCGGTCCACATTTGATGGCGGGTAATGTCGTGCTGGTGAAGCACGCTGGCATCGTGCCGCAATGTGCGATCGCCTTCGAGAAGCTTTTGATCGAGGCTGGAGCGCCTGTTGGTCTGTACACCAACCTTCTGATCTCACACGATCAGTCGGACCGCGTCGTCGATGACCCGCGAGTCAAAGGCGTAGCGCTCACAGGCAGCGTCGCAGCCGGCAGGAGCATTGCCGCACGCGCCGGAAAGAACCTCAAGCCGTCCTCAATGGAGCTTGGCGGCAGCGACGCGTTTATCGTCCTTGAAGACGCCGATCTAGAGCACACCATCAAATGGGCGGTGTGGGGACGGATGTACAATACGGGACAAACCTGCTGCGCAGCAAAGCGATTCATTGTCGTCGACAAACTTGCCGATACATTCTTGGAGAAGTTTAAGGCTGCGCTTGCGGCGCTCAAGCCAGGCGACCCGTTGGACGAGAAAACGACACTCGGTCCGTTGTCCTCAGAATCGGCCCTGGTTGACCTTTTGAAACAGGTCGATGGCGCGGTCTCTCACGGCGCTAAGGTAATCATGGGCGGCAAGCGTATCGATCGGCCGGGATCGTATATGGCGCCGACCATCCTGACCGACATCAAGCCAAACAACCCCGCCTTCAGAGAGGAATTCTTTGGCCCGGTCGCGCTGTTCTTTCGGGTCAAGGACGAAGACCAAGCGATTGCGCTCGCCAACGACTCCGACTTCGGACTGGGCGGCTCTGTCTTCACTAAGGATATTGCCCATGGGCAGAAAGTCGCCAGCCGCGTCGATACCGGAATGATGTTCATCAACAACATTTCCTGGTCCGATGCCGAACTGCCGTTCGGCGGCATCAAGGACTCCGGTTACGGGCGCGAGCTCGGAAACATGGGCATCCACGAGTTCGTAAACAAAAAGCTCGTTCGCTACGTTGCAGCCGAAGCGCCGCTCTAAGACACAGGCCGATCAAAATGGGATGAGGCGTTCTAAACCCGCCTCATCCCGCGATTTCCAGTCACTTGATAAGAACTGACGCCGCCTTCAACTGGAGCTTTCATGTACGTCAATGTCGCCGTTCTGAAGGAAACTCAGCCGCACGAACGACGCGTGGCACTGGTGCCGTCCGTTGTCGGCAAGCTGATCAAGCTCGGCGCCAAGCTGCACATGCAGTCGGGCGCGGGAGATTCCGCCAGCATCGTCGATGCCGCGTTCAAGGATGTCTCTTTTACGGCCGATCGCCACGCTCTGGTCAGCGAAGCCGACGTTGTTCTCGGCGTGCAAGCCTCCGGCGCTGGACGTGATCAACGAGATGAAGGAAGGCGCGATCCTGATCTCCTTCATCTATGCGGGCAAAGAACCCGAGTTGGTGAAACGTCTTTTGGACAGGAAGATCACCTGCTTTGCCATGGACAGGATTCCGCGCATCACGCGCGCGCAAGCCATGGACGCGCTATCCAGTCAGTCGGCCTTGGCCGGCTATTACGCCGTGCAGCTCGGTGCTACCCATCTCGCGCGAGTGCTGCCAAAAATCACGTCGGCTGCGGGAGCGATCGGGCCCGCCCATGTCCTTGTGATGGGCCTCGGCGTCGCGGGCCTCGAAGCCGTTGCTACCGCGCACCGTCTTGGCGCCGTCGTCGAGGGGTATGACGTGCGACCGGAAACCGCGGAACAGGTGGCCTCGCTGGGGGCCACATTCGTGGACACCGGCGTGGATGCGCGCGGCAAGGGCGGCTATGCGCGCGAACTGACCGCTGCGGAGAAAAGCCAAGATCGACGCGGTCGTGACCAAGCATATCCAGCAGTCGGACCTGATCATCACCACGGCGGCCATACCCGGGCGGCCCTCACCCAAGCTCATCAGCAAGTCGCAGGTCTCCGGCATGAAAGCCGGCGCCGTGATCGTCGATCTGTCGGCCGAAGGCGGCGGAAATTGCGAGGACACCCAACCAGGCGAGACCGCAAGGATCGGACAAGTGACGATCGTCGCACCGCTCAACGTGCCATCGCTGCTCGGCGAAGACGCCAGCGAACTGTATGCGAAGAATGTAGCGGCCCTGCTCGCTCTGATGATGAAGGACAACATCATCACGCTGAACTGGGACGATGAGGTGCTCGCCAAAACCGTTCTGACCCATGAGGGCAAGATGCACAGCGATAAGAGCGAGCATGAAGCTTATCCCAGCAACAAAGCCGATAAAACCGCAGCAAAAACAACAGTGAAAGCGGCTTGAGCCGAACGAGGACAGCACGATGGACTTTTCAATCCAAATAACCGGCTTCGTAGCCCTGTACATCTTCATGCTCGCCGCTTTTGCCGGCTGGGTCATCATCGGCCACGTGCCAGCGATCCTGCACACGCCGCTGATGTCCGGCTCCAATTTCGTGCACGGCATCGTGGTGGTCGGCGGAATGTTCGCCCTGCTCAACGCCAGCACGGTGCAAGAGCAGGCGATCGGGTTCTTCGCCGTGCTGCTCGGCGCTGGCAATGCCGCCGGCGGCTATGCCGTCACCGATCGAATGTTGGCGATGTTTCAGACGAGCGGACAGCAAGCAAACATCACAAATTAAGCCACGCGAAGGCTCACCACCCCAAGGCGAAGTGAGGAACTGACATGACAATGGCAAGCATTGCCCAACTGACTATCGGCGTTACCGATCTCGCGGCAGCCTTCCTGTTTATGTACGGCCTCAAGCGCATGTCGTCGCCGGTGACCGCCCCGTCAGGGATATTTCGTGGCCGGCCTCGGTATGCTGGTCGCCGTCCTGGCCAGCTTCTTCTATGTCTTCGATGTCAGCGCGGCTGCCAAGCCGCATCTGATCGTCAATGTCGTACTCGGCGTCGTCGCACTTATCGTGGGCGGCGGTTTCGCCTGGTGGGGCGGCAAGAAAGTCGCGATGACGGCCATGCCGCAAATGGTCGCGATTTATAACGGCATGGGCGGCGGTGCTGCCGGTGCGATCGCCGCGGTCGAGTTGTTTGGCAATAAGGCGTCGGGAACAACCCAGCTTGTGGTGACGCTGCTGGGTGCGTTGATCGGCGCGATTTCCTGTCCGGCTCGTTGATCGCGTGGGCCAAGCTTCAAGGCGTCATCAAGAAGCCGCTGCGCGTACGGGGACAGCAGTATTTCAATATACTCGTATTGCTGGGCACGCTCGCCGTCGCGGGCTATCTCGTCTATGTGGCGCAAGGTGCATCCAGCCAGCTCTTGCCGACGCCGCAGCTGATCTATCTGTTCTTCGGCTGTGCCCTGGTCTACGGCATTCTGATGACGCTGCCGATCGGCGGCGCGGATATGCCGGTGGTGATCTCGATCTATAACGCCGCCACAGGACTCGCGGTCGGCCTTGAAGGGTTCGTGCTGGGAAATCCGGCATTGATGATAGCCGGCATGGTTGTCGGCGCCGCGGGCACGCTGCTGACACTGCTCATGGCACAGGCCATGAACCGCTCAGTCGCGAACGTCCTGTTCACGAATTTTGGCGGCGCGCCCAAGCACAAGCCGAGCCACATCAAAGGCAGCTGAAGCCGACTGCGGCGGCCGATGCCGGCAT
The DNA here is from genome assembly GCA_963742215.1 of uncultured Alphaproteobacteria bacterium. Classification (GTDB taxonomy): domain Bacteria; phylum Pseudomonadota; class Alphaproteobacteria; order Rhizobiales; family Xanthobacteraceae; genus BOG-931. The sequence continues at coordinate 65,967 of CAVULJ010000012.1, forward strand.
TTTCATGCGCTACGCCAAGAGCGTCATCATCATCCCGGGCTATGGCCTCGCTGCCGCGCAGGCGCAGCAGAAGCTCTATGAATTCGTAAAGCTGCTGCAAGCGGCTGGTGTCTCAGTAAAGTTCGCAATCCATCCCGTCGCCGGCCGCATGCCCGGCCAGATGGATGTCCTGCTCGCCGAGGCGGGCGTGCCCTACGACCTCATCTTCCAGCTCGACGACATCAACGAGGAATTCAAGACCACCGACGTCGCGCTGGTCATCGGCGCCAACGACGTGGTGAACCCCGCGGCGCGCACCGACAAATGCTCGCCGATCTTCGGGATGCCGATCCTTAACGCCGACCAGGCCAAGCAGGTTTACGTCGTCAAGCGCGGTCAGGGCAAAGGCTACGCCGACATCGTCAACGCCCTTTTCTACGCCGACAACTGCAACATGGTCTACGGCGACGCCGCGGCCGTGCATGACAACGATGATCGAGGCCGTGCGCGGGTTAGGGGCAAAGGCCGCTGCCTGATCGGTTACGGCGCTTAAAAGTAGTTCAACAAAACAAACAGAAGGCGAAAGTTATGGCGAAAAAAATGCAGGCTGCGTTCGTCGAGCATTTCGGCAAACCGCTGGTGTTCATGGAGGTTGACGTCCCGACACCTGGCCCCGGCCAGATACTGGTCAAGACCGAGGCCTGCGGTGTGTGCCACACCGACCTTCACGCTGCGACCGGCGATTGGCCGCTAAAGCCCAAGCTCCCATTCACGCCGGGTCATGAGGCCATCGGCCGCGTCACTGCAATCGGCGCCGGTGTCAAGATTGTCAAAGAAGGCGACCGCGTTGGCGTTCCCTGGCTCTACTCGGCCTGCGGTCATTGCGAGCATTGCCTGTCAGCTTGGGAGACAGTCTGCGCCGAAGCGGAGTTCGGCGGCTACACCAAAAATGGCGGCTTTGCGGAGTATCTCATCGCCGATCCGGACTACGTCGCCCACATACCAGCCGGCCTGGACCCCAAGGAAGCCGCGCCCATCATCTGTGCAGGTATCACCACCTACAAAGGCATCAAGGAGACCAAGGCGAAAGCGGGCGATTGGATCGTCATCTCCGGCGCTGGCGGCCTCGGACACCTTGGCATTCAATACGCCAAGGCCATGGGTCTCCAAGTCTGCGCCGTGGACATCGATGACGGCAAACTTGCGCTAGCGAAGCAGGTCGGCGCCGATTTCGTGGTCAATGCCAAGCACGGCGACCCTGCCGAGGCGGTCAAGAAAGCCACGAACGGCGGCGCCCATGGCGTCCTGATCACCGCGCCCTCGCTCGGTGCTTTCAAGCAGGGCGTCGCCATGACGCGCAAGCGCGGCACCTGTGTCCTGGTCGGACTGCCGCCGGGCGATTTTCCCGTTCCGTTGTTTGACGTCGTGGCGAACTGCATCACCATTCGCGGCTCCTTCGTCGGTACTCGCGAGGATATGGCCGAGACGTTGGCATTCGCCGCAGAGGGCAAGGTCAAGGCCGATATCGAACTGCAGCCGCTGTCGGCGATCAACGACATCTTCGATCGGCTCGAGCACGGCAAGGTGGCGGGTCGCGTGGTCCTCGACTTCATCGGCGCCAAGGCGGACGACCAGAAAGCGAAGGCCCCTGCGACGAAGAAAATGGAAGCAGCATTCATAGACTAGGCGCAGAGGACCGTCACGAAACGACCGGTCTGCTTCGATTGGAGATGTTGCATAGATATGATGAACGGCCAGACGGCGTTGCTCCGTGTTTGCCAGATGGCCGAGGCCGATCGTCTGACGATTGCCGCCGGCATACCAGCCATCGATATGATGGAGAGTGCCGGCGCAGCCGTGGCACGCGAAATCGGGCGGCGCTGGAAGGCGCGGCCCGTTATCGTTCTATGTGGGCCTGGTAACAACGGCGGCGATGGCTTCGTCGCCGCCCGGCATCTTGTCGAAGCCGGCTGGCCCGTTCGTGTCGCCTTGCTGGGTCCGCGCGACCATCTGGCGGGCGAGGCGCGTCATCACGCCGAGCGGTGGCGCGGGGCCGTCGAACCGTTGGCGCCCGCAGTGCTCGGTGGGGCGGAACTGGTGGTAGACGCGATCTTTGGCGCGGGGCTTAGCCGCGCGCTCGAGGGACCCGCTGCGGAAACCTTGGCTGCCGCAACTGGGAGGGGACTGCCGATCGTTGCCGTCGATGTTCCGAGCGGCTTGATGGGCGATACTGGAGAAGTGCTGGGCGCCGTTCCGGCGCTTCTGACCGTCACTTTTTTTCGTAAGAAGCCGGGCCACTTGTTGTTGCCCGGTCGTTTGTTGTGCGGCGAAGTCATCGTTGCCGACATAGGTACTCCGCCTTCCGTTCTGGAGAAGATTGTTCCGAACACTTTTGAGAATGATCCGGCACTCTGGCTTTCCGTTCTGCCGCGGCCGCAGGACGGCGGCAACAAATACACGCGCGGGCATGCGCTGATTTCCGGGGGCTATCCGATGACCGGCGCCGCCCGGATGGCGGGACGCGCCGCGGCGCGCGCCGGTGCTGGACTAACGACGATCGCGGTTTCCGAGATCGCTCTGCCGATTTACGCGACCGCGCAGACCAGCATCATGGTCCGACCACTCGCGGCGCCGGAGGATTTCAATCACCTACTCGACGATCATCGCATCTCAGCTTTTTTGATCGGACCCGGCGCAGGCGTGGGCGAGGAGACCCGAGCACGGGCGCTTGCAATGTTGGCGACCGGTCGCCCCACGCTACTCGACGCGGATGCGATCACTTCCTTTCAAGACGATCCTCCGGCGCTCGATCGGGCAATCGTAGGCCCCTGTGTCATGACTCCCCATGAAGGTGAGTTCCGGCGTCTTTTCGATCCGACTGGCGACAAGCTTACTCGCACGCGCGCCGCCGCCCACCGCAGCGGAGCTTTCATTGTTCTGAAGGGCAGCGATACGGTGATCGCGGCTCCAGATGGTCGGGCGATCATTAACGCCAACGCGCCGCCGACATTGGCTACCGCAGGATCGGGCGATGTTCTGAGCGGAATCGTGCTCGGACTTCTCGCGCAAGATATGGAGCCGTTCCTTGCCGCAGCCGCCGCGGTGTGGCTGCACGGTGCCGCGGCC